>NZ_JBNCLX010000014.1:0-1176 GCF_049844895.1 Gordonia sp. DT101 | reverse complement strand
GTTGGCCGCCGAACTGCATGACCGTCTCGTCGGACCCGAGGAACGGCCGGAGGACATTCTGGTGGTGGACGGGTTCGCCGACTGCGCCGCCCGGGTCGCGTTGGCGTTGAGTGTCTCCCAGCAGGCTGCCGAGCAACTGGTTCGTGAGGCGCTGGCGTTGCGGGATCGGTTGCCGCAGGTGTCCGAGCGGTTACGTGATGGGCAGATCTCCCCGGCTCGGGTGTCCTCGATCATCGCCCGGACCGATCTGCTCGACGGCCACGCCGGTATGGCCGAGGTGGATGGGCAGATCGCCGCCGAACTGGATCTGCATGCCGGGGCGTGGTCGGCCGAACGGCTCCGCGACATGGTCGATCGGATCGTGTTTCGCCAGGATCCGGATGCGGTGCGCGAGGCTCGCCGACGTGCGGTCAACGACCGTCGGGTGTGGACGACGCCGAAGCCGGATGGGATGGGGCAGATGTCGGCGACCATGTCCGCGGAGAACGTGCGCATCGCCGCCGCAGCCGTCAAAGCGCTGGCCGCCGCGGTATGTGAACACGACGAGCGCACCACACAGCAGCGCGCCTCGGACGCGATGTTCGCCCTGCTGTCGGGGACTGTCTTCGAATGCCGGTGCGGGCGCGAGGACTGCACGGCCCGGATCCCGGAGCCGGGCACGGTGCCGCCGGTCGACGCCACCGTGGTCATCCACGTGGTCTGCGACGAAGCCACGCTCACCGGTGAGGCCGAGCATGCCGGGTTCGTCGCCGGACACGGGGTCGTCTCCGATGAACAGGTGCGCGATCTGGCTGCCCGTCCGGACGCGGTGATCAAGCCGCTGGTACCCACGGGCACACCGCAGAATCCGGATGGCACCTTCACCCTGCCCGCGCATCTTCCCTCGGACCCCTATCGGCCGTCGACCGCTCTGGACACCTATGTGCGGGTGCGCGATGGCTACAGCATCGTGCCGGGTAACGCGACCTCCTCCTTTGACGCCGACGTCGAACACGTCCAGGAATATGACCACACCAACCCGGCCGCGGGTGGGCAGACGGTGCCGGAGAATCTGAACATCAAAGACCGGTTCTCCCATGTGCTCAAGACGTTCGGGAACTGGCTCGACGAGCAGTTCCGCGACACACGTGGCCGGTTGCGCACCGAGTTCACCACGCCCGAAGGTCTGGTGATCCC
>NZ_JBNCLX010000013.1:0-1333 GCF_049844895.1 Gordonia sp. DT101 | reverse complement strand
CCCGCCGGTCTCAGTGTGAAGGTTGATGTGCCACTTCGGTGGTGGTTGGGTTCTGATCACCAGTTGTCTGGCTCTCCCGCCGGGTGCCGTGTCCCCTGCTCGTCAAGGGGTTGGCCTGTACTCGTTGTGCCGACTGCTGGTGATGGGAAACCGACCGGCCTGACTTGATAGGAGCGTGGCAGCAGCAACTCCCACACTGAGATGTGTCGGCCGGCCGGTCCAACCTCACAACCCCGTTGATTGATTGGAGGCCACACCCATGATCGTGGTGGGAGCCGATGTACACAAGCGTTCACACACCTTCGTCGCCGTCGATGAAGCCGGACGTCGACTCGAACAGAAAACAGTCAAGGCCACCACGCCCGGGCATCGCCAGGCGATGTGCTGGATCGGTGAGCGCTACGGCACTGAGGTGGTGTGGGCTATCGAGGACTGCCGCAACCTGTCGGCACGCCTGGAACGCGACCTACTCGGCGCCGGGCAGAAGGTGGTGCGGGTGACCCCGCACCTGATGGCCGAGTATCGGCGGATCGGCCGCGATCGCGGTAAATCCGATCCGATCGATGCGTTGGCGGTGGCACGCGCCGCTGCCCGCGAACCCGACCTGCCCGTCGCCGAGCACGACGACCTCTCCCGCGAGTTGAAACTGCTTGTCGATCACCGTGAAATCCTTGTCGCCCAACGCACAGCAATCATCAACCGATTGCAGTGGAACGTGCACGAAATCGACCCCGGATTCGAGATTGAGCCCCGTTCGATGGACCGAATCAAGCAGCAGAAGAGAGTCGGAGGGTGGCTGGAGAACCAGACACAGATCATCGCCGAACTCGCCCGTGAACAACTGACCGACATCGTCGAGTTGACCGTGCGGATCAAGACCTACACACGCCGCATCACCGCACTGGTCACCCCGGCGGCACCCGCGCTGCTCGAAGTGGTGGGATGTGCCGAACTCACCGCGGCCAAGATCATCGGCGAGACCGCCAACGTCACCAGATTCGCCGATGAGGCCAAGTTCGCCCGCCACGCCGGAGTGGCGCCGGTGCCGGTGTGGTCAGGCAACACAGCCGGACGAGTCCGACTCACCCGCTCAGGCAACCGACAACTCAATGCCGCGATTCACCGGATCGCGATCACCCAGACCGGACGCAACGACAGCCTCGGCAAGGCCTACTACGACAAGAAACAACGCGAATCCAAAACCAAAACCGAGGCACTGCGATGCCTCAAACGCCGAATCTCCCGAGTCGTCTTCGCCGCCCTCACCGCCGACCACAACACCCGCACACAACCCGACACTCAAGCAGCCGCTTGACATAGGAGCTATGAGTAG
>NZ_JBNCLX010000012.1:0-5134 GCF_049844895.1 Gordonia sp. DT101 | reverse complement strand
ATATGACCACATTTCGCATGGGGTGTGGTGGAAAGCTTTTGCGGTTGGGGATGGGCCCGCGGCCTATCAGCTTGTTGGTGGGGTAATGGCCTACCAAGGCGACGACGGGTAGCCGACCTGAGAGGGTGATCGGCCACACTGGGACTGAGACACGGCCCAGACTCCTACGGGAGGCAGCAGTGGGGAATATTGCACAATGGGCGGAAGCCTGATGCAGCGACGCCGCGTGAGGGATGACGGCCTTCGGGTTGTAAACCTCTTTCACCAGGGACGAAGCGTGAGTGACGGTACCTGGAGAAGAAGCACCGGCCAACTACGTGCCAGCAGCCGCGGTAATACGTAGGGTGCGAGCGTTGTCCGGAATTACTGGGCGTAAAGAGCTCGTAGGCGGTTTGTCGCGTCGTCTGTGAAATTCTGCAACTCAATTGTAGGCGTGCAGGCGATACGGGCAGACTTGAGTACTACAGGGGAGACTGGAATTCCTGGTGTAGCGGTGAAATGCGCAGATATCAGGAGGAACACCGGTGGCGAAGGCGGGTCTCTGGGTAGTAACTGACGCTGAGGAGCGAAAGCGTGGGTAGCGAACAGGATTAGATACCCTGGTAGTCCACGCCGTAAACGGTGGGTACTAGGTGTGGGTTCCTTTTCACGGGATCCGTGCCGTAGCTAACGCATTAAGTACCCCGCCTGGGGAGTACGGCCGCAAGGCTAAAACTCAAAGGAATTGACGGGGGCCCGCACAAGCGGCGGAGCATGTGGATTAATTCGATGCAACGCGAAGAACCTTACCTGGGTTTGACATACACCAGAAAGCTGTAGAGATACAGCCCCCCTTGTGGTTGGTGTACAGGTGGTGCATGGCTGTCGTCAGCTCGTGTCGTGAGATGTTGGGTTAAGTCCCGCAACGAGCGCAACCCTTGTCCTGTATTGCCAGCGGGTTATGCCGGGGACTTGCAGGAGACTGCCGGGGTCAACTCGGAGGAAGGTGGGGATGACGTCAAGTCATCATGCCCCTTATGTCCAGGGCTTCACACATGCTACAATGGCCGGTACAGAGGGCTGCGATACCGTGAGGTGGAGCGAATCCCTTAAAGCCGGTCTCAGTTCGGATCGGGGTCTGCAACTCGACCCCGTGAAGTCGGAGTCGCTAGTAATCGCAGATCAGCAACGCTGCGGTGAATACGTTCCCGGGCCTTGTACACACCGCCCGTCACGTCATGAAAGTCGGTAACACCCGAAGCCGGTGGCCTAACCCTTGTGGAGGGAGCCGTCGAAGGTGGGATCGGCGATTGGGACGAAGTCGTAACAAGGTAGCCGTACCGGAAGGTGCGGCTGGATCACCTCCTTTCTAAGGAGCACACAACATCACCCATTTCTGCAGGCATGTGTTCTGCGGTGGGTGTGTGTTCGAGGGTGAAACATCAGGCAGGCTGTGGGCGACCGTGTTCGGTTGTTTGTGGTTGTCGTTGGTCGTGAGGCCGGCGTGTCATCAGCACACTATCGGGGTTCTGAGGGAACACATGGTGTTGTCTCGGTGCTCGGGTGGCGGGTTGTCTTGTTGATTGTTCCTGTGATGGGGGCGTGAGAGTCGATCGCATTCGGGTGTGTGTTGTTTGAGAAGTGCATAGTGGATGCGAGCATCTTTATTTGTCATGAACACTTCGGTGTTTGTGGTTGAACGAGATAAAAGTTTTGTAGGTGATGTCTACATTCGATCCTCGCCGGCTGATGTTCCCTTTGTGGGGGTGTTGGTGGTGTGGGGGTGGTTTGTAGGTGTTGTTGTAAGTGTTTAAGGGCGTTCGGTGGATGCCTTGGCACCAGGAGCCGATGAAGGACGTGGTAGGCCGCGATAGTCCTCGGGGAGTTGTCAAACGAGCTGTGATCCGAGGGTGTCCGAATGGGGAAACCCAGCACGAGTGATGTCGTGTTACCCACCTGTGAATGTATAGCGGGTGTGGAGGGAACGTGGGGAAGTGAAACATCTCAGTACCCATAGGAAGAGAAAACAATTGTGATTCCGTGAGTAGTGGCGAGCGAAAGCGGAGGAGGCTAAACCATGCGCATGTGATACCTGGCAGGGTTTGTGTGTGTGGGGTTGTGGGGTTCATCTTCTCAGTGCTGCCGTGCTGGGCGTGAGTGATAAAATCATGGGTTAGGTGAAGTGGCCTGGAATGGTCTGCCGTAGTCGGTGAGAGTCCGGTAGCTGAAAACCTGTGGTCTTGCGTGATGGATGCCCAAGTAGCAGCGGGCTCGTGGAATCTGCTGTGAATCTGCCGGGACCACCCGGTAAGCCTGAATACTTCCTGGTGACCGATAGCGGACAAGTACCGTGAGGGAAAGGTGAAAAGTACCCCGGGAGGGGAGTGAAATAGTACCTGAAACCGGACGCTTACAATCCGTCAAAGCCTGTGCCACTTCGGTGGGTGGGTGATGGCGTGCCTTTTGAAGAATGAGCCTGCGAGTTAGTGCTCGGTGGCAAGGTTAACCCGTGTGGGGTAGCCGTAGCGAAAGCGAGTCTGAATAGGGCGTGGAGTCGCCGGGTCTAGACCCGAAGCGGAGTGATCTACCCATGGCCAGGGTGAAGCGACGGTAAGACGTCGTGGAGGCCCGAACCCACTTCAGTTGAAAATGGAGGGGATGAGCTGTGGGTAGGGGTGAAAGGCCAATCAAACTCCGTGATAGCTGGTTCTCCCCGAAATGCATTTAGGTGCAGCGTTGCATGTTTCTTACCGGAGGTAGAGCTACTGGATGGCCGATGGGCCCTATCAGGTTACTGACGTCAGCCAAACTCCGAATGCCGGTAAGTGAGAGTGTGGCAGTGAGACTGCGGGCGATAAGGTTCGTAGTCGAGAGGGAAACAGCCCAGATCGCCGGCTAAGGCCCCTAAGCGTGTACTAAGTGGAAAAGGATGTGGGATCGCAGAGACAACCAGGAGGTTGGCTTAGAAGCAGCCACCCTTGAAAGAGTGCGTAATAGCTCACTGGTCAAGTGATCCTGCGCCGACAATGTAGCGGGGCTCAAGTACACCGCCGAAGCCGCGGCACTTCACCAATACATCCCTTCACCCTTACGGGGGTGTTGGTAGTGGGTGGGGTGGGTAGGGGAGCGTCCTGCATCCCTGGAAGCACCGGCGTGAGCTAGGTGTGGAGGGTGTGGGAGTGAGAATGCAGGCATGAGTAGCGAAAGCAGAGTGAGAAACTCTGCCGCCGGATGACCAAGGGTTCCTGGGCCAGGCTAATCCGCCCAGGGTGAGTCGGGACCTAAGGCGAGGCCGACAGGCGTAGTCGATGGACAACGGGTTGATATTCCCGTACCCGTGTATCCGCGTCCATGCTGAATCAGCTGTACTAACCATCCAAATGGTGATCGATCTCCTTCGGGAGGCGTGAGCCGGCTGCATGGGACCTTGGCTGGTAGTAGGCAAGCGATGGGGTGACGCAGGAAGGTAGTGGGGCCAGTCAGTGGTAATACTGGTGTAAGCCTGTAGGACGAACGATAGGTAAATCCGTCGTTCATGTGTCTGAGAGGTGATGCGTAGCCGTTGAGGCGAATTCCATGATCCTATGCTGCCGAGAAAAGCCTCTAGCGAGTTGGTACACGGCCCGTACCCCAAACCAACACAGGTGGTCAGGTAGAGAATACTAAGGCGATCGAGAGAACTGTGGTTAAGGAACTCGGCAAAATGCCCCCGTAACTTCGGGAGAAGGGGGACCATGTCTGGTGATTGAGTTTTCCTCATGAGCTGGGTGTGGTCGCAGAGACCAGAGAGAAGCGACTGTTTACTAAAAACACAGGTCCGTGCGAAGTCGTAAGACGATGTATACGGACTGACGCCTGCCCGGTGCTGGAAGGTTAAGAGGACCGGTTAGTGCCCTTCGGGGTGCGAAGCTGAGAATTTAAGCCCCAGTAAACGGCGGTGGTAACTATAACCATCCTAAGGTAGCGAAATTCCTTGTCGGGTAAGTTCCGACCTGCACGAATGGCGTAACGACTTCTCTGCTGTCTCAACCACAGACTCGGCGAAATTGCAGTACGAGTAAAGATGCTCGTTACGCGCGGCAGGACGAAAAGACCCCGGGACCTTCACTATAGCTTGGTATTGGTGTTCGGTTCGGTTTGTGTAGGATAGGTGGGAGACTGTGAAGTGGGCACGCCAGTGTTCATGGAGTCGTTGTTGAAATACCACTCTGATCGTATTGGACTTCTAACCTCGGACCCTGATCGGGTTCAGGGACAGTGCCTGGTGGGTAGTTTAACTGGGGCGGTTGCCTCCCAAAATGTAACGGAGGCGCCCAAAGGTTCCCTCAGCCTGGTTGGCAATCAGGTGTTGAGTGTAAGTGCACAAGGGAGCTTGACTGTGAGACGTACATGTCGAGCAGGGACGAAAGTCGGGACTAGTGATCCGGCACCGGCAAGTGGAAGCGGTGTCGCTCAACGGATAAAAGGTACCCCGGGGATAACAGGCTGATCTTCCCCAAGAGTCCATATCGACGGGATGGTTTGGCACCTCGATGTCGGCTCGTCGCATCCTGGGGCTGGAGTAGGTCCCAAGGGTTGGGCTGTTCGCCCATTAAAGCGGCACGCGAGCTGGGTTTAGAACGTCGTGAGACAGTTCGGTCTCTATCCGCCGCGCGCGTCAGAAACTTGAGGAAACCTGTCCCTAGTACGAGAGGACCGGGACGGACGAACCTCTGGTGTGCCAGTTGTCCTACCAAGGGCACCGCTGGTTAGCTACGTTCGGAAGGGATAACCGCTGAAAGCATCTAAGCGGGAAGCCTGTTCCAAGATGAGGTTTCTCACCCCCTTCGAGGGGGTAAGGCCCCCCACAGACCATGGGGTTGATAGGCCAGAACTGGAAGTACAGCAATGTATGCAGGTGACTGGTACTAATCGGCCGAGGACTTACTAACAACACTCATTCACCGCAATGAGTTCGCATCCACTATGACACTTCTGAAACAACACACAACGGTTAAACAAACCCCATGTTGTGTGTGGGTTTCATAAAGTTACGGCGGCCATAGCGGAGGGGAAACGCCCGGTCCCATTCCGAACCCGGAAGCTAAGCCCTCCAGCGCCAATGGTACTGCACCCTAACCAGTGTGGGAGAGTAGGACACCGCCGAACACAACTC
>NZ_JBNCLX010000011.1:0-41583 GCF_049844895.1 Gordonia sp. DT101 | reverse complement strand
GTCGACTACGAGAACGCAACACTCACCGAGCCCGAAGCCGCATAGAGGAGCCCTCCACGACTCTGGGGGAACCACAGTTCCCCTCGACATCAGCCGCGACAAGCGACTGTTCACCGCCGCGATGCGCAAGGCGCTCTATATCCGTGATCGCTGCTGCATCAAATGCGGTGCACCGGCCGCCCGCACCCAGGCCCACCACATCGTGCACTGGGCCGACGACGGCGAGACCACCGTGGCCAACGGCTGTCTACTCTGCCCGTCATGTCACGCCGACGTCCACCACAACGGCTGGGACGTCACCATCGGCCTCGACAAACATCCCTGGCTCATCCCACCGGCGACCCTCGACCCACGACGACAACCCATACCCGCCCACAATCGGCGCACCATGACCGTCGACAACCTACCGACTGCCGCCTGAAAAGGCTCCGTCCTCAAGCACACTCGACACCGGCAACGCCAATCCGGCAGACCTACCCGATCAGCGGCGAACACCGCAACCGTTCCTTGACAACTCCACAGTGTGAAACATGCAGGGCCGCCGCTGATCGAGTGGCAACCGATGCCGCTCGATCAGCGGGCCGTGGGTGCGAGCCGCTCGCGCAATGCCACCTTCTGGATCTTGCCCGCCGCCGATGTCGGCAGGGAGTCCACGACGATGACGTCGCGGATCTTCTTGTACGGCAACACCCGCTCGGCGACGAAACCGCGGACGAGTTCCTCGTCGACCACGTGGCCGTCCTTGGGCACGATGAACGCGACCGGTTCCTGGCCGACGCTGCCCGCCTCACGACCGACCACGGCCGTGGAAGCGACATCCGGATGGGTGACGAGTATCTCCTCGAGCTCGCGCGGATAGACGTTGTAGCCCTTGTAGATCAGCATGTCCTTGGCGCGGTCACAGATGTAGAGGTAACCATCGTCGTCGCAGTAGGCGATGTCCCCGGTGTCGAGCCATCCGTCGAGATACTGGGCGGCAGTGATCTCGGGGTGATTCAGGTAGCCGGCAGTGACCTGGGGCCCACGGACCCACAGCTCACCACGTTCTCCCGCCGACAGTATCGTGTGCGGGTCATCGACCGAACGGATCTCGACCGTGGTGTCAAACGTCGGCAAACCCACACTGCCGAGCCGGTATTGACCGTCACTCGTCAACGGTGCCGACGAGACCAGGCAGGTTGCCTCGGTGAGTCCGTAGCCCTCGACGACCGCTCCCGAGGGGAATGCCGCCTGCAGCAGGTCGAGCGTCACGCGGTCGATGGGCGCGGCGCCCGATGACACCACCCGAACCGACGACAGGTCACGGATTCCGACGTCTGGGTGGGTGGCCAACGCGTGCCACATCGCCGGACTGCCGGTGATGTAGGTCGCGCGATGGCGTTCGATCAGTTCGAGCATCTTCGACGCGTCAAACCTGCCCGCCAGCACCTGAGTGGCGCCACAGAGCAGCAGGAAGGACATGTTGATGAGGGCATGCGCGTGGAAAAGTGGCGACACCACGACCGTGGCGGCGGCGCCGGGGACCACTCCCCGGCTCTCTCCACCTCGCGATCGGAGCTGGACGTACCCGTCGTCGCCCTCCATCACCGCGTGCCCGGCACGCCACCCGATCATCTGGGTGACGTTTCCGATCACATTGCGGTGCAACACCTGAACGCCCTTGGAGACTCCGGTGGTGCCGCCCGTGAAAGCGAGGTGCGCGACGTCGGCGGAAGTCACCGAGGTGATCGGGGCGACGGAGTGGCCCGCGGTGAACTCCGCGAGCGTCACCACCCCAACGGGTGCCGACGAAGCGTCGGCCTCGGCCAGCACCACGGCGAGCAGGCGTGTCGCGCGGGCCGCGTCGAGCAGACGTTCGAGTTGCTCGGCTCCCGTGAAGGCGGCCACCGCGCCGGTTTCCGCGAGCTGCGCCCGCAACCCGGGCACCGGTTGGAGCGGATTGACGAGGGTGACCGTGGCACCGGCGCGCAGGGAGCCGTAGTACGCGACGACGAACTCGATGCTGTTGGCAAGATGCAGCAAGACCACGTCACGGTCGCCGACCCCGGAGGCCCGTAATGCCGCGGCGACACGACTGGTTTCCACATCGAGTTCGTCATAGCTCACCACCCGGTCGCCGTCGACCACAGCTGCCCGACCGCCGTACATCCGCGCCATGCTCGGCGGCAGTGCAGCCACCGGGACGTCGGGATAGTGAAGTGCGGTGGACCCGTGACATTCGGTGGACCGGTCTGCGGCCGTTGCCGACGCCTCGCTCATCGCGGTGCCATCCGGATCGCACCGTCGAGGCGGATCGTCTCGCCGTTGAGGTAGCTGTTCTCCAAGACCGAGACCGCGAGTTGTCCGAACTCCGACGGCTTGCCCAGGCGAGACGGATTCGGGATGCCGGCCGCCAGCGACGCGCGGACGTCGTCGCGCAGCCGGGCCAGCAGCGGGGTGTCCATCGTGCCCGGGGCGATCGTGTTGACCCGGATGAGCTTGCTCGCCAGATCGCGCGCCCCGACGATCGTCATGCCGACGATGCCGGCCTTCGAGGCGCTGTAGTTGATCTGACCGATCTGCCCTTCGAAGGCGGCCACCGAGGCCGTGAGCACAATGCAGCCGCGCTCACCATCGAGTTCGTCGAGCCGCGCCATCCGCTCGGCACCCAGCGACAAGGCATTGAACGAGCCGACGAGGTTCAGCTTGATCACGAACTCGAAGTCCTCGACCGACCCCGCATTGCCTTCCTTGTCCAGCACACGCATCCGCCGTCCGGCGCCCGCACAGTGCACCAGCCCCCGCAGACCGCCGCGCTCGTCTGCGATGTCGAGCGCGGCGGCGAACTGCTCACGATCGGTGATGTCGGCCGCGGCGAAGCTCGCCGCCGATCCGAGTTGGTCGGCGACGGCTGCGCCGTCGGAGGTGGGCAGATCGATCAACGTGACCTGCCCGCCGGCATCGGCGATGCGGTTCGCCGTGGCCAGTCCCAATCCCGATGCGCCACCGGTGACGGCGAAGGATTGACCTTTGAGTTCCATTGTGTTCCTTAGGTGTTCAGACGAGTTCGACAATGGTCGCGTTGGCCATGCCGCCTGCCTCGCACATCGACTGCAAGCCGTACCGGATTCCGTTGTCGCGCATGTGATGGATCAGCCTCGTCATCAGGATCGCTCCCGAACCGCCCAGTGGGTGGCCGACGGCGATGGCACCACCGAGCGGATTGACCCGCACCGGATCCGCGCCGGTCTCGATCTGCCACGCGAGCGGGACCGGGGCGAACGCCTCGTTGATCTCGAAAGCGCCGATGTCCGCGATCGAGAGGCCCGAACGCTCGAGTGCCTTCGCGGTCGCGGCGATGGGGCCGGTGAGCATCATGACCGGGTCGTCGCCGGCGACCACCGCCGTGTGCACCCGTGCGATCGGTGAGAGGCCCAGTTCCTTCGCCGTGTCGTCGCCCATCACGAGCAGCGCGCCGGAACCATCTGAGATCTGGGAGGCGTTGCCCGCGTGGATGACCCCGTCGTCTTTGAAGGCCGGCTTGAGAGTGCTCATCGATTCCAGCGTGCCCCCACGGCGGATTCCCTCGTCACCTTCGAGGACCCCTGTGATGGGGGCGAGCTGTCCGTCGAAGGCACCGTTGTCGGCAGCGGTCGCGGCGAGCTCATGGGACCGTAGGGAGAACTCGTCGAGGGCGGTACGACTCAGCGCCCACTTCTCGGCCATCATCTCGGCCCCGACCCCCTGGCTGAAGCGGTCCACGCCGTATCGGTCGAGCACGGTGGCCGGCTGATTCTCGCCGTTGGGCGCCGCACTCCCCATCGGCACCCGACTCATCGACTCGACGCCACCGGCGACCACGACGTCCTGCTGACCGGAGATCACTGCCGCCGCAGCCATGCTGACCGCCTGCTGGCTCGACCCGCAGGCGCGGCTGACCGTGGTACCGGGCACCGATTCGGGCCATCCGGCGGCGAGGACGGCGGTCCGGGCGATGTTGGTGGCCTGCTCGGACGTCTGACTCACGCAACCCCAGACCACGTCATCGATCACCGACGGGTCGATGCCGGTCCGTTCGACGAGGGCCTCGAGTACGTGCGCCGACAGGTCGGCGGGATGGATTCCCGACAGGGCGCCGCGACGGCGTCCGATCGGCGTGCGGACGGCGTCGACGATCACTGCATCACGCATGGGACTTCCTTCTACTGACGGTGAATCGGATGGCTGTGGTGAGGTCATCGGGCCCCACTTGAATCGACCATGAAGCAGGGTGGATGACAAGTCGGTTCACGCTCACGGTCGGATAGCCCCAACCTATGGGCGGGCCGTTGCTGACCACCCGGCCTCGCCGGACCAGCACCTCGTCACGTACGGGATCGACCAGGACGAATGCGATCACCGCGCACACCAACACCGTCGCCACCGGAAAGTGCTGGATCGCAGCGTCCGGATCGACTGTGGTGGTCGGCGCCGGGGACTCCTTCGCAGTGCAGAAGGGGAGATCGGCGAGAGGTGGGACTGTCACTGTCGATGAGTCGGCAGTTCGTACCCCACGCCACGCATCATTGGCTCCCGCTAACCCATCGATAGCCGATCATGTTGTTCCGTCGAGCACGAGCTGCAGGCATGCTGAGAGGGTTCACCGGTGTGCCTCGGCCACCGCCGAGCGCCCAGACGACAAGAACCCGCCGACTGAAGAAGAGGTCAGATGACCCGCCTCGCACAAACCCTGGGATTGACCGAGATCCAGTCTGAGATCGTGGCGAATGTTCGCCGGTTTGTGGACAAGGAGATCATTCCGGTCGCCCAAGAGCTCGAGCATGCAGATGCCTATCCGCAGCAGATTGTGGATGGTATGGGTCAGATGGGATTGTTCGGGTTGATGATCCCCGAGGAGTACGGGGGCCTCGGCGAATCACTGCTCACCTACGCACTGTGTGTGGAAGAACTCGCCCGGGGCTGGATGAGTGTGTCGGGGGTGATCAACACTCATTTCATCGTCGCCTACATGATCCGTCAGCACGGCACCGACGAGCAGAAACAGCGCTTCCTGCCACGCATGGCCACCGGTGACGTGCGTGGCGCGTTCTCCATGTCGGAGCCCGCACTCGGTTCCGATGTCGCCGCGATCACCACGACCGCCACACGCACCGGTGAAGGCGGCGGTTATGCGATCAGTGGTCAGAAGATGTGGCTGACCAACGGTGCCACCTCCACCCTGGTCGCCGCGCTGGTGCGTACCGACGAGGGACAGGAGAAACCGCACAAGAATCTGACCACGTTCCTGATCGAGAAGCCGGCCGGCTTCGGGGAGGTGCTACCCGGGCTGACCATCCCGAAAAAGTTGGACAAGATGGGCTACAAGGGCATCGACACCACCGAACTCATCTTCGACGACTACCAGGCGCAGGCCGTCGATATCCTCGGCGGTGACCCGGGCAAGGGATTCGCCCACATGATGGACGGCGTCGAGGTGGGTCGGGTCAATGTGTCCGCGCGTGCCTGTGGGATCGCCCAGCGGGCCTTCGAGTTGGCCGTACGGTATGCCCAGCAACGTTCTACCTTCGGTAAACCGATCGCCGAGCATCAAGCGATCGCCTTCAGCCTGGCCGAGATGGCCACCAAGGTCGAGGCCGCGCATCTGATGCTGGTCAACGCCGCCCGCCTCAAAGACTCCGGCGAACGCAACGACGTCGCGGCCGGCATGGCCAAATACTTGTGCAGCGAATACTGCGCCGAGGTCACCCAGGCTTCGTTCCGCATCCACGGCGGCTACGGCTACTCCACCGAATTCGAGATCGAACGCCTGATGCGCGAAGCACCCTTTCTGCTGATCGGCGAAGGCACCAGCGAAATCCAGAAACAGATCATCAGCAAAGGACTACTCCGCGAATACCGCGAGAAGTAAAGGGGAGAACACGTGCAGCGCAGCATCTTCACCGACGACCACGAGGCCTTTCGTAAGACCATCCGTGAGTTCATCGCCAAGGAAGTGGCACCCGAGTACCACGAGTGGGAGAAGCAGGGACACCCGCCGCGCGAGTTCTACAACCGGCTCGGCGATCTCGGCGTGCTCGGCATCGAGGCACCGGAGGAATACGGCGGTGGCGGCGTCGCAGACTTCACCTATTCGATGGTGATCGCCGAGGAGACGTCGGCCGCCGGGGTCACCTTCGGCAGCTACTCCGTGCACAGCAACCTCATCCTGCCCTACCTGATGGAGCACGCGACCGACGACCAGAAGCAGCGCTGGATTCCCGGATTCTGCTCCGGCGACATCATGTTCGCGATCGCGATGACCGAGCCGGGCACCGGATCGGACCTCGCGAACATCTCCACCACCGCAAAGCTGTCCGAGGACGGCAGCCACTACATCCTCGACGGTGCGAAGACGTTCATCACCGGCGGCGCACTCGCGGACCGGGTCCTGGTGGTGTGCCGGACGTCGCCGTTCGACAGCGAGAACCGCCGGGCCGGGCTGTCGATCCTCGTCGTCGACACCACCTCCGAGGGTTACGCCGTCGGACGCAAACTCGAGAAGATCGGACTCAAGGCCTCCGACACCGCCGAACTGTCGTTCAGCTCGGTGAAGGTGCCCGTGGAGGACCGCCTCGGTGAGGAGGGTGCGGGCTTCTCGTACCTCACGCACAATCTCGCGCAGGAGCGGCTCACCATCGCCATCGGCGCCGCGGCAACCGCGGCCGCAGCCGTGCAGCACGCGCTCGACTACACCAAGGACCGTGATGTCTTCGGTCGCCCAGTGGCGTCGTTCCAGAACACGAAATTCGTCCTGGCGGAATGCTCGGCCGAGGTCGAGGCGATCCGGCATCTGGTCGACCGCGCCCTCGAACTGCACAACGCAGGCGAACTCTCCGTGCCGGATGCGGCGCGGGCCAAGCTGTTCGCAACCGAGACAGCCGGACGTGTCATCGACAAATGCCTGCAGTTGCACGGCGGATACGGCTACATCGTCGAATACCCGATCGCCAGACTGTATGCCGACACCCGGGTCTCGCGCATCTACGGCGGCACCAATGAGGTGATGAAGACGATCATCGCGAAAGACCTCGGCCTCTGACCCATTAGGCTCGGGGTGTGTCAGTCTACGAGCACGGATTCGCGCGGGTGAGCGGGGCGGTTCCGACCGTCTCCATCGCCGACCCGGCGCGCAATGCCGAACGAACGGTCGATGCACTCCGCGCTGCTGCCGATGACGGCGCCGCGCTGGTGGTGTTCCCCGAACTCGGGCTGTGTGGGTACAGCATCGACGACCTCGTCCAGCAGGACGCCGTACTGGACGCATGCCTGGACGGCCTGCAGACAGTGGTCGAGGCGAGCACGGGGTTACGCCCACTGATCGCCGTCGGCCTGCCCCTGGTGGTCGGCGACGGTCTCTACAACTGCGCAGCCGTCGTCCACGACGGGGCGGTCCTCGGCGTTGTCCCGAAGTCGTATCTGCCGAATTACCGGGAGTTCTACGAGCAGCGGTACTTCTCCGCTGCCCGCGACGCCGCCGTCACCACCGCCACGGTGATGGGCGCGGAGGTACCGTTCGGTCCGGATCTCATCTTCGAGGCCGACGACCTTCCTGGCTTCGCCGTGCATCTGGAGATCTGCGAGGACGGGTGGGTGCCGATCCCGCCGAGCACCTGGGCGGCATTGGCGGGTGCGACGGTCTTGGCCAACCTGTCCGGCAGCCCGGTCACCGTCGGCAAGGAGTCATACCGGAAGTCGCTGTGCACCAGCCATTCCGCCCGATGCGTCGCTGCCCACGTCTATGTGGCCGCGGGATTCGGCGAGTCCACCACCGACCTCGCCTGGGACGGCGACGCGCTGATCTCGGAGAACGGTACGCTCCTGGCCCGCACGGAACAGTTCTCGATGACCGATCAGCGCATCACCGCCGACATCGATCTCGACCGGCTCCGGCAGGAGCGGATGCGGATGATCAGCCTGCGCGATCAGGTGGGCGACTACGCTGGCGACCTGAAACCGCTGCGCCGCATCCGGTTCCGACTCGGGGCCACCGAAGAGGTCGACGACACGCTGCGCCGTGAGGTGCCGCGATTCCCGTTCGTCCCTGCCGATTCGGCCGATCGCGACTTCCGCTGCCGGGAGGTCGGGAACATCCAGGTGCAGGGCCTGGCGGCGCGGCTGCGCGCCACCGGGATCGAGAAGATCGTCATTGGCGTCTCCGGCGGACTCGACTCCACCTTGGCGCTCTTGGTCGCCGTCGACACCTTCGATCGCCTCGGGCTGCCGCGGCAGAACATCCTCGCCTACACGATGCCCGGATTCGCCACCGGCACCGCGACATTGCGGCGCGCCCACGTGCTGATGGACTCGCTCGGGGTCAGCGGCACGGAACTCGACATCCGGCCGTCGTGTGAACAGATGCTCGCCGACCTCGGGCACCCGTACTCCCGCGGTGAGAAGGTCTACGACGTCACGTTCGAGAACGTCCAGGCCGGTGAGCGGACATCGCACCTGTTCCGGCTGGCCAATCACCACGGCGCCATCGTGCTCGGCACCGGTGATCTCTCCGAACTCGCGCTGGGCTGGTGCACCTACGGTGTCGGCGACCAGATGTCGCACTACAACGTCAACTCGTCGGTGCCGAAAACCCTGATCCAGCACCTCATCCGGTGGATGATCACGACCAGCGCCTACCCGCAGGAGACCACCGACACCCTCGCCGAGATCCTCGACGACGTGATCTCCCCCGAGTTGGTTCCGGCAGGTGACGACGGCGCGATCCAGAGCACCGAGGACACGGTCGGACCGTACGAACTGCACGACTTCTTCCTGTACTACCTGACCCGATTCGGTTATCGCCCGGCGAAGATCGCCTACCTGGCGGCACAGGCCTGGGGCGACCGCGAACGGGGCGCGTGGTCGGAGATGATCATCACCCAGCGCCGCAACGAGTACGACCCGACAACCATCGAGCGATGGCTCATCGTCTTCCTCAAGCGGTTCATGAGCAATCAGTTCAAGCGCACCGCGATGCCCAACGGCCCGAAGATCGGTTCCGGTGGGTCATTGTCGCCGCGCGGTGACTGGCGGTCGCCGTCCGACGCGAGCTCACGTGCCTGGCTCGACAGCCTGTGAGCCGACCTCCCGGCCGGTGAGGTAGATCAGTCGCACCGCTCGAGCAACTGCTTGAGCTGCTCGTCGAAGGCACGGGCGATCGCCTGGACATCCGGGGCCTGATCGGTGCAGGCGAGGATGCCGACATTGAGATGGCCGTCGGCGGAGAAGACGGTGATGTTCAGTCCGAGCCCGTGGAAGATCGGCCCGAGCGGATAGACCGCGGTGACCCGCGAGCCGAGGAAGTAGAGCGGGAAGTCGGGGCCCGCGACATTGGAGACCAGGACGTTGAACACCGGCGGATGTGCCAGCGAGAGTCCGCGATCGCCGTAGAGCTTCATCACCGTCGACATGGTGGTCCCGGGGGCGAACTGTGCCCACGCCCGAAGGATGTTGGCGTCGATGTCGGCGTGATGCTCTTTCGACTTGCGAGCCATCTCCGATGCCTGCTCGACCCTCTCGACCGGGTCGTCGAGATTCGACGGCAACAGCGTGAACATGCCGGTGACCTTGTTGGTGCCACCGGTCACCAGCGCGCTCTCGTCCGCTCCGTGCACCGACACCGGCACCATGGCGACGAGCGGTTGCTCCGGGAGCTCGTCGTGCTGTTCGAGATAACTGCGCATCGCACCGCCGGTGATGGCGAGCACGACGTCGTTGATCTTCACGCCGAAACGGTTCTTGACCCGTTTGACGTCGTCGAGGGAGAGCTGAGTGACCGCGAGTGAGCGATGCGGTGTGATCGGCGCGTTGAAGCGGGTACGCGGCGCCTGGAACGGAACCGGCATCGCGGTCTTCGCCCGGGTGCGGCGGAACCATTCGATCGGCACCCCGACGGTCTCCGGGAGGAGTTTGGCCATCGCGATCGGGCGCTGGACGAAGTAATTGACCGCCCCCGTCAACGCCATCGTCGTCCGCGACGATCCGCCTGCGGTCTCCTTCATCTTGTCCGCATCGAGATCGGGTGCCTCAGGCGTCATGGTGCAGAGTTCGGCGAGGAGGTCCGCGCTGGTCACCCCGTCGACCCCGGCATGGTGCATGCGGAGCATCGCGGCGACCTTGCCCTGTGCGAGTCCCTCGATGACCCACAACTCCCACAACGGCTTGCCGCGGTCGAGGGTCTGGCCGGCGAGGTGGGCGCACAGCTCGGCCACCTGCTCCTCACCGCCCGGGGCGGGCACCGCGACACGGTGGACGTGACGTTCGATGTCGAAGTCCTCGTCCTCGATCCAGACCGGATGGTCGATGTTCAGCAGCGAATTATCCAGTTTGCGACGGAAATTGGGCATCGCTCCGATGCGCCGCTCGAGCTCGTCGCGCAGCTTGACGAAACTGTAACCACCCGGCATCGTGCTCGGATCGATCTCGATGAGACCGATGACGTGCATGAGCTGCGACCTCGTCTCGAGATAGAGAAACGACGCATCGAGCCCGCTGAGACGTTGCATGCACCCATCACCCCTTGCGCTACCGACGTCACTACTGACCCCGTCACCGACCATCATGCGCGCACGGATGAACAGCCCGCGCGCGCTTGCACAATCATGCCCGAAGGATGAGCCGGTCAGGCATCGATTCGGCGTACGTTGAGCCGATGGAACATCACCTGAAAGTCGATCGCAACGACGTCGCCGACCTTCCGGTCTCGGCGAACCCGCTGTTCACCCGCAGTGGCGAAGCCACCGAGTTCCCACGCTTCACACTTCCCGAGACCGAATCGTTGCCGGAGACCGCCTATCAGATCGTCCACGACGAGGCCATGCTCGACGGCAACGCGCGCCAGAACCTGGCCACCTTCGTGGGGACCTGGATGGACGATCACGCCAATCGGCTGTATCTCGAGTCGGCCGACAAGAACATGATCGACAAAGACGAGTACCCGCAGACCGCTGCGATCGAAACCCGTTGCTGGACAATGCTTGCCAATCTCTGGAATGCGCCGGATGCGACCAAGGCGATCGGCACGTCGACCATCGGTTCGTCGGAGGCGGCCATGCTCGGCGGCATGGCGCTCAAACGCCGCTGGGCCGAACGCCGCAAGGCGGAGGGCAAACCCGTCGGCACCCCGAACCTGATCATGTCGTCGGCGGTCCAGGTGTGCTGGGAGAAGTTCTGCAACTTCTTCGAGATCGAAGCCCGGTATGTACCGATCTCCGAGGAGCATCCCCTCCTCGACGGCCACGACCTCGCGTCCTACGTCGACGAGAACACCATCGGCGTCGTACCGATCATGGGCGTCACCTACACCGGCGCGTACCAGCCGGTCACCGCGATCGCCGCCGCCCTCGACGAGATCCAGGCGAACACCGGCCTCGACATCCCCATCCACGTGGATGCGGCCTCCGGTGGGGCAATCGCCCCGTTCCTGCAGCCCGATCTCGAATGGGACTTCCGCGTCGACCGGGTCGCGTCGATCAACATGTCCGGCCACAAATACGGCCTCGTGTACCCCGGCATCGGCTGGGTGGTCTGGCGGGACGCATCGTTGCTCCCCGAGAGCCTCGTGTTCCGGGTCAGCTATCTCGGCGGCGACATGCCCACCTTCGCCATCAACTTCTCCCGGCCGGGCGCCCAGGTGTTGCTGCAGTACTACCAATTCCTCCGGCTCGGCTTCGAGGGCTACCGCGCAGTCCAGCAGAACTGCCAGGACGTCGCGATGTCGCTGTCGTCCCAGATCGGCGCGATGGACCAGTTCGTGCTGCGCAGCGATGGCAGCGACATCCCGGTCTTCGCCTGGCAACTCGCACCGGGACACTCCGACAACTGGAACCTGCATCACCTGTCCACTCAGTTGCGCGAACGCGGCTGGCAGGTGCCCGCCTACCCGCTACCCGACAATCTCGCCGATCAGTGGGTGCAACGGATCGTGGTGCGCAACGGCCTGTCGCATGACTTGGCAGACCTGTTGATGCGCGACCTGCGCAGTTCGGTGGAATACCTGGACAGCCTCGACACGCCGATGCCGACGCCACACGCCACCCACGGGTTCCATCACTGATCGACGGAATTTCTAGAACAAGTTCTAGTACGCTCAGGCCTCGATGAGCACATTCACGCATTCCGAACTCGATGAGGCCTTCGGCCAATTCCAGCGAACTGTCGCCGAGATCGCCGTGACCCGTGATTGGGACCGGTTCGCCGAACTGTTCACCGAAGACGCCGACTACGTCGAACACGCCCTCGGCACGATGTCCGGCCGCGAGGAGATCCGGGCCTGGATCTGGAAGACGATGACCGCCTTCCCCGGCAGCCACATGACCGGGTACCCCTCGCTCTGGCACGTGGTGGACGCGCCGACCGGCCGGGTGATCTGCGAGGTCGACAACCCGATGCGCGATCCGGGCGACGGAACCCTGATCACCGCGACCAACATCACCATCCTGACCTACGCCGGCAACGGGCTGTGGAGTCGGGAGGAGGACGTCTACAACCCGATGGAGTTCGGCCAGGCGGCGATGAAATGGTGCGAGAAATCGGCCGAACTGGGTACCCTTGACGATGACGCGGCCCGGTGGATGGACACCATCGGGGTGATGTTCGCGCGGCGTCGATGACGCCTCGGCCTCGGATGATTTGCGTAACGGCACGTAGGGGGCCTGCGAATCGGCCGTGAATCCGCGTCACGCAGGGGGAAGACGTGCCCCGATCGGCGATGATCGAGCGGTACGTGAGAGTTGTCGTCGAAAACGATCGTGATCGACGACACGTGAGATGAACGTAACGGCGAACGCCCATGGTTACGATTCCGTAAGTACGGACTTGGGTCGGGTCGGCAGGTGTCGTATCCTGAACCACTGACCACCATGTCAGTCCCGCGCCGAGCTCACCACTGACAGGCATGACATACGGACCACCACCGTTCGGAGGAAAGAATGGCACGCGTTCTGACCCAGCTTGAACTGCTCAAGGAGCTGGCACCGGTTGCCGAGGACAACGTCAACCGGCACCTCAAGATCGCCAAGAACTGGAACCCGCACGACTACGTGCCGTGGGATGACGGCAAGAACTTCGCAGCGCTCGGCGGAGTCGACTACGACCCCGAGCAGTCGCAGCTCGACGAGGTCGCCAAGGCCGCGATGATCACCAACCTCCTCACCGAGGACAACCTGCCGTCCTACCACCGGGTCATCGCCGACAACTTCTCGATGGATTCGGCGTGGGGCCACTGGGTGGGACGCTGGACCGCCGAGGAGAACCGGCACGGCATCGCCATGCGCGACTACCTCGTGGTGACCCGCGGTGTCGATCCCGTCGCCCTCGAAGAGGCGCGGATGATCCACATGACCAACGGCTACGACCCGATGCTCGCCGCCGCCGGACGCACCGAGGAGCTCGAGGAATACGCCGACGAACTGGGCATCCTGCACTCGGTCGCGTATGTGACCTTCCAGGAGCTGGCCACCCGCGTCAGCCACCGCAACACCGGCAAGGCCTGCAACGACCCGATCGCCGACAAGATGCTGCAGCGCATCGCCGCCGACGAGAACCTGCACATGATCTTCTACCGCAACATCTGCGGTGCGGGTATGGACATCTCGCCCGACCAGACGTTGCGTGCGGTGACCGATATCGTCACCAACTTCCAGATGCCGGGCGCCGGTATGCCGAACTTCCGTCGCCACGGTGTGCTGATGGCCAAGCACGGCATCTACGACCTGCGTCAGCACCTCGAAGAGGTCATCATGCCGGTTCTCCGTAAGTGGAAGATCTTCGAGCGTGAGGACTTCACCCCAGAGGGCGAGAAGACCCGCGAGGAGCTCAGCGCCTTCCTCGAGCAGCTCCAGAAGGACACCATCCGCTTCGAGGAGATGCGCGACCGTTCGCTGGCCCGCGAGGCCAAGAAGCGGGAGCAGCAGGCATCCTGAGCACCGCACAGACGGTCCGAGTGCTTCCTGAGGAGCGAGCTCGCGAGCGTCACGAAGGACCGGCGCCCTCGACCTCCGAGGGCGCCGGTTCGGCGTCGCCCTTCGCGGTTCGCGGGGTCGCTCCTCAGGACGGCGCGTCAGGGAACGGCGCTGCGCTGAGAATCGGCTCCATCGAGCTGGCGAGCCCGGTGGTTCTCGCCCCGATGGCCGGCGTCACCAACGTCGCCTTCCGCACCCTGTGCCGCGAGCTCGAACTCGCCCGCACCGGCACGGTGTCGGGGCTCTACGTGTGCGAGATGGTCACCGCCCGCGCGCTGGTGGAACGTCACCCGGTCACGATGCACATGACGACGTTCGGACCGGACGAGTCGCCACGGTCGATGCAGCTGTACACCGTGGACCCGGAGAACACCTACGCGGCGGCCAAGATGATCGTCGACGAGAATCTCGCCGACCACATCGACATGAACTTCGGCTGCCCGGTCCCCAAGGTCACGCGCAAAGGTGGCGGATCGGCAATTCCCTACAAGCGCAACCTGTTCCGGCGGATCGTCGCAGCCGCGGTGCGTGCCACCGAGGGCACGTCGATCCCGGTGACGGTGAAGTTCCGGATCGGTATCGACGACGAGCACCACACGCATCTCGACGCCGGACGCATCGCGGCCGCCGAGGGCGCGCAGGCCGTCGCCCTGCATGCGCGCACCGCTTCGCAGCGCTATTCGGGAACCGCCGCTTGGGATGAGATCGCCCGGCTCAAGGAGCACGTGACCGAGGTTCCGGTACTCGGCAACGGCGACATCTTCGAACCGGTCGATGCCGTCGAGATGATGCGGCACACCGGCTGCGACGGCGTGGTGATCGGCCGCGGCTGCCTCGGACGGCCGTGGCTGTTCGCCGAACTCGCAGCCGAATTGAACGGATTCGCGGCGCCCGCCGCCCCGAATCTCGGAGAGGTGTCGCAGATCATCGTCCGGCACGGTGAATTGCTCGCCGCACATCATGGCGAGGGCAAGGGCATGCGCGAGATCCGTAAACATGTCGCCTGGTATCTGCGCGGTTTCCCGGCCGGCTCCGATCTCCGCAATCGACTGGCGCTGGTGAACACCCTCGATGAGCTGCGCGAACTCGTCGGCACGCTGCCCGCCGACGCCGAATTCCCAGCGGACGGACATGGGCCTCGCGGTCGGCAGGGATCGCCTGCGAAGGTCGCGCTACCCGACGGCTGGCTCGACGACCCGGACGAGGACATCGTTCCCGACGGCGCAGAGATCATGCATTCGGGCGGCTGAATACGGAAATGCAACCCGCCACGCGGTAGCTGAGACATGTTCTCAGGTGCAATCAGTAATATGACTCGAGGTCTCGCGTGGGCGGGACCATGTCATGGTGCGCCGTACCAGCCCAACGGCGGTGGCACTGGAAGGTCGGGGTTCAAGGGGAATGTCAGTTGAGTCGTAAGTCATCGGGACCGGACGAGCCGTCCGACGAAGGCAGCACGCCTCGTCGTGGTCGGCGGGCTGGTCGCTCCGGTGGTGCCAACGACTTCAAGGAGATGTTCGGCGACCCACCGGTGAACGGTGGCCCTTCCCACGGCGCCCTCCACGAGCCACGCGGCACCGATCGCTACGTCCGCGGACGCACCCGGCTCACCGTGCGTGAGCTGATGGAGCAGATGAACGCGGCCGGGGCCGACGCGCAGACGTCCGGACCGGCACAGCCGGGACAGTCCCGAAAGCGTTCGCCGGAGCCACAGCCACCCGCTGACGAGAATCCGACCACGGTCCATCGATTCGGGAACCTCGACGAGGTCCCCAACGCGAACGATGTGACCCAGAAGATCCCGACCATCCGCCCCGACGCCCCCGATGTCGACGTCGATCTCTCGGACGACGCGACCCGCGAACGGGTCACCGAGGAGTCGCGCGGGCAGGGCAGCCGCGCCCGGCCGTTGCAGCCGACTCCCGACCTCTCCGACACCATCCCGCCACGGTCGCGTCCGTTCCGGCATCCCGGACCGAAGGATCGGCGCCGCAACCTCACCCGAAACGTCACCGTCACGGGCCGTGTCATGGTCGCGGTCGCCTGCGTGATGGCCCTGGTCGGCACCGGCTTCGTCTGGGGCTACCTGCAATCGTGGGACGGCAACTGGAAAACCATCAACGCGGTGAACCCGGACGATTCGAACATCCGTAAGAAGGATGCGCAGTACGGCGACGAGAACTATCTCATCGTGGGCACCGACACCCGATCCGGACAGAACAGCAAGGTGGGCGCAGGTACCACCGCCGACGCCGAAGGTGCACGCTCGGATACCGTCATCCTGGTCAATGTGCCGGCCAATCGCAGCCGGGTGGTCGCCGTCTCGTTCCCCCGCGACCTGCAGGTCGACCGGCCCGAATGCCAGCAATGGGACAACAGTGCCGGCACCTACGGAGATCCGATACCGGCCGAGACCGGAGTGAAGCTCAACAGTCTCTACGCCGACGGCGGACCGAAATGCCTGGTGCAGGCGATCACCCAGATGAGTGGCCTGAACATCAACCACTTCATCGCGATGGACTTCTACGGATTCGAGAAGGTCGTCAAATCCGTCGGCGGTGTCCAGGTCTGTTCCACGTCACCCCTGTACGACTACGAGCTTGGCCAGATCATCCGGAAAGCCGGACCTCAGAAGCTCACCGGACGACGCGCTCTGAACTATGTCCGCGCTCGGAACATCGCGTCCGAGGGCACCGGCGACTACGGCCGGATCAAGCGGCAACAGCTGTTCATGTCGTCACTGCTGCGTTCCACACTGTCCGGCAACGTGTTGTCGAACCCGAACAAGCTGAACAGCATCGTCAACACCTTCATCCAGTACAGCTTCGTGGACGGTGTCGACACCAAGTCACTGCTCAATCTGGCCGAATCGATGCAGGGAATCGAGGCCGGACGGGTCACCTTCCTGACCATCCCGACCTCGGGTACCACGACGGACGGTCTCAACAACGAGATCCCGCGGACCGACGCCATCAACGCGATCTTCAACTCGATCATCGACGACGACCCGCTGCCCGGTGAGAAGGCGAAGAAGAAGGCCTCGAGTTCCGCCAGCAAGACGGCCTCGAGCAGTTCGGCCGCACCCTCGAGTGAGGCCGCACCGACCAAGCTGAACGCGACCGCGCAGAGCCCCGGCAACGTGGGCGTCCGAGTCCTCAACGGGACCGACCGCAGCGGCGTGGCGTCAGAGGTCTCCGACCAGCTCGTGTCCCAGGGATTCGACGTCCGCGGTGTCGCCGACGCCTCGGAGAACCGCGACGAGACCGTCATCCGCTATGGCGCGGGCGAGCAGGATTCGGCGGCCACCCTGGCCAAGATGTTCCCCGGCGCGACGATCCAGCAGGACCCGAACGTGAAGTCGGGCGTCGAAGTGATCCTGGGTTCGAACTTCGACGGATCCCTGGACTCGACCCCCGCCACCGGTAGCACCATCTCGGCCCAGCAACTGCCGGAGCTGTCGGCGTCGTCGGGCCTGCCGAACGATCTTGCGGTGACCAACGCGGGCGACACGACCTGCTCCTGACCTGCAAAAAAGGGGTCAAATCGGGCATGCACCGGCCGTTCATGGTGTGTTCATCCGCACTGGCAGGGTATCGGTCGAGTGACCAAGTATCCTGGACGCTATGCGTACCGCGTACCACGAGCAGCTTGAGGTGCTCAATTCGATCTTGGGCGAGATGTGTGACCTCGCCGGCGCGACCATGGCGCGCGCCACCCAGGCCCTGCTGCAGGCCGAGCTGGCCGTCGCCGAGGAAGTGATCACCGACAACGACCGGATGAACGAGTTGTCGGTCCGCGCCGAGGAGCAGGCGTTCGCGCTGCTCGCCCGACAGGCTCCGGTGGCCGGTGATCTGCGCGGAATCGTCAGCGGATTCCAGATCGCGGCGGACGTCGACCGGATGGGGGCACTCGCCCTGCACGTGGCGAAGGTTGCGCGCCGTCGCCACCCGGCCAAGGCGCTGCCCGAGGAGGTCAACGGCTACTTTGCCGAGATGGGCCGGCTCGCGGTGCAACTCGCGGAGACCGCGCGAGAGGTCCTGACCACACAGAACCCGGAGGAAGCAGTCCGTCTGCAAGAAGACGACGATGCCATGGACGATCTGCACCGGCACCTGTTCACGGTGCTGATGGACCGGGAGTGGAGCCACGGGGTGGCCGCCGCCGTCGATGTCACCCTGCTCGGCCGGTACTACGAGCGGTTCGCCGACCACGCGGTGCTCATCGGGCGCAGGGTCGTGTTCCAGGCCACCGGGCAGACACCGGAACAGTTCCTCGAGGTCTCCTGACCAATCGTCGGAACCGCGTCCCCGGGTCTCGACGACTCGGGACGCACGTCCCTCGCGCGGTCCGGATGCGATCCGGACCGCGTTTTTTCTGCGATGAGATGGCGCTCACCTGGTGCTGCACCGGATTTCGTGGCCCCGTCGCCCCGGCGTTAGGGTGGCGACATGGCTCAGCATCCCTCTGCGGAACGAGACTTCGACCCGGGCGCCGGGAGCGCAGCGAGCGGGCCCACATTCAGTCCGGGCGCCGGGAGCGCAGCGAGCGGGCCCACATTCAGTCCGGGCGCCGGGAGCGCAGCGAGCGGGCCCATGTTCACTACCGAGAACGCGACGCGCGACATGCCCCTCTACGGTCTGGGTGCCGGGAGTGCAGCGGCTGAGCACACACTCACCGACGACGAGCAGGCAGCCGCCGCTCACCGCCGCCAGATCCTGAGCTATCTGGGGTTCACCCTCGTTCTGATCGTCGCGTTGATCGTGTTGCTGCTGAACATGTGAGCTTCGAGACCCTTCGAGACCCTTCGAGACGCTCGCAGGCTCGCTCCTCAGGGCGCAGCGCTCGCCACGGCGGTCCCTGAGGAACGAAGCGCCAGCGAAGTGTCACGAAGGGCGCCCCTCACAGCACCGCACCGAGCCGGCAACGCACTGCGCCGGGAGTCGATGAACCACCACCCCGGCGCAGATGCCTCAAGACTTCTCCGGCTCAGCCGAAGCGGCCCGAGATGTAATCCTCGGTCTCCTGCTTGAACGGGCTGGAGAACATCGTCTCGGTGTCGTTCAGCTCGACGAGCTGCCCCGGCTGACCGATGCCCTCCAGGTTGAAGAACGCGGTCTGATCGCTGACCCGCGCCGCCTGCTGCATGTTGTGGGTCACGATGACGATCGTGTATTCCTTCTTGAGCTCACCCATCAAGTCCTCGATCGCCAGCGTCGAGATGGGGTCGAGCGCCGAGCACGGTTCGTCCATGAGCAGCACGTCCGGCGACACTGCGATCGCGCGCGCGATGCACAGTCGCTGCTGCTGACCGCCGGACAGGCCACCACCGGGCTTGTCGAGCCGGTCCTTCACCTCGTCCCAGAGATTGGCGCCGCGCAGGCTGCGCTCGGCGACCTCTTCGAGCTGGGCCTTGTTCCGCACGCCCTGGAGCTTCAGGCCGGCCACCACGTTGTCGCGAATCGACATGGTGGGAAACGGGTTCGGCCGCTGGAAGACCATGCCGATGGTGGCGCGCACGCTCACCGGGTCGACGCCCTTGGCGTAGATGTCCTCGCTGTCGAGGAGGACATTGCCCGTTGCGTAGGCGCCGGGTGTCACCTCGTGCATGCGATTGAGCGTGCGCAGCACCGTGGACTTGCCACAGCCCGACGGGCCGATGAAGGCGGTGATGCAGCGCGGCGGCACCTCCAGCGTCACGTCCTTCACCGCGTGGAATGCGCCGTAATAGATGTTCAGGTCTTTGATGTCGAGGCGCTTGGCCATTGTCTCTATCCGTTCTCGCGGTGGAGGTCCGTCCGCTCCCCGAAGGCGAGCGACGGGGTTCTCGAAGGGTCAGGAGGTCTTGGGGGCGAACAACTTCGCCACTGCCTTGGCGCCGAAGTACACGATCGCGACCAGGATGACCAAGGTGAGCGCCGCTCCCCACACCTTGTCGAGTGCTCCAGGACCGTTGTTGTACTGCTGCACCATCATCAGTGGTAGCGATTCCTGGTTGCCGGCGAACGGATCCCAGTTCATCGCCCGTGTCGATCCCACCAGGATCAGCACCGGGGCGGATTCGCCCATCACACGCGCGATGGCCAGCATCACGCCGGTCACGATGCCCGACAACGCCGTCGGGAGGACCACTCGCGCGATGGTCTTCCACTTGGGGATGCCCAGCGCGTAGGACGCCTCTCGCAGATCCTGCGGGACGATCTTCAGCATTTCCTCGGTCGCACGGACCACCAACGGCACCATCAACAGCACCAACGCGAGCGACACCACGAAACCCATCCGAGGCAGCCCGAACGAGGTACGCCAGACGGCGTAGATGAAGAGCGCGGCCACGATCGACGGGACACCGGACAGGATGTCGACCATGAAGGTCGTGGTGCGCGCGAGGACCGACTTGCCGTTGCTGTATTCGACGAGGTAGATCGCGACGAAGATGCCGAGCGGGATCGAGATCAGCGCGGCCAGCGCGGTCTGGATGAGGGTGCCGACGATCGCATTGGCGACCCCGCCCCGGCGCTCGGCGGAGAACCACCATTGCGGGTCGAGGATCGGTTCGATCCCGCGTGCGATGAGCGTCACGACCAGCCATATGAGCGGTACCAGTGCGATCAGCAATGCCACCGACACCAGGACCCGCGTCGACTGGTTGACGATCTTGCGCCGGGTGGCCACCGGCTGGAATCCGGACGGGCGCCTCTTGACAGGTCCGCTCGGCCGCGAATCAATTGTCGCTGTCATGTCACTTATTCCTCCGGGAGACGACCGTGCGGGCGGCGGCGTTGACGACGAACGTCAGCACGAACAGGGTCAGGCCGGCCGAGATGTAGGCGCCGGTCTTCGACGGTGAGTCGAACTCGGCCGCATTGTTGGCGATCTTGGTCGCGAAGGTCTCGCCGCTCTCCATCAGGTTGAAGTCGATCGGCCCGGCCGTCGAGATGATCAGCAGCAGAGCCATCGTCTCGCCGAGCGCGCGCCCCAGCCCGAGCATGCCGCCGCTGATGTAGCCGGAGAACCCGAACGGGAGCACCGCGACCTTCACGACCTCCCACTTGGTCGCACCGAGCGCGAGGGCGGCTTCGCGGTGGGCCGTCGGCGTCTGCATGAATACCTCGCGGGTGACCGCGGTGATGATCGGCAGGATCATGATCCCGAGCACGATGCCTGCGGTGAGCATGGTGCCACCGGTCGACATGTTCGCGACCTGGGTCGGCTGCTGGAAGAACGGGAGAAAACCGAGGTTGCCCACAAGCCAGTTGTTGACCGGGACCAGCGCGGGTCCGAGGACGAGGATGCCCCACAAGCCGTAGACGATCGACGGGATCGCGGCGAGCAGATCGACGGTGTAGGTGATGGGCCCGACGAAACGCTTCGGCGCGTACTCCGTCACGAAGATCGAGATGCCCAAAGCCACAGGCATGGCGAGCAGCAACGCGATCAGCGAGACCACGACAGTGGCATAGAAGAGCTGCGGGATGCCGAACTTCAGCTCGGTCCCGGTGGTGATCCACTCGCCCTGATAGGTGAAGAAGTTGGCGGTGTTCTTGGCAAGCGACGGAATCGCCTGTGCCAGTAAAAAGATCGCGATCAGGGCGATGACGACCGAGACCAGGACACCCGAGCCCACCGACAGCGTGCGGAAGATCTGGTCACCGAGCCTGCTGCGCTTGGCGGTCTTGAGATCACTGGGCTGTGCCTCGGGCGGGAGATCCGGCGCAGGCGATGTGCCCAGCGGACCACCCTCGGCGTGCTCGCCCTGATTCTGGCTGAGTGAGGTCATGCGTCCTTCTGGTTCTGCTCTGGTCATCGCGCCACTTCCCGGATAGTGGATCGGCCTAGTGTCTCAACCGCGGTCGCGGGGCCGCAAACGCTCCGGCCCCGCGACTGTGGTGATGTGAGACTCAGGAATTCTGACCGCCCGAGCTGCCGCCCAGACTGTCGACGGTCCCCTGCACTGTCGCCTTGTAGGCGTCGGGCAGCGGCACGTAGCCGAGGTCGGCCAAGCCGTCCTGACCCTTGTTCAGGGCAGTGGTGAAGGCCTCCTTGAGAGTCGAGCTGATGTTCTCGTCGGAGTAGCCGGTCGAGCACACGATCTCATAGGTGGTCAGCATCAGCGGGTATGCGCCCGCCGTCTTCGACGCGAAGAGCGCGTCGCTGTCCACCACGAGGTCCTTGCTGCCCGGGGACTTGAACTTCACCGAATCCAGGGCCTTGCCGGCCGAGTCGGCGTTCAACGCGACCGGTCCCGCACCGAAGTCGATCTGGGCCACACCCAGTTTGTTCTCGGTCGCGAAGCCCCACTCGACATAGGTGATCGAGCCCGGGGTCTTCTTCACGGTGTCGCCGACGCCGGTCGACTTGGCCGCGGCCGAGCCGCCCTTGCCCTGGAACTCCTTGCTGTGCTCGTACGGCCAGGCCTGCGGTGCCGATGCCTGCAGGAACTGCTGGAAGTTGTCGGTGGTGCCGGAACTGTCGCTGCGGTGCACCGGGACGATGTTCTCGGCCGGGAGGGCGACGCCGGGGTTCAGGGCCGCGATCGCGGGATCGTTCCACTTGGTGATCTTGGAATCGAAGATGCCGGCCAGCACCGTCGGGTTGAGCTTGAGGTTGTCGACGCCCTCCACGTTGTAGGCGACCGCCACCGGACCGGCGACCAGCGGGATGTGCCACGCGTCGTTGCCGTTGCAGCGTTCCTTCGCCGACGCGACCTCTTCGGGCTTGAGCGCCGAATCCGAACCCGCGAAGTCGACGTCGCCGGCGATGAACTTCTTGATGCCGTCTCCCGAGCCGCTGCCCGTGTAGTCCATCACGATGTCGCCGTTGTCGGTCAACACGTCGCCGAAGTGCTCCATGGCCTTCTGCTGGGCAGTCGAACCCTCGCCGCTGATCGTCTTGGTGTCCCCGCCACTACTGCATGCGCCGACCAGCGCGACCATCGCAATGGTCGATACCGCCGCCAACGCACCGTTCCGATTGATCTTCACCGTTACACGAGCCTTTCGATCGATGACTCCGGCACTCCGGAGTGTCCGAAATGACGCTAGGCGGGGCTGGTGGACTGATCACCGACACCAGATGAACGCAGGGTGAATTGGCCGGACCGTGGTCCGATAAGCCCTCGGGCGCCGGGAGCGAACGCCCGGAGACGCACGCCCGGTAGAGTTCGGCTAAGACCCGAGGTGCCGGACATCTGACCGACTGCGTGGGGAGCGACGTCCGTGACGAACGAGTACAACCATCTCGACCTGCACGGCGACCGAGTCGCCTATCGCGATGTCGGCGACGGCGACGCACTGCTGCTCATCCACGGTATGGCCGGCAGCTCCGCCACGTGGGATGCCGTGATCCCCGCTCTCGCCCGTCGCTACCGCATCATCGCGCCGGATCTGCCCGGGCACGGCGACTCCGACAAGCCCCGGGGAGACTATTCACTGGGGGCCTTTGCGGCCTTCCTGCGTGATCTGCTCGACGAGATCGGGATCGACAAGGTCACGGTCATCGGCCAATCGCTCGGTGGCGGGGTCGCGATGCAGTTCACCTACCAACACCCCGACTACTGCGAGCGTCTCGTGTTGATCGGCAGTGGCGGACTCGGACCAGACGTCAATTGGATGCTGAGATTCCTCGCCGCTCCCGGCGCAGAGCTCATCCTCCCGGTCATTGCTCCGAAACCTGTACTGCGGGTGGGCGAGACGGTTCGCTCGTGGGCCGCGTCAGCCGGCATCCGCTCACCCCGGGCGGATCAGACCTGGCGGGCCTATACCTCGTTGTCCGACGCCGCGACGCGGCGGGCGTTCCTCCGGACGCTACGTGCCGTCGTCGATCACCGCGGTCAGGCGGTCAGCGCCCTGAACCGGTTGTACCTCAACGCCGAGTTGCCGACCCAGTTGATCTGGGGCGACAAGGACAACATCATCCCGGTCGCACACGGGATCGCCGCGCACGAGGCCATCCCGGGGAGCCGGCTCGAGATCCTCCCGGGTGTCGGCCACTACCCGCACGCCGAAGCGCCCGACGAGGTGGTGCGGATCCTGGAGGATTTCCTGACCGGGGCACCCGCCGCACGGGCCCGGAAACTCGGCTGAGCAGCCAGCCGGTAGTCGGGCGCCGCATCACCCGTACGCGACGTCGATCGCATACCTGGTGAAGCCGAGCCGCTCGTATGTGTGCAGCGCGGCGACGTTGTCGCCCTCGACGTACAGCTCCACCTCGCCGATGTGGCGATCGGCGAGATGGTGCAGTCCCGCCAGGGTCAGCAGCCGGCCGAGTCCGCGCCCCTGCGCCGCGGGATCGACACCGACGATGTAGACCTCACCAAGACTCGGGTCGTGCACCTTCGTCCAGTGGAAACCGAGCAGTTGTTCCGGGTGCGCCGCGTCGAACGCGAGGAACAGCCCTTTCGCGTCGAACCAGTCACTCTGGATCCGTTCGGTGATCTGCGCCTGGGTCCATCCGCCCTGCTCTGGATGCCAGTCGAACGCTGCGTTGTTGACCCGCAGGATCTCCGCGTCGTCGATGGAGCCTTCGTAGGTACGCAGCACGGTTCGGTCGTCCACCTCGAGAGGCGGCAGGGCGTCGCCGGTCGGCGGGAGCGGTCGACGCAGCTGCAACAGTTCGCGGCGCCGGGCCAGACCCAACGTGGCGGCGAGAGCCACCGCGCCGGGCAGGTCGCCATGCGCCCAGACCCGCGGCGCCGGATCGGCGGTGACCTCTCGCGCCACGACGAAGGCCGCAGCAAGGAGCGCCCGTCCGTACCCTCTCCGGCGACGGGCCGGATCGACGACGGCCTCGATCATGGCCGGCTCGCCCGAGCGCCCGGCGATCACGTTCGCATAGCCTGCGTCCGAGAAGATATGACGCACAACCTGATCCGACGCTCCGTCGATCGCCGTCGCGGACTGTTCGGACAGTGGCGCGACGCCGTCGGCGTCTGTCGCGGACCTCACCAGCCCGTGCGCGAAGTCGACAGCCTCGGAGGTCAGTCGGTCGACCACCGTCAAACCGGCCCCGGCACCGTCAGTTCCCATTGGTGGTGGCACTGAACTCCTCATCGAGCGGTCCATCGAGATCGCCGGCACCGAAGCCGTCGGGCATCACGTCTGTCGAGTTGTCGGTGTCGGCCGATCCCCTACCGCGGTTCGGGCGGACCGCCTTGTACCCGACGTTGCGTACGGTACCGATCAGAGATTCGTGTTCGCTGCCCAGCTTCGCGCGCAGGCGACGGACATGGACGTCGACCGTGCGGGTACCACCAAAGAAGTCGTACCCCCAGACCTCCTGCAGGAGTTGCGCTCTGGTGAACACACGGCCGGCATTCTGGGCGAGGTACTTGAGGAGTTCGAACTCCTTGTAGGTGAGGTCGAGGGGGCGCCCACGCAGCCGGGCGGTGTAGGTCCCCTCGTCGATGATCAGCTCGCCCAGGGTGACCTTGCCGCTGGCCTCCTCCGTGGTCATCCCGCGGGTACGGACCACCAGCAGTCGCAGACGCGCGTCGAGCTCTGCGGGCCCGGTACCGGGGAGCAGGAATTCGTCGAGGCCCCAGTCGGCGTTCACGGCGACGAGCCCGCCCTCGGTGAGTACCGCGGCCACCGGCGCGGCGGAGCCGGTGCTGCCGAGCAATCGGCAGAGTCCGCGGGCGGCGGCGAGATCCGTCCGCGCGTCGACGATCGCGACGTCCGCGTTGCCCGCTTCCATCAACGACGAGACCTCGGTCGGCGCCACCCGCACGGTGTGCGCAAGCAGCGACAGAGATGGCAGGACGGACTCTGGATTCGGATCGGCTGTCAACAATAAGAGATCCATGTAGTACTCCGATCTCGTCGTTCCCCAACCCGTGGACAACCGTTCCCGACCCGCGTGCGGACCGGTCCGGCGCTGCTCACGTAGCCGACGGTTTGTTTACGCCGCCTTACCAACGTGTGCGCGATAGGTGACAGAATAGCGCCAATGTCGCGTTTCGCTGTTAACAAGGCGTCCGGGGGAGGCCGACAGCGTGTATCCCGGCGCCGACACGGGCACCGGCACCGGGGACGTCGGATTCTGGGTGTCGGCATCGTCGGGGTGATCGTGGTCGCTCTCGTCTTGCTCCTCGCCGACACGGTCGCCGCGATGCGCACCGAGCACGATTTCTCTCGCGCACTGCTCGCGTCACCACGTGTGACCTATGAGCCCGAGGTCACCATCAGCGGGTTTCCGTTCCTCACGCATGCGCGCACCGGCGACTTCGGCGGCGCGGTGATCACCGCCCGCGGCGTTGCGGTCGACTGTCAGTCTGCTGCCGGCTGCCGTGCCGAACTCGGCGCCACCATGGGCCGGTGGTCGGCTCCGAACGGCTTCGACATCGAGTCGAGTGACTTATTGCACACTGCGTCGGTGGACGCCTACACGCGGCTGGATTCGGTGAACCTCGGACGGATGCTCGGCATCCTCGATCTGACGGTCAACACCCCGGCGCCAGTGGACAAGGCAGGCGGTGGCGGGCCGGGCGACGGACTCCTGCGGCGCACCTCAGGCGTGTTGCTGACCGGCACCGTCCCCTTGCCGCCGATTCCCGCGAGGACCCGGATACCACCGTCGGCGTCGGCGTATCCGGGCCCGAAGGTAAAGGTCAGCGTCGCGGTGGACCTCTCGGTGGTCGACGGCCGCCTGCGTATCTCGGCAACCGACTTCTATCGCGGCCCGGAGGAACACGTCGACGCCGACGTCGCGGACGATCTCCGCGGATATGTGCTGTCGCGCTTCACGGCGACGCTTCCCCCGATGCCGCTGCCCTGGCAGACCACACCCACCGAGGCCCACAGTGAGGGCAGCGACGTCCTCCTGGCCGGCAAGCGCGGCGCGGCCGACCTCGTCCCGAGCGACTTCTGACGACTCCTCACCCGCCACGCCGTCGATCGGGCACACCTTCCCGTCGAACGGGCGCGGGCACGCACGATCGACGAGGTTCTGCGCACGGTCGGCGGATTTCTGCGCACGGTCGACGAGATATTGCGTCCGATCTGCGACGACGGCGGGAGCGGTTTGGGGGCTCCGGTCACCGCTGTGTACCCTCGTTGGCATGCAACTGCGCCGTGAGTTCATGCTCACTCGCCGTCGTGCGATCGACTTCTGTCGCGTCGCCGATTGTTGCTGTCGTTAGTCTCTGAGAACGCGGCGCCTGTCGGCGCGTTCATCTGACGATGGTGGCCGGTGCGGTTCCTTGCATCTCTGACATTCTCGCGTCTCATCCGGATATCTCCGGTGACCAGACCATCCGCGACGAATCACCCGGTCGGCATCAACTGCGTTTCACATCTCTCCACAAATATCCGCAAGTATCTGGGAAGGACCCAACCATGGCACGTTCCGACGTCCTGGTCAGCGCCGACTGGGCTGAGCAGAACCTCAACACCGACGGAATCGTCTTCGTCGAGGTCGACGAGGACACCTCCGCCTACGACGGCGGCCACATCGCCGGCGCCGTGAAGATCGACTGGAAGACCGACCTGCAGGACCCGGTCCGTCGCGATTTCGTCGACGCCGAGCAGTTCTCCAAGCTGCTCAGTGAGCGCGGCATCGCCAACGACGACACCGTGATCCTCTACGGCGGCAACAACAACTGGTTCGCGGCGTACGCCTACTGGTACTTCAAGCTGTACGGCCACAACGACGTCAAGCTCCTCGACGGCGGCCGCAAGAAGTGGGAGCTCGACGGCCGCCCGCTGTCGACCGACGCGGTGAGCCGTCCGGCCACCACCTACAAGGCCTCCGAGCCCGACCTGACCATCCGCGCGTTCCGTGACGAGGCCGTCGCCGCCATCGGCAACAAGAACCTGGTCGACGTGCGCAGCCCAGACGAGTTCTCCGGCAAGATCCTCGCGCCGGCCCACCTCCCCCAGGAGCAGAGCCAGCGGCCCGGCCACATCCCCAGCGCCATCAACGTGCCGTGGAGCAAGGCCGCCAACGAGGACGGCACGTTCAAGAGCGACGAGGACCTCGCCGAGCTGTACTCCGAGGCGGGCCTCGACGGTGAGAAGGAGACCATCGCCTACTGCCGTATCGGCGAGCGATCCAGCCACACCTGGTTCGTGCTGAAGGAACTGCTGGGCCACCAGAACGTGAAGAATTACGACGGCAGCTGGACCGAATACGGCTCGCTGGTCGGCGTGCCCGTCGAGCTCGGAGAAGGAAAGTAACCATGTGTGCTGCACCCAAGCAAGGGCAGAAGCTGCCCGCCGGTGTCGATGTCGAGAAGGAGACCGTCCTGACCGGTCAGGTCAACGACTCCGAGGGCACGCCGGTTGCCGGCGCCTTCGTCCGGCTGCTCGACTCGACCGGTGAGTTCACCGCCGAGGTCGTGGCCAGCCCGACCGGCGACTTCCGTTTCTTCGCCGCCCCCGGCACGTGGACGCTGCGCGCGCTGTCGTCGGTCGGCAACGGTGACGTGACCATCTCGCCGGAAGGCCCCGGCGTGCACGAGCACGACATCGTGGTCAAGAAGTAGATCGTCGTCAAGAAGTAGATCGCTCCACGCGACCGAAGGCCCCCGGGGTTCCGCCCCGGGGGCCTTCGTCCTTGCGCGGATGAGCAGATGAGGATCGTCGGACGCACTGATCGACCGAAACCCATGCTGCCTACGGCGCCTCCGCGATCCCGGCGAGCCGGTCGATCGACGAAAGCAACCGATCAGACGTCGTGGCGCGCGCACGGACCAGGCGGGGCGGGTCCTCCAGATCGGTCCAGTCGTAGGTGTGGGTCACCAGGGTCGACGCGTCGCCGTCGGACTCGAGTTCCCACCGCCACAGATGGCCGGGCGGTTCGGAGCCCTCCTCCGACGGCTTCCAGGCAATCCGCCGACCTTCCTCGAACTCGACGACGTGGTTCTCCCGGACAGCACCGGTCGTCAGGGTCATCGCGAACACCTCGCCTACCGCGGTCACCCGCCGGCCGGGCGGCGCCTCCGACAGATTGTCGTTTCCGTCCCACTCGGGCTGGCGCGCCGGGTCGGCGATCAGCTCGAAGATACGTTCGGCGGGGGCGGCGATCCGGCGGCTCGCCGTCGAGATGCGCTGTTCATCGCTCATGTCACCATCCAAGCATCGGACGAGACCACCTCGGTTCGATGGCGGCACAACTCGCGCGCTAAACTCTCCGCGTGGTCATTTTCTTCGAGATCCTGCTGATTCTGGCATCGATTCTGATCGCCTGGTTCGGTGTCTACGTCCTCTACCGTCTGATCAACGACGAGTCGTGAGCCAGCCTGCGGATGAACCGGACGGCGCGGCGCGCCGGTCCGGCGACGACGCGATCAACCAGGCAGCCGAGCGTGCCCAGGAGACCGCGGACCGCAATCTCCCCGAGTGGGGCGAGCTCCCGCTCCCCCACGACACCGCCAATCTCCGCCACGGCGCCGACCTGCATTCCGGCCTCCTCGCGCTCCTGCCGATGGTGGGCGTCTGGCAGGGCGAGGGTGAGGGACACGATCCCGACACCGGCGTGGACTACCACTTCGCTCAACAGATCATCGTCAGTCACGACGGTCAGAACTTCCTCAACTGGCAGGCCCGGTCGTGGGTGATCGACGACGATGCACGTTTCGTTCGTCCCGACCTACGTGAGACCGGGTTCTGGCGGATCGGCGACGACGACAACATCGAACTGCTGCTGGCTCACGCAGAGGGTTCGATCGAACTGTTCTACGGTCAGCCCCTGACGCAGACCTCGTGGGAACTCGCCACCGACGTGGTGATCAAGGCCGATTCCGGGCGTCGTACCGGCGGCGGAAAACGACTCTACGGACTCGTCGAGGACGGCGACCTCGCCTATGTGGAGGAACGCGTCGACGCCGACGGCGATCTCATCCCGCGGATGTCGGCCAAACTCCGTCGCTACGCCGGCTGACGTAGCGGCTTGCTCACCCGGCCGACCGCCGCAACCACCGACGACGGTCAGACCACGCCAGGTAGAGGTTCTTCTTGGGCACGGCGCTGTAGACCACCGTGCCGAGCATGATCACGACCGAACCGTAATTGGTTGCGGTACCCGGTTTCCCGCTGGTTCCCGGTATCACCGCGCCCGACGACGCGAAGCTCGCCGACCGGCCCGGTCGGCTGTCCACGCGCTCGCCGACGACGGAGAACACCTGACCGGTGTCGGCGTCCGCACACACCGGGAAGGTCATCCGGGTGCCCGCCGTCACCTCGGCGACGACCCGCTCACCCGCACGGTTGTAGATCACGGCGATCGGCTCGTCACCGGTGTTGCGAATGGTCATCCGGTCCGCACTCGCCCGGTACTGGTAGGTGACGCCGCTCGCCTCGGCGTCGAGATGGATCTGCTGTGGGTACCCGCAATCCCAGTCGGCGCTCCACGGGGTCAAGTAGTGGTAGTCGAGGTGATCACGCCGCGACGGAATCGGCAGCACACTCGGCATCAGCTCGCCCGAACGCAGCCACATGACACCCAACAGCGTTGGACTGCAATCAGTTCGGGGCGCCTGAACGTAGCAGACGGCGTCTCCGGGCGGAATCGGAACCGACTCGCCCGGACGTGCGACCACCAGGTCGAGCGGGCCGTCGGCGCCGACGGTCAGCACTGCCACCTCGCTGTCACCGCGATTGTGGATCGCCACCTCACCGTCGATGCGCGTGTGATGGACACCGTGCGCGAACGGATCGGCGAACACGAACTGAGGGGCCGTCGGCACGCCGAAGTCGACATCACCCGGCTTCCAGTAGTCATCGCCGGGGTCGAGCGCCGCCCAGTCGACCTCGTCCGGAGCCGGGCCGTCGAGCATGAACAACGGCTCGGTGCTCTCCGGATCGCGCCCGGACACGACCTGTCCGACGAGGACCGGCCGGCCGCCGACCCGGGCCGTCTGCAGAATGTGCGACTCGGCGACGGGCAGATCGACCGACGCCCCCGACGGCAGATGCGTGAACACCGTTCCGTCGGTGCGCGGCAACTCCGGGGTCGACAGCACACCCAGGTCACAGGCGCCCCGGTTGTGAAGGACCAGCTGATCGGAGCCCGATGTGTGCGAGTAGGTGAGACCCGAGACGTGGCCGGGCGTCCAGGTGGCCGCGCCGTCGTTGGTCCAATCCGCATCGTCGGGGGTGAGGAATCGGGCCCGGACCTCGGTGTCCACCTGATCGGCGATGATCTCGTGCGGGAGGCCCACGGGCATGCGAGGCACGTTCGATGCATCGTGATCGGATGCCACGTGAGCATGTGTCGCGGTCATGTCGGTCTCCCTCGCCGAAGAAGTTCGGTCGCCTGTGGTTCGTGTCGCGACCCGGTCCGGATGGGTCGGGCCTGATCGGGTTCGATCACGGACTGGTGTCAATTTCACGCCGGAGTCGGTGTCCGAGCACGAGTAGTCGACTACTTGAATAACCGATCGGGATCGCGGTGACGCGCGTTACACATGCCGGATTCGGGGGGTCACTCCCGGACCGAAACGGCCCTGGACGGAAACGACCCCCGTACCGCCCGTCAGCGGGGCCGGGGCCGATCGGACTCGATCGGGGTACGGGGGTCGGGTGACCATCTGGAATTCGCCGGCACGGAGGGTGCGGCCTCTCGGCGCACTCCCGTGGCAGTGAATGCCACGATCCGCGCTAGCGGATGGTCACCTCACGTGTCCAATAGTCATACAACTTCGAACCACCTCCTTCCTCGTGTACAGCCGAAGATACGCCTGCCCGCGACCGGGCGGCAACGTCTTTTTCACCGGGCCGCGACCGGCTCGATCTCGAGGACCACACAACTCGGATTGACCATGGAAAGATCTTGCGCCCCAGCATGATGCGTGACGATCACGACGGTCCTCGACGGACCGAACAGCCCACCGTCGGCGGCGACGAGCCGGCGCAGGAGCACTGCCGCGTCGTCGGCGTCGAGATGCTCGGTCGGTTCGTCGAGCAGCACCACCGGCGCCGGGTGCAGCAAGGCCCGGGCGAGGAGCAGCCGACGTCGCTGACCGCCGCTGACCGCGTCCGCTCCCCCGGTCAGGGCGGTGTCGATACCCTCGGGCAGCCCGTCGATCCACGACCGCAGGCCCACCGCGTCGAGCGCCGCCGACAACTCGGCATCGTTGGCATCACCCCGGGCGACCAGCAGGTTCTCCCGGACCGTCGTGGAGAAGACGTGGCCCTCCTCGGCGACATAGCAGACCGCCGAGCGCAGGTCGACGGAGCCGGCGGCGGCATCACGGCAGCCGACCGTTCCCGCGTGAGCCGCCAAGTGCCCGGCCAGGGTCAGCATGAGTGCTGATTTCCCCGATCCGCTGGGCCCGACCACCACCATCCGCGCCCCGGGCGGCAACTGAACAGACAGCCCGTCGGCGGGACCGAGGACATTCGTCGACGACCAACCCCACCGCAGTGCATCGACGTCGACCGTCACCGGACCCGAATGGATGTCGCGATCCCACGGTCCCCGGTCGTGCACGGGCACTCCGTCGGGCTCCGAGCCCGCCTCGGACACGCCCGCGCCATCGACCAGCGCCATGACCCGTGCGGCGCTCTGGCGACTCCGCTCGATCTGAATCCCGGCCTCGGTCAGCGGTCCGGTCGATTCGAAGGCGGAGAGCGGCAGCAGGATGAGGACGCCGAGGATCATCGGCGTGAGCCCCTCCCCCGAGGCGACCGACGCCAACGAACCCGGCACCGACGACACGAGTTCGATCCCGATCAGGCAGGCCGCCAGCACCGAGACGCCCACCGACAGTGGCGTTGCGGCGGCTGCCGCGGCCTCGTGACGCAGGCCCCGATCGGCCGACGCCAGAGCTTCGGTGTCGGCGGCCCCGGCGACAGCGAGAACATGCTCCCGACGCCGCGCGACGGTCAGTTCCGGCGCGTGCCAGAGCGCGGCGAGGGTCGCCTCCGAAGAGCGGGTCGCGGCCTCGGACGAATCACCGATCGATCGCGCGGAGCCGCGCGCCGCCAACCACGGCGCGACCAGCCCGCTGACCACCAACGCGACCGCGAGGATCAGGGCCGCCCACCACGACACGAGGCCCATGATGAGCACCGCGGCAACAGCGGTCACCGCGCCGACGGCGATCGGGATCACACCCCGGATCAGGGCATTGCCGATCTCGTCGATGTCGTCACCGGTACGGGCCAACAGGTCACCGCGGCGCAGCGTCACCGAGTATGCGGGATCTCCCGCGGCGAGCCTGCGGTAGACGCGTTCACGCGCCGTCGCCATCGCACCGAGGGCGAGGTCGTGGGTGGCCAGACGCTCGAGGTACCGGAAGACCCCGCGCGAGATCCCGAGGGCCCGAACCGACGTGATCGCCACCGACAGGTAGAGCACCGGCGGCATCTGCCACGCCCGGGTGATCAGCCATGCCGACAGCGCCGCCAAGCCGAGTGCCGACAGCGATCCACCCACCCCCAGCAGGATCGATTTCGCCAGCGGCCGACCCCGCAACCCGAGGAACGCGAAGGCGCGCCGCAAGGGATCGGCCGTGCCCTCGCGGTGATCGGTACCCGTGCGCCCGGGTTCAGTGGCCACGGTGCACCCCACCGATTTCGACGATCCGGTCGGCGTGGGCGCGCGCGAGCGGCTGATGGGCGATCACCACGACGGTGTCGCCGGCGCGCGCCCGGGCCGAGAGCACATCGAGCACGGCCGCCGCGGACCGTTCGTCGAGATGCGCGGTCGGCTCGTCGAGGAGGACGAGCGGCGACGGTGAGGCCAGTACCCGGGTGAGCGCGAGTCGCTGACGCTGGCCTGCCGAGAGCCCGACGCCACCCGCGCCGAGCATGGTCTCCACACCGTCCGGCAGTTCGTCGACGACGTCGTCGAAACCGGTCGCCTCCGATGCACGTCGCAGCGCTGCCGGGTCGAGTATCCCGAACAGCTCGAGATTCTCGGTGACCGTACCGGGGACGATCACCGGTAGCTGCGGCAACCATGCGATCTGCTCGTGCAATGCGGCCGGGTCGAGTTCGGCGACCGAGATCGCACCGACCAGCACCGAACCCTCATCGGGTTCGATGAGCCCCATGACGGCCAGCAGCGTGGTCGACTTCCCCGCCCCGTTCGGCCCGGTCAGAACTGTCATCTGGCCCGGGTCGATCGTCGCAGCGAGCCGATGGGGAGCCCATCCGTCTCGACCGTGGACACCGACGTCGAGGAGGGTGATCTGTTGCCCGGCAACCGAACAGGTGCGATGTCCGGGATAAGGCGGCGCCGGGGCGCCGGCCGCCTCGATCAACTCCACGATCTCGCCGGCCGCGGCCACCCCATCCGCCGAGTTGTGGAACTGGGCTCCGACCTGCCGGAGCGGGTGGTAGGCCTCCGGAGCCAGGATCAGTGCGAGAACACCTGCGTACAGACTCATCTCGCCGTAGACGAGGCGGATTCCGATGCCCACCGCCACCAGCGCCACACACAATGTCGCAAGCAATTCGAGGACGGCGCCGGACAGGAATGCGACCCGTAGCGCCGACATCGTGGTTCGTCGGTGGGCGCGCCCCAGTTGGGCCACTCGTTCCGCCGGCCCACGTGACCGGTTCAGTGCACGCAACGTCGGAAGGCCGGCGATCAGGTCGAGCAGCTGGGCGTTCAGACGACTCATCGCCTGGAGTTTGCGGTCGGTTCGATCCCGCGTCATCAACCCGATCAGCACCATGAACAGCGGTATCAGCGGGAGCGTGATCAGGATGACCAGCGCCGACGGCCAATCGGTGAGAGCGATGACGAGGACCACCGTCGGGATGACCGTGACGGTGACGATCAGCGCAGGCAGGTAACCCGACAGATACGGTGCGAGGCTGTCGAGCCCGCGCAGTAACACGGTGCTCGCGTGTTCTCGTCGTGCGAGGAGGTCGCGGGGTGGCGTGGTCGCAGGGTCGGTCAGCACGTCGAGGGCGCGTGCGCGCAACTGGGCGATCACCCGCGCGGATGCCCGTTGCGCGTACCGGTCGTGCAGGTAGGTCATCGCCACGCGAGCGACCACTGCACCGGCCAGAACGAAGAGGTGAATCTGTTGGGCGCCAACGGATCGCCGACCGGGATCGACGATGAGTTCGGACACGATCGAGGCCGCCATCGCCGCCGTCACGATGATCGCGATCAATGCGGCGAACGAGAAGACCGCCGTGACGACGACGTACCCGCGGGCGGCGGGCGAATAACGCAGCAGGCGTGGGTCGACGGGTCCCGCGCGCCGCGGCGGTGCGCTCTCCTCCGCGACGTCGGGCTCCCCGGTGGGCGCGGAGGTACTGGCGGCCCGCGTCATTCAGTCGGCACGCGCAGCGACGGAAGACCGGTCGGTGCGGGGATCTGCTCCACCGAGATCCGCTTGCGGAACACCCAGTAGGTCCAGGCCTGGTAGGCGATCACCACCGGTGTGATGAGCACCGCGGCCCAGGTCATGATCGTCAGCGTGTAGTGGCTCGACGACGTGTTGTCGATGGTCAGGTTGTAGGCCGAATCCGTCGTGGACGGCAATACATTCGGGTAGAGCACGGAGAACAGGGTGCCCACGGTCCCGGCGATCGCCACACAGGTCGCGAAGAACGCGACGCCCTCTCGTTGCACCCGGGTCGCCAGCACCATCACCACCGCCGCCACGGCCGCGATCAACACCGGAATCCACGTCCAGCCGTTGCCGTACGCGAACTGGGTCCAGAGCAGGAAGGCCGCCGCGACCACCAACGTCGGTATCGCCAGACGAGATGCGTACTTCATCGAGTCCTGTTTCAGCACACCGCTCGTCTTCAGTGCCAGGAAGACCGCGCCGTGGGTGAGGAAGGCCAGCAACGTCGTCAAACCGCCGAGCAGCGCGTACGGATTGAGCAGATTGAAGAACCCGGCCGTGTACTGCGCATCCGCATCGATGGGGAGACCCCGGATGACGTTCGCGAACGCAACGCCCCACAGGATCGCCGGAATCCAGGAACCCAGCCCGATTCCGACATCGGCCCATGCACGCCACCTCGGGGAATTGATCTTGCCCCGCCATTCGATCGCGCACACACGGGTGATGAGTCCGACCAGGATCAGGAACAGCGGCAGGTAGAAGGCCGAGAACATCGTCGCGTACCAGCCGCCGAATGCCGCGAACATCGCGGCGCCCCCCGTGATCAACCACACCTCGTTGCCGTCCCACACCGGCCCGATGGTGTTCAGGATCGCCCGGCGCCGCCTGTCCGGATCGGCGAGATCCTCAGACGGCGCGACCTTCTCGTCACCACCGGTATGGCTGCGGCCGAGAAAGGGCATCAGCATGCCGACCCCGAAGTCGAAGCCCTCGAGCACGAAATAGCCCACGAACAGTATCGCGATGATCAGAAACCAGAACTCCTGCAGCCCCATCGGTCATCTCCTCAGTACGCGAACGAGAGTTGTTTGGGCTCACCGGAATCGGAATCGTCCGGCGACGGCTCGTCGGGTGGTATCGCATCGTAGGTGGCCGGCCCCTCGATGATGTAGCGGCGCTGCAGCATGAACCACACCACTCCGAGTGCCCCGTAGAGCACCGTGAAACCGATGAGCGTCACCCAGACCGTCGCCGCGACATGATTGGAGACACCATCCTGGACGAGCATGTGGATCTGCAACGGGTCCAGATTCTCGGCCCAGTTCGGCGCGACCACCCAGGGCTGACGACCCATCTCGGTGAAGATCCAGCCGGAACTGTTGGCCAGGAACGGGGTAGGGATCATCCACAGCGCCAGCAGGCCGAACTTCCGCGACTCGACGACTCGCTTCTTCCGCGTCAGCCACAGTCCGCCCAGCGCGAGCACGGCCGACCCGAGTGCCCAGGTGATCATCGCCCGGAATCCCCAGTAGGTGACGAACAGGTTCGGGGCGAAGTTCTGCCCGGGCATGTCGAGCGCCTCCTGGTACTGCACCTGCAGCTGGTTCACCCCCTGCACCGTGCTGTGGATGTCGCGATTGGCCAGGAACGACAGCATGTTGGGGATCTCGATCACCGGGTGGATGTTGTCGCAGTTGTTCTGCCTACCCACACTCAGCACCGAGAACGCGGCACCGGTCTCGGTGTTGCAGAGGGATTCCGCCGAGGCCATCTTCATCGGCTGCTGCTCGAACATGATCTCGGCTTGGATGTCGCCGGTGATGAACAGGGCAACGCCCGAGACCACGGTCACCCACAGCGCGAACCGGGTCACCGGGCGCCACATTCGGCGAGCGTCCTGCTCGAGGTCCTCGGGCGTGGCGTCGATCTGACTGGGCGACGTCGTCGTCGGCATCTCGGAGGTGTCCCCGGTCTCGATGGCTACGCGAAGTTTCTTCGCCCGCCACATGTTCCGGGCCATCCACCAACAACCTACGGCCGCGACGAAGGTGCCGGCGGTCAGCAGGGCGCCCGCGATGACGTGCGGGAATGCCGCCAGGGTCGTGTTGTTGGTGAGGACCGCCCCGAAGTCGTTCATCGCCGGACGATTGCGTTCATTGTCCCACTCCACACCCACCGGGTGCTGCATCCACGAGTTCGCGGCGATGATGAAGTAGGCAGATGCGTTGACGCCGATCGCGGCCAGCCAGATACAGGCCAAGTGAACTCGTCGCGGCAAACGACCCCAGCCGAAGATCCACAGACCGATGAAGGTCGACTCGAGGAAGAACGCGACCAGCCCCTCGAAGGCCAGTGGCGCACCGAACACATCGGCGACGTATCGGCTGTACTCGCTCCAGTTCATGCCGAACTGGAATTCCTGCACGATGCCGGTGGCCACGCCCAGCGCGAAGTTGATCAGGAAGAGCTTCCCGAAGAACTTGGTCGCGCGCAGCCACTGCTCGTTGCCGGTCACGTGCCAGACGGTCTGCATGACAGCGATCATCGGTGCCAGACCGATGGTCAGTGGGACCAGAATGAAGTGATAGACGGTGGTGATCCCGAATTGCCATCGGGAGACATCAAGAGCGTCCATGTCGCCTCTATCAGAGTCGGTGCATCGGGCTGCGATGCACGAGCCGGGCCGCGGTGTGCGACCTCCTGATTGCCGAACCGTCACCTACTACGTTTCGTAGTAGTCGTACCCGACCCACGCTACGCTGCACGGATGGGCAAGTTCAAGCACCCAAAGTCCTGATCGCACCTGGATGAAATTGTGGTCTGGATCCCGTCCACTGCCGGCCGGTGACCTATCACCGGACAACGAACGAACGTCGCTCCCATTGTCAGTCAACGCAAATCGCGCGGTCCACCAAATCAGCGAATTCGTCATCTGTCGTTGATGTCGGCATCACATACCGATTGAGCGATCTGACGCGCGCGGCCAGCGTGACGCTGCTGATCAGCCAGACCGAATCGGCACCGATGAGGTCGGCTCGTCGAAGGGAATGCGTGGCCGTCGTCCAGCCCTCCTGCTCCGCGATGTCGAAGACTGCGCGTTGTGTGGTCCCGGGCAGGATGCCGGTCTCCGGGGGCGGCGTGGCCAGAGTTTTCCCGGTCACGGTGACGACCGTCGATCGCGGCCCCTCCAGCACCGCTCCCTCACTGCTGAGGTAGATCACGTCGTCGAACCCCTGCTGTTCGGCATGACGCAGCGCCGCCATATTCGTCGCGTAGCTCAGAGACTTGGCGCCGAGGAGCTGCCACGGCGCGGTCGCAGCGAGGTCAGTCGAGTAGCCGCGGTCGAGCGTCACCACCGAGAGTCCCTCCGACCGCACGTGTCGAACTCGCTCGGCAACGGCACCCACGACCAAATACGCCGTCGGCCCTGCTTCCGGCACGCTCTCCCGCCCACGCGAATAGACCAGCCGCAGCCACGCCTCGCCGTCGCCACCCGCGACCGACCATTCCTTCTCGGCCACCTCGATCGCCGACTGCCATGCGTCACGGTCGGGCTCGGGCAGATCCATCATCGCCGCGCTCCGTTGGAGGCGATCCAGGTGCGCACCGACGCGCCGCGTTCGGCCGGAGCGGATCAGCAGGGTCTCGAACACACCGTCGCCACGGACCGCCGCCAGATCGTCGGCATGGAGGAACGGGACATCCGGATCGTGCACCGTGCCGTCGAGGGTGACCAGGATCTGCTGCTGCGCCATGGAGTCGAGGCTAGGTGAGGTCCGTCCGTCATGACCGGCACTCGCCGGTTCGTGTCGCCCCGTAGACTCGACATGTGACCGCGTCGCGCATTCTGACCAGGTATTCCACTCAGGGCGCCGTGCCCGGGCCACCCCAGGACGGCTCTGACGATCTCGTCGACGTCGCATGGCATTACGGAGATCCCCTCGGAGAGCAGCGGACCGCCGAACGTTCCGCGGCCGTCGTCGACCGTTCGGACCGGGCCGTGATCGAGTTGCCGGGTGCCGATCGACTGACCTGGCTGCACACCATCTCCAGCCAACATGTGGCGTCCCTGGCGGATCGGACCAGCGCCGAGAACCTGTCGCTCGATGTGAACGGTCGGGTCGAGGAACACTTCGTGCTGACCGATGTCGACGGGGTGACCTGGGTCGACTGCGAGGGTCGGCGCGGGCCGGCCCTGCTGGATTTCCTCTCCAAGATGGTCTTCTGGGCGAAGGTCGAACCGGGCGCCCGACCCGACATGGCGGTTCTCACACTGATCGGTCCGGACATCGTGCACGGTCCGATCGCCGACCTCATCGACCTCACCCCCGACGCCCCGGTCTATACCGCCGGCGACCTGCCCGAACTCCACCACGAAGAGGAGCCACTCGGATTCTGGCGGGTGATGCCGCCGATCGGCGAGGGCGCCCGGCTGCCCGTGATCGACCTGGTGATTCCCGAATCCTCCGTCGAGGCGTGGTGGACACAACTCACCGACGCCGGCGCCCGGATGGCAGGCACCTGGACTCACGACGCGCTGCGGGTCGCCGCAATGCGCCCCCGACTCGGTGTCGACACCGATGAGCGCACCATCCCGCAGGAGGTGAACTGGATCGGCGGCCCCGACGAGTTGGGGGCGGTTCACCTCGACAAGGGCTGCTACCGCGGACAGGAGACCGTCGCGCGGGTCCACAACCTCGGCAAGGCCCCACGTCGCCTCGTCCTGCTCCATCTCGACGGGAGCACAGACGAGCGACCGTCCACCGGCGATCCGGTCAAGGCAGGCGGACGCGTGGTCGGCCGGGTCGGGACGGTCGTCGACCATTACGAGCTCGGTCCGATCGCACTGGCGCTGGTCAAACGGTCCGTCGGTCCAGAGGTCGACCTGCTCGTCGACGGCGAGCGCCCGGTGAGCGCCCGGATCGATCCGGATTCGGTCCGCGACGACGAGCGCGTCCAGGCCGGCCGCGCGGCGATCGACCGGCTCCGCCACGGCGGGGCCTCCTAGTGGCGGCCACCGACGATCCGACGACCGGCGTCGTGCTCGCCGTGTGCGCCGCAACCGACGACGTCATCCTCGACAAGATCGGGGCCAGCGGAATCGACAAGCGGCCGCTGGCCGGCCGCATCGCCGTCGGAGAACTGGGGCTGGTGCCCGACCACGTCGTCGACACCAAGCACCACGGCGGCATCGAGCAGGCGGTGTACGCCTACAGCGAACGCGAGGCGCTTCGTTGGGCCGACGAACTCGGCCGCGAACTGCCGCCCGGCTGGTTCGGCGAGAATCTCCGGATCGACGGACTGCCGATCACCGACGCGGCGGTCGGGGAACGCTGGGCGATCGGCGACGACGGGCTCGTCGTCGAGACGACAATTCCTCGCGCGCCCTGCCGTACCTTTGCCGCGTGGGCCGAGGAAGAGAAGTGGGTGAAGCGCTTTCTAGAGCGCGGCGACACCGGCTCCTACCTGCGGGTTGTCACCCCGGGCAGCGTCGGCGCCGGAGACGCGGTGCGTGTCGTCCATCGACCCGATCACCTGGTCACCGTGCGTGATCTCGTGACCGGTGCCGAGGCCGACGCGGACGCTCTCACGACCCTGTTGACCTACGAGGACCTCGGTCCCAAGGTCCGACGGGAGGCCTCGCGCAAACTGGCCCACGCCTGACCCGACGATCCACTTCCCGACTCGCTGCGGCACAGTCGGCAGGGCGATCCGCATTATCGGAACGAGCGCGCTAAACTGGTGCCACGACAGATTCATTACCTAGAGAACGGGGCCGCCAAGTGTTTGGCCGCCCCGTCATTGTGCGAGGGGGTCCCATATGGGCCGCGGCCGGGCGAAAGCAAAGCAGACGAAGGTTGCTCGTCAGCTGAAGTACTCCACTCCAAACACCGACTTCGACAGCTTGCAGCGCGAGTTGTCCGGGTCGGAGGACTCGGCGGATCGCCGGGATCCGGTGGAAGAGTGGGCCGACGAGGATGAGTGGCGTCGAGCCTGACGCTCCTGAGTCGTCGACTCCACCCTCTACTCTCAGCACCGATCTCGGTGCACACCAACGCAACAACCACACCTGAGCAGTTCGTCCGTGGCCAGTTCCACGCGCGAGGTGCTCAGGTGTGGTTGTGCGCTGTCCACACTCGCTGATCTGTCGGGGCCGACGCCGACCGGGCACAGAATCGCGTTCATCGTGCGCAGCGCCGATCTCGATACGCGACTCACTTCGTTCGCCGCTACTCGATCAACGGGAGAACCACCAAGGTTCGACATCCGCGCATCGGCATCCCCCGCCGGTCTCAGTGTGAAGGTTGATGTGCCACTTCGGTGGTGGTTGGGTTCTGATCACCAGTTGTCTGGCTCTCC
>NZ_JBNCLX010000010.1:0-88846 GCF_049844895.1 Gordonia sp. DT101 | reverse complement strand
CCGCCCTCACCGCCGACCACAACACCCGCACACAACCCGACACTCAAGCAGCCGCTTGACATAGGAGCTATGAGTAGACGACGAGCGCAGCGAGGAGTCGTATCGAGACCCCACTCACACCGACTGCAACGGATCCCGATCACGGTCGGCACTCCACGCTCCGCGCCCGATACGCTGGCTGTCACATCGATTGGGAGGTCGCCGTGGCGTTGTGGTTGTACCGGCTCGGGCGTTTCACGTTCCGGCACAAATGGTGGTTCGTCGGAGCCTGGCTCGCGGTGATCATCGCCCTCGGCGCGATCGTCAGCGCGGTCGCACCCAAGTTCTCCACCGATTTCGAGCTGCCCGGCACCGACTCGGACCGTGCGATGTCGGTGATGAAGTCCGATTTCCCCGCGATCAACGAACAGCAGCTCAAGGCGTCGACCAGCATCCTGGTGGCCGCCGACGACGGGCTCGCCAACCACACCCAGCAGATCGACGCGCTGGTCGCCAAGGCCCGGACCCTGCCGAAGGTCGTGGAACCGGAGACCGTGGTCAACCCGGTGACCGCTGCGCAGGAGAACCCCGCGATGGCCTCGGCCGTCCTCGGCGACAACGGCAAGGTCGGCCTGATCCAGATCCGTCAGGACATCCCCCAGCAGGACCTGACCGGTGAGGACATGCAGCAGTTCGAGGATCTGTTGGCCGAGTTCCGTGGCGACGGACTCCAGGTCGAGGGCACCGGTTCGCTGATGCAGGTGTTCGAGCAGGGCGGCGTGTCCGAGCTGCTGGGCTTCGCGGTCGCGTTCGTGATCATGATCGTCGCGTTCGGCGCGCTGATCGCCGCGTTCATCCCGATCGTCACCGGCATCATGGGCGTGGGGATCACCATTCTGCTGGTCACGTTGAGCGCCAAGATCATCGACGTCCAGCAGAGCGCGACCACGATCATCACCATGCTCGGCATCGCCGTGTCGATCGACTACGCGCTGTTCATCGTGTCCCGGTATCGATCCGAGCTGAATCTCGGCGGCAGTCGCGAGGCCGCGGTCGGACGGGCGGTGGGCACCGCGGGTTCGGCCGTCGTGTTCGCGGGCCTGACGGTGATGATCGCGGTCGCCGCGCTCGCCGTGGTCGGGATCCCGTTCATCACCCAGATGGGTGTCGCCGCGGCCGTGGCCGTCCTCGTCGCGGTGTTGGGCGCGATCACCCTCATCCCTGCGCTCCTCGGTGCCTTCGGGCGATTCGCGTTCAAGCCCCGCATCCCGGGTATCCGGCACGGCGACGAGCCCGACTCGCAGCCGTCGAACGGTTTGCGGTTCGCGCGGTTCGTCACCCGCTACCCGCTACCGGTGGCCATCGTCGGTCTCGTCCTCCTGGCCGTCGCCGCGATCCCGATGACCAAGATGGACCTCGGGATGGAGTCGACCACCGACAGCGAATACGCCGCCACCCAGCTGCTCAATCGAGGCTTCGGCGAGGGCGTGAACGGCCCCCTCCTGGTGGTCGTCAGCGACGCCGACGGCGGTGACGTGGCACCCGCGGCGACGGCGGCCGTCGAGAAGATGAAGACCCTCGACAACGTCGCCAATCCGGCCCAGATCACCTGGATCGGCAATGGCACCGACCCGGCGAATCCGCAGGCGGGCGCGACCGCGGCACTCATCTCCGTCACCCCGCAGCAGTCGCCGAGCGGTCCACAGACCCACGAATTGATGGAACAGATCCGTGACTACGGCGCGACCTCGCCCGACGGCGCCACCGTCAACGTCGGCGGACAGACCGCGATCATGTCGGACATCTCATCGAAGCTCAGTTCGGCACTGATCCCGTTCCTGATCGTCGTGGTCGGGTTGGCCTTCATCATCCTGACCATCGTGTTCCGGTCGTTGCTGGTCCCGCTGATCGCGACCATCGGGTTCCTGTTCTCGGTGTGCGCAACGTTCGGTGCGACGGTGGCGATCTTCCAGGAGGGCGACTTCGGCCTGATCGACCACACCAAACCGATCATCTCCTTCCTGCCGATCTTCCTGGTGGGCGTGGTGTTCGGCCTGGCGATGGACTATCAGGTGTTCCTGGTGACCCGAATGCGCGAGGAATACGTACACGGCGTCTCGGCCAAGGATTCCGTCATCGTCGGGTATCAGCACGGCGCCCGGGTGGTCGCGTCGGCGGCGGTCATCATGATCTCCGTGTTCGCGGCGTTCATGCTGGCTCCGGACACGATCGCGAAGATGATGGGCTTCGCGCTCGCGGCCGCGGTCTTCTTCGACGCCTTCATCATCCGGATGGCCGTGGTGCCTGCGGTCATCACGCTGCTCGGCGACACCGCGTGGAAGCTCCCCCGCTGGCTCGACCGCATCCTGCCCAACGTCGACGTCGAGGGATCCGCCATCCGCGAGATCCCGATCGAGACCCAGGTGGATCCGGATCTCTGGGAGCCCGAGCCGGCGAAGGTGTGACGGCCCACCTCGCCTCGGACGCCGCCCGATCCCTGAGGAGCGAGCCCGCGAGCGTCACCCGATCCCTGAGGAGCGAGCCTGCGAGCGTCACGAAGGGCCGCCCTTCGTGACGACCCCTCCGCGGGCTCCGGGTCTCTCAGGCTCCGGGTCTCCTCAGAGATCGAATCCCGGAAGGCCGCGTCCTCACACCGACGCGATCAGCATCGCCCCCATCGCGAGCATCACGACCGCGACGACCGCGTCGAGCACCCGCCACGATCTCGGTGACGCGAAGTGGCGGGCAAGCCTCGTGGCGCCCCCGCCGAGCGACGCGAACCACAGCAGGCTTGCGAGGCAGGCGCCGATGGCGAACGCCCACTTGGCATTTCCGTGGCTGTTCGCGATGGCCCCCATGGTGAGCACCGTGTCCAGGTAGACGTGCGGGTTGAGCCACGTGAGGGCCAGCGTCATCCCGACCGCCGCCCACCGGCTCACATTGTTCGCCTCGCCGGCATTGGTCACGATGGCCTCGCTGCTCCGCAGACACCGGCGCGCCGCCATCAGGCCGAGCACGACAACATATCCGCCACCGACGATCTTCGCGATCGTCACCACCGCCGGGTGAGTGGCGACCAGTGCGCCGAGCCCGGCGACGCCCGCGAGGATCAGCACCACGTCGGAGATCGCGCACACCGCGACGACCGGGATCACATGCGAGCGGGCCACGCCCTGCCGGATGACGAAGACATTCTGGGGCCCGATCGCGATGATCAGCCCGGCGCCGGTCAGCAAACCGGCGACGGCGGCAAGGACATACGTGCTCATGGCAACGACGGTAAAGACACATGCCACGACAATCCAGCGAATGTTTTTCACGAATCATTCACAGAACTTATGATTACCCGATGGAGATCAGCCAAGAAGGCCTGCAGACCCTCGCCGCGGTTCTCCGTGAGGGCACCTTCGACGCCGCGGCGACATCACTGCACATCACCCCGTCGGCGGTCAGCCAGCGGATCAAGGCCCTCGAGACCTCGGTCGGAAGGGTGGTCCTGCGCCGCACCAAGCCGGCCACCGCCACGCCCGACGGCGAGCTACTCGTCCGCCTCGCCAAGCAATGGGAGCTGCTGCGCGAGGAGACCCGCTCCGAACTGATGGGCAGTGGCACGGCCGATCAAGACTCCGCCCGCGTCCATCTCCCGATCGCCGCGAACGCGGACTCGCTGGCAACGTGGTTCCTCCCGGTTCTCGCGCGAATGCATCACGAGCACCCGGTCGCCATCGAGGTGGTGCGCGACGACGAGAGCCAGAACACCCGGTTCCTGCGGTCGGGAGAAGTGCTCGCCGCCATCACCTCCGACCCGCTCGGCATCCGCGGCTGCACCACCCGGGCACTCGGGTCCATGCGCTATCTGCCAGTCGCCACACCGGATTACGTGGCCCGCTGGCTCCCCGACGGCCCGACAGCCGCCGCGTTGTCCCGAGCCCCGATGGTGCTGTTCGACCGCAACGATTACATCCAGCGGGACGTGCTGACAACTCTTGCCGCGCAGCCAGTCTCGCCACCGATCAGCTATATCCCGGCCTCCACCGAGTTCCACCTCGCGGTGGAACTCGGTGTCGGCTGGGGTGCGGTACCGGAGGTACAGATCGCCGACGCGCTCGGCGCGGGGCGGGTGATCCCCATCGTCGACCACCACGTCGACATCCCGCTCTTCTGGCAGTATTGGAAACTCAGTTCGCCGATCCTCGACGCCCTGACCGACCTCACCGTCGCGGCGGCAGCCGAGCATCTCGTACCGCCGCCGGACCGGCTCAGGTGAGGACCTTGGGATTGTCGGTCACCTGAATCCGCAACGGATGGTCGATCTCGTCGCGCCACAGACGCGCCGCGAGGTAGAAGCACGCCGCGACCGGCACCGGCAGCAGACCGGCGACCACAAAGGTGGCGGTCAACCCGATCGCGTGACTGACCGGCGCGGCGATCGCCATCGACACGGGCATCAACGCAACCGACACGAAGAAGTCGAGGCTCGCGACCCGCCCGAGGAGCGCCGGTGGGACCCTGCGCTGTAACAGCGTGCCCCACAAGACCATCGGGCCGTCGAACAGCACGCCCATCAGGAGCCCGGCGGCCACGAACATCCACGTCCGGTCGGCGAAGCCCATGATCACCAGTGGCACGCTCGAGAAGCCCCAGATCGAGAACATCACCGTCAGATACCGTCGCGGCATCGGGATCGAAGCGAACACCAGCGACGACAATGCCGCACCGACGCCGAACGCCGCGAGCACCAACGAGTGGTCACCGGCGCCGCCGTGCACACGTTCCCGCAAGGCGAACGGCACCAGCACCTCGATCGGCCCCATGGTGGCGAGCACGAGGATGCAGGCGAAAAACAGGGTTGCCCACAACCACGGGGTGCGCCACATGTAAGCGAAGCCCTCGGCGATGTCGGTGACCACCGACCGGAACGGGTGCACCGTGATCGCGGCGGGTTCGCGCCGCACCCGGACCGGATCCATGGCGACATAGAACAGCGACGACGCCGCGCTCGCGACGCCCGCCAGCACGATCGAGGCGGCAGGTGAAGCGATCGAGATGACCCCGCCCGCCACCATCGGACCGAACGCCTGGAAGACCACCGGACGCAGAAAACCCTCGATCCCGTTGGCGGCCTGCAACTGTTCCGCCTCCACGATGCTGGGCAGCAACGCAGAGTATGCGGGGTAGTACATGCCCATGGTGACGCCGCCGACGAACGCCGCGACGATCAGGAAGGGCTGATTCAACACACCGAGCATCGCGGCGACACCCACGACGCCGAACGCCAGCAGCTTCACGATCTCCAGCGCGATCATGATGCGCCGCTGGGAGACCCGGTCGGCGAGGACTCCGCCGGCGAGGGTCGACACCACCATGCCGAGCGCAGCCACGCCGGTGACGGCCGAGAGTTGCCCCGGTCCGCCGCCCATACCGATGACCTGCCACACCACACCGACGGTCCACACGCCGTCGGCGAACATGGCCAGCACCAGACCGAGGACGAGTAACCGGTACTGCCGCAGCGCGAACGGTCTCAGCGTTGCGGGCAAACGACGGTCGGCCACGTGCCGATCGGAACCGGTGCTCACGTATCGAGCTTGCCGGATGATCACCGCCTCCGGCCAGCGATTATTCAGGCCGGACGCACGCCTACCCGAGGTTCGACCGTCCCGAACACCATCGCCTCGGTCACGTCGTACCGTCGCGCGTCGATGGCGTCGAGGACCAGATTGTGCCGGACGCGCCACGGTCGCTCCGACGACGCCTTGGGCAGCAGAGTCGCGGCCCGTCGTACGTATCCCGAGTCGAGGGCGAGCAGCAGTTCCTCCGGGAGGACCGCCGACCCGACCGTCGGATATGCGTGCGTGTACCCGTGCTCGTCCATGTGCGCGATCAGGTCCGCGAAGGCCTGGCTGGTCAGATCGACCCGAAGGGTCCACGACGCATTGGTGTAGCCGACCGACCAGGCCATGTTCGGGACGTCGTTGAGCATGTATCCGCGGTAGGCGAACTTGTCGTGCGGCTTGAACTCATGGCCGTCGATGCTCAGCGTCGCGCCGCCGAAGGCGATCAGTGCGAGTCCGGTGGCGGTGACGACGATGTCGGCGTCGAGTTCGCGGCCGGAGACGAGTCGGATTCCGCCCGAGACGAATCGATCGATCTGGTCGGTCACCACGTCGGCGTCCCCGTGGCGGATGGTGCGGTAGAAATCGCCGTCGGGGATGATGCACAACCGCTCGTCCCATGGCTCGTAGCGGGGCCGGAAGTGGGTGTCGACGTCGTAGCCCTTCGGCAGCGACCGGATCGCGATCTGGCGGAGGGTGCCGCGCGAGAGCTTCGGGAAGGCGCGGCAATAGAGGTAGAAGGCCAAGGTACCCAGCGCATTTCGCCACCGGATGAGGTGATGCGACCACGTCTTCGGGAGTGTCCGCCGCAGCACTCTGGTCATCGGATCCTGCCACGGGAGCGGCAACATGAAGGTGGGCGACCGCTGCAGCATCGTCACCTCGCCCGCGGATTCCGCCATGGCGGGGATCAGGGTCACCGCGGTGGCACCGCTGCCGATCACCACCACTTTCTTCCCCGCGTAATCGAGGTCCTCCGGCCAGAACTGCGGGTGCACGACGGTGCCGGAGAAGTCGGCCATGCCGGGGAAGTCCGGCAGGTACCCCTCGTCGTAGCGGTAATACCCGGTGCACATGTACAGGAATCGTGCGACGTAGGTCCGACGGGTCCCGGCGACCTCGGTGGTCACGGTCCAGAGATCCGTGTCGCTGTCGAAATCGGCTGCGGTGACCGACACCTCGAAGTCGATGTGCCGGTCGATCCCGAACTCGCGTGCGGTGTCCTCGAGGTAGTCGCGGATCTCGTCGCCCTCGGCGATGGTTCGGTCCTCGGGCCAGGGGCGGAACGGAAAGCTCAGGCTGAAGATGTCGGAATCCGACCGGACGCCGGGATAGCGAAAGAGGTCCCACGTCCCACCGATCCGGCTGCGCTGCTCGACGATCCGGTAACGCAGACCCGGGTTGCGTTCGGTGATCCGGAAGGCGGCGTCGATGCCCGACAGACCCGCGCCGACGATCAGCACGTCGAGCTGTTCGGATTCCCCGGTCACCACACCATCACTCCATCCGCCCGTCGCGACCACCGCACTAGGCCGACTTCTTCGCCGCCGCCTTCTTGGCCGGGGCCTTCTTGGCAGCGGTCTTCTTCGCGGCCGCCTTCTTCGCCGGGGCCTTCTTGGCCGGGGCCTTCTTGGCAGCCGCCTTCTTGGCCGGGGTCGACTTCTTCGCGTCGTCGTCCGACGACGAGTTCTCGGAGGCGCCCTTGTCCTTCACCGACGCGCGCAGCGCCGCCAGCAGGTCGGCCACCTCGGAGTCCTCGTCCGCCGAGGATTCTTCCTCGCTTTCCGGGAATGCCTCGGCGCCTTCGGATTTTGCTTCGACGAGTTTCGACAGCTCGACCTGATAGGTGTCCTCGAACTCGGCGGGGTCGAAGTCCTTGGCCATCGTCTCGATGAGCGACGCGGCCATCTCGAGTTCCTGTGGGCGGATCTCGGGTTCGTCTCCGAGGAAGTCGAAATCGGCGGCGCGGACCTCGTCCGGCCACAACAATGTCTGGAGGGTCATGACGCCGTCGACCACACGCAGGGCCGCGAGCCGCGTCCGGTTGCGCAGAGTGAAATTGGCGATGGCAAGACGGTCCGTCTTCTGCAGTGCCTGGGCCAGCAACGCGTAGGCCTTCGGGGACTTCGACGCGGGCTCGAGATAGTAGGGCTTGTCGAAGTAGATCGGATCGACCTGGTCGATCGGGACGAATTCGAGGATGGAGATCTCGGGACTCTTCTGCACCGGCAGCATCCCCAGATCCTCTTTGGTGAGGATCACGGTCTCCCCGGAGTCGGTCTCGTACGCGTTCGCGATGTCGGAGTAATCGACCTCGGTGTCCGTCCCCTCGCGGACGCGGCGATACCGGATCCGTGTGCCGTCCTTGGAGTCGACCTGATACGACTTCCGGTCGTGACTTTCCGTGGCCGAGTAGACCTTGACCGGAACGTTCACCAGGCCAAAGCTCAGATCGCCCTTCCAGATCGAGCGCATGGGGTTCATTGTGCCACCGGTTGCCCGAATCCTCGGCCCGGAATGTGGACAATGGTTGACATGGCGGGCGGTGAGAGTCTCGAGGTCGACGGTCGTCGCATCCCGATCACCAACCTCGAGAAGGTGCTCTATCCGGAGACCGGTACCCGGAAGTTCGAGGTCATCGACTATTACTCGCGCATCGCCGACGTCATGCTCCCGCACCTCGCCGGCCGCCCGATCACCCGCAAACGCTGGCCGAACGGCGTGGAATCGATGCCGTTCTTCGAGAAGGATCTCCCGGTGTCGGCGCCGGATTGGCTCGAGCGATTCGGCGAACAGCACAGCAAACGGGTGATCACCTACCCCCTCGCATCCTCGCAGGCCGACCTCGTGTGGTTCGGCCAGATGGCCGCGCTGGAATTGCACACGCCGCAGTGGCGTGTGCCGGCCTCCGACGGAACCGCGCCGAAAGCCGACCGTCTCGTCCTCGATCTCGATCCCGGGCCCGACGTCCCGCTCTCGCAGTGTGCTGAGGTGGCACTGATGATCCGCGACATGCTGTCGGCGGCCGAGCTGACCGCGTTCCCGGTGACGAGCGGCGGCAAGGGGCTGCACCTGTACGCACGGTTCGACCGCCCCGTCGCGCCGGACGCGGCCCGGACGGTCGCCAAGCAGATCGCCACCAGTCTGGCCGCCGCGCATCCCGACTCGATCACCGCGACGATGTCCAAGTCGATCCGGGCCGGCAAGGTCTTCATCGACTGGAGTCAGAACAGCGGCTCGAAGACGACGTTGGCGCCGTACTCGATGCGCGGTCGGGAACAGCCATGGGTGGCCGCACCCCGCTCTTGGGACGAGCTCGGCGACCCCGACATCGGCCAGCTGTTGTTCCACGAGGTACTCGAAAGAGTTGCCACCGACGGCGATCTGCTGCTCGACCTCGACGACGCACACGACTCCGATTCCGAAGAGCTCGACACCGACGCCGTCGTCGCGGCGGCCGCCACAACTGCCCCCGTCTCGAATCCTGTTGTCAGCCTTGGCGAGTATCGCCGTAAGCGGGATGCGGACAAGACACCCGAGCCGTTCGGCGACGAGGCGCACGGTGAACGTGGCGACGAGGAGACTTCGGCCGATCCGATCTTCGTCATCCAGGAGCATCATGCGCGCCGCCTGCACTACGACTTCCGGCTCGAGCGTGACGGCGTGATGGTCTCGTGGGCGGTCCCGAAGAACCTGCCCGACGACCCGGGTCAGAACCGTCTCGCGGTGCACACCGAGGACCACCCGATGGATTACGCCGACTTCGAGGGAGACATCCCGCACGGCGAGTACGGCGGCGGGCACGTGGAGATCTGGGACCGCGGCACCTACGAGACCGAGAAGTGGCGTGAGAACGAGGTGATCGTCCGGCTGCACGGTGAACGGCTCCAGGGTCGCTACGCGCTCATCAAGACGGGCGACAAGAACTGGCTCGCCCACCTGATGAGCGATGAGCCGCGGCCGATCCTGCCGGACAGTCTCAAGGATCCACGACCCATGCTGGCCACCGACGAGTCGATCGACAACCTCGACGGACGCGACTGGGCGTTCGAGGGGAAGTGGGACGGCTACCGAATCCTCTTGCGCTACATCGACGGCGACTTCCGACTGACGTCGCGGTCGGGTATCGACATGACCGCCGACTTCCCCCGACTGCGCTCCATCGCCGACGATCTCGGGCTCATCGACGTCGTCCTCGACGGCGAGGTGGTGGCCCTCGATGCGAGCGGTCGGACCAACTTCACGCTGCTCGCAGCGCGCAACACCACCGACGAGGACCTCACCGTCAAGCTCTACATCTTCGACGTGCTCTACCTGAACGGCACGTCGCTCCTGCGTCGGCCGTGGTCACAACGACGTGAGCTGCTCGAGGAGCTCGCCCCGGCCTTCGCGCACTCGCCCTATGCCCAGGTCCCGCCATTGCTCGACGGGCCGGGGCGCGCCGCGGTGGAGCACAGCCGCGAACAGGGGTACGAGGGTGTCGTCGCGAAGCGGCGGACCTCCACGTATCAGCAGGGCCGGCGCACCACGCAATGGCGCAAGCACAAGAACTGGAGCGACATCGAGGTCGTGATCGGCGGATACCGGCCCGGCCGCGGGAACCGGTCGGACACCATCGGGTCGCTACTGCTCGGACTGCCCGAGGAAACCGGGCTGCGATACGTCGGACGGGTCGGCACCGGCTTCACCGACGCCCAACTCCGTTCCCTCGCCGAAGAACTCGAGCCGTTGCAGATCAAGACCTGCCCATTCGTCGACAAGCTGGACCGTCCGGTCGCGTCGAGCGCGGTGTGGGTGTTGCCGAAGATCGTCGGTGAGGTCCGGTTCATGGACTGGACCTCCACCGGTCACCTGCGCCACCCCAGCTGGCGCGGCATCCGCCGTGACAAGCTACCCGGAGACCTCTGAGACCTGTCCGCCGTGGAAAGGAAGAAACCTGTGCCGAACGAGATGATCACGATCTCCACACCGGATGGCGTGGCCGACGCCTATGTCACGCGTCCCGACAACGCTTCGGGTCCGCTGCCGGGTGTGCTGTTCGCCATCGACGCCATCGGGCTGCGCCCGCAGACCAAACAGATGGCCGATCGGATCGCGTCATGGGGATATGTCGTGTTGGCGCCCAATGTCTTCTATCGCTCGGGTGCCGCCACCGATCTCGAGCCGAGCGCCGACCTCAGCGATCCGACGAGCCGCGCAGACTTCTTCAAGGAGGTGATGCCGCGGGTGCGGGCACTCACCGATGACCTCTCCGCGCCTGATCTGTCCGCCTACCTCGACACGCTGCGTGGGTTCGACGATGTCTCCGACGGCGACGTGGGGATCACCGGTTACTGCATGGGCGGACGCCTCGCGCTGCTGGCCGCGGCCACCCGCCCAGACGTGGTGGGCGCGATCGGCATGTTCCATACCGGCGGTCTCGTCACCGACGACGACAGCAGTCCGCATCGGCGGCTGCCCGACGTCCGCGCCGATGTGCTGGCCATCCACGCCGACGAGGACCAGTCGCTGCCACCGGAGGCCGTCGCCGCGTTCGAGCACGCCCTCACCTCATGTGGCGTCACGCATTCGGCGACCGTGTATCCGGGTGCCCAGCACGGCTACACGATGGCCGACACGGCGATCTACCACCACGAGGCCGCCGAGAAGCACTTCGCGGAACTGCACAAGCTGTTCGGACGCGCTCTCCACTGACCGCACACGCGCACGCCCAGCGGGCGCCGAATCCCGTCGAGCGTGCGCACTACAGGTGTTGCCGCTCCCGCTGCTGAGCGACGAACTTCGTCGACAGCTTCTGCATCAGTCCTGGCGCGACACGCGAGAAGCGCCACGCCATCCGGGCCTGCGCGGGCACCACCAGCAGCGGCCGGTTGCGCTCGACGGCGTCGAGGGCCTCGGTCGCGAGCCGGTCGGCGTCGTATGCGGTCCGCACTCCCTGCCCGGACAGGTAGAAGGTCCGGCCGGTGAATCCGCCGACACCGGGGGCATCGAGCAGCGGCGTCTCCACCGCGGCCGGGCAGAGCGCCAGCACGCCGACACCATGTACCGCGGCTTCCGACCGCAGCGCCAGCGACAGGCCGACGACCGCGTGTTTGGTCATCACGTAGCTGGTGAGCAATCCGGCAGCAGTGAGCCCGCCCATCGACGCCGTGTTCACGATGTGGCCGGACTGCTGACGGATCATGTGCGGATAAGCGGCCGCCACACCGTGGACCACACCGCGGATGTTCACGTCGATGATCGCGTTCCATTGGTCTGCGGTGAGCAGTTCGGTGTTGCCGCCGAGGGCCATGCCGGCGTTGTTGAACATGAGGTCGATGCGGCCCGTCGACGCCACCACCTCGTCCACCAGGGCTCGGACCGCATCACCGTCGGTGACGTCGAGGTGCGCGGCGCGGGCCGAGCCGGGTGCCGAACGCAGGCCCTCGACGACCCGTTGCGCCGCGTCGACATCGCGATCGGTACACACCACGTCGGCGCCGGCGGCGACGAGCGCTCTGGTGAGTGCCGCCCCGATGCCGGACCCGCCGCCGGTCACCACCGCGGTCGCACCCGCAAATCGAGTCGTGTCCCGGACCCCGCCACCTCGTCGTCTCATCCGCCGACTCTCATCTGCCCGGCGACAACTGTCAACACCCCGCTGCGCGCGGTCGACCGGGCGGGGCGCGCAGGGGATCCGGGGCCTTGTCGCGCCGTCCGTGGCCGATGTGACTAGCCTCAGGTGAGTCCGTCATCGAGGAGCGCGTGTGTTCGTCGTCGCCCACATCAGCGACCTGCATTTCAACGGCACGCGGTACAACCGCAGCCGCATCGAATCGACGCTTGGCTACATCAATGCCCGCGCCGACGGCCTCGACGCGCTCCTGGTGACCGGCGACATCACCGACGAGGGCAGCGAGTCCGAGTACCGCGAGGCCTATGGCGTCCTCTACAGCCCGCTGCCGATGCTCATCACCGCAGGCAATCACGACAAGCGGGAGGGCTTCAACGCCCACCTGATGGGCCGGCAGACCGACGAGCCGGTCAACCAGGCAGCACTGATCGGCGGCGTGCTGTTCGTGGTCTGCGACAGTTCCATCCCCGACCGCAACGACGGCCACCTCCCCGACGACACACTCGCCTGGATGTCCGCCGAAGTCGCGGCCGCAGGCCCGACGACGCCTGTGCTGATCGCTTTCCACCACCCACCAACCACGTTGGGGATGCCGTTCATGGACTCCATCCGGCAGACCGGCGAAGAGCGGCTGGCTGCGATGGTCGACCAGCACCCGAACATCGTTGCCTTTCTCTGCGGCCACGCCCACACCCCGTCGGTGACGACGTTCGCCGGCCGGCCGCTGGCGATCGCGCCCGGCGCGGCGTCCACCCTCAACCTGCCCTTCGAGGGCACCGAGATCGTCAATCGCGGTCAGCCGCCGGGTATCGCGTTCCACTTCCTGGACGGCCTCGGCGGCCCGCCCGCCGACTGGCGGCTGATCACGCACTTCCGTTCGGTGATGTTCTGAGCCTTGGGGGTGAGCGACTGTCCGCGTCACACACCCCGACTCGCTGAATCCACCTTGATACCGAACAATTGTGATGTCACCGAGTCGAGGTGGCGCGCGTTCCGCGGAACGCGCGGGACGATCAGGGCAGCAACGTCTCCGCACGCGCATCGGTGCCCGCGAGCCGGATCTCGATGCCGGTGACCTCGAAGACCTGCGCGGTCGGGATGTCGAAGAACAGCCCGACGACGCGCAACCGCCCGTCGGCGGCCGCACGACCGACGACGGCGTCGCGCATCAGGTTCTCCACCTGCTTGGCCACATTGACCACGGCGAGCTGGTCGACCTCGGGGAAGCCCGCCTCGGCGGCGGCCCGGCCGGCCGGGTGGCCCCGGCGGTAGGCTGCCAGGCTGGGGATGGCGTGGCCGAGCCAGGAACCGATCTTGCCGTCGCCCGCGTCGGCACCGGCGAGCATCGCCTTCATCGCGCCGCACGACGAATGACCGCAGACCACAACCGAACTCACCCCGATCTCACCGATGGCGAACTCGAGTGCGGCGGCCACCGACGTGTCCGTGGACCCGTCACCGGGGACCAGGTTGCCGACGTTCCGGACGGTGAACAGGTCACCGGGGCCACTCGCGGTGATGATGTTCGGCATCAGCCGCGAATCGGAGCAGGTCAGGAAGAGCGAGTCCGGGTCCTGACTGTGGGTGACATCGGCAGTGGCAGCTCGCAGGAGACCGGGGCGCGCCCTGCTTTCGTCGCGCCGATGAATCCTGTGAGACCGGCCAAGACTGCGGTGACGATGTGGGTCAGTTCACCCGGCGGTCCCACACCTGTGAATCATGCGTTGTTGCCTATGTTTTCGACGACGATCGCGAACCGATCGCTCAATTGGTCTCCGACGACCCCGTCCCGAGCAGGGTCTCGAGCAGCTTTCCGCCGAACTCGGTGATCAGTCCCGGCCCGGTGTCGGGGAGGTTCTGCGGCAGCGGCAGACCCAGTTGTCGGGTGGCCGGGATCTTCGCCGTGCGCGTCGCCTCGAGCCGAATACCCTTCTGCTGATCGCGGGTCAGCGGTGTGGCGTACTTGGCCAGATCGGTCGCGGTGGTCACCGTCGCCGCGGTCCGAAGTCCGGCCGCGGCGAAATCTGCTGCACCGCGGCGGATGTGGTTGGGCGAGGTGACGAGGATGACGTTGCTGATGCCCTGCCCGCGCAGGATCTCCGCGGTGTTCTGCGCGTTGGCGACCGTGGATCCGGACTTGCCCTCCTCGGTGATCCGGGCCGCGTCGACCCCGTTGGCGACCAACCACTTCTTCATCGCCGCGGCCTCGGTGACGCCGGCCTTGGGGACGCCGCCGGTCACGACGATCGGTGCGGTGGAGGTGGTCTCGGCCTGAGACTTGCCTGCGGTCACCCGCCGGACCAGTTCGGGTGCCATCTTGCCGTCACGGTTGAGCCCGAACCCGAGGACGACGATCGCCGCCCGGCCGGCAACGGTCTTGGGCGTGGTGTCGGGGACGATCTGCGCAGCCGCCGCGACCCCGGCGTTGATGTTGCGGGCCGCTGTCGCCAGAGTCGGATTGACCCCACCGAGCCGCGAGAGGGCGGCTTGTCGCGTGGCGGCGTCTCCGGCCTGATCTGACCAGATGGCCTGCAGAGCAAGAGCGTCCGGGTCTACCGGAATGATCGCAAGGGCCTGCTTGATCGCATCGAGGCCGCCCGGCACGTCGCCCGCGGCGAACTTCTGCTGCGCCGAATTGTAGAGGGTGGCCGGGTCGACGCTGGTCGCCGCGGGCGCGACCGATCGCTCCGATACGACGGGCATCGTGCCGGCGGCAACACCACCGATGCCCGCGAAGGCGATCACCGCCAGTGCGGCAGCACGACGTCGAGTCACTCTGGTCCCTTTTGTCACTTGCGCAACAGTAGGACGTCCGTGCAACACCCAGGCACCCGTGGCATCCCAGATCGGTAACGTCGTCCAGTGCCCGCTCACTCATTTCGTTCCCGCTCACCCGGGAGGATGAGCGGGAACGAAGTGGGTGAGCGCCAGACTCAGCGTCGCAACCCGACGACCTTCAGCAGTTCCGGGCGACGCAGGACCAGTCCCACCCACATCAGCACGCCGAGGTAGACGGCGAACAGGGTGGTGCTGACGAGCGGCGACTCGACCCGCATGTTGGCGGTGACCGCGCCGCCGAGATAGGCGGTGATGCCGAGCGCGCCGAGCACCGCGGTGCGTGGGATCGCGTACGCCACAAGGCAGATCAGCAGGACGGTACCCATGACGTAGGCCTGTTCGATCGGGAATCCGAGCTTGGCGGTGCCCTCGACGACGGCCTCGGGTTGCGTCAGCTTGCCGACGACGTCGAAGGCGAGGAAGGCGACGATCACGACGCTGATGACGACGCCCACGATCTGTCGCACGCTACGGGTGCCGGCGATCTCGCGGGTGGCGGACGGGGTTGCGGTTGCGGTGGCCATGACGGGCTCCTCGGGTGGCGGTGTGGTGGTGTTGTGCTGAGATAGACACCGCCCCTGCGGAAAACTCATCGGCCGCCGAGCGCCGTTCCCCAGCGACGTTCCCCAGCCACCCAGAAACGGTCAATCCACCTTGGTTCAGAACCAAGGTGGATTGACCAATTGCGTGTGCTTGCAGCGCGAGTGTTACAGCGCGGGTGTGTTTACAGCGCTGGGTATGTTTACAGCGCCTTGAGTTCCTCGATCACGCTGTCGACGCTCTTCTTGGCGTCGCCGAACAGCATGCTCGTGCCGTCGCCGTAGAACAGCGGGTTCTCGATACCGGCGTAGCCCGAGCTCATCGATCGCTTGAGCACGATGACCGAACGGGCCTCGTCGACGTTGAGGATCGGCATGCCGTGGATCGGCGAACTCGGGTCGTTGCGGGCGGCCGGGTTGGTGACGTCGTTGGCGCCGATGACGATGGCGACGTCGGTGCGGTTGAACTCACCGTTGATGTCGTCCATCTCCTTCATCGCGTCATAGGCGACGTCGGCCTCGGCCAGCAGCACGTTCATGTGGCCCGGCATACGACCGGCAACCGGATGGATCGCGTACTTGACCTCGACGCCCTTGCCCTCGAGCAGCGCCGCCATCTCCTTGACCGCGTGCTGCGCCTGCGCGACGGCAAGTCCGTAGCCGGGCACCACGATCACCTGGTTGGCGTAGGCCATCTGGATCGCGGCATCCGCGGCCGAGGTGGCCTTGACCGTGCCGCCGGCATCTCCTGCGGCACCCGCCGGTCCGGCATCGCCACCACCGAACGAGCCGAAGATGATCGCCGGGATGGACCGGTTCATCGCCTTGGCCATCAGGTTGGTGAGGATGGAACCCGACGCGCCGACGATCATGCCGGCCACGATCATCGCCTGGTTGTTGAGGGCCAGACCCGCGGCCGCAGCCGACAGACCGGTCAACGCGTTGAGCAGCGAGATGACCACCGGCATATCGGCGCCGCCGATCGGGAACACCACGAACAGGCCCATCAGCCCGGCGATCACCAGCAGCAGCACGATCCAGAACCACGGCGTCGCCGACGTGGAGTCCGCGCTGACACCGATGTAGACGGCGATCGCGACCGCCGCAATGGCCAGCACGATGTTGGCGAGCTGGAAGCCCTTGGCCGCCTTGACCAACGACTTCTCGAAGTTCTTGTTCAGCAGTTCCTGCAGCTTGGCGAACGCGACCAGCGAACCCCAGAACGACACGGAACCGATGATCGCCGCGAACAGCGACCCGACGATGACGTGTACGTCCGGGGTCTCGCCGACCGCGGTGAACCCGTCGGTCTCGATGTACTCCGCCCATGCGATCAACGCGACGGTGCCACCACCGACACCGTTGAACAGCGCGACCAGCTGCGGCATCGCGGTCATCTTCGTCTTGAGCGCCGGCGGGATGCCCAGCACCACACCGACGATCAGACCCACCACGATGAGTACCCAGTTGACGGTCGGCACCCCGGCATCGCCGGCGTTGTTGTAGACGCCCAGCAGGGTCGCGATGATCGCGATCCCCATACCGGTCGCCGCGATCCAGTTGCCGCGCACCGCGGTCTTGGGTCCGGTCAGACCCATCAGGCCGTAGATGAACAGCGAGAACGCGACGATGTAGAGGACGGTGACCCCGTAGCCGAGGCCCTCGGACACCTGGCCCGACGATTCCACCGCGAGGTTCAGACTCGTTGCCTGCAGGACAGGGGCGCTCACTTGGCGGCCTCCTTCTTACCCTTGAACATGCCGAGCATGCGGTCGGTGACGGCGAAGCCGCCGACCACGTTGAGCGTTCCGAACACCAGCGCGACGAACGCGATGATGCGGACACCCCAGTTGGCGTCGGCGGGCAACGAGCCCAGGACCACCAGGGCACCGAGCACGACGATGCCGTGAATGGCGTTGGTGCCCGACATCAGCGGCGTGTGCAAGGTGTTGGGGACCTTGGAGATGACGGCGAAACCCACGAATCCGGCCAGCACCAGGATCGCGATGTTCGCGAGAAGTTCGTTGTACATCAGGCCTTTACCTCCTCTCGCGTGACGCACGCTCCCGCGAGCACCTCGTCGTCGAAATCCGGTGCGAAACCGCCGTTGTCGTCGAGCATCAACTCGATCAGCGCAAGCAGGTTCTTCGAATACAGCTCGCTGGCGTGCTCGGGCATCGTGGCCGGCAGATTCAGTGGCGAGGTGATGGTCACGTCGTGCTTGACCACGGTCTCGCCCGGTTCGGTCAGCTCGCAGTTGCCGCCGGCCTCGCCGGCCAGATCGACCACCACGCTGCCGGCCTTCATACCTTCCACCGCGGCGGCAGTGACCAGCCGCGGTGCGGGACGCCCCGGCACCAACGCGGTCGTGATGACCACGTCGAAACTCTTGATCGCATCCTCGAGGGCCTGCTGCTGCTTGGCACGTTCGTCATCGGTGAGCTCACGGGCGTATCCGCCCTCACCGGCGGCGTCGATACCGAGATCGAGCCACTGCGCACCGACCGACCGCACCTGCTCAGCCACCTCCGGACGCACGTCGTACCCCGTGGTGCGACCGCCGAGGCGTTTGGCCGTGGCCAATGCCTGCAGCCCCGCGACGCCCACACCGAGCACCAGCACCGTGGCCGGTTTCACCGTGCCCGCCGCCGTCGTCATCATCGGGAAGTACCGGGTGGACAGATCGGCCGCCACGACGACCGCCTTGTACCCCGAGACGTTGGCCTGCGAGCTCAGCGCATCCATCACCTGCGCACGCGAGATACGCGGGATCGCCTCGACCGCATATGCCTCCACACCAGCAGATTTGAGCGCACCGATCTGGTTGTCGACGTTGCGCGGCGCGAGGAAGCCGATCAGCTTCTGCCCGCTGCGCAATCTACCGATCTCGTCATCCGACGGCGGCGCAACCCGCACCACCACATCCGCCGAATACGGATCGCCGATGGTGGCACCCGCCTCGACATAATGATCGTCGGGGATCAATGCCCCCAGACCGGCACCCGATTCGACGATCACCGAGACACCCTTACCGACCAACGAGCCGACCACCTTGGGGACCAACGCCACTCGGCGTTCGCCCGCGGCAGACTCGCGCACGACACCCACACTCATAGTTCTCACCCTGTCTGGTTCGCACCGGGCAGACCGGACCCCCCGCAGTCGATGCCCACACCACGAGACCGTGCCGGACCGCGATGTACCGGGGGCAGTGCATTGTCACCCGGCTCACAAAAACGTGCGACGAACATAGCATGACCTCACCTGATGGGGGCGACGCAGTCAGATTGGTCACTCACCTATTGACGAACACGCTACCCATCGGAATGGACACTTGTCCAGGCTACTGTCCAGCCGAGCTCGAGTTCGAGGACGCACCACCCGAGGTGCCGGACCCCGACTCCGAGTCCGTCGAGCCGCTCGATGGTTCGTCGTCCGATGAGGTGTCGTCCGATGAGGTGTCGTCGGATGAGGTGTCATCCGACATATCCGAGGTCTTGCCAGAGTGATCGTCTGCCTCGTCGGCGGTCGATTCGGACCGCGTGGCCTCGGTCTCCGGTCCCGACCCCGTCTCGGGCTCGGCCGTCTCGGGCTCAGCCGTCTCGGGCTCGGACACCTCCGGCGCCTCGGACCCTGTCGCCGCCGGTGACCCGGTATCCGGTGTGGCCGTATCCGGTGCGGTCGGAACCGCGGAAGCCGACTCTGCCGTCGTCTCCGTTGTTTTGACAGTCTCGGTTGTTTTGACAGTCTCGGTTGTCGCGGCAGTCTCGGTTGTCGCGGCAGTCTCGGTTGTCGCCGTGGACGAACCGGTCGCGCCCGCCGCGCGCTTGTCCAGCACATCGGGATCGGTTGCGGGGACCGTCCAGCCGAGCTTCTCGTAGATCTGTTCCTGGAGTTCCCGGGGCGTCGGAATCGCGTGGCCGCCGATCTCGGCCTGCTCTCCCGGCATCGGGACGGGGATCAGGGTGTTCAGCGCCTCGTCGAACTCCTTGGGTACGTCGATGCCGACGTCGCGCAGCATCATCCCCCACGGGTTGCCGCCGCCGTCGCCCTTGAGCACCACGTAGGTGGTGTTGCCGACCGTCTTCGGTTCTCCGACGACGGTGTAGTCGTTGACGTGGCTCTCCAGGAACGCGTGCGTATAGAAGCCCGGGATCAGGTAGAAGAAGGTGCCGATCGGGTCGGCGAACGGATTGCCCACCCCGCACGTGGCATCACCTTGGACGCAGTAGGAGATGACCTTGATGTCGCCGGTGTCGGCCGGATCCCGATCGCCATTGGTGTACATCCCGTCGATGAAGCTGGGGACGACGTTCTCCACGCCGGTGTTGGGGAATCGCGAGTCCGCACCGACCACCACGGCGACATTCTCGTCGGGGATGGCGCCCTCGACCCCGTTGACGTAGTCCTTGTGCAGTTCGTAGGCGATGTTCATCGCCACCGGACCGCTCTGGGAGTAGCCGTTGACGATGACCGTGCCCTGTTGCCTTTGTGTCTCCCAGGCCGCGTAGGCGTCCTGGACGCCGGTCGCAGTCCCTTTGTCGACCGACTCGTTGAACGTACCGACGCCCGCGAGGTCGATCTGAAGACCGAAGATCTTGAGGCCGAAGGCCGCCGGGTAGTCGACGGTGGTGATGTCCGGGTGATAGTCGGTGTCGTCGGGCGAATCGTAGAACCCGATCCCTGCGGTGCGGGCCATCTGATCGGAGCCGTCGTAGTCGGTGGTGCCCGGGACCAGGATCACCGAGGCGTTCTCGCCGAGGCTGGGCGGCAACCAATCCGGCTTCTTGCGGGTGAGTTCCTGGTCGCCGATCGAGACCGGCGGATCGATGTCGGGGAACTGGATGCCCCCGATCCCCAGTGCGTGGGCGGACCCGGGCTGGAAGCCAGGTTGGAGAAACAGACCGACCATGAGAAATACGGTCAGCGACAACAGAACTCGGCGCACAATCCCTCAACCCACTCGAACCCGACACGAAGTGAGCAGAGTTTAGCGGGTCACACGGACATCTGGTGGCGTAGTCGCCGATTTGTGAGAACTATCAGTCTCGTTTCACCTGTTCGTGCTACGTGATCGTGTACGTCCGGGAGTCGAGTCCCGTGGCCCCGTCCGGGACGGGCGACGCGTACGACTCGACCTGGGCGCGGCCATTCTTGTCGGTGGCGCGACAGGTCACGGTGTGGTCCCCGGGGGCGGCGTTCCAGGTGAACCGCCACTGCCGCCAGGTGTCCACCGAGTATTCTTCGGCGAGCTGCGCGGACTGCCAGGCTCCGTCGTCGATGCGCACGTCCACCGATGCCACCCCGGTGTGCTGCGCCCATGCGGTTCCGGCGATCACGACGTCCCCGCGCGCATGCTCCGACCGAGAGTCCGGTCGATCGATCCGTGAGGCCAGCTTGATCGGGCCGAGGGCCGACCATCCGCGCGTGGTCCAGTAGGCCTTGGCATCGGAGAATCGGGTGAGCTCCCAGTCGACGACCCATTTGGTCGCCGACACATAGCCGTAGAGACCGGGGATCACCTGCCGCACCGGGTATCCGTGCTCGACGGGCAGCGGAGCCCCGTTCATCCCGATGGCCAGCAACGCATCTCGTCCGTCGGTGGCCACCGACACCGGCGTGCCGCAGGTCCACCCGTCGGCACTCGTCGACAACAGCATGTCGACGCCGGGCTGCACGCCGGCCCGGTCGAGAAGGGTTTTCATCGGGACTCCGAGCCACCGCGCATTGCCGATCAGGTCACCGCCGATGACGTTGGACACGCACGTCAGGGTGACGATCCTTTCCGTCATCGGCATCGTCAGCAGCTCGTCCCAACCGATCCGGATCTCGTTGTCGACCATGCCGTGAATGCGTAGCGACCAATCCGCGGTCGTGAGACTCGGCACCTGCAGAGCCGTGTCGATCCGGTAGAAATCGTCGTTCGTGGTGACGAAGGGGGTCGCGCCGGGGACCTGCAGATCGGCCGCGGCGGGTACGGGCGGTGCCGCCGACCGCGGGATGGGCAGCAACACTTTGCTGCGGTCGGCGATGGTACGCGTGGTGTCGGCGAGGACCCGCCTACCGGCGACTCCGGCGGCCACGGCCAGGACGGCGATCCCGCCTGCGGTCAGGAGGAACCGACGACCAACACCCGAGGGTGACGGTTCGCCGACGTCGGCCGCGGTCGTACGGGCAACCGTGTCAACCGTGTCCTCGGCCTTGCGCAGCATGCCCACCAGGATTCGCAGGACGAGCACCGCGACGAGCCCCGCGAAGACCGACGGGATCGCGAAGGTCCACCGGGAGTCCGGACGGGCCAGCGCGGCGATGACACCGACCACGCCGAAAATGGCGACGACCACGGTGCCGGCCGGCGGTCGAAGGCGTTCGGCGACACCGCACGCCGCAGCGATCGCGACGATGATCAAGCCCATGCCGATGAAGAGCGCAAGCTTGTCGGACGTTCCGAAGGTGCCGATCGCCCACTCACGGATTCCGTCCGGTGTGTGGTCGACGACCGCGGAGCCGACGGCGAAGTAGGGCGAGGCGCCCGGAGCCACCATGACCGCGAAGAGTTCGCCGATCCCGAGCCCCGCGCCGACCGCGACGACGCCGGCCAGAGCGGCCGCCCAGAAGTGGGCGGATGGACGAGCGGTGGTGGTCACACCCCTTGATACCTCACGTGGCGCACGAATGGCCCCGCTCGGACCGGGACGTCATCCTTCGGTCACAACCTCCGAAAGGCGAGCGGCGTGCCGGCCGGCACGCCGACCGAAATACGAGCCCTCCCCGAGCTGTGTTCCGCTCGCATAGCCCTTGCCATCCTGAGCAAGATTGGCGGCGCAGGCACCCGCGGCGTAGAGCCCGGCGATCGGTGCGCCGTCGCCGTCCAGCACCTCGGCGTCGATCGACGTCGCCATCCCACCGATGGTGAAGCAGGAGTACATCGCCTTGCCGAGGCTGAGATCGAAGGCACCCCACGGCCCCTGATCCTGGGGTGCCAGGAATTCCGCCGACTTGTGGAAGTCCGGATCCTCGCCCTTCGCCGCGTTCACGTTGTAGTCGGCGAGCGTCTTCTGGAGTCGACCCTCGGGGATGCCGAGGGCAGATTCCATCTCGGCGACGGTCTCCCAACCGTCGATGAGGTTGATCAACGGGACCTCGGGGCGTTTCATATGCGCTTCGTCGACGATCAGGTACGCCGCCGAATCCGGTTGATCCATCACGAATCCCGAGGTTCGCGAGTGATACGAGTCCTCGGCGACAAAGCGTTCACCGTTCTTGTTCACGACGATGCCGGTGAGCAGGATGCTCGGCGGGTAGATCGGCGCGGTCACGAACGCCTGGTCCATGTGCTTGAGCGCCGCGCCGACCGATTCGCCGAGCCGGATGCCGAGCCCGTCGTCGTAGGTGCTTCCCAGCGTGAACGGCTTCTCGGCGACATGGGGCACGTAGCGCGCCACCATTTCCTCGTTCATCACGAAGCCCCCGGCGGCGACGACCACCGACCGCGCCCGGATGACACCCTCCTCGCCGGGGCGTTTCCACGTTGCACCGACCACGCTGCCGGACTCGTCGACCACGAGTTGTCGAGCGCCGGTCTCGTAGCGGATCTCGGCGCCGAGCTCGGCGAGACGTTTGACCAAGAGGTCGACGACCATCGAGGCACCGCCGGTGTCGCCGGGGACGGGCACCTTGTGCCCACGCGGAGCCGGCGCCGCGATGTTCTTGAACGGCCACACCTTCTCGTTACCGGTGAACATCAGCCCCTGCGTCTGCGGCTGGATGACGGCCTTCTCCGGGTAGAAGCTGCGCTCGAAACTGAACCCGAGGCCTTCGAGCCAGTTGAAGTGTTCGACGCTGTCGAAGCAGTAGGCGTGGATCTTGTCCGGCTCGGGTTCACGGGACACCGCGGTGATGTACTTCTCCATCTCCTCCGGGCTGTCGTCGTGCCCGGTGGCCTGCTGCACCGCGGTGCCGCCGCCCAGGTAGAAATGTCCGCCCGCCATACAGCTGGTGCCGCCGGCCGCCGCCGCGCGTTCGAGGACCAGGACCCTGGCTCCGGCCGCTGCTGCTTCCACGGCCGCGCTCCCGCCTGCGACACCACACCCGATGACCAGCACGTCGACGTCGTCGGAGAAGGACTCCACCGAGTCCAGCGCGATCGTGTCGGGGATCTCAGAACCTGCCATGCGCACAGAGTAGACGATGGACTAGAACCTGTTCTAGTTCTCCCCCGGTTCGTTTGCTCGATGCTGCTGCCCTCCCCCACAGATCCGGCGCAGCTTCGCCGATCGGGCGCAGCGTCCCGTCGATCGGGCACAGCGTCCCGTCGATCGTGCACACTGAGACCAGCCGGGTGGTCGGCAACGCACACTCGGCGGGATTCTGCGCACGGTCGGCGGGATTCTGCGCACGGTCGGCGGGATTCTGCGCACGGTCGGCGGGATTCTGCGCACGGTCGGCGGGATGGCGGTTGCCGTCGGCGGGATAGCGGTTGCTGTCGGCGGGATGGTGAGGTCTGCCGCGGCGGTCAGCGGGGATGCGGACGGAAGCGTCGCAGCCGGAGGCTGTTCGCCACCACGAACACCGACGACAGCGCCATCGCCGCGCCGGCGAGCATCGGATTGAGCAGACCGGCCGCGGCCACCGGGATCGCGGCCACGTTGTAGGCGAACGCCCAGAAGAGATTGCCCTTGATGGTGGCCAGCGTGCGCCGGGCGAGGCGGATCGCATCGACGACGGCCCAGAGGTCACCACTGACCACGGTCAGGTCGCTCGCCTGGATGGCCACGTCTGTTCCGGTGCCCATCGCGAGTCCGAGGTCGGCCTGCGCGAGCGCACCGGCATCGTTGATGCCATCCCCGGCCATCGCCACCGAATGTCCCTGCGCCTGGAGTTCTTTGATCGCCGACAGCTTGTCCGCGGGCGACACCTCGGCGATCACACGATCGATCCCGACCGCCCGTGCGACATGCTCGGCAGCACCCGCATTGTCGCCGGTGAGGAGAACGGGCGTCAGACCCATCCGTCGGAGTTCGGCGATGGCCGCGGCCGACGTCGGCTTGATCCGGTCCCCGACGATGACGACACCGACGGCGCGGCCGCCGAACGTCACCACCACCGCAGTGGCACCCGACCGGTGGGCACCGTCGACAGCACGGGAAAGCCGTTCGGGCAACGGATCTTCCAGCCGGCGCGGGTTCGTGACCTCGACGCGGACACCGTCTACGAGCCCACCCACGCCGGAACCCTCCGACGCCCGGAATTCGCTCACCGCCGGCAGCGACGCCGACGACCGCCGCGCGGCCCCCGCGACGATCGCGGCGCCGACCGGATGCTCCGAGCCCGCCTCGACGGCGGCCGCCGCGCACAGCACTCGATCCTCGTCGAGATGTTCGCCGGCATCCCCGTCGACGACGGTGACCGATTCCACGGTCATCTCGCCCGTGGTGACCGTGCCGGTCTTGTCGAGCACGATGGTGTCGACGCGTCGGGTGGTCTCGAGCACCTCGGGCCCCTTGAGCAGCACCCCGAGTTGTGCGCCCCGGCCGGTGCCGACCATCAGGGCCGTGGGCGTGGCCAGACCGAGTGCGCACGGACAGGCGACGATGAGAACCGCAACCGCGGCGGTGAACGCGAACGTGACCCCGCCGGACCCGCCCGACACACTGTCCACGCCGAGCCAGAAACCCAGGGTCGCAACGGCAATCGCGATGACGGCCGGCACGAAGAACGACGAGATCCGGTCGGCCAGACGCTGCGCGGCCGCCTTGCCGGCCTGCGCGTCGGCGACCATCTTCGCCATCTGCGCGAGTGCGGTGTCCGCCCCGATCCGGCTCGCGCGCACCACCAGTCGGCCGCTGGTGTTGACCGTTGCGCCGGTCACGTCGTCGCCCTCGGTGACCTCCACCGGTACGGATTCACCGGTGATCATCGATGCGTCGACTGCCGAGGCGCCCTGCACCACCACCCCGTCGGTCGCGATCCTCTCACCCGGCCGGACGAGGAACTCGTCGCCGACCGACAACTCCGACACCGGGATTCGTCGTTCCATCCCGTCCACCACGACGGCGACGTCCTTGGCTCCGAGGTCGAGCAGCGCGCGCAGCGCATCCCCGGCACGCCGCTTCGCCCGCTTCTCGAAGTACCTGCCCGCCAACAGGAATGTGGTGACGCCCGCGGCCGCTTCGAGATAGATGTTCCCCGCGCCGTCGCCGCGGGAGGCGATGAGGTCGAATCCGTGGCGCATCCCTGGCTCCCCGGCGGTCCCGAGGAACAGCGCGTACACCGACCAGGCGAACGCCGCCAGCGTGCCCATGGACACGAGCGTGTCCATGGTGGTGGCGCCGTGGCGCAGATTCATCCATGCCGCACGGTGGAACGGATAGGCACCCCACACCACGACCGGCGCGGCGAGGGTGAGCGAGAGCCACTGCCAGTAGGTGAACTGCCACGCGGGCACCATCGCGAGTGCGACCACCGGGACCGTGAGCACCGCCGACACGATGAGCCGCTGCCGCAATCCACGAAGGTCGCGGTCCTCGGGACCGTCCCGCTGCGCGTCGTCGGCGGCGTCCGGCCGATCCCCTGGGGCAGGGACCGGGGTCGCGTCGTAGCCGGCGCCGCGGACAACCGTCACGAGATCCGTGGAGTCGAGGGTGGACGGGAACTCGACGTGCGCCTGTTCGGTCGCGTAGTTGACCGTCGCGCTGACCCCGTCGAGTTTGTTGAGCTTGCGTTCGATGCGATTCGCGCACGACGCGCAGGTCATGCCGTCGATGTCGAGATCGATCCGCTCGATGGTGCTGGACATCTCGTCACTCCGTGTGTTGCTGGTGGACGCCCGGTGGTCCCGCCGGGGCATCACCGCCCCACGGGTCGACCGCTCGTCCGATCCCGAACGCGACGGCGAAAACCGCCGCCATCGCGATCAGGAAGCCGACGATCCGGGTTCCGGTGGTCATGTCAGTCGGTAGCCGGCCTCGGAGACAGCGGCCGCGACCTCGTCCCGGTCCAGCACCCGATCGCTGGTGATCTCGACGGCACCGGTGTCCAGGGACACCTCGACACGATCGACTCCGGAGATCTCACCGATCTCCTCTCGAACAGATGCCACGCAATGTCCGCAGGTCATCCCGCTGACGGTAAAGGTGCTGGTGGTCATGAAGAACCCTCCTTGCGGTGGTTGTCGCCGCCATTGTGTTTTTGCGATTGTGTTACCGCGATTGTGTTACCGCGATTGTGTTACCGCAGTTGCGTTACCGCGGTTGTGGACACCCGGTCAGGACCGGACCAGGCGCGTGATCGCCTGCATCGCCTCGTCGACCTTCTCCTGACCCGCGGCGTCGCTCTCCTGTGCCGCGTTCACGACACAGTGGTTCATGTGCTCCTCGAGGAGGCCGAGTCCGACCGCCTGCAGAGCCTTGGTCATCGCGGAGACCTGGGTCAGGATGTCGATGCAGTAGGCCTCCTCGTCGACCATGCGCTGCAACCCCCGAGCCTGGCCCTCGATGCGGCGAAGTCTCCGCAGGTAGTCGTCCTTGCGACCGATGTACCCGTGCTGTGCATGCTCCATCAGTGCAATCCTCTCGACGTCCTCGGGTTACCAGTACCCCCTACAGGTATACCATCCCGAGATGTATACCGGTACCCCCATAGGGTAACCAGAAGGCCGGCCGCGCGACATGTCTCGTCACCACGGGACGGAGGGCTATTCGTTACGCGATGCGCGCACCGCCGCGGCCAGGTTCTCCAGCGCGGCGGCGACCTCGCTCAACGCTGCTGCGAGATCGGCATCACCCCGGCCCGGCGCGGGGGTCGGCGAAGCTGCCTGCGTGGCAGCACCATGGGCCGATGTCGCCGACGATGCGGTCGGCTGCGACGTTGCGTGGGGCTTACGCTCCGGCTGCTCCGCCTGAGGCGGTGGCGAGGCGGGGGGTGGCGAGGCGGGCGGCGGCGAGGCCGGCGGAGTCGGCTTGGGCGGCGGACCGGCGGGCGATTGCGGCGATTGCGGCGATTGCGGCGTGCCGGAGTCTGCGTCCGGAAGCCGGTGACGACTGCCCGGCCGGGGCGCCGACGGCGTCGGAGGCTCGGCGTCGGTGGAGCGACGTCCCGGCCGATATCCGTCGTGCCGACCGCCCGCGTTCGCGTGGGCGCCGGGCACCGGGGCAGCGGGGCGCGAGGCCGGACGCCCGCCTGTTCGGGCCGCGTCCTGCGACGACGATTCCTGAGTGGCCGATCCCTGGGTGGCCGACTGCTGGGCGGCCGTCCGGACCACCGGGATGTGGGTGTCGGTCGTCATCCGCATCCGGTCGGGCTGGTGCGGGGCCTGCCCGGGATGCGCGGGTGGCGCGGGCGTCCGCGGCCCAGGAGGCCCCGGCCTGGGCATCGGCCGAGGGATCTCGCCGGACTGACCGGGGCCCTGAGTCGGCGTCTGGCCCGTCGCCGGATGGGGTCCGCGAATCTCGGTCGGCGCGTGACCGTTGGACGGCGCGAAGAAGTGCTGGCCGCCGTGGCTCGCGAAGTACAGGCACGCGGCGCCCTGTGGCGAACGCACCGAACACGGGTTGCGTTCGATGAGCGATTGCGCGTGGTCGTCGAAGTCGTTCCATTCCAGCCACAGTCGACGGTCGGCCCGTGGCCGGACGCTCGCGTCGGTCGCATGGTTGCCCTGATGGCCTGCCGCGAGCCGGCAGTGCAACAACCACTCGGATTGGCCCGTCAGCCCCAGCGCGGCACGCTCCGCGGGCGTGCATACGACCGTCGACCAGCAACCCTCGCCGTTCATCCGGCCTCTCCTTCGCGCTTCACGCGCATGTGCGATCGATCAAGACAACCTGCCCCCGCTTGTGACCATGCCGCGTACGAGACGACTGTCGGCCAACGGTACGTGCGCTCCCGATGCTTCCCCGCGGCCAGTCTACGAAGGAACCGACCGTCCCCGCCATAGACGCGGCCCATGTCGCCGGGCCGGATGTCGAGCGGGTGTCGAGCGGGTGGTCGGGGCGGGTGAACGGCGGGCACCGCCTAACGGTGTGCACCGATGAAGTCGAGGACGACCTGGGTGAAGGCGTCGTTGTCGTCGGCGGCGGCCGTGTGGGCGGCGTCCGTGAGTTCGATCACCTCTGCGGACGGGACCACCTCGCGGAACCCGGCGACCGCGTCCTCGGGGACGACGTCGGAGAGCTTGCCGCGGATCAACAGGATCGGGACCGTCAGCGACGCGAGCTGCTCCTCCAGATGCTCGGCCCGCACGAAGCGGTCGTCCCCCGGTTTCGACGCCACGAACGCCGGGTCCCAGTGCCAGTACCAGCGACCGTCCTCACCTGCACGCAGATTGCGTTTGAGTCCTTCCGGGTGGAAGGTCTTGGGTCGGTGCGGGAGATATGCGGCGATGGCCTCTGCCGCGTCCTCGAGTGTGTCGAATCCGCCGACGTTGGCCGTCATGAAATCGCGAATCCGGGCGCTCCCGGCCTGGTCGAAGCGCGGGACCACGTCGACGAGCACCAACCCGCGCGCCTTCTCGGCCCCGAGTTCGGCGGCTGCGCCGATGCTGCTGAGCCCGCCCATGCTGGCACCGACGAGCGTGACCGGCGTGCCGATCTGCTCGACCACCGCGACGACGTCGGCGGTGAACAGTTCCAGGCTGTACCGACCGCTCGGGGACCAGTCGCTGGCGCCGTGACCTCGCGTGTCGAGCGACACCACATGAGTGCCGGCGGCCGCCAGGAACTGACCTGTCTGCTTCCACGAGTGCCGGGTCTGCCCGCCACCGTGCAGCAGTACGATCGTCGGGCCGACCTCGTCGTCGGCCGGCCGCCACTCGTCGGCGCGCAGCGTGATCCCGTCGACGCCGGTGAACGAGATCTGATCGGGCTGGACGGCAGGGCGCGACATGGGGTCGATTGTGCGCCGGACCTCACCACCGGTGCGCCCCGGGGCGCCGACCGAGGTTCACGAACCGAGGAAGTCGACGACCCGGCGATGCACCGGATCGGGTCGATCCAGATGAACGAAATGGCCTGCGTGATCGATCCTGGCGACCTCGCTGCCCGCCGGCAGCAACTCGGTCAATCCGTCGGTGAAATCCACCTGCATGCATCCGTCCAGCGCGCCGTGCAGGTAGAGCAACGGTGTCCGGGGTGGCCGCAGCCAATCCGTGGCGTGGTCGGCATATCGGGCGCCGACGCGGGGGCGCAGCATGGCCCGGTAGTACCCGACGACGGCCGATCCGTGGGCGCGATTCGGCACCGTGGCCAGCGCGTTGTCGATGTCATCGACGTTCGGGAACGGCCCCCAGTGCCGCCAGAGCGTCGGGATGAGCCACCCGAGAACTCGCTCCGGGAGGAACGGGATCTGGTTGAAGCCGATATACCAGCTCATCGCCATCTGTCGTGGGATGAGGCGCAACCGCGCACGCACCGACGTCCCCGCGTGTCGCATCGCGGCGATCGGCGGCACCGCGACCGCGACGACGCGCCGGAACGGGTGGTCGTCGCGGGCGAGGATCGCGTGGGCGGTCAGCGCGCCCCAGTCGTGTCCGATCAGGACCGCCCGATCGTCGCCGCCGAGTTCGTGGTGCAGCGCCAGGACGTCGTGGGCGAGCGCCGCCACGTGATAGTCGCCGTCGGCCGGGATCTCGGACGGCGCGTAGCCGCGGGTGAACGGCGCGACCACCCGATACCCGGCCGACACGAGTTCGGGCGCGAGGTGTCGCCACGTCCACGCGGAATCCGGGAAACCGTGCAGGCAGATGGCGAGCGGCGCATCGGGCTCCCCCCAGGTGAGGGCATGCAGACGGATGTGGCCGAGGTCGACGACGACTCGTCCGGGCGCGGTCATGCTCGCCGACGTTACCGCTCCGGGTCGGGCCGACAGCTCAGGACACCAGCGCGTGGATGCCGGTGATGATCTCGCTGCCGTCGCACTCGGTGAGCTCGCCGTCGAGCCAGCCGAAACACCGCGTCCGCGCCGGCGGGTCGGTGTGCGGATGGTCGATCCGCGTGTGACAGCCACGCGATTCGGTGCGCGCTCGCGCCGCCTCCACGACGACCCGGGCAGTCAAGGTCAGCGCGGCGTCCTCGATGTCGGCGTCGGTGACCGCCGCCCGGTCCGGGAGGCTGCTCAGCGCTGTGGCGATCCGGGCCAGGCCGTCGGCGTCCCGGCGGAGCGCGACCGATCGGGACATGTTGTCCTGCAGCTCTTTCCGAGTCATCGCCGGATGCATCCCCAGCGTCACGGCGACGCCCTCGCTCACCCAGTTGCCCCGACGCCCGACCGCAACCTCGGCGGCCCGCCGGCCCATGACCAGCCCCTCCAGCAAGCTGTTCGACGCCAGCCGGTTTCCGCCGTGCAGCCCGGTCCGGGCGACCTCACCCGCGGCCAGCAGGCCGGGCACCGTGGTCCGACCGCCGACGTCGGTGAGCACGCCGCCGCACTGGTAATGCGCACCCGGCACCACCGGAATGAGGCCGGCGGACACGTCGAGTCCGGCGGCGGCGATGCCCGCGGTGACCGTCGGGAATCGGGTCGGGAAATCGGCGATCGACCGGACGTCGAGATAGACGCACGGGTGGCCGGAGTCGGCGATCCTCGCCTCGACGGCATTGGCGACCACGTCGCGCGGCGCGAGATCACCCATCGGGTGCACCTCGGCGGTCACCAGATCGCCGTCGACGTCCACCAGCCGGCCGCCCTCGCCGCGCACGGCCTCGCTGATCAGCGTGCGCCGGCCGCGTGCACCGTCGACGAACAGCATCGTCGGGTGGAACTGGATGAACTCCATGTCGGCGACGACGGCCCCGGCCCGCAGCGCGAGGGCGATGCCGTCGGCGGTCGCGCCGGACGGATTGGTGGTGGCGGCATAGAGGTGACCGCTGCCGCCGGTCGCGAGCAGGACGGTCGGCGCATGGACGACGCGGTCGCGCCCCTGCCGCCGGTAGGCCACTCCGACCGTCTGACCGTCGGCACGCAGGATCGCGGTGGCGACCGCGTCGTCGTGGCTGGTGATGGCCAGGGATCGGGAGGCGGCCCGCAGCCTGCGCACCAGCGCACGCTGCACCTGCGCGCCCGTCGCGTCGCCGCCCGCGTGGATGATGCGCCGCACCGAATGGCCACCCTCACGGGTTCGCAGCAGGTCGCCGCCGGGCCCCCGATCGAACTCGGCGCCCCAGCCGATCAGACCGGACACCGCGGGCCAACCGTCGTCGAGGATGGCCCGGGTGGATTGCGGGTCGGTCAGGCCTGCCCCGGCGGCCAGCGTGTCCGCCACGTGCAGGTCCACCGAGTCTTCGGGATTGCCGGGTTCGACCACCGCGATCCCGCCCTGCGCATAGAAGGTCGAGGTCGCCTGTTCTACCCGATCCGGATGCCATGCGGGCCCCTTGGTGAGAATCACCACGCGCAGTCCCGCCTCGGCGGCACGCAGGGCGGCGGTCAGTCCGGCCACACCGGCACCGACCACAACGAAGTCGGCACGCGTCTCGTCGCGCTGGTCACGGCTCATCTCATTCTGGGCCATCTCGCACCTCTCGCGGGGGAACGTCGATGTGAGGATCAACCACGCCGACCTGTTTTCGATTCCCAGTCGAAAACCATACCCCTCCCCCGTGCTCCGGGGGACGGCCGTCAGTGCACCGACAGATCCGCCCGTCGGAGCAACTGCGCGTTGAGCGCGACGACCACGGTCGAGACCGACATCAGGATGGCACCGACGGCCATCGGCAACACGAAGCCGACTGGTGCCAGCACACCGGCCGCGAGCGGGACGGCGAGCAGGTTGTAGCCGGCCGCCCACCAGAGGTTTTGCCGCATCTTGCGGTAGGCCTGCCCGGACAGGACCATCGCCGAGACCACGGTGCGCGGGTCGTCGCCGGCCAGCACCACCCCGGCCGATCCGATCGCGACGTCCGTCCCGGCACCGATCGCGACACCCACATCGGCACGCGCGAGGGCTGGAGCGTCGTTGACGCCGTCACCGACCATCACCACGGTGTTCCCCTCGGCCTGCAGGTCGGCGACGATCGACTCCTTGTCCTCGGGACGGACGCCCGCGTAGACGCGGTCGATGCCGAGTTCGACCGCCACCCGCTCGGCCACGTCGTGCGCGTCCCCGGTGGCCATCACGGAGGTCACGCCACGATCGGCGAGGGCTCGGATCGCGTCCGCCGATTCCGGACGGATCGCGTCGGCCAGGGCGACCGCACCGATGACGGTTCCGTCGTCGACGACGTAGAGCACGGTGTTGCCGCGGCCGGCCAGGTCCGCCGAGCCGTCCGGCTCGGAGAGTCCGCGCTCGTCGAGGAGCCGCGGACCCCCGACGGCGATCTCACGTCCGCCGACCTCGGCCCGCACCCCGACCGCGGGACTCGACGAGAAGTCCTGCGCCGCAGGGATGGTGATGCCACGGTCGACGGCGGCACGGACGATCGCGGTCGCCAGGGGGTGCTCACTGTCGGCTTCCGCGGCGGCCGCCACGGCCAGGATGTCGTCGCCCGACCTCCCGGCGGCGCCGACGACGTCCACCACGGCAGGCTCACCCTTGGTGAGGGTGCCGGTCTTGTCGAACAGCACCACATCGGCCTGCCGCAAGGTCTCCAGCGCGATCCGGTCGGTCACCAGCACACCCATCTTGGCCGCGCGTTCGGTCGCGATCGCGACGACCAGCGGGATGGCCAGCCCGAGTGCGTGCGGGCAGGCGATGACGAGCACGGTGATGGTGCGGATCACGGCGTTGTCGGATTGCCCGACTGCGGTCCACACGACCGCCGTGATCAGTGCCGAGGCCAGCGCGAACCAGAACAACCAGCCGGCGGCCCGGTCGGCCAGTCGCTGCGCACGGCTCGATGAATTCTGGGCATCGGACACGAGGCGCTGGATGCCCGCCAGAGCGGTGTCGCCACCGACCGCACCGACCCGGACCCGGATGGCGGTGTCCGCGCTGACCGTACCCGCGACCACTCGATCACCGACCGTGCGGCTCACCAGTGTCGATTCTCCGGTGATCATCGACTCGTCGAATTCTGCAGTGCCCGAGGTGATCTCACCGTCGGCGGGGATGCGCCCACCGGGTCGCACGACGACCAGGTCACCCACCCGCAGATCGGCAGGCGACACCGTCCGCACCACGTCGCCGTCCACCCGCTCGGCCTCGTCGGGCAACAGGGCGGCCAGTGATCGCAGCGCCGACGTGGTCTGCGATATCGACCGCATCTCGATCCAATGACCGAGCAGCATGATCACGATCAGCAGCGCGAGCTCCCACCAGAAATCGAGTTCATGGTGCAGCAGGTCCAGGGTCGCACCCCACGAGGCGACGAACGCGACACCGATGGCCAGGGCGATCAGAGTCATCATCCCCGGTGTCCGAGAACGCAATTCGCCGACCGCTCCGGTGAGGAACGGGCGCCCGCCCCAGACGAACATGACGGTACCGAGGACCGGCGACACCCAATCCAGCCACCCCCACGACGGCAACTCGTAGCCGATCAGGTCGGCGAACATCGGGCTCGCGATCACCACCGGGACCGCGAGCACCGTCATGACCAGAAAGAGCCGCCGGAACATCGCGACGTGGTCGCCGTGACCGCCATGACCGCGCGCATCACGATCCCCACCGCCGGAATGGCCGTCGTGGGGATGCGTGTGATGGGCGTGCAGGTCGCGATCGGGCTCGGCGACTCCGACCGTCGCGTGGTCGAGGCTGTGATCCATATTGTCCGTTTTATACCCCTAGGGGGTATCCGTCAAGGATGCGTCCGTCACCGCGAGCGGCGGAAGTGCTCGGCGACTATCGGTGCGACACAGCGTTCACAGAGCGGTCGCGAACGGATTGTCCAAGAACGCGGCAACCACCTGAGGCCAGGAACGGAGTTGATGCGGGGTGTCCGCGACCGTCAACCGGGCAGTCGGCAAGGTATCGGCCAGGAGTTCTCCGCTGCTCACCGGATGTGCGTGATCCCCGGTCCAGCTCAGCACGAGCGCCGGGATCCCCAGGGATGCCAGCACCGAGGGCGCCGGGAGATCCGATTCGGCGGCCCCGCGGAGCACCCAGGGAAAGATGGACGCGCGGACGGCGATCGGGGCGACGAATCGCCTGGCGTCGGCCAGGGCGGGCGAGACCGGTTCGTCCACTCCGCCCCGCTCGAAGGCGGCGAGACCGTGGCGATCGATCAGGTCTGCCGCCTCGAGGCGCTCCGTGGCCATCACCCGGCGAGTGCCCCAGATCGTCGGCGGAGTGACGAGGACGAGGCTCCGGAACCGATCCGGTTGGGCAAGTGCGGCGTACACGATGGTCGCGGCTCCCATCGACGCCCCGATCGCATCGACGGGGTCGCCCGGCGCGGCGACATCCAGCAAGCCCAGCAGATCGGCCCCCAGCTCTGGCCAGGTGTATTCGTGGGCCGCCGTACCGCCCGTCGACCGGCCGTGGCCTCGGGCGTCGTACCGGATGAGGCGTCGCGTCGAAGAGACCGCCCGCCAATCGAATTCGCCGGACAACTCCTGCCGGTAGGCACTCGAGCCCAGTCCGTGCGCCCAGATCGCCGCGGGCCCGCGCCCGGTTTGGTTCCAGGCGATGCGGGCACCGCGGACATCGTCGACCCGGAACGCCGGCGTCATCGGTGGTCGGTGGCCTCGACGGTCAGAGTGTCGCGGTGTCGATCACGAAGCGGTAGCGCACATCGCTCGCGACCACCCGCTCATACGCCTCGTTGATCTTGTCGGCACCGATCACCTCGATCTCGGCCCCGATGCCGTGCTCGGCACAGAACTCCAGCATCTCCTGGGTCTCGGCGATGCCACCGATCATGGACCCGGCAAAGCTGCGCCGGTTGGCCGTGACCGCGAACGCCGGCACCTCGATGGGGTGTTCGGGAAGGCCGAGCTCGACGAGCGTGCCGTTGATCGCCAACAGTCCCAGGTACTGCTTGATGTCGAGGTTGGCCGACACGGTGTTGATGATCAGGTCGAACTCGTTGCGCAGATGGTCGAAGGTGTCCGGGTCGCTGGTCGCGTAGTAGTGGTCGGCGCCGAGACGCAGGCCGTCCTCCATCTTCTTGAGCGACTGCGAGAGCACGGTGACCTCGGCGCCCATCGCGTGCGCGATCTTGACGCCGACGTGCCCCAGCCCGCCGAGCCCGATGATCGCGACCTTCTTGCCGGGGCCGGCCTGCCAGTGACGCAGCGGCGAGTAGAGCGTGATGCCGGCACACAGCAGAGGCGCGGCGACGTCGAGGTCGATGCCCTCGGGGATGCCGCACACATAGTTCTCGTCGACGACGATCCCGGTGCTGTAGCCACCGTGGGTGGGCTCGCCGTCGCGGCCGACGGCGTTGTAGGTGCCGGTCATCCCACGTTCGCAGTACTGCTCCTCGCCTCGGCGGCAGGGCTCGCACTCGCGGCACGAGTCCACGAAACAGCCGACGCCGACTCGATCTCCCACGCTGTGGCGGGTGACGTCGGAGCCGACGGCCGAGACGGTCCCGGCGATCTCGTGGCCGGGGACCACCGGGAACGCGGTCCGGCCCCACTCACTGCGCGCGGTGTGGATGTCGGAATGACAGATGCCTGCGTAGGCGATGTCGATCGCGACATCGTTCGCGCCGAGGTCACGGCGTTCGATGGTGGTGGGGCCGAGCGGCTGGTCGGCGGCGGTCGCGATGTAGGCGTTGACGGTGGTGGGCATGGAAGCTCCCTCGGTTCGACGTCGGATTCGCGGATCGGACTCCTGGTCCGTGACTCCGCTGCGGGTCGCCCCGCACTCCTCCAGTGTTCCGGAGAAGCGTCGGCACGTGGGGTGCCGCGCGAATAGATCACATTCAGGAATATTCATGTGCGCAGATGGCTCGTACGACACCACCAGGTCACTGGCGAGACTCGGCACGACTGGCGCGACACCCACCCAGATCCGGTATGACCGACTTGCCAGTTCGGGTGGTGGACGGTCGGCACCTCGACGATTGATTCGAGCGATTCCTCTCCGACATCGACGTGCCGCGGACCATCGCCTTCGACGGCATGGTGGTCGTGACACAGGGTGTGATCCTCACTTTGATCTACTTCTTCGCACCCCGAAACGGGCTCCTGACCAGGTGGATCGACAGTCGCCGGACGTCGATGAGCTCCGCCTGACGCGCCGCGTACCGGGTGCGGGGCATGCTGCGTCGTTACACTTGCCGATGGTGACGATGCAGAACTCCGCAAACGACGACCTACGCAGACAGCTGCCCACGGTGTCGCCGATCGCCGAGATCACCCGATTCGGCACGGCGACCGCCCACACGGCGGCGGGCGTCGGGCGCTTCGTGTTCCACACCCTCGACGACGCCGTCCACGGTCGTCGCCCGACCGCACAGCGCGTCGCCCACGAGATCCGGACCACGTTCGAACATCTCGGCCCCACCTACGTCAAACTCGGGCAACTCATCGCCTCGAGCCCCGGGGTGTTCAGCGACACGCTCTCGGCCGAGTTCGAATCCCTGCTCGACCGGGTTCGTCCCGCCGACCCCACCGACATCCGGCGACTGTTCATCGAGGAGTTCGGCCGCGGTCCCGAGGAGGTCTTCGCGGCCTTCGACGTCGAGCCGATCGCGTCCGCCTCGATCGCGCAGGTTCACACCGCGACCCTGCACACCGGCGAAGAGGTCGTGGTCAAGATCCAGCGCCCGGGAATCACCGACCGTCTCGCACCGGATGTCGCCCTGCTCGAGCGATTCGCGGGACTCGCGGAGATCTCCGAGTACGGCCGGATGCTGAGCGCCCGACACGTCGTCGAGGACTTCGCCGACGGCCTGTCGGCAGAACTCGACTTCCGCAACGAGGCGGACGCGATGCGGGAGTGGTACGAGTGCCTGCGAGACGGCCCATACGGTAGCCGCGTCCGGGTTCCCGAGGTCCACGACGAGTTCACCACCTCGCGAGTGCTCACGATGGAACGGGTGTACGCGATCCGCATCGACGACGCCGCGGCAGTCCGCGCCGCGGGCCATGACGGCGTCGCGCTGTGTCGCAATCTGCTGCTCTCCCTCCTCGAGTCGGCGTTCCACGGTGGCCTGTTCCACGGCGATCTCCACGCGGGCAACGTGCTCGTCGACGCCAACGGCACGCTCGTACTACTCGACTTCGGCATCGTCGGGCGGTTCACCAAACGGACGCGACGGATTCTCCGGCAACTCGTCGTCGACCTCATCGTGCGCGGCGACTACGAGTCGGCCGGCCGCGCGATCTTTCTGCTCGGGGCCGTCCACAATCCGACGTCGTCGACCAGCGAGGGCGCCGAGGACATCAAGCGCGTGGCCATGCCGCTGTCGTCGACCGATCTCGGCTCGATGTCGTACGGCGATCTCGGACGCCAACTGGCCGCGGTCGCCAAGGCACACGACGCCCGATTGCCCCGCGAACTCGTTCTCGTCGGCAAACAGCTCCTTTACGTAGAGAAATACATGAAGTTGCTCGCGCCGCGCTGGAAAGCCATGTCCGACAAAGAGATCTACGCATATATGGCCGGGATCATGAAAGAGGCCGAACGCGACAGACGGTCCGATCGCAGCCGGTCGGGCTGACCGTCGGACGGCTCGGGGGAGGCGTATGGCACGGTCGTTGCCAGGAATGTCCGAGACCTCCGTCGGGTTACGGCACGGCGCCGCTACTGTTGTGACGTTGAGTCCGGAGTACAGGAGTGGAGAGAATGAGACGACTTTGGCTGGCGCTGCCGGCGTTCCTCGGCGCCGCATGCATCGCCGCTGCCATAGCCATACCGCTGTTCCTCGTACCGCAACTGCGCGTGGTGCCACTCGACCTGGACATCACGTCGGTCGCCACCACAGTGCCCGAGGACGGATCCAGCGGTGACCGGTTCCCGGCCGAGATCTTCGATCGCTGTTCGGTGAGTGAGCGCAAGGCACGTGTGCTGGACGCCCATCTCACCCAGCAGCGCCGATCGGTCATCGTCGACCCGTCGGACAAGCGCCAGGCGACCCTGCAGTCGGCGCAGACCGTCCAGATCGACCGTGTTCGCGACGCCGCAGGCAACGAGACGGACCCGTCGATGGCAGGTGCCGACGGCGAGCGCAAATGCGACGATGGTCTGCTGACCGCGAACATCGACCGGGTGTCGGTGAATCGCAAGTCGTCGGTGCCGAACGGGACCGTCAGCTCTCTGCAGCTCGAGGCCGCACCCGAAGGGGTGAACCCGAAGGACGTCTCGGTCGACCTCCCCGATCGCAAGGGCTTCCAGTACAAGTTCGGCTTCGACGTCGGCAAGCGCGCGTATCTCTACTACGACACGAACACGCGCCAGGACATCCCGGTCAACTTCAAGGGCGAGAAGGACATCAACGGGGTCAAGACCTATGAGTTCGTCGGCGACGTACCGGAGACCGACGTCTCGGGCCTGCCGAACGCCCAGGGTGAGGCGGCGCTCGGCACGATGCTGACCATGCCGGCGAGCTGGTGGGGTATCAGCGGACGCGGCGTGAAGCCGAACGACAAGATCACGATGCACCGGTACGCCACCGCCACCCGGCATGTGTTCGTCGAGCCGGAGACCGGCACCATCATCGACGGTCTCGAAGATCAGCACCAGTACTTCCGGTCGCCCGACCAGAGCTCCGACACCCCCGCACCGGTTCGGGACTTTCAGATGGACGTACTCAAGGCGCGATTCAAGTGGTCCGATCAAACGGTCAAGAACCAGGCCGAGACGGCCGACCACTACAAGGGGCTGTTGACCCTCGGCAGCTTCTGGCTGCCGCTGATCCTCGGCATCGTCGGTGTGTTGCTGTTGGCTCTGTGGGGCTTCCTGATGTGGCGTGCACGCCGCAACCGGGACGGCGACGACACCCCGCCCGCCGACGACGAGACGGCTACCTGGGACGCCCCCGACGCGGCCGGCACCACCGCCGGGCGACACGAGGTCGACCCGACCGTTCCGGTGGCCGGCGCAGCTGCCGCCGGCGCAGGCGCCTCCCTCGACCCATGGGACCGGCCGACCGAGCAGATCCCCCGAGTGGACACGCCGGACGAGACTCCCGCCGACGACACTGCGACGCAGACGTTCACGCCGCCGCCGACGGCGGACGACTCCGCGACGCAGACGTTCCGGCCCACGGATGAGTTCCGCCCGTCGGACGACGACGACGAGACCCACCACTTCCGTCGTCCGCCCGGCGAGTAGCCCGCCGTAGTCCCGCACAAGGCTCCCACCACCCGCTCACTCCGAGCACGTGGTGGGAGCCTTGCTCGTTGGCAGGGCCACCCGCCACCGTCGCCCGCGCTGCCCCGCTCTGCCCTGACCTGCCCAGCCGATCGTGCGCAAAAGCTCGCCGAACGTGCGCAGATTCCCGTCGATCGTGCACGGTTCGCAGGGCATGGACCCCCATTGCGCACGGTCGACGAGCAAGTGCGCACGGTCGACGAGCAAGTGCGCACGATCGACGGGGTTCTGCGCACGGTCGGCGAGCGAGTGCGCACGATCGGCACGACAACAAACGCGGCCGGTGACCCTCAGGTCACCGGCCGCGTCGGTCGGAAGTCAGTCCGCAGCGATCAGAAGAACGCCGGGCGGAACGTGGTGGCCCACGACTGCTTGAAGTCGCTCTCCCAGTAGTCCCACCAGTGGACGCCGTCCGGGGTGATGTGCGTGGTCAGCTTGACGCCGGGGACCACGGCCAGACGACCGATGTAGAGCTGGCTGCTGGTCGACGCGGCGACCTCGAGCGGAACCATCTGCGCGAACTTGACCGGGTTGAAGTTGGCGCTGGCCGGGTTCACCGACGAGTCGTACTTGCTGCCGACGCCGGTGCCCGCCGACACGTAGACACGCTTGCCCGCGAGGTTGTTGGCAGTCAGGAACGGGTCGTTGGCGGCCCATTCACCGGCCGGCCAGAAGCCCCACATGTTGATCGGGTTGCCGCCCATCTCGGCGACCGACGCCTGGATGCCCTGGTTGAAGCCCGGCAGGGTGACCGTCGGGTAGCCGCTGTACGACGCGACCGCGCGGTAGAAGCCGGGGTGACGCGAGGCGAGGTTCAGCGCCGACGTGCCCGACATCGACAGACCGGCGATGCCGTTGCGGCGGTTGTCGCTGTTGTGGCGACGCTGCATGTATGCGGGCAGCTCGCGGGTCAGGAAGGTCTCCCACTTGTTGACACCCAGCTTGGGATCGGTGCGCTCCCAGTCGGTGTAGAAGCTGCCGCCGCCACCGAACGGGATCGCGACGTTGGTGCCCTTGCCGACCATGAAACGGTCGACATCGGTGTTCTGCAGCCAGCCGCTGGTGTTGTTCGGGGCGCGCAGGCCGTCGAGGACGTACAGGGTGGGCTTCGGGCCGCCACCGCCACCGTCGACGATCCGGACCGGGATGTTGCGGTGCATGGCCGCGGAGTAGACGTACTCGGTGTTACCGGCCGCCTGAGCGGTCGGAGCAGCAACCATGGTCACGCCCGTCGCGGCCACGACAGCCACAAGTCCGGCGACCAAGCGCTTACGGGCGCGTGTCAGCATTGATTTTTTCCTTATCGATCTCGACCACGAAGTGGGCCACATCATCTCACGGGGGTCATCTCACGGGATTCTATGGCTCGTCGGCCCTGCGCATACCCGTCGTGAGGCAGTGTAACGGCTCGATAACACACCGGCAAAGGCCAGGACGAAGGCCGTGACCGACGACAACCCGACATAACGCACCGGCGGATCGCACCACCTGCGCAAACCCGAGCCGGACCGGCGGCTGGATCGGACCCCTTACTGGGACGGTCGTACAGCGTTATGGCGCCGTTATCGCATTGCTCGATGAACGGTGATCATCACCGATTCGCCGCCCGAGATCCTTCCGGCCGGACACCCCGGCGCCGTAATGTTTGCCCGGTGAACCTGAGCGAGTATCGCCGCCTCGACGCCACCTCCCTCGCCGAACTGGTCACCCGAGGCGACGTCACCCCCGCCGAACTGCTCGCACTCGCCAGGCAACGCGCCGACGCGGTGAATCCCCGACTCAATGCGATCGTCCGTCGGATGGACGAGGAGGCCGACGCACGAGCGGCCGGCCCCGACCTGTCGGGTCCGTTCGCGGGCGTCCCCTTCCTGATCAAGGATCTGGCCCAGGAGTACAGGGGCTACCCGACGTCGAGCGGCTCGCGATCCCTGGCACACCACATCGCTCCCGAACACTCCAACGTGGTGCGCCGCTTCCTCGACGCCGGACTGGTGATCTTCGGCAAGACCAACACCCCCGAGTTCGGCGCGAAGGGCATCACCGAATCCGACCTCTGGGGTCCGGCCCGCAACCCCTGGAACACCGACCACACGCCGGGAGGTTCGTCCGGCGGTTCGGGCGCGGCGGTCGCCGCGGGCATCGTGCCCGCGGCCGGCGCCAACGACGGCGGCGGGTCGATCCGAATCCCGGCGGCCTGTAACGGGCTCGTCGGACTCAAACCGACGCGCGGGCTTGCCCCGTTCGGCCCGGCCACCGGCGAGGCGATGTTCGGGATGGCGGTCCAGGGGGTCGTGTCCCGCACGGTGCGCGACGCCGCCGCCCTCTACGACGCCATCGTCGGGCCCACGCCCGGCTCGGTCTACCCGACACCGACGCCGAGCACGCCGTTCGCCACCCGGATCGCGGACCCGCCGTCGCGGCTGCGGATCGGTTACTCGGCGTCGTCGGCGATCAATCCGAATCCGGATCCCGAGGCGGTCGCCGCCGTCGAACATGCCGCGAAGGTCCTCGACGAGCTCGGTCATCACGTCGAGGAGGTCGCACCGCCCTACGACGACGCCGCGCTGGCCCGCGACTTCCTCACCATCTGGTTCGCGGTGCTCGCGACCGAGGTCGACGAGACCCGCGCACTCACCGGTGCGACCGACCGCGACTTCGAGGCCGACACCCTGGCGATGGCGGAACTCGGACGGTCCGCCGGTGCGGTCGCGGCGTTGAGCGCACTGAACAAGGTGAACGACCATGTGATCTCCCTGGAGACGTTCCACCGGTCCTACGACTATTTCCTCACACCGACGCTCGCCACTCCTCCGCTGAAGATCGGTGCCACCACCACGCCCCCGCCACTACAGGCCGCCTCTCGGGTGATCTCCAAGCTGCACGCGGGAAACCTGCTGGCACGCACCGGAATCCTCGACGATCTCATCGAGCAGAGCCTCGGCTGGGTGCCCTACACGCAGCTCGCCAACCTGACCGGCCGCCCGGCCATCAGCGTGCCGCTGCACTGGACAGCTGCGGGCCTGCCGCTCGGCGTGCAGTTCGTCGGGCGCCTCGGTACCGACGGCGACCTGCTCGCGTTGGCCGCCCAGCTCGAACAGGCCGATCCCTGGGTGCATCGCTACGCCGACATCCGAATCTGAGAGCGTCGGGCGAATCTGAGAGCGTCGGGCGAATCTGAGAGCGTCAGGGGGTCACACAGGTCAAGTCGGGGTGCCCGTCGCGTGACGGGCGCTAGTCTCGACGTCAACGGAGAAGTAGGGAGGGCGCGGTGAGCCAGCAGCAAGCCGACGCGGTGGTGGTCGGATCGGGGTTGGCCGGACTGGTCGCGACCTACGAACTCACCCAAGCCGGGCGCAAGGTCATCGTCGTGGATCAGGAGAATCGCAACAACCTCGGCGGGCAGGCGTTCTGGTCGCTGGGTGGGCTTTTCCTCGTCGACACCCCCGAGCAGCGCCGGCTCGGTATCGAGGACTCGGCCGAACTCGCACTCCAGGACTGGATGGGGTCGGCCGGCTTCGACCGCGACGACGAGGATTTCTGGCCCCGGCAGTGGGCCCGCGCCTACGTCGACTTCGCCTCGTCCACGAAACGGCAGTACCTGCACGACCTGGGGCTACGGATCACCCCGGTCGTCGGGTGGGCCGAACGTGGCGGCGGATTCGCCGATGGCCACGGCAACTCGGTACCGCGCTTCCACCTCACCTGGGGCACCGGCCCGGAGGTCGTGCGGGTGTTCGCCGAACCCGTCCTCGAGGCCGAGAAGCAGGGACTCGTCGAGTTCCGGTTCCGCCACCAGGTCGACGAGATCGTCGTCGAGGGCGACGCCGCCGTCGGTGTCCGTGGCTCGGTACTATCCCCCACCGAGCTCGACCGGGGGGTCGCTTCCGCCCGAGACGTGGTCGGCGACTTCGAGATCCGGGCCGACGCGGTCATTGTCACCACCGGCGGCATCGGTCACAACCACGAGCTCATCCGCAAGAACTGGCCGACCGAGCGTCTTGGCCCAGCACCGAAGACGATGATCTCCGGCGTCCCGGCCTACGTCGACGGCCGAATGCTCGGCATCGCCGAATCGGCGGGCGCCAGTCTGGTCAACCGGGATCGCATGTGGCACTACACCGAAGGCATCCACAACTGGGATCCGATCTGGCCGGACCACGCGATCCGCATCATCCCGGGACCGTCGTCCCTGTGGCTCGATGCCAACGGAAATCGACTGGCCCCACCCAACTTCCCCGGTTTCGACACCAACTCGACGATGAAGGCGATCCTGTCCACCGGCCACGATTATTCGTGGTTCATCCTGACCCAGAGCATCATCGAGAAGGAGTTCGCGCTCTCCGGCTCCGAGCAGAACCCCGACATCACCGACAAGGACCTCAAGTTCGCCGCCAAGAGCCGCTTCGCCAAGGGCGCCCCCGGGCCGGTGGACGCGTTCACCCGACACGGCGTCGACTTCGTGGTGCGCGACAACCTGCCTGAACTCGTCGCCGGGATGAACGCGATCACGCGCGGCCCGAAGCTCGACCTCCAGCACGTGGAACGGGTCGTCTCCGCGCGCGACGCCGAGATGGGCAACAAGTTCTCCAAGGACGCCCAGTTGATGGCGATCACGAACGCCCGTCAGTATCTGGGCGACAAACTCGTACGCGTCGCGAAACCGCACCGACTGCTCGACCCCGCGCACGGCCCCCTGATCGCGGTGCGGCTCAACATCCTGTCGCGCAAGACATTGGGCGGACTGGAGACCAACCTCGATTCCCAGGTCATGCGACCCGACGGCACCGCGTTCGACGGTCTGTTCGCGGCGGGCGAGGTCGCCGGGTTCGGCGGCGGCGGGGTTCACGGCTACAACGCCCTGGAGGGCACCTTCCTGGGCGGCTGCATCTTCTCCGGGAGGGCCGCCGGACGGGCGATTGCCCGCGGCTGAAGCCGTCCGTCGGAGGCCTAAAAGGTTTGCCTCGCCAACCCATTCGGGGCGCGGGCGCTACGCTCACCGCCCATCGGTGGTCCGCTAGAGTGAACTGGTGCCGGTCCCGCAGACGATCCTGACGCGCAAGACGAAGGCGGCCCTGTTCCTCGTCCTCACCATCGACGACGGCGGCGAGGACACGGCCCGCGGTCTGTTGTCGGATCTCCCCACGCTGGCCCGCGCGGTCTCCTCACGCGCTCCCGAGGCCGCGCTGTCGGCGATCGCCTCCGTCGGATCGCAGGCATGGGACCGCCTGTTCGACGGCCCCCGGCCCGGGTCGCTGCGTCCCTTCGTCACCTACGAGGGTGAGGTGCACACCGCGCCGACCACCCCCGGCGACATCCTGCTCCACATCAAGGCCGATCAGCTCGATCTCTGTTTCGAGGTGGGCCGCCTGGCCATGGATGCGCTCGGTGACGCGGTGACCGTCGTCGACGAGGTCCACGGCTTCCGCTACTTCGACCTGCGTGACCTCATCGGATTCGTCGACGGCACCGAGAACCCGGTCGGCCAGGCGGCCATCGACGCCATCACCGTCGGCGACGAGGATCCCGACTTCGCGGGCGGGAGTTACGTCGCGATCCAGCGCTACGTGACCGACCTGGAGGCCTGGAACGGGCTCACCGTCGAAGACCAGGAAGCCGCGATCGGCCGCACCAAGACCGACAACGTCGAGATGTCCGACGACGTGAAGCCGACCAATTCCCACATCGCGCTCAACGTGGTCGAGGACGACGACGGCGAGGAGATCGACGTCGTCCGCGACAACATGCCCTACGGCGACGTCTCCGTGGCCGGCGAACGCGGCACGTTCTACATCGCCTACTCCGCGGGCCCGGATGTGACCGAGGAGATGCTGCGGAAGATGTTCATCGGCGATCCGCCCGGGAACTACGATCGGCTCCTCGACTTCACGACCGCGGTGACCGGCGCACAGTTCTTCACGCCGACGATCGACTTCCTCGAGGACCTGCCCCCGGCACCGGCGGAGCGCTCCGCATCGGACGAGCCCGCCGCGACCGACGAGACGCCGGAACCCACCGTCGCCCGATCATCCGATCGCTCACTCGGCATCGGATCCTTGCGTTGACCACCATCAGAACCCCGTACCGGCCGACCCCCAGGAGACACCAATGAGCAATCTGCATCGCGAACTCGCACCGATATCCGAGGCCGCCTGGGCCGAGATCGAGGAGGAGGCCACCCGCTCGTTCAAGCGCAACAGCGCGGGCCGCCGTCTCGTCGACGTCAAGGGCCCGCTCGGCAACGACGTCGCGTCGATCACGCTCGGGCATCGCACCAAGATCGACTCCCCCGCCGACGGCATCCTCGCGTTCGCCCGGCAGTCCCAGTCGCTGGTGGAGCTGAAGGTGCCGTTCACGGTCACCCGAGAGGCCATCGACGACGTCGACCGCGGCTCCAAGGATTCCGACTGGGACCCCGTTCGCAACGCCGCCGCCGAGCTGGCCCGCGCCGAGGACCGCGCGATCTTCGAGGGGTACCCGGCCGCCGGGATCAGCGGAATCCGCGCCACCGCGTCGGCCACGCCGATCGCGCTGCCCGAGGACGTGCGGGACTACCCGGAGGCGCTCGCCCAGGCCACCAGCGCACTGCGGCTCGCCTCGGTCGAGGGCCCGTACTCGTTGGCGCTGTCGGCGGACGTCTACACGCTGGTCAACGAGACCTCGAACCACGGCGTCCCGATCCGCGACCATCTCCAGCGACTTCTCGTCGCCGGCGGCGAGATCGTCTGGGCACCCGCGATCTCGGGCGCTTTCCTGCTCAGCACCCGGGGAGGAGACTTCGAGCTGAACATCGGCCAGGACGTCTCCATCGGGTACGACTCGCACGACGGCGACACCGTGACCCTCTACTTCAAGGAGTCGTTCACCTACCTGACGTACACGCCCGAAGCCGCGGTACCGTTCACATTCGCCGGCTGAGTATCGGGCCCGCCGCGGCCTGGCATCAGGGTCAGATATCCGGTCGCAGGCCGTCGGTCGGAGTTGCTAGCGTCATCGGGGTGATCTCGTCATGTTGAGTCGGCTGATCCGCACGTATCTGTCGAATTACCCCCGGAACATGGTCGCCGTCGTCGGGCTGCAGCTCGTCGCGACCGCGGCGATGCTCTATCTGCCGACGCTGAACGCCGACATCATCGACGACGGCGTCGCCCGCGGCGACACCGACTACATCCTGCGCACCGGCGGCTGGATGCTCGTCATCTCCGTCGTCCAGGTGATCTGCACCATCGTCGCCCAGTATTTCGGTGCGCGCGCTGCGCTCGGCGTCGGCCGCGACATCCGCCACGACCTGCTGCACCGGGTGAACACCTTCTCGGCGCGGGAGATCGGCGGGTTCGGCGCGCCGTCGCTGATCACCCGGACCACCAACGACGTGCAGCAGGTGCAGTTGTTGGTGGTGATGAGCACGGCGATCCTGGTGATGGCCCCGATCATGTGTGTCGGCGGCATCGTCATGGGTATCCACGTCGCGCCCGGACTGTCGTGGGTGCTGGCCATCGCGGTCCCGATCCTCGGCGTCACCATGGCGTTGATCATCGGACGGATGATCCCGGGATTCCGCGCCATGCAGGAGCGCATCGACGCCGTGAATCGTGTGCTGCGCGAGCAGATCACCGGAATCCGCGTGGTCCGCGCGTTCGTGCGGGAACCCCATGAGATCCAGCGCTTCTCCGTCGCCAACGACCGCCTCGCCGACGCGACCCTGCGCGTCGGCCGCCTGATGGCCCTGATGTTCCCCGTCGTCATGCTCATCACCAACGTGACCATCGTCGCGATCATCTGGTTCGGCGGGCACGCGGTGTCCGACGGCAGCGTCGAGATCGGCGCGCTCACCGCGATGATGAGCTACGCGATGCAGATCATGATGTCGGTGATGATGGCCTCGTTCCTGGCGATGATGGCGCCCCGCGCCACGGTCTGTGCCGAACGCATCTGCGAGGTCCTCGACACCGACACCTCGGTGCAACCTCCTGCCGAGGCGGTCGGGTTCGCCGGCGATCCCGCCACCGTGGAGTTCCGGGGTGCCGAGTTCCGCTACCCGGGCGCCGACGACCCGGTGCTGCGCGACATCCGCTTCCGCGTGGAACCGGGCACGACGACCGCGATCGTCGGGTCGACGGGCTCCGGCAAGACCACGGTCCTCGGGCTCATCCCCCGACTCATCGACGCCACCGACGGTGAGGTCCTCGTCGGCGGGACCGATGTCCGCCGGCTCGATCCGGACCGACTCCGCTCGGTCGTCGGACTCGTACCGCAACGGCCCTACCTCTTCTCCGGGACCATCGCGTCCAATCTCCGCCACGGAAAACCCGATGCCACCGACGACGAGATCTGGGCCGCACTGCGGATCGCCCAGGCCGAGGATTTCGTGTCGCGGATGCCCGACGGCCTCGAGACCACGGTCGCCCAGGGCGGCACCACCGTGTCCGGTGGCCAGCGCCAGCGACTCGCGATCGCCCGCGCACTGATCCGCAAACCCGCCGTCTACCTCTTCGACGACTCGTTCTCCGCCCTCGACCTGACCACCGACGCCCGGCTGCGTGCCGCGCTCCGTCCGGCCACCCGCGAGTCCGCGGTGATCGTGGTCGCGCAGCGGGTCTCGACCATCGTCGACGCCGACCAGATCGTCGTGCTCAATCGCGGCCGGGTGGTGGGGCTCGGTCGTCACGACGACCTCGTCGAGAGCTGCGAGACCTACGCCGAGATCGTCGAATCGCAGCTCGCGATCCAGGAGGCGTCATGACGCGCGGCGGCGGCCCGGCGCTCGCAGGTGCTCCGGCGGAGAAGCCCCGCTCCTTCGGTCCGTCGGTGAAGCGACTGATCCATCGGCTGCTCGCCTACCGGATCTTCACGGTGACGGTGCTGACGTCGATCGTCGTGTCGGTGATCCTCGCGGCGGTGGCGCCCCGGGTGCTCGGGCATGCCACCGACCTCGTGTTCGACGGGGTGATCGGGGCGACGCTGCCGGCCGGGCTCACCAAGGACCAGGCGATCGCCGGGATGCGCGAGAGCGGCCAGAACACCTTCGCCGACATGGTGAGTTCGATGGACGTCACGCCCGGTGTGGGTGTCGACTTCTCCGCGGTCGGCAAGGTGCTGCTGATCGTGCTCATCCTGTACGTCGGGTCGTCGCTGCTGGCGTGGCTGGCCGCGTATCTGCTGAACATCGTCGTCGTCGGGACCATCCGGCGCCTGCGCGCAGAAGTCGAGGAGAAGGTCCATCGGCTGCCGCTGCGCTACTACGACGCCTCGGCGCGTGGCGATCTCCTCAGCCGGGTCACCAACGATCTCGACAATCTCTCGCAGAGCCTGCAGCAGACCATCGCCCAGTTCCTCAACTCGGTGCTGACCGTGATCGCCCTGCTGGTGATGATGATCTGGATCTCGCCGCTGCTCGCGCTCATCGCGGTCGTGACGGTGCCGCTGGCGGTCATCGCCACCACCCAGATCGCCAAACGGTCCAAACCCCACTTCATCGCGCAGTGGTCGTCCACCGGGGCGCTCAACGCGCAGGTCGAGGAGGCGTTCACCGGACACGAGCTGGTCAAGGCGTTCGGTCGGCAGCACGAGATCGAGGCCACCTTCGACGACCGCAACGAGCAGCTCTACGAATCGAGCTGGCGGGCCCAGTTCATCTCCGGGATCATCATGCCGACCATCATGTTCCTGGGAAATCTGAACTACGTGGCGATCGCCGTCGTCGGCGGTCTGCGCGTGGCATCGGGCGCGCTGAGCCTCGGCGAGGTGCAGGCGTTCATCCAGTACTCGCGTCAGTTCACGCAGCCGCTCACGCAGATCGGGTCGATGTTCAACCTGATGCAGAGCGGTGTCGCCTCGGCCGAGCGGATCTTCGACGTCCTCGACGCCGAGGAGGAATCGCCCGACCCCACCGATCCGGAGTCGCCGACGCACGGCCACGGGCACATCGCCTTCGAGGGGGTGTCGTTCCGCTACACCGACGACAAGCCGCTCATCGAGAACCTCTCGCTGGTGGCCCAGCCAGGACACATGGTCGCGATCGTCGGGCCCACCGGCGCGGGCAAGACGACCCTGGTGAACCTGATCATGCGGTTCTACGACGTCGACGACGGCACCATCCGGGTCGACGGGGTCGACTCACGACGGATGACCCGCGACGACCTGCGGGAACGCACCGGCATGGTGCTGCAGGACTCGTGGCTGTTCGGCGGCACCATCTACGACAACATCGCCTATGGCGATCCGACGGCGTCGCGAGCTGAGGTCATGGAGGCGGCCGCGCTCAGCCACGTCGATCACTTCGTGCGCACGCTCCCCGACGGCTACGACACCGTCCTCGACGAGGAGGGTGGCGGCGTGAGCGCCGGTGAGCGACAGCTGATCACCATCGCACGTGCGTTCCTGGCGAAGCCGACGATCCTCATCCTCGACGAGGCCACCAGCTCGGTGGACACCCGCACCGAACTGCTCATCCAGAAGGCCATGGCCAACCTCCGCACCGACCGCACGAGTTTTGTGATCGCACACCGTCTCTCGACGGTCCGCGACGCCGACGTCATCGTCGTGATGGAGGACGGGCGGATCGTCGAGCAGGGCAATCACGACCAACTGCTCGCGGCGCAGGGTGCCTACTGCCGGCTCTACAACTCGCAGTTCGCCGGACCGGCGGAGGTCGAGGAAGAAGAGTCGGTGACCCCGTAGTACGTGATCCGGGTAGTACGGGTGCCGGGTCAGCGTTCCCGACCGGGTTCGAGCGCGGCCGCGATCCGGCCCTCGAGTTTCTCGCTCGCGGCCGGCGGGACCGCGATGAGGCCGTCGAGCTCGGAGCGCGCCTTCCGGTACGCGGCCTGGCGTTCGGCCGGTGTGGCGCCGCTGTCCGCGGCCACCGCCACCAGCCGCCGGGCGCGCTCGAGACGCTCCCGCTCGACCGGGGAGAAGTCGCCCTGCTTCCGACGGCGGGCCTCGCGCTCGGCAGCGTCGAATGCCGTCGCGTACTCACCGACGGCATCGCGGTACTCGGCGAAGACGGCGGGGTCGAGAAGTTCGCCGGCATCGGCGGGGCGCAGGTCGTCCGCGTGCACCTTGGCCCGATGGAAGGCCAAGGTCAGTGACTCACGCAGGTCGGTCATCATCGGATATTCGATCAGGGTGGCCAGATCGAGTTCATAGCCGAACCAGCGGGTATCGACGTCGTCGTGCCGCGTCAGCACCTTGGCGATCGACGCCTTGCTGGTCTGGGTGATCCGCAGCTGCTCGGTGTGTGCCGACGCCCTGATCCGGGCCAGCTCGATCTTGTCCTTGCGACGCTTCTCGTTGTAGGCGGCCACGCGCGCGGCCCAGCCGCCCGCCACACCCATGACCGGGAAGACCAGCCACCAGTGTCCGCCGATAAATGCGAAGACCTCGCCCACCCCTCAACTGTACCGAGGCCACCTAGGCTTCTTCCATGGCCGACCCCGACGCCGAACACCTCCATCCCGGCTCCCTCGACGAGTGGCACAGCTGGCTGCGCGAAAACCACGACAAATCGGGCGGAGTCTGGTTTGTGTTCTGGCGCAAGGAGTCCGGAAACCCGCCGCTCGACTATGACGAAGTGGTGCGCGAGGCGCTCTGCTGGGGTTGGGTGGACGGCCACACCCGCACCATCGACGACGCACGGCGCGGCATGTGGTTCACCCGCCGCGGACGCAACAGCGCCTGGGCGGCGTCGAACAAGGCGCGGGTCACCGACCTGATCGCCCAGGACCGGATGCAGCCCGCAGGCCGGTCGGTGATCGACGACGCGAAGGCGCGCGGCCTGTGGACCCTGCTCGACGACGCCGAGGCACTCGTCGAGTCCCCCGAACTCACGGCCGCGCTCGACGCCGTCCCGCAGGCCCGGGCGAACTGGGATGCCTTCCCGCCCAGCGCCCGCAAATTCGGGCTCAGCCAGCTCGCCTTCGCCAAACAGCAGGCGACCAAGCGCAAACGCATCGCGACCATCGTCGAGAAGGCATCGCGCAACGAACGCCCCTGAGCTGCACGCCCGCACCCCCACCGCCGATCGAGCAGCCCGCGCGCCCACAACCACCCGCCGGTCGAGTGGCCGCGAACGTAGTGAGTGGCGTATCGAGACCCCCCGACCCCGCCCCCCGCGACCTACAGATCCGGGATCGGCAGATCGAGATTGGGCGTGACGATCCCGCCGTCGACCTCGAGGATCTTGCCGGTGACATACGAACCCGCAGGCGAGGCGAGGTAGAGCGCCGCCGCTGCGACATCCTCCGGATCGCCGAGCCGGTGCAACGGGGTGGCCGCCTCGATCTCCGACCGCATCTTCTCGTCGTCGGCGACGATGTCGAGCGCCGACGTCAGGATCGCTCCGGGCGCGATGCCGTTCACCCGAATCCTCGGGTTGAGGTCCATCGCGGCCAGCCGGGTGTACTGCGCGAGGGCGCCCTTGGCGGTGCCGTATGCGGCATAGGCCCGCCCGGGCGACCGCCCGACCATGGACGTGATGTTGATGACCGACCCACCGTCGGCGTTGGCGAGCAGATGCGGCACCGCCGCGACGACCAGGGCGTGCGCATTCGAGACGTTGAAGTCGAACGCCTGCGAGAGGTGTTTGGGCTTGGTGTCCATCAGGGGCCTCGGCAGTGCCCCGCCGACGTTGTTGACGACGATGTCGAGCCTGCCGAACTCGTCGACGGCGGTCTGCGCCAGCCCGGCCGCGGCGTCGAGGTCGCTGAGGTCGGCGGCCACCACCTTCGCCCGTCGGCCGACCTCGCGGATACGCGCGGCGACCTTGTCGAGTTCGCCTTCGTTGCGGGCGGAGATCACCAGGTCGGCGCCCGCCTCGGCGAACGCCACCGCGATGGCGGCACCGAGACCGCGTCCGGCGCCGGTCACCACGGCCACTTTGTCATCGATACGGAATCTGTCGAGAATCACCACCCGAGGATGCCACCGATCCCGCAAAACTGGAACACGTTCTAGAAGATCCGTCTATCCCGACCGTCCCGACACCCACTCCATGTCCGGGTACCGCTCCCCCGCCGGACGCAGCGCCGCCAGCCGATCCAGCTGATCCGCCGACAACGTCAGTTCGACCGCACCGACGTTCTCGTCGAGATACCGGCGACGCTTGGTGCCGGGGATCGGGACCACGTCGTCGCCCTGGGCCAGCAACCACGCCAGCGCCACCTGGCCCGCCGTCGCCCCGACCTCGCGGGCCACGGCGCGGACCTCGTCGACGAGCGTCAGATTCGCGGCCAGGTTGCCACCCTGCCATCGCGGCAGAGTTTGACGGAAGTCGTTGTCCGACAACTCTGTCGGCGCCGATCCGGTGAGCATGCCCCGGCCGAGCGGGCTGTACGGCACGATCGCGGCGCCGATGTCGCGGGCGGCGGGCACGTCGTGGTCCTCGATGTCACGACTGAACACCGACCACTCCGACTGCAATGCCGCGATCGGATGGACCGCGGCAGCACGACGCAGTGTCTCGGCATTCGCCTCGGACAGTCCCAGCGCACGCACCTTGCCCGCTGCCACCAGCTCCGACATCGCGGCGACCGTCTCCTCGATCGGACGTGACGCATCCACCCGGTGCAAGTAGTAGAGGTCGATGACGTCGGTGCCCAGGCGGCGCAGTGACGCGTCGACGGCCGCCCGCACGTACTCGGGGGAGCCGTTCAGCTCGCCGGTCGGGTACCCGGTCTCCGGATCCGTGATGATGCCGAACTTGGTGGCGAGAACCACCTCGTCACGACGCCTGGCCAGCACCCGCGACAGCAGCTTCTCGTTGGCTCCGCCGCGGCCGTACATGTCGGCGGTGTCGAGGAAGTTCACGCCCGTGTCGATCGCGTGATCGAGGGTTGCGAGCGCTTCGGCCTCGTCGACGTCGCCGTACGCGAAACTCATTCCCATACAACCCAACCCGATGGCCGAGACGTCGAGATCGCCGATGCGTCGTCGCACGATCCCGCGGTTGTTCGATGCAGTGTTGTTCGATGCAGTGGCGTTCGATGCAGTGGCGTTCGATGCGGTGCTCATGGCTGCGTCTTCCCTCCGTAGGTGGCGATCTTGTATTCGGTTGCGGCCAGCGACAATGTCAGCTCCGCGATCTGCCGTCGAACCGTGTCACGGTGCTCGAGCAGCATCTCCAGCCGCTCGTCGACCGTGTCGTCGCCGCGGTCGACCAGTTCCACATAGTGCTGCAGGTCGCGGATGGCCATGCCCGACAACCTCATCCGAGTGAGGAAGACCAGGCGCCGAACTGCCGCGGCATCGTAGGTCCGGTTGCCGACGGCGTCGCGCGGAACGTCCACCAGGCCGATGCGCTCGTAGTAGCGGAGAGTGTGCGCGGAGACGCCGAGCAGGTCCGCGGCCTCCGCGATCGTGCGGACGCCGTCGATCTCGTCGGCCTCCACCAGTTGATGGATGACCTCGACGGACAGCGGTCCGTCCTGTTCACCCAGCGCCGCGAGCGCCTTCTCCATCAGGTGATCTGTGCTCATGGAGACGACGCTAGGCCTTCGAGCACACTCCAACGCAAGGCCGAGCCGGCGACAGGTGCGCGATCAGTAGTCGCTGCCCGGCGTGACAACCGCCAGGAGCTCCTCACCGGCCAGGAATCGCCGGATGTTCTCGGCCAGCCACGGCGCCATCGTGCGGGTGAGTCCCGACGACGGGTTCGCGACGTGCGGCGTGATGATGACGTTCGGCAGCGACCAGAGCGGGTCGTCGGCGGCGGGCGGCTCGGGGTCGGTGACGTCGAGTGCGGCCCCGGCGATCTGCCCCTCCCGCAGTGCCGTCACCAATGCGGCCTGGTCGACCAGTGGTCCCCGCGCGACGTTCACGATCCAGGCGTGGGAGGGGAGCGCGGCCAGCGACTCCGCGTTGATGACGTGTCGGGTCTCCGCGGTCGCCGGTGCCGCGAGCACCACGTGATCGGTCTGCCCCCACACCTCGCCGGTGCGGTCCGACGGCAGCGTCACGGTCGCACCGTCGACGGGACGTCCGGACCGGTTCACCGCGATGACGTCGGCACCGCACGCGGAAAGGCGCGGGATCAGCGACGCGGCGATCCCGCCCGCGCCGATGATCGCGACGGTCGAACCGTGCAGTGAGCGGACCGCGGTGTCGATCGGCTCTTTGTCCCAGTGCCGGAGCACCGCGGTGTTGACCTGACGCAAGCCGGCGAGCAGCAGGGTCAGCGCGTGCTCGGCGACGTTCTCGGCGTAGAAGCCGGATGCGTTGGTCCATAGCCGCCGGTTGTCGATGGCCCCGGCGGACACGAACTCCTCGATACCCGCGGTCTTCAGGGCCACCCATTCGACCTGGTCGGGCAGGTCCGGAAAGTCCGCGGCGGTGCCGATCCACACCAGCACACGCGCCTCGTCGATCCCGACCACCCGCCCGCCGGCGCCCTCGACCGCGGCCACCAGGTGCCGATCGGGCGTGGGTTCGACGGCTATCGGCAACGCCTCACTCATCGGCGCCCGTCGGCGATCTGCCTCGCGGCGGTCGTCGCGAGTTCGTCGGCGATCTCGTTGTAGTGGTCACCGGCATGGCCCTTCACCCATTTCCAGGTGACCTCGTGGCGCTTCTCCTCGTCGATCAGGCGCCGCCACAGGTCGGCGTTCTTGACCGGCTTCTTGTCGGCGGTCTTCCAGCCGTTCCGCTGCCAGCCCGCGACCCATTTGGTGATGCCGTTGCGGACATAACTCGAGTCCGTGTAGAGGATCACGGTCGACGGTTTGGTCAGCGCGGCCAGTGCCTCGATGGCGCCGGTGAGCTCCATCTTGTTGTTCGTGGTGTCCGGATCGGAGCCGGAGATCCGCTTCTCGTGCTCCCGGTATCGCAGGACCGCACCCCAGCCGCCCGGACCCGGATTGCCCAGGCACGCGCCGTCGGAGGAGATCTCCACGACGTCGGTCGAACCAGGCGTCACGGTGTCGCTCGGGGTCACGATCTGCGGGTCGTCGAACACGGCGTCTGTCACCCAACGAAGGGTACTGCACCCCTGTCCGGGGCCGGGTCGACCATGTTTGTCACCTTTCGACCCTGCTCGTACCCGCTCTCTCGCACTACCCTGGACCCATGCAGACCTGGGATCCGGACCGCTACCTGCAATTCGCCGATGACCGCGCGCGCCCATACCTCGACCTCATCGCCCAGATCCCGACGGCACCGGCGACGATCGTCGACCTCGGTTGCGGTCCAGGTCATCTCACCCGCCACCTGCGTGCACTCTGGCCCGATTCACAGGTCCTCGGCATCGACTCGTCGGCCGAGATGATCGACAAGGCCATCCGCGAGAACGCGGATGCGCTGGCCAACTACGACATCGCGGAAGTGTCCGGGTGGACACCGAATCAGCCCGTCGACCTCATCGTCTCCAACGCGATGTTCCAGTGGGTGCCCGACCAGTTCGACGTCATCGACCGGCTGCTGGGGCACCTCACCGACGGCGGCGTCTTCGCCCTGCAGGTGCCCGACAACGGCGACAATCCCACCTACCGGTCGCTCCTCGAACTAGCCGACGATCCACGCTTCGCCGAGCAGCTCTCCGCCGTCCGACGCGTGCCGCGCTTCGGTCCGCTCGAATATCTGACCTTCTTCACCGAGCGCGGCTTCTCGACGAATGCCTGGTCGACGACCTACCTGCATGTTTTGCACGGCGCCGACCCGGTGTACGACTGGATCTCCGGGACGGCCGCGCGTCCCTACCTCAGGGCCCTCGACGACGACACCCGGGAGGTCTTCGTCGCCGAACTCAAGGAGCGGCTGCGTGCGGCCTACCCGGCGGAGTCCTGGGGGACGGTGCTGCCGTTCCAGCGGACCTTCGCGGTGGCGGCGCCGTCGGCCTGAGCGACTCGGCGCGGGCCGTGCAACATCACCGGCCAACATCACCGTGCAACATCATCGCGCGGCAGGCCGTATCCCGCCGGCGGTGCGTGCGAGCAGATCCAAGATAAGCTCCGCCCTCGGATCGTCCGGCCACGTGCGCGATATGTCGGGCCGCCGCCACGGTGATCGCCGATCCCGTGAGTACCCGATCGGTGCCCTGATGCGACGGGAGAACTGGCCGGGTAACGCCTCCGTCTCGGTTCGGCCCACAACCTGTGGAGGAAGTGCGACTTCTGCAACACTGGCGACACTTGTCACAGGTCCCCAGGGGGTACCGATGTCCGGATGGCGGATGCTCATCACCGGGACGGCGGTCGCGGCGTTGGCGGTCACCGGTACTGCGTCGGTGTCCGCACCTGCCGATGCCTCGGTCTGTAGCGCAGTCGGATTCCACGGCGGCGATGTCGGCAGCACCGGAAGCGCCGGATCGAGTCAGATCGGTCTCGGCAGCATGGATTTCGGCAGCTACCGGGCGGGTGGCAAGAAGCCGCAGGGTCCTCTCGTCAAACTTCGCGGGGCGAGCACGGCGATCCAGTGGGTGACCGGGCCACGCAGCCCCAACCGCACCGACCAGCGGTTCTCCATCACCTCGACCGACGTCGGCGTGCCGTGGGACAACGGGTCCGGCCAGGTTCTGATGGCATTCGGCGACACCTGGGGCAGATGCGCGGGACAAATGGTGTGGCGGCACAACACGATGCTGCGCAGCAACGGCAGCTCGAACCTCGACAATGGCATCACGTTTCCGAACGCCATCCCGGGGGCCATCCGGTCCGGAGCTTCGGTGACGCCCGCGCACCCGACCTTTGCGCAACCCATGCTCAACGCGATCGCGATCCGCAACACCGAGGTCGGCAAGATCCCGACCGGCGGTATCTCGATCAACGGCGTCCAGTTCATGAGCTACATGTCGATCCATCAGTGGACCGGCCCCGGCCGGTGGGTGACGAACTATTCGGCGATCGCCGTCTCCCGCGACAACGGGCAGACGTGGACCACCGACAACAACACCGTCCGGGCCAACCTCGAACTGACCGTGCCGGGCATCACCCAACTCGCCCAGGGACACGGACGCTTCCAGATGGGCGCGTTCCTCCGCTCCGGCGGCTACGTCTACCAGTACGGCACACCCAACGGCCGGCTCGGCGCGGCCTTCATCTCCCGGTTCCGGCCGGCGGACATCCTGAACCTCAACCGCTACGAGTACTACCGGGGCGGCGGCGCGTGGTCCCCCCGCCCGATCGACGCCGTGCCCATCGTGCGTCAGCCGATGAGTGAGATGTCGGTCGCCTACAACGGGTACCTCAAGCGGTTCGTCATGCTCTCCGAGCGCGCCGGGAGCATCGTGCTCCGCACCTCCCCCACACCCGTCGGTCCGTGGAGTGGCGAGAAGGCGATCGTGCCGGCCACGCAGACACAAGGGCTCTACGCACCCTTCATCCATCCGCGGTCCACCGGCCGGTCCCTCTATTTCGTCGCGTCCCGCTGGGACGACTACAACGTCATGCTCATCCGGACCGATCTGGCGAAGGTCCGGTGACGCTGGATCGAGCTCGCCGTATTCGTCGACAAGATGCGGCTGCACGTCGCGCCTTTGGGCCGGGCCGGGCCGCGCCCCGGCCGGCGCGCGGCATCGTCAGGTCACACATCTCACGTATGCCGTGGCCCCGGTCGGGTCGGCGGCGTAACGTCGCCAGCAGTCGACTCGGCCGGTTCACCCGCTCCGGCGCCGGGTGGGCCGACCGCCATCACCGACGAGCAGTCCCGCTCAGTGAGGAGTGTGATCATGGGTCAGCCTGTCCCACCCCCACCACCGCCACCGGAGCCGGTTCCGGCGCCGGAACCGATGCCCGAACCAACCCCGGAACCGCCGATCCCGGTACCGGAACCCGAGCCGATCCCCCAGCCGGGTCCTGAACCCGGACCAGGACCACAACCCGAACCGGGTCCGAATCCCGGACCCCCGCAGCCGGATCCGCCGCCGCGACCGGTTGTCATCTGACCGAACGCCCGACCGGCGAGGAGAACGATGCCGCGACGAGTGGTGCTGATCCGTGCGATCAACGTGGGCGGGGCGAAGCTCCCGATGGTCGATCTCCGGGCCATGGCAGCCGAACTCGGCGCCACCAAGGTGTCCACCTACATCGCGTCGGGCAACCTGCTCTGTGATCCGCCCGGTGCGACCGACGAATTCGACCGGGCTCTGGAGGCGGCGATCACCGAACGCTTCGGCTATTCGCGTGAGGTGATCAGCCGGTCCCGCGACGACCTCGCCGCCGCCCTGGAGGCTCATCCGTTCACCGTCGTCGACCCGAAGTATTCGTATGTCTACTGCCTCACCGGCACACCCGACGCCGCGAAGATCACCGAGTTCGGGAAGCGCGCCTTCGGCGACGACGAGTTCACCGTCATCGGCGACGACCTCCACATCCGATATGACGGCGGCGCAGGCGTCTCGAAGCTGACCGCGCCCGTCATCGCCAAAGGCCTCGGAGTGCAGGGCACGGGCCGCAACCTCAAGACGGTCCGCAAGCTCATCGAGCTGGCCGACGAGGACTGAGCCGGCTCGGGCCCGACCACGTGTCAGGCTGTCGACGGCGGACGTTCTGGCACAGCGTGTTTCCGCAACATCCGCACCCGCAGCGCATCATAGATGGGCTGCGAGCGCAGCAACGAGGCGACGACCACCGCCATCGCTCCCGACATCAGCATCGGGATCGTGACGGTGGTGACCGCAGTCATCTCGATGACGAGCACGAGTCCGGTGAACGGCGCCCGCACGATCGATGCGAACAGTGTGGACATGCCGACCAGCGCGAACGCGACGGTCAGATCCGTGTTCAGTCCCGGCACCACGACCTCTGTCACGCGACCCGCGATGAGCCCCATCAGGGCTCCGAGCGCCAGAATCGGCGCGAAGATGCCGCCGGGAGTCCCTGCCGCGTACGACACCGGGCCCGCGACGAAGCGCACCGCGACATACAGGATCACGACGGGCAGCGCGAAACGCTGTCCCGCCAGGATGAGATCGGCGAGCCCGTCGCCACCGCCGACCACCACCGGCTCGGCAAAGAGCAGCGCGCCGACGGCGGCACCGATGAGTCCGGCCTTGACGATCGCGGGTACGCGGCGGACCCTGTCGAATCCGTCGAGGCACACCAGGATCAGCTTGTTGTAGACCACACCGAGCAGCCCCACGACGAGGCCGAAGACGGCGAAGATCGGCAGGGTCGTCAACGACGGCGTCTCGACCGATCCGACATGCGTGAAGTCCGGCTCGTTACCGAGGACCAGCCGACTGGCACCGACACCGATGGCGACCGCGACCATCGTCACGATCGCCTCGCGCAGCCGGAATGTCTTGGTGACCTCTTCGAAGATGAAGAACACCGCGCTGATCGGGGCATTGAAGGCGACCGCGAGTCCGGTACCCGACAGCACTGTCTGCAGCAGCCGGATCTCGTCCTGCGCACGGTGTGCGAGCCGTCCGGCAGCGGCACCGATCGCAGCCGCCATGTGCACCGTGGGGCCTTCACGGCCGAGGACCATCCCGGCCAGGCCGACCGAGAGCAGCCCGCCGACGAACCGGGCCGGGACCACCGACAGCGGCGGCGGGTCGGATTCCCCGCGGTCGACGGCCTCCACGTGCTGGATGCCGCTCCCCGCGGAGAGCGGCTGCCATCGGGCGATCGCCGCCGCTCCTGCCGCCGCGACGGCCGACACCGCGATCGGGATCAGCCACCCCCACCCCGAATGCCCGTGCGCCCAATCGACCATGTCGCCACGCCACTGCTCGGTGTGTTCGAGGAGCCACCGGAAGGCACCGCCCACGAATCCGGCGAGGGCGCCGGCGATCGCGGCGAGCACGAGGATGACCCAGAGCGTGCGGCCGGTGAGGATGTCCTCGGTGACTCCGGCGTGGGCTGACGGCTCGTGGTCGGGATCGCCCACATCGCGCTGTGCCGTCATGCGTCGACGAGGGCCGACGTCACCTTCTCCAGGTCGGCGAGCTGAGTCTCCTTCGGCGCCTCCCAGAGCTTCCGAGGGAGTTCTTCGAGTACCAGGATGGCCGATTCGGCGGCCTCCAGCCTCGCCGACCGATCCTCTTCATCGACCACCTCCGCGGTCGCGATCAGCTTGTCGTCGAGGTCGAACACGGCGTCGTCGAGGCGGTCCCGCGCCGCGACGAGGCTCTGGTCATGCGGTATCGCCGGATTGGCGTGCACATCGGCGATCGCATACCGCACGCGTTGATGCAGCAGTGCTTCCTTGGAGGTCGCCGACGTCCAAGCGACGGGTGCCCGTCCGGGCTTGCCCGGGATCAGATCGGTCGAGCGAGCGAACTTCTTGACCCGTTTGTCCGAATCCCAGGCGAACCATGCCGCGCCACCCAGGATGAACAGTGCCACCACGATGGTGACCACGATGACCAGGATGGCGATCACGCCGTTCACCTCGTCTCTGCGATCGTCGGCTCAGCCATGTGTCGACCTTAGCCGCCGGTCCTCGGACGACTTCAGCGGCGCGGCACCTGGCAGTACCGCTGGACCGGCAGCCACGGACCGAGCGATCCGAAGTCCGGCAAAGTGCTACTGGTGGTCAGGTAGCGGTTCTGGATGGCCAGCTTCGCACCGAGGAATCCGCCTCGCAGTCCCCAGAATTCGACGACGTGGGCGATTTCCAGGCGCGCGCGCCGGTCACCGGTCCACACGCTCGCTCCGCGGAACTGCACCGGCTTGCTCGGCAGGAGTTGCTGCCAGCCCGACCAGGTGGCGCCCGCCATCGGCACCGCCCGCCCGTTGATCAGGCGAATCGCACGGGTGCGGATGTTGGCACCGGGACTCCGATCGGGAGAGAGGACGGTGAAGGACGCGTCACGTGCGGTGAGTCCGTTCGGTGAGACGCGACAGTCGGCCTGTTTGGCCAACAACACCTGTCCGGTTTGACCGCGCTTGACATCGATCTGGGCGTTGGCGACAGATCCCGCTGCGAGCACTGTCGCGAGCAGAACACCGAGGGTGATCAGCATGGCACGGCATCGAGAGTTGCTCATGATTCGCCTCCTCGCGGCGATCGACGACAACTACTTCGACGCTAACACCGTCGGGCCCACCGCGTGACCTGTCTCGACGACCGTCCGGCGGCCTCGATTCACGGCCCTTCCGACTCGGCACGGAGAGCTGCGGCGTTCACCCGGGTGAGGACCGCATGCAGTTCCTCGAGGTCGGCCATGTCGACGCCGAGCGCGGAGACCACGGCCGGCGGGATGTCGAGCGCCTTGGTGCGCAGCTCGCGGCCGGCGCCGGTCAGTGCGACGTCGACATTGCGCTCGTCGTCGTCGCGACGCTGCCGGATCACCAGCCCGGACCCTTCGAGCCGCTTCAGCAAGGGCGACAAGGTCGCCGAATCCAGTTGCAGCACATGTCCGATGTCTTTGACTGCCCGTGGCGACGTCTCCCAGAGGGCCAACATCACGAGGTACTGCGGGTGGGTGAGACCGAGTGGTTCGAGCAGTCGGCGGTAGATCTTGAGGACCGAGCGATTGGCGACGGCGAGGGCGAAGCAGACCTGACGTTCGAGGAGCAGTTGATTCTCGTCGACCATCGCCCTGTCGGCCATTCGCCTCACCTCTCGACTGCACGTGCTCAGCCGAGTCTAGCAATTCGGTCGTGCGCGATCAGTTCGTGCGTCGCGTCAACTGGTCGGCGTCTGGAACTCGGGCTGGTCGATGATCCGCACCCACGAGCCGTCGTCCTGTCGTGCGACAACCTGCGCACGCGCACCCGCACCATCCCGCGGCGGAGTCGACGTCAAAGCCAGGTCGTCGCCGAAATACAGCGTCGGCAGGGGCGCTTCCGGGACGAATGTCGGATTGTGGGCCAGCACCGAGGCCCACAGCTCGCGGATGGCCGCGCGACCACGCGTGACCTCGCCCGGTGGGTAGGCCATCACGGCATCCGGGTGGTAAAGCGACGCCACGGCGTCCGCCTCACCGGCGTTCGAGAACTCGACGAACAGTCGAGTGATGTCCTCCGGGGTGGCGGCCCTGTCGGTGAAAGTCATTGTCTCCTCCTGGACTCGGGTGGTTCTGCTTCCACCATCGCGCGAACCCGATGAGAAGTACAACTGATTCTTTGTATCGGGACTATCATTCTTGGTTATGGAACTGCGCCAGCTCGAGTACTTCGTCGCGGTCGCGACCGAGTCGGGATTCACCACCGCGGCGGCGCGCGTGCGCACCACCCAGCCGAACATCAGCGCCCAGATCCGCGGGCTCGAACGTGAACTGGGCGCCGAGTTGTTCGATCGGTCGGGACGTCGGGTGACCCTCACCGGCGCAGGCCGCGCGGCCCTGCCTGCCGCCCGCGACGCGCTGGCCGCGGCCGAGTCGGTACGGCAGGCGGTGGCCGACGTGAACCAGGTGGTGCGCGGCCACCTCTCGGTCGGGATGGTCGACGGATGCACGGTCCGACCACTGTTCACCACGCTCGGGCTCTTCCGCGATCGCCACCCGGGAGTGGGACTGTCGCTCACCGAGGGCGCCTCGGACGGGCTGGTCGCGCAGGTACTGCGCGGCGAGCTCGACGTAGCGCTGGTCGGCTATGCCGGCGACCTCCCCGACGGTGTCGACGAACTGTCGGTGGTGCGCGAACGTGTGGTGGCGGCGCTACCCCGCGATCATCCGCTCTGTTCGAAAAAGGTGCTGTCCCTTCGTGATCTACGCGGTCACCCATTGGTGGGGCTGCCGCGCGGCGCCGGCATCCGGACCGCGTTCGACCGGGGGGCCGGCGACCTCCGGACCGCCTTGGCGGCGTCGTCGCCGGATGCCGTCGTCGAACTCGTCAGAAGCGGGTTGGGCATCGGGGTGCTGAGCGAGTCCATCGTCGCCGACCGCGCCGACGTCGTGGTCGGGCGCCCGATCCGCGGAGTGGACGATCCGGCCTCGCTGGGGTTCGTGTCGCGCACGCCCGCCGGGCCCGCGGTGCACGCCTTTCTCGACCTGGCCCGCCGGGAGTTCGGGTCGGGCGCCGATCAGGCCGTGTCCTGAACCGTGCCCGGGGTGCTCTGATCTCGACCCGCAGCGCCCGGATCTCCGCCGGCACCGCCCGGATCCTGGTCGGTCGGCCGGCCCGCGACGAGGTCCTCCACGTCGAGTCCCCATGAGCCATACCGGGCGTCGAATGTCGTCGCACGGGCGGTCGCCTTGGCCAGCTTCGTCGTCGAGTAGCGTCTGCGTGCCCATCGCGACCGAGGTCGCGCCAGGCGAATCGCACCGATCCACGCCACCGGTGCGATGAAGGCTCCGATGGCCGCCGTCGAGTACTTGCCTTTCGCGACGCACAGGAGCAGGCAGCCGATGGTGATCGGCAGGTTCACCGACAACACGAGGGGGCCGATCGAGACCTTGTCGTCGTCATCGGACTGCAGCGGGTTCACCCCGAGTACCGACAAACCCAGTGCCGCGATGGTGAGACACACAACCTGGACCGAGAGCTGCCCCTCGCGCGCCCAGTAGACGTCCTGCATGTGCAGGATGAGCGCGAACTCGTCGAGCACCAGCGACGTCCCGACGCCGATCAGTACGGCACTGATCTCGGCACCCGGCGAGGACCCGTCGACCGCCACCGAGACGAACGCGCCGCCCACGGTCAGGATGATGCCGGGCACCGCGTGGTGGATGTGGACCCCGCCCCGCACGTTGTTCTTGAACGGACCTCGACCGGCCCGGATGAGCCGGGTGATGAGACGCGTGACGAGGAAGGTGACCACGAACGACAGGAAGAGCAGGAACAGCGGCAGCCCCGCCCCGGTGATGTCTGCCGTGTCGAAATGCATCGCGATGCGGGGCGTGCGTGGGTCAGGACTTCGGCGCGACGAGGCCGGTGCGTCGTTGTTCGATGATCAGGCAGCGGTCCTCGACGTAGAGCAACCCGGCATCGTCGGCGATCGCACGGGCCTCCTCGGATGCGATGCCCAGCTGTAGCCACAACGCGGTCGCGCCTGCCGCGACCGCCTGCCGCGCAACCTCCGCGGCATCCTCGGACGGACGGAACACGTCCACCAGGCCGACCTCCTCGGGGACCTCGGCCAAGGTGCGATAGACCTTCTGGCCCACGATCTCATCGGCATGCGGATTCACCGGGATGATCCGCCATCCGTGCTCCGCCATGTACGCGGGAACCTCGTTCGCGGCCTTCGACGGATTGGCGCTCGCACCGACGACGGTGATGGTGTCGTAGGTACGCAGGATCTGTTCGACGACCTCGTCGGTTGTGCTCATGGGTCGAGTCTAGGAGTCACACCTCACGCCGAGGGGGTAACCGCAGTTCTCCGGTCCGCCTCGAGATCCCGACCGCCACGAACGGCGTGTTTCGAGCGTCGCCCTCTGCGGACAAATATTCTCGTTCCCGTGGCCGATACGCACGACAGTCCCGGCGAGCCCGCGGACATACGCCCCGACAACGAGCGCGTCATCCGCTGGCGCGAGACCGTGGCCGTCGTGGTCCTCTCGGTCACGGCGATCCTCACGGCGTGGAGCGGGTTCGAGGCGAGCAAATGGGGTGGCGCGATGTCGATCTCGTTCTCCCAGGCGTCGTCCGCGCGTATCGAGGCTGCGCGCGACGCCGGTGCGGTCAACGCGGCCAAGCAGATCGACCTCTCCTCGTTCAGCCTGTATGTCCAGGCCGTCGCGGAGAAGGACGTGGCGCTCGAGAAGTTCGTCGAAGAGCGCTTCACCGACCGCTTCCGCCCCGCGTTCGACGAATGGCTGGCGGCGAAACCGCTGCAGAATCCGAACGCGCCGAAGACCCCGTTCGAACTCGCATCGTATGTGCCACCCGGCCAACGGGAAGCGGCCGCGGCAGATGCGCGCGCCGACCGGTTGTTCCAGGTGGCGCTGCGCAACAACCAGCGCGGCGACAACTACACGATTCTCACCGTCCTCTTCGCTCTCGTCTTGTTCTTCGCGGCGTTCTCCGGCCGCTTCGAGACTCCGAGGCTCAGCTGGGCCATGTTGATCGGTGCCGTGGTGTTGCTGATCGTCGGGATCTGCTTTCTCGCGGCCTTCCCCAAGCTCGTCTGACATCGCGCGAAACGAGATAGCCGCACCCCGCCCTTCCGCCCTCGATGACCTCCGTGCACTCTCGACAGAATGACGACCTGGGAACTGCTCGCCGTGCTCGTGGCGGGCGTCGGAGCGGGAGCCATCAACGCCGTGGTCGGCAGTGGCACTCTCATCACCTTCCCCACCCTTGTCGCGTTCGGGGTGCCGCCGGTGAGTGCGACGATGTCGAACGCGATCGGTCTGGTCGCGGGTGGGGTGTCGGGCACCTGGGGATATCGACGCGAGTTGTCGGGCCAATGGCCGCAGTTGCGCTGGCAGATACCCGCGTCCTTCTGCGGGGCCATTCTCGGTTGCTGGCTACTGCTGCATCTGCCCGAGACCGTCTTCGAGGCGGTCGTGCCGGTGCTGTTGGTCGCCGCGCTGTTCCTGGTGGTCGCGCAGCCGCGAATCCAGAAGTGGGTCGGGCATCGTTCGATGGGCCCGGATCACCCGACCGTGAGCCTCACCGGTCCCCGGATCGCCGCGATGGTGACCGCCACGTTTGCCGTCGGCGTCTATGGCGGGTATTTCACTGCCGCGCAGGGCATCCTGCTGGTGGGCGCACTCGGCGTGATCGTCCCCGACGACCTGCAGCGGATGAACGCCGCGAAAAACCTTCTCTCGCTGGTGGTCAACGTGGTGGCCGCGGTCACCTACACCCTGGTGGCCTTCGACCGGATCGACTGGGCCGTCGCCGGGCTGATCGCGATCGGATCACTGTTCGGCGGCGTCCTCGGCGCGCGTTACGGGCGACGACTGTCGCCGACCGCACTGCGCGCGGTGATCGTCGTGGTCGGTCTCATCGGGTTGTGGCGGTTGCTGACGACCTGATCGCCGCGGGCTCACCGGGCGCGTTGAGTAGGTCGCCAGGAACGCCCGTGCCCACCCCATCCTGCTGGTTGAGTAGCCCGCGAGGAACGAGCGTGCGTATCGAAACCAAGCCTCCACAAACGCTGGTCAGCCGATCTTGTCGGTGCCCCCCGATATGTTCCAGTTGATGGTGATGCGGGCTTTTCGTTTCCTATGACGGGCAGATGTTGTTGGTGTCCTGTCGGTTTCGATCTGCAAAGGCCCCTGCTGTCGTGTTCACATGTGCTGATCCCGCTGCCGCTGATGCGGCCATCGCGTCGGCGTCATCGACCGACGTCGCCGCGGCCGCACGCGATCATCTACGCACGAGCCGCCAACACGAGGCCCGATCACTACTGAGCGCCTACCGACTGGGCCAATCGGTCTATGACGACATGCTGGTCTCGCTGTCGACCACCCAACAGATGACCGTGCGCAGGGCCGCCGACAAAGCCGCCGTCGGCGAGATCTCACTGCAGCTATCGATGCGTCGACGGGGCGCGCCCCAACAGCGACCACCAGTACTCCTCGGGGATCTCCTCACCCGCACGGAGCACCCTCGCGAGTCCGATTGCCATGAAGATCCCGAGAACCCCGAGCCACAAGCCGGACAGCGAGATCAGCGTCCACGCGATCGCGACCGCGAACGACCAGGGAGCCAGAATCAGCAGAATCGGCGCGAAGAAGAACCCGACCGCCACGAACCAGTACGAGCCCCAGCGGTCGCAACGCATGACGATCGTCAGCCAGCGTGGGCTCGATGCTGTCGGTGCGGCGGTGGGAACCGGGACAGGATGCCGGACAGGATGAGTGTGCGATGTCATGCGGACCTCCTCGATGCCGTACGTCCATCCTCCGGCGGGACCCTCGTCGGATCCACTACCTACCAGGTAATGAATCCGCATGACCGCCGTGTCGGCGCCGATCGAGCAACCACTTGGCCCCAACCGTCGCGACCGCTGTCCCCGATGACACCTCAGCGCAACGCCGAACCGCCCACCGACGTCGTCCCCCGCTCTGGTGTCATCTGGGACACGGCGGCTCAGCGATACGGGTAGTCAGAAAAACGGGTAGTCAGAAAAACGGGTAGTCAGCGATATGGCTGGCGAGCGGTCTCCGGGTCGCCGTAGGTGATGGCGCGTTCCTTCCGGGAGTCGGTCAGTAGCGTCGCGCTCCAATTCATCACAGTGCCCATACGGTTACGCATACCGGCGAGGAAGGCGATGTGGATGACGCCCCAGGCCAACCAACCGGTGTACCCGGACAGCTGCAATTTGCCGGCCTGCACCACGGCATGCCGACGAGCGATATACGCGGCGCTGCCCAGATCGCGGTAGCGGAATGGCGCGCGCTCGGTGCCGCCACCGGCGAGATGGGCGATCACCGCCCCGACGTGCCGTCCACCCTGCATCGCCACCTCGGCCACACCTGGCAACTCGTCGCGGGAACTCATGTCCCCGACCACCCACACGTTCGGATACCCCTGCACCGAGAGGTCCGCCGCGACCGGGATCCGTCCGCCGCGATCCTGCTCCACACCGAGTGCGCGGGCAAGCGCCCCGGCGAACGGCACCGCCTCCACACCCGTGGTCCACAGGGCGGTCTTCGCCTCGTAGTGGATGACCTTGTGTGGCTCGGACTTGCTGGTGGTCTCCACCTGGTCGGCGGTCACACCGGTCACATGGACGCCGAGGTGGGTCTCCACGCCGAGCTCGTCGAGGATCTTCTGCGCACGTCGCGACAAGGCAGGCGTGAACGACGGCAACACCCGATCTCCGCCGTGCAGCAGGAGGACTCGCGCCTCACCGGGATCGATGGTGCGGAACTCGTTCTCGAGCGCCAACGTCGCGAGTTCGCGGATCTGACCGGCGAGCTCCACCCCGGTCGGTCCGCCACCGGCCACCGCGAACGTGAGCCACGGACGCCTCTGGGTCACGTCCGGCAGGGACTCCGCCAGCTCGAAGGCCCCGATGATCTTGCGGCGGATGGCGAGTGCATCGTCGAGGGTCTTCATGCCCGGAGCGAACTCCGCGAACTCCTCGCACCCGTGATAAGCGGTACGCATCCCGGCCGCGACGACGAGGTGGTCGTACAGGATCGTCATGGTCGATCCGTCGGGGCGCTCGACCGCAACGGTCCGCGCGGCCGCATCGACGTTCTTGGCCTCACCCAGCACGACGTTGGCATTGCGTTGTCGTCGCAGCAGGTGCCGGATCGGACTGGAGATCGCCCCCTGGGACAGCAGCCCTGTCGCGCATTGGTAGAGCAATGGCTGGAACAGATGGCTCGTGCCGCGATCGACAACGGTGACCTTGACATCGGCCTTCTTGAGGCGCCGAGCGGCATGTAGGCCACCGAATCCGGCACCGATGATCACGACGTGGGTTCGGCCGTTCTCGCTACGAGTGCGCACAACTCACGATTCTTCCAGAACGCAGACCCGGGGATCGGCCGATCGGTGTTGTCGACTCACCCCTTGCGGGTCACCGCATATGTACTCGCGGCGGTAGCCGCCGTCACCGCGAACACTGACGGCCAGGCCCCGATCTTCTTCGCGAGCGGATGCGACGCACCGAAGGCACCCAGATATCCGGTCAGCAGACCCGCCGCGGCGACCGGACTCTGCCGTGCCCATTCCCGCGTGCACCAGGCGCCGGCAGCGGCAAGCACCACGCCACCGAGTTCGCGGCGACCGGTGAATCGCGCTGCGGCATAGCCACCGACGAGGCCGGCGGATGAGACCAGGACTGTTGGGTTGACGCTCATGGCGGCCAGAATAGGCCCACACTATGGTCATGACCGAACCAGGTGCCCCTGATCCGATCAGCCCGGGCAGCCCCGTGGACATTCCTTCACACATGGCGGTGAGTTACCTCAAGGAGCGCGTCTACGCAGCGTTCACCGGACTGGCGATCGTCCTCGTGATGTACCGAGGATCAGACCACTACAACCCCGCGTACGCGTTCGAGATCCTCGCCCTCGGCGTTTTCGCAGTGGTCCTGGCCGGTTTCGCCGCCGATGGCATCGCCTACCTCGCGGTGCACCGGCATTTTCCGGTCGGCGACGACCTCCGCATCATCGTCGGCATCGCCACCGGCGCTCTCGGCACACTGATCTTCCCGCTCATCCTGATCACCCTCGCGTGGCTCGACGTTCTGCAACTCGACACCGCGCTGCTCATCGCCGCCTACATCTACCTCGCGACTCTCGCCCTCATCGGCTGGCTGGCGGTTCGCAAGGCAGAGATCAGCTGGTGGCAGAAGCTGGCCGCACTGGTCTCGCTCGTCCTGATCGGCTTCGTGGTATTGGCGATCCAGGTACTGGCGCACAGCCACTGAGTCGCCCTCCGATCACACGCCGACCGATCTCCCCACACGATCGCGTGCACCGGAGAAGTGCAGGTGCTCATCCTCGACGTCACCGCGCAGCAGTCGACGATCGGCGTAGTAGCTCATCGACATCACCCATGGTGCCTCCGACCCCTGTTTGGGCAACGTCGCCAGCGCGCGCTGGACATAGCCCGCACCGAAGTCGAGGAGCGGCCTGGTCGGCATCGACGGGTCGGCGACGGCCCAGACGCTGTCGTATCCGTGGCCGTCCATGAAACTGAGCAGCTGGCAGAAGTACTCACACAGCAGCCCGATCTTGAGCGTCCACGACGCGTTCGTATAGCCGATGGCGAGCGCGAAGTTGGGAACTCCCGAGAGCATCATGCCGCGATAGACCACCGTATCGGGCAGCGAGACCGGCCTGCCGTCGACGAAGAGGTCGATGCCGCCGATGATCTTGATGTTGAGGCCGGTGGCGGTGACGACGATGTCCGCCTCGAGTTCCTCGCCGCTCTCGAGCAGCACACCTGTCTCGGTGAACGTCGCGACGCGATCGGTGACGATCGACGCCTTGCCCTTGCGGATCGTGCGGAACAGGTCGGAATCCGGCACGACACACAGTCGCTGATCCCATGGGTTGTACGGCGGATTGAAATGCGTGTCCACCGGATAGCCCTCGGGCAGCTGGGATGCGTTGATCTTGCGGATCATCCGGCGTGCGACGGACGGGAACCGCTGGCAGAGCTCGAAGAGCAAGCGCTGCTGCGCGACATTCTTCTGCCGGGTCAGCGCGTATCCGCGCTTGTCGCCGAGGGCCTTCTTGAGGGCGTTGGCGATGGCGTCCTCACGGGGCAGAGGGATGATGTAGGTCGGCGTCCGCTGCAGCATCGTGACGTGCTCGGCGTCGTCGGCCATCGCCGGGAGCAAGGTCACCGCGGTCGCGCCACTGCCGATCACCACGACGCGCTTGCCCGCGTAGTCGAGGTCCTCCGGCCAGTGCTGCGGGTGCACGATCTGACCCTGGAACCGCTCGCGCCCTTCGAATGCCGGGGTGAATCCCTCGTCGTAGTCGTAATAGCCCGAGCCGCAGAAGATCCAGCCGGCACTGATCCGGGTCCGTTCGCCGGTGTCCCCACGATCGATCTCGACGAGCCATCGCGCGTCGTCGGACGACCAGGCCGCCGACACCACCCGGTGCTGATACCGGATGTGCTCGGTGAGTCCGTTCTCGTCGATGGTCTCGTGGAGGTAATCCAGGATGCGCGGGGCGTCGGCGATGGCCTGCTTGTCGGTCCACGGCTTGAACTCGTAGCCGAAGGTGTACAGATCCGAGTCCGATCGGATGCCCGGATATCGGAACAGATCCCAGGTGCCGCCCGCGGCGGCGCGCGCCTCGACGATCGCGAACGACTTCGCCGGCTGCTCGGTGGTCAGATACCGGGCGGCGCCGATACCCGAGATCCCGGCACCGACGATGAGGACGTCGATGCTCTCGGTGGTGGTCGAAGTGGTCACCCGGTGCTCCCCTGGTCGCTCGCGGTCATGGTGCTCCTACCAGCATGCGCAGCCGCGCGGCCCAACGCCAGGGGCAAAGTGCAACAACGACCGGACGCGAGTGGTGCAGAATTGTGCACATGACAGTCGGTATGCCGGATTGGCCGAGACCGTCGGAGCGGATTCGAGAACTGCTGAGGCGGGGCGCCGAGACCGCCCTGAACCCGCCGGACGAGTGGATCGAGGAGATGCACGCGGCGGCGCTGGGCGGCGTCCGGATGACCACCGTCGCCGACGACCCGGTACTCGCCGAAGGTGCACGTCGCACCAACCTCGCCAACATGCTGCACTGGGCGGCCGCGAACATTCACGAACCCGGCCGACGGGTCCCGGTGAACCTCACCGCCGACATCCTGGACACCGCGCGCGACCTGGTGCGACGTGGCCTCGGTGAATCCTCGCTGGACTCCTACCGGACGGCCCAGACCGTGGCGTGGCGCCGCTGGATGGACATCTGTTTCGACCTCACCGACGATCCGGCCGAGCTCCGCGAATTGCTCGAACTGTCGTCGTTGTCGATCTCGACGTTCATCGACGACACCGTCGCGGCGATGTCGGCACGGATGGAGGCGGAGCGGGCGGATCTGACCAGGGGCACCCACGCCGAGCGCCGGGCGACAGTCGCATTGCTCCTCGAGGGCGCACCGATCCCGGCGAGCCGGGCCCAGACGCAGTTGGGTTACCGGCTCAGCGGTCCCCACACCGCGGCGGTGATCTGGAGCGACGCGGGCAGCGACGCCGCCCATGACCTCGAGGCCGTCGCGGACGCGGTGACCAAGGCGTCCGAACACCGGGACCGACTCACCGTCGTCGCGAGCGCCGCCGCCCTGTGGATCTGGCTGCCGACGACCGCGGTGCCGACAATCCGTACGATCTCCGATCACCCGCGGGTCCGGGTCGCGTTCGGACGGCCCGGCCACGACCTCGACGGATTCCGCCGCAGTCATTTCCAGGCGCTGGCCACACAGCGCCTGGTCGCGCAGTTGGCGTCGCCGCAGCAGGTGGCCCGTCACGAAGATGTCCGGCTGGTCGCCTTGCTGACCACCGACCCGACCGCCACCGAGGAGTTCCTCACCGACACCCTCGGCCACCTCGCCACCGCCGACATCGACGTGATCGAGACAGTCCGCACATGGATCACCGAACAGTGCAACACTTCTCGCACCGCCGAGCGTCTGTACGCCCATCGCAACACCGTCATCCGACGTCTGGCCCGAGCCGACGAGCTCCTCCCCCGACCGATCGGCGAGAATCTCGTCGACGTGGCCGCGGCCCTGGAAATCCTGCGCTGGCGCCCGAACGACCGCTGACGGCAACCCATTCCCCGCCGACAGCAACCGCCACATCGCCCACAGCAACCCATTCCCCGCCGACAGCAACCGCCACATCGCCCGCAGCAACCATCACTGCGCCGACATCACCATCACTCGGCCGCGCCCAACCGATCGTCGGCGGTGAATCCCGCCGGCACCCGCCCGGCCCGTACCGCATCGGCGCCGGCCGCCCCGATCACCGGCGCGTGCTTGAACAAGTTGTGACCCGCCACGGCGAAGATCCGGCCGGCCTGCCAGATCGCCACCCCGTCGTCACCCCAGGGCAGCGCGGTGACCCAGCAATGCACGACGTCACGAGGCGTCGGGTCCATACCCGGCAGCGCCCGCTCGACGTATTCGGCTGCGGCGGAGGCCAACCGAGTGAGACGAGGCCCGTCGTCGATGGCACCGTCATCGTGTGCCTCGACGTTCTCCGACAGTCCGAGTCCGTATCCCGAACGGTCCGGGTACGCAGCCGCGTACACACCCGTGGCACCGAACGCGCCACTCCCGTCCTGCAACGTCGGCAGGCGATCCACACGCCCGCGAGTCGCGAACGACACCCGCACATGTGCGCCCAGCCGCACCGGTAGTGCCAGGCCGACACCACGAGCCAGGGCAGCAGTACCACGACCCGCACAGATGACCACCGCGCCGTGGTCACCGAGCGTGGTCGGAGCATGCACCGTGACGCCGTCTCCGCGGTGATGAAGGGAGATCACCTGTTCGGCGACGATCCGGTCTGCGAATCGCGACCGCAGCGCCTCGATCGCCGCGCGGGTGTGGATGGAGCCGCCGCCCGGATCGATCATCGCGGCACCGTCGTAGTCGGCGAGCGCCGGAAGGAGTTCGCGTAGCGCCCCTCGATCGATCGCCTCGACCGGGACACCGGCCTGCCGGAGCAAGGCCAGCCGTCGAGGCACCGCACCACCGAGGGCGATGGCGCCGTCGTCGGACACGAGCTCGGTTCCGAACTCATCCGACCAACCGCGCCACAGCTCACGTGCCCGCACCGCCAACTCGATCAGACGCGGATCGTCGTGGGCGTGGCGAAAGATTCTCGACTGCCCGGCGGACTGACCTCGCCCCGGCACCCCGGACTCGTAGATGGTGACCGAAAGGCCTTGTTCGGCAAGGTGATATGCCGTCGACAGACCGATGATCCCGGCCCCGACGACGGCGACATCGGAGGTGACGGACATGGCGCCCACGCTACGCGCCCGGTAACGGGTGGACAGCCCGGACGACCGGGGTACGGTCGGATTCAGAAGGGTCTGTCCAACAGCGCGGCAGGCGGTCGGGTCTCTCCCACGCCGAAAGGACATCGCCCATGCCCGAAGAACTCAGCCGCATCACCGTCGCATTCCTGGTCGCGCCCGAGGGCACCGAACAAGTGGAACTCACCGAGCCGTGGAAGACCGTCGAGGCGACCGGCGGAACGCCGAAACTGGTCTCGACCGCGAGCGGAACCATCCAGGCGTTCGATCACCTCGACAAGGCCGACACCTTTCCGGTCGACGCGACAACCGACACCACGAGGGCCGACGAGTACGACGCACTGGTCCTGCCCGGTGGCGTGGCCAATCCCGACTTCCTGCGCACCGTCGACAGCGCGGTGGGATTCATCAAGAGCTTCTTCGACGCCGGCAAACCCGTCGCCGCGATCTGCCACGCGCCGTGGACGCTGATCGAGGCCGACGTCGTCCGCGGCCGGACTCTCACGTCCTACCCGAGCGTGCGCACCGACGTCACCAATGCCGGCGGCACCTGGGTCGACGAGGAGGTCGTGGTGGACAAATCAGGTCCGAACACGCTGATCACCAGCCGCAAGCCCGACGACCTGCCCGCCTTCAATGCGTCACTGGTGACAGAGTTCGCCAAGGCGCGCGCGTGACGGGGCCGCCACTCACCCGTCCTGCTCGTCGAGCTTCGTCGCGACGTCGGCCGGGAACCCGCCGGTGGCCACCGGGCCCCACCGGGTGGGCGTGATCCGGATCAGTGACTTGCCCTGCAACCGCATGGCGGCGCGGTATTCGTCCCAGTCCGGGTGCTCACCGGAGATGCTGCGGAAGTAGTCGACGAGGCCGTCCTCGGCCTCCGGCATGTCGAGCACCTCGGCGTCGCCGTCCACCTGCACCCACGCGGCATTCCACTCGTCCGACAGCACGCACACGCTGACCACCGGCGTGTGCCGGACATTGGCGGCCTTCGCCCGTCCCGGATAGGTGGCGACGACGATCCGGCCCTCGTCGTCGACGCCACCGGACACCGGCGACAGCTGTGGTGTGCCGTCGCTGCGAACGGTGCTCAGCACCATCCGATGTCGCGGGCGGATGAAGTCGAGGAGAGCGGAGCGGTCGACGGAATCGGAGGTCGCAACGGTTCTGGCCATGGTTCGACCCTACGCGGGGGTGTCCCCCAGAAGATGTTTCTCAGAGCTTGAACCGCCCGGCGAATCCCCGCAACGGCATATCCGCGCTGGTGAGGATTCCCGGTCCCGCCGCCACCACGGATCTGATGGAGTTCAGCGCGGGCAGACCGGTCACTGTCATGCCGATCGACGCGAACGAGGACGGATCGGACAGATCGACGCCGGCTTTCGGGAAGATCATGTGTTTGCTGTAGATCGACGGGTCGCCGGTGATCTGGGTGATGTAGCAGCCCTTGATGTCCCACGACGGATCGGTGTAGGGGGTCATCTGCCATTCCAGATGCGACTCGACCCGCGCGACGCCGTCGACCATGCCCTGGTACTTGATGTAGCTGCCGCCCAGCGATCCCTGGGGCAGGCTGTACCAGCCGAGATCGATGTCCTTGGTGCACGCCCCGAGTTCATAGCTGAAGGTCACCTCGTCGAGTTCGAGGTCGAAGCAGTCGGCCATCAAGTACACCGAATCGGCGAAGACCTCGGTGTACTTGCGCAGCGAGTCCGGGATCGACGGATCGTCCACCGGGCGTCCGTATCCGACCGCCTTCCATGTGTCGACCGAGTGGTGACACGAGACGTCGACCGACTCGGTGACCGTGACGTTCTCGATGTCGGCGACGTCCATCGATCCCACGATGCCCAACACCTGGCACGCGCCCGGATTCATGCCGGTCCCGTAGAACGTGGAACCGCCCTTCTGACAAGCCTCTTCGAGGATCTCGGTGGTCTTGCGGCCACTCGGGTGCGGATGGTTGGTGTTGCGGTGGAAGCCGGTGATCCAGTCCGCCGTGGTGACGATGTCGATACCGGCCTCGAGCACCCGTACATAGAGATCCTCGTCGGGAAACACACCGTGGAAGGTCAGCACATCGGGCTTCGCGGCGATGATCTCGTCGACCGATCCCGTCGCGATCACCCCGACCGGGTCGAGCCCGACGATCTCGCCGGCGTCGCGCCCGATCTTGTCCGCTGTGTAGCAATGCAATCCGACCAGTTCGAGATCCGGGTGATTCTGAATCCTGCCGATCATCTCGGTGCCCAGATTTCCGGTGGCCACCTGGAATACGCGGATCGTGTCGGGGGTACTCATCTGCTAATGCCTTCCTGTCGTGATGAAGACGCCGCGCGGACGGCGCCACTCTCGGGCCGTACGGGGTCGGGGCCGGCGGGTCCGCCGTCGGGGTAGAACTGTCCGGCCCACTCACGCAGCGCAGTGAAGCCTTGATACTCCTTGCGCGACAACGCCGGCGGGTCCGAGTAACGCTGGTGCGACCAGATGTGGACGTCGGCGGCGAACTGCTCGATGACGAAGTCGGCCATCGTCTTGCCGTACTCGGTCATCGGCCCGTCCTCATCGCCAGGCCTGCGGCCGATCCACACGGTGAACCGGATGTCCGAGGTGTACTCGTCAACCGGTGTCACCGCCGGCATGGTGCGGTTGTCGACCATGCCCCAGCTCTTGGTGACCGAGCAGCCGAGGCCGGCGTTGATCGATTCCACTCCACTGGTGGCGTTCTCGAGCGTGGCACCCTCGTCGAACGCGATGGTGAAGTCGACATAGGACACCGGCCCGGAGAAGTCGTGCCGGGTGAACTCCGGCATGAACGGCGTCTTGTGCACGAACTTGAAGTGCGCGAAGTCGACCCCGTTCTCCATCACGTACTGCGGGTGCATCTCGAGCCCCTCGCGGAGCAACGTCGCACCCGGCACCGGCGGGTAGTAATCCGCCGCCGTCCGCCCGTCGCCGAAGTCCGCGAAGATGTCCGGCACCTCGAAATACGGTGCGCCACCGTCGACGTCGTACCAGATCCACACGGCCTCGTTCCGCTCGACGGTGGGATAGCTGCGGATCCGTCGGCCCTTGTTGGGGCGGTTCTCGTACGGGATGCACACATTTCGACCCTCGCCGTTCCATTCCCACCCGTGGAACGGGCACACGAGGTTCTCACCCTCGACGTGGCCGCCGAAGCCCAGGTGGGCGCCGAGGTGTTCGCAGTAGGCGTCGAACACCGACACCACTCCGGACGCGGAACGCCAGGCGACCATCTCCCTGCCGAAGTACTTCATCGTGCGCACGTCGCGTTCGGTGATCTCCGCCGACCACGCAACCTGGAACCATCCCGTCGGCTCCATGGAGAGGGGCGGTTTCGCCATGTCGATCGTCCTTTCCAGCACGCCGAGGTCTGGGCATCCAAAATGGTAGTGGGTTCTACGAAAGAATGACAGGGGGTTCTACGAAAACATCGCGGACCCGGCTAGGATCGGCAGGCATGACCACCCGAGCGGGCGTCAGCGGCCGACGGACCAACCGCCGTGGCGTCGCCACCCGTCAGGCAATGCTCGACGCCGCGCTGAGATCTCTGGCGTCTGGCGGTCCCGGCTCGGTGTCCGCCAATCGCATCGCGAAGGACATCGGCGCCACCTGGGGCACCGTCAAGTACCAGTTCGGTGATGTCGACGGACTGTGGGCGGCCGTCCTGCAACGCAGCGCGGAACGACGTGGAGAACTCCCGTATCGCGAGAACAACACGGCGCCGCTGCCCCGACGTGTCGCGGAGATCGTCGAGATGCTGTTCGTCGGCCTGACGACGTCGGTCGACGCGCGCGCGCTCGAGAATCTGCGGGCAGCTCTGCCCCGCGATCATGCGGAGCTCGAACGTCTCTACCCGAACACCGCCGCCGAGCTCGCCTCGTGGAAGGAGAGCTGGGCGCGGTCCTGCCAGAAGGCGTTCGCGGACCTTGACGTCGACCCGGTCCGGGTCCGCGAGGTCGCCGCGTTCATCCCGGGCGCGCTGCGTGGCATGGTCTCCGAGGCGCAGCTCGGTACGTACTCGGATCTCGACGAGGCACGTCGCGGTCTCACCAACGCAATCGTCGCGTACCTCGAGCAGCCACGGAAGGACTGAAAACCTACTGTGGACAGGAGTTTTGGGGGAACTCCCCATCAGCACCGGCCGATGCCCTAACGTCGGACGGTGATCATCACCATCAAGATCTACCCAAGGAGCCGTCTCGCATGTCGCCAGTGATCGTCGTCGCCACCATCTCCCCCAAACCCGGTGAGGAGGCCGCCGTCAAGGATGCCGTTCTCGCCGCGATCCCCAAGGTCCACGCGGAACCCGGGTGCATGAAGTACTCGCTGAACGAGGCCACCGGCGACTCGACGGACCTGGTGATGATCGAGAAGTGGGAGTCGATGGACGCGCTGGCCACCCACGGCGGCGCACCTGCCCTCACCGAACTCGGTGCCGCGATCGGCAACCTGCTCGCCGGCCCGCTCGACGTGAAGACATTCACGGCGGTACCCGCCGGGGACGCAGACCGCGGCGCGGTCTAGCCCGAACGGTCTAGCCGTCTGACCACGCGAACGGAACCCGCGGAGGTATTGATTCCGCGGGTTCCGCCGTGCTAGACACGTAGAACGAGCGTTAGATCGGCGCCCTTCACCCTGTCTCGGCGCCGCGTGCATATCCGTGCATATCCGTGCATATCCGTATCCGGGAGGAACCCTCATGCCTGAAGCCGTCATCGTCGACGTCGTCCGCCTCGCCTCCGGAAAGGGTAAGCCGGGAGGCGCACTCTCCGAGACCCAGCCGGTGGAGCTGCTCGCCCACGTCCTCCGCACCCTCGTCGAGCGCAACGACATCGATCCGGCGCTGGTCGACGACGTCATCGGCGGCTGCGTCGGACAGGCCGGCGAGCAGGCCCTCAACATCTCCCGCACCGCGCTGCTGTCGGCGGGCTTCCCGGAGTCCGTGCCGGCCACCACCGTCGACCGCCAGTGCGGCTCCAGCCAGCAGGCCGCCCACTTCGCCGCACAGGGCGTCATCGCGGGCGCCTACGACGTGGTGATCGCGGCAGGCGTGGAATCGATGAGCCGGGTCCCGATGGGCTTCACCGTCGCCGGTCAGAACCCGTACGGCCCCAGCATCGCGGCCCGCTACCCCGACGGCCTGGTCGGACAGGGCATCTCCGCCGAGCTCGTCGCCGCCAAGTGGAAGTTCGACCGCGACGCCCTCGACGCCTTCGCGGCCGAGTCGCACCGCCGCGCGGCGCAGGCCGCGGCCGACGGTTTCTTCGATCGGGAGATCATTCCCATCGACGTCACCAACGCCGATGGTGAGACGTCCACCCACACCGTCGACGAAACCGTCCGTGCGTCCACCACTTCCGAGAAGCTGTCCGGACTCAAGTCGTCGTTCTACTCCGAGGAGTACGCGCAGCGATTCCCGGAGATCAACTGGCACATCACGCCGGGCAACTCGTCGCCGCTCACCGACGGCGCGTCCGCCGCGCTCATCATGAGTGACACGATGGCGTCCAAACTCGGCCTCACCCCACGGGCCCGGTTCCACTCGTTTTCCCTCGCGGGCGACGACCCGGTCTTCATGCTCACCGCACCCATCCCGGCGACCCGCAAGATCCTCGAACGGTCCGGTCTGTCTATCGACGACCTGGATGCCTACGAGGTCAACGAGGCCTTCGCGTCGGTGCCGCTCGCATGGGCACAGGAGTTCGGCGCGGACCCGGCCAAGCTGAACGCGCGCGGCGGGGCGATCGCCCTCGGCCATGCACTCGGATCGTCGGGCACCCGCCTACTCAGCACGCTCGTCAATCACCTCGAGGCGACCGGCGGCCGCTACGGACTACAGACGATGTGTGAAGGTGCAGGCATGGCGAATGCCACGATCATCGAACGTGTCTGAGACCTCGCCCGCGACCGGGGTGAACCCTGGGGATTGGCGCCAGATCGAGCCCATCGCCTTCCCGGTCACACTCGCGGCGGCGAAGGACGCCTTTCACGATCGGGGCTTCCACGGCACGTCGATCCGCGACATCGCGGCTCGCGCCGGGGTCTCGCTGCCCACTCTCTATTACCACCACGAGAACAAGCAGGGCATCCTGGTCGCGCTCCTCGAAGCGGGCATGAGTTCGGTCCTCGGCCGGGTCCGCGCAGCGATCAGCGACGCCGGCACGCCGCCCGAACAACTGTCGAATGCGGTCGAGGCCATCGTGCTGCACATGACGGCCGACCTCGAACTGGCAAGTGTCGCTCGCGAACTCCGGTATCTGGACCACGACAACCCCCACCGGCAGCACTATGTCGGGATGCGCACCGAGGTGGAAGATCTCCTCGAGGGCATCCTGCGACGAGGCATCGACTCGGGCGACTTCCAGGTCGCGGGAGACATCAAGGAGTCGCTCCGCTATCTGCTCGGCGCCTGCCAGGAGGTCACCACCTGGTACCACCCGTCCGGCACCCGATCACCCGCGGAGGTGGCGGCCTCCTATGCCGCGACCTCACTGCGCGCCGTCGGTGCCCGGCCGACCACCAACCCCTGACCATCACCCGAACCACACCGAGGAGTTGAGGTAACACCATGAAACGCACCGTCTTCGAGTCCGAACACGAGCAGTTGCGGGCGACCGCACGTGAGTTCCTGGCCCGTGAATGCGCCCCCAACGTGGAGAAGTGGGAGGCCAACGGACAGATCGATCGTGAGGTCTACAAGAAGGCCGGCGACGCCGGACTGCTCGGCTTCAACATTCCGGAGGAGTTCGGCGGCGGCGGCACCGACGACTTCCGGTTCAATGCCGTGGTGGTCGAGGAGTTCGCCCGCTTCGGCGGTGCCGCACCCGGATTGAGCCTGCAGAACGACGTCCTCGTCCCATACTTCCTGAACCTGGCCGACGACGAGCAGCGGAAGCGGTGGATGCCGGGGATCGCCACCGGCGAAACCATTCTCGCGGTGGCGATGACCGAGCCCGGTGCCGGCAGCGACCTCGCCGGGATCAAGACGTCGGCGAAGCGCGACGGCGACCACTACATCCTGAACGGCAACAAGACCTTCATCTCGGCAGGTATCAACTCCGACCTTGTCGTCGTGGTCTGCCGGACGAACGCCGATCCCGCCGCAGGCCACAAGGCGTTCTCGCTGCTCGTCGTCGAGCGCGGCATGGAAGGCTTCGAGCGCGGACGCAAGCTCGACAAGATGGGCCTCAGGGCCCAGGACACGGCCGAACTGCACTTCAACGATGTACGCGTGCCCGTCGAGAACCTCCTGGGCAAAGAGGGCCGGGGTTTCTATCATCTGATGGCGAATCTGCCGTCGGAGCGACTCTCCATCGGCCTCGGTGCGATCGCCGGCGCCCGTGCGGTCTTCGACGAGACCCTCCAGTACGTCAAGGACCGCAAGGCTTTCGGGCAACCGATCGGCTCCTTCCAGCACAATCGCTTCACCCTGGCCGAGATGTCCACCGAGCTCGACATCGCCGAGCAGTACATCGATCGCTGCCTGCGCGCGGTGGTCGACGGCGAGCTGACCGCCGTGGATGCCGCCAAGAACAAGTGGTGGTGCACCGAGCTGGCCAAGAAGGTCATCGACCAGTGCCTGCAGCTGCACGGCGGCTACGGCTACATGAACGAGTACCGGGTTGCCCGGGCCTACACCGACTCCCGCATCCAGACCATCTTCGGTGGGACGACGGAGATCATGAAGGACCTCATCGGCCGCGACATGGGACTGTAGGCACCCCGACCGGCACTCCAGGTCACTCCCGGGCCGGCGCTCATGTCAGGTGCCGGACGAAGAACCTGGCTGCGTCGTCTCCCGCGTACTGCGGGACGCCCGTGTGCCCGCCCATGTTGGCCTGCAGGGTCTTCTCCTGGGAGCCGAAGGCGTCGAACAGATCGAGTGCCAGTTGCCGGTCGTTTCCTTCGTCGTCCCACTGCAGCAGGACGTGCAGCGGAATCGTGATCTGACGGGCTTCGTCGATCATGGCGCGGGGGACGAAGCTCCCGGCGAAGAGGCCGGCAGCGGCGATCCGAGGTTCGACCACCGCCAGCCGGACACCGATCGCGATCACCCCACCCGAGTACCCGACCGGGCCGCGGATCTCCGGCAGTGAGAGCAGTTCGTCCAGGGCGGACTGCCATTCCGGGACCGCCGTCTCGACGAGCGGGAGCACGAGTCGGTCGACGATCTCGTCGACCGACTCCCCGGTCGCCAGCGCCCGGCGCAGGTCGGCGCGGGCCTGCTCGGCGTCGGCCGATCGAGGCCGGTCACCGCTGCCGGGAAGCTCGATGGTGGCCGCGGCGAAGCCGTTCGCCACCGAACTCCGGGCGCGGCCCGCCAAACGCGGGTACATCTTTCGCAATCCGCCGGGGTGGCCGAGCAGGATCAGCGGCGCTGGTGACGTCGTGGGTGTCCACAGGATGCCGGGGACCTCGCCCAGGGTGAATTCGCGCTCGAGAGTGCCGTCGTCGAGGCGCTTTTCGGAAGTGAAGTGCAAGTGCATGGTCGTGCCTTTCGGGAGTGCTCGTTGAACGGCACTCCTCAGGCGACCTATCGCCCGACCGTGACCCCGGAGAGGAGCACCCACGTCGATACGTTCACGGGTGATCACCTCCTCAGTTCTCTCGCACGGACCTCGGGAGAATAGCAGTGGGCGTCACGCCTACGCCACCGGATTCACGGATGTTCACCCCGGACTCCTGCACCGAGCAGCAGGTGGGCACGCTCCTGCCCGTCGAGTGCGCGGCTCGTCCGGCACCCGATCTTCCAGCCGTCGGCGGTCCGGTCGAGGGTGAAATGGTTGGCCGTCGCACGGTGGACCACAAAGCCGTGGTCCTGGTGCCGGATGAGCAGCGAATGGCACACCGCCACAGCACTGTTCCCGTCGACGTGGACGCGCACCGGGCCGAGGACATGGGCACATCCTTCGGCGATCAGTGCCTGATGGGGACGCGATCGCACCATCGCGGCGATGTCGTCGCGACCCGTCATCGACAGGCCGTCGACGTCATAGGAGCCGTGTCGGTCCCAGAGTTGCGCGACGTTCTCGGCGTCACCGTCGTCGACCAGCGGGCCGTACGAGGCGATCAGCTGCGCGATCTCCTCGGAATCCTCCAGTCGGCGCACCCGTGCCTCGAGTGCTGCCAGCCGGTCGTCCACAGCTCGATCTTCCACCGCTCGATCTTCCACGGCGATCTCCGTCCTGTCACTCACTCGAACCTGTCACTCGAATCCACGTGCCGACAACTCAATTCGTCCCGAACAACTCGGCCGTCGCCTCGAGCTGTTCGAGGTGGTGGTCGGTCGACGATGCCCGGATCGTCACGTCCACGATCGTCGCACCCGCTTCGACCGTGCGCGCCACGGCATCGCGCGCGGCCTCCGGCTCGGCGGTCGGATCGATCGAGCCGGCCGCCAGCACCACCTCGAAACCATCGGGGCGGTCCACGTCGCCGAGCATCTCACGCAACCTGTGGCGGCCGAGCCCGAACGGCACCCAGCCGTCGCCGAGTTCCACGGCCCGGCGCAACGACCTCACGGTTCGCCCGCCGATCCAGATCGGCACACGCGGCGCAACGGCGGCCGGCCGGACCACGACGTCGGCGAAATCATAGTGCGCACCATGGTATTCCGGACGTTCCGAGGAAAGAGCCGCCCGCAATGCACGCAGTGCGTCGTCGGCACGGGCACCGCGATCGTCGAACGACGCACCGAGCAGCTCGAACTCCTGCTCGAGTGAGCCGACCCCGACTCCCAGGACCAGCCTCCCGCCGCTGATCGCGTCGAGGGTTCCGTACCGCTTCGCGATCTCCAACGGGTGGTGGTACCCCAGCACGAGTACCTGTGTCGCCAGCCGAATCCGTTCGGTGCGGGCGGCCAGGAAACCGAAGGTGGCCAGCGGATCCCAGTAGGTGCCACCTCGCTCGTCGGCCACCGCGACGGGGACGGCCACGTGCTCACTGCACGTGAGGTGATCGAAGCCGAGACGATCGGCGGTAGCAGCGATCCGCGCGAGGTCTCCGATCCCCGCCTCCGTCTCCCAGTCCGAGTGCGCACCGGGGAACTGCGTCACGATGGGACTGTTGAGACCGATCCGCACCATCAGCGGCCCGACCGCTCACGCGGCAGCATCTGCCGCATCGCCTCGTCGGCACCGAGCACCAGAGCGGCACGGTCCGTGCCGTTACGCTTCTCGACGGCCCGTCCGTTACCGCCCGCGATCCACACCGGACCATCGGTCAGATGTGCCAGACCCTCGGCCGCGACATCGTCCGGTTCGGCCACCCGCATGCCCGGGATGTCGAAGTCGAGTCCGGCACGTTGCATCGCGGGTGTCCGGGTGACCCCGAGAATCAGCTCCAGGACGTCGATCCCGTAACCGCGGAGCTCCAGCCACAGCGACTCGGCGAAGATGCGCCCGAATGCCTTCACGCCGCCGTAGATGCTCTGCTCGCGTGAGCCCAGATAGCCACTCATCGAGCCCACCAGGATGATGCCGCCGCGTCCGGTATCGCGCATCCGCCGGCCGAACCGATGGACCAGCGCCAGCTGACCGGTGACGTTCAGGTCCAGAACCGAACGGAAGCCGTCGAGCTCACCATCGAGAAATGCCCGGCCGTAACTGTTCGCGCCGGCGTTGTAGATCAACAGGCCGACGTCGATATCGTCGGTCGCCGACGCGATCTCCTCGATCGACGACGGCTGGGTCAGATCAGCCGTGAGGGTGCGGACCTCGACTCCGCGCCCGCGCATCTCGGTCGCAGTGTCCTCGAGCGGTCCGGGCTTACGGGCGATGAGGACCAGATTCACGCCGGCGTCGGCGAGCTGCCGGGCGAATCCGGCGCCGACGCCCTCGGACCCGCCGGCAATCACCGCCCAGGGCCCATATCGGTCCACGTCGATCATTTGCGACCTCCTCATGTCCGGCGCCGGCGTCCGCAGCAGTGTCCGACGGCGGCTTCCCGGGATGACGGTACCGCCACCAAACAAATGCTTGGTCGGGACGTTACCGGACCGACGTGTGGCCCCGCGCCTGTCTCGCGATCCGACACCACAGACCGACCCACGGTTCTACAGTCAGTGCAGGTGTGGCGCCCCGCCACCACCGGCGAGGAGGCCGCCATGTCCGACACCGTCGAGGTCCACGGACACACGGATCCACGCTTCGACCGGGTGCGCGACGAGCTCGCCGCCCAACTCGCCGCAGGCGAGGAGGTGGGGGCAGCCATCGCGGTCGACATCGACGGCGACGTCGTCGTCGACATCTGGGGCGGCCACCGCGACGCCGCGCAGACCCTGCCGTGGGAACGCAACACGATCGTGAACGTGTGGTCGACGACGAAGGAGATCACCGCGCTGTCGGTGCTGATTCTCGTCGAGCGTGGGCTCGTCGACCTGCACGCCCCGGTCGCCACGTACTGGCCCGAATTCGCGCAGAACGGGAAGGAGTCCATCGAGGTGCGCCACATCATGGCGCACACCTCCGGCGTCTCCGGCTGGGAGAAGCCATTTGCCGTCGCCGACATGTACGCCTGGGACACTGCGATCGAACATCTCGCGCGCCAGGCCCCGTGGTGGGAGCCGGGTACGGCGTCGGGCTATCACGCACAGGACTACGGACACCTGCTCGGGGAGATCGTGCGACGGGTGACCGGCAAACATCTCAAGCAGTTCGTGGCCGACGAGATCGCCGGACCGCTCGGGGCCGACCTCCAGATCGGTGCCACCCCGGCCGACGACGATCGGATTGCCGAGATCATCCCGCCACCACCGTTGGAGATCGATGTCGCTTCGCTACCGACCGATTCCCCGATGTTCAAGACGTTCACCGGTCCGGCCGCGGAGGCGAGCGCCGCCAACACGATCCCGTGGCGCCGTGCGGACATGGGCGCCCTGAACGGTCACACCAACGCCCGCGCCCTGGTGCGCGTGATGTCGACGATCTCGCGCGGCGGAACCGTCGACGGTGTCAACCTGTTGTCGGACAAGACCATCGACCAGATCTTCGACGAACAGGCACGCGGCGTCGATCTCGTGCTCGGCGTGCCGTTGCGCTGGGGTATCGGCTTTGGGCTGCCCGAGCCCGCGACGTTGTCGTACCTTCCCGATGAGCGGATCTGCTTCTGGGGTGGTTGGGGTGGATCGATGACGGTGATGTTCCCCCTGCAGAAGATGACGGTCTCGTACGTGATGAACAAGATGGCACCGGGCATCATCGGGTCGGATCGTTCGGAGGCCTACGCGCGGGCGATCCTGGCGGCTGCCGGCGGCTGACCGCGACGTGGGGTCAGCCCCGCGGAGATCCGTCCTGCCCGATGTTGTGACGGTGGAACAACGGCTCGGAAACAGCCGCCACCCCGACGAAGATCAGCGCCGCGACGGGGGCCGCGCGATAGAGCGCGTATGCCGCGGCCAGGTAAATGACGGCCTTGGCCAGGTAATATGGCACCGGACGGAATCGACGCGGGGCCTTCGGTGCCATGAAGAGTGACCAGAAGGTGATCACGGCGACCAACAGGACCACTGTGACGACCCAGCCGAGTACGCCGGTCCCGCACCACGCCAGACCGAGCGACGCGAACGCCCCCAGGGCAACCAGCTCGATCAGGAACACGACCAATGCCGCCAGGTAGTACACGCTTTCGCCCTCCCGCGCATGCTGTGCCGCCGGACACGACGACATCCCACGTAGGATCGCACGACGTGACTGACTCGACGGTGGAACACACGCATGTTTGACGGCGTCCGCACCCTGTACCGGTTGACCCGCGGTGAACGCGTCGTCGACGATCAACCGACCCCGCACACACTCCTCGCCGACGGTCCGCATCGACGGCTGGTGCGATACGGGTCCGACGCCGACCTCGCCGCGGCGCGATCGGCCGGCCGACTGCCCGTGCTTCTCGTGCCACCACTGGCCGTCCCGGCCCGCTGCTACGACCTCGCCCCGGATATGTCGCTGGTCTCCTTCCTACTCTCCACCGGTCGCGTGCCCTATCTGGTCGACTTCGGCGAGATGCACTATGCCGACCGGCATCTCGGCTTCGCGGATTTCTTCGACGACATCGTGCCCGACGCGATCGGACAGGTGATCGCCGACTTCGCGGCGGAGACCGGTCAGGTCGACCTCGCGGCCTGGAGCCTCGGAGGCACAGTGGCGTTCCTGACCGTCGGCGCTCACCCCGAGTTGCCGGTGCGATCGATCACCGCCATCGGCACACCACTGAATTACTCTCTGGTGCAGCCCTATCCGCTGGTGAAGCGGATCATCCGGCCGATCGGTCCGGCGCCGGTCACGTACACGCTGAAGGCGATGGGTGGCATCCCGGCGCCGCTGGTCCGCGTCGCCTATCGGGCGACCGCATGGGAACGGGAGATCAAGAAGCCCGGCTATATTGTGCGAAACGCAGACAACACCGAGGCTCTGGCCCGGATGCAGGTCATCGACTGGTTCCAGGACGCGCTGCCGGGTTACCCCGGAAAACTGGCCGAACAGATGTGGGAGAATCTGGTCTATCGGGATGAACTCGCCTGTGGTGTACTCGATTTCGATGGCAGACAGGTCGACCTGACCTCTGTGGGAACACCGATCCAGTTGTTCGGCAGTCATCGCGACGCGATCGTCAGCTGGGCCGCCGCGCGGCACGGCGTGGAGATCTTCGCCGATTCCCCAGAGGTCCACTTCACCACTGTCGAGACCAGCCACCTCGGACTGATCGCGGGCAGCGACGCCGCGACATACACATGGCCGCGGATCGACGCGTTCCTCGGCGCACTGGACGACAGAGACGGGGCGTAGGCCGGTCGCCCGTTGTTCCCGAACTCGACGAAGTCATGCTCAAGTGCGGTCCTCGGCCGGCACCACCCCGTGCAGCGTGCGGCCCACACCTTGGGCGGCCACCTGTGCCGCAGCCACCAGACTGGCCCGATTGCGCCCCAGCGACGGGACCACCACACCCAGGGCGGCGACCACGTCCTCGCCGTTGCGCACCGGAACCGCGATCGAACAGGCGCCGAGCGTCATCTCCTCGGAGGTTGTCGCGTATCCCTGTTGCCGGATCTGGCGGAGCTGTCGGTCGAGCATACCCGGGGCGACGATGGTGTGACGGGTCATCGGCCGGAGGTCGGCCATCGCGGCCCGCCGGATCTCGTCGGGAGCGTGCGCCAGCAGAACTTTCCCGACACCGGTGGAGTGCAGTGGCAGTCGACTGCCGACGCGACTGACGACCGGGACCGATGCGCGGCCCGACAGTCGATCCAGATAGAGCACCTGAATCCCATCGCGGACAGCGAGGTGAACCGTCGCAAAGGTGGCGGCATAGAGGTCCTGCAAGAATGGCGCGGCCACCTCCCGGATACCGGACTGGATCGGCGCGAGCAGACCCAGATCCCACAACCGTCGGCCGACGACGAACCGGCTGTCGGGTCGACGGGTGAGCGCCCCCCAGGTCTCGAGTTCACGGACCAACCGGTGCACAGTCGGTACGGGCAGCTGAGCCCGCTCGGCGATCTCGGTCAGGGTGAGTGCACGGTGGAATCGGTCGAACGCCCCCAGCACTGTGAGTAGGCGCGCCGCGACCGACTGCCCCGGGGTGCCCGTGTTGCCTGCCATCACCACCATCCGATCTTTCACTCAGTGGAATTGAGTGTATTCCCCGATGTGTTTCCCGGGACCTCGACGAGGTTTACCCGCTCGTATGCTGGATTCATCCCGCCGAGGGAGTCAGAGCGCTCTGAACTGCATCGATCATTCTTGTCGGTGCGGTGTAATAGGTTGGTTGTCAGCGGAATCGAAGTGTTGATGTCGGATCAGCCCTGACGGGCGGGTC
>NZ_JBNCLX010000009.1:0-92936 GCF_049844895.1 Gordonia sp. DT101 | reverse complement strand
ACCCGGTCGATGACCCGGGTGGCAGCCAAACACGCCCGCAGACAACAAGAACGAGAACGCAACCGACGCCGACGCGAGCGCGAGGAGGCCGACTGAACGCTGAAGGCACGTATGATTCAACAAACTGAGAAACCCCTGCTGAACAGGGGTTTCTTGGTGCCCTCGGTGAGACTCGAACTCACACTGGACGGGTTTTGAAATCGTCTGACCTGGGGTTTTGTGTTCTTGGCCGGAACTGGCTTCGTTTGCTTTTTATGGTGTTGACCTGCGGGTATACGCATCTTCGCGTTGGCTGTCGATGGCGGCTTTCGATACGTTTTCGTACCCACTGCGTACCCGATTCGAGGTCTGAGCCCCGCGATCGTTTGAGCCCGACGACGCCGTAATCTCACATCGAGACAATCCCGACAAGACGAGGACGGAAATGACCGAGAGCCGAGGCCGTGGACCGGCAAAGCTCGCGTACAGCACCACCGAGGCCGGCAAGCTCGTCGGCGTCAGTAAGCAGACCATCGAGCGCGCCATCAAAGCCGGCGACCTGATGGCCAAGCGCATCGGGACCCGAGTTGTGGTGCCAGCCAATGAGCTTCAGGAGTGGTTTGAGGCCCTCCCGTACGCACTCGAAGATTAGCGCGAGACACTCGCCGAGCACTCGCGAGTCCATCGCGAGAATCGACCGAACAGTCGCGAGATCGCAACGTTCAGTCGTCGACCTCCACGAAGCACCAACCGATCTGACCGAGATCGTAGTTGCCGTCGGAGTCGGGCCGGAGCTTGTCACCAGAGATCACCGCGGTCGTCTCGATGAAATGCAACGTCTCGCCTTCGGCGGCTGCGATCACCGATTCCAGTACATCGCGAGTGACGACGGGGGTTGCCCAGCCGTTCCAAGGTCGCCCATAGCGCACTGCACTCCAGACGTGTTCCGGCTCGAAGCCGTCGATGGTGAATCTGGAAGTCATGGTTGGAGGTTACGGTGTGGAGTCCTGCGAGCTGGCATCGGATTCGAGTTGCAGGATACGAGCGTGGCGACGCCATTCGCTCTCGGACGGATCGCCGATGTGCACCCACGCGTCCATGAGTCCCTCCCGCTCGAAAGTTGCGGAGAACGATCCGATGAAATCGAAGTCGACAGACCGCCGTCGTGTGCTGCCGGATGCGAAGTAGTCATCGTCGTCCTCCTCGATGTCGGCTATGAAGCTGCCCTCCAGTTCTCCCGTGAGCGTCACTGCGCCGTCCTCGTGGCGCAGTTCGTACACATAGAGCGCGACGGGGTTGCTGCTCGGACGCTCGGTGAGCGTGACTGAAGTGAAGATGCGCCGCGAGCCACGCAGCCATTCATCGACGTCGCGATCGAGGTCATCGGCGAAGTACTCACGGATGTGATCGAGTACCCAGCGCAGTGAGAGTTCGAGGACATCTTCGAGGATGATCCGCGCACGATGCGATTGGGCGTCGAAGTCAACTGTCGTCACCTCGTCGGGGAGCTTGATCATGCGCCCTCGGTACTCCACTGGACGACGTCGAACAGAGAAGTCCTCCGAATAGGGCGCATTGAGAATGTGCGGGAACTTGTCTCTGAAGACTGGGAGGATCAGTGAACCGAACGCCTCGACAGACTCCGCGACGTCATCACTGCCAAGATCGGCGGCGGTCACCGCCAGGAGTGCCTTGACCACCGTCCCGTCCTTGCGGAAGGTGGCAAGATTCCTCGCGACGTTGGGTGCGCGACCAGCGGCGGCTTCGCGGATCGCGTCGACACGTGGAGCGTCGTCGAACTCACTGTTGCCCTTCTCTTGGTTGCACGGGCCGCAGATCGGCGCGAGGTTGGCGACGTCATCCACATCGAAATCCTGGCTTGACCCACCACGGGGGTTGCGCGGAACGATGTGGTCGATCTGCAGCTCGCGGAACGTCTTCGGCTTCCTACACCAGTAGCACTTGTTGCCCCACGCCTCGGTGAGTGCAAGCAGTAAGAGCCGGTTGTGATCGCGATTGGTGTGGGAATACCGAGCCTCTGCCGTGGTCATGAATCAGTGAGAATAGTCGCGACCGACGACAACCTGCGCGGCAGCCTTCACCCCTGGCACATCAAGCTCTACTGTCGGAGCGTGACCCTCAAGGACGACGTTGACGACATCGTGTCGAAGCTGGCCGCTCTAACCGAGCGCGTCAAGGCCCTTCAGGGGCGGCGGCTTGGCGTCGATCAGCGCGACAGCCTTCGGGAAGCTGACGAGGAACTACGAACCCAGCTCGGCTCGGCGATTGAGTCGAAGAACCAGGCCATGCCGCTCTACAAGCAGGTCGAGGACGTCGTCGCCAGCCTCGAAGCACTTGGTGATGCGGTCGATGCCCTGAAAGGGCGAGGAATAAGCCTCGATGACCGGGCGAACCTTCGCGAGGCATCCGAGGATCTGACGTCACATCTTCGCTCGGCGATCAACCCGCGAGCGATGCCACCGGCAGTGTTCGACCCATCCGACACCCGGGTGTTCGGCCGCGTCGCGGCGATGGCTTTGCTGGCACAGGACCCCATCCCGCTCGGCGCGGTACCCAATGTCTACGGGTCGGGTGTGTATGCGCTGTACTATCTGGGCGATTCGCCTCTGTACCAAGCGATTAGCAACACGGCGACCCCGATCTACGTCGGCAAGTCGACCCCGCCCGATGGTGCGATCACCGTGATCGAACAAGACAACGCGCTCACCACACGGCTCGGGGATCACAGAAGTTCGATCAACCATGCCGACTTGGAACTGGATCATTTCCAGTGCCGATTCCTGGTTTGCGCTTCCGGATGGGAATCGCCGGCCGAACTTGAGCTGATCCGGTACTTTCGACCGGTTTGGAACAAAGGCAACGGCATTGAGCCCGTGCACGGATTCGGCAACCATGACCCCGGGTCTGGGCGTGGGGATGGCAGGAAGTCAGAGTGGGACACTCTCCACACTGGGCGAAGTAGTAAGTCGCTCAAGAAGAATGAGAAGACCAAGGTAGAACTGGAAGATCAGGTCGCACGGCATTTCGCAGAGGTTCCCGCCGTCGCGGACACTCAGGCGGTCATTGACGACTTCCTTCAGTTCCTTGCTTCGCCCCCGATGAACATCTAGCCGAGTCGGTCGATGATGTACTGCGTGACGTCCTGAGTGATCTGTTCGGCGGTGTCGTCGCGCCCGGGATACTTCTTCGCCCACGGCCGACCTGGGTGGAGAGTGTCCCACATGGAGCGCTTGCCATTGACTCGACCGCTGCCTGGATCATGGTTGCCAAAGCCGTCGAGAACGGCGTTCCAAACGGGGCGGTAGCGGCGGATCATGGCCGATTCGCCGAGCGCGATCCAGATGTCCTCGACCACGAGCCAGCGGGCGCTGAAGTCTGCGATGTCGAGATTCTCAGCGGCCCGAACGCTCTTGGCGTGCTCGCGGATTCGTGATGAGAGTGCCTTCGTGCTCGTATGTGAGACAGCCTCAAGTCCACGCCGGCCGCCCTTGGGTACGGCCTTGCCGACGTAGATCGGTTGGATCAGGGACTCGGTGTTGGCCGCCGACAACTCGGCGTAAGCGAGGAAGTCGCCAACGTAATAGAGCGCGTACACGCCAGCGCCGACGAACGTCGACACATCATCGAGTGGGACGGGATCCTTTTCCTCGATCTGATTGACGACCGACTTCGCGAGGTTCTCCATGTCCAGGGGATTGAATGGCTTGCTCACGCCGTCGCCGATTTGCGAGCCTTGCGCCGGTCGGTCGCTGCCTTTTTTGCGGCGTTGAACGTCGCTACGTCGAGGTGCTCACGCACAGATAGGGCCACTATCTCGGCGAGCATCACCGGTACAGCGTTTCCGAGTTGTCGCATCGCCTCGGTCCACGGCCCGTGGAGGCGGTAGCGGTCAGGGAACGTCTGCAGGCGCGCTGCTTCGCGAACGGTGAAGTAACGCACCGAGCCGTTGACGTTGCGCAGCATGTTCTCCCCACCCGGGACGCCGTGCACGCCGGCCTTCAGTGCCTTGGCAGGTGCATCAATGTAGGAGCCGGTGTGGCCGGGGTACGACCTGGCACCGGGTTGAAGGACATGGTTGAGGTACTTGGTGCTGCCATTGAGGGTGGGTTCGGGAAGCCCGCGCAGCGCATCTCGCACCGTCCGCCAAGGCTTGTGGGGACCGTCGACGAGCGCTGCGGTACGAACCGTCGGCGTGCGGTACTTCTTGGGCACCTTGTGGCGTTCCCAGTAGGAACCATCGTCCTGAGCAGCACGCAGAGCGGCCGCAGAGTGTGTCGCCTCTGGGAAGCTCCACTCGGCGTCGACGTCGGAGCGGAATCCGATGAAGAACACCCGCCAGCGCTGTTGGGGCACGCCATAGTCAGCGGCGTTGACGAGGGTCGGCAGCACCTTGTACTGAAGATCAGAGCGCACCGAAGTGTGCTCTGCCTGCAAGCGGGAGTAATGGGCACCCCATGATTCGCCCTCGTTAGCCACTAGTTCGGGGTGACCCAGCCGCAATTGGATGTAGCTGTAGTAGTCGCTGAACGCCGACCGAGTCAACCCACGCACGTTCTCGATGATGAAGGCACGGGGCCGCAACTCTCGGATGACTTCGGCGGTCGCGGGGAACATGTCGCGCTTGTCATCGGCGGCGTTGCCCTTGCCGCCGGCAGAGAAGGGCTGGCAGGGCGGGCCACCGCTGACTAGATCGACGCCGCTCGGGACTGTGGACCAGTCCACTTTCCGGACGTCACCTTCCTGGACGTCAATGCCGCGGACGAGTGGGTATCCGCCGTCGCGGTTCTCTCGAAGGGTGTCACAGGACCACCGATCCCATTCAGCCACGACCTCGGTGGTGAACCCGGCCAGGTGGGTTCCGAGTGTCAGACCACCCCCGCCAGCGAACAGCTCGACACTACGCATGAGTAGAGACTAGCGACATGGTGGCGGGATTCTACGCCCCAGGTACGGCATGTCCTGGATATGTCGCGCACACTGGGCGTGTGAGCGAGAGCTGGGCATCCAGCCCCGCAGTCCGGGCGACGATGCGGGGTAATCGCCGCCGTGACACCGAGCCCGAGCTGGCGGTGCGAAGACGCCTGCACAGAATGGGCCTGCGATACCGGGTGGACTACCCGCCTCTGTCTGGGCACCGCCGCAATCGTGCCGACGTCGTGTTCACCAAAGCCAAGGTCGCGGTGTTCATCGACGGATGCTTCTGGCACGGATGCCCTGAGCATCACCGGCCGGCAAACACGAACGCAACGTTCTGGTCATCAAAGGTGGAACAGAACCGCGCCAGAGATCAGCTCGTCACCGCTCGCCTTCAGGAGGCCGGCTGGGTGGCGATGAGGTTCTGGGAGCACGACGACCCACAAGTCGTGGCGAAGGAGATCGCGACCGTAGTCCGCGAGCGCCTCGCGGCGGGGGCGGGGGCTCCTGAGGGGAGTCGTGTGTGCTGGCGAGGATCTTCCTCGCATTGACGAGGAGCTTCCTCGTATCGACACAGACGTCGTGACCGTCCCATCGCGCAGATCAATCCAGGTGCTCAAGTTTGTGCGCTGGGAACAGGACTCGGTCCCCGTCTGGTCTGACTACTGACACAAGCGGCGGAAGGTGGCCGACGACGTGCCCATACATGTCTGTGCCGATGACGCGGATCCGATCTCCGACGTCGAACTCCATAGGCGAAGTGTAAGTCGACACAACGGTTGCTGCGCTGTGTGAGCGGGAACAGTAGTGGTGTAGATCACTCTCGGTCGAGAGTCGAGAGCCGTGGATACTGACCATGATCTGCCGGAGAATCATAGGTGTGGCTCGGAAGGGCTGCACTACAACTGAATGACCAGGGCCTCTGGGTCTTCCCCACAGCCGGCCGCAAGGATGAGAATGCTTGCGAGCACCGCGATTCGATCTCTGTGGACGTTAGCCCAGCGCCGGATGCCACTAGGTTTTTTCAAACTCCAGGGTGGCTCCGTAAGGAGAGGTGTATCTTCAACCAGTTTCAAATACTTTGTAGATCAACGGAATAAAGGCCCAAGGTCCACTCGGGGAGGACCAGTACGGAAAATGGCCCTCAAGGACTGCTCGGGGAAGACCCTGAACGGATGCGATCTTCTCGAACTCTCAAAAATCGTCCTCACATACCGTCGCCCGCGAAGCGGGTGACAGGCGCGAAGCGCCGGACGTCTTTTCCAGACTGGACACCATGGTGTTGTCCCCTGGCGGTGGGCGCAGACTCTTCAGCGGTGACTCGCCGCCGAAGCCAGCCACGTGGGCCAGGGGGCTCGGGGGACCAGGAATTGTTCGTCTCGCGACTACCGCATGAGCGAGCCATGAATCCTCACTGAGTGTGACGTGAATGAGGTGTGAATGGGCCTCGTTCACATTGCCACGGCAGGAAGAAACTGCAGGTCAGAACGGATTATGCTCCGAGTGTCCGCGTGGACGTTGCGGTGCAACGCTTCTGGACCGATGTGGATTCGTTGCACCGTCACACGCCGTCGCCTGCCCCTGAGATGCCAAGGGTCATCGCGTTCTTGGCATTGGTGATGAGTTGGTCGTACGTGATGACGCGCACTCGTGAGAGATGGCTGTTGTAGATGCGCAGCGCCAGGGATGCGTCTTCCTCAGTGAGACCCTCGGCGCTGCAATGCTCGATATGGCCGACCACGATGGTCGCGAAGGCGCGCTGGACTTCCAGCTTGAGGGTCATCTTGATGTTCGCGGCGTGGGTGTCGAGTTGGTGAAGGTAGTTCTCTGCCTGCGATACGGCCTCATGCACATCGTTGCCCACGATCCAGTGATTCCTGTGCATCTTGAAAAGCCTTGGAATACACGCTGTTTTGAGTTCCACAATGTGGATCGAGCCGTCGGTGTTGATCAGAGGCACGTCCAACTGGTCGAGGACTGTGAGGCTGCGGCGCTGCGTGACCCCGACGTACCGCCCGCCAAAGACCCACGGATTGTCTTGGATGAGCTTCTGGAACTCGCCCTCGCTTGTTCGTGGGGCACGTGCAAGCCGTTCCAGTTCTTCGAGTGCGCTCCGTCGGCGTTCCTGGTCGATCAAACCAGCCAGGTGGCCAGCCTGGCTCGACTTCGCCACGGCACGGACTAAATCCTCGTCCCCTCCAATAGATTCCAGAAGCTCAGCGAGCGCCGCCTCACCATCTGCGCCTGGCTGAAGACGTTCCGCCAGGACCTTCGCCAAGTCTTTACTGTCGGTCCGGACGTAATAACCTTCGTCCGCGAACATGCCGTTCATGAACTTCCGGAGGACATCAATCTCATCGTCGGCGAGCGAGAACTTCTTCGTTGGATTGTCGAAGTCGTATCCGAAATCCATCTCCTTCGCCGGGACCTCCTGGAACTCGATCTTCCGACCCGACGGATTCTCGGGATCCTTCCCGAAGTAGTGCATGGTGACGGACTTGAACGACTTACCGCGGGTCTTGAGTTCCATTCCGTCGTGTCGAAGGATCCCTGGCCTTGCTGAATTGCGCACCCAGCGGCCCAAGCCAGCTTTGTACTCCTCGATACTCACGCCACGTCTCCGCTACTCATGGCCAGAGCGATCCGGCATTGGCAGTCGGCGGGGGCGAGGCGACCCCTCGCGAGCGTGCATTCTTCTCGTCCTCAAGCTGCTGCAGGTAGACCTCGTAGGCGTCGATGTCCGCCGCAATCACTCCGCCGCCGGATTGCTGCCTCAGGAACGCGACGATCGCCCGTGGGTAGGGGATGCCCCCGTCGACTGCTGAGTTCGCCCAGTTGATCTGGGTGTTGTCCTTGCATGCCTGCAGCAGTCGAGCGCACTGGTTCGAATCGAGTGACCGCAGCTCTCGGAGGTAGTTCCAGATCGAATCGGTGACCGCGAATCTCGGTGACGCGGCCATGGCGTCGACGAGTGAAGCTCCGAAGCCACGCTGGAGTTCGGTCTTGCCCGCTATCCGTCCCAGGGTGGAGTTGGCGATGGCCTCCGGAGACAGATTCCCGGCGGTCTGGGCCTGATGCTTGCCAAGTGGACCGTACGGGTCAGCGTCAAACCGGAGCGCCATCACTGGCACGTGGCGGCCGAGTAGCCAGCCGACTTCCTGATCGCACCACGAGCTTTCCTTGAATCCCTGATGAAGGAAAACGAGGCCCGCATCCGCCCGGTCGAGCGCGCTCTCGATCTCGCTATGCCACTCGGCGTCCACAGTGATCGAATCGTGTGCCACGAAGAGCGTGATTCCAAAGGCGGCGAGAGCCTCAGCTACCCCGTGGACGAGCACGCGATGCTTCGCCAGGTGCGAAGCGAAAACGAACAGAGGTTGCGTACTGGTCGCGGTGGCGGTGACTACCGCTGCCGGCGCATCGCTGGGAAGTTCCAGTCCGAAATGTTGGGCGAGTTCAAGGAGCTGCTCATCAGACGCGGTGTCAATTGTTTCAGCGGTCGTCGGTCCCCATGAATCGTCATCGAGTTCTGCGACGCCGTACGTCCTCAGAATGATGTTCGCGTGATCCCACGGCAATTCATCGCGATCGTCGATCTTGCGTGCGATTGCGAGTACAAGTTTGACCCGGCTCTGTTTGTCCATCGCGTGGCTCCCAGCGTCGATCCGCCTTGGATCTTTCGCGTCGATTATTCCACGCAACACCGACATACTCGGCTGTCGCCACGCCCCGGGCCACGTTCTAGCGCAAGCGCTTGAGAAGTTCCTTTGACCACTCCGCGCCACGCTCGGCCGCTTCGACCACCGCTCGGCGGTATGACTCGTCATGCTGGGACTGAGGGGTCCGCCCGTTGGCGTCCTCGTCCCGTGCACCGGTGGGCTGGTTGTCTGCCATGGCTCAATCGTAATGGTCCGGGCCGGAAATCTGGCCACCATTTTCCACTGTCGATGCGAACCTGCGAGGTGGGCGATCCCCGTCACGCTCACAGCTTTGGTCAGCGATGGAACCGGGCGTCCCTCCGCTGCGTCGTACTAGTCATGGCACTCGACGCGCTGGCCCTCGTCGCAAGCCTTGCGGGCGCAGCGTTGTTGCTGCGCGAGATTGACCGGGATGTTCGTGAGACGGATGCCGGAAGCGTGAGCCGCGGGTCTGCGCAGGCTGAAGACTGGCTGCCCCCACGTCATGAACTGTCAGATAGGAATGATCAGATGTGGTGGGACAATAGCTAACTGTGATGTCAATCACTCGGCATTAGTTGCATTAATTATCGCTCGGCCCTTGACCTGCTGAATCAAGAAGTTGGCGATATTTCAAGTCCTTTCGGCCAAACCGAAAGAACTACCCGAAGCGCCGCATTCGCGGGATTCTTAAATCAGGAAGAAACGGCGGCTCAAGTACCGCCAGTCAACCGGACGGCAGCTCTGCCGAATACACCGGAATCCACCTCGCAAATCTCGGAGATCCTCCATGCGTACTTTCTGCAACTCTGCTCAAAATCCGGACATCACGCCGGCCGACATCGCCGCCCTCAATCGCCGCGGCTACACACTCAGTCCGACCGGGTGCTGGGAATGGTCCGGTTCACGCGACCGTGATGGATACGGCACCGTCACCCGGAACCGCAAACCATATCGGGCGCAACGTCTTTCGTATGAAGCTCACGTTGGCTCTATCCCCGAAGGCCATGTCATCTGCCACAGATGCGATAACCCGTGCTGCGTACGCCCAGAGCACCTCTTCGCTGGCACCCAGAAAGAGAACCGGGCCGATGCCTGGGGAAAGGACCGGCTCCCGCGAGATGAGGCGCACAAAGCCTGCAAACTCACCTCCGCGCAGGTCGTCCAGATCCGAGAACTGTACGCCACAGGCAAGTACACGCAGTACCAACTGGCTGATCGCTTCCGCGTCAGCCAGGGGCAGATCTCCAACATCATCCTCTGGAAACAGCGTCGCCGCGCCGAAGTTCCGCTCGCCCCGCACCACGTGCTGTCGACGATGCCATCCCTGGCTGAAGCCGCCTGAAGTAACTCAACAACAAGGGAATCCAAGCCATGACCAACCGCCTGTATGAACTCGCGATCGACATCCGTGACAGCTATCAGCACCTCCGGCCGACCAAGCGCGGCCCGGAAGTGTCCACAAGCAAGCCCGCACCCGGGCCCCGCGATCCGATCCCCGCGTACGTTCTCGATGTCGAGATCGCAACCGAACGCACCGTCCGGGCCATCGTCTCCGAACAAATGGCCGCGCACCCTGGCCTCCCCAGGCCGGCCAGTCGCGACGTCCACCACCTCACCACATGGCTCCTCAATCACTCCGGTGTCATCGTGCAGGGCATGGACCCCGGCGACATCCGCGACCTCGAAATCGTCGCGGCGCGATGCGACCGACTGGCCCGCAGCAACACTGGTGAGACCGACCGCGACGTGCGGCTCGCCCAGATGCGACAGCGCGCTGGTCTGGGTGCGGATCACTGGACCACATCCCGCCGGATCGTGAGCCTCGCCAAGGCTGCTGGGGTCGACATCAGCCGTACCACCGTCCGCAACTGGGGGACCGCCGGCCGGATCCGCACGCAGAAGGTCGGAGAAGAGACCCATTACTCGCTCGGGGACGTCCTCCGTGAGACCCGGCAGGAGGAACTCACGGCCAACGATCTCGCGCCGGACAGCGGTCACAGCGCGGCCGCGTGAGCGCCAAACGCCGAGCACTCCTGGCGGGGGCCACGATCCATACGGTGACCCCCGCCGGCCTCCGTGCCCGCTGGGACTACTACGAAGGCCGATGCTGGGTATGCGGCGACCTCGCTGAGCACATGGACCACGTGCGCCCACTGAGTCGCGGAGGTTCGCACTGCCTGGCCAACCTTCGGCCAGCCTGTGCCGCATGCAATCTCACCAAAGGTAGTACCTGGCCACTCGCCGCAGTCGCGGCGAAACATCACCGCTTCGCCCACCTCGCACCCACCGCCTGACCCGCAGGAGTCCAGTGAAAGTTCTAAGCATCCTCCTCCGTCGATACAAGCCGCTCGACTACGAAGTCGCCGTCGCGGCCCTGACTCGAATCATGGAGCTTGAAACGGCGATCTATCTGATCGACCCCAACCACCCCGTCCTGGCCAACAACGGCCAGTCCGCAAGTCCTGCTGCAAGAGGAGAAGCGTGAGCGCGTACACCGAGATCAACGGCAAGACCGTCTATTCCCCGTCTGGGGCGAAAGCTCTCGTGGAGGAGTTGCTTGATCAGCTTCGTTTGCCGATAGAAGGACTGCTATCGCTGAACGTCACAGCCAAAGCGATTGAGGCGGAATACGTTGACCAAGTCGAAGCGCTATGTCCGTCAACATCATCGGGGAAGAAGCCGATGATCGAGCACACATCCACCATCACGTTCCCGCTCCGGTGATGGCGCAGACGATCCTCAGCGAGCAGGTGGTGTCCACCCCTCGTGGTATGATCTATGTATATGCGAGTGCTGCCTTCCGGCAACGGAATTGAGCGCCTCGCATTTTGCGTAGACGCTCTCTGCGTTTGCGCCCAACCGCCGGTAGACGTCCAGCCTCACACACCGCATCCTTCCGACTTGTGTGAACCTGTCTGCCGGCGGTTGGCTTTCTGGGACTCAATTACCAAGGCGCGCATGCGAAACGCTACACAGCACAACCCGCGCAGAGCGAACGGTCATCGCCGCGACCAAGTCCGCCAGCGAGTGCTCCGTGAAGAACACCTCTGCCACCTTTGTGGGCAGCTCGTCGAGAAGACGCTCCCGACACCACATCCCGGCAGCCCCGAAGTCGACGAGATCATCCCCGTGAGCAAGGGCGGGTCCGCATACGACCGCGCCAACTGCCGACTCAGCCATCGAGCCTGCAACCGAGACCGCAGTGATCAAGACCTTCGGGGGTACCTCGCTCGGCGCACCCGCCCGACTGTGGGCGACGCGGCGGAGAGCATCACCGAACGCCGCTGGTGGTGAACAGGGTGGGGGAGTGACCCCCACCACGCGGCCACGACCCTCTCCCGGGCATAGGGCCGATCTCTCCCTCCGAGCGATTGGTCGACCCACACTCGATGACCTTTCCTCCCCTTTTCTTCCCCCACAAGCCGATGGAGGCCAGCAATGAGCACTTCAGTCACGGACGCTGTGGCCTCCGGCGATCAAGTGGCGACGTTGGTCGCACTACGAGATCGGTTGGCCCAGTTGATCGACGACCCCGACACGAAGGCCAGTGACATCTCGCCTCTGACCCGACGGTTCCAGGAAGTAGTTGAGCAACTCGCTGCTGCCCGGGCCCTAGCCGACGACGCCGCGAACCGCGATGCGGCCGTCAAGGAAGCCGCCGCCAATGACCAAGGATTCGACCCCGCCGCCCTCTGACGCCACCTTCGAGGACTACGGCCTCGCCCACACGCTGGATGCGCGTCCGGACCAACCGACGCTGCGGGAAGCCGCCAAGCATCTGATTCTCCCCGACGGCATCGAGTCAACGCTATGGCCGAAGATCGAGTACCGACTGTCCACGCTCGGTGTGACCCTGGACAACTGGCAAGCGAGCGCTTCCTCCGCCGCGCTGGGCCTCGATGCTGACGGCAAGTTCGCCTGCACCATCGGCGGCGTCACAGCATCCATCCCTCGCCAGGTCGGCAAGAGCTTCTGGGTCTCGCACCTGCTGATCGCACTCTGCATCGAAATACCCGGACTCAAGGCAACCTGGACCTCACACCACGGCCGCACGACGACGAACACCTTCCGTGCGGTCGCTGCTGCGGTCTCCCAACCGCTGATCAAGTCACACTTGCGGCAGGACCGCTCGAACGGTATCCGCTCCACCAACGGTGAGCAGGAAATCCACTTCGCCAACGGCAGCCGGATCATGTTCGGCGCCCGCGAGCAGGGCTTCGGCCGAGGACTCGACGCGATCGACATCGTGGTGATGGACGAGGCGCAGCAGCTCGGCATCAAGCACTCGAAGACATCGTGCCCACCATGAACGCGGCCAAGAACCCGTATGGCTCGCTGATCTTCTTTATAGGCACCCCACCCCGTCCCATCGACGACTCCGGCGCGTTCACGGCAAAGCGGCGTGGCGCTCTCTCGGGGAAGTCGCGCAACGGCCTCTACATCGAGATCGCGGGGCATGAGGACCTCGACCCCCATGGGGAACTGCAGTACCGAACAGCCAACCCGGCGTACCCCACCCGCGTTCCACCGGCGGCCATGAGTCGGATGGCGGAGAACCTCCCAGACGGCGAGGCGTGGCGACGTGAAGCCCTCGGTATCTGGGACAAGGACGAAGTCACCACCGACGCACCACCTGTTCTGACGGACTGGCCGTCCTATGTCGCTCCAGGACCCCCCATGGGGGAGTGTCCGATCGGCTACGGCATCGACCGCTCGGCCCTGCATGGATCGTCGGTGTGGGCCGCGTGGCGTGTGGGTGACGAACGCCTGCATGTCGAGGAAGTATTCACCTCGCATGACAACACCGCCACGGCCGATTTCGTCGCCAAGGTGAGCCGTCCCACGGACATCATCTTCATCGACAATCTCTCTGCCGCAGCACCACTCATTCCGCTCCTGGCCGCACGCAAACGTAATCCGATGCGCTCGTCGGCGACCGAGTACACCGCCGCGTGCGCGCTCCTGGAAGAGGCCCTCGAATCGGGTCGACTCACTCACACCCACTCGCCCGAGATGGAAGACGCGATCAGCCGCACACAGAAGCGCGACGTTCGCGGCGGTGGTTGGGCGTGGGAGATGCGAGACAAAGGCGCACCTATTCACCGGGTATCCGCGGCCTCGCTCGCGGTCCTCGCCGCAGCACGAAAGCCCGCAACGGCCACGAACCGCCGCAGCAGCCGAAAACGTAACGCAGCAGCCTGATTCCAACTGGGAGGCCACTTGTCAACCCCTATCATTCCTGGCCTCGACCCAGATGAGCAGGCGACCTTCGCTCGACTCACTGAACAGATCGAGACTCACGCGGCAAACAACCGTCTACGCACAGCGCTGTACGAGGGCGAGCACCTCGCCCGCAACCTGAGTTCACGAGATGCGGGTCGGTACGCCCGGGCGGCACAAGTCATCGGATGGCCCGCCAAGGCCGTCGATCTCCTGGCTCGCCGGATAACCCTCGCCGGCGTTGAGACGCTCGGCGAATCAGCACCGTCTGCCGAACAGGTGTGGCGCGACAACCGCCTAGCCGCCGAATCGGCGTCGGCCACCATCAGCGCGCTCCTTCATGGCGTCTGCTTTGTCACCGTCACCAAGGGCGGCGCGGGTGAGCCGGGTGCGCTCATCCACGTCGTCGACGCGCTGAGCGGCTCTGGCGACTGGAACCCGCGCACCCGACAGCTCGATACGTTCCTCGCGATCCATGCGCGCAGCACATCCGAAGGCTCAACGCCGACCGCGTTCACCCTCTACCTGCCAGGTCAGATCCTCACCGCGCAACGCGATTCTCACGGCCGGTGGATGATCGCCCGCGTCGCGCAACCGGGGCCGATACCCGTCGAGGCGCTCGTGCCGCGCTATCGCGCAGGCAAGCCCATGGGTAGCTCCCGTATCTCCAAGTCAGTGATCGGCCTGACCGAGGCCGCCATGCGAACAGTCATCCGCATGGAAGGCAACGCCGACATCTACTCGATCCCACAGCTCGTGCTCCTGGGCGCGACCGATGAAGACTTCCAAACCGGAACCGGCACCCCGAGCGCAGCCTGGACCAGTGCTTGGGGTCGCATCTTCGGCCTGCCCGACAACGATGACGGGACCGTGCCTCGCGCCGACCTCAAAGTCATTCAGGGTCAGAGCCCTCAGCCGCACATCGACCAGCTCCGGCAGTACGCCCAGCTCTTCTCCGGAGAGACGTCGATCCCGGTGACTTCCCTCGGAGTCTCCGACATCAGTAACCCAACGTCTGCCGACAGCTACATCGCCTCACGCGAGGATCTGATCTCTGAGGCCGAAGCGGCGGCGGATGCTATGACGCCATCCTGGGAACGAATCATGGGTTGGGCATTGGCATTTCAGGCGGGACTTGATCAGCCTGACCCGAGCTGGGACCTCTCAGCTCGATGGCGTCCCCCAGCCCACGCCTCCCGGGCGGCGCAGGCGGACGCCGGTTTCAAGCAGATCACCGCGCTGCCTTGGCTCGCGGAGACCACCGTCGGCCCCGAACTCATCGGGCTCAACGACGAACAATCCGACCGTGCGGCATCGGAACGCCGACAAGGACAAGGCATGCGACTGCTTCAGCAGATCGCCTCTGCCACCGCACCGGACGTTGAGGCCGGGGATTGACCGCCGACCTCCGCCCAGTCCTGACGCTTATCTCAGGTTCGGCGACCCGCACGATCCGAAACGGATTAGGAGATCGCCCGAGCCTGAGCCTCATCCCGTTCGTCGCCGAAGTGACGGCCGGCCACGCCGAAGCGGCCCGTGCCGCAGCGGTCACCGCCTACACCGCAGACCGCCTCGACGCCAATGCCCCCGGTCGCTACAGCGCCGAGATGCCCGAGCCGAAATGGCTCGACATCGAAGGACTGTGGATTTGGGCTGAGGGCACGGCAACCAGCAAGGCGGCGTTCATGTCGCTGCTACTGGGCGGCGTGGAGAAGAGAATCGCGGGAGCCGCACGCCTAACTATCGCGCACAACGCATCTCGCGATAGTGCGGCCAGAGGATGGCAGCGAGTGGCGCGAGGCAAAGCCTGCTCATTCTGCATCATGCTCGCCTCACGTGGCGCCGTCTACACCCGCGCCACAGCGGACTTCGCCTCCCACGACCACTGCCACTGCGTGGCCGTCGCCGCTTGGAAAAACAGGCCCACGCCGGTCAAACCGTACACGCCGAGCAGCAAGACCATCACCGACGCCGATCATTCCCGGGTCCGCGAGTGGATCTCGGCAAACGAAGCCCGCCTCGGCATCGTCCCTCACCCAGCCGCCATCGAAACGGCCGCGGCATAACCCGAAACGGGAGCCCACCACCAATGGAAAACGATCAGCTCGACCCCGCCACGAACGCCGACGCGGAGTCAAACGCAGCCGCTCTGCCAGACCCCACCGCCAACGCGGACATCGACGCGGAATCAACCGAACCCGCCGCCAAGCCCCTTGAAGAGCAAGTGGCTCACTGGAAGTCGATGGCGTGCAAGAACGGGGACCGCGCCAAGGCGAACGCCGCAGCGGCTACCAGGGTCGCCGAACTCGAATCCGAGGTCGCGTCGCTGACTCAGGCCGCTGCTACGGCCACATCCACAGCGACGGCCCAACTGCGACATGCCCTGATCACGACCCACGGCCTCGATGACGCCACCGCGGGCTTGCTGACCGCCTCCGATGCGGACGGCTTGATCACACAGCTTCGCGCAGTCACCGCGCTGCGCGGCAACGTCGCTCAACCGTCAGCTCCGCTGGCGGGTTCGACCGCGCAAAGCGTCCCGGATCCCAGCAAGCAGTTCGTGTCGACGCTCTTCAACCCGAGCGCCAACTGATTTCCCAGACCTACCCAGAGGAACAAGCAACCATGACCATTCTCTCCACCAGCGGCATCAACCTGCCCAAGGACGTCGCCTCCGGCCTGATCCGCAAGGCGCAGGACGGCTCCGCCGTGGCGAAGCTGTCGGCCCAGGAGCCCTTCCGCTTCGGCGAAACCGACATCGTCACCATGAACGGCCTGCCCAAGGCCGAGTTCGTCGGCGAGGGCTCGGAGAAGGCCGCGACGTCGGCCGGCTTCGGTGTTGTGACCGCCAAGCCGCGCAAGGCACAGACCACCCTTCGGTTCAACCAGGAGGTCATGTGGGCCGACGAGGATCACCAGCTCGGCGTACTCGACGCCCTGGCCGCCACCGCCGGTGAGTCCATCGCCCGAGCACTCGACCTGGGCACGCTGCACGCGATCAACCCGCTGACCGGCGAGGTACTGAGCGGCAATCCGGATCACGCCGCTGGATCGACCAAGACCATCACCGCCGGCGCCGACATCGACCTCGACATCGAGGCGGCCATCGGGCTCATCGTTGCCGACAGCGACATGCCCACCGGAGTCGCCCTCGACCCGACCTCGGCCTACGCCCTGTCGACCAAGCGCGACACCACCGGCCGCCGCCTGTACCCCGACCTGTCGCTCAACCCGCGTGAGATGACCGCCGTCCACGGCCTGACCGCTGCCGTCGGTGACACCGTCTCTGCTGCAAAGGAAGCCGCCACTGCCACCGGTGTGAAGGCCATCGTCGGTGACTTCGAGTCGGGCATCCGTTGGGGCATCGCCAGCACGCTGCCCGTCGAGCTGATCCAGTTCGGCGACCCCGACGGCCAGGGCGACCTCAAGCGCCAGAACCAGATCGCCCTGCGACTGGAGACGGTCTTCGTTTGGTACGTCGACGCAACGAAGTTCGCGGTCGTCAAGTGACGGCGCTGGTGAATCGCCAGGGCGTGCGGGCCGACGTGCCCGCCGCCCTGGCGGAGCGCCTCATCGGGTCGGGCACCTGGACGGCAGCCGAGGCCACCTCGACTCAGGCCAAGGCCCCACGTCGGACGACCCGCAAGACGACCAAGTCCACACAGACCGAGGAGTAGCGCATGGCCGTCACATTGACGACCTCCGACATTGCCCCGTTCGTCGGCGAGATGACCTCCGACGAGCAGGACGCGCTGGAAATCATGGTCGTTGACGTGACTGCCGCAGCGGTAGCCGTCGCGCCCTGTCTCGCTGAACCAGCGCTACCCGAGAACCTCGCCGCAGCCGCGAAAGCCCACATGCGTGGAGCTGTGTTGCGTTGGTACGAGGCCAATTCGGGCGCTGTTCAAACGCAGTCGGCGGGGCCATTCTCCGAAACGATCGACACCAGCGTCCGTCGTGGCGGACTGCTATGGCCGAGCGAGATCAAGCTCCTCCAAGACATCTGCGCCACCCATCGGGGCGTTCGTCCTGGCGCCGCGTTCGCGATCGACACCGTCTCGCCGTCTCCACTTATCCACGCCGATAGCTGCGACGTCTACTTCAGCACTACCCGCGGATGCTCTTGTGGCGCTGCGTTGACCGCGCACGCCGCGCTCTGGGGGACGTAGATGTCGCTCAGAGCACGCCACACAATCCTGTTGGAACGTCACACCGTCGTTGGCCACGACCCCTACGGCGAGCCGATCCCCGGCTACGCACCCCCAGAATCTCATCGGGTGTTTGGCTGGGCGCCTCTCACGATCGAGGAACTTCACACCGCCGGCTATGACCGCCTCACGCGGGCGCTGAACGTCTATGTTCCACCGTCGTTTCCGGAAGTCGACCGATGCGACCGAATCCAACTGAGCGGCAGCTTGTGTGATGTCGACGGAGCGGTCTTCTGGTACACAGCCGGACCGTTCGGTTATCGGCCCGGCGGCGTACTGCGCGTTACCCGAACGGAGTGACCATGGCCAGGATCAAGATCAAGTTCAACCGCGACCACGGCCAGCAGATCATGAAGTCCCGAGCGATGCGCAAGGTCCTCGACGCCGAGACGTCGCGGACGATGACCGCGCTACCCGAGGCTGGGGACGGATACGAGTCGATAGTCGAGAACGGCGGCGACCGACTCCGGGGTGCCGTCTGGACGGTCACCAACAAAGCGAAGGCGCGGACTGCCCGCGACGGTGAGCTACTCACCGCGCTGTTGGGCGGCGGCGAGTGACCACACCCCAGCTCCCCTCCATGATCGCCGCCGAGGTGATCGAGGCTCGCACAGGCGTCTCGACCTACCCCTCGGTTCCCAGAGACCACCCCGCCGAGTATGTCCAGGTTGCCACCCGGGGCGGAACCCGCCGCGCTGGCGGGCAACTTACCCAGCGAGTTCTGCAGCTACACGCGCACGCGACGTCCTCCGGGGCAGCCGCCGCGCTCTGCGAACAAGCGGTCGCAGCCGTCATTGATGCGGGCCTCGACCCCACAGAGAAGCGAATCCGCGCATCCTCGGTCGCCGCCGAACCCTCCGACGGCGTGGACCCCGACACAGGCACCCCTCGGTCCAGCGCAACGTTGCTCATCCTGCTGCGCCTGCACCCCCGCACAAACTCCTAATCAAAGGATCAACCACCATGTCCCAGACGACATTTGCCGCCCAGCCTCGCGTCGGCGGAGCACTCCGCAACGCCCCGGTCGGCACCACCGCACCGACCGACGCCTCGACCGCCTTGGACGCCGCGTTCAAGGACCTCGGCTACATCAGCGAGGACGGCTTCACCGAAGCCATCGAACGCTCCGCTGACAAGAAGCGCGCACTCGGCGGCAGTGTCATCCGCACCGTCCAGACCGAGTATGGCGCGACCGTCAGCTTCGTGTTCATGGAGTCGCTCAAGCTGGATGTCCTCAAGCGTGTCTACGGCGAATCCAACGTGACCGTCGAAGCGGCGACCGGCGAGATCACCGTCCGCAAGAACAAGAAGCCGCTACCGATCGAGTCCTGGGTCATCGACCTGGAGGACGGAGACGTCCTCGACCGCAGCTACATCGCTCGCGGTCAGATCACCGAGATCGGCGAGACCGTCAAGACCCACGGCGACCTCGCCGTGTTCGAGGTGACTCTCGAAGCACTTGAGGACGAGGACGGCGACTGCATCAAGCAGTTCATCTACCCGGGTGACACCTCGGGAAACTGACGTCGCCGGACCCTGAAGGCAACAACCTCACAGGCGACGGCGTCGACCCGCTCGTCCTCGACCTCAACGACGACTCTGAACCCGCCGTCAACGAGTCAGAAGACGACCCATTGGAGTCCTGACGGACTTCATCCAATCCTGCCTCCGCGTGAGAACTCGGTGGGTCCGGTGCCTCCGCGGGGGCAGGCAGACCGGGCCACCAATCACCTAACCCAAGGGCCCACAATGACTTTCGAGAACTACCAGGCCAAGCTGACCGCGCAGCAGACCGGGGCAAAGGCCGCGACCGTCGTACTGCCGCGTTTCCAGCACATCCCGTTCGGCGTTATGCGCAAGATCCGCAAGGCCAACAGCGAGGAGCAGATGTTCGAGCTGTTCGAGCTGCTGCACGAAACGGGCAAGATCAGCGACACCGACATGGCCGTGATCGACAGCCTCGGCATCGAGACCATCGGCGAACTCGTCGAGGGCTGGCAGAAGGACGCGGAGACGAGCCTCCCGGAATCCTGAGCCTCGTCCAGCTCTGCGAAGAGCATGACGGGGCAGTCGAAGCTGACCTGATCGCGGTTGGCCTCCGGCTCCGCGACGCGGGAACCCCGGCATTCACACTGCGTGACCTGCTCGCGTTCGTTCGTTGGCTGTCCGATGACTCGGCGCTGGTGCGAGCAGTCCACGCGGCGTCGGCGGGGTCGCCCCAAGACGCCGCCGAACAGAAGCAATGGGGTCTGCTCGAACTGCTTCTCGCCGACATCGCGGATTCGCAGCGGTGGCTGGTTTGGTCCAAGTCGAAGGACGCGGCACGGCCAGGGGCGAAACCGCCCGCACGAATCCCTCGGCCGGGCGTATCCGATGCCGAAGACAAGACCCGACGCAGAGGTAACTCCTACACCCTCGACGAGGCCAAGCAACGGTTCAAGGTCGCTCGAATCGGGGGCGAGTCGAGCTAACGCCGCGAACAACAAGCACATCACGAAATGCGGGGCCCCGGAACATATCCGGGGCCTTTTGCATGCTCTAGGAAGACAGGTGAGCCGAAGTGGCTGAAAGCGTGAATCTGGCCACGGCCTACGTCGAGGTCGTCCCCAGCCTCAACGGCTTCCACGGACCTATCCGACGCGCACTGGGAGACATGGATCGCGCTTTCGGAGGAGCGGGTTCATCGAGCGGCCAGACCTTCTCGCAACGCTTCACCGGCGTTGCGGGCAAGGCGCTCAAGGGCGGTGCCGTCGCACTCGGCGGCGCGGTCGCAGGCGTTCTGGGAACGGCCCTCACCAAGGGCTTCGCACGACTCAACAGCCTCGACCAGGCCAAGTCGAAGATGGCCGCACTGAAGATGTCGACCCAGGATGTCTCGTCTGCGATGGAGTCGGCCAACAAGGCGGTCAAGGGCACTTCCTTCGGACTCGACGAGGCAGCCGGAGCCGCAGCCACCGCCGCCGCCGCAGGTGTGAAGCTCGGCGTCGACATGGACCGCTACCTCGGTCTCGTCGCCGATGCCGCAGCGGTAGGCGGGGCGAGCCTCGGTGAGATGGGCGCGATCTTCGGGAAGGTCGCGGGCAAGGGCAAGCTCGACGGCGAGGTCATGGCGCAACTTCTCGATCGTCAGATCGGCATCCTGCCAGCACTCGCCAAGCACTACAACGTGACTACCGAAGAGGCCCAGAAGATGGTCTCGGAGGGCAAGGTCTCCTTCGCCGACTTCCAGACCGTGATGGAAGGCATGGTCGGCGGCGGCGCGGAGAAGATGGGCAAGACCTTCAGCGGGTCATTGGCGAACATGAACGCCGCCCTCGGTCGCTTCGGAGCCAAGCTACTCGAACCCGTATTCTCCCGCGCACCAGCAGTATTCGAGTTCCTCACTAACGGCATCGACAGCGTGTCGAAGACCGTTGGCCCGTTCATCTCCAGCGTGCTCGCCCGCCTCAAGACCGCCTTCGCCGGACTGAACTTCAATATCGACCTCAGCTCGATCGGCGACACGCTCGCGGCGGCACGCTCGCGGCTACAGGGGCCGCTGACCTCCCTGAAGAACACCCTCACTGAGGACGTCGTGCCCACATTCGCCCGGGTCGCCGAGATCGCCGCGCACCTCGGCCGGCTGATCGCAGGAGCGTTCTCGTTCGCGCACCCCGCGATCTCGCTCCTCGCTGGACTTCTCGCCGGTGCCCTCGCAACCGCGTTCAACATCGTCGCCGGCGTCGTGGGAGGTGTCGCCTCCGCGATCAGCACGGTGGTCGACTGGATGGCACGCAACAAGGAGATCATCAGCGTCGTCGCCGGCATCATCGTCGCATCGTTCCTACCCGCCCTCATCTCTATGGGCGCAACCATGCTCGCCAACGGCGCGACCATCGTCGCACTCAACGTCGCCTTCCGCGCCTACGCCCTCGGCACCAAGATCGCAGCCGTCGCGACAAAGACATTCGCCGTCGCTCAGAACTTGCTCAAGGCCAGCCTGCTGACCAACCCGATCTTCCTGGTTATCGCGGCGCTCGTCGCCCTTGGCGCCGGATTTGTCCTCGCTTACAAGAAGAGCGAAACCTTCCGCAATATCGTCAACGGCGCCTGGAACGGCATCAAGACCGCGGTGAGCGCAGTCGTCGGCTGGTTCACCGGAACCGCGTGGCCCGCGATCAAGAGCTTCTTCGCCAAGATCGGCGATGCCGCGGGCGCCGTGGTCGGATTCATCCGTAACCACTGGCGATTGATCATCTCGATCATCGGCGGGCCGCTTGGCGTCGTGGTCGCACTCGTCACGAAGCACTGGTCGTCGATCCAAGCCGCCATCGGCGCCGTATGGGGCTGGATCTCAGGAACCCTGTGGCCCGGGTTACAGGCAGTCTTCCGCACCATCGGCAGCGTTGTCATGTGGCTGTGGAACTCGGTGTTCACGCCCGCGTTCAACGGAATCAAGAACGTAATCTCGCTGTTCTGGGCTGGCGTCCAGGTGTACTGGGGATTGCTCAAGGCTGCCTTCCAAGGCGTTGCCACTGTCGCAATGTGGTTGTGGAACAACGTCGTCACGCCTGCGTTCAACGGCATCCAGAGGGTTGTGTCCACCGTCGTCAGCGTTGTTGTCGGCGCCTTCAACCGAGTAGTGGCCGGCGTCCAAGCGATCAGCACGTGGATCAGCAACCTGGTGGCGCAGTTCGTCACGGGTTGCGCGAGCATCCTGGCCACGGTCTCAGGCTGGATCAGTAGCATTCTCGGATTCTTCGGCGGCCTCATCTCCTCGGCCACCGAAGCGGTCACAAGCCTGTGGTCACGTGTTTCCGAAGGGTTCTCCAGCGGGGTCACCAAGGCGGTCGACTTCGTCAAGCAGATCCCCGGCAAGATCGCCGAAGCCCTACAGGGGGCCGGGACTTGGCTCGTCGACACGGGCAAGTCGATCATCCAAGGTCTGATCAACGGCATCAAGTCGATGGCCGGGGCGATCGTCAACGCGCTCGTCAACTTGCTCCCCGGACCCCTGCAAGGCGCCGCACGTTCAGCACTGGGCTTGTTCACCGGTGGGTGGCTACCAGCGTTCGCCGAAGGCGGCTACCTCGGCAATGCCGACGGTCAAGCCGAAGGAACCCGGTCGCGCACCGCCATCAAACCTGGCGGATTCATCGTCAACGCACGGCAGACTCGACGCAACCGGGCGCTACTCGAAGCTCTCGTGCCCGGCGGCCGGGTGCTCACAGGCCCCGGCACCGGGACCTCCGACTCCATCCTCGGCGTCGATCGAGGCCGCGCTGTCGCCAAGGTGTCAGCGGGTGAGTTCTACGCACCACCAGAGCAGGCGTCCGCCGTCGGCGGGATGCTGCAGGCAATCAACGCCGGTCAACCGATCCAAGGTGCAGGATTGCCCGCATTCGCCGAAGGCGGCGCCCTGCCCGCATGGACCGGCGGGGGAGGAGAGGCCAACCTCAAAGCGCCAGCGATCCTCGCACGACGTCTGATCAAGAAGTTCTGGAATCAGATTCGCGAGATCGGCGGCTACCGAGCCTCCGACCCCTATCCCGATCACCCGTCTGGCCGAGCACTCGACATCATGATCCCGGAGTACGGGTCGAAGAACGGCGTCGCGCTGGGAACAGCGATTCGAGACTGGTTGCACGCCAACAAGAACACGCTCGGATTGAACTACCTGATCTGGCGCCAGAACTACGAACCCGGAACCGCCGGCGGCTCTGGCAACAAGATGGAAGACCGTGGCTCTGACACCCAGAACCACTACGACCACATCCACGCGCTGTTCGACGATGCGAATCCGGACGTGAACACCGTCCCGGCCGGACTCAAATACCCTGCGGGTCAAGAGCCGCAGAATGAGCAAGCACCAGACAGCGCCGCCACCCTGCCCACCGGTGACGTCACCACGCCTGCGACCGCACCCACGCCGTCAACGGTCGAGACGACCGAAACAGAGAAGCCAACCTCAATCTCGGAGACCTTCGGCGGAATCGCCAAGAGCGCCACCGAAGAGCACGTCAAGGACCTGCTGGGCTTCTTCTCCATCAGTGACTCGCCCGCACTACTCAGCGCCTATAACGAGTATGACGCGGAGCGCAAGAAGGCTGCCGAGGACGCCGGCCACCCGGGTGAGAGCGAATCGGAGGGGGCGAACAAGGCTCAGCTCCTCCAGATGAAGCAGGAGTACGAGAATCTCCAACTCGCCCGTCGGCGCAAGTACGAGGACGAACTGGCCTCCGCCAAGCGTGACTATGAACAGGCCGGCGGAGCCAAGAACAAGGCCGCCAAGTCCAACTACGAAGCCAAGCGAGCCCAGCTCAAGCGCAAGTACGAGGACGACAAACTCGCCGCCAAGCAGGAGTACGAGAAGCGGCAGTTGACAGCCAAGAACACGGCGACCGCGGACAGCCAGCGGCTCACCAGCCAGCAGGACGCGCCAAACACGCTCCGGCAAACCGGTTCCGGTGGTTCACCGCTGGTGCAATGGAAAGCGGGCGACGGAGCCGAACCCTGGCGACCCTTGCTCGAATGGGCGATCAACCGGGTCGGCCGTGGCCTCACCACCGCCAATTCCCAGCTCAACGCGGGCATTGCCCAGATCGGCACCGAATCCGGTGGTGATCCGAACATCGAGCAGCAGGTCCAGGATGTCAACAGTGGCGTCGACCCGGCGGTTGGCCTGCTGCAGATCATCGGCCGGACTTTTGCCGCCAACCGCGATCCCAACCTTCCGAACGATCGCAAGGACCCGGCCGCGAATGTCGTTGCAGCCCTGCAGTACTACATCGGACGGTATGGCAGCGACCTCACCAAGGTGTGGGGACAAGGGCACGGATACAAGCACGGTGGCCTCGTCCGAGGTCCCGGTACGAGCACCTCGGACTCCATCCGCGCACGCCTGAGTGACCGCGAGTTCGTGGTCAACGCCGCCGCCACCCGCGAGAACCTCCCTCTGCTGGAGGACATCAACGCGGGACGTCCCGTACTGCCCGAACTCGCTGTGAGCCCGGCCGCCGCCAGCAGCGCGGGGGTCTACGCGCCGACAACCAACGCCACCTTCCGTGACGAGAAGTCCTACTACGCCAACGAGAGGCAGCGTCAGCTTCTCATCGCCACCCGAATGAAAGGCTGACCATGAGCATCCACGACCGTTGCAGCGTCACCATCTTCGGTGTCGACAACACCCGATGGGATGTCCACGGGCCGCTGGCTGGGCGACAGGGCGTCTGGATCGGTGAAGGACAACTGTCCGGAATCCTCGACGCCCCACTGGAATCCGCCTGGTCTGAAACCGCAGCAGGCATCGGTGCCCGGCACGTCCGGGACCGATACAAGCCCCGCGACCTCATCGTCGGCTTCCACGTCAACGGCGAAGGCGAGACAGTCCCGGGCCAGCGCGAAGACGCGCTGGCTCGGGCATTGGTCCCACCGCCGTACATCTACTCGCCCACCAAGCGCACCGGTCGCGCCGAAGTGACAACGGAGATGTCCGGCATGCGCTGGATCTACTTCCGTGGCCAAGAGGTCCCCGAGATCGACACAGGGCGAGACTTCCTCGCCGACGCCTACGCGAACCCGATCTACAACCTCCGAGCCGGATTCCCACTCTGGGAGTCCGAGACGATCGTAAGGGCTTTTGAAACGGAAAACACCAGCGCCACAGGCGAGATCATCGTCGAGAATCCCAGCGACACGCCATGCCGATACACGGTGATCCTCACGCCCGGCGACTGGCTTCTTCCTGATCCGTCGTGGAGCGGCGAGATCGGCGAGGTCGCGCCCGGCGGACCACACGCGACCCGAACAATCGCCGTCAGCGTCACCGAGGAACACAGCGGGGCCGTCCTATCGCGCAACCCGCAGAAGCTCCCGGTGGCGACGCCGGCCGGACACAACCTGCTATCCGCGCAGCAAGGCCGCTTCCTCGTCTATGACATCCCGCCGTGGACACCTGCCACCGCGCTGCCGATCGCGGTATCGAACGCGCCCACCGGTGGCGCTCGGGCCGAATACCACCTCACACAGCACTGGACACGCCCCTGGGGCATGTCGCGCACCCCGAGCGGAGGCTAGCCCTTGAGTACCCCTCTCGCCGATAAGTGCGCCTCCATCAATCGGGCGGTGCAAGCGCAGGCGGACCTGCTCGAACTCGAACAACTCATGCCGCCGGCGGTCTATATCTACGACGGCCACCAGCGGCTCCAGCACGTCGTCATGGACCCGATGACCGCGAGTGCGGAAGAGATCGAGAACGACGTCGGATCGGTCACTGTCTCCGTACCTGCCGATCATCCCGCAGGGGAGTGGCTGCTCGACGAGGCCGGCCGCGTCGAACGCGGTGAGGGCGCCAATGTCCACATCGAGTACCGATCCGGTGGCAGTCGCGTCTCTGGCCGAGCCGAACTAATCAGCTCAGCGACACTCGACACGGGCGAAGACGTCGTCCAGGTCAACGCACTAGGCGAGTTCGACAACCTTCGCAACGTCCGGGTGTGGAGTAACCCCTGGCTGCCCGCTCAATTTCAGTTCCCCCGCATCTTCCTCCTCGCCGGCCCATCCATCTGGGTCCTCAAGACCGCCCTCTTCGTCAACCTCCTCCGCCTCTACAGCAGCGCGTGGCAGATACCCGACGACCCGATGAACCCATTGACATGGCTCGACGGGCTCGATCAGTCCAACTGGGACATCGTCATCAAGCCGACGTCCCTCCTCGAAGACATGGCAGCCGGGACCGTGTGGTGCGTCCTGGCCAGCAGATTCGGATCTTGGGCCGAACGCGCCGCCGACATCCTCACCGACGGCGAACTAACCGTCACCGCCACCCGGTGGCGGACCGGCGATCCCGAACCCTGGCCCGGAGCGGTAGTCAAAGACGGCGCACTCGTCGTCGACATCATCGACAACTCCCGCCACCGGGAAGGAACCGCCAACGGCGGGACGGTCTTCGACGGACTAACCCGCACCATGCGCGAATCCGTGGGCGACCTCATCGAAGATGTCGAGATCGCCGCGACCGCAACGCCGGACTCGTCCGTCGCCGAGATTTGGCGCTCCATGTTCGAGACCGCACCTGGATGGCCGACCATTCACATCCCCGCCGACGGCGGTGCGAACCCCACGGTCACCCGCCGAACGGCTGGCGCAACAACACTGACAATGGGCGGGCAGTCGGCGCCCGGAGTCAATGACACCATCTCCGCGACCGTACAGATGGTCGGTGACCTCGCGACCTCGAACATCAACGTCAGCGGCTACGGGGTAGGCGCTCAAGGCGGTGCCATCGACGCGCTGCTCAAGCCGCTCTACACGGACACCGTGCTCGCCTGGTTGAGCGTGAAACTCGTTGCACGCCAATCGCGGGCGGGCAGCTCGCACCTCCTCGAATCGTTCATCGAACTGCCCGGGAAGTCCTACACAATCTCGTCCCTCGCGGCTCTGCGAGAAGCCGAGCGTGAGACCCGTGGAGGCGAATCGGCCACCGTGCAGTTCCCGCCGAGATCGCCATACGTCATCGGCCAGCCAGGACACGGCCATGCCTGGGTCGGCAGTCCGGTGTCGTTCGAGGTGCCCGGCTCCACCGCTCGTGAAGTGCACGTCGAACGCATCAAGAAGGTCAAAGCAGAGTACGGCCCAGACGCGAACGCGGACGGCCGATTTGGCGCCGCCGAGGTGGGCGCACTCGATGAACTCGACCCTTTCGAGAAGATCCTCGCCCGCATTCGCCGGCTAGGCGAGATCGCCAAGGATGCCGGTGTCTGGTGACCCACAAGGAGTTTCACAATGTGTGAAGTATGCAAGCCCTACGGCGAACTCACCACTGAGCAAGTCGAGCAGCAGATCGAGGCGATCTCGGCCACCTTCGTAGGACTGCCGACTGTCATTGGCGCGCCACTGCTCCTAGCACCAGAGGCTTGGGAGGAAGTCGCCCGACACCAAGTCGAAATCGGCGTCCGGTTGTGTGCGGAGATTCCAGCGATCAAGACCTATACGGCCCCAACCTCAGACGACGCGCTCGTGGTCGCCAAGGCCGCCGGGGTCTGGAAGTACACCGCCACAGCGGCCGACGTCGAAACACCGCAGCAGCGCATCCGCCGCAAGGCCCAGGAACAGCGCGAAGCCTTTCTTGCCGAAGTCGACCGCCGACGGAAAGCCGGAGAACTCCCACCCGTCGCTATCTGACTCGACCCCCCGAAGACCACCCACTAAACCCCGTCCGCTGGCGAGGTTTTCGCATCTCAGGAGAACTTCACATTGTCATGGACTGGTGACCCAATCTGGCTGGCCGACGTACTGCGCGCAGAGGGTCTGAAAGTAGTCGAACACGCAGGCTGGAAGCAGCGCGGCCACGGCGACTTCCGCGACATCCGCGGAATCATCTGCCACCACACCGCGGGCGGAGGGGCGAGCGACTGGGTCATCGTCCAGAACGGTCGCTCCGACCTCCCCGGACCCCTGGCACAGCTCGTCCTCGAACGCGACGGCGCCGTCCGTGTCATCGCGGCCGGAGTCTGCTGGCACGCGGGCAGAGGCTCGTGGAGCGGCTGGCCGACCAACAACGCCAACTACCACACCATAGGAATCGAGGCGGTCAACAACGGCGTCGGACAACCCTGGCCCGCTGTGCAACTCGACGCATACAAGCGAGTGTGCAAGGCCATCGCCAAGCGAGTCGGTTTCGGCGCGAACATGATCGCGGGGCACAAGGAGTACAGCTCCGAAGGCAAGATCGACCCATTCGGGATCGACATGCCCTCCTTCCGCGCCGACGTCGCCAAGATGCTCGCTACGCCCGACGCGCCGATCGAGAACAAGATCAACACCGAAGCCACAATCGCCAAGCAGTGGATCGGCAAGCGACTGTTCGTCGACGAACGTGTCTGCAAAGACGGCATTGGCCGATACGTCGACTTCGAGCACGGCTCTATCTACTGGCACCCCCAGGTCCACAAGTCGAACGCCATCGCGGTACCAGCGCACATCTACGACATCTGGAAGACCCACCAGTGGGAGCAGGGCTACCTCGGCTACCCGATCAAGCGCCATACCGTCATCACTGGCGTCGGCGACATCCAAGCCTTCCAAGGTGGGACCGTCTACCGGCGCTACGGCCGACCCGGGTACGCGGTTCGCGGGGTCATCGGAAAGCGCTGGGCCACTGAAGGATTTGAGGCGGGACCCCTCGGGTGGCCCACTTCGGACGAATACGACCACGACGGCGGCAAGCGGCAAGACTTCGACAACGGTCACCTCGAATGGCACCCCTCGGGCGCGGTTCGGGAGGTGACGGCATGAGCGACTTCTTCACTCCGGAGCGGCGGCGGTGGATGTACCGCCTCGCCCTCGCAGTAGTAGCCCTCCTCGTCACCTACGGGATTGTCGGGGCCGAGCAGGTCGATCCATGGATGACACTCGTAACCGCGCTTTTGGGGTTGCCACTCGTCACGGCGGACAAGCACATCGTCGGCGATGAGCAAGAGGCCGAGTGATGGATCTATCGACCATGCCAGCCAACACCCACCCGGTGATCTGGCTACTCGCACTCGCGGTCGTCACCGTGCCGCCCACGATCATCACCTACCTCACTCGGCGGGACACCAAGGCCGTGAAGGCGCAAGTCCAGAACTCCCACAGCACCAATCTGCGCGAAGAACTCGACGACCGACACGACGAGATCATCTCCGAACTCGCAGAAGTACGACGGCATCTCGGGCAGGTCGACGTCGAAACAGGTCGTCTCGATGTCGAGTGCCAGAAGCTCAAGGCCGCGAACAAGACCCTCGGCGTCGAGATCACCACGCTCACCGCGGACCTCTATGCGACGAAACGGCACGCACTCGGCGTCATCGCCAAACACCACCCCGAAGACGTCGCGTAACGCACGTAACCCTTGGAGGATCCCATGACCACACCTGGAGGCTGGAACCCAACCGCAGGTGCGAGCATCTTATTCCCCGCAGGCAGCGCCTCGGGAGGAAACTCCGGCCTCGCCGGTCACGCCGCGATGACCGAACAGGACTGGAAGGACCTTCTTGAGGAGCAGATGCGTCCTCACTGGGAGACCCTCGGTGAACCCATCGCCGCGATGCAGGAGTGGGTACAGGCACTCGTAAGCGTCTTCCAAGGTGACCTCGGGCCACTGGAATCGTTGGTGGGGCAGGCGATCCAGGGCTTTCAAGCTGATCTGGCGGGCCTCGGTGAGGCAATCGAAGGAACCTACTCTGGCGATGACACGGTGCTCATCGGCATCCAAGCGGCGGTCAGTGGAATCCGCTCAATCGCCGGCGGACTCATTGACCCATCCCGCATCCCGCAGATATTCCTGAGTCAGCTCTCGAATCAGCCGAGTCCCAACCTCCTCAGTGGCTTCGGCGAGTTCGACAGCGCCGCAACCATCGACGGTGCGGGACAGTGGGTCTGGGACGACACCACGGGGCACGAATCCCCAGGCTCAGCTCGCGCCGTCGCCGACGGAACGTTGAAGGTACTGACCTCCGAAGCGATTGCGGTGAGCGCTGGCCAGACGCTCGATGTCAGCGGGCGAGTGCGCTGGATTGACGCGACGGCAAGTTCCGACCAGAGCCCAGTCGCCCAGCTCACAATCATGCCCTACACCGGGGCCACCACGGGCACCCCGACAGTCATCTCGTCGATCAACGGGCCGCTCTACACCGACTCCGGTGGCGACTTCGTCGCCCTCGCAGGCATATACGAGGTCCCCGACGAAGTGGACGGCGTGCGGGTACGAATCACCTGCGAAGCCGCGATGACTCCCGGTGCCACCGTCTGGTGGGATGACATCTCACTTCGCAAGACCGCAACATCGCTCCCGCAGCAATGGGTTTCAGGACTGTCTGACACCCTCGGCGACCTCTGGGACGGGATCACCAACCTCGTCGATCAAGTCCTATCTGCTCTCGGCGTCACCCCAGAAGGCGGCATCCTCGACCGCATCCTCGATCTCTCCGACGAACTCGGCGATCTATTGGGCTCAGCCGAAGACACGGCCGCCGAGGTGTCGAACCTCATCACCGGACTGTTGGCGAGCCCGGCCTCGCTACTCGGCAGCCTGCCCCAGTCGAAGATCATCGACCTCGTGCCCACGCTCAACGCGAAAGCGGCACAATCCGCCGTCGACGCGGTGCAGAACTTCATCGAGGAACTCGTCAACGCGATCCTGCAAGCAATCCGCGGGATCCCCGTAGTCGGAGGAACTCTCGCCGACGTCATCTCCGATCTCGGCCAACTGAATAGCACTGCGAATGGGACCAAGGAAGCGATCGTTGCCGGGTGGGAGGGCAACTCCGGCGGCGACACCGCAGTCAACGACACCCTGCAGGCAATTCGCGGCGCTGTTCTGTCCGACTACACCGTCGAGACGATCACGTCCTCACGGACGTGGACGAAGCCGGAAGGCATCACCGAACTGATGGTGATCTGTTGTGGCGCTGGCCGAAACGGTGGCAGCGGGGGCGAGAATACCTACGGCGCTGGCGGTCGCGGCGGTGGGTGGTTGGCGCAGACGTTTGCCCCAAGCGAAGTCCCCAACTCGGTGTACGCCTCAATCGGCACACCTGGAATCTTGACCAAGTTTGGCGACCTTCTGGTCGTCAGCAACCCCGACAACAATGGCATCGGCTCGATCCTGGGGTTCTCCCCGTCCACGTCCAAGCCTGGGGCCGGCGGCGCTGGCGGGCATGGCTCAACGGAAGCAGAACACGGCGAATCCACCCCGCTCGCCAGGATCGGTACCCGTGGCGAGTTTACGAGCCAGAACGGCACAAACGGCGGCGACGGAGGAAGCGCACCCCTTGATGCGCTGACTAAGTGTGGCGGCGCGGGCGGTGGTGGTGGCGGTGGTGGGACGACCAACGTGATCATCCCAGGCGCAGGCGGCAACGGCGGCAACGGCGGTTACCCGGGCGGCGGCGGTGGTGGCGGTGGGATGCCTACAAAGTATGCGGGTGTTCTCGGGACGCCGGGCACAGGCGGTGCGGGTGCGAACGGGTGTGTGTGGGTCATCTACAAGTGAACGGAGCAACCATGCAGTACGTACGCGACCTTGGGCACTGGTGCCCTGTGACCCGGTTGTACGTCGACGAGACCAGCGGCCAGCACTACGCCGTGACCGTCCTCGACTTCTACACCGCGACCGGGACCGAAGTGTTCTTGTCCGACGATCGAGGAATCGCGATCGACGTCGACGGCGACCCCGAGAACGGCCTAACCCCAATCTTGCGATTGCCGGACGGCACGTCATTCGAGCAAGCCCTCAGCGCGCTCGAAGAACACCTACTCGCGAGCGCTTCAACGTGACCTGGTCGACCAAAGGCCCCGACGCGCCATCGGTCCAGCGGCAGGGATGGTCGGTCGACGGTCCACCCACGGCCGCGAATCCTGTTCGCGCCGCCTGGTTCTGGGTTTCCCGCAGCGTCGGGGTGGGCAACGCTGCCTCCTCGGACCACGCAGTCATCAATCTGCACCTCACTGGCAGCTCCTCCACTGCTGCATCTGGCAGCGCTCGGGAAGGCATCTATCGCCGACAGCGAGGATTCCGGAGCGTCCGGCGGTGCCGCTGAGGTGCTCAAGCTCCTGGCTGCCGGACTGTCGGGAGCGAGCGGCCGAGCGCGGATCGGGATGGCGGAGGCGACCGACGCTGCATCATCGGAGCGATGTGTTGCGACCCCGTCTCTGCCGGTGCGCTCCGCGACGGGCACATCGGATCGCTCCACCATGAAGCCCCGGGTGTCGGGCGCGGGCGCGAGTGGGTGCATGGGGGGCGGCTCCGCATCATGGTCAGCCGTGCCGGAGACTACGCAAACCTACACGGCGGCAGGAACATACACCTACACCATTCCCGTCTGGTGCCGCTACATCGACGTCATCCTCATTGGCGGCGGGGCGTCCGGGCAAACCGGGTCCGGCTCGATCGCAACCTCGGGTGCAGGCGGGAGCGCGGGCTCCTGGAACGCCATCCGCCTCGAACGCGGCGTCAATATCCCATGGACCATCACGACCATCACGATCACAATCGGCGCGGGAGGTGCGCGGGCCGCCAACAGCGACAACGCCGCACCCACGGCGGGAAGTGCGAGTACCGCCGCCATCGCCGAAGTCGGCTCGATCTCCGCCAATGGCGGCTCTGGGACGAAGACCGTCCAGGGTACCAACTGGCAGGTGGGTGCCCCGGCAGGCAACTACACGTTCAACGGGGTGACCTATACCGGCGGCGCCGAATCCAACTCATCCGTGAAGACCGGCATGCCACCCGGCGGTGGGGGCTCGGGCGGCGACGGCGGCATCTTCGGCAACAGAACCCGAGGCTGGGAAGGCGCGGCCGGCGGGGGCTGGGTGAGGGCGTACCAGTGATTCTCGTCAGCACAGAACTGCGACTCGAAATCCCCGAGGGCGGCGAGGAAATCGTCTCCGCCGGCAGCGAGGTGCTCACTACAGATGGCACCACGGTCACCGTCTGGATCGAGTACGACTACGAGCCGTTCAGTGACGCAACGGCACCCGAGTTCACCTTCACCGCAGACCTCCTGACCATCACCAATGGCGAGGTCTCGATCACCCCGACGTCACCTGCATCAGTCTGCCTGGCAGATCCCGCCAGTCACGGTCCTATCGCACCGACAACCAAGAGGAGTAGGCCATGGCCTCCACCTACACCGACGCCCACCGCAACGCCTGCGCCGACGCTCTCGCAGCGCTCGGCAATCGCATTGGGCTCTACACTGCCGACGGAGTCCGGGTCGGCACTGTCTACGGCGACACCACCTGGGGCACCGCCTCGAAGGTCACCGAAGATGGATATGACTGGGCCAAGAAGACCGGGAGTACTGTTGCGCTCACCGTGCCCGCGGTGACTGTGCCCAATGGCACAGTCATCGCCAAGTACGGCGTCCACAGCGGTTCGACACTGCTGCGCACCGAGGACCTCCCGGTCTCCCTCGTCGTCAACGACGGAACCCAATCGTTCAGCGTCGACGTCACGCCGATCCTGCGCTTCCGGGGGCTGTGACAACTACTCCTGCGCTTCGAGGTCGACCCCGCTGTGTCGACGACCGAGCTGAACTCGTCAGAGAAGCCCCGAGCGATCACAACCTGTGATCGCTCGGGGCTTCTTCGCGTTCTAGGTCGCGTCGGCCCGCGCTCACACAAGGACCTCGCCACGAATGGTAGCCGTCTCCTGGGCTGCGATCCATCGGTCAATCTCGTCGCACCGGTAGTGAACTCGCCGACCGATCTTGAATGATGCGGGGCCACCGTTGATGTGGCGCCACCATCGCAAGGTGGCCTCGGGGATGCCGTACTTCAGCGCGACCTCAGAGGTTGAGAGTGTTTCCCGCATAGGGTGTTTGGCTCCTGCCGTTTGCTTCGTTGGTGTCGTTGTCGACGCTACTGTGACGGGGCTTCGGGGAAGGGGGTCTGCGTCCGCTGGATCAGTGTCTCGTCGCCGGCCGGATCGCGTGGGATGCGACAGCAGATCAACTGGACGGGTTTGCTACGGGTAGACTGCGTACCCATGGCGGCAAAGCGAAGTCAGAGAGCGGCAGTCCAGGACCTGTGGCTCACTCGGGACAAGGTGAAGACCAAGAGGCATGGGCGCGGACTGAGATACCGCGCAGTGTGGGTTACGCCAGACGGCAAGGAGAACACGAAGGGGTTCCGCACAAAGGCTGACGCGCAGAACTTCCTGGACGAAAACACGGCGGCGGTGAAGACAGGCACGTGGGTCGATCCGGCGAAGTCGGCGAGGGCCTTCGGCGAGGTCGCGGAGGAGTGGCTGGCGGGCAAGAAGGCCAGCACGAAGCCGAAGACGTACGCCGGGTATCGGTCCATCCTTGACACTGTGGTGTTCCCGCGATGGGAGAAGACCGCGGTCGGCGACATCACGTTCGGTGAGTTACAAGCGTGGATCTCAGGTCTTGGGGAGGCTGGAGGCTCGGCGCGGTTCGCGAAGCGGGGTCTATCCGCCTCACGGATTGTCCAAACCCATCAGTGCATGGGGGCGGTGTTCAAGTACGCGGCCAGGCTAGAACTAGTCAGACAGTCGCCGACCGACGGTATCGAGCTGCCACGGAAGCCCAGAGCGGGTGTGGATCAGACGTACCTCACTCACGCGCAGCTACGGGCGCTTGCCGGCGAGATAGGGGAACGATTCGGCGTCTTGGTTCTTGTCCTCGGGTACTGCGGGTTGCGCTTCGGTGAGGCCGCCGCGCTCCGGATCGGCTCCGTCGACGTTGATTCGGGCCGAATCAGCGTGACGACGTCGGTTACGAATGTGACAGGGCAGGGCCTTGTGGAGGGGGCGCCGAAGACGCATGCGCGTCGGTCGGTGCCGATCCCCGGGCTTGTTCTGGAGCCGTTGAGGAGGCACATTGAAAGTCGCGGCAGGGCGGAACTGGTGTGGCCCGGCGACGATCCCACGGCAGATGAACCATGGATCACCAACGGCAAGCTGCGGTGGTCCTGGGACGCGGCTATCGAGCGGCGCCAAGCGGACGACGTTGAGTTTCCGTCCGTCACGCCTCATGATCTCCGGCATACGTGCGCTTCTCTTGCGATCAGCGCAGGCGCCAACGTGAAGGCGCTGCAGACGCTACTGGGGCATGAGACGGCGACGATGACCCTGGATCGATACGGCCACCTCATGCCATCTGATCTCGACGCTGTCGCGGAGGCCATGAACACGGCAGCCTTGGCCTCGTGAGGGAGTGAAGTCGGGCGCAAGTACCCAGTACGACCGTTGGCCGTACTGGGTACTTGCGGGCAACGCTGGCGTACCCACTGCGTACCGAAAGGTGGCACAAATAAAAGCGGGCCAGAGGAGAAACCGCCTCTGACCTGCTCTTATCTGGTGCCCTCGGTGAGACTCGAACTCACACTGGACGGGTTTTGAATCCGTTGCCTCTGCCAATTGGGCTACGAGGGCATCTGCAGTCAGCCGGCGTGGCGCGGCTGCCGCGAGAGTCCACTTTAGATGATCGGCCGAGCGACCGGCCACCCGGTACGCTGCTCGCATCAGCGCTTGTAGGTTCGCGCTGGTCGTGGCTAGTTCGAAGCGGAGGAGGGGATGGTGACGGTGGCAGACAGGGCTGCGGATCGGACCGGCGAACAGGCGACAACCCATCGGGTGCTCGTCGCCGAAGACGACTCGCTGATCCGGATGGATCTCATCGAGATGCTCCGTGAAGAGGGCTACGAGGTCGTCGGAGAGGCCCCGAACGGACAGGTCGCGGTCGAGCTGACGGAGAGCCTGACGCCGGACCTGGTGATCATGGACGTGAAGATGCCGGTTCGAGACGGGATCGATGCGGCGTCCGAGATCGCGCAGAAGAAGCTGGCGGCCGTGGTGATGCTGACGGCGTTCAGCCAGCGCGAGTTCATCGAGAAGGCGCGTGACGCCGGTGCGATGGCCTATCTGGTCAAGCCGTTCACCAAGGCCGATCTGGTTCCGGCGATCGAGGTGGCGGTGAGCCGCTACAACGAGGTGGCTGCGCTCGAGAAAGAGGTCGCCACGATGGGCGACCGTCTGGAGACCCGCAAACTGGTCGAACGCGCCAAGGGCCTCCTGATGGAAAAGCAGTCACTCTCAGAGCCCGAGGCGTTCAAGTGGATTCAGCGCGCCGCGATGGACCGTCGCACGACGATGAAGGCGGTCGCTCTGGTGGTCGTCGAGACTCTGGGCCCCGACAGCTGACGGTCACGGCGCCCGCGCCGTTAAATCTGTGAAAACACGCCCCGGGCCATCATGGACGTTTGGCTCCAATCCATCGCGGGCGCCGTGGTTTCGGACTATGTTTTCTCAAGGTCTCCTCAGCAGATCTCTTGGCGCAGTCGATCGGTCCAGAGCGGGTCGACGTCACGCCGGGTGGGTGGGAAGTGAAGAGGTAAGAGAATGCATCGTCGTGTGGCGACAGGTGCTCTCGCGCTGGCGATGGCGAGCGTGCTCGCCGTATCAGCGTGTAGCAGCAAATCCAGCGACTCCGGGACCGAATCCGGTTCCAGCGGTTCGGCTGCCGCGAGTTCCGGTCTCGAGATCGCGCCCCTGGCTCAGATCGACACCCAGGGCAATGAGGTCCAGGGTGCCACAGAGTCGGCAGCCCTCAGTCCGGCCGGTGACGGCCAGGCCCAATGCCCCCAGACGACAATCGCGATGGCGGGCGCTCTGACCGGCGCGGATGCTGCGCTCGGCATCAACATCAAGAACGGTGCGCAGCTCGCGGTCGACGAGCACAACAAGGCGAACCCGAACTGCCAGATCACGCTGAAGCCCTTCGACACCGAGGGTGACCCCCAGAAGGCCACCCAGGTCGCACCTCAGATCGCCAACGACGACGCCATCGTCGGCCTGATCGGTCCCGCCTTCTCCGGTGAGACCAAGGCGACCGGGGGCATCTTCAACCAGGCCGGACTGGTTTCGGTGACCGCCTCCGCCACCAACCCGACCCTCACCGACAACGGTTGGAAGACCTTCTTCCGCGGTCTCGCCAACGACGACGTGCAAGGCCCGGCGGTCGCGAAATACCTGACCGGCACGATGGGCAAGAAAAAGGTCTGTGTCATCAAGGACGACACCGACTACGGTGTCGGACTGGCGAAGGCGATGACCCAATCGCTCGGATCGGCAGCCGACGCCTCCTGCTCCGGCGACGTCAAGAAGGGTGATCGCGAGTTCTCGGCGATCATCTCGAAGGTCACCGCCGCCAACCCGGACGCGATCTTCTATTCGGGTTATTACGCCGAGGCAGCTCCGCTGGCCCAACAGCTGAAGACCGCGGGCTCACAGGCCACCTTCGTCTCGGGTGACGGCGCCAACGACCCGCAGTTCACCGCCCAGGCCGGAGACAGTGCCAAGGGCGCGATCCTCTCGTGCCCGTGCGGTCCCGCACCGTCGCAGTTCAAGAAGGACTACCAGGCGGCCTTCAACCAGGCACCCGGTGTCTACTCGGTCGAGGCCTACGATCTCGCCGCGATCCTGATGAAGGGGATCAACGAGGGCAAGCGCACCCGCCCCGAGCTGCTGTCGTTCGTCCGTAGCTACAAGGGGCCGGGCCTGGCGCGCGAATACCAGTGGAGCCCCACCGGCGAGCTGACGTCCTCGCTGATCTGGGTATACGACGTCAAGTAAGACACAACCATCACGGTGCGTCCGGGCACATCAGCCCGGACGCGCCGTGGTCTGTGGGGGATTCTCGTGGCTGAAAGGCACGCATGATCGTGTACTCGATGGCCGAGACGGCGTCGGTGGCAGCGACCATCAACTTCGATCTAGGCGCGCTCAAGAACGGCTTCTGGGGCCTGACGATCGAGGGGCTCACCTATGGTGCGATCTACGCACTCGTCGCGGTGGGTTACACCCTCGTCTACGGCGTGCTGCGACTGATCAACTTCGCACACTCCGAAGTCTTCATGCTCGGTATGTTCGGCCAGTACATCGGCCTGTTGCTGCTCGGCTTCACCCCGTCGGGCAACACCTACTCCGAGGGCACGGTCATGACAGTCCTCTACCTGCTCTTGGCGGGGCTGTGCGGGATGGCCGTATCGGGTAGTGCCGCGGTCGGTTTGGAGTTCGTCGCCTACCGGCCGCTGCGGAAACGCAAGGCGAAACCGCTCGCCTTTCTGATCACGGCGATCGGTATGTCGTTCGTGTTGCAGGAGTTCGTGCACTACGTGTTGCCGAAGCTGCCCATCGATCCGCCGCTGGGCGGTTCGAGCGCGCAGCCCACGATCCGACTCGTAGAGCCGGTCAAGGAGTTCAGCATCTTCGGGGCGCCCGTCTACAACCTGACGCTGATCATCATCATCTCGGCGTTGGTGTTGGCACTCGGGACCGACTACATGATCAACCGCACGCGACTGGGCCGCGGAATCCAGTCGGTCGCGCAAGATCCCGACGCCGCGTTGCTGATGGGTGTGTCGCGTGAACGCATCATCATGGTCACCTTCCTGATCGGTGGCCTGCTCGCGGGGGCGGCGGCGTTGCTCTACACGCTGCGCGTCCCGACGAACATCGTCTATTACGGCGGTTTCATCCTCGGTATCAAGGCGTTCTGTGCCGCGGTCCTCGGCGGCATCGGAAACGTGCGGGGTGCGCTGGTCGGCGGACTTCTGCTCGGTGTCATGGAAAACTATGGATCGGTGGTGCTCGGCAACCAGTGGCGGGACGTCGTCGCCTTCGTCCTGCTCATCCTGGTGCTGATGTTCCGCCCGACGGGCATCCTCGGTGAGAAGCTCGGGAAGGCACGGGTATGACGACTCAGCAGCCCGCAGGCGCCTCGGTGCCCGACGACCCGAACGCGCCCCCACCTCGTGGTGTCGGCGATGCGATCCGGACCTGGTGGAACGGCCTACCCCGCGTCATGCAATGGCTCGTGGGCGTGCCCGCGATCATCGTGATCGGTCTGCTCCCCGTCGTCAATCCGCCGCTGATCACCACCACGGCAACCGATTTCGGTGTGGTCATGGCGACCTTCGCGATGACCGCTCTGATCGCCATCGGCCTGAATGTGGTGGTCGGGCAGACCGGCCTGCTCGACCTCGGATACGTCGGCTTCTACGCGGTCGGCGCCTACGTCGTGGCGCTGATGACCAGCCCCGCCAGCCCGCTGTGGAACAGCATCGATCACGGGATCTTCTCCGGGCCGTGGGGATGGCTGGCCTGCGTGCCGTTGGCCATCATCATCACAGGGCTCACCGGCGTCATCCTGGGCACCCCGACGCTGCGTGTCCGCGGTGACTACCTCGCCATCGTCACCCTCGGTTTCGGTGAGATCGTCCGGCTCCTCGCCGACAATCTCGGCGACGTCACCAACGGGGCCTCCGGGCTGCAGGGCGTGCTGTTCCCCGAGGTCGGACAGAACGACGCACACCCCGACGGCGTGTTCTCGAGCGCCAACAACGCCGGCACCCTGAACTACGGCGTGTGGTGGTATTGGCTGGGCATCGCACTCGTGATCCTGGTCCTCATCATCATCGGCAATCTCGAACGCAGTCGGGTCGGCCGCTCATGGGTGGCGATCCGCGAAGACGAGGACGCCGCCGAGATGATGGGCGTGCCGACCTTCAAATACAAGCTCTGGGCCTTCGTCATCGGTGCAGGGATCGGCGGCCTCTCGGGTGCCGTCTACGCCGGCCAGGTGCAGTACGTCGACCCGAAGGCATTCACGGTCATCAACTCGATGCTCTTCCTGTGTGCGGTGGTCCTGGGCGGGCAGGGCAATAAACTCGGCGTGATCGCCGGGGCATTCCTGGTCGTCTACCTGCCCGCACGCGTCCAGGGGGTCGAGATCGGCGGCCAGTCGCTCAGCGAGTTCAAGTACCTGTTCTTCGGGATCGCACTCGTGGTGTTGATGGTCTTCCGCCCGCAGGGACTGTTCCCGGCCAGAGCCCGGTTGATCACCTTCGGCCGGCGGATCTACGGAGCGGTGAAACGTGCGCCGAGCAGTGGGCGGACCCGCGGTGAGGAGGTGGAGGCGTGAGCAGGCACCGTGAGCCCGACGACCCGGGAACGGGCGCAGGCGGTGTCCCGGACCATGACGAGCAGATCGCTGAGGCCGTCGCGGACCCGTCGGCCACCGCCATCGTCGATCCGGCAGCCATCGACCCCGACCTAGCCGATCCCGAAGCGGTCGCCGAGGCTGTTGCGCCCCAACGTGACATCGCCACCGCGACCGGCGAATCGCTGCTCGAAGTCAAGGGCCTGACCGTCGAGTTCGGTGGCCTCGCGGCCCTCGACGACGTCACCTTCGACATCAAGCGCGGCGAGATCCTGGGCCTCATCGGCCCGAACGGGGCCGGTAAGACCACCTGCTTCAACGCGATCACCGGGGTCTATCGGCCGACCCGTGGCACGGTCACCTTCGACGGCGCGCCGCTCGGGAAGATGAAGCAGCACAAGATCACCCGACGTGGCATCGCCCGCACCTTCCAGAATGTCCGGCTGTGGGGGGAGATGACCGCGCTCGAGAACGTCTGCGTCGGTACCGATGCCCGGCACAAGACGTCGGTGGTCGGTGGCATCTTCCGCACTCCCCGCCACTACCGGGAAGAACGCGATGCCGTGGACCGCGGCATGGCGCTGCTCGAGTTCGTCGGCATCGGACCGAGGGCCGCGGAGAAGGCATCCAATCTGCCGTATGGCGACCAGCGGCGCCTCGAGATCGCCCGGGCGATGGCGACGGAGCCCAAATTGCTCTGCCTCGACGAACCGGCCGCCGGATTCAACCCCAGCGAAAAGACCGCCTTGATGGGGCTGATCCAGAAGATCCGCGACGACGGGTACACGGTGCTCCTCATCGAGCACGACATGCGTCTGGTGATGGGGGTGACCGACCGTATCGTCGTCTTGGAGTTCGGTCGCAAGATCGCCGACGGGTCACCGCGGGAAGTCCGCGACAACCCGGCCGTCGTTGCCGCCTACCTGGGAGTCCCCGATGACGAATCCGCCTGAGTCCACCCCGCCTGAATCCACCTCGCCGGGGGACACCCCGGATGCGCCGTCGACGTCGACCCCGGTCCTCGAACTACGCGATGTGGTGATCCATTACGGACGGATCCGGGCACTGCACGGCATCTCGCTGCATGTGGGCGCCGGGGAGTTGGTCACGCTGCTGGGGGCGAACGGTGCCGGCAAGTCGACCACGATGCGGGGCATCTCCGGACTCAATCGACTGACCGAAGGTGACATTCTCTTCGACGGTGAGTCGATCGCCGGCCTCGCAGCGCACCAGCGGGTCAAGCGCGGCATCATCCAGGTGCCCGAGGGACGTCGGATATTCCCCGGGATGACGGTGCTGGAGAACCTCGACATGGGTTGCTATGGCCGGAAGTTCACTTCCAAGGCGGCCTATCAGGAGTCGCTCGAACACGTCTTCGATCTCTTCCCGAGACTCGGCGAGCGCCGGAAACAGTTCGGCGGCACCATGTCCGGCGGTGAGCAACAGATGCTGGCGATCGGTCGCGCGCTGATGGCCCGGCCCAAACTGCTGCTGCTCGACGAGCCGTCGATGGGGTTGGCGCCGATGGTGATCCAGCAGATCTTCCGCATCATCGCGCAGATCAACTCCGAGGGCACCACCATCCTGCTGGTCGAGCAGAATGCCCAGCAGGCACTGAGTAGGTCGACGCGCGGCTACATCCTGGAGACGGGCGTGATCACGAAGGAGGGCGAGGGCAAAGACCTCCTCGTCGACGACGCGGTGCGTGAGGCATATCTGGGTGTCGCCTGACCCTGTCGGCGACGACGGCACATCGTCTAGGCTCGGCCCATGCCGGCCATCGCAGTCACATCGAGTCACGACCGGGACCTGGTGAGTTCGCTGCTCGCGCAGGCCTTCGTGGAGGATCCGGTCATCCGCTGGCTGCGCCCCGACGCGAGGCACGACAAGCAGATCTTCCATACCTTGCTGCGATGGGTCCACGGCGACGCGGCGTCGATCGATCTGGCGACGCGCGACGGGGTCCCGATCGGTGCCGCGGTATGGGACGCGCCCGGCCATCGTCTGACTACCACCCAACAGATCGGTTCGGTCGTGGGGTTCGTCCGAGCGCTGCGCGGGCGGATCCGTTACGGCTCGATCCTGGAGCAGGAGTTCGGCAAGCTACGTCCCAAGGAACCGCACTGGTACCTGGGTCAGGTCGGTGCCGCGGTCAAGGGCGTCGGGGTCGGGAGTGCACTGCTGACCGCAGGACTGGACCGCGTCGACGCACCTGCCTACCTGGAGAGTTCGAACGAGGCCAACATCCCGCTCTATGAGCGATACGGATTCGTGGTCACCACCGAGGTCACGTTGCCCTACGGCGGTCCGACGGTCTGGCCGATGTATCGGCGAGGCTGAACATCCATGCCGAGTGCGTAGTCACCCGCGCACGCAACCAACCGCGCACCCAGCAAACAACCGCGCGTGTCGCGACCTGCGCGGATGCGCAGTGGGTGCGCGCCTTCGTGATCTTGTCGGCGCCGCCGGGGTATCGACGCGGCCGCACACCCCCTCGAGCTGTCGGGCGGTGTCACTAGACTCGCTGGGGTGAGTCCCGCGAAGAGTTCGACCGCCCCCGCGAAAACCTCGTCAGGGAAGGAACGCAAGCCGGTCCTGATGCTGCTCGACGGACACTCGTTGGCTTATCGGGCGTTCTTCGCGCTCCCGGCCGAGAACTTCAAGACGGCGACCGGTCAGACCACCAACGCCGTCTACGGCTTCACGTCGATGCTGATCAACCTGCTGCGCGACGAGGAGCCGACCCACGTCGCCGCGGCCTTCGACGTGTCACGCAAGACGTTCCGCTCCGAGATGTTCCCCGAGTACAAGGCCCAGCGCTCGAAGTCCCCGGACGAGTTCAATGGGCAGGTCGACCTCACGAAGGAGGTTCTCGGCGCACTGGGTATCCCGGTGATGGCCATCGACGGTTACGAGGCTGACGACATCATTGCGACGCTGGCGACACAGGCCGAGGCCGAGGGTTACCAGGTCCTGGTGGTGACCGGAGACCGTGATTCGCTGCAGCTCGTCGACGATTCGGTGACGGTGCTCTACCCGAAGAAGGGCGTCTCGGAACTGACCCGGTTCACCCCGGACGAGGTCGAGAAGAAGTACGGCCTCACCCCCACGCAGTACCCCGACTACGCGGCGCTACGCGGCGATCCCAGTGACAATCTGCCCGGCATCCCCGGCGTGGGGGAGAAGACCGCGTCGAAGTGGATTCGCGAATACGGGTCGCTGGCCTCTCTGGTCGACCACGTCGACGAGGTGAAGGGGAAGGTCGGTGACGCGTTGCGCGCCCACCTGGCCTCGGTGCAGACCAACCGACAACTCACCGAACTCGTGCGCGACATGCAGCTCCCCGCCCGACCCGACGAACTGGCGATGGTCGGCTGGGACCGGGATCGTATCCATCAGCTGTTCGACGACCTCGAATTCCGCGTTCTCCGCGACCGGTTGTTCTCGACGTTGAGTTCGGTTGAGCCCGAGGCGGAATCGGGTTTCGACCTCGACGGGACCATCCTCGGTGCGGGCGAGATCCGCGCATGGTTGGACGAGCACACCACGACCGGGCGCAGCGGCGTGGCCGTGACGTCGCCACACCAGGTGGTGGGCGCCGATGCCACCGGCATCGCCGTCGCCGCTGCCGACGGGACATCGGCCTACCTGGATGTCACCGTGCTCGACGCCGACGACGAGCAGGCGCTGGGGGAGTGGCTCGCAGACACCGATCGGCCCAAGGCGCTGCATGAGGTGAAGTGGGCGATCCACGCCGTACGGGCGCGCGGCTGGACTCTCGCGGGCGTCACCAGTGACACCTCGCTGGCGGCCTATCTCGTCCGCCCCGGGCAGCGCACCTTCAATCTCGACGACCTCACCCTGCGCTATCTGCGTCGCGAACTCCGCGACGACGCGGCGCCCGACGACGGGCAGATGTCACTGCTCGACGAGGACGCGGGCGATGCGAAGCATGCCGAGCATCAGATGCTGGAGGCGCGGGCGGTCGCCGAACTCGCCGACACCCTGGATACCGAGCTCGAGCAGATCGATTCGAAGCCGCTGCTGACCGAGATGGAGCTGCCGCTGCTGTTCGTGCTCGCCCAGCTCGAGGCGGCCGGGATCGCGGTGGACGTCGACCACTTCGGTGAGCTGGAAAGTGACTTCGCCCAACGCATCCGCACCGCGGCCGACGCCGCATACGACGTGATCGGCGAGCAGATCAACCTCGGTTCGCCGAAGCAACTGCAGACGGTGCTGTTCGACAAGCTCGACATGCCGAAGACCAAAAAGACCAAGACCGGCTACACCACCGACGCAGACGCACTGCAGAGCCTGTACGAGAAGACCGAGCATCCCTTCCTCGCGCATCTGCTCGAGCACCGTGACGCGACCCGGTTGAAGGTAACCGTCGACGGTCTCCTCAAATCCGTGGCCGACGACGGACGCGTCCACACGACGTTCAACCAGACCGTCGCCGCGACGGGCCGGCTGTCGTCGACCGAGCCCAACCTGCAGAACATCCCGGTCCGGACCGAGGCGGGGCGGCAGATCCGCAAGGGTTTCATCGTCGGCGCCGATTCCGCGGGTACCGGCTACGACTGTCTGATGACCGCGGACTACAGCCAGATCGAGATGCGCATCATGGCGCATCTCTCGGAGGACGCCGGGCTGATCGAGGCCTTCAACACCGGCGAGGATCTGCACAACTTCGTGGGATCGCGGGCGTTCGGGGTGCCGATCGACGAGGTCACCACCGAGATGCGCCACCGGGTCAAGGCGATGTCGTACGGCCTCGCATACGGGCTCAGTGCGTTCGGTCTCGCCGCACAGTTGAAGATCAGCCGCGACGACGCCAAGGAACAGATGGAGGCGTACTTCGCGCGGTTCGGTGGTGTCCGTGACTACCTGCACGACGTCGTCGCCGAGGCCCGGCGCAACGAGTACACGGCCACGTTGTTCGGCCGGCGTCGGTATCTGCCGGATCTCAACAGCGACAACTGGCAACGGCGTCAGTCCGCGGAGCGGATGGCGCTCAACGCTCCCATCCAGGGCACCGCGGCCGACATCATCAAGGTCGCGATGATCAACGTCTACGGACGTCTCGAGCGTGAGGAACTGCGGTCGCGCGTGCTCCTGCAGGTCCACGACGAACTGGTCGTCGAGGTTGCCGAGGGTGAACGCGACGCGATCGAGGCTGTCGTCCGCGAGGAGATGGGCAGCGCGATCACTCTGTCTGTCCCACTGGAGGTCTCGGTCGGGTTCGGTCGTTCATGGGACGACGCGGCGCACTGATGACGCGCATCGGGGTGTTGACCGGCGACGGCATCGGACCCGAGATCGTGCCGGCTGCCATCGCAGTCGCCGACGCCGCAGCCGGTGCCGAGGGCATCGGTGTCGAGTGGGTCGACCTGCCCTTCGGGCGCACCGCGATCGACAGTCACGACAACCCGGTTCCCGACGAGACATTGTGCGCTCTCGACGAACTCGACGTGTGGGTGATGGGACCGCACGACTCCGCGAGTTATCCGGCACCGCATTCCCAGCGGACTCCCGGCGCGGTGATCCGCACCCGCTACGAGCTGTTCGCCAATCTTCGGCCTGCGCGCGCCTTCCGTGGAGTGCGTGCCACCGCGAGGGACATCGACGTGCTGATCGTCCGGGAGAACACCGAAGGGCTCTATGCCGACCGCAACATGTTCGCCGGCAGCGGTGAGTTCATGCCAACGCCCGACGTGGCGCTCGCGGTCGGGATGATCACGCGAAAAGCATCGGAACGGATCGCCCGGATGGCCTTCGAAGCGGCGTGCGAGCGGTCGTCGCACGTGACGATCGTGCACAAGGCAAATGTCCTGCGGCTCACCACAGGACTCTTTCGCGACGTGTGTCGGGAGGTGGCCGCCGACTTCCCCGATGTGGTCGTCGACGAACAGCACGTCGACGCGATGGCCGCGCACCTCGTCCGTCGCCCATCCGACTTCGACGTGATCGTCACCGAGAATCTCTTCGGCGACATCCTTTCTGATCTTGCGGGCGAGCTGGCCGGCTCGCTGGGCCTGGCTGCGTCGGTGAACTGTTCGGACACCAAGGTGATGGCACAGGCCACGCACGGCGCGGCCCCTGACATCGCCGGCCGCGGGCTGGCGAACCCGGTCGCCATGATCCTGTCGACGGCAATGGCGGTGCGCAGACATGGAGTCGCGTCATCCGATGGTGGGCTCGTCGCGGTGGCGGGCCGGATGGAAGCGGCGGTCGCCGACACACTCGCGCAGTCGACGGCCACGGCAGATCTCGGCGGCACGGCGAGGACCCGTGAGTTCACGGAAGCAGTTGTCGAGCGGGTCTGAGGTCCAGCTCCCCTTCGCGTGATCGCGTGGCCTCACCCGGGCATCCGGTAAATCTCTGGTAACTAGCCGGTGGATCGGCTGGGTAGCCATTAAGTTCGTCATGTGCGTCGACGACGGCCGCCTGTGCTGTCGTGCGCCGAACATGCAGATGCATGGAGAATTGTGAACAGATGGGGTGTCTGATGCGTTTTCTGCGATCGTCCCGACTGGGTGGAGTGTTGGTAGCACTCTTCGCGGTCCTGGCTCTCGCCCTGGCGGGGTGTTCCAACAACGAGGATTCCGAGTCGTCGGGTCCGGCGTCGTCGTCGGCGAAGGTGGAGGCGGCCAAGGTCCAGGGGATCGCCGACATGGTGCCCGACAAGATCAAGCAGTCCGGCCAGCTGATCGTCGGCGTCAACGTGCCCTACCAGCCCAACGAGTTCAAGGACCCCAGCGGCAACATCGTCGGCTACGACGTCGATCTGATGAACGCGATCGGCGGCGTCCTCGGCCTGAGCCCGGTGTTCAAGGAAGCCGACTTCGACAAGATCATCCCGGCCGTGCAGCAGGGTACGTACAACGTGGGCATGTCGTCGTTCACCGACAGCAAGGAGCGCGAGAAGCAGGTCGACTTCGTGACCTACTACAGCGCGGGCATCCAGTGGGCCCAGCAGAAGGGCGGGTCCATCGATCCGAACAACGCGTGCGGAAAGCGTGTCGCCGTGCAGTCGACCACCGTCGAGGACACCGACGAGGTCCCTGCCAAGATCAAGGCGTGCACCGACGCGGGTAAGCCCGCCATCCAGAAGGTCAAGTTCGATTCGCAGGACGAGGCCGTCAACGCGCTGGTGCTGGGCAAGGTCGACGCGATGTCCGCGGATTCGCCGGTGACCGCCTATGCGATCAAGCGATCCGACGGCGCACTCGAGCCCGCCGGCGGAGTCTTCGAATCTGCTCCGTACGGCTACCCGGTGGCCAAGGGATCGCCGCTCGCCGAGGCGCTGCGCCAGGCCGTCCAGCACCTGATCGACAACGGTCAGTACAAGCAGATCGCCGAGAACTGGGGCGTGCAGTCGGGCACCATCCCGAACGCGGTGATCAACGGCGCGGTCAGCTAGGCAGTGAGCTCTCCGTCCACGGGTCCGCAACCGACGGGGGCCGACCCCAGCGATCCGGACCCGATCAAGGCTGTGCCCCTGCGTCATCCCGGTCAGTGGGCCGCCGCGGCGATCGTCCTGGTGGTGGCCGCGCTGTTCGTCTACGGCGCGGCCACCAACGCGGCATACGCGTGGGACACCTATGCCAAGTACCTGTTCGACACACGCATACTGTCCGGAGTCTGGTACACGCTCGCGCTGACCGTGCTCGCGATGCTCATAGCGATCATCTTGGGTGTCCTGCTGGCGATCATGCGACTGTCCCCGAACCCGGTACTCCGGTACACCGCGTGGGTCTACCTATGGGTGTTCCGAGGAACGCCGGTGTACGTGCAGTTGGTGTTCTGGGGACTGTTCCCGTCGATCTACAAGCAGATCGACCTGGGTGTCCCGTTCGTGTACCAGTTCGCGCACTTCGACATCCAGTCGCTCAACGCCGCCTTCACCTTCGCGATGATCGGTCTCGCCCTCAACGAGGCCGCCTACATGGCCGAGATCGTCCGGGCCGGTGTGTCCTCGGTCGGCGAGGGACAGTCCGAGGCATCGGTTGCGCTGGGCATGTCGTGGGCCCAGACGATGCGTCGGACCGTGCTGCCCCAGGCAATGCGTGTGATCATCCCGCCCACCGGCAACGAGGTGATCAGCATGCTCAAGACGACCAGCCTCGTGGCGGCGGTGCCGTTCACCGGTGAGGTCTACGGTCGCGCCCGCGACATCTCGGGCGTCAACTTCCAGCCGATCCCGCTGCTGATGGTGGCGTCGACCTGGTATCTGATCGTGACGAGCGTGTTGATGGTCGGCCAGTACTACCTGGAGCGCTATTACTCGAAGGGGGCGAGCAAACAGATGACCGCCCGGCAGCTGAAGGCCATGGCCGCCGTGCAGAATGCGCCGATCATGGATGGGGAGAGCGATGAGCGTCGTTGAGCGCCCGATGGTGCAGGCGGACCGGGTCTGCAAGAACTTCGGTTCGCTGCAGGTCCTCAAGGGCATCACGTTGGAGGTCGGCCGCGGTGAGGTGCTCTGCCTCATCGGTCCGTCGGGCTCCGGGAAGTCGACGTTCCTGCGATGTGTCAATCATCTCGAGGTCGTCAATGCGGGCCGACTCTACGTCGACGGGGATCTCATCGGCTATCAAGAGCGCGGTGACAAGCTCCACGAGATGAGTCCGAAAGATGCCGCCAAGCAGCGCCGCGACATCGGCATGGTGTTCCAGCATTTCAACCTGTTTCCACATCGGACCGCGTTGGAGAACGTGATCGAGGCGCCGACGCAGGTGAAGAAGCAGAGCAAGAAGGACGCCATCGAGCGGGCGCGATATCTGCTCGACCGGGTCGGTTTGTCGGAGAAGGCAGACACCTACCCGGCGCAGCTGTCGGGCGGACAGCAACAACGCGTCGCGATCGCCCGTGCGTTGGCCATGGAGCCGAAGCTCATGCTGTTCGACGAGCCGACCTCGGCGTTGGATCCGGAGCTCGTCGGGGAGGTGCTGGGCGTGATGCGCGAGTTGGCCGCCACCGGCATGACGATGGTGGTGGTGACCCACGAGATGGGCTTCGCGCGGGAGGTCGCCGACCAGTTGGTGTTCATGGACGCCGGTGTCGTGGTGGAACAGGGTGTTCCCCGGGAAGTGCTGTCGAATCCGCAGCACGAGCGGACGAAGGGATTCCTGTCGAAGTTGTTGTGAGCGTTGCGTGTCGGACGTCAGCCACCTCGAATCAGTGACACCACCCTGGATCCGAACCAAGGTGGTGTCACGGATTTGAGGTGGCTGAGTTCGCGGCGCTTCCGGGGAGCCGGACGGCCCAGCGCTGCGTCCAATCACCATGAGCGAACTCTTCCATATCGAGCAGGCACTGACCCGTCAGGAGTTGGCCGCGCGTGGCCACACCGAATACGACGTCCGGCGTGCAGTCGAGGCAGGCCACCTCGAGTCGCTGGCTCGGGGCGTGTTCATCACGCCGACCTTCCTCGACGGTAGCCGTGAGCAACGACATCGGGAGGTCGCGATCGCCCGCCTGCGGACGGCCCGGCGTTCCGGCCGAGCCTTGGCGGCCGTATCCGGTGCGTCGGTCCTCGGCCTTCCGGTGTGGGGGCTGGACACGCGCCAAGTCGTCATGGTGGACCAGACCCGATCGCCCGGTTCCCGTTCCTCCGGCGCGGTCAGGCTCGTGACGGACGGACGTCCCCCGGCGACAACCGTCGTCGCCGGGGTGCTGGTGACATCACCGGCGCGCACAGTGGTCGACATCGCCCGCACGTCGAATCGGGTCCCGGCGATCGCCGTCGGAGACGCCGCGCTGCACGCCGGACTGTGCAGCGTCGACGAACTGCAGAACGAACTCGACCTCATCTCGAAGATGACCGGGGCGGCCCGAGCGCGGCTGGTGGTGTCGGAGCTCAACGGACTCGCCGAATCCGTATTGGAGTCACGCAGCCGGATCGAGCTCGTCGATCGCGGTCTGCCGATGCCCGAATTACAGGTCAACCTGTACGACAACTGGGGGCGGTGGATCGCTCGCGTCGACTTCTACTGGCGTGAGCATCGGACCGTCGGCGAGGCCGATGGCGAGTCGAAGTATGCCGGACAGAGCGGAGTTGCGGTGTTGCGCAAAGAGAAAGGCCGCTCCGACGCGATCGTCGAGGCAGGTAACCGGGCGATCCACTGGGGGTGGTCGGACGTCGACGAAGCGGACGGGCTCGCTGCCCGGGTCCGGCGGCTGATCGCACCGGCGGCCGCCTGAACATCCACCTGGACTCGGTTACACCACCTTGGTTCGGAACCAGGGTGGTGTCATCGAGGCGAGGTGGCTGCGGCCGAGGCACACGCCTGACCCGCCGTCAGCTACGGCTTACGACAACAGAAGATCGCGGTCCCCGGGAAGTACTGACCACGGAAAGGACTCCACTGGCCCCACTCCTTGTCGAATCCCTCGGGCCATTCCGGTTCCACGATGTCGTCGAGAAGCAGACCGGCGGAACGGATCTCGCGTACCCGGTCGCCGACTGTCCGGTGGTGTTCGACGTAGGTGATCGACCCGGTGTCGTCGGCCTCCGTGTAAGGCGTGCGATCGAAGTACGGGATGTGCACGACGAGCCCGTCGGGGCCCGGGTCATCGAGGAACATCCAGCGCATCGGGTGATTGACAGCGAACACCCATCGCCCACCGGGCCGTAGGACCCGGGCCACCTCGGCCATCACCCCGGCCGAATCCGCGACGAACGGAACAGCGCCGAACGCCGAACACACGACGTCGAAGGATTCGCCGGCGAACGGCAGCGACTCGGCCGTCGCCTGGACGAGTGGGACGTGCATTCCGTCGGCGGCCATCGCGGCCAGCCCGATGCCGAGCATCCGTCGGGACAGGTCGACCCCGACCACCCGAGCGCCCTGCGATCCGAGCCATCGGGAGCAGGGCGCCGAACCGCAGCCCACCTCGAGGATGTCGCGGCCGGCGACGTCGCCGAGCAGTCCGACGTCGGCTTCGCGGAGACCCTCTGGGCACCAGACGAAATCACCACCGGCGGCGAAGGTGCCCAGGAAATCGCCGTGCTCGGCGTGGTAGTTCTCGGCATCGTGGTCCCACCACCACCGGTTCGCGCGGTCACTTGTCGTCGAATCGACGCTGCCCAGCACACGCGGGGGTCGTGCCCCGCTCGGCTGGGCTGAATCCGATCGGCCGGGTTCGTCCTCGATCATCGGCCTCAGTGTGTCACGAGTTCGTAGAACCTGAAGAAGCTGAAGTCCTCGATCGGGAGGACGTCCACCCGAGTGAACCCGGCCTCGCGTGCGTAGGACGTCAGCGTCGACCGTCTCATCACGGTCCCCGTCGCCGCCGAGGGTGGCGAGCTCATCGAATCGGGCAGGCACACGAACAGCGAGAACCCGTACATGATCTTGTCCAGATCCTCTGCGGGACCGGCGAATTCATCCGACACCGCTTCGTCCATGACGACCATCGACCCACCCGGCGCAAGCGAAGCACGAGCTGCCGACAACACCTCCACAGGACGGGGCATGTCATGCAGGCACTCGAAGGCGAAAGCGGCATCGAAGGGGCCCCGGGCGGACGCGTCCGCGCCGTCGGCGAGCAGGAACTCCACCCGATCCGCGACACCCGCATCGGATGCGGTGCGGCGGGCCATCTCCACCGATTCCGCGTCGATGTCGAGTCCGACGAACGTTGCCTCAGGATAGGCATTCGCGAGCGCGACGGTGGAGTGTCCGCCGCCGAACCCGATGTCGGCGATCCGCGCACCCGGCCGCGACAGCCGGCTGTGCAGGTGTTCGACACCGGCCAGCGCGGGTGCGAGTTGCCGGTCGAACCACGGCCGGTTCATCCCGGCCTGGGATTCGCGCGCGTCCACGCCGAGTCGCTCCCAGCTGACCCCGCCGCCGGTGCGATAGGCGTCCAGCAACTCGGGCAGGTGAGTGAACGAGGCCGCGAACATCTGGGGGAGCGTGCCCAGAAACGAGAGGCTGGAGGTGTCGGTGAGGACCTCGGCGACTCCCGGCGAGATCGAGAACCGCACGGGGTCGGCACCCAGGTCGGCGTCGAGGATGCCGAACGCGGCCTGCATCTCCACCCATTCCTGCGCGTAGCGCGGGTGCGTGTCGCTGTGCTCGGCGAGTTCGTCGGGGGTGAGGGGGCCGTGCTCGACGAGGGTGGCGTACCAGCCGAGCCGATCACCCAGGTAGACGCTCATCGTCTCCGCGGTTGCCAGCGCCGAGGCGAACAGACGTCCCGCGAACTCGTCGGCGGTGACGACGTTCCGCGGTGATGTGGTCATGCATCAATGATGCGCCGGTGCCGCCGACGAGGGCCAGCACTGATTTCGCTGGTCATTCGTTTGTCAGCAGGCGCGTCCACCCAACACGAACTCGGTCTTCGCGTCGCCGTCCCAATGCCGCAGTCCGACGAACGAACCGTCGATGGTGGCGCGGGAGTCGAGTGCGGCGAGCGCGCGGCCGAGTTGATCCGGGTCCAGTCGGCGGGCGAGCGTCACGTGGGGCGTCCAGTATCCGGGTGTGCTGTGCGCCATCGTCGTCGGTTCCCCGTCGCCGAGGTGATCGGTGAGCAACCGGATCGCCTGGGCGTGCACTGACAGCAGTTCGGTCGATGGGACGACGATCCGCGCGAGGGTGGTGCGAGAACCCTGGGCGAACAGGATCGGTGCCCCGATCGTGGCGGCGAACGGCAGTCGCAGACTCGCCGGGGCCAGGGCCGCGTCGGCCGCCCCGGCGATGCGCTTCGCGGCCACGAGCGTCACGTGTGGGCGGTTGCTGCCGGACCGTATGGTGCTCTGGTTCGGCAGGCCGGCACTGTCCAGCGTGTGCCATTCGTCACGTATGTACTGGTCAGAGGCCTCGTCGAGGAGCAATTCGAGCGAATGGACCATGCGTCGACCTCCTTGTGGCACGTATTTGCCCAGTACAGCGGCCCTGGAGTACGCTTGCTCACGCGCGTGTGCTCGATAACGCGCGGTTCAGCATGCCAATCCGGTGGACGACTGCTCGTCGGTCGAATCGCACGGAGGCGGTCCATGCCGTTCCACAGACTCGAAAAAACTGTACCTACTACACACCTGTCCGGAGCAACGCAACATATGTCGTCCCCCACGATCACCTCGCCGCAAGTAGCCGTCAATGACATCGGCTCGGCCGAGGACTTTCTCGCCGCCATCGACTCCACGATCAAGTACTTCAACGATGGCGACATCGTCGAGGGCACCATCGTCAAGGTCGATCGTGACGAGGTTCTGCTCGACATCGGTTACAAGACCGAAGGCGTCATCCCTTCCCGTGAACTCTCGATCAAGCACGACGTCGACCCGAATGAGGTCGTCAACGTCGGTGACGAGGTCGAGGCTCTGGTCCTCACCAAGGAGGACAAAGAAGGCCGCCTGATCCTGTCCAAGAAGCGCGCCCAGTACGAGCGGGCCTGGGGCACCATCGAGGAGCTCAAGGAGAAGGACGAGGCCGTCAAGGGCACCGTCATCGAGGTCGTCAAGGGCGGCCTGATCCTGGACATCGGCCTGCGTGGCTTCCTCCCGGCGTCGCTGGTGGAGATGCGTCGCGTGCGCGACCTCCAGCCGTACATCGGCAAGGAGATCGAGGCCAAGATCATCGAGCTCGACAAGAACCGCAACAATGTGGTCCTGTCGCGTCGTGCATGGCTCGAGCAGACCCAGTCCGAGGTGCGCAGCGAGTTCCTGCACCAGCTCCAGAAGGGCCAGGTCCGCAAGGGCGTCGTGTCCTCGATCGTCAACTTCGGCGCGTTCGTCGATCTCGGCGGGGTCGACGGTCTGGTGCACGTCTCCGAGCTGTCCTGGAAGCACATCGACCATCCGTCCGAGGTCGTCGCGGTGGGCGACGAGGTCACCGTCGAGGTCCTCGACGTCGATCTCGATCGCGAGCGGGTGTCGTTGTCGCTCAAGGCGACCCAGGAAGATCCGTGGCGTCAGTTCGCACGTACCCACGCGATCGGCCAGATCGTCCCGGGCAAGGTCACCAAGCTGGTGCCGTTCGGTGCGTTCGTCCGCGTCGACGAGGGCATCGAGGGCCTGGTGCACATCTCCGAGCTGGCCGAGCGCCACGTCGAGGTGCCGGATCAGGTTGTCTCCGTCGGTGACGACGCGATGGTCAAGGTCATCGACATCGACCTGGAGCGTCGCCGGATCTCGCTGAGCCTCAAGCAGGCCAACGAGGACTACACCGAGGAGTTCGACCCGTCGAAGTACGGCATGGCCGACAGCTACGACGAGCAGGGGAACTACATCTTCCCCGAGGGCTTCGACGCCGACACCAACGAGTGGCTCGAGGGCTTCGAGAAGCAGCGTGAGGCATGGGAGGCCCGCTACGCCGAGGCCGAGCGTCGCCACAAGATGCACACCGCGCAGATCGAGAAGTTCGCCGCTGCGGCCGCCGAGGCCGAGAATGCACCGTCGGACTACTCGTCGGCATCTGAGGGCCGCGCGCCCAGCAGTGCCAGCGCTCCCGCATCGACCGGTGGCTCGCTCGCCAGCGACGAGCAGCTCGCCGCACTTCGCGAGAAGCTTTCGGGTAACGCCTGATCAGCGGTTCGTAGTTCCACACAAGCTCCCCGGCTCCTTTTGAGCCGGGGAGCTTTGTCATGTCCGGGCCGGCCGCCGAGCCGGCGCAATCATAAGTTGTTGACAATAATTTTCATCAACACGTTGACTGTCCCGCGTGCAATCACAACGGACAAAACTGACACAGGTCGTCGCGATGGTTGTCGCGTCGTCGTTCGCCCTGACCGCCTGCGGTCCCGGCTCGGAAGAATCGACGGCCGCCAGCGGTGCGCCGGCGAGTTCGGCGCCGGTCGAAGAGCAGAGCGCGACACCGCGTCTGGCGTTGAGCTACGACGGTGGCATCCTCGTCCTCGATGCCGAATCGCTGCAGCAGATCGCCGACATCCCGACCGACGGATTCATCCGTCTCAACAGCGCCGACAACGGCCGCCACGTGTTCGTATCGGAGGCAGGCGGATTCCGTGTTCTGGACATGGGCACCTGGACGCGGCAGCACGGTGACCACGGGCATCATTACACGACACCTCCGACGATGACCGACATGCGTTTCGGCGGCGAGGAGCCGGGCCACGTCGTACCGCACGATGCCCGCATCACGTTGTTCACCGACGGCACCGGCGAGGTCGACATCGTCGAGCCGGCAGAGTTGCTGCGGGGCAACGCGAAATCCTCCGAGTACACCGCGCCGGAGCCGCATCATGGCGTCGCCGTGTCGCGCGGTGACGGTTCACTGGTGGTGACGTCGGGCAACGAGGAGACCCGCAGCGGGATTGTCATCCTGGACAGGGATCGCACGGAGATCGCCCGCAACGATCAGTGTCCCGGTGTCCACGGCGAGACCGCGGCCGCCCACGGAGTGCTGACGTTCGGCTGCGAAGACGGCATCCTCATCGTGCGCGGCAACGAGATCCAGAAGGTGCACAGCCCGGACGCCTACGGCCGGATCGGCAATCAGGTCGGCAGCGCGGACTCCGCTATCGTGCTGGGTGACTACAAGACCGACAAGGACGCAGAACTCGAGTCCCCGAACCGATTCACACTCACGGATACGCGGACCGGCCAGATGCGCGTCGTGACGCTCCCCGCGAGTTACAGCTTCCGGTCCATCGAGCGTGGTCCGAGCGGCTCAGCGGTGATCCTCGGCACCGACGGCGCGCTCCATGTGTACGACCCGGTCACCGGCGCCGAGATCAAGAAGATCGACGTGATCGGCGCGTGGACCGAGCCCGACGAATGGCAGGCGGCGATGCCGAACGTACACGTCCAGGATGGCATCGCCTACGTCGCGGATCCGACTGCCAAAGCAGTGGTCGCAGTCGATCTCGTGACAGGGGAGAGGCAAGGGCAGGCCGACTTGACCAGGTCGACGATCGAACTCACGGGCGTCACCGGCTGACCCGGGGGGCGGCCCGGCGGAACCGGCGTCGTGCGGTTTGCGAGACTGGTCGGGTGATCAGACTCGGGCTGTCCGGCGGCATCGGTGCCGGGAAATCGACGGTGGCGAAGACCTTCATCGAACGCGGCGGGTACCACATCGACGCGGACAAGATCGCTCGTGAAGTGGTCGAGCCCGGGACACCCGGATTGGCTGCGTTGGTGGCGGCGTTCGGCGACGACATCCTCGCCGACGACGGCACCCTCGACCGGCCGGCGCTTGCGGCCAAGGCATTTGTCGACGAGAAGCAGCGCACCAAGCTCAACTCGATCACGCATCCGCTGGTCGGGAAGCGCACCCAGGAACTCCTCGATGCCGCTCCCGACGACGCGATCGTCGTGCAGGACATCCCCCTGCTGGTCGAGGGGAACATGGCCCCGTTCTTCCATCTGGTCGTGATCGTGCACGCGGACGCGGAGGTGCGGATTGCGCGGTTGACCACGGCACGTGGCATGCCGGAAGCCGACGCCCGGGCCCGGATCGGAGCGCAGGCCACCGATGAGCAGCGGCGTGCGGTCGCCGACGTGTGGCTCGACAACTCGGGTACACCGGAGGATCTCGCCGCCGCGGCCGCCGCGCTGTGGGACGACCGTCTGGTGCCCTTCGATCAGAATGTCCGGTCCCGGACCAGGGTGCGGGGTCCGCTGACGCTGGCAGACCCGAACCCGGCGTGGGCTGCCCAGGGGGCTCGCATCGTGAACCGATTGTGGGCGGTGGTCGGGGACAAGGCCACGGCCATCGACCACATCGGCTCCACGGCAATCCCCGGACTCGCCGCGAAACCGACGATCGACGTCCAGGTCACCGTCGCCGACCTCGGCGTGGCCGATGCACTCGTCGACGTGCTCGCCGACGGCGGGTTTCCGCGCGTCCCCGGCATCGAGGGCGACCGTCCCAAGCCCGACCCGGCGACCGGTTCGGTCGACGAAGGGCTGTGGGGGAAGCGTTTTCACGGCTCGGCGGACCCTGGCCGTCCGGTCAACGTGCATGTACGGCCCGCCGGTTCGCCGGGCGGCGCGTTCGCGATCGACTTCCGTGACTGGCTGCGGGCCGATGATGCTGCACGTGACGAGTATGCCCAGATCAAGAAGACGGCCATGGCCGGGGCGGACGGTGATCTCGACCGCTACGTGGGAACGAAGGAACCGTGGTTCGACGACGCCTATCGCCGTGTCGCCGAGTGGAAGCGCGGGAGCTTCGACGGGTAGCTGTCCCGTGATCGGATGAACTCTGGATACGTTCGTGGCCAGATATGCCGCTTCGTCCGGCTGTGGGTGTCGAGCTTTGCTAGCGTGAAGCCCGCACCTGACAGGTGCGACCTACGTCACTGCTCTGAGTCGAGGGAGAACAGCCATGGGTGTATGCACGAGAGGTCGCGCCGTGTCGGCGGCCGTCGCGTTCGTGAGTATCGCCGCAGTGGGTGCCGTGCTGGCCGCACCGGCGAACGCGGCGCTGACCGAGGATCTGCAAATCGACAACTCGGCCCTGCTCGGATCGGTCGGGGAGAATCGGTACGGCGCGGGATGCGGGTATGGCGTCATCGCGACCACCGACGGCTCCGCGGACCCGGTTCAGTTCACGGTCACCGGCACGGTGGCCGGCTCGAAGTCGGTCACCCCGAACGACAACAAGGCGGTCTACAGCTGGATTCCGCTGCTGCCGGGCAAGTACACGATCACCGCCAAGCAAGGTAATTCGACGAAGACCACGGGCGAGCTCACCGTCGTGCAGGCGTTTTACACCGGTAGCTCCTGCGTCATCCTGTAATTCGGTCAGGTACCGCCCGGGTGTGCGGAACCGTCGGCGGGCTGCAGCTCGGGCGAGATGAACTCCGTGGATCCACTTGGGGATCTCGAACTCTGGAAGTTGCCGATCCGCGGCAACTGTGGAATACCTGAGATCGGTCGTGAATATCTGGGATACGGCCGCATCCACAAACCTCAAGGAGATCATCGTATGGCTTTCACCAAGTGACGTCGTATTGTCGGAGCCGCCACCGCGCTCGTCGGCGCCGGAGCGGCAGTTCTCGTCATGGCCGCGCCGGCGAGCGCCGCTGTGACAGATCTGAAGATCACCACGCCCTCGGGTTACGGCTCCGTGGCGGATCGCTACGGCACGGGGTGTGAGTACGACGTCGAGGCCACGATCAACAACACGACGCCTAAGGGCAACGTGCAGTATTTCATCGCGGACCCAGACGGGATCGGCTCTCCCAAGACAACCAAGGCGGTCGGCACGAAGGCCACGTTCACCTTCACGCCCGACAAGCCCGGGACGTGGACGATCAAGGCACGCCAGGCCGACAACGTGAACAGTTCGAAGCAGATCACGTGGGTCACGAAGACGGTCCAGGTCGGCCAAGGATTCGAGATCCCCGACACCGGGTCCGTGAAACTCCCGTTCAGCGGATGTGTCGTGCTGCCCTGATGAACGCCTGATCATCTGACTGATGAATCGGGGCGCCGCGGACGATGGTCCGGGCGCCCCGATTCGTGTTCGCTACGAGTGATCCCGGAAGAACACCGACCCACCGGCGGCCGCGTCCAGCCAGGCCTGGACGTCGTGACCGTGTTCGGCGGCACCCACGAGGGCGCGGGTCGCGATCGCGACCGCCTCTTCGCATTCGCCGGTCCCCAGCAGGCCCGCGGTGTGTGCATCGAACAATTCATCCACGTCGATCAGTGCGAGTGGATGGCCGGGAACGTCGACGAGGTCGAGATACCAGTCCTCGGCAAGCCAGCGGCCGTCGTGGTCGGGCCAACCGAACCGCCCGACATCCAGATAGAGGCGCTGGCCGTCGCGATGGCCGACGGTGAAGTGGAAGATGTTCGCCCGCAGCCCGAGGTCGGGCAGCAGCCATGACTCGAGGTGGAAGAACCGGGGATGATCGGCCGGCCGGGACATGTAGAGGCCGTGATCGGTGATCTCATAACGTTCGACCGGCCGGACGAAACCCTTGTTGTCGGTGTTGGTCATCGCCGGCACGTCGAAGACCTCCCGCTTGGGCGGATGCGGAGCTCCCGTCATGCCCGACACCCTATGTCGCGGCGGCCGACGCCGCCGACGGAACACAACTGTCGTACCGCGCGTTTACCCTGGCACTATGGCTTTTGCAGCAGAACATCCGGTACTCGCGCATTCCGAGTTCCGGCCGATCGGGGAGATCGAGCGCACCGAAGGCCGGTTCGAGGTGATCAGCGAGTACAAACCGGCCGGCGACCAGCCCACCGCCATCGCCGACCTCGAACGCCGGATCGCGGCGGGTGAGAAGGACATCGTCCTGCTCGGTGCCACCGGTACCGGTAAGTCGGCCACCACGGCGTGGCTCATCGAGCGGATTCAGCGTCCGACCCTGGTGATGGCGCCGAACAAGACTCTCGCCGCGCAGCTCGCGAACGAGCTGCGCGAGATGCTGCCCAACAACGCCGTCGAGTACTTCGTGTCGTACTACGACTACTACCAACCCGAGGCGTACATCGCGCAGACCGACACCTACATCGAGAAGGACTCGTCGATCAACGACGACGTCGAACGCCTGCGGCACTCGGCGACCTCCAATCTGTTGTCGCGACGGGACGTGGTCGTGGTGGCGTCGGTGTCCTGCATCTACGGCCTCGGCACGCCGCAGTCCTACATGGACCGGTCGGTCGAGATGTCCGTCGGTGACGAGATCGACCGGGACGCCCTGCTGCGACTTCTCGTCGACGTGCAGTACACCCGCAACGACACGGCCTTCACCCGTGGCAGCTTCCGCGTGCGCGGCGACACCGTCGAGATCATCCCCTCCTATGAAGAGCTCGCGGTGCGCATCGAGTTCTTCGGCGACGAGGTGGAATCGCTCTACTACCTGCACCCGCTGACCGGAGACGTTGTACGTCAGGTCGATTCGCTGCGGATTTTCCCGGCCACGCACTATGTCGCCGGACCGGAGCGCATGGAGAAGGCGATGAAGGGTATCGAGGAGGAGCTCGAGGCCAGGTTGGCGGAGCTCGAATCGAAGGGCAAACTGCTGGAGGCACAACGACTCCGGATGCGCACCTCGTACGACCTGGAGATGATGCGGCAGGTGGGTTTCTGCTCCGGTATCGAGAACTACTCGCGACATATCGACGGTCGCTCCGCGGGCAGCGCGCCGGCAACCCTCATCGATTACTTCCCGGACGACTTTCTCATGGTCATCGACGAGTCCCATGTGACCGTGCCACAGATCGGCGGCATGTACGAAGGTGACATGTCGCGCAAGCGGAATCTCGTCGACTACGGGTTCCGGTTGCCGTCGGCGGTCGACAACCGACCGCTCACGTGGGACGAGTTCGTCGACCGGATCGGACAGACGGTGTACTTGTCCGCGACGCCGGGCCCGTATGAACTCGGCCAGGCCAACGGCGAATTCGTGGAACAGGTGATCCGGCCGACCGGTCTGATCGACCCGGAAGTCGTCGTCAAGCCGACCAAGGGACAGATCGATGACCTCGTCCACGAGATCCGGGAACGCACCGAGCGTGACGAGCGTGTCCTGGTGACCACGCTGACGAAGAAGATGGCCGAAGACCTCACCGACTATCTGCTCGAGCTCGGGATCCGGGTGCGCTACCTGCATTCCGAGGTCGACACCTTGCGTCGCGTCGAACTCCTCCGTCAGTTGCGATCCGGCGAATACGACGTGCTGGTCGGCATCAACTTGCTCCGCGAGGGCCTCGACCTGCCCGAGGTGTCGTTGGTCGCCATCCTCGACGCCGACAAGGAAGGTTTTCTGCGGTCCACGACCTCGCTGATCCAGACCATCGGACGTGCCGCCCGCAACGTGTCCGGTGAGGTCCACATGTACGCGGACAAGATCACCGATTCGATGCGCAACGCGATCGACGAGACCGAACGCCGCCGGGAGAAGCAGGTCGCCTACAACACGGAGATGGGGATCGACCCGAAACCGTTGCGCAAGAAGATCGCCGACATCCTCGACCAGGTCTATCGGGAAGCCGAGGACGAGGCGGTCGCGGTGGGTGGCTCGGGTCGCAACGCGAGCCGGGGGCGCCGGGCCCAGGGCGAGGTCTCCAAGGCCAGGGGCGGCAGCGCCGGGGTCATCGAGAAGCGCGACACGTCGTCGATGCCGCGAGCCGAACTCGCCGACCTGGTGGCTCAGCTCACCGATCAGATGATGAGTGCCGCGCGCGACCTGCAGTTCGAACTCGCGGGCCGGCTGCGCGACGAGATCGCCGACCTGAAGAAGGAACTCCGGGGAATGGACGCGGCCGGTATCAAGTGACCCGCGACCAGCGGTGGGTGGTGGATCGCAGCCCCGCGCGAAATGTGCGGATAACCACGAAGTGCGGACAAACCGGCACGCCGCCAACTACTCTGCCGGATCAGGGGTTCTACAGTGTGGGGATGACACCTGCCTCGTGACTGCGGGGCAGACTGACTCGTGGAGGTTGGGATGAGCGCATACAAGACGGTCGTCGTGGGCACCGATGGCTCTGAGTCGTCGTTGAGGGCTGTCGATCGTGCGGGGGCGTTGGCAGGCGAATCGGCTTCGCTGGTCATCGCGTGCGCGTACTTTCCGAACGATCGCGGAGCGGGCGGCGCGGCCGATGTGCTGAAGGACGAGGCATATCAGATCACCGGATCGTCGCCGACCGAAGAGATCCTGCGCACCGCCAAGGAGCGTGCGACCAAGTCGGGGGCCGGCAACATCGACGCCCGTTCGGTCAAGGGAGCGCCGGTCGACGCTTTGTTGCAACTGGTCGCCGACGTCAACGCGGATCTGCTGGTCGTCGGAAACCGCGGCTTGAACTCGATCGCCGGGCGACTGCTCGGCTCGGTTCCGGCCGACGTCGCACGAAAGTCGGCCTGCGACGTACTGATCGTGCACACGACGTAGCGATAACCGCGCGATCACCGACAAGCGAACGCCCTCGACACCGTCACCAGGTGTCGGGGGCGTTCGTCACGTCGCGCAACTCCTCGGGCAGATCGTCGGAGTGGACCACCGTCAGCCGTTGCGTCGCCCGGGTCAGTGCCACATAGAGATCCGAGTAGCCGCGTGGCGAGTCGGCGATGATCGCCGCGGGTTCGACCACCACGATGTTGTCGAACTCGAGGCCCTTGCAGGCGCCGACGGTGAGTACGCGGGGTGGTGAATCGATGTCGGTCGTCTCGGCCACCACATCGTCGTGGAGCCGTGCGGGCACGATCACCGCTGTCACACCGGTGAGTTCGGGTCGCCCTGCCGCCTCGACGGCGATCTGTGCACGCTTGGCGACGTCGGTGTGGATGGCGACCGGTTCGATCCCGTTGCTTCGCAACGACGTCGGTGGGGACTGCGTCGGACTGATCTGCGCGAGCATGCGTGTCGCATAGGTCATGATCTCTGCCGGTGTCCGGTAGTTGACGGTCAGTTCACGCAGATGCCAGCGGTCTGCGACATACGGTGACAGAACATCACCCCACGATCGCGTGCCGGCCAGGTCGCCGGTCTGCGCGGTGTCGCCGATGATCGTCATCCACCGGTTCGGTATGCGGCGCATCACCATTCGCCAGGCCATCGCCGACAACTCCTGCGCCTCGTCCACGATGACGTGCCCGAAGGCCCAATTCCGGTCGCCGTGTGCGCGTTCGGCGGTGGTCAGCCGCTGAGTCTCGGTCTGGCGGGCCGCCAACTGTTCGGCGTCGATCAGGTCGTAGGCCATCAGGATTTCCGGATCGAGCTCGTCTTCGAGATCTTGCGGCGCGGAGCCGGTGAGGATGTCCAGCGCGTCCTGGGCGTCGGCGAGTTGACGGCGCCAGCGTTCACGTTCCGCGCGCTCGGCGTCATCGGTGCCGTAGCCGATCAGCTCCGCGAGCTCGTCGAGCAGCGGGACGTCGGCGGGGGTGAGATCACCGCCATCCTTTCGGGGCCGGGGTGACGTGCGGTGCAGTGCGTTGCGATCCTCGTCGGACCAGCCGGGGGAGGCCTTCCGAATCGCGGCGGAGTCGGCGAGCAGCTCGCGCAGCATCGCCTGCGGCGTCAACGACGGCCAGTAGCGCAGCAGTGCACGGCGGATCTCGGGATCCTGGTTCATCTCGTCGCGGATGTCCGCGATGTCGGCGCCGCTGAGCAATTGGGAGCCGTCGAGCAGACTCGAGCCGATCGTGCGGGCATGGGCCTGCGCCAATCCGTCCAGCGCGGCGCGGAGGAAGACCGGTTGCGCGAGGTTGTGTGCGCGTCGGGAACTCCGCGCCTTGGCTCGTGCCGTCTTGATCAGTGCGGAGTCGATCATCACCCGATAGGTGTCGAAGTCCACCGGAACGGGCTTGGGTGGCAGCGACTGCCGGGCTCGCACCGCACGCTTCAGCAGTTCCACCATGCGTGGATCGCCCTTCACCGCTGCGGCGTGGCGGGTTTCGGTCGCGGCCGCGTGGACGCCGGGATAGAGGTCGCCGATGGTGGAAAGCAGCACCCCCGACTCGCCGAGTGACGGGAGAACCTGACCGATGTAGGTGAGGAAGTCGTCATTGGGACCGATGATCAGAATACCGCTGCGCGACAGGATGTCCCGGTGGGTGTACAGCAGGTACGCGGCCCGGTGCAGGGCTACGGCCGTCTTTCCGGTTCCGGGTCCACCCTGGATCACGGTGACCCCCCGATGTGAGGATCGGATGATCAGATCCTGCTCGCGCTGAATCGTCTCGACGATGTCGGTCATCTCGCCGGTGCGGGCGGCGTTCAGCGCCGCCACCAGCGCGGTCTCGTTGACCACGTCCCCGTGCCCGACGTCGTCGGGGGAGGCGTCGCCGAGAGTCAGGTACTCGTCGTTGACCGCCCGCACGTGCCTGCTCCGGGTCCGGACATGCCGTCGTCGGTCCACCTCCTCCGGTGCGGCGGGCGTGGCCAGGTAAAACGGGCGTGAGAGAGGTGCCCGCCAATCGAGAAGCAGCGTGGTGTCCGCGTCGTCGTCGTCGAGGACACCGATACGGCCGATCCGCCGGATCTCACCGTCGTCGAGGTCGAGTCGGCCGAAGTAGAGATTGTGTTCGGCGGCATCGAACTTGGCGAGATCGTCGGTGTAGAGCCGCTCATAGGATTCGCGTTCCGACCGTGCCTGCGGGGTGCCACCCTTCTCGCGCAACGTCGACGAGAGGCGGCGCTGCGTATTGGCGCGCATGCGATCCAGCCGCCCATAGACCTGGTCGAGGTGGGCCTGTTCCTCGGTGACCCGCGAGTCCACGTCGGTCTCAGGGTGTTCCGTGTCTGTCGAACTCACTGTCGTGCCATGCCTTCGCGAGAGCGGGTCGGTGCCAATCCGGCGTCGCGGGCCAGGTCGGCCGACCGCAACGAGGTGGTGATCCGTGCACCCACCGCAGGTTCCGCCAGTCGGTGGCACACGGCGTCCGTGGGTCCGTCCAATGCCGGATGGGCCAGGCGTGCGCCGAGCCATTCGACGGCGTCGCGCTGCGAGCCAAGCGGAAGGGGCGTGGCGGTCTGCGGGTCACCGAGGATGCCGTGTCGGGACACATAGAGCGAGAATGTCTGGGGGACAACGGTTGCTGCAACGACCGGGTGGTCGGCGGTGGAAAGCATCATGCGATCGTAATTCGGTTCGGTGTGGTCGAGGACAGCGGTCTCGTCGTCGGTGAGCCATGCGCCGACGGTATGGAGCTGCGCCCCTGGGGAGAAGTACGGCGCCGCGGGGATGTAGCCCCGTGCGGAGACGTGGGCGGAGTGTCCGACGGCGAGATGGGAGACCGTCAGGCGGACCATCGGCGGGTTGGAGTCGCGGATCACCGCTGCGAGTTTCGTACGCAGGACAGCGGGCGACGCATTGGACCCGACGGCGACGACGAGTTCACGGCCGGCAACGGAATCCGGCCGGAGGAGTTCATCGTCGACGTCGTCGGGTGTCGCCCATGGATAAGCGTGGGCGGGGAATGCCGTCCTGTTGTCGGTGCTGGGCCCGCTCGGGCGGGGGTTGGGAAGAGGGTCTATGAGCGGGCCTCTCGCCAGCGCCGCCGTCCTTCTTCGGCGCCCTCGGCTGCCTTGCCTTTTGCGGTGGTTGCGAGCGTGGATGCCTGATCCGCGAGCTCGGGCGCACGGCTTTTGACGACCTCGGCGGCGTCGGAAGACTTCTCGCGAATGGCTTCGGCCAATTCGGGCGCACGGTCGATGATGCGCTCAGCTGCCTTGTCGGCGCGTTTCTGCAGCTTCTTCGCGGTCTTCTCGGAACGTTTTTGAGCCACCTTGGCGGCCTTGTCCGAACGCTTCTGCGCCACCTCCGCGAAGTCCGCGGAGCGCTTCTGGGCGGCGTCTGCCAGCTCCGGTGCGCGGTGCCGGATGACCTCGGCGGCCTCGACGGACCGGTCGCGTGCCGCCTCGGCGATCTCGGGCGCACGGTGCTTGATGACCTCGGCGGCCTCGACGGAACGCTCGCGAGCGGCCTCGGCGATCTCGGGCGCACGATGTTTGATGACCTCGGCGGCCTCGACGGAACGCTCGCCCAGTACGTGGGCGCCCTCCGCTGAGCGTTCGCGGATCGTGCCCCAGGTCGATTCCGATGCGGCAACGCCGATCGGCAGCGCGGCGGTGATCGCCTGGCTCGCCTCGCCGGCCTTCCGGCGACCACGCCACGCGAGTGACGGCTTGCCCTCGGTGTCGACGGCTGCGATGAGCAGCCCGCCGAGCAGGCTCACGTTCTTGTAGAACTGGGTGCGCTGCCGAGCCCGGACGTCGGGGTCGGTCTCGTCCCAGAATGCGTGTCCGGCCAACGTCGTCGGGACCAGCGAACCAGCCAGACCCAGCGCGGCGAACCGCGGGAACTTGCCGGTCGCCAGAAGGATTCCGCCGCCGAGTTGGATCGCGCCGTTGACGCGCACGAGGATCTCCGGCTCGGTCGGGACGTTGTCGGTGACGCTGTTCGGGAGGGCCTGAACCGATTTGTCGACGAGATCGCGCGACATGTCGGCCCTGGCCTGAGGATTGCGTAGGGCGTCGATGCCGGAGGCAACGAACACTGTGGCCAGCATGGGTCGGGCAATTCGGCGGATCAACATTGACGGCCTCCTCGTGACAGAGCTCGGATGTCCACCCCCGTGTCTTGAGTGGTGAACCTCATCGAGGCTACCGGGCTCGGACAGCGAACGCAGGCACGCGGACGCGAAGTGGCACCGGTGCGCGAGTCGGTCACCAGCCGCGCCGACGCCATTCGGGCAGTGACGGGCGCTCGGCGCCGACGGTGGTGTCCTTGCCGTGTCCGGGGTAGACGGCCGTCGAATCCGGGTATCGATCGAACACCTTCGTGGACACGTCGTCGATCAACGTGTCGAAGTGGCCCGGTTCCCAGGTCTTGCCGACGCCCCCGGGAAACAGGCAGTCGCCGGTGAAGAGATGCACTCCGTCGTCGTCGGTGTACGCGAGCGCGATCGAACCGGGGGTGTGGCCCACGAGGTGGATCGCGTCGAAGGTGAGGTCACCGACCACGACGGTGTCACCGTCGTCGATCAGCCGGTCCGGGGCGATGGGCAGTTCGTGGGCGTCGAGGCGGCCGGCCGCCGTCGGGACACCGAGCTCGCCGGCCACCTCGGCAAGGGCCTGCCAGTGGTCGAAATGCTGATGTGTGGTGAAGATCAGCTTCGGGGTACCCGGCAGCGACCGGACCACCTCGAGGATGCGGTCGGCATCGTTGGCGGCATCGATGATCAGCTGGTCTCCGGTCGCATCGGAGGTGATCACGTACACGTTGTTGTCCATCGGGCCGACGGACATCTTCACGATCGTCGCCGACCCGAGGGTTCGCCGCTGAGGCCGGGGTGACTCCGAGAGATCTCCGGTGTAGCTGTCGCTGAGGGAAACATCTTGGGGGCTCATGGCCGCCAGGTTAGACCCGGTGTGCGCGCGATTCACCCGAGCCCGCTGAACCACCGGACGACCTGCGCGGTTCCGGCGACGTTGGAGCCCAGGTGGCGCGACCCCTCGTGCACTGTCTCGCCGACGTCGATCACCGGAGCACGCACCCCTCGCGAGCGCATGTCCGACACACAGTGGTCGGTGTTCGTCGTGGTCGCCTGTTCGTCGGCGCGGACCTTGTAGAGGCGGATCGGGACCTGCGGCGTCCAGGCCCGACAGACCTCGGCGTCCACGCGGAGGCCTTGCGCTAGCGAGCCGGTCGGATTGCGGGCGTACGGCTGTTGAAAGATCTCCGCGGTACTCCGGTAGATATCGCCGCGCCACTCTGCAGGACCCGCGCAAGACCGAGGTGCTCCCCGCCGTGACGAGCGGTCCACGTTCGGCGTGACCGCGCACCCACGCGGACCGATCCAGCGGTGAGGTCGCCGACCGGCCGGTCGGCATCATGGTGACGATGATCACGACCGTGACGGCCACGAGCGGGATGATCACGCCGGCGACCGATCTCGAAGCCGAAGGCCGTGAGTACGTGCGTGTCATGGCATCCAGGGTCTGATCCCGCACGGCAGAACCGCATCGCTCTCCGGGGTGATCGTGGCCCCTACCGCAGGGTGAGACCGGACACCGGCTTCACGAGGAACAGCGACCGGCCGACGAGGGTATCGTTGAACATCGGTCGTATGACCGCCGAGCGCGCGCATGCGTCGAACACTCCGAATACCAGGGAAGCAATCGAGCCCTCGGATCTTGTCGGTGGTCGTCGTTAGGGTGTGCGCGGTGCGGTCCGGCCAGGCCTGGATCGCGTCCAGCCGGCTCACACACCAGCACCCGAGCGAACGTCGGGTCAGCAACGAATGAGGACTCCAAGTGGTTGACCGTCTCATCGTCCGCGGCGCCCGTGAACACAACCTGCGCGGTATCGACGTGGATCTCCCGCGGGACAGCCTCATCGTGTTCACCGGGCTGTCGGGATCGGGGAAGTCGTCGCTCGCGTTCGACACGATCTTCGCCGAGGGGCAGCGACGCTACGTCGAATCGCTGTCGGCATACGCGCGCCAGTTCCTCGGTCAGATGGACAAACCAGACGTGGACTTCATCGAAGGGCTGTCGCCGGCCGTCTCCATCGACCAGAAGTCGACCAACCGGAACCCGCGATCCACGGTCGGCACGATCACCGAGGTCTACGACTACCTCCGATTGCTCTACGCCCGCGCCGGCCGTGCGCATTGCCCCGAGTGCGGCGCGCTGATCGCCAAACAGACTCCGCAGCAGATCGTCGACCAGGTCCTCGAGATGGACCAGGGTGTGCGTTTCCAGGTACTCGCACCCGTCGTCCGCACCCGTAAGGGCGAATTCGTCGACCTCTTCGCCGAACTCCAGACCCAGGGCTTCTCCCGTGCGCGAGTCGACGGAACCGTCCATCAGCTGACCGATCCGCCGAAGCTGAAGAAGCAGGAGAAGCACGACATCGAGGTCGTCGTGGACCGACTCGCGGTCAAGTCGAGCGCCAAGCAGCGTCTGACCGACTCCATCGAGACCGCGCTACGCCTCGCCGACGGCATAGTCGTCCTCGACTTCGTCGATCTCGACGAGTCGGATCCTCATCGGGAACGCCGGTTCTCCGAACGCATGGCGTGCCCGAACGGGCACCCGATCGCCATCGACGATCTCGAACCGCGGTCGTTCTCGTTCAACTCGCCCTACGGCGCCTGCCCGGAGTGCGACGGCCTCGGTATCCGCAAGGAGGTCGACGAGGAATTGGTGGTTCCCGATCCCGATCTGTCGCTGGCCGACGGTGCAATCGCCCCGTGGTCGGGAGGGCACAATGCCGACTACTTCCTGCGGCTGATGGGTGGCCTGGCCGATCAGATGGGCTTCGACGTCGACACCCCGTGGCGGAAACTGCCCGCCAAGGCGCGCAACGCCATCCTCAACGGCAGCGACCACCAGGTCCATGTGAAGTTCCGCAATCGCTACGGGCGGACCCGTTCGTACTACACGGAATTCGAAGGCGTGCTGTCGTTCCTGGCCCGGCGCATGGACCAGACCGAGTCCGAGCAGATGAAGGAGCGATACGAGGGGTACATGCGCGACGTACCCTGCCCGGCCTGCCAGGGCGCGCGCCTGCGGCCCGAGATCCTCTCCGTCACGCTCGACCATCCGACCTTCGGACCGAAATCCATCGCCGAGGTGTGTGCGCTGTCGGTGTCGGAATGCGCCGATTACCTCAACGGCCTGGAACTCGATGCGCGTCAGCAGGCCATCGCCGGACGGGTTCTCAAAGAGGTCCAGGCCCGCATCACGTTCCTCCTCGACGTCGGGCTCGAGTACCTGTCGCTGTCGCGGGCGGCGGGCTCGCTGTCGGGTGGTGAGGCGCAGCGTATTCGGCTGGCAACCCAGATCGGCTCCGGTCTCGCCGGCGTGCTCTACGTCCTCGACGAGCCATCGATCGGGCTCCATCAGCGCGACAATCGGCGTCTCATCGAAACCCTCACGCGCCTGCGGGATCTCGGGAACACCCTGATCGTCGTCGAGCACGACGAGGACACCATCCGCTCGGCGGACTGGATCGTCGACATCGGGCCACGAGCGGGCGAGCACGGTGGCGAGGTGGTGCACAGCGGCAGCTACAAGGATCTGCTGCGCAACCGCCGATCGCTGACGGGCGCCTACTTGTCCGGGCGGGACTCGCTGCCGGTGCCGGCGATCCGACGACCCATCTCCCGGCGCAAGCAACTCACCGTCGTCGGTGCGCGTGAACACAACCTGCGCGGGATCGACGTACCGTTCCCGCTCGGCGTGCTCACCGCGATCACCGGGGTCTCCGGCTCGGGGAAGTCGACGCTCGTCAACGACATCCTCGCGACCGTGCTGGCCAACAAGCTCAACGGTGCGCGACAGGTACCCGGGCGGCACACGCGTGTGAAGGGTCTCGATCACCTCGACAAGCTGGTCCAGGTCGACCAGTCGCCGATCGGCCGCACACCGCGCTCGAATCCGGCGACCTACACCGGCGTCTTCGACAAGATCCGGACGTTGTTCGCCGCGACCACCGAGGCGAAGGTGCGCGGCTATCAGCCCGGCCGGTTCTCCTTCAACGTCAAGGGCGGGCGCTGCGAGGCCTGCACCGGTGAGGGCACGATCAAGATCGAGATGAACTTCCTCCCGGATGTCTACGTGCCGTGCGAGGTGTGCCATGGCGCGCGGTACAACCGCGAGACGCTTGAGGTCCACTACAAGGGCAAGACCATCTCCGAGGTCCTCGACATGCCGATCGAGGAGGCCGCCGAGTTCTTCGAGCCGGTCACGTCGATCCACCGCTATCTGAAGACGCTGGTCGACGTCGGGCTCGGGTACGTGCGACTCGGCCAGCCGGCGCCGACGCTCTCCGGTGGCGAGGCGCAGCGCGTGAAATTGGCCGCCGAACTCCAGAAGCGCTCGACCGGTCGGACGGCCTACATCCTTGACGAGCCGACCACCGGCCTGCACTTCGAGGACATCAAGAAGCTGCTCGGGGTCATCAGCGGGCTGGTCGACAAGGGCAACACCGTCATCGTCATCGAGCACAACCTCGACGTCATCAAGACGGCAGACTGGGTCATCGACATGGGCCCCGAGGGTGGAACGGGCGGCGGCACAGTAGTGGCAGAGGGAACGCCCGAAGACATCGCGGCGGTCCCGGAGAGTCACACCGGGAAGTTCCTGGCCGACATCCTCGAGCTCGATGAGGACGTGGCCTCGGCGGGCTGAATCCGCTTTGTAGCAATAGTCCGCGTGCAGTGCGGACTATTACTACAAAACCGGGTGTCAGCCCTTGCCCATCGACTTCCGGATCTCGTCGAGCTTCTTCTTGGCCGCCTCGTCGCGTTTGCGCATCATCTCGTCGACCTGCTGCCCCTCGGGCGACGCCTCTGCCAGCTCCTCGGAGCCGATCGCCGTGGCGACCCGGTTCTCGATCTTGTCGCGGACGAAGTCGAAGGTCGGTACACCCGACTGGTCGTAGCCCGGGTCGGGGATTGCCGCGCCTGTGACGAAACCCGGCGGCGCCGGCACCGACGTCGGTGATGCTGGTTCCGGCAGAACAACCTCGGCGTCGACGACGTCGGGCTGGGGCTCCTCGCGCTTGTCCGGGTTCACCACTCCAGCCTACGTCGCGCCCACGAGCGCGATGGTCTATCGGCGTGGCGCGCGGACCGGCCCCGTGTACTTCTCGCCAGGGCCCTCGCCCGGCTCGTCCGGATGCGCGCTCGCCTCGCGGAACGCCAGCTGGAGGCCCTTGAGGCCGTCGCGGATCGGGGCCGCGTGGATGCCGAGATATTCGGTGGAGGCCTGCACGAGGCCGGCCAGCGAGGTGATGAGCCGTCGCGCTTCATCGAGGTCGACGGAGTCCTCGTCGGCTCCCTCGGCCAGACCCAGTTTCTCGGCGGCCGCGCTCATCAGCAGCACGATCGCCTTGGTGACCACCTCGATGGCCGGAATATCGGCCAGGTCGCGGACGTTGTCGATACCGGTCTGCTCCGGACCGATGATTCCCTCGCCACCGTCAGCGTTGCCCTCACCGGGTATCTGTGCAGGTGACGAATAGGAGTTCTCGGTCATGGCTGTTAGACTCCCATAGCACGACCGCCCCGGTTTGCGCCGGGGTCGCAAGTGGAGTTCCGCTCCCACCGTCACGACGCGGTTTCACCCGCAGTTGTACGGTCCGGTTCATACCGAGGTCTCGCCGCTTTGAGCAGCGCAGATTCGTCGGTCCGACATGTGCGTCGGAGAACCGGTCGGTAACGGAGCCCTGCGGACGCCATCAGCGTCGCGGGGCTCTTCTGCTGGAGAGCCACCTGCTTGCGCATCCCAGCGATCCTGGGCCGCGGTCACCAGAGAACACTGATCTAGGAGGCCCCATCAGCACTGAGACCCGCATCAACGAGCGCATCCGCGTCCCTGAGGTCCGACTCGTCGGACCGAACTCGGAGCAGGTGGGCATCGTGCGTGTTGAAGATGCGCTTCGCCTGGCCATCGAGGCCGATCTGGACCTGGTCGAGGTCGCCCCCGACGCACGGCCACCCGTGTGCAAGATCATGGACTACGGCAAGTTCAAGTACGAAGCCGCGCAGAAACAGCGCGAATCGCGTCGCAACCAGCAGATGACCGTCGTCAAGGAGCAGAAGCTCCGCCCGAAGATCGACGACCACGACTACGAGACCAAAAAGGGTCACGTCGTACGGTTCCTCGAGGCCGGGTCCAAGGTGAAGGTCACCATCATGTTCCGTGGTCGCGAGCAGTCGCGCCCCGAGCTGGGCTACCGACTTCTGCAGCGCTTGGGCAACGACGTCGCCGACTACGGCTTCATCGAGACCTCCGCCAAGCAGGACGGCCGGAACATGACGATGGTGCTGGCACCGCACAAGGGTGCGAAGACCCGACAGAAGGCCCAGCAGGGCCGCGACCGTGGACCGCGCCCCGACGGCGCCGCGCAAGACGCCGAGACCAACCAATAGCGAAGGGGGATGGGTAACACCATCCGCCACTGAGCACTGACCATCAGCGCGCGAGAACCACCCGGTGACCACGGGTGGGCTTCCGCTCGCTCGAACGAAGGAAGAACATGCCGAAGAGCAAGACCCACAAGGGCACCGCGAAGCGATTCAAGGTGACCGGTAGCGGCAAGATCGTTCGCCAGAAGGCCAACCGTCGCCACCTCCTGGAGCACAAGTCGTCGCGCCGTACTCGCCGTCTCGACGGGATCGCCGTCGTGAGCGAGAACGACACTCCGCGCATCAAGCGGCTCCTCAACCGCTGACGCCGACCGAAGACTGCGCCCCGCCGCCGGAGGCCGGGGACCCGAAGACATCTGACGAACAAAGGATTTGAGACATGGCACGCGTGAAAAGGGCGGTGAACGCCCAGAAGAAGCGTCGTTCGACCCTGGAGGCCTCCAAGGGTTATCGCGGACAGCGTTCGCGTCTGTACCGCAAGGCGAAGGAGCAGCAGCTCCACTCGATGACCTACGCCTACCGGGACCGTCGCGCCCGCAAGGGTGAGTTCCGCAAGCTGTGGATCGCGCGTATCAACGCCGCGGCTCGCGCCAACGACATCACCTACAACCGCTTCATCCAGGGCCTGAAGGCCGCCGGAGTCGAGGTGGACCGCAAGGTGCTCGCCGACATCGCCGTCACCGACCCGGAGGCCTTCACCGGTCTCGTCGAGGTCGCGCGCAAGGCGCTGCCGGCCGATGTGAACGCGCCCGCTGCCTGACGCCGGCGCGTCTGACGACATTCCACGACCCGTGATGGAAGTTCTCACCGAACGTTCATCGCGGGTCGTGTCGTATGCGAAGCTGCACCGTTCGTCGGTGCGCCGCTCCGAGGGACGTTTCCTCGTGGAGGGTGCCAATGCCGTCGAATCGGCACTCGCAACCCGCAGGGCTCAGCGAATCCTGGTGCGCGACGGCGACGTCGATCGATTCGCTGCGCTCGTCGACTCCGCACACACGGGCGGCCTCCCCGTCGAGATCCTGTCCGAGCGAGCGGTGGCCAAGCTGACGGAGGCCACCACCGCTCCCGGGGTGTTCGCCATCTCCGCGCTGCTCGATCGACTCCTCCCGGACGTGCTGGACACATCGGCGAGCCTGCTGGCCGTCGCGGTGGAGCCGCGTGAGCCGGGCAACCTCGGCACCCTCATCCGATGCGCCGATGCGATGGGCGCCGACGCGGTGATCCTGCTCGGCGACTCGGTGGATCCGCACAACGGGAAGTGTGTGCGGTCCTCGGCGGGCAGCGTGTTCCATGTGCCGATCGTGCGCGAGCGCGACATCACCGCAGGCCTAGCCGCGATCCGGGATGCCGGCGTCGCGGTCCTCGCCACCGCTGCCGACGGCGAGATATCCCTCGACGACGCCGACGGTCTGCTCGCCGCGCCGACCGCCTGGCTTTTCGGCAACGAGGCACACGGTCTTTCCGACGAGGTCGCGGCGCGTGCCGACCACCGGGTGTCGATCCCGATCCACGGCCGCGCGGAGAGTCTCAACCTCGCTGCCGCAGCCGCGATCTGCCTGTACGCCAGCGCACGAGTGCAGGCGCGTAGCTGATGGTGAGCGTGCTGCCCAATCGTTGATCGACTTCGGTGGAACTGGGTTAGCGTTACGTCACTGTTGTCTGGGCGTCAGGGGCTGGAACATCGTGGTTGCGCGACATCGGTTGTGGGCGGCAATTGCCGTGTGTGTTGTCGGTGTGGTGGTCGGGTCCGCGGTTGCGGCACCAGCGAGCGCCGCACCGATGTATCCGGTCAACTACAACATCGCGGCGGCACTCGCCACCGGGACGTTCGACGCCGACACACCTGCGCCAGGGGTCGACAAACCGCACTGCCGCAGTACAAACCACCCGGTCCCGGTCGTGTTGGTGCACGGGACGATGACCAACCAAAACGCCAGCTGGCAGGCGATCGGGCCCGAGCTGGCCAACAACGGGTACTGCGTGTACTCGACGACGGTGGGCCGGCTGCCGTACAGCAACGGATTCGGCGGCGTCGACAAACTGGAGAACTCGGCAACGGAACTGGCCGCATTCGTGACGAAGGTGCGGAAGTGGACCGGAGCGCCGAAGGTCGACCTGATCGGGCACTCGCAAGGAGCGGCGATCAACCTGACGTACCTCGACAAGAACCAGGGATACAAGAATGTCGCACGCGTCGTCGGACTTGCGGGCGCAAATAACGCCCCGGAGTTCTGGAGTGGTATCGCCGGAGCGATACCGGGCGCACAAGAGCTTCTCGCACTAGGGATTCCGGCGGCGTCTGACCTTCTCAGTCCGGCGTCGTTCAGATTCACCCCACGCACCTACCCGGGCATCGAGTACGTCAACATCGTCAGCAGGTACGACGAACTCGCCATACCCAAGGATGTTGCGTTCCTGCCCCCGGGGCCCAACGTCCGGAATCTGTTCGTCCAGTCATTCTGTCCGGACAGTCATGTCGGGCACCTCGGCATGATCGCCGATCCGGGCGTGACGCGGATTCTGCTGAACGAGCTCGATCCGGGCAACCGGAAGCCGATGACGTGTGCGGGGTTCGGAATCCCGTTCTGAGAAGCCGATCCATCGCCTACCTGCGGCGCAAGCCGTCACCACGGTCGACTACGCTGGACCGTCGAGAGTTCTCCTGTCTCGTGAGACGGGGTAGACGGACACCAGGACGAGAAACGAGGAGATCGCCGACCGTGGCCAGCCCTGCCGACGACGCCCAAGAGATGCGGTTCCCCGAACCGCACGAACTCGATGCCGCGGCCGCGGCCGCCGTCGCCGCGTTCGAGGCGGCCGCAGACCTCGACGAACTCGCGCACGCCAAGACCGCGCATCTCGGTGATCGGTCGCCGATCGCACTCGCTCGCCGGGCGTTGGGCGCGATCCCCAAGGACCAGCGTTCGGCCGCCGGAAAGACGGTCAACGAGGTCCGCGGGCGGGTCACCGCGGCATTCGACCTCCGGACGGCGACGTTGCAGGCCGAGCGTGACGCAGCCGTGCTGGTCGCCGAGGCCGTCGACGTCACGTTGCCCAGCGGCCGCCGACGCGTCGGTGCCCGTCACCCGATCACCGTGATCGCCGAGCAGGTCGCCGATGTCTTCATCGGGATGGGCTGGGAGGTCGCCGAGGGGCCGGAGGTGGAGACCGAGCACCACAACTTCGATGCGCTCAACTTCCTGCCCGACCATCCGGCTCGTTCGATGCAGGACACCTTCTACATCGCACCCGAGGGCTCACGGCAGGTGCTACGGACGCACACGTCTCCGGTGCAGGTGCGGTCCATGCTGAGCCGCGACCTGCCGATCTACGTCGCATGCCCCGGGCGGACGTTCCGTACCGACGAACTCGACGCCACCCATACGCCGGTCTTCCACCAGATCGAGGGACTGGCCGTCGACAAGGGCCTGACCCTGGCCAACCTGCGCGGCACCCTGGAGGTCTTCGCCCGGGCCCTGTTCGGTCCGGAGACCACCACCCGGATGCGGCCGAGCTACTTCCCGTTCACCGAGCCGTCGGCGGAGGTGGACGTCTGGTTCCCCGGCAAGAAGGGCGGAGCCGGTTGGGTCGAGTGGGGCGGCTGCGGCATGGTAAACCCGAATGTGTTGCGCGCCAGCGGAATCGATCCCGATGTCTATTCGGGATTCGCCTTCGGGATGGGCCTCGAACGAACCCTGCAGTTCCGCAACGACATCTCCGACATGCGTGACATGGTCGAGGGGGACATCCGTTTCACCGTCCCGTTCGGCCCGGCGGTCTGACCGACCGTCATCGAGCCCGACCACCGGCAACTCCATATCCGCGACAAGCCCGATCGATGAAAGTAGTTGGTTGACGTGCGTGCCCCACAGTCCTGGTTCACCGAGGTGCTCCGCCACGGAGACCCCCAGTGGTCGGCGACGGCCGCGGAGATCGACCAGGGATTCGTCCGCGTCGGTTTCGAGATCGAGGACGTCGAGCCGTTCCCGGTCGTCACCGGTCCGCTGGTGATCGGCCGGGTGGCGACCATCGCGGAGCTCACCGAGTTCAAGAAGCCGATCCGGTTCTGCACCGTCGAGGTGGGGGAGGAGCAGCCGCGCGGCATCGTCTGTGGCGCACGCAACTTCGCCGTCGGCGACCTGATCGTGGCAGCGCTGCCGGGGGTGGTGCTGCCCGGGCCCTTCGAGATCGCCTCGCGCAAGACCTACGGACGCGTCTCCGACGGCATGATCTGCTCGGTGTCCGAACTCGGTATCGGTAACGACCACAGCGGAATCCTGGTGCTCGCGCCGGGTACCGCCGAACCCGGCGACGACGCCCGGGAGGTCTTGGGTCTCGACGACACCGCCATCGACATCAATGTCACGCCAGACCGCGGCTACGCGTTCTCGGTGCGCGGCCTCGGCCGTGAACTCGCCGGCAGCTTCGGGGTGCCGTTCGTCGACCAGGGCATCGGCGTGGCCGCCTTGGCCTCCGCCGAGGGCGACGCCTGGCCGGTCGCGATCGACGAGGACTCGTCGGCCACGAGATACACCGCACGGGTCATCTCCGGTGTCGATCCCGCCGCGACCTCTCCGTGGTGGATGCAGAAGCGGCTGCTGGTGGCGGGTATTCGGCCCATCTCCGCGATCGTCGACATCACCAACTACGTGATGATCGAGCTCGGGCAGCCGTTGCACGCCTTCGATGCGGAGAAACTCGCCGGCACCATCACGGTGCGCCTCGCGCAGGCAGGCGAGAAACTGACCACCCTCGACGATGTCGTGCGGGTCCTCGATCCCGAAGACGTCGTGATCGCGGACGACAGCGGGCCCGTCGCACTGGCCGGTGTGATGGGCGGGGCATCCACCGAGGTCGCCGACACGACGACGACCGTCCTGCTCGAGGCGGCGACCTTCGATCCGGTGCGGGTGTTCCGTACCGGCAAACGGCACAAGCTGACGTCGGAGGCGAGCAAGCGATTCGAGCGCACCGTGGATCCGGAGGTCACCGCGGTGGCCTCGGACCGGGCGGCGCGACTGATCGTCGAGATCGCCGGTGGCGCCGTCGCCTCGCCCCTGAGCGAGACCCGTGTCGCGAGGACCGCCGTGCCGCCGATCACCATCGCCCTCGACGAGCCCGACCGCACCGCCGGGATCCCGTATCCGGCCGGTACCACCGCGGCGCGTCTGGCCGAGGTGGGCTGCACGGTCGCGGGTACCGATCCGCTGACTGTCACACCGCCGTCGTGGCGTCCCGATCTGCGGGAGCGCGCCGATCTGGTCGAGGAGGTGTTGCGCCTCGAAGGGCTCGAGGACATTCCGGCCGTGGTGCCGCGCGCGCCTGCCGGTACGGGCCTGAGTGCGGTGCAACGTCGCCGTCGCGGCATCGGTCGGACCCTCGCGCTCGACGGCTACGTCGAGGTGCTTCCGTACCCGTTCATGCCGGCCGGGGTCTTCGACGTCTGGGATCTGCCCGCCGACGACGAGCGTCGTCGGACCGTCAAAGTGCTCAATCCGCTGGAGTCCGATCGTCCGGAACTCAACACCACCCTGCTGCCCGGTCTGCTGGAGATGACCGCCCGCAACATCGCGCGCGGCCAGCGAGACCTGTCGCTCTACACCATCGGTCAGGTCGTGCTGGCGGGTGATCACGTCGCCGCGGTGGATGCGCTCGATGTCACCCGCAGGCCCACCGACGAACAGATCGCGGCGCTCGATGCGTCGTTGCCGCATCAACCGCTGCATGTCGCGGTGGTTCTGACCGGGCTCCGAGATCCTGCCGGCCCGTGGGGCCCGGGACGTACCGCCGACCATGTCGACGCCTTCGAGGCGGCCCGGACCATCGGTCGTGCTGCCGGTGTCGAACTGGTGTTGTCGGCCGTCGACGAGCGGCCGTGGCATCCCGGTCGCTGTGCACGACTCAGTGTCGACGGTGTAACGGTCGGGTACGCGGGAGAGCTGCACCCGGCGGTGCTCGAACGCGCCGGTCTGCCCAAGCGGCTGTGCGCCGTCGAGATCGACATCGACGCGATGCCCCTCGTCGAGCACCTGGCCGCGCCACATGTCTCGCCTTTCCCGGCCGTGCTGCAGGACGTCGCGGTGGTGGTCGCGGACACCGTGTCTGCCGGCGACGTCGCCGCGGCGCTGCGCGTCGGAGCCGGCGACCTTCTCGAGGCCATCGACCTGTTCGACGTGTTCACCGGCGAGCAGGTCGGTGACGGCAGCAAGTCGCTCACCTTCGCCCTCCGGTTCCGCGCGCCCGACCGGACGCTCACCGAGGACGAGGCCAACGAGGCGAAGCTCGCGGCCGTCGCGCACGCAGGCGAACAGCTGGGCGCCCGACTGCGCTGAGGTCCCACCCACCCGTGAATTGATTTGCATCGGCGTGCATAATGATCGCATGACGATCAAGGTGGCAGTCGCCGGTGCGAGCGGCTATGCGGGCGGAGAGATCCTTCGACTCCTGTGTGGGCATCCGCGCCTGCGATCAGGCGACCTCGAGATCGGAGCGTTGACTGCCGGCGGCAACGCGGGCAGCACGCTCGGTTCGTTGCATCCGCACCTCCTGCCGCTTGCCGATCGGGAACTCGAGGAGACCACTCCCGACATACTGGCCGGCCACGACGTCGTGTTCCTCGGGCTTCCGCACGGCAAATCCGGCGAGATCGCCGACGCGCTGCCGCCGACCACGCTGATCATCGATTGCGGCGCCGACCATCGTCTCCAGAACGCACAGGACTGGGTCGACTACTACGGCAGCGAGCACGCCGGCACCTGGCCGTACGGACTTCCCGAGTTGCCGGGCAACCGGGAGATCCTTCGTGACGCGAGCCGGATCGCGGTGCCCGGCTGCTACCCGACGGTGTCCGTTCTCGCCCTGCGTCCGGCGGTCGCCGCCGGTCTCGTCGAGCCCCAGGTCAGCGTCGTCGCAGTGAGTGGGGCCTCGGGAGCGGGTCGCGCACCAAAGATCGATCTGCTGGCATCCGAGGTGATCGGCTCGGCGCGGGCATACGGGATCGGTGGCGCGCATCGTCACACCCCGGAGATCGCGCAGGCGCTCTCGGCGGCGGCCGACCTCCCGGTCTCCGTCTCGTTCACGCCTGTCCTCGTGCCGATGGCGCGCGGCATCCTGGCCACCTGCACGGCGCGTACGAGCGCATCGGCCGCCGAGATCCGGGCCGCCTACGAGAAGGCCTACGGCGACGAGACCTTCGTTCACGTGCTCCCGGAAGGCGTGCTCCCGGCGACCGGATCGGTGATCGGCAGCAACGCCGTCCAGATCGCGGTCACCGTCGACGAACGTGCGGGGACGATGGTGGCGGTCGCCGCCATCGACAACCTGACCAAGGGCACCGGCGGAGCGGCGGTGCAATCGATGAACCTCGCGCTCGGCTGGGACGAGGCCGAGGGCCTGAGCACCGTGGGGGTGGCACCGTGACGACATCATCCGAGTCGAATGCTCCGACCGACGACGACCGGATCACGCCCGGCGCGCCCCTGGATGCGCCACGGCTGGTCCGCGATCAGGGCGTGACCGCGCCCCTGGGATTCCGTGCGGCGGGAATCGCGGCCGGTATCAAGGCCTCCGGCGCCGAGGATCTGGCTCTGGTGTTCAACGAGGGACCCGATTACGCGGCGGCTGCCGTCTTCACCCGTAACCAGGTCAAGGCCGCGCCGGTGCTGTGGAGCCGGCAGGTCCTCACCACGGGTCGCCTGCGCGCGGTGATCCTCAATTCAGGTGGCGCCAACGCGTGTACGGGGCCCGAAGGTTTCCAGGACACCCATGCCACGGCCGAGGCGGTCGCCGAGGCGTTGAGCAACTGGGGTACCGAAACAGGTGCGGTCGAGGTCGCGGTGTGCTCGACCGGTCTGATCGGTGACCGGCTGCCGATGGACAAGGTCCTTGCCGGCGTGACCGAGATCGTGCACGAGATGGGCGGCGGCCTCTCGGGCGGCACCGACGCGGCGCACGCGATCATGACCACCGACACCGTGCCGAAACAGATTGCGCTGCACCATCCCGAGGGGTGGAATGTCGGCGCGATGGCCAAGGGTGCGGGCATGCTCGCACCATCTCTGGCGACGATGCTGGTCGTCCTGACCACGGACGCGAAGGCCACTGCGGCACAGCTCGATGCGGCGCTGCGCAAGGCAACCGATCGCACCCTCGACCGCCTGGACGTGGACGGCTCGAGCTCCACCAACGACACCGTGCTCCTGCTGAGTTCGGGAGCCAGCCAGATCCCGGTCGACCAGGACGACCTCGACGCCGCGGTGTTCGCGGTGTGCGACGACCTCGCCGCCCAGCTGATGGCCGACGCCGAGGGGGTCACGAAACGGGTGATCATCACCGTGAGCGGGGCAGTCACCGAGGACGATGCCGTGGCCGTTGCCCGGACGGTGGCGCGGGATTCGCTCGTGAAGACCGCGCTGTTCGGATCGGATCCCAATTGGGGTCGGGTACTCGCCGCGGTGGGGATCTCGCCGGTTACCATCGACCCGGACCGGATCACGGTGTCGTTCAACGGGAATCCGGTCTGCGTGAACGGGTGCGGAGCACCGGGAGCGCGCGACGTCGATCTGTCCGGCGCCGACGTCGCGGTCCAGATCGAACTCGGACTCGGCGACGCCACGGCCGCCATCCGCACCACGGACCTGTCCCATGGGTACGTCGAAGAGAACTCGGCGTACTCGTCATGATCTCGACAAGCTCGATCGGCGGGGGAGACGGCATCTTCGAAGAACCTGTGGGCACCGGCGGGGGAGTCCTGAGCGCGCTCGACAAGGCGATGGTGCTCGCCGAATCGCTTCCGGCGTTGCAGGCGCTGCACGGCGCCACTGTGGTGGTCAAGTACGGCGGCAACGCGATGATCGATGACGATCTCAAACGGGCCTTCGCCACGGACATGGTGTTGCTGCGTGCCTGCGGTATCCACCCCGTGGTCGTCCACGGGGGTGGTCCTCAGATCTCCGCGATGCTGAAGCGACTCGGGCTCGAGGGCGAGTTCCGTGGCGGATTCCGGGTCACCACCCCGGAGGTGATGGATATCGCGCGGATGGTCCTCTTCGGACAGGTCGGTCGCGAACTGGTCGGGCTCATCAACGCCCACGGCCCCTACGCGGTGGGCATCACCGGCGAGGACGCACATCTCTTCACCGCCTCTCGCCGAACGGTTCTCGTCGACGGCACCGCCACCGACATCGGTCTCGTCGGCGACATCACCTCGGTGAACACCTCTGCGGTTCTCGACCTGGTCGCGGCGGGCCGCATCCCGGTGGTCTCGACCATCGCGCCCGACCGCGACGGGGTGGTCCACAACATCAACGCCGATACCGCAGCCGGTGCACTCGCCGATGCGCTCGGAGCGTCGCGGTTGGTGATGCTCACCGATGTCGAAGGTCTCTACACCGACTGGCCGGACCGCACCTCACTGGTCGAGCAGATCACCACGTCCGAGGTCGACGCGCTGCTCGGGTCACTCGACGCCGGCATGGTGCCGAAGATGGAGGCGTGTCTGCGAGCCGTGAACGGCAGCGTGCGCCAAGCCCACGTGATCGACGGGCGGGTGCCGCATTCGGTGCTCGCACAACTGCTGACCGAGAGCTCGACCGGGACGACCGTCGTCGCCGACTCCGACAACTCAGGAGGCGCATCATGACCGAGCCATTGCAGGAGCGGTGGTCGGCCGCGCTGATGAACAACTACGGCACGCCCGCGATCGCGCTCACCAACGGGTCGGGCGCCGTGGTTCGTGACGCGAACGGCAAAGAGTACCTCGACCTGCTGGGCGGCATCGCAGTCAACTCTCTCGGGCATGCGCATCCCGCGATCATCGATGCGGTGACCACCCAACTCCAGACGTTGGGTCATGTCTCCAATCTCTACATCAGCGCGCCCGCAGTCGAACTCGCCGAGCGCTTGCTCGACAAGTTCGGTCACCCGGGGCGGGTGTTCTTCTGCAATTCGGGTACCGAGGCGAACGAGGCCGCGTTCAAACTCGCTCGCCGAACCGGGCGTCCGGAGATCGTCGCGGCCGAGCGTGCCTTTCACGGCCGTACCATGGGTGCGCTCGCGATGACCGGTCAACCCGCCAAGCGGGCGCCCTTCGAGCCGATGCCGCCGGGCGTGCGCTTCGTCCCGTATGGCGACGTCGGCGAACTCGAGGCCGCGGTCACCGAGAACACGGCGGCGGTCATCCTGGAACCGATCCTCGGCGAGAGTGGCGTCGTCGTGCCGCCGGAGGGATATCTGGCCGCCGCCAGACGGATCACCTCCGACCGCGGCGCACTGCTGATCTTCGATGAGGTGCAGACCGGGATCGCCCGTACCGGTTCGTTTTTCGCTCATCAGGCCGCGGGCGTCGTGCCCGACGTGATGACGTTGGCGAAGGGTCTCGGGGGCGGATTGCCGATCGGTGCGTGCATCGCTTCGGGGCCGGCGGCCGATCTCTTCGAACCGGGTCAGCACGGCACCACCTTCGGCGGCAACCCGACCTGCGCCGCCGCGGCGCTGGCGGTGCTGCGAGTGGTCGACGAGGACGGCCTCGTCGACCACGTCGCGTCCCTGGGCAAGTCGATCGCGACCGGCATCGAGGACCTCGGCCATCCGCAGGTGTCGCACGTGCGTGGATCGGGCCTGCTGCTCGGCGTGGTGTTGAACAATCCCATCGCCGCCGAGACCGAACTCGCGGCCCGGGAGGCCGGGTTCCTCATCAATGCACCGGGACCCGACGTCCTTCGTCTGGCACCACCGCTGATCCTGACGGAACACCAGGGCGCGGCCTTCGTCGCTGCGCTGCCCGCGATCCTGGACGCGGCCACGGCGCAGACCCCATCGTCCGACGACCCACAGGGGAAGACCGCATGACCCGTCATTTCTTACGCGACGACGACCTCACCCCCGACGAGCAGGCACAGGTGCTGGCGCTCGCCGCCGAGGTCAAGACCGCGCCGTTCGCCCATCGTCCCCTCGAGGGGCCGCGGGGCGTCGGGGTCCTCTTCGACAAGAACTCGACCCGCACGAGATTCTCCTTCGAGATGGGCATCGCACAGATGGGTGGGCACGCGGTGGTCGTCGACGGCACCACGACCCAACTCGGCCGCGACGAGACGATCGAGGACACCGGTCGCGTGCTGTCGCGGTTCGTCGACGCCGTGGTCTGGCGGACCTTCGGCCAGGACCGCCTCGAGGCGATGGCGTCGACGGCCACCATCCCGATCGTGAACGCACTCTCGGACACCTTCCACCCGTGTCAGGTGCTCGCCGATCTGCAGACGATCATCGAACGGAAGGGGAAGACGGCAGGGCTGTCGATGACCTATCTCGGCGACGGTGCGAACAACATGGCCCACTCGCTCGCCCTCGGCGGCGTCACGGCAGGTATGCACGTCACCATCAGTGCGCCTGCAGGTTTCGAACCGGACGCCGACGTCGTCGAGGCGACGACCCGGCGGGCCCAGCTCACCGGCGGGTCGGTGCGGATCGTGACGGATCCGGTAGCGGCCGCGACCGGCGCTGACGTCCTGGTAACGGACACATGGACCTCGATGGGTCAGGAGAGCGACGGCAAGGACCGACATGCGCCGTTCATTCCGTATCAGATCAACCACGAGTTGTTGGACCATGCGGATCCGGCGGCGATCGTGCTGCATTGCCTGCCCGCCCACCGCGGTGAGGAGATCACCGACGACGTACTCGACGGCCCGGCCAGCGTCGTCCTCGACGAGGCCGAGAACCGCCTGCACGCGCAGAAGGCGCTGCTGATCTGGCTGCTGGAGCAACGATGACCACGACAGGTGACTCCACCTCGGCGGCTACGGAGCACGGCGAGACCAAGCTCGCCGCCACCAAGGCGGGCCGGCACGCACGGATCATCGACATCCTGTCCACCCACCAGGTGCGGAGTCAGTCCGGGTTGCAGCACCTTCTCGCCGACGCCGGCATCGACGCGACACAGGCGACGCTGTCGCGCGACCTCGACGAACTCGGCGCGGTCAAGCTCCGCGCGCCAGACGGCGGCGCAGGCGTGTACGTGGTCCCCGAGGACGGATCTCCCGTCCGCGGTGTGTTCGGCGGCACCGACCGGCTGGCGCGCCTGCTGTCGGAACTACTCGTGTCGACCGACAGCAGCGGCAACCTCGCGGTCCTGCGGACGCCGCCCGGGGCGGCCCATTACCTGGCCAGCGCCATCGACCGGGCCAGCCTCCCGGACGTGGTCGGCACGATCGCAGGCGACGACACCATCTTCGTCGTCGCACGCGAACCGGTCGACGGCACAGAGTTGTCCCGACGAATCGAGGGCCTCGTGTAGCACCACGTGGCCCCACAGCTCGGCCCTTCAGACACAATCAATCACAAGGCACCGGAGTCGGCACAGGAATACGCCGCGGGTGCGGACGAACTACAGGAGAGAATCATGGCGGAACGCGTCGTACTCGCGTACTCGGGCGGACTGGACACCTCGGTTGCGATCAGCTGGATCGGCAAGGAGACCGGCAAGGAGGTGGTTGCCGTCGCCCTCGACCTCGGTCAGGGTGGCGAGGACATGGACGTGGTGCGCCAACGGGCACTGGACTGCGGTGCGGTGGAGGCCGTGGTGGTCGACGCCCGTGACGAGTTCGCCGACGAGTACTGCCTGTCGGCGATCACATCCAATGCGCTCTACATGGACCGATACCCGCTGGTCTCGGCGATCTCACGGCCCCTGATCGCCAAGCATCTGGTGACCGCGGCTCGCGACCACGGTGGCACCGTCGTCGCCCACGGTTGCACGGGTAAGGGCAACGACCAGGTGCGATTCGAAGTCGGATTCGCCACGCTCGCACCCGATCTCGACGTTCTCGCCCCGGTGCGCGACTATGCATGGACCCGGGAGAAGGCGATCAGCTTCGCCGAGGAGAACGACATCCCGATCAACGTGACCAAGAAGTCGCCGTTCTCCATCGATCAGAACGTGTGGGGCCGCGCCGTCGAGACCGGGTTCCTCGAGGATCTCTGGAACGCGCCCACGAAGGACGTCTACAGCTACACCGAGGATCCGACGGTCAACTGGCAGTCTCCCGACGAGGTCATCATCTCCTTCGACAAGGGGCGCCCGATCGCCATCGACGGCCGGCCGGTGAGCGTCCTCGAGGCGATCGTGGAACTGAACCGGCGCGCCGGTGCGCAGGGCGTCGGCAGGCTCGACGTCGTCGAGGACCGACTCGTCGGCATCAAGAGCCGCGAGGTCTACGAGGCCCCGGGTGCGATGGTGCTGATCCGGGCACACGAGGAGCTCGAGCATGTGACGCTGGAACGCGAGCTCGGGCGCTACAAGCGGCTCACGGACCAGAAGTGGGCCGAACAGGTGTACGACGGATTGTGGTTCTCGCCGTTGAGGCGCTCGCTCGAGGCGTTCGTCGCGTCGACCCAGGAACACGTCACCGGCGACATCCGCCTGGTTCTCCATGGCGGTCACATCGCGGTCACCGGTCGTCGCAGCCCGGAATCGCTCTACGACTTCAACCTCGCCACCTACGACGAGGGCGACAGCTTCGACCAGTCCGCGGCGCGCGGATTCGTCGAGCTGCACGGGCTGTCGTCGAAGATCGCGGCGAGGCGGGATCTCGATCTGTGAGCAACGGCCCTGATCGACCCGCACCGGGCGCCACCAACGAGGGATCGCTCTGGGGTGGACGCTTCGCCGGCGGTCCTGCCGAGGCGATGGCCGCGCTCAGCAAGTCGACGCACTTCGACTGGGCGCTCGCACCGTTCGACGTCGAGGCGTCGAAGGCGCATGCTCGGGTGCTCAATCGGGCCGGCCTGCTCACCGACGACGATCTCGCCGCCATGCTGGACGGTCTGTCGCAGCTCGCGGCCGACGTCGCGGACGGCTCGTTCGGCCCTGCCGAATCCGACGAGGACGTTCACGGAGCACTCGAGCGTGGTCTTATCGAGCGTGTGGGTCCGGAACTCGGGGGCCGGCTCCGCGCCGGGCGATCGCGCAACGATCAGGTCGCGACCCTGTTCCGGATGTGGTTGCGCGCGGCCATCGGTCGCGTGGCCGTGGGCGTGCTCGACGTGGTGGATGCGCTGATCGCGCAGGCTCAGGCACATCCGGATGCGGTGATGCCAGGCAAGACGCATCTGCAGGCCGCGCAGCCGGTCCTGCTCGCCCATCATCTCCTCGCGCATGCGCACCCGCTGATCCGGGATGTGGATCGACTCGCCGACGCGGATCGTCGAACCGCGGTCTCTCCCTACGGTTCCGGCGCCCTCGCCGGATCCTCGCTCGGGCTGGACCCGGCCGCGATCGCGGCGGATCTGGGTTTCGATCGGCCCGCCGAGAACTCGATCGATGCGACGTCGGCACGCGATTTCGCGGCCGAGGGGGCCTTCGTTCTGGCGATGATCGGCGTCGACCTGTCGCGGCTGTCCGAGGAGGTCATCCTGTGGAGCACCCCGGAATACGGCTACCTGACCCTCGCCGACGCCTGGTCGACCGGAAGCTCCATCATGCCGCAGAAGAAGAACCCCGACGTCGCCGAACTGATGCGCGGCAAGTCGGGTCGCCTGATCGGCAACCTGACCGGCCTGATGGCCACACTCAAGGCTCAGCCGCTCGCCTACAACCGGGATCTCCAGGAGGACAAGGAGCCGGTCTTCGACTCGGTCGCCCAGCTGGAATTGCTGTTGCCCGCGATCACCGGGCTCGTCGCGACACTCGAATTTCACGAGGACCGCATGGCAGAGCTGGCGCCTGCCGGGTTCACACTCGCCACCGATATCGCGGAATGGCTTGTTCGCCAGGGGGTTCCGTTCCGGGTGGCGCATGAGGTCGCGGGCGCGAGTGTCCGTGCGGCCGAAGAGCGTGGCATCGGGCTCGCCGATCTCGACGACGAGACGCTGGCCTCGATCAGTCCAGACCTGCGTCCCGAGGTGCGGGACGTACTGACAGTGCGTGGATCGATCGAATCGCGCAATGCCCATGGCGGGACCGCATCAGTGGCTGTCGGTCGGCAGCTGTCCGCCCTGCAGGCCGAAGTGCGCACACGGCGCGACCGCTGGTCCGGCTGAGTTCTACTGGAGCGTTCTACCGGAGGCGCACGGTGCGCTCAGGACACCGCCCGCGGGGAGGTCGGTACAGTGACACGCATCACTTGGACATGCATCACTCGACGGATGGGAGGGGGACAGCGCGATGGTGGGTCTTCCTGCGCTGCCCGACATCGGGGCGGCGGTCGACCGGGTACTCGCGACCGCTCAGAACGGTCTCGAGGTACTGCGATTCGGTGGGTTCGATACCGGCACCGAGCCCGCGCCGTACGCGGTGGTGGAGACCGAGAAGATGTTCCGGCTGCGCCGCTATTTCCCGGGGACCTCCACGGATGGTCCGCAGATCGTTCTGGTTCCACCGATGATGGTGTCCGCCAACGTCTATGACGTCACGGATCTCAACGGGGCGGTGTCGATCCTGCACCGGAACGGGATCACCCCCTGGGTCATCGACTTCGGGTCGCCCGATTCCGAGGAAGGCGGGATGGAGCGCAACCTGGCCGATCACGTGGTGGCGGTCAGCAGGGCGATCGACCTGATCATCGAGGCGACCGGGAAAGACGTCCACCTGGCCGGCTATTCGCAGGGCGGGATGTTCGCGTACCAGACGGCCGCCTACCGACGCTCCGCAGGCATTGCGAGTCTCATCACCTACGGCAGCCCGGTGGACGTACTGGCAGCCCTGCCTCTCGGCCTGCCCGCCAACCTGGTGGTGCCGGGAGCGGAATTACTGGCAGACAAGGTCTTCAACCGGCTCTGGGTACCCGGCTGGATGGCGCGCGCCGGCTTCCAGCTCGTCGATCCGGTCAAGACCGCACGCAGTCGGGTCGACTTCCTCCGCAAGCTCCACGACCGGGACGCGTTGCTGCCCCGGGAGGATCAGCGGCGGTTCATCGAGGCGGAGGGCTGGGTGGCCTGGTCCGGACCGGCCGTAGCCGAGCTCTTGCGCCAGTTCGTGGTGCACAACCGCATGATGTCCGGCGGCTTCGTCATCAATGGTGATCTCGTGACGCTGACCGAGATCACTTGCCCGATACTGGCGTTCATCGGCGAGGCCGACGACATCGGGCAGCCGCTCGCTGTCCGCGGGATCGTGCAGGCCGCGCCCGTGGCAGACGTGTACGAATCTCGGGTCCCGGTAGGACATTTCGGGCTGGTGGTGGGCAGTACCGCGGGCGGGCACACCTGGCCGACCACGTCGGAGTGGGTGTTGTGGCAGTCCGGCAAGGGCGACCGCCCTCTGCTGGTGGAGGAGATGCCCGAGAACCTCGACCCGCACGGTACCGGGGTGAGCATCTCGTCGCGGATCACGCACGGCCTCGGTTCGATGACCGATGCGGGCGCGGGCGTGTCTCGCGAGTTGATCGCCCTCGCGAACTCCCTGCAGCGGACGTCGCGGGCGGTGGCCCAGGAGTCGGTGCGGACGGTGCCCAGATTGTTGCGGCTGGGACAGATCCAATCCGGCACGCGGATCTCGCTGGGCAAGTTGATGTCGGAGAACTGCAAGCGCGCGGCCGCCAGCGAGCTCTTCCTGTTCGAGAACCGCGTACTGACGCACGCCCAGGTCAACGCTCGCATCGACAACGTGGTCGCGGGTCTCATCGACTGCGGTGTCCGACCAGGTGTGCACGTCGGGGTACTCATGGACACCCGGCCCAGTGCGCTCGTCGTCGTCGCGGCATTGTCGCGACTGGGCGCGGTCGCGGTCCTGCTGGCCGCCGACGGCGACATCCCCGAGATGCTCCGCCTCGGCGAGTGCTCGATCATGATCACCGATCCGAATCACCTGGACGCCGCCGCCAAGCACACCGACCGCGTACTGGTGCTCGGTGGCGGTAGCGCCGAGGCACGCGCGATCCATGCCGCCGACGGCCGGACGATCATCGACATGGAGGAGATCGATCCGGACGAGGTCCGGATACCGTCGTGGTACCGCCGCGATCCCGGACTGGCAGGCGATCTCGCCTTCATCCTCTTCACCCGTGCGGGCGGGAACCTCGCACCATGGCCGGTCACCAACCACCGCTTCGCGATGTCGGCGTTCGGCGCCGCCTCGGCGGCGGGGCTGACCGACCGGGACACGGTCTACTGCCTGCCACCGCTGCATCACGCATCGGGCCTGCTCACGACCCTGGGCGCGACCGTCGTGGGTCGGTCCCGCATCGCGTTGTCGGAACGGATCGACGCCGAGACCTTCGCGTCCGAAGTGCACCGCTACGGCGTCACCGTCGTCTCGTACACCTGGTCGATGCTGCGTCAGGTGGTCCGCTCCGAGGGGTTCCAGATCAACCAGTACAACCCCATCCGCCTGTTCATGGGCTCGGGTATGCCGTCGGGTCTCTGGGCGGAGGTCCTCGAGGGATTCCCGCGGGCCAGGGTTCTCGAGTTCTTCGCCACCGCAGATGGTTCGGCGATCCTGGCGAACGTCTCCGGCGACAAGGTCGGATCGATGGGACAGGCGCTGCCGGAGACGAATCCGGTCGAGGTCGCGGCGTTCGACGTCGATGCGGGACGGCTCGACATCGACGACTCCGGGTTTGTCCGCAAGGCGGGTGTCGGCGAGGTCGGGTTGCTGATGGCCAAGGCGCGTCAACGGTTCGAGACGTCGTCGACGGTGTTGCGCGATGTGTTTGCCGAGCGGGATCGCTGGGAGGTGTCGGGCCATCTTTTCCAACGGGACGCCAACGGCGACCTCTGGTTTTTCGGCTCGGCCGAATCCGTCATCCGGAGCACCCCGGGACCGATCTACATCCCGCCGATCGAGTTCGCGTTGTCGCAGGTCCGCGGTGTCGACCAGGTCGCCGTGTACGGCATCGGGGAACCCGGTCACGAGCTCGCGGTGGCCGCGGTGACGACTCGTCGACGAGGAGACAGGGCAGAATCCCTCACCGTCTCTGCCCTGCGGATCGGACTCGGCGCGCTACCGGCCGAGGAACGTCCACATCTGATCTGGGTGGTCGACGAGATCCCGGTCTCCGATTCCTACCGGCCGCTGGCCACCCGGTTCGCGAGGATGGGGCTGCCCCGACCAGGTGCCCGGGTCTGGTACCGGGACATCGACGGGCGATATCGGCGCTACACGAGAAGTGTTGCCGTAGAAGTTAATTGGACCTGAATCACCGACCGGGACCGCGTGCTGGGTGCAGATCGTCCGCCCGGCGGCGGACGGACTAGAGTGGCAGACCGAGCCCTCTGGGCCGGTAGGAGCGACAAGAAAGTGGGAGCCGACGTGACGTCACGTGCCGCAGCCATCGACCCGATCACACGTGAGCGGCTGGTGTGCCCGCAGGACCACGGGCCGCTGCTCGACGCCGGCGACGAGCTCTACAACCCACGGCTGCGGGTGGCCTACCGGATCGATTCCGACGGCATCCCGGTGATGCTCGCCGACGAGGCGCGCAGCGTCGACGATGCCGAACACGCTGCGTTGACCACCTCGGAGTCGACACCCGAATAGGTCGCGATGCAGGTGGGCGACGCCTGCCGGCACCTTGGATGACAAGATCGAAGGGTGACCGCCGAGACGTCTGACCGCCCGACCACCGACATCCTCGAAGAGCTCGCGTGGCGTGGCCTGATCGCCCAGTCGACCGACCTCGATGAGCTCCGCGCCGAATTGGCCCGTGGGCCGATCACGCTCTATGCGGGCTTCGATCCCACGGCATCGAGTCTGCACGCAGGACATCTGGTCCCGTTGCTGACCCTGAGTCGATTCCAGCAGGCCGGCCATCGGCCGATCGTGCTCGCGGGCGGGGCGACCGGACTGATCGGCGACCCACGCGAGGTCGGCGAACGGACGATGAACACGGCCGACACCGTCGCGGAGTGGGCCGACCGGATCGACGCGCAGCTCCGTCGCTTCGTGCGGATCGACGACTCGGCGAACGGCGCGCTGACGGTCAACAACATGGACTGGACGGCCGAACTGTCGGCCGTCGAGTTCCTCCGCGACATCGGTAAACACTTCTCGGTGAACGTCATGCTGGCCAGGGAGACCGTGCGGCGCCGGCTGGAGGCCGATGGCATCAGCTACACCGAGTTCAGTTACCTGTTGCTGCAGTCCAACGACTTCGTCGAGTTGCACCGCCGCCATGGCTGCACGCTGCAGATCGGCGGTTCCGACCAGTGGGGGAACATCGTCGGCGGCGTCGACCTGGCCCGACGTGTCGACGGCTCCACCCTGCACGCGATGACCGTGCCGCTGGTGACGTCTTCAGACGGCAAGAAGTTCGGCAAGTCGACCGGTGGCGGCAGTCTGTGGCTCGACCCGGAGCTGACCAGCCCATATGCCTGGTACCAGTACTTCGTGAACACCGCAGACACCGATGTCGTGCGGTATCTGAAGTGGTTCACCTTCCTCGGGCGCGACGAGATCGCCGAACTCGAGCGCGCCACCGAGGAGACTCCGCACCTGCGGACGGCGCAGAAACGTCTGGCCGCGGAGATGACGACCTTGATCCACGGTGAACACCACACCGAGGCCGCCGAACTGGCCAGTCAGGCGCTGTTCGGTCGTGCCGAGTTGGCCGATCTCGATGAGCAGACCCTTGCTGCCGCGGTCGGTGAGACGACAGTGGCCGACTACGCCGGCACGCAGCCGACCATCGTCGAACTGTTGGTGGACACCACTCTGTCGGAGAGCAACAAGGCCGCGCGTCGAGCGATCGGTGAGGGCGGCGCGTACGTGAACAACGAGAAGATCACCGACCCGCAATGGCGTCCGGAGGCCTCGGATCTGCTGCATGGCACCTGGTTGGTCATCCGTCGCGGGAAGAAGAGCTTTGCCGGCGCAAGAATATCGCTCTGACCAGGCGATTTGACGCTGTGTTCTCGCCTGTGTAACTTAATCGATGCACCGCAGAGAGCAAGTCCCCCGGGGCCAGCAAGGACCGGGGAAACTGAAGTGCCCGAGCCACTGGTTCGGGCTGACTGTGCGGGGCCACTCCCAAGAACAAGAGTGCGGTACGCTGCGCTCTCGGGAAGCTCATCGGAGCCGGATCTGGAAACAGATGCGTCTGGTGGGTGTGTGTTCTTTGAGAACTCGATAGTGTGTTGATGAATTGTCTGATGCCATTTGTTTGGCATCGTGTGTCC
>NZ_JBNCLX010000008.1:0-117423 GCF_049844895.1 Gordonia sp. DT101 | reverse complement strand
GGAAGCTAAGCCCTCCAGCGCCAATGGTACTGCACCCTAACCAGTGTGGGAGAGTAGGACACCGCCGAACACAACTCAGAACTGTGGCCCCCGAAGCAATTCGGGGGCCACAGTCATTTGTGCATCTTCTGCGATGTGTGGACATTGTTTGTCCCGCTCTCTCTTTTGCGGTCCTGATTTCGACCTGACTGCAGAATTTCTTGCCAGTCATGCCACCTCGGTGGTCCACCGGGTCAATTCAGCTGACAGTTGCGCCGGCGCATCGAGCTGGATCAGGTGGCCGGCGTCGTGAATCAGCGTTCGCGTCGCATGCGGTATCAGTGTGCCCAAGCGCTCTGCACGATCCATCGGAATCCAGGTGTCCTCTGCGCCCCACACGATATGTGTCGGTTCATCGAGGGTCCCATACAGCGGCTCCACCTCGTCGGTGTATTTCTCGTCCGCCTGGGCGATCTGTCGGTAGAACGCGGTCTGTCCGTCTGTGTCGGACCAGGGTCGGACCAGCATCTCGAGGTGGTCGTCGCGGAGTCCCCGGTGACTTGCGCCGCGGATGTAGGCCTCGATCGCGCCCCGGTGGACGGCAGGCGGCAGCTGTTCGAAGACGTCGGCGTGCTGCTGGACGAGGGTGAAGAAGGGCGAGCCCCACGGGCTGAGCGCCACGACGTCGACGAGACACAGCGATGCATACCGTCTGCCGTGCAGCAGCCGGGCGCGCAGGGCAACGGCACCACCGAAGTCATGGGCGATGACATGTGGACGTTCGAGCCCCCAGACGTCCAGGAGATGTGCGAAGAGCTCACCTTGAACCCCGAGGTCGACGCGATGATCAGGGGCCTTCGATGACAATCCGTACCCGGGCATATCCCAGAGGTAGACGGTGAAGTCCTCCGCCAGGGCCTCGGCATACTGTCGCCACAGCGCCGACGACCAGGGCGTGCCATGCAGGAAAACCAGGGCGGGGCCGTCGCCGAATCGATCCCACCTGACGGTGCGACCGGCCCATCGGATGGTGCGTTTCAGGTGATTCGTGGTCATCTGGCCAGTGTCCCAGCGTCGTTCGTGGAGCGGTCGGTACCCGGGTTGTCAGCAGGTCACTTCTGGACGAGCGAGCTCTCGTCCACCAGTGCCGGGGTATCACGGCGGAGGGTGCGACCGGCGAAGAAGTCGGGTGAGGTCGCTCGCATCACGAACATCAGGACCAGCCCCAATGCCAGGAGGCCGAATCCCATGTAGAAGACGAGTCCGATCCCGAAGATCGAGGCGCCACTGCCGTTCTCGGGGTCCATGCTCTCGCGTACCGAGATCACGAAGACCGCGGTGAGCATGATGCCGCCCAAGAGTGGGAACACGAACTTGAACACGATGTTGCGGGCGCTGCTGAACAATTCTCTGCGGAAGAACCAGACACATGCGAATGCGGTGATCCCGTAATACCAACAGATCATGATGCCGAGCGCCGCGATGGTGTCGAGGAGTGTGTGTTCGGACAGCACGCTGACGACGGTGTAAAAGATTCCCGTGATGACGCCGGCGACGATTGTGCTGTAGGTCGGTACCAAGAATCGGGGATGAACGGAGGCGAGCTTCTTGGGGAAGGCGCCATAGGCGCCCATCGCGAGCATTGTTCGCGCCGCGGGCAGGAACGTCGTCTGCAGACTCGCAGCCGAGGACGCGAGGATCGCGAGAAACAGTAGAGGTCCGGCCCAACTGCCGAGGACCGGGTACGCGAGTGCGCCGAAGACGTTCTCGGAGATCTGGTCGTTGCCCAGCCCGATGCCCGTGGTTCCGACCCCCGCGTACATCATCACCGCCACCGCGACGAGTAGGTAGGTGATGAGGATCGAGATCACGCACAGCAAGCCCGCACGTCCGGGTACCTTCGTGGGATCTTTCGACTCCTCGCCCAGTGTCAGGCAGGTGTCCCAGCCCCAGAACGCGAAGATCGAACCGGTGACCCCGATGACGAACGCACCTAAGGCCAAGCCGGTGAACGGGTTGAACCACTCCAGGCTGAAATGCAGGGCGGCAGGAGCGTTGCCGTTCACCGACTCGACGATCGCCGCGATGGCGAAGGCGACGAGGACGATCATCTGAAAGCCGACGAGGATGTACTGGACGCGTTCGCTCGTCGTGATTCCCCGCCCCGAAATGTAGGTGGCGAGCGCGATGAACGCGAGAGTGGTGAGTATGTTGACGCCTTTGTTGTCCGCGAGGTCGGCGACGTCGGGCGCATTGAAGACGCGGGCGATGAACAGATAGAAGAATTCGACCGCGATCGCGGCCAGGTTCGACAACACAATGATGGTGGCGAGGACCATGCCCCAACCGCACATCCAACCGACATAGGGGCCGAACGCCTTGGTTGACCAGGTGAAGGAGGCGCCACAATCGGGTGCGCGTGAGTTGAGTTCCCGATAGGCATACGCGGTCAGGAACATCGGGATGAAGCCGGCGATGAAGATCGCCGGCATCTTCAGGCCGACCGCGGCGACGATCAAACCGATACTGGCGGTGAGCGTGTACCCGGGAGCCACGCAGGAAATGCCGAGTACGGCACCGGCGAAGGTGCCCACCTTGCCGGAGGCGAGGCCTTTGTCCATCAGGTCGGTCGAATCCTGCTGAGGGCCCGACGGTTTGGACGGATCGGTCATTGCGGTGCCTGTCGGGGAACGACGATCATCGGGACCGCGAGCACCCGCAGCATCTTGGCCGCCGTGGAACCGAGGAAGAGCTTCCGCGGTGCGGCGAGTCGGCTGGACCCGACCATGATCACGTCCCCGTCGTGCCAGTCGACGGTGGCGACCGCATCTTCGACGCTGCGCCCCTCGGCGATCGCGGAACTCAGCGGCGTGCTGTCGGGGAGGCGCTGCTGTGCCGTGTCGAGTGCCCGCTGTGCGAGTTCGACGGCATGGGCGGTGGCCTTCTCCTCGTCCTGCGCGGACCGACGCGGCGGCATGTCGTCACGTGACACCAAGGAGAGCAATCGCAGTGGCAGGTCTCCCTGCGCACTCAGTTCGAGTGCGGTGTCCAGGAGGATCTCTGCCCCGGGCCGTCTCCCGATGGCGGCGGTGATCGCCCGGACCCGGGCCGACCCGGTGTGACTGAAGCCCCTCGGGGCCAGCGCCACCGGGATCGAGGAACTGTGCAAGAGGTCATTGACGACCGACCCGAGGGAATGCCGGCCGATGAGGCCACCCCCGGAGGCGCCGACGACGAGCAGGGTCGAGTTCAGGCGTTCGGCCTCCTTGAGGATTCCGTCGGCGGAGTTCTCGTCGAACGCGACGTGAGTCGCAACTGTCACGTCGTCGGGTACCAGGGCCGCTGCCTCTGCCAGCCATTCCTGGGCCGCATCGTCGAGGACGTCGGCGTAGCTGCCTGTGCTCGCGAACGCCTCCGGTCGGTCGGGCGGGATCACCAGAGAGATGTCGAGTGAGGCTTTCAGGGTGCGGGCCAGGCACACGCCGAGCGCTACGGCGTCCTGGCCCCCGGGCGTTGCCAGATACGCGACGAGCAGCTTCATCGTGCACTCCGATCGTGAGCTCGAGAACGATGCAGGTGAACTCACTGTGCGCCGGTCATGATGCCTGCGCATCTGACAAGATGTCGCGCTCGGTACACCAGCCATGTACATGGTGGAGCGGAGAGGTCGCCGACGCGGGCCGGGAGGTCACCCGGTGGTCACCCGCGTGACGACGTCGAACTCCAGGCGACCAAGAGCAGGCCGAGGCGACCGCCCTGGGCGACGATCGGTGTCGCCGAATGCCCGGTCGGCTCGCTGCTCGCGGAGAAGGTCATGGAGGCCTGACCGGGTTTCCCAATGAGCGGACGACGCTGCCGGCCAGGGTTTTTCCCGACCGGCAGCGCCGTACACGTCGGCTCAGCTGAGGTGATGGACCTCCTGCAATCCGTACACCGGCGTCGGGATGCCCTCGTACCGGGCCTTGAGCTGGAGTGCGAGATAGAGCGAATAGTGGCGGGACTGATGGAGATTCCCGCCGTGGAACCACAGGCCGGGTTGCTGGGTGGGCTTCCACATGTTGCGTTGCTCGCCTTCCCAAGGACCCGGATCCTTGGTGGTCTCCGAGCCGAGTCCCCACACCTTGCCGACGCGATCGGCCACGTCCTGGCCCATCAGGTCGGCCGCCCAGCCGTTCATCGAGCCGTAGCCGGTCGCATAGACCACGACGTCGGCCTCGAGTTCCGTGCCGTCGGCGAGGACCACGGAGTGTTCGGTGAGGTGATCGACATCGCCGTGGGCGAGTTTGATGGCGCCGTCGGCGACGAGATCGCATGCGCCGACGTCGATGTAGTAGCCGGAACCGCGCCGCAGATACTTCATGAACAGACCGGAATCATCGTCGCCGAAGTCGAGATCGAATCCGGCCGCCTCGAGACGGTCGTAGAAGTCCTTGTCGCGCTCGCGGATCTGGTCGTACAACGGGATCTGGAACTCGTGCATGATGCGGTATGGCAGTGAGGCGAAGGTGAGGTCGGCCTTCTTGGTCGTCATTCCGGACTCGACGGCCTGCTCGCTGTAGAGGGCGCCGAGGCCGATCTCCATGAGTGAGTCCGACCTCACGATGTGGGTTGACGACCGCTGCACCATCGTGGTGTCGATACCGTTCTCCACCAGCGCCTTACAGATGTCGTGCGCGGAGTTGTTGGCGCCGATCACGACGACTTTCCTGCCGGCGTAGCCATCCGGACCTGGATGCTGACTCGAGTGGTGCTGCTCGCCGGTGAACACATCCTGACCAGAGAAGGAGGGCACGTTGGCCTTGCCCGACATACCGGTGGCCAGCACCAGCTGAGTGGGATGGAGGGACGTCCGCTCGCCGTCGCGCTCGATCTCGACAGTCCACTGCTGTGCCTGCTCGTCGTAGTCGGCCGACAGGCACGTCGTCTTGCTCCAGTACGGCACCTCCATGACCTTGGTGTAGAACTCCAACCAGTCGCCGATCTTGTCCTTGGGGGCGAACACCGGCCAGTTGGCCGGGAAGGGTAGATACGGCAGGTGGTCGTACCAGACCGGATCGTGCAGGCAGAGCGACTTGTAGCGCTTGCGCCACTGGTCGCCTGGTCGGTCATGGCGGTCGACGACGATCGACGGCACGCCGAGTTGCCGTAGCCGGGCGCCGAGCGCGATCCCGCCCTGCCCGCCGCCGATCACCAGCACGTACGGCTGAAGCGTGCGGCCCAGCGCGGCGTCCTCGTCTTCGCGCTTCTCCGCCCACGAGCGCCGGTCGGGGTCGGATCCGTGTACCGCGCCGCGCACGCGGGTGGCGCCGTTGGGTTCTTCGTGTCCCTTGAGTTCTTGCAACGTGGTGAGCAGTGTCCACGCGACATCGGTGCCGGACACCGCGTCCGGCCGGAGCCGCAGATGACCGACGCCGCGACCGGTCGCGGTCTCGAACTCGATGAACGCCGAGGCGACGTCGTTCTCCGCGGTGGCGGGTGCGGCAGAACGGAAGGCTTGCGGATCGATGTCGGCGAGCCGGGTGGTCAGCATATCGGCGATCTGTTCGCGACCCTCGACGGTCTTGAGGTTCCAGGTGAACGACACCAGGTCTCGCCAGAAGCTGTCCGTGGCGAACATACCGGTGACCTGGTCGACGTCGCGGGCAGCAAGTGCGGCCTCGAACGCGGCGAGCCAGGCGTCGATGCGCTGCTGCGGTTCGGTCGGTCGCGCCTCGGCAGTGGTGGGCTCCAATGTCTGCGTCATGATGTGCCTTCCTCGGGTGCTGCGATCATCGCTGTCTGTGATCCACAGCACACCGATGAGGCGGCCGCGACAAGGGTTGCAGCGGGTTGCGGCCGGAGGCCCTCGTGGCTGCAACCCGCTGCAACCCACGTCCGTGCTTTGCGGGCCGAGTGTGATGGGGAGCACAATCAGGGGGTGTCGGACCCAGATGCGCAGATCGGCCCCGAACCCGCGATGTCCGCGGGGGATGACCCACGGCACTACGCCCAACTGCTCTCCGCCGTGTACGACGCCGCGATGGCCGGCGACAAGATGCCGGCTCGTCCTCGGTCGGTGATCAGCGAGTCCTGGGACCGCGTCCTGACCGCGGGAGTCGATCCGGAGGTCGGGCGGACCGATGACGGCCTCGACGTGAGTGAGATCGAGGAACGTCGGGCTGTGTCCGGTCTGACCACAGTGCTCGACGACCTGACCCGAGGTCTCGATTCGGTGATCGCGGACGGTGGCAACATCCTCGTCGTCGCCGACGCCGAAGGTCGCGTCCTCTGGCGTAGCGGCGCACCGCGCGTCTTGCAAAGGGCCGATCGACTCGGTTTCATCGAGGGCGCAGGCTGGGCGGAGGACGCTGTCGGGACCAATGCGATCGGCACCGCGCTGATGTCGGGTCGTGCGGTCCAGGTGTTCTCGGCGGAGCATTTTGTGCGCAGCCACCATTCCTGGACCTGCGCCGGGGCGCCGATCCGGGACCCGAGGACCGGCGCTCTGCTCGGCGTGGTGGACGTGAGTGGACCGGCCGCCACGATTCATCCGACCACTGTGGCGCTCGTCGACGTGGTCGCGAGGCTCGCAGAGTCGCAACTGCGTGATCATCACCGCCGCTCACTGGACCAGCTACGGTCGGTCGCCGCGCCGATGCTCGCCAGATTCGGCGGGCCCGCATTGGCCGTGGACGACGACGGATGGGTGGCCGCGCTCGACGCCGTCGCGCCCCGCACCCGCCTGACGTTGCCGCGCCATGCCGGACCCGGTCGGATGTGGTTGCGCGGTCTGGGGGAGTGTGACCTCGAACCGCTGCCGGGTGGTTGGCTGGTCCGAGTCGCCGAGCGGGACTCGACGTCGTCGTCGGACACGACACTCGATCTCGATCTGCGCGATTCGCGCAATCCATCGCTGACGGTGTCCGGTCTGACGGGCCGGTGGACCATGCAGCCGTCGCCCCGGCACGCGGAGATCCTGACGCTGCTCGCGCAGCACCGGGGTGGCCGGAGTGCGGCACAGATGTCACGGCATCTGTTCGGGGCGGATGACCGGACGGTCACCGTGCGAGCCGAGATGTCGCGCCTACGGAAGCATCTCGGTGGACTGCTCACCGCAAACCCCTACCGCTTCGCCGATGGTGTGACCGTACGAGTGGACCGTGCGGTAGCCGTCTCCTGACACGCCGGACAAGCGTGCTCTGAGGCGCCGGGTGCGGGCGATCGCGTTGTGGGAGTGGTGATCTCGATATGCCGCGGGCTGGCTGCGCTCGCTCGTGGCCATTCGGGCGACGGAGGACGATCGGCGGGAGGCCGGGCTACTCGATGGGCGGAGGACGATCGGCGAAGGACGCGGGCTACCCGATGGGCGCACCTCCGCCCCCGAGCGCCGCTTCTGGCCTACATTCGCTGTGTGACCTCCCTCGTCGACGGGTATCTCAGCCACATCACGTCCGCCTGCGCCGCCGATCTCTCCGGCGCGGTGGCCGACTACATCCCCGAACTCGCGCAGGTGGACCCGGAGGGATATGGGCTGTCATTGTGCGTGCACGACGGCCACGTCTACTCCCGCGGGGACAGTTCGGTGGAGTTCACCATCCAGTCCATCTCCAAGCCGCTCACGTACGCGATGGCGCTCTCCCGACTGGGTTACGTGCAGGTGGACACCAAGATCGGAGTGGAGCCCTCGGGTGAGGCGTTCAACGAGATCAGCGTCGACGACCGTCGGCGCCCCAAGAACCCGATGATCAACGCCGGCGCGATCCTGACCGCATCGATGCTGCTGCCGCCCGTTCGTGAGGTCGCCGCGCAGACCGTAGACGAAGTCTTCGACGAGTTGGTGACGTTCTATTCGGCATGCGCCGGGCGGCATCTGTCCATCGACTCCGCGGTCTACCGGTCGGAGGCGGCGACCGGTGCGCGCAACCGGGCGATCGCCTACATGCTCGACAGCTTCGGGGTCATCGACACCGATCCGGAGGCTGCGCTCGACCTCTACTACCGGCAGTGCTCCCTGCGGGTGACCACCGACGATCTGGCGGTGATCGGATGCACCGTCGCCAACGGCGGGGTCAATCCGCGTACCGGTCGCCAGGTGCTGAACCAAGAGGTGGCCCAACGAGTGCTGTCGGTGATGACGACCTGTGGAATGTACGACGGCGCGGGCGACTGGGTGTCGTCGGTCGGGCTGCCGGCCAAGAGTGGGGTGGGCGGCGGAATCCTCGCGATCCTGCCGGGGCAGCTGGGGATCGGGGTGTACTCACCACGACTCGATCGGCACGGCAACAGTGTGCGGGGCATCGACACCTGCCGCCATCTGTCGACCGACCTCGGTCTGCACATGTTCAATCTGACCCGGGAGAGCCGGGTGACCATCCGGTCGATCCACGACATCGCCGATTTCGAGATCGGGGAGGACTGGGGCGAGGTCGAACGCCTGTATCTGCGAACCTGCCGTGACCGGGTGAGAATCTACGAACTCCAGGGCGACCTGACCTTCTCTGGCGCCGAGAGCGCGATGCGGCGGTTCGAGGGGGATCTCGACGACCTCGACGTCCTGATCGTGGACATCTCCCGGATCGGGGTCATCGACCCGGTGGCCCGGACCATGATCCTCAACTTCAAGCACGCCCTCGACGATCGTGGGCAACGTGCCATGCTGGTCGACCCCGACGGCGTGGTGCGGGCCAGCGTGGATCGCCACCGCAACGACAGCTCGCTCCCAGATCTTGCTGCACCGCAAGCACTTCGGGGTTTCGACCCGACGTTGCCGCATGTCCACGGCACCATCGCGGATGCGGTCATCGACGCGGAGGCGTTTCAGCTGAAGCAGCGGTACTCGGCGTGAGGGCGTGTTGGGTGGGGAGTGCGCCGCCACGTCGGCGCGGTCGCTAAGCTGGCCACCGTGCGTCTGGTTATCGCGAGCTGCCAAGTGGACTACGTCGGGCGATTGACAGCACATCTGCCGATGGCGAAACGTCTGCTGTTGATCAAGTCGGACGGCTCGGTGAGCGTGCACGCCGACGACCGCGCCTACAAACCCCTGAACTGGATGAGTCCACCCTGCTGGATGGCCGAGCTGCCGGTTCCAGACGGCGTCGACGGCGAGGCGTATTGGGTCGTCACCAACAAGGCCGGCGAGGAACTGCGGATCACCATCGCATCGATCGAACACGACTCGGCTCATGAGCTCGGCGTCGATCCCGGTCTGGTCAAGGACGGTGTCGAAGCCCACCTGCAGGAGCTGCTGGCCGAACACGTCGAGACGCTCGGAACCGGTCACACCCTGGTCCGGCGTGAGTACATGACGGCGATCGGTCCGGTCGATCTGCTGTGCCGCGACGCCACCGGCGCGACGGTGGCGGTCGAGATCAAGCGTCGCGGCGAGATCGACGGGGTGGAACAGCTGACGCGCTACCTCGAGTTGCTCAACCGCGATCCCATCCTGTCGCCGGTGTCCGGGGTCTTCGCCGCGCAGCAGATCAAGCCCCAGGCGCGAACGCTTGCCGAAGATCGTGGAATTCGTTGTCTGATACTCGATTACGATGCGTTGCGTGGCGCGGAGAGTACCGAGTTCCGGTTGTTCTGAACACTCCCCGCGGCCCTCAGGACATCGGCGGCAGTGCGACCACGGCGATCGTGCGGCTGACCTGGTCCTGATAGCTCTGGAAGTCGAAGCCGTTCTCGTTCAGGGTCGTCCACATCTGATCTCGTTCGGCACCGATGATCTCCGCGCCCGAACCGGCGTCACCGCGTCTCCGATCGCGATCTCCGCCGGGTCGCGCGCCTTGAGGTTCAGCCACCAGCCGGGCTCCCAGCCGCCCCCGCCGTTCGAGGCGACGACGATCCATCGATCGCCGTCGGGCATCAGGATCAGAGGTGTCGTGCGCCGCGCTCCGCTCTCGCGGCCCGTGGTGGTCAGCATCAGCAGGTCGGCCCCGCGGAAATGCCGTGGACGGATCCGTCCGATCACAGCGTTCATGGTGCGGTTCACCAGACGCACGCCACTTCATGGCGAGATCGTGGGCAGTTCGGCGGAGATCCGCCGCGCATCGATCCCGGTGGGCCTACTTGTTCGCTGTCTGGTTCTTCGCTGTCTGGTTCTTCGCCGTCTGGTTGTTCTTGGACTGACCGCCGGCGACATTGGACGTGGGCGCCGCCGACGAGCCGTTGGTGCCGCCGCCGTTTGCCGCGCCGGGTCGCTTGATCTGGGACTGCGAGGAGAGCGCGCGATTGAGCAGTTCGAGATCGTCGGAATCGGTGAGTTCGGCGAGGTCCTTGTGGCGTTCGGCCAGTTGCTCGGGAACCTTCGCCAACTGCTCGCGGACCCGGTCGAGCTGCTCGACGACCTGCTTGCGGGCGAGGTCGGCCTTGTTGGCGAGTTCACGCGAACGGGCCAGTCGCTCGGTGGCTATCTCTTGTGCCGTGTCCTTCGTCCGTTGGGCATCGTGGCGTGCTCGGTCACGCTGGGCGGCCAGTTCGGCGTCGTGACGCTCGCGCTCGGCCTGGCGCGCACGCGTGCTCTGCAGTTCGAGTTCGGCGGCCTCACCCTTGGCCTTGGTGACGATCCGACGTGCCTCGTCGCGTGCCGCGCTCATCGTCTCCTTGTGCTCGGCCTCCATCGCCGCAGTGCGCTCGGTGATGAGGACGCCGGCCTCCTCGGCCTCCTCGGCGGCCTGCGCGGCCAGCGTATCGGCCTTCTCGCGCGTCTGACGTGCACGTTCCTCGGCTTCGTCGATCAGCTTCTTTGCTTTGTCCTCCGCGTCTTCACGGATGCGCTCGGCGTCGGCCTGGGCGTCGTCGCGCAGCCCGGCGGCCTCCTGCCGGGCGACAGAGGTCGTCTCGGCCGCCTCGGCGGCGGCATCGGCACGGATCTCCGACGCCTCGTCGGAGGCGAGCTGGAGCATCCGGCCGAGCCGCTCGCTCATTCCCTGAGCGGTGGTCGGCGGTACCGAGAGTTTGTCGACCTCGCGACGCAACTCCTCGATCTCGTCGCGTGCTTCTTCTAAGTGTGCGGCGAGTTCGTGAGCGTTGGCGGTGGCCGCATCGCGGTCCGCCGCGAGCACGCGCAGTTCGGCGTCCATTCGCTGCAGATGCTCGGCAACCTGCTCGCGATCGAAGCCGCGCATGACGATCGCGAACGGGAGTTGCCGCGGTGCAGGAGCTGACATGCGGCACAGTCTATCTCAGTGGGAAAGGTCAGTGACCTGTGGAATCCGTCGCAGGCTCGACCAGCTCGAGGAGCACGCCGCCGGCATCCTTGGGGTGCACGAAGTTGATCCGCGAGTCGGCCGTGCCACGCCGTGGCTCGGGGTACAGGACACGCACGCCGGCGTCGGTCAGGCGGGCGCTCACCACGTCGACATCGGTGACGCGGACGGCCAGCTGCTGCAGACCCGGCCCGTTGCGGTCGAGGAACTTGGCGATCGTGGAGTCCTCGGTGAGCGGGGCGAGCAACTGGATCACGGCACCGCCGGACTCGGCTGCGCTCCGTGGGCCCACCATGGCCTCGATCACGCCCTGGTCGGTGTTCGTCTCCTGGTGAAGGGTCTCGAATCCGAGGTGGGTCAGGTACCACTCCTTCGCGGCGTCGAGATCGGGGACCGCGATGCCGACATGATCGATCGCGACGACGAGATCCGAGATCAGCTCGGTGGCCGAGACGGTTGCGGGGTCTGTTGCAGAGGTGGTCATGCAACAACGGTAGCGTTGGATGTACAAGCGCACAGAGCGGGCGCTCGGTCTGCCCGCGTTCACCGGAGATCCTGGAGGTCCCATGTCCACGAACACGGAACAGTCGTCGACGGTCATCGTCGCGGGAGCGCGGACGCCGTTCGGCCGCCTGATGGGGTCGCTGAAGGATTTCAGTGGAGTGGACCTGGGCGCGATCGCGATCGAGGGCGCCCTGGCGAAGTCGGGCGTGCCGGCCTCGGAGGTCGACTACGTGATCATGGGGCAGGTGCTCACCGCGGGTGCCGGTCAGATGCCGGCGCGGCAGGCCGCGGTCAAGGCGGGCATCGGCTGGGATGTCCCGACGCTGACGATCAACAAGATGTGCCTCTCCGGGATCGACGCGATCGCGCTCGCCGACCAGATGATCCGCGCCGGCGAGTTCGACGTCGTGGTCGCCGGTGGCCAGGAGTCCATGACGCAGGCACCACACCTGCTGCCGGGTAGTCGCGGTGGCTTCAAGTACGGCAACACCGAGCTGGTCGACCACATGGCCTTCGACGGCCTCTGGGATGCCTTCACCGATCAGCCGATGGGCGCTCTGACCGAGCAGGGCAACGACGTCGCGGCCGATGCGGCAGCAGACGTGACCCGTGGATTCTCGCGCGCTCAGCAGGACGAGTTCGCCGCGCAGAGCCACCAGCGAGCAGCGATCGCGTGGAAGAACGGCGTGTACACCGACGAGGTGGTGCCGGTCAGCATCCCGCAGCGCAAGGGTGACCCGATCTCGTTCGCCGAGGACGAGGGCGTTCGCGCGGACACCACGGCCGACTCGCTGGCCGGTCTGCGCCCCGCATTCCGCAAGGACGGCACCATCACCGCGGGCAACTCGTCGCAGATCTCCGACGGTGCGGCCGCCGTCGTCGTCATGAGCAAGGCCAAGGCGATCGAACTCGGCGTCACGTGGCTCGCGGAGATCGGTCCGCACGGCGTGGTCGCGGGTCCCGACTCGTCACTGCAGGCGCAACCCGCCAACGCGATCGAGAAGGCGTGCGCGCGCGCCGGGATCACGCCCGCCGAACTCGACCTGGTCGAGATCAACGAGGCCTTTGCCGCGGTCGGGCTCGCCTCGACCGCACAGCTCGGGATCGATCCGTCGATCATCAACGTCAACGGCGGGGCGATCGCCGTCGGGCATCCGATCGGCACGTCCGGCGCTCGCATCACGCTGCACCTCGCGCTGGAACTGCAGCGTCGTGGCGGCGGAGTCGGCGTGGCGGCGCTCTGCGGCGCCGGTGGACAGGGCGATGCCCTGATCGTGCGGGTCCCGAAGAGCTGATCCGACCGGACGAGGAGACTTCTACTACACCTGGTCGTAGAATTCTGTCTGATTCGGCACAATGGAGACCATGTCGCAATTCTTCGATCTCAGCACCCCGGCCAAGCGCTTCCGTTTGGTCGCGGTCCTCGAGGCGATCACCTGGTTGGCGCTGTTGGTCGCGATGTTCTTCAAGTGGGTGCTCGGGCACACCGAAGCGGTTGCGGTTCCTGGCATGGTGCACGGCATCGTCTTCATCCTCTTCGTCATCGTCTCGCTGGTCACCGCCATGCAGCTGCGCTGGCGTGCCGGGGTCACCGTGCTGGCGCTCGTGTCCAGCATCCCGCCGTTCGGCACGCTGGTGTTCGAATGGTGGGCGCAGCGCAACGGCCACCTCGCGGAGCTCTCCGACGAACCCGCCGCCGAGCAGCTGACCGCCTGAGTACGGGCCGTCGTGATCGTTGCGTTCAGCCTGACGCCTTCGGGCGGCGATGCGGTCGGCGACGACGGCGGCATGAGCGCGGCCGTCGCGGCAGCGGTTCGAGTCGTCCGTGAGTCGGGTCTGCCGCACCAGACGACTGCGATGTTCACCTACCTCGAGGGTGACTGGGACGAGGTGATGGCCGTGGTCAAACGCGCCACCGACGCCGTTGCCGAGCACGCCCCGCGCGTGGGCCTGGTCCTCAAGGCAGACATCCGGCCGGGCCACACCGACGAGCTGACCGGCAAGGTCGAGCGGGTCGACCGGCATCTCGCGTGAATGCGCCTCGTCGGGGGGCGCAACGCGAGGTCGAGGTCGAGGCCACCGAACGACGGGCACGCGCGTCCGTCGTCGCCGTCTTCTCGCTGAACGGCTTTCTCGCCGCGATGTGGGTGGCCCACATCCCGGTGATCACCGAACGCACCGGCGTCTCGCATGATCAACTCGGCGGGCTGCTCCTACTCCTCGGGGCGTCGGCGTTCGTCGGGATGCAGGTCTGCGGACCGCTCATCGACAGATGGGGCTCGCGTCCGAGCACCGTCGTCGCGGCCGTTGTGCTCTCGCTCGTGATCCTCGCGCCGGTGAGTGCGGTCAACGGCGCAACGCTGGCCGCCGCCCTCGCCGGATTCGGCTTCGCCAACGGTGCACTCGATGTCTCGATGAACGCCCAGGCGGTTCAGGTCGAGCGCCGGTACGGCCGCCCGATCATGTCGTCGTTCCACGGGTTCTTCTCCGTCGGGAGCCTGATCGGGTCCGGTGTCGTCGCGGCGACGCTGTGGCTCGATGCGGGGGTCCTCGCCACCGTCGCCGTCGCGGGCGTCGTCGGCCTGGTGGTCGCCGCATGCGCGGCCCCCGGGCTGCTGCCCCGGGAGCAACACCAGCCGGCGCCCGTGCGGCGTGCCGCGGAATCGGAGGGGGCGGGTCCTGCGCGCTGGTGGACCGGCGTCGATCTGCGACGGCTGGCGTTGCTGGCCGCGGTGGCGTTCGCGCTGATGCTCGCCGAGGGCACCGCCTACGACTGGAGCGCCCTGCACGTCGTCGAGACGTTCGGTACCCGCGAATCGATCGGTGCCATCGCCTTCGGCGCCTTCAGCGCGGCGATGACGGTGTCCCGATTCGGCGTCGACGCGGTCGCGGCATCCGTCGGCCCGGTTGCGGTGATCCGCTGGGGTGCCCTGATCGGGATGACGGGCATGCTGCTCGCAGTCCTCGCGCCGTCGGCGGGCTGGGCGATCGCCGGATGGACCATCTTCGGCGTCGGCCTGGCCGGACTGATCCCGCAGATCTTCACCGCCGCCGGAAACCTCACGACTGCTTCGAGTGGTCGGGCGATCTCCATGGTCGTCGGATGCGGCTATCTGGGCATGCTGGCAGGACCGGCGGTCGTCGGGTTCATCAGCACCCGCAGCAGCCTGTCCGTCGGATTGATCGTCGCGATCGGCGCCCTCGTCTTCGCCGCGGCGGCCGCCGGGGTGGTACGCGCGGACCGGTGACAGCGGAGGTCGGCCGTCGGGAGGCATGACACACTGGAGGGGTGAGCAGACCAACGAATCGGCAGCAGGCGGCCGCCGCGGCCGCACGGCAACAGGCTGCCGCGGTAGCGATGTCGGGTGCGGTCGACCTGTCGGCCCTCAAAGAACGCGCCGACGCGCAGCGGCAGCAGTCGGGAAGGCCGGCACCGGCCCCCCGAACGTCGGAAGCACCGCACGACGCGCCGGGCGGCAACGCGCCGGCCGGCGGTACCCCCGGCGACTCCGGCGGCGCAGTCATCGACGTCACCGACGAGAACTTCGAGAGCGAGGTGCTCGGCCGGTCGCAGGAACAGCTGGTTCTCGTCGATCTGTGGGCAGAGTGGTGCGGTCCCTGCAAGCAACTCTCGCCCGTGCTCGAGTCGCTGGCGGCGCGCGCGCAGGGCTCCTGGGTACTCGCCAAGATCGATGTCGACGCCAACCCGCGCATCGCCCAGGCGTTCCGGGTGCAATCGATCCCGATGGTCGTGGCGATCGCCCAGGGACAGCCGGTGGCCGCCTTCAACGGTGTGCGATCCGAGGCAGAGATCTCGCAGTGGGTCGGGGAGATCCTCGATCAGCTCGGCGAGGCCCTGCCCGGCGGTGAGGCCGGTGAGGTCGAGCCGGAGCCCGACGACCCCCGCATGGTGGCGGCCGAGGACAAACTGAACGCCGGTGATTTCGAGGGCGCCCTCGCCGATTATCGGGCGATCACCGAGGCCGAACCCGACAACATCGAAGCGGCGTCGGCAGCCCGGAATCTCGAATTCGTGCTCCGCGCACAGGCCCACGATCCGGCGATCGTCGACACGGCTGCACCGGCCGACGTCGATGCCCAGTTGGCCGCCGCGGATGTGTTGCTGCTCGGGCAGCGGCCCGAGGATGCGTTCGACCGGATCGTCGGCGTCATCAAGGTGACGTCGGGCGACGAGCGCACGCGAGCACGGACCCGCCTGCTGGAATTGTTCGAGCTCTTCGATCCGGCGGAACCGTTCGTGGTGGCGGCGCGCCGCAAGCTGGCCAGCGCGCTGTACTGACCGTCCGCCGAGGCCGACAGACTGTCCGCCGAGCGGGCGCAGGATTCCGTCGAGCGGGCACACCGCTGTGCCTGTCGGCACGATCGGCGGGTATCTGCGCCCAGTCGGCGAGATTGTGCCCGATCGACGAACCGGTGCGCCCGGTCGGCGTCAGCTCGACGACGTGGCGGGTGCGAGGAAGATGGCCGAGTTGGCCGGGAGCATCACCGTCGCGGAGCTCTCGCGGCCGTGCCAGCCCGGTCCGTCGGCGACAACCTGTCCGAGATTGCCTTTCCCTGCTCCGCTGTAAGCCGCCGAGTCGGTGTTGAGGACCTCCGCCCACGTCCCTGGCCGCGGCAGGCCCACGCGGTAGCTCTCGCGATCGGAGCCGGAGAAGTTGAACAGGCAGGCCATGACCGAGCCGTCGGTGCCATAGCGTAAAAAGCTGATGACGTTGTTCGCGGTGTCATTGGCATCGATCCACGAATACCCGTCCGGCGTCCCATCCTGGCTGAAGAGTGCCGGGCTCTCGCGATACACGCGATTGAGATCGGACACCAATGCCGATATCCCGGAGTGCAATTCGCCTTCCCAACCCTGGAGTTGGTGCCAGTCCAGGCTCCGGTTGTCGGCCCACTCACCGGTCTGCCCGAACTCCTGACCCATGAACAGCAACTGCTTGCCGGGGTGTGACCACATGTACGCGAGCAGCACGCGGACCCCACACGCCTTGGTGAACGAGTCGCCCGGCATCCGACTCCACAATGTGCCCTTCCCGTGGACGACCTCGTCGTGCGAGATCGGCAGCACGAAGTGCTCACTCCACGCGTACATCAACGAGAAGGTGATCTCGTGATGGTGGAAGCTGCGGTGGATCTGATCCCGGGAGAGGTATCCGAGCGTGTCGTGCATCCAGCCCATGTTCCATTTGAAGGTGAATCCGAGACCGCCGAGCGTGGTCATCTGGGTCACCCCAGGCCAGGCGGTGGACTCCTCGGCGATGGTGACGACGCCGGGGAAGTGTTTGTGCACAGTCGCGTTCGTCTCCTGGAGGAACTGTACGGCCTCCAGGTTCTCGCGGCCGCCGTAGACGTTCGGGCGCCACTGCCCGGCGGGACGCGAGTAGTCCAGGTACAGCATGGATGCGACCGCATCGACGCGCAGTCCGTCGATGTGGAACTCCGTGAACCAGTACAGGGCGTTCGCCACCAGAAAGTTGCGGACCTCCCGGCGTCCGAAGTCGAAGACCAGAGTGCCCCAGTCCAATTGCTCGCCGCGCATCGGGTCGGCGTGCTCGTAGAGGGCCGTGCCGTCGAAGCGGGCCAGGGCCCAGTCGTCCTTGGGGAAGTGGGCGGGGACCCAGTCGACGATCACGCCGATCCCCAACGAATGCAGATGATCGACGAGATATCGGAAGTCGTCGGGCGAACCGAAGCGCGCGGTGGGCGCATAATACGACGTGACCTGATAGCCCCAAGACCCGCCGAACGGATGCTCGGCGACCGGTAGGAATTCGACGTGGGTGAACCCCTTCTCGACGAGGTAGTCTCCGAGCTCGGTGGCGAGTTCCCGGTACGAGAGATCCACCCGCCACGAGGCGATGTGGACCTCGTAGACACTCATCGGCTCGTCGACGGGCGAGCCCTCGGCGCGCCGGGCGATCCAGTCGTCGTCGGTCCACGAGTACGTGGACTCGCTGACCACCGACACCGTGGACGGTGCGGTGTGCGTTTGCCGGGCCATCGGGTCGGCCTTGTCGCGGACCACACCGTCCGCACCGTGGACGCGGAACTTGTACCGCTCGCCATCAGAGACGTCGGGGACGAACACCTCCCAGATCCCACTGCTGCCGATCTGCCGCATCGGAGTCTGCCGCCCGGTCCAGTTGTCGAAATCGCCGATGACCGCCACGCCATGGGCGTTCGGGGCCCACACCGAGAATGCCGTCCCGCGGACCTCGCCGTCCGGTGTCGTGTACGAGACCACCCGAGCGCCGAGGACGTCCCACAGGGATTCGTGCCTGCCCTCGGAGAAGAGGTGGACGTCGACCTCACCGAGGCTGGGCAGGAAGCGATATCCATCGGCCACCAGATGGTCGTCGCCATCCGGGTACGAGACCCGATAGCGATAGTCGATCAGTCCCGTGATCGGCACCGCGACGACCCAGAGGTCGTCGCTCTGGCGCTGCATCGGATGGTCGGCCTCGCCGATCACGGCGACGACGGCGGTGGCATCCGGTCGCAGGGTGCGCAAGATGGTCCAGCCGTCATCGGTCTCGTGCGCGCCGAGAAAGGAGTGCGGGTCCGGGTGCGTCAAGCTGAACAGCCGGCGCAGATCATGGTCGGAGGCATAGGGTTCGGGGGTTTTGGTCGTCTCGGTCACGGCAACCTCACTGCATCCGGTAGGCGAGTCGTCTGGCGGCGGTCGGGGCGATCGGGGGCAATGCGAGGATGTGCGCCACCGCACGCCATGGCTCGAGCTGGATGTAATTGGCCTGTCCCCAATGGAATTCGTGGCCGGATACCTCGTCACGGACGGTGAAACGGTCCTGCCAGTCGTAACCGAGAGCGGGGAGGTCGAGCCACAGCGTGGACGTCTCGGTACCGAACGGATTGAGATTGATGACGACGATCACGCGGTCGCCGGACACCGGATCGAACTTCGAATAGGCGATCAGCGCGGGATTGTCGAGATGGTGGAAGGTGATGTTGCGCAACTGCTGTAAGGCCGGATGACGCCGTCGGATCTCGTTCAGTGTGGTGATCCACGGTTCGAGTGATTCGCCCCGGCTGGAGGCGGCCTTGTAGTCGCGTGGCCGCAGCTCGTACTTCTCGGAGTGGAGGTACTCCTCGCTTCCGTCGGCCACCGCGATGTGCTCGTAGAGCTCGTATCCGCTGTACACTCCCCACGTCGGCGCCAGCGTGGCGGCCAGCGCGGCGCGCAGGGCGAACATCCCGGGGCCGCCGTGTTGCAGGCTCGCGTGCAGGATGTCCGGGGTGTTGACGAAGAGATTGGGACGGGCCTCGTCGGCGTGGGCAGCGATCTCTCGGCCGAACTCCTCGAGTTCCCACTTCGCCGTCTTCCAGGTGAAGTACGTGTAGGACTGGCTGAACCCGATGCGGGCGAGTCCGTACAGACGGGCCGGCCGGGTGAACGCCTCCGCCAGGAACAGGACGTCCGGGTCCCGCTTCTTGACCTCGTTGATCAGCCACTCCCAGAAGTTGGGTGGCTTGGTGTGCGGATTGTCGACCCGAAAGATCTTGACGCCCAGTCCGACCCATTTCAACGTCATCTTGAGGACCGCGCGATAGAGCCCGTTGCGATCGTTGTCGAAATTCAGTGGATAGATGTCCTGGTACTTCTTCGGGGGATTCTCCGCGTAGGCGATGGTGCCGTCGGGCAGCGTGGTGAACCACTCGGGGTGTTCGGCTGCCCAGGGATGGTCGGGAGCGCATTGGAGAGCGAAATCGATGGCGACCTCGAGGTCGAGTTCGCGGGCCCGCGCGAGGAAGTAGGTGAAATCGTCCTCGGTGCCGAGCGCGGGGTTGATCGCGTCGTGCCCGCCCTCGACGGAGCCGATGGCCCACGGTGAGCCGACGTCGTCGGGTCCTGCGACCAATGTGTTGTTGCGGCCCTTGCGATTGACCTTGCCGATCGGGTGGATCGGCGGGAGGTATACGACGTCGAAACCCATGCCGGCGATCCGGGGCAGGTCGTCGACGGCCGTCAGAAAGGTGCCGTGGACGGGATTGCCCTCGTTGTCCCATCCGCCGGTGGACCGCGGGAAGATCTCATACCACGAACCGAACAGTGCGCGGCGACGGTCGACCCAGACGCGATACGACCGTGATTTGGTGACCAGTTCGCGGATCGGGTGTTCGGTCAGCAGTTCGGCGACCTCGTCGGAGATGGCCAGGATCACCCGGTTCTCGATGCGCCGTCGCCTCGCGCGCAGCAGGCGGATGGCGTCGTCGAGGGTGTCGTGGGCCTCGATCGGGACCACGTCGTGTGCCCGGGTGAGCAGCTGGGCGCCGATCTCGAGGTCATTCGCCAGATCGGCGGCGCCCTGGCCGGCGTCGATCTTCTTGACGATGGCCGACCGCCACGTGGTGTACGGGTCGCTCCAGGCCTCGATGCGGAACACCCAGTATCCGATGGCGTCCGGTACGAACGCGGCGTTGAACACGTCGGGTTCGCCGGCCGGTTGCATCCGGATGTCGAGACCGGTCCGCTCCGGGCCGTCCACCCGCAAGGTCACGCCGAGGGCGTCGTGTCCTTCGCGCCATGCGGTGCTGCTGACCGGGATGAGCTCACCGACAACGGCTTTCGCCGGCAGCTGCCCAGCCGACACCAGGGGTCGGATATCGTCGATCCCCATCCGCCCGATCACCAGCGGCCTCCTCTCGTCAGACCCCGCGATCTCTGGCGCACGCTCGGGTGCGGCGACGCCGGCATCGCTGCCGCTCTCAACCGTAGGGGATCGCGGCCAGTCTGCCCAACGCAGAACGCACCAGATCGCCATCGGTCGTACGCCAGAACGGCGGCAACGACGCAAGCAGATACCCACCGTATCCGGCCGTCGCCAGGCGGGAGTCCAGAACGGCGACGACACCGCGATCATCCGTGGAGCGCAGCAGGCGTCCGGCACCCTGGGCGAGCAGCAGTGCGGCGTGATTGGCCGCGACCGTGAGGAATCCGTTGCCTCCGCGAGCCTCCACTGCGCGTTGGCGGGCGGTGAGCAGCGGATCGTCCGGTCGGGGGAACGGGACACGGTCGATGACCACGAGGCTGCACGACGGCCCTGGGACGTCGACACCCTGCCACAACGAGAGCGTCCCGAACAGGCACGTCTCGGGATCGTCGGCGAATCTGCGGACCAGGGCGGATGTGGTGTCCTCACCCTGACAGAGCACCGGGTGATGGGTGCGGCCCCGGATGGCTTCCGCGGCCTCCCGCGCCGCGCGCATCGAGGAGAACAGCCCGAGGGTGCGTCCACCGGCGGCGTCGACGAGACCGGCGAGTTCGTCGAGGGTCACGTCGGCGATCGCATCCCGGCCCGGTCGCGGCAGATGGCGAGCGACGTAGAGGATCGCCGCTTTCTGGTAGTCGAATGGGGAGCCCGCGTCGAGGCCGGCCCAGCGTGGCGGTGCGTCGTCTGCGGGTGCGGTCTTGCCGATCGCCATGACGTCGATGTCGCCGGTCGGCACCTCGGTCGACGGGTCGACCCCGTCGGTGTCACGCCGGCCGGCGGCGGGCAGACCCCAGGTTGCGGCGAGCGCGTCGAAGTTCCCCCCGACGGTCAGCGTGGCCGACGTGAGGATGACCGTCGCCTTCGCGAACAGGGACGCCCGCAACAGGCCGCCGACCGACAGCGGTGCGATGCGCAGCACCGGTCGGGTGTCCTGCCCCACCTTGTCGTGCGCCACCCACACGACGTCGCGGCGCTTCGCCTCGTCAGGCGAGTCGAAGGCGCCGAGCAGGCGTACCACGGTGTCGTGGGTGTCCTCGAGCGAGGTGAGCGCGGCCGAGCGGGCGGCGGCCGAATCGTCGCTCGCGCCGGGCATCCGGACCGGGCCGATCGCATTGCGCGCCTGCCACAGGCGATCACGCAACATGGCGAGGGCCTCGGCCGTGCCGGAGGGCAACCGGAGCCACTCGCGGGCCGGCAACTCGGCGAGCAGGCCGTCGAAGTTCTCGCCGGCACCCAGCAACGCATCGGTGGTCTCGTCGTCGATGAGCTTGCCGCATCGTCGCGCGACCAGAGTGATCCCGGCGCCGGAGATCTCGGCGGTGGAGACCGAGGTGATGCGGTCGACCAGCTCGTGGGCTTCGTCGATCACCACCACGTCGTGTTCGGGCAGGATGCTGGCGGGGCTCATCGCGTCGATCGCGAGTAGCGCGTGATTGGTGACGATGACGTCGACCTGCCCGGCCGCCCGGCGGGATCGTTCCGCGAAACAGTCGTCGGCGTAGCTGCAGTTGGCGGCGCCGAGACATTCGCGCGCCGTCACACTCACCTGGCGCCACGACCGATCGGTCACACCGGGGGAGAGGTCGTCGCGATCACCGGTCTCGGTGTCCGAGGTCCACTCGCGGAGTCGGGTGACCTCCCGTCCGGTGCGTGACAGTTCGAAGGCGTCGAAGAGTTCGGTGGCCGGCTCCTCGGCAGTCCCACTGTGGATCTTGTTGAGGCACAGATAGTTTCCTCGACCCTTGAGAATTGCGAAGGTCGGCTCCCGATGCAACGATCCGGCGAGTGCCGGTGCCAGGCGCGGCAGGTCCCGCTCGATGAGCTGGCGTTGCAGTGCGATCGTCGCGGTGGACACCACGACCGTGCGGCCGGACTCGACGGCGTGCCGGATCGCCGGGACGAGGTAGGCCAGGGACTTACCCGTACCGGTGCCGGCCTGGACGGCCAGATGTTCGCCGGTGTCGATGGCGTGCGCGACCGCCGCCGCCATCCGGACCTGCCCGTCACGGCGGCTGCCACCGAGGGCGGTGACCGCGGTGTCGAGCAGCGCGGTCACCGATGGGGTCTTGCTCATCCGGTCGGCGCCATTGCGCCCGACGCCGTGTGGTGCGGAGTCATGTAGGGCGACGTCATTCGATGTGTGTGGATCCGTCGTAGAGCAGATCCCCCGTGAGATCAACTCCTGCCGAACGCATCTCGGACAAAGCCTTCGACGACGTGGTGGCGGCGACGGCTGCGGTGAAGTTCAAGAGCACGCGCGTCTGGAATCCTTCTTTCACGGCGTCGAGCGCGGTCGCACGTACGCAGTGATCGGTCGCGATCCCGACGATGTCGACGTGCGTGATCCGGTGATCGCGGAGCCAATCCGCCAGGGAGGTGCCGTCGTCGGCGGCCCCCTCGAACCCGGAGTACGCGGCGCTGTAGTGGCCTTTCGAGAAGACCTCCTGGGCGACCGATGAATCGAAGGAGGGGTGGAACCAGACACCTTCGGTGCCGGCCCGGCAATGCGGAGGCCAGGAGTCGACATAGTCGGGATCATCGGAGAAATGATCGCCGGGATCGATGTGATAGTCACGCGTCGCGACGACGGTGCGGTAATCGTGCACGATCGTCTCGAGGGCTGCGGCCACCGCGGCACCACCGTTGACGCCGAGTGCGCCGCCCTCACAGAAGTCGTTCTGGACGTCGACCACGATCAATGCATGGTCCTTGGGTTCCCGATCGGACATCGCGACTCCTAACCGAGCAGGTAACGGGTGGGCACTGCCGGGTCGCCGTGCGACAGGCCGAGGCCCTCCCACGGGAGGGTCACCAGTGCGTCGGCGAGATGGGTTCGGCTGTCGCCGAGCGACGGCAGGCCGTCGACGGGTTCGCCTCCGCGGACCAGCGGGATCTGCAGTGGCCGAACGGACAGGCCGTCGGTGTGCGGTGGATCGTCGGTGGCGCGATACAGGATCTCCTCCACAATGGTGCCGCTGGCGCGAGCCGCTCGCAACGCGGATTTGGCCCCGCCCTTGGACTCCTTGTGACTCGAGCGCTTGGCGACCGGGATCCCGTCGACCTCGACCAGCTTGTAGATCATGCCGGCGGTCGGTGCGCCGCTACCGGTGACCAGGGAGGTGCCGACGCCGTAGGTGTCCACCGGCTCGGCGCGGAGCGACGCGATGGCGTACTCGTCGAGGTCGCCCGACACGACGATCTTGGTGCCGGTCGCGCCCAGGTCGTCGAGCTGTTCGCGGACCTGGCGTGCGAGGACACCGAGATCACCGGAGTCGATCCGGACGCCGCCGAGTTCGGGACCGGCGACCTCGATCGCATTCCGGACGCCCTGGGTGATGTCGTAGGTGTCGACCAGGAGGGTGGTGCCGGTCCCGAGGACCGCGATCTGGGCAGCGAAGGCCGCCTTTTCGTCGGGGCCGTCCGGCCCGGCGAAACCGAGGGTGAAGGCGTGTGCCGCGGTGCCGGCGCTCGGGACCCCGTAGGTTCGGGCTGCCTCGAGATTGGAGGTCGCGGCGACACCGGCCAGATAGGCGGCGCGGGCGCTCGACACCGCGGCACGCTCATGCGTGCGGCGCGAACCCATCTCGATGATCGGGCGTGATGCGGCGGCGCTGACCATGCGGGCGGCTGCGGACGCGATCGCACTGTCATGGTTGAGGATCGAGAGGACCAGCGTCTCGAGCAGGACGCCCTCGGCGAAGCCGGCCCGGACGGTCAGGATCGGCGATCCGGGAAAATAGAGTTCGCCCTCGTGGTAGCCGTCGATGTCTCCGGAGAACCGGTATTCACGTAACCAGTCGACGGTGTCGGCGTCGAGGAATCGGCGCACCACGGCGAGTTCCTCGTCGCCGAAGCGGAATCCGGCGAGCTCGTCCATGAGTCGTCCGGTGCCTGCCACCACGCCGTACCGACGGCCGTCGGGGAGCCGCCGGGCGAACACCTCGAACACGCACGGACGGTGCGCGACAGGGTGGTGCAACGCGGCCGAGACCATGGTCAGTTCGTACTGATCGGTCAGCAGCGCGGTGTTGTCGATGGTCACAATCGCTTACCCTTGGTCCTATGGCGCCTGACGAAACTCGTGCGCACGAGGCTACCCCGGGCGAGCGGAGCGACGGGAGAAGGCTCGGCGAGCGGAGCGACGGGAGAAGGCTCGGCGAGCGGAGCGACGGGAGAAGGCTCGGCGAGCGGAGCGACGGGGGATTCTTCGGCGAGCGGAGCGACGGGGGATTCTTCGGCGAGCGGAGCGACGGGGAATCCACGCCGGGAGGTACCGCGGTTGCCGAACCCGGCGTCGCAGAGGGTGCGACCGCCCTCGACCGGCCCTGGGTGACGATCGTATGGGACGATCCGGTCAACCTCATGAGGTATGTCACCTTTGTGTTCCAGAAGATCTTCGGCTACTCCGAGTCCCGGGCCAACGAGCTCATGATGCAGGTCCACAACGAGGGCAAGGCCGTGGTGTCGGCGGGTGCTCGTGACAAGGTGGAGTCCGACGTCCGGAAGCTGCATGCGGCGGGCCTGTGGGCCACCATGCAGCGCGACGCCTGAACGGGGACCGGACGACACGTGCGTACCTGGAAGCGCAAGGGCCGTGGCCCTGCGATGCGTATCTGCTCCAACCTCGACGTGCACGAGGTCGAGCTGCTGGCATCGATGGTCACCTCGCTGAGGGAGTTGCTCTCCGAACGCGAATCCACCGCGCCGCGCGATGAGCTCTCCGATCTCACCGGTATCCGCACCGGACACAGCGCCGCACCGGGCGACGCCACCCTCGGTCGTCTGCTGCCCGACTTCCACCGGCCTGATCAGGACCGGGAACTGACCGCCGATGTCGTCAACGGCGATGTCAACGGTGCGCTCCGCAGCGTTCACGAGCCGCACATCATCGACGCGAAGATGGCGGCCGCACAGGTGGTGCTCGACACCCTGCCGCGCGGCGGCGGCGATCTGGCGCTCACCGAGGATCAGGCGATGGAGTGGCTGACGGCGCTGAACGACGTCCGGCTCGCGCTCGGTGCCATGCTCGGCATCTCCGAGGACACCCCGGATCAGTTGCCCCCGGATCATCCACATGCGGCCCATCTGGACGTCTACCACTGGCTCACGGTGATGCAGGAACTCCTCGTGGAATCGTTGCCGTGATCGCCCCGTCGGGGGACCGCATCACCGACGTCGCCGGCATCGAGGTTGGTCATCATCACCGGATCGATCCGGACGCGGTGGTCGCCGACCCAGACGCCGCCCGGGACGGCAGCGGCTGGGCGACGGGCGCCACGGTGGTCCGGATATCCGGCCCGAACGCGGTGTGTGCGGTGGATGTGCGCGGAGGCGGACCGGGTACCCGGGAGACCGATCTGCTCGACCCCGTCAACACCGTCCAGACCGCACACGCCATCGTGCTCACCGGCGGCAGCGCCTACGGACTGGCCGCCGCCGACGGGGTGATGTCGGGCCTGGAGTCCGCGGGGGTCGGCCTGCGGATGGACGACCTCGGTCACGTGGTGCCGATCGTGCCGGCCGCGGTGATCTTCGACCTCCCGATGGGCGCGTGGGAGAACCGACCGGACGCCCCGTTCGGTCGGGCGGCGTTGTCGGCGGCGACGACCGACCTCGAGGTGGGCAGTGTCGGTGCGGGGGCCGGGGCGCGGGCGGGGGCCCTCAAGGGCGGCGTGGGTACGGCGTCGATCGTGATCGAGGACGGACCGGCCGCGGGCGTGACGGTCGGTGCCCTCATGGTGGTCAACCCGGTCGGTTCGGTGATCAACGAGAATACCGGATTGCCCTGGTCGGCAACAGATTTCGATCTGGAAAGGTTCGGTCTGCGACGACCGTCGGGGCGTCACATCGTCGACCATGCCGGCCTCGTCGCCAAGCAGACGGTGCTCAACACGACGATCGGGGTGGTGGCCACCGACGCGGTCCTGGATCCGGCGTCGACCCGTCGGGTGGCGATGGCCGGTCACGACGGCATCGCGCGGTCGATCGTGCCGGCACATTCCCCGCTGGACGGAGACACCGTCTTCGCGGTGTCGACGGGGACGGTTCATCCCGAACAACCCGACGTTCCGGCGGGTATGAATCCGGGCGTGGCGTTGCTCACCGAGGTCTGTCGCGCCGCGGCCGACGTGGTGCAGCGGGCGATCGTCGGCGCGGTGCTGGCCGCGACCCCGGTGGCGGGGCTACCGACGTACCGCGAGGTGCTGCCCTCGGCTTTTCGAGTGACCGGGTGAGGCCGATGCCGCTCCTCACGCCGCTATTTGCGTTCGGCCGCGCGGTTCGTGTGACCTGGGGCAGGTGCGGGTCCGGAATAGCGACAACCGGACCGACGTTGTCGCCGAGCGTGACGAGAGGTGGGACGAAGTGCTGACGATCGGTCAGGAATTGGTCGATGCGATGGTCGCGCACGCTCGTGCCGACCACCCGGACGAGGCGTGCGGGATCATCGCCGGGCCCGAGGGGTCGGATCGACCCGATCGGTTTGTCGCGATGGTCAACGCGGAGCGCTCGCCGACCTTCTACCGATTCGATTCGGGCGAGCAGTTGAAGGTGTGGCGGGAGATGGATCGCCTCGACGAGGAGCCGGTGGTGATCTACCACTCGCACACCGGGACCGAGGCCTACCCGAGTCGCACCGACATCTCGTATGCGAGTGAACCGAATGCCCACTACGTGCTGGTGTCCACCCGGGACGCCGACAACGCGGAGATCCGCAGCTATCGCATCGTCGATGGTGTGGTGACCGAAGAGCCGATAGAGATCAGGAGCTGACCTATGGCGGTAACCGTGTCCATCCCGACCATCCTGCGTGCACACACGGGTGGTGAGAAGCGCGTCGAGGCGTCCGGCGCGACCCTCTCGGAGGTCATCGACAATCTCGAGTCGGCCAACCCGGGGATCAAGGAACGACTCGTCGCCGACGGCAAGCTGCATCGCTTCGTCAACGTCTATGTCAACGACGAGGACGTGCGGTTCTCCGGCGGTCTCGACACGACGATCGGCGACGGTGACGACGTGACGATCCTGCCCGCCGTCGCGGGCGGATAGATCTCGGTGGCTCGCTACACGTCGCTCATCGACTCGGTGGGGCACACACCCCTGATCGGGCTACGGCGACTCTCACCGCGTTGGGACGAGACGGCCGACGGTCCGCATGTGCGCCTGTGGGCCAAACTCGAGGATCGTAATCCGACCGGTTCCATCAAGGACCGTCCCGCGTTGCGGATGATCGAGCAGGCCGAGCGTGACGGGTTGTTGTCACCCGGATCGACGATCCTCGAACCGACCAGCGGCAACACTGGGATCTCGCTGGCGATGGCCGCCAGGCTGAAGGGTTATCAGCTGATCTGCGTGATGCCCGAGAACACCTCGGAGGAACGCCGGTCGCTGTTGAAGATGTTTGGTGCGCAAGTCATCTCGTCGCCGGCGGCCGGTGGCTCCAACACGGCGGTCGCGATGGCGAAAGATCTTGCCGCCGAACATCCCGACTGGGTGATGCTGTACCAGTACGGCAACGAGGCCAACATGCTCGCCCACTACGAGGGAACCGGACCGGAGCTGTTCGCGGACCTGCCGGAGATCACGCACTTCGTGGCGGGGCTCGGCACCACGGGGACCCTCATGGGTGTCGGCCGCTACCTGCGTGAGCAGAACCCCGAGATCGAGATCGTCGCCGCCGAGCCGCGTTACGGCGACGAGGTCTACGGGCTGCGCAACATCGACGAAGGTTTTGTGCCCGAGCTCTACGACGACTCGGTGCTGACCCGTCGGTTCTCCGTCCAGGGCGTCGACGCGGTCGCCCGGGTGCGCGAGCTCATCGACGCCGAGGGGATCTTCGCGGGTATCTCCACCGGGGCGATCCTGCAGGCCGCACGCGGAGTCGGCCGGGGTGCGATGAAGAACGGCCAACGCGCCGACATCGGCCTGGTCATCCCCGATGCCGGGTGGAAGTATCTGAGCACCGGAGCGTACGAAGGTAGCCTGGAGCAGGCAGAGCAGGCGCTCGAAGGTCAGCTCTGGGCATGACCTGCGCTGGTCTGGAGTCGACCGGCCCCAGCAGCTGGTCGAGTGTCGGCGAGCGGACGGCCGACCGGCCCCAACTGCTGGTCGAGTGTCGGCGAGCGGACGGCCGACCGGCCCCAACTGCTGGTCGAGTAGTCGGCGAGCGGAGCGAGTCGACGTATCGAGACCACCACCGACGAGGACCCAGATGACAGCCAATCCGGCACCCGCACGGCCCACGCCGCGGCCCCTCTGGCAGCGCTCGGCGCTGATCATGGCCGCGATCGCCGTGCTGCTGTTCGTGATCGAGGCGATCGATGCGGCCACCGATTACCGGCTCGACGACGCCGGTATCGTGCCGCGTCAGGTCGACGGCCTCGACGGCATCCTCTGGGCGCCGTTTCTGCATGTCGACTGGGCGCACCTCATCGGGAATCTCATCCCCGGGCTCATCCTCGGATTCCTCTTGTTGCTGACGAGGCGCTTCGTCCTCGTCACGCTGATCGTCTGGGTGGTGTCCGGGATGGGCGTGTGGCTGTTCGGACCGGCGTACACGGCGACCGTAGGTGCGTCCGGGATCATCTTCGGCTGGCTGACATACCTGCTCATCCGTGGACTGTTCACCAGGGACATGTGGCAGATACTGGCCGGAGCCGTCCTGTTCCTGGTCTACGGATCGATCCTGTGGGGTGTGCTGCCGGGCAATCCGGGCGTCTCCTGGCAAGGGCACCTCTTCGGTGCGCTCGGAGGGGTGCTCGCCGCCTGGTTCCTCGCCGACCGGGACCGTCGTCGCAAGGTCAAGCCCGGCACACCCCAGTTCCCGGGGGTGTCGTCATAGCGGCGAACAACAACGGCGACGGGCGCGCTCACGTCGCAGCCGGGCTGGGTGACCCGACGGCCCCCATCGGCATCTTCGACTCCGGCGTGGGCGGATTGACGGTGGCGCGCGCGATCATCGACCTCCTCCCCGACGAGGACGTCATCTACATCGGTGACACCGCCAACGGTCCGTACGGCCCGCTCGCCATACCTGACATCCGACGACACGCCCTGACCATCGGCGATGATCTCGCCGAACGGGGCGTGAAAGCGATTGTGATCGCCTGTAATACGGCCTCGGCAGCGTGTCTGCGCGACGCCCGGGAGCGTTATGCGCCGATCCCGGTGGTCGAGGTGATCCTCCCTGCAGTCCGCCGCGCGGTGGTGGCGACCAAGACCGGACGTATCGGCGTGATCGGCACCGAGGCGACCATCGCCTCACGCGCCTACCAGGATTCGTTCGCCGCGGCCCGGGACGCGGAGATCACGGCGGTGGCCTGTCCGCGGTTCGTCGACTTCGTCGAACGGGGTATCACCAGCGGCCGGCAGATCCTCGGTCTGGCGCAGGGCTACCTCGAACCCTTGCAGGAGGCCGACGTCGACACGGTCGTCCTGGGGTGTACGCACTATCCGTTGCTGTCCGGCGTCATCCAACTGGCGATGGGTGATCAGGTCACCCTGGTGTCCAGTGCGGAGGAGACGGCCAAGGACCTCTTTCGGGTGCTGACGGAGCGCGATCATCTGCACCCTCACTCCGACCGTGACGCCGTCCGGGAGTTCCGGTCGACGGGCGACCCCGAGTTCTTCGCCCGCCTGTCCAGCCGTTTTCTCGGTCCGGCGATCGGTCAGGTACAGCATCTGTGATCGCCGCATCGCTCCTGTGAACAGTCGTTGGCCAGTTGTGACCCGTACCTGATCGCTATCCGACGACGGCGTGGCACAGTAGGGCATATGCGTCTGACGGTCCTCGGATGTTCCGGAAGTGTGGGCGGCCCCGGCGCCGCCTGCTCCGGATATCTGCTGTCGACCGAAGGCCGTCGTCCGGTGCTCATCGACTGCGGTCCCGGTGTGCTCGGCGAATTGCAGAAGGTGGTCGACCCCGTCGAGGTGGACGTCGTCCTCAGCCATCTGCACGCCGACCACTGCCTCGACCTGCCCGCGATGCTGGTGTGGCGACGTTATGCGCCGTGCCCAGCGCCCTGCCGGGCCTGGCTGTACGGCCCGCCCGGTACCGCGTTGCGGGTGGGTGCGGCGTCCGCAGAGATCCCCGGCGACATCGACGACATCTCGGACACCTTCGACATCGTCGAGTGGCAGGACGGTGTTCCCGAAATGCTGGACGGTGTGGAGATCGTCCCGACGAAGGTCAACCATCCGCCCGAGACCTTCGGAATGCGTCTCACCGGGCCCGACGGGCAGGTGATCGCTTACAGCGGCGACACCGCGATGTGCGACGAGGTGGTCGACGTGGCGGCCGGCGCCGACATCTTCCTGTGTGAGGCGACCTGGACCCATGCACCGGACGAGCGACCGCCCAACTTGCATCTCTCGGGGTACGAGGCCGGTCAGATCGCCACCAAGGCGGGGGTGCGGTCGCTGGCGTTGACGCATCTCGCCCCGTGGTTCGACGCGGAGGCCATCCTGAGCGAGGCGCGCTCGACCTTCTCCGGACCGGTCGACCTGGTGCGGCCCGGACAGGTTTTCGATCTCGTTCCCTGAGGCCTGCCAACGCCCGGCAGGCCGGTCGATCACCCGTCAGACGGGTAGTTACAGTTGGGATCGTGACGACACGAGCTGATGGCAGGACCGACGACGAACTGCGACCGATCACCTTCACCCGCGGATTCACGAGCCATCCGGCGGGCTCCGTGCTCGTCGAGTTCGGCCAGACCCGCGTGATGTGCACGGCCAGCGTGACCGACGGCGTGCCGCCCTGGCGTCGTGGTTCGGGTCTGGGCTGGCTCACCGCCGAGTACGCGATGCTGCCGTCGTCGACGCACGAACGTTCCCGCCGCGAATCGGTGAAGGGCAAGGTCGGCGGACGTACCCATGAGATCAGCCGGCTCGTCGGACGGTCGTTGCGGGCCTGCATCGATCTGGCGGCGCTGGGCGAGAACACCATCGCCATCGACTGCGACGTGCTGCAGGCCGACGGCGGGACCCGCACCGCAGCGATCACCGGCGCCTACGTGGCTCTCGCCGACGCCGTCACGTGGCTCGGTGCCGCCGGGCGGCTCAGCGATCCGCAGCCGTTGTCGTGCATGATCGCGGCGGTCAGTGTGGGTGTCGTCGATGGTCGTGTCCGGCTCGACCTTCCCTACGAAGAGGATTCGCGCGCCGAGGTCGACATGAATGTGGTCGCCACCGACGCCGGCACCCTCGTGGAGGTGCAGGGGACGGGTGAGGGCGCCACATTCCCGCGCGCCACCCTGGACAAACTGCTCGACGTGGCGACGCTCGGGACAGAGCAGCTCTTCGCGGCGCAACGCGAAGTCATGGCGCAGCCGTACCCGGGCGAGCTGCCCGGTTCGAAGCAATGACGACCGTCCTCGTGGCCAGCCGCAACGCCAAGAAGCTGGGCGAGTTACGGCGCGTATTGGATGCCGCCGGGGTCATCGGGATCGACGTGGTCGGTCTCGACGCCGTGCCCGAGTACCCGGAAGAACCCGAAACCGGCGCAACATTCGAGGAGAATGCGCTGATCAAGGCCGTGGCCGGTGCACGCGCAACCGGGTTGGCTTGTCTCGCGGACGATTCCGGCCTCGCAGTGGATGCGTTGAACGGGATGCCGGGCGTCCTGTCGGCGCGCTGGTGCGGTCGTCATGGCGACGACCAAGCCAACAACGATCTTCTCCTGGCGCAGATCCACGACGTTCCCGACGATCGGCGCGGTGCGGCGTTCGTGTCGGCGTGTGCCCTGGTCGAGCCGTCGGGTAGAGAGGCCGTCGCGTTCGGTGAATGGCGGGGCACGATGCTGCGCGCGCCGCGCGGGGACAACGGTTTCGGCTACGACCCGTTGTTCGTGCCGGACGACGACGTTGCTCAAGGCCGTTCATCGGCCGAGCTGTCCGGAGCGGAGAAGGATGCGCTCAGTCACCGTGGCAAGGCGCTGGCGCTGCTGGTTCCCGCGCTCCGGGTCCTCGCCGGAGGCTGAGAGAGTACCGGTCACGTCATCCTCCTCGGTGGACGGCCAGCATGCGGGCGATCGAGTCGGGCCATCGGTACCCCGACGCCCGACGTCGGGCAGCCGATTCCCGGTCCGGCCGCGGCAGGGCGAGCACCTCCTCGATGGCGTCGGCGAATGCGGCGGGCGAATTGGTAGCCAGCGCACCACAACTCGCGTCGACCATGCCGGCCACCGCCGACGACGTGGAGGCGACCACCGGGGTCCCCGAGGCCAGGGACTCGAGCGCCGACAGGCAGAAGGTCTCATGCGGACCCGGGGCCAGAGAGATCTCGGTGGTGGCGAGCAGTGCGGCGACCTCACCGCGGTCGGCGACGTGACCGAGGAACGTGACCGGTAGGTCGCGTGCTGCGCGCTGCAGGGCGGGTCGGCGGGGTCCGTCGCCGGCGACCACCAGATGTACCTTGCGGCGTGACTTGTGCAATCGCCCGATCGCCGCGATGCTGCGGTCGGCCCGCTTCTCGGGGGACAGGCGCCCGCAGTGGGTGATCAACGTGGTCGTGTGGTCGGCGAACCGGGCGCCGACGGCGGGATCGGCGTGGCGTGGGTCGAACACGTCGAGGTCGACGCCGAGGGGCGCGTGCTCGATGTTGGCCGCGCCGATGCGGGCGAACTCGGCGGCTGCGAAGTCGGTGGTGCACACCACCGTGTCGAAGGAGTCGGCGGTTCTTCGGTTCGCCTCGTCGGCGAGTGCGCGCGCCAACGGGTTGGGCATGGTCATCGCGAGGAGTCGGTCGAGCCGTTCGTGCGACACCATCGTCGAGTGGATGTCGCGCCGGCGCGCCCATCGGCCGAAACCGCGAAGGGTGAGGCGATCCGATACCTCGAGCGCGTCGGGCCCGAGATGGCCGAGGATGTCGGCGACGCGTCTGGCCGATGCGACACGGTAGCCGCCTGAGAACGGCAGTCGCGGCGCGCTCACCGAGATCCGTTGGACCCCGCTTGGCAGGGTCTCGGTGTGATCGTCGACGCCGGGAACCACCAGGATCACCTCATGACCGTCTGCCACGTACCCGGCGCCCCAGCGGTCGATCGCGGTGCGCAGTCCACCCGACCGGGCTCCGTAGAAGTTGGCGAGCTGCACGATGCGCACCCGCTCAATGAGGTCGGACCGGGGTGAAACCCTACCGACTGTTGCCTCACGAGCCGCCGATCAGCGGGTGAACACCTCGCCGAACGGGCGCAGAAGTTCGTCGATCGGGCGCACAGCGCCCGCCTTGAGCGTCAGAGGCCGTACTGCGCCTTCACGTCCTTCGTACGGATGTGCTCGAAGTAGAAGGACAGGAACGGAATGGTGCCCGCGATCGCGGTGATGACGATCTTGCCGAGCGGCCAGCGCACCTTGATCGCCAAATCGATGGTGACGATCAGATAGACGAAGTAGACCCAACCGTGCACGATCGGCACGAAGTCGAGCGCGTCGACACCGAATCCGTACTTGAGGATCAGCTCGGCGACCAGCAGGAGCAACCACAGGCCCGTGATCCAGGCGAGGACGCGGTAGCGCAGCAACGCAGGCCGGACCTTCTCCACGGGTGTGCCGGTGGTGGTACTGGTTGTTTCGGTCACCTGCGATGTTCCTCACTGCTCGACAGAGATTCGTCTGACCGACCGAGTTCGGTCAGGTATGCGTTGTACTCGGCCAGCGCGGAATCGTCGTATTCCGACGGCGCGGACGACAGCGATGACGCACTCGAAGTGGTGGGCCGCTCGGGCAGCAGGCCCGCGGGGATCTCGATCGCCCCCTTGGCGCCGGGCGCGATCTTGGCCTTCTCCTCCGGATCACTTTCCAGGACAACGAAACGCCGATAGGCCCAGATCACGGCGACGGCGAACGCCGGCCACTGCAGGGCGTATCCGAGATTCTGGGCGGTGCCCGACGCGGACTCGTACCGGTCCCACTGCCACCACGCCAGCGCGAGACACGCCAGTGCCGCGACGATCACCAGGACGATGAGTGCCGGACGATGCCGGCGCCTGGGGGTGGAGGAGCCCGATTCCATACCGTCGACGGTACCTGGCCAGCGATGATCGGTTCACGGGCGGTACTCTGACGCAGGCGCCGGTGTGGCCGGCGACACGCGCGAGTGGCGGAATTGGCAGACGCGCTGGATTTAGGTTCCAGTGTCTCAGGACGTGCGGGTTCAAGTCCCGCCTCGCGCACCACTCAGCGACGGTCCTGGCGCCTCGTATCGTCGGACGTCCTTTCCTGATGCTCGTCGTGCTTCTCGTTGACGTCTCGCAGGCGGAGCATGCGGCCCACGATGAGTGCCACGACGACGGCAATCGTCACCCAGACGGTGACCAGGATTGCGACGATCAACCATGTGGACATACCCCACGGTACGCACAGGGGGTGCCCGATCGACAAGTCCGCCTGCATACAGCGCTGCGACGGGTACCTGCGTCCGATTGGCGGGAAACTGTGCCCGATGGGCGGGAAACTGTGCCCGCTCGGCGACGACGGGCATGGCCCTCATTCGCCCGGGAACACGATCCCGATCTCTGCACGGATGCGGTCCATCACCCCGAGGGTCGCGACCACGTCCGCGGACGGATGGATGGCGGAGTCGATGGCGCCGTCGACGATCCGTCGCGCCGCATCGGCGGCCGAGAAGTGCAGCCCGTCCTCATGGGATGCCGACTCCTCCTCATGGACCAGCGGTTCACCGGCCCGCGGCACCAGCCGGAACGGCCCCGGCTGGTAGAACGGCCCGGCTAGCTCCAGGTACCCGTCCTCACCGGCGACGGATGCGGTGGTCGGCGTGTCGGCCAGGATCGTCGTCGAGACGAAGGACTGGCCGCCGTCACGATGGCCCAGGGTGACCGAGATCTGGCCGTTGAGTTCGTGATTCGCGGCTACGCCGATCGCCGACACGGTATGCACCTCACCGAGGACCCACTGGGCGAAGGCCACCGGGTAGGTGCCCAGGTCCAGCATCGGGCCGCCCGCGAGCGCCGGATCGTAGATCCGGTGGGCGGTGGTGAAGTACTCGCCGTGATCGGCGGCCACGGTGCGCAGTGTCCCCAGTGTCCCGTCGTCCAGGAGTTGGCGGATCACATCGAACTTCGGCAGGAACCTCGTCCACATCGCCTCGCCCGCGAACACGCCGGCCGCGTGGGCGACCGCGAAGACCTCGCGCGCCTGGGCGACGTTGATCCCGGCAGGCTTCTCGATGAGGACGTGCTTGCCGGCCGCGATCGCGTCCAGCGCACATCGATGATGCTGCGGATGCGGCGTACTGACGTAGACGATGTCGACATCCGGATCGCCGAGGAGCGCTTCGTAACCGGCGTGTGCGGTGGGAATGCCCATGCGCCTGGCGAACTCGTCGGCACGATCGGCAGATCGAGATCCGACCGCTATGACCCGCTGACCGGTGTGCTTGTGCAGCGCCCCGACGAACCGCTGTGCGATCCAGCCCGGTCCCATGATTCCCCAGCGCAGTGAGGGCGCCGTCGACGGGTCGAGCGTTCGGGGTGCCGGCAGGTGCCCCGGCACGTCAGTTCCGGTACTTGTCGACGTAGTCGGTCATGGTCGCCAGCTGATACCGCGAGACGTCGCTCGCGTTCTCGTTCTCGGCGAAGACACTGGACACCATGACGGCGTCGTCACGGTCGTAGAAACCGATCTCGCCGAGCGTGCCGAAGAACTCCTCCCAGTTCACGTCACCGTCACCGATCTTCAGGTGCTGGTGCACCCGGACCGCGTTGCCGGGCGGATTGGTGATGTACCGAAGGCCATGTGACGCATGGTGATCCATGGTGTCGGCGACGTGCACCAATCGCAGCATGTCGCCGGCGGTGGTCATGATCTCGGCCGTGTTGTCACCCATGTGAAAGGAATGGCAGGCCACATAGACGAGGCCGAAGTTCTTCGAATTGATCCCGCGGATCATCCGGATCGCGGCCAGGCCGTCCTCGACGAAGTCGTCGGGGTGCGGGTCGATCCGTACGTCGATGCCCTCACGCTCGATGATCGGCACCAGTTGCTCCATCGAGCGGTAGAAGGCGCGCTCGGATTCCTCGGCGTTCTCGGGGCGGCCGGAGAACTCGGTGTTCATCACGTTGACGCCCAGATCGATGGTGATCTGGATGGCCCGCTTCCAGTAGCGGACAGCGGCTTCGCGGGCGTCCTCGTCGGGGCCGGACCAGCGCAGGACCGGTAGCACCGACGCGATGCCGACGCCGGCGTCCGTGCAGGCCTTGCGAAACTTCGCGACGAGGTCGTCGTCGGCCTTGGGGTGGTTGAAGAACGGGATCATGTCCGCGTGCGGCGTCAGCTGGAGGTACTCGTAGCCGAGATCGGCCACGACGCCGGGCAATTCGAGCAGCGAGTGGCTGTGGTGGAACGGGGTGGGGTCGAGCGCGACCTTCATGTCGGGACCTTCCTCGGTGGGGTGTCAGGCGTCAGCTGAAACGGACGGCAGGCACGCCACAGGAACCGAGGTAGCGCGCGGTGCGCTGGGCGATCGGCAGCGGGGCGTCGGGGGCGCACGGGTACATGTCCTGTTCGACGATCGCGAAGATGTCGATGTCCAGGTCGGCGACGGCGTCGAGCAGCGGCGGCATCTCCGGGATGCCGCGCGGAGGTTCGGTCATCGCGCCGAGACGGACCGCCTCACCGAACGGAAGGTCGTCGGCGGCGACCTTCGCGCGCACGGCCTCGTCGACCTGCTTGAGGTGTAGATAGCCGAGGCGCTCGGGGTGCTTGCGGATGATGGCCAGATTGTCGCCGCCGCAGTAGCTCACGTGCCCGGTGTCGAGGCACAGATTGACGAACTCGCCGTCGGTGTTCTCGAGGAACCGATAGATGTTCTCCTCGGTGTCCACGTGGCTGTCCGCGTGCGGGTGATATTGGGCGCGCACGCCGTACTTCTCGAACATGGCCTTGCCGAGCTCGTTCATGCCCCGGGTCTTGGCGAGCCATTGGTCGTCGGTGAGGTGGCGGTCCTCGAGGACCACACCGGTCGCCGGGTCACGCCACATCTCCGGGATCACCACCACATGCTTGCCGCCCACGGCTGCGGTGAGCTTGGCGACGTCCTCGATCTGAGACCACACGGCATCCCACGAGTCGTCTTGATGGAGGTGCTCGAAGACGGTGCCCGCGGACAGTCTCAGGCCCCGCTCGCCGAGTTCGTCGAGGAGTTGTTCCGGATCGGTCGGCAGATAGCCGAACGGTCCGAGTTCGATCCACTCGTAACCGGATGCGGCCACCTCGTCCAGGAATCGGGTGTACGGGGTCTGCTGGGGATCCTCGGGGAACCAGACGCCCCATGAGTCAGGTGCAGAACCGACGATGATGTTGCTCACTGATGTTGTCCCTTCGGGTGTTCAGATACTGGTGGCAGAGAGTGCCGGATACGAGATGGTCTCGGGTACGCCCGAGCGCAGAGACCTGGTGGCGGCCTCGGCGATCGCCTGGGCCTTGAGTGCCTCGGGCAGCGTGGGGCCGATCGGGGTGCCGGAGTCGACCGCGGACACGAAGTGGTCGAGCGCGCTGCGATAGGTCGGGGCGACCCGCCCGAACCATCCAGGATGCATGCCGTCGGTGACCAGGCTCCCGGCGCGATAGCGGGTGACCGACCCGACGCGCTGCCGACCTGCCTCGATCATCCCGTCGGAGCCCAGCACCTCGATACGCTCGTCGTACCCGTAACCGATGCGACGCACGCTGTCGATCTGAACGAGTGCGCCACTGGGTATCCGGAGGATCACGACCGAGGTGTCGACGTCGCCGAGATCGGTCAGGCCGGGATCGGTGAACACGGAGCCCGTGGCGAACACCGACTCGGGGTCCTCGCCGGTGATCCAACGCGCGAGGTCGAAGAAGTGCACGGTCTGATCCCGCATCTGACCGCCGGAGACCGCGACGTAGTCCAACGGCGGCAGGGCCGGACCTCGGGTGGTCATCTGGACGAGTTCGACGGTGCCTATCTCGCCCGCGCGCACCGCATGATGGAGTTGTGCGTAGTCGCGGTCGAAGCGTCGGTTGAAGTCGACCATCATCGGGCTCCCGGCGGCCCCCACCTCGCCGACGGCGTCGATCGCGTGCTGCAGATCGAGATCGATCGGCTTCTCGCAGAGAACGGCCAGTCCGGACTCCGCGGCGCGTCGGAGGTGATCGGCATGCGTGTCGGTCGACGAGGCGATCAACACCGCGTCGACCTCCGAGGAGGCGAAAGCCGCATCGAGATCAATTGCCCGAGTGAGGTTCCGGGTAGCAAGGTCGGTGGAGCGCGCGGTGTCGACGTCGTAGACGCCGACGAACTCGACACCTGAATGGGCGGCGAGGTTCTCGGCATGAACCGAGCCGATGAACCCTGCGCCGATCAGCGCCATGCGGACCATTCGCGCGCGCTCCTTCTGTCGGAAACCGGCGAACCGTGGGACAGTGGGACACTATGGGACCGGTCCCAGTCACCATACGTGGTGCAGATCACCAGGGCAATAGGATGAACGACTGTGAGTGTTGACGAAGTGAATCCCGATGGCGGTGCTGCCGTCGTCGGCGGTCGACGAGCTGCGACGATCCGCGACGTTGCCGCTCACGCGGGCGTGTCGAAGTCCGTGGTCTCGCGGGTGGTGCGCGACGAGCCGAATGTCAGCGAAGAACGTCGGGAGCGGGTGCGCGCGGCGATGGCCGAACTCGGCTACCGGCCGAACTCCATCGCGCGAGGTCTGTCGGAGGCTCGTAGCGGCACCGTCGGTGTGGTGATCAACGACCTGCGGAACCCGTGGTACGTCAGTCTGATCGAAGGCCTGGCGACGACGTTGGACGCGGTGGATGTCGCGCCGATCCTGGTGGACAGTCGACTTGATCACCAGGTCGGTCGCGACACCGTGGAGACATTGCTGTCCCGGCAGGTGGACGGTCTGGTGGTGGTGGGTACGACCGACGCACGCGTGGATGTCGAGCGGGCGGCGCAGTCGATTCCGGTGGTGCTCGCCGGCACCCTCGAGCCGGATCTGCCGACCGTGGACATCTCGGTCGACGACGATCTCGTCGGCGCGCGGCTGGCCACCGAACACCTTCTCGCGCTGGGGCATCGCCGACTTGCGCACATCCAGGGGCCGGGCGTGGTCGGGACCCTCCGTCGGCGGGGATTCGAGGAGACCATCGCCGAGTCGGATGCGGCGGTCGAATCCGTGATGGTGGAGTACGGCGGCATGACCGAGGACGGCGGACATGCGGCGGCCGCGCGACTACTCGACTCCGCTGCGCCGCCCACCGCGATCTTCGGCTTCAACGACATGACGTGCCTGGGTGCGATGTCCGCGGCCGATGACCGAGGCATCTCGGTGCCCCGTGACCTGGCGCTCCTCGGCTACGACAATACGCAGTTGGCCGGCCTGCGGCACATCTCGCTGACCTCCATCGACAACGGGAACTTCACCGTCGGTGCGCAGGCGGCGAAGTTCCTCATCCAGCGCATGGACAGACTCGCCGCCCCGCGGCGGGTCTATCGGCACACGCCAGAACTGGTGGTCAGACGGACGACGGCGGCACCCCGCTGACCTTCGAGCAGGGTGCTGCCGTGTAATTTCAGCCGCGGGCGTACAGGGCCAGGGCGACGAGCGCGGGCTGGCCGAACAGCCGGATGAGACGTTTGCGATCCGAGTCGAGACCGAACGCATCGATCTTGTTCCGGTACTGATGGATATTGCCAGGGAACACCGCGACGAAGAACGCCGCGGCCAGCGCGCCCAGCGCGCGACGCTGTTTCGGCAGTCCGATGAGCCCGAGCCCGAGTCCGACCTCGGCGACACCGGAGGCGAGCACCGTGGCATCTGCGCCGAGCGGGACGAAGTCCGGCACCTGGGCCTGGAACTCCTCACGTTGGAACGTCATGTGCCCGATGCCCGCGGTGGCGAGGACCGCGCCCAACGTCAGACCGGCGACGCGGTGCGTGTCAGTCATCGGCGAGCGAGAGTGTGACGTCGATGTTGCCGCGCGTCGCATTGGAGTACGGGCATACCTCGTGAGCCTTCTCGACCAGCGACTTCGCTGTTGCGTGATCGGCCGACGGGAGTGACACCTCGAGTTCGACCGCGAGCCCGAATCCGCCCGATTCGGTCGAACCGAGCGAAACCCGTGCTCCGACAGCAGAATCGGTCACGTCCCCACCTTCCTGGCCGGCCACGAGTCGCAGGGCGCTGTGGAAGCAGGCGGCATATCCGGCGGCGAAGAGCTGCTCGGGGTTCGTGCCCACCCCGGAGCCGCCGAGTTCCTTCGGCATGTCGAGGTCGAAGTCGAGCTTGCCGTCGGAGGTCCGGGCATGACCGTTGCGACCGTCGCCGGTCGCCAGTGCCTCTGCCGTGTAGATCGCCTTCATGATTCGATTCCTTTCGGTGATGCGGGCGCGTCGAGGTGTCGGCGCAACTCGTCGGTGAGTTCGTGCAGGGTGGTGCGGAGTGCGATGAGTGCCGCAGGGTCGAACGAGACGTCGGCGCCCGATTCTTGAGCTTCCGATTCGCCTGCGCCGGATTCGTCTGCGCCGGATTCGTCTGCGCCGAAATCCTCCTCCGCAACATCGACGATCGCCGACGCGAGGGATTCGTAGACGCAATCCGCGTGCCCGCCCAGCGCGACCCCCTCGGGAGTGAGGGCCACGGTGACCGATCGCTCGTCGTCGTCTGACCTGCGGCGGGTGACATGGCCCAACGTCTCGAGTCGTCGGACCAGTGGTGACACCGTTCCGGAGTCGAGGTGGAGGCGCCGGCACAGTCGGCCGACCGAGATCTCGTCTTCTTCCCACAGCACGAGCATCGCGAGGTATTGCGGATAAGTGAGTCCGAGTTCACGGAGGCCGGGGCGCTGCGCCGCGATCACCGCACGGGATGCGGTGTAGAGCGCGAAGCAGAGCTGGTCGTCGAGGCGGACGGAGGTCACCCATACGACACTAGCGCATTGTTTGTTGTGCACAACATGGTTGTGGGACATTTGACTGTGCGGTGGAGCGTGTCAACCTGGGTTGACGAATCGCCATGTGGTCGGCACCCTGGAGGGATGAAGACCGGCATCGACAGCGACGACGGCGATACGCCGATCGAGGAGCTGACGCGGATTGCCGCGGTCCGCCGCGACATCGCCCGCGAGGAAGAAGTTGCGGTGCGCCGTGCGCGCCATGCGGGCCTGTCGTGGGCCGAGATCGGCACCTTGCTCGGGGTCTCGAAACAGGCGATGCACAAGAAGTATCGGAAGGTCGGATGAGCGCCGCACAACCGCTGGCCGACGACGCGGTGGTCGATGCGCTCGGTGCCGACCTGCGATCCGCGGGCTACAGTGCCGACGGTGTGGCCGAGCTGCTGGGTGACGAGGCGAACGAGGCGCTCGGCCGGGGGATCTGGTGGCCTGCGCTGCACGCCACCCGTCGGGCGCAGGAGGACTCGTCTCGACTCGCCACGGTGATCAGGCTCTTCCTCCTCGGTTCCGATGAGTCGGAAACAGCGGTTGCTCAGGCATTTCCAACGGCCGGGGTGGGTGCGCTGATCGTCAACGGTGTGATCGCCCGGTTCGGCGCCGAGATGATCCGCGCGACGCTCGACATCCGGCCGCACGCCGACGACGTCCGCGAGTACCTGGTCGTGTCGGACCAGGATGCGGTGATGAGGTCGGGACCGGTCGACCGTGAACATGTGCTCGGCATCGGTGGCGCGTCGGTGTCGTTGGCGCGCGCGGTGATCCGCACGCCGGTGCGCCGCGCGCTCGACATCGGGACCGGTTGTGGCATCCAGTCCCTGCATCTCGGCACCCACTGTGACGAGATCGTGGCGACTGATACCAACGAGCGCGCTCTCGCTCTCGCCGGAGCAACCGCACGACTCAACGGGATGCGCTGGGAGCTACGGTCCGGCAGCCTGTTCGAGCCGGTGGCGGGTGAGCGGTTCGACCTGATCGTCTCCAACCCGCCGTTCGTCGTCGGCGCCGGCGCCCAGGATTACGTCTATCGTGATTCCGGCATGATCGGCGACGCACTGTGCGCCGACCTGATCAGGCAGATCCCCGACCACCTGAATCCCGGTGGCACGGCGCAGATCCTGGCCAACTGGATCGTGCCGACGGACGCGGACTGGCGGGACCGGGTGCGCGGCTGGCTGGCTCGAACAGGACTGGATGCCTGGGTCGTCCAACGCGAGCTGGCCGACCCGGTCAGCTACATCTCGCTCTGGTTGTCCGACGCGGGAGAGTCATCCGACACCGTCGCCGAACGCGGCGCGCAGTGGCTCGACTGGTTCGCCGACTCCGGGATCGCCGGCATCGGCATGGGACTCATCACGATGCGCCGCCGGATCGAGGGGGAGGTCGGAGAGCCCGACCTGGTCATCGAGGAGATCACCGGGGCGGGGGAGGAGGTGACGGGAACCGAAGCCCAGGCATTCCTGGCCCGGCGTCACTACCTCCGGACCACGTCTGACGCGCATCTGCTCAGCGCCCGGTTGTCGACCGCGCCGATCTTCCTGGAGGAGCAGTCACTGCCCGGAGAAGAAGGCTGGCAGCAGATCTCGGCGGCGGTGCGCCGGCCAGGCGGGCCGGGTGCCCTGCTCGGGGTCGACGAGGTGTCGCGAGCGCTGCTCGCGGGATGTCGGGGGCAGGTGCCGCTCGGCACGCTGATCGACCTGCTCGCCGGCTTTCACGGAGTGGACGAGGGAGCGCTCGCCGAGGCGGCGTTGCCGGTCGTGCGTGAAGCGGTCGGGCGGGGGATTCTCTACGAGGCGACCTGAGGCAGGTCTCGGTCACATTCACGTTGTGCGGCAGCTGTTCTCACGCCGAGGTCGGTGTCAACCGAAGGTCGCGTCCAATGCGGCGCGGAGGTCCGATTCGAGGTCGGCGTGATCCTCGAGGCCGACCGAGAACCGGAGATGTCCCCATCGCCGGAAGTCGGCCGGGTAGGCGGCCACCCGGGGACCGTCGGTGCCGACGTGCACGATCAACGACTCGTCGTGGCCGAGGGAGACCGCCGAGGTGATCACCCGCAGGTGGGAAACGAAACGATTCTGCGCGTCGGGACTGCCGTTCACCGCGAACGCCATCATCCCGCCGAAGCCGCGGCCGCCGAATTGTCGTGTGGCGAGCTCGTGTTGCGGGTGCGATTCCAGGCCGGGATAGGCGACGAACGCGATCCGCTCGTCCGCCTCGAGAAACCCGGCCAATCGCTGCGCATTCGATTGATGCTGGGCCAGTCGCAACGGGAGGGTTATCGATCCGCGTGAGATGAGCCACGCGTTGAACGGTGAGATCACCCCGCCCACATCGACCATCGCCTCCGCCTTGATCGGTTCGACGAGATCTGTCCGCCCGATGACCGCACCGCCCATCGCGTCTCCGTGTCCGTTGATGTACTTCGTGAGCGAGTGGGCCACGAGGTCGGCGCCATCGGTGATGGGGCGGTAGAGCGGTGGTGGGGTGAACGTCGAGTCCACCACCAGCAGTGCATCGGCGCCGTGAGCGATGTCGGCGAGGGCCGCGATGTCGGCGACCTTCGTCGTCGGGTTGGCGACGGCCTCGGTGATCAGCAAGCGGGTGGTGGGGCGCACTGCCGCGCGTACGGCGTCGAGGTCGGTGACGTCGACGAAGGTGGCCTCGATCCCGTACTTGCGGGGTAACAACGACGACCAGAGCTTCCAGGTCGCCTCGTAGGTGGTGTCCGACACCACGACGTGATCACCGGCCGCGACGTGGGTGAAGAAGATCGCGTGCAGGGCCGCGACACCGGAAGCGAGAGCGACGGCATCCTCACCGTGGTCGAGCGCCGCGAGCTTCTCCTGCAACGCGATCTGGTTGGCGCCCGAGTTGCGGGTGTAGAACAGCCGGTCGGTCGCGGACCAGTTCATCGTGGACGGGTCGTCGGGCAGGCGATAGGAGTTCGCCATGGTGATCGGCGTCCGGATGGCGCCCGACGAGCCCTCCGTGTTGCCGGCGTGGACACACAGCGTGTGGTCGCCGACGGCGCCCAGTGGTTGCCGGTGGGATGATTCTGACGACGTCATGATGCAGCTCCGACGGTCTCGGCGGGTTGTGCCGCCACAGTGGATGGAAGTGCCTGATGGCTGCGTCGTTCGATCCGCCGCGCGAGAATGACCGGCAGCCGGTGGAGTTTGTCGATGTGGCAGGCACTCCGGAACTCCGACCACGCCCAGCAGAGGCCGAAAACAGTGAGGACCACGCAGGTGGTCGTCACCGATTCCCACGGTCGGTGGGCCACATGTATCGGTATGAGCACGAGCGCGATCGCCTGCAACACATAGGAGTCGAGGCTGCGGGTGCCGGTCATCACGAGGGGCCGCAGCCAATCCTTGTGCCACCAACGCAGTAACACGCGGAAGATCCCGTAGATCGCCGGGACCACGAGCCACGCGCCGATCGCACGGGCGGGTCGGAAATCCAACTTGTCGGCGATCGCCGGCTCGAATCGTATCCACGGACCCGCATCGACCACGAAATGCAGGATCAGCGCGACACCGATCGCGACCGCCACGATCACGGGGAGCCACCGATCGATGAACTCGGGCACCCGCCAATCCCGCCACTTCCAACCGACCACCACCGCCGGGACGAACATGATCTGCCACGCCGCCCAGTTCTGGATTCGCGGCGCCGCCATGGTCGCCGTCAGGTAGAGCCAGTCGGGCGAGAACATCAGCGAGACCACGTACAGGGCAATCGAACCCCCGAGGACGACCGGCCACCATCCCCGCATCAACATGGGGAAGAGGACATAGGCCGATGCCATCAGCACCATGTAGAGCAACAGGATGTTCCCGCCGCTCGGTAGGTATCGCATCTGCAATGCCAGGCCCAGTCCTTGGCCCCAACCGTCGATCGGGAGCAGCAGGGTCAGCCAGCGATGGCCCTCGATGGCCGCCGCGACCGCGATCAGCGCGATCGTCAGCTGGCATACGTAGAGGACCGCCAGTCGCTTGGTGAGTCGCCAGTAGGCGAAGCGCAACGAGATGCGTTCGATCCAGCGCCGGTAGACCAGCCCCAGCACCATTCCCGATAGCAATACGAACGCCGACATCCCGTCCACGTACGGGTATGCGTGGGTGGGTGCGGCGATGAGCGTGCCGGCGGCAAAGTGCAGCGAGATCATGCTCCAGATCGCGAGCCCCCGCGTCGCGTCGATGGCGAGATCTCGATTCATCGGGTGACACCTTACGTTGTCGATCGTCCGGGGACGCCACGGCGACCGTGGTCACCCCACCCGACGGGAACGCCCGGCTCCCGAAGAGGGGAGCCGGGCGCCGGTCGCCGAACCCGACGGGTGTCGTCCCGTCCGGGTGGGCGATCAGGTGTAGAGGTCGGCGATGGCGCGTTTCTGCGCGTCGTGGATCACGTTGCGCTTCAACTTCATCGTCGGCGTCAGCTCACCGGACTCGATGGTGAAGTCGGTGTCCAGGATGGTGAACTTCTTGATCGCCTCGGCCTTCGACACCTTCCCGTTCGCATCTTTGACCGCGGCGTCGATCTCGGCGTGCAGCGTCTCGTTCTCGGCGAGCTCGGCGGGCGACGTGTCGGCCGGCAGGTGGTGACGCTCGAGCCATCCCGGGATCGCTTCCGGGTCGATGGTGATCAGTGCGGCGATGAACGGCTTGTTGTCGCCGACCACGAGGCACTGGCTGACCATCGGATGTGCCCGGATGGTGTCCTCGAGCTGGGCCGGCGAGACGTTCTTGCCACCGGCTGTGACGATCAGTTCCTTCTTGCGTCCGGTGATGAACAGGAAGCCGTCGTCGAGATGACCGATGTCGCCGGTGTGGAACCAGCCGTCGACGATGGACTCCTCGGTCGCCTTGGCATTCTTCCAATAGCCGCCGAAGACCACGGGACCGTTCAGCAGCACCTCGCCGTCGTCGGCGATCCCCACCGTCACGCCGGGAACCGGGCGACCGACGGAGCCGACACGCTGATGCTCCTCGTTGTTGGCGGTCACGGCCGCGGTGGTCTCGGACAGCCCGTAGCCCTCGTACACAGGGATGCCGACGCCGCGGAAGAAGTGTCCGAGTCGCGCACCGAGTGGTGCTCCGCCGGAGATCGCGCCCTCGCACTGGCCGCCGAGCGCGTCGCGCAGCTTGCCGTACACCAAGCGGTCGAACAGCGCGTGCTTGAGCTTCAGGCCGAGGCCGGCGCCACCGTTCTCCATCGCCTTGCTGTATTCGATCGCCGTCTCGGCCGCGCGGTCGAAGATCTTGCCCTTGCCGCCGTCGTATGCCTTCTGCTTGGCGGAGTTGTAGACCTTCTCGAAGACCCTCGGCACCGACAACACGTAGTTCGGATTGAACTTGCCGAGGTCGTCGATGAGGTTCGGGATGTCGTTGGTGTGACCGAGGACGACCCCGTTCTCCACGCAACCGACCGCGACGACTCGGGCGAACACATGCGCCAGCGGGAGAAACAACAGCGTCGACTTGCCCTCGACCAGGCCGGCGCCGACGGCGTCGCGGGTGGCTTCGCACTCGGCCAGGAAGTTGGCGTGGGTCAGGACCACACCCTTCGGCCTGCCGGTGGTGCCGGAGGTGTAGATCAGGGTCGCCGCGTCCGAGGAGAGCGCGTTGGCGTGGCGGGTGTCGAGTTCCGCGTCGCCGATCTTGGCGCCGCGCTTGGTGATCGTCGCCAGTGCGTGGTCGTCGATGATGAGGGTCTCCCGTAGCTCGGGAGCTTCTTCGATGACGCGGATGTGCTTGGTCTGGTGGGCGTGCTGCTCGATGAACAACATCGACGTCCCCGAGTCCTCGAGAATCCACTTCACCTGATCCGGCGCGGACGTCTCGTAGATCGCCACCGTCGTGGCCCCCGAGCGCCAGATCGCATAATCCAGGACGGTCCACTCGTAGCGGGTGGACGACAGGATCGCGACGCGTTCGCCCGGCTTGATCCCGGAGGCGATGAGGCCCTTGGCCACCGCGTCGACCTCGTCGGCAAACTGTTTCGCCGTCACATTCACCCACTGATTCCCGGACCGCTTCCGGAACAACGGCATCGTCGGGCGCTCCGATCGGTACCGGAGAATGCTGTCGACGGTCGTCGCCTTGTCCTCGATGGAAAGGTTCGACGGGGTGGAATACTGCTCCATGGCGGGCTCCCCTGTGCGCAACGAAATTGGTACATAACGGACACGGGCGGGCCCGCGTGAACTCCGTCAGCTGTCTGTTGAGTGTCACTGACAGTACCAGTATCCAGTGGGCGCGATCACAGCTCGGTGCGCTGCGTGAGCAAGGGCAGGTCGACCCTGTGACGTCGTCGTTCGGTGAGATTCCTCGCCAGCGGCCTCGGCGGATTAGAGTGGCAGTGATGAACGGACAGATCGCACATGAGTGAGTCCACCGACGAGAAGGCCGACAACGCCGACGGCCCCGGCGTCACATTCGACGACCTGGACATCGACCCGCAGGTCCGCCAGGCGATCACCGACGTCGGGTACGAGACACCGTCACCGATCCAGGCCGCCACCATCCCGCCGCTGATGGCCGGCCGCGACGTGGTGGGTCTCGCTCAGACCGGAACGGGCAAGACCGCCGCGTTCGCGATCCCGATCCTCTCTCGGCTCGACGCCTCGGCGCGTCGCCCGCAGGCGCTGGTGCTGGCTCCCACGCGTGAGCTCGCCCTGCAGGTGTCCGAGGCATTCGGACGCTATTCGTCGCACATGCCGCAGGTTCGGGTGCTGCCCATCTACGGCGGCCAGAGCTATGGCGTCCAGCTCGCCGGACTCAAGCGGGGTGCGCAGGTCATCGTCGGGACGCCGGGCCGCGTCATCGATCACTTGGACAAGGGCACCCTGGACATCTCCCAGTTGGAATACCTCGTCCTCGACGAGGCGGACGAGATGCTCACCATGGGGTTCGCCGAGGACGTCGAACGGATCCTGGCCGAGACGCCGGACTCCAAGCAGGTCGCGCTCTTCTCGGCGACCATGCCCAGCGCGATCCGTCGATTGGCGCAGCGGTATCTCGACAATCCGCAGGAGATCACGGTCAAGTCCAAGACCGCGACCGCACAGAACATCACCCAGCGGTACCTACAGGTGTCCCACCAGCGCAAACTCGATGCGCTCACCCGGTTCCTCGAAGTCGAGACGTTCGACGCGATGATCGTCTTCGTCCGCACCAAATCAGCCACCGAGGAACTGGCGGAGAAATTGCGCTCGCGCGGCTTCTCCGCGGTCGCGATCAACGGCGACATGGCCCAGGCCCAGCGCGAGCGGACCATCAACCAGCTCAAGGGTGGGGCGATCGACATCCTGGTCGCCACGGATGTGGCTGCGCGAGGACTCGACGTCGAACGCATCTCCCATGTCGTCAACTACGACATCCCACACGACACCGAGTCGTATGTGCACCGGATCGGCCGCACCGGGCGCGCCGGACGGTCGGGAAACGCGCTGCTGTTCGTGTCGCCGCGGGAGCGACATCTGCTGCGGGCCATCGAGCGGGCGACGCGGTCGACCCTGACCGAGATCGGGTTGCCCAGCGTCGAGGACGTGAATGCGCAGCGTGTCGCGAAATTCGCGGATTCGATCAACGAGAACCTGGGGTCCGACCACCTCGACCTGTTCCGCAAGCTCGTGGAGGATTACGCGCGCGACAAGGACGTCACGATGGCCGACATCGCCGCGGCGCTCGCGCTCGAGACCCGCGACGGAGGTTTCCTCATGTCCCCCGACCCGCCGGAGGGGCAGCGCGCCGATCGGCGCGAGCGTGCTCCACGAGGGTCCGGCGGCGGCCAGTTCGCCACCTACCGGATCGCGGTCGGACGTAAGCACAAGGTCTCCCCGGGTGCGATCGTCGGCGCGATCGCCAACGAGGGCGGACTGTCCCGCGGGGACTTCGGCAACATCAGCATCCGCGACGACTTCTCCCTCGTCGAGCTCCCGGAGAATCTCGACAACGAGACCCTTGCCGGCCTGCGGAACACCAGGATCGGGAAGACTCCCATCGACATCCGCCGTGACTACGGGCCACCGCGGTCGCGAGGCGGCGCCAAACGCGGACAGGGTCAGCGCGGCGGGCCTGCGCGCGACGGCCACGGGAAACGACCGGATCACTGGGGCAAGCGGACCACGCCGCGAGTGGCCGGCCGCGGCCGGAGCTGAACGAATCCGACGAGATACCTGTGGGGTTTGGTATTTCGTGGTGTAAAACTTGCCGGATCGAGATATTTCCGTAACCTTTGTTGGTGGGGGAGCGCCAGACCTCAGGGGTCGTGCGCATCGCGACCCACCCCCTTCTGATCACGGCTGAACCGTGCGTCAGTGGCGGTTCCAGGCAGACGACTCAACAGGAACGGTGACTCACCAGTGTCAGTGGTGGATTCGATAACAGCAGCCGACGCGAAGTCGCATTGTGAGGACGATCACGCAGTGATCGTCGATGCGCGCCCTCAGGTGGTCCGACACCAGGGCAGTCTGCCCGGTGCGGTGGTGGTGGACCCGAGAGATGTCCGCGATCGGTTCAAGCCCACCCCGTCGGGAACGTTCCCCATCGTGCGCGATCCCGACACCGAGATCGCTGTCGTGTCGGTGCGATCGCAGGCACCCGCCATTGCCGAGGAGATCGCGGATCTCGGTTACACGAACGTGCGCTACGTCGACGGTGGTTTCCCCGCCCTGCGCACCGCGTATCGCGCGTAGTCGAACACCGCGTACCGCGCCCAGTCGAATCCGCACGCACCGAGTCCGATTGGTAGCGTTCTTGACGTATCCACGCCAGTGAATCCAGCCGACGACGCCGGATAGGGCGGACGGAGGAGGGAACGGAACAGGCATGGCCGACGGGACCGACACGGCGCACACCTATCCACAGCACACCGATCCACAGCACACCGACGCGGCCGACCAGGTTGTGCGGCTGTTGGGTTATCTCCGAGAACTCGTGCGCTCCCGTTCGGAGATCGTCAGCGACGTCGAGCAACACCCGGGCCTGGTCTGGGTGGGCAAGTCGACCGACGTGCCGATACGGGCGGGCGCCGGGACCGGTCAGGTGGTCATCGAGCTCGCGCCCGACAGCCAGGGATACGACGCGGTCTCACACCTGATCGACGAACTGCACGACAGTCCGGAGACGCTCGAACTCGTGCTGGCCAATGCGCTGGTGACGGTGCGGGACGACGAGGCCGAGGGCGATACCCGCATCCGTGAACACCTGGTGACCCAGCAGGTGGTCGCCGACCGGGACGACGACACCGCGGCCATTCGTGTGACCATCGGTACCGGCGCGACGCCGATGATGCACGACACCTACCTCCTCGCCCCGATCGACGGCGTGGACCTCGGCGCCGCGATCAAGGTGCGGGGCCAGATCTCCGAACTCGTCAGCCCGGTGGGTAACCAGGTGACCGACCTCGTGGACACCTGGCAGCAGCAGGTGCGGGTCGACTCCGACATCGTGTCGCTCTCGGTCGACATGCGCCCGGCGCTCGTGCTGCGGCGACGCGGGGTCACGGCAGCACTGGCGTTCTACGACGCGATCCTGGCCGAGCTGCGGGAGACCGCCGGTACCGAGAGCGACCCGACCGGACCGGTCCGGGGCGAGGTGCCCATCGGTCTCGCGCAGTTGGTCGCCCCGATCGAGGCGCCCGAACGCCTGGCCGCGCTCGCGCGGTCGGGTGCGCTACCCGCCGAGGACCTCGTACGCGACGCGCTGTACCCGCTGCCCGCGAATGTGGAGCAGCGAGATGTGCTGGCGCAATTGGGCGTCGACAGCGGCGTGGTCGTCGAGGGCCCACCGGGGACCGGTAAGACCCACACCATCGCCAACCTCACGGCTGCGCTGCTGGCCAAGGGGCAGCGCGTGCTGGTGACGAGCGAAAAGGCACATGCCCTGCAGGTGATCAGGGACATGTTGCCCTCGGAGCTGCGAGGGCTCGCGGTCTCGATCGCCGATGTCGGGCAGGACGATTTCGAGGCGACGGTTTCCGGTGTGGAGGCGATCGCCGAACGCAAAGCCGGGCACCAACCGCGGGTGGTGGCCGCGGAGATCGCCGACCTCATCGACAAGCGGGAACAGGCGATCCGCAAGCGCGAGCGCGTGCTCCGCGAACTCTGGATGGCGCGCGAGTCGGAGACCGAGGTCCACGAATGGGTGGCCGGGGACTACCGCGGGACCGCAGCCGAGGTTGTTCGGCGATGCAACGACGACAAGCACCGATATGACTGGTTGCCGGGTCCGGTCGAGGGTTCCCTGCCCCCGCTCGGCGCCGGTGAGTTCGAGGAGCTTCTCGAGCTGCTCCGCACCGACGTCGGTGCGACAACGCGATTGGGGCAGCGGTTGCCCGATCTCGCCGATCACCTGCCCGACTCGGCCGACCTCGAGCAGATCTGCGAACGGATCGGTCGGCGGCCGCACGAGCCGATGATCGGAAGCGGATCGCTGCTGTCGATCCTGTCCGGTGTGGACAGTGGACGGCTGGTGCGGATCAAGGACGTGTGCGACCACCTCGCGGTCTCCGCCGGTGAAGTCGCCTCGTTCCCGCCATTGGTCGCCGACATGGCCGATCGTCTGCTCGCCGGTCAGGCCGCCCATCTCTGGTCACGGGTGACCACACTGTCACCGATCATCGGCGAGGCCGCCGAGCGTGACCGGGCGATCGGGGCGCATGTGATCGGAACTGAGGGGGCACGGCCCGGTGACAGCGCGATCTTCCGTGCCGCGGCCGATCACCTTGCCGCTGGCGGCCGCCGGCGGGGCCGACTCCTGCGGTCGGCAGAACAACGTGCCGTCGAGGAATCCGGAGTCCGCGCCACCGTCGACGGGGTCGAGGCCACCGACGAACAGTCGTTGCGGCTCGTCGCCGACCACCTCGCCGTCTTCGACGCGGTGCAGCAAGTGCAGAGGGTCCTCGCGGATCTGCATGTCCCGGTGGACAACTCAGGATCGCGGTCGGCGCAACTGAACAGCCTTGTCCGACTCGACAACCAGCTCGCGTGGATCTCCGAGCTGATGGCCGGGCGCGACCAACTGGTTCGTGAGCTCGAAGCGATCAGCCCCGGCGGGCCTCGGCCACGCAGTGTCGCCGAGGTGACCGAGGTCGCCGTACAGGCCGGGGCGATTGCCGCCACCAACGACGCCGTACTCGCCGAACACGAGCTGGCCGAGTGCGCGTACAGACTGTCGGCCGAGGTGGACCGGGGGCCTTCTCCGGAAGGCGACGCACTTGTCGCCGCGCTGGCGAAAGCCGATGCGCAGGCGATCAAGTCGGCGCGGCGCGACTGGAGTAGGGCACGTGACGAACTGCAGGCACAGACCGCGCTCGATCTCTACGCACTGCGACTGCGCAACAAGGCCCCGGAGTTCTACGGCCTACTGACCGACACCGCAGACGACGACACCTGGCACGCCCGACTGCGCGACGTCGGGGCGGCCTGGTCGTGGCGCCGCGCACAGGCGTGGGCTCTCGAGCGCAGCGATCCGACGCTCGAGACACGTCTGCAGGCCGAACTCGACGAACACGAAGCCGACATCGCCGCGTTCACCGCCCGGCTGACCGCGGCCTACGCCTGGCGCGAGTGCCTGGATCGGATGAGTGTCGCGGAGGTCCAGGCCCTGCAGTCCTACCGGGATCACATGATCAATCTGGGCAAGGGATCAGGAAAGCACGCCAACCGCTTTCGGGCGGCAGCCCGGGCCGCGATGGAGCACGCGCAGGGCGCGGTGCCCGCGTGGATCATGTCGATCAGCCAGGTCGCGGAGACCGTGGATCCGCACCGCAACGCGTTCGACGTCGTGATCGTCGACGAGGCCAGTCAGGCCGACATCACCAGCTCGTTCCTGCTCTGGCTGGCCCCGCGGGTCATCGTCGTGGGCGATGACCGGCAGTGCGCGCCCACCGGCCTGTCGGGAACCACCCTCGACGACGCGTTCGCCAAACTCGACGCGCATCTACCGGACCTGCCGAACTACCTGCGGGACGGGCTCACACCCCGATCGAGCCTTTTCTCCCTGCTGCGCAGCCGATTCGGTCATCTGATCCGTCTGCGTGAGCATTTCCGGTCGATGCCCGAGATCATCGAGTTCTCGTCGCGTCAATTCTATACGGGTGCCCCGCTGCTGCCGGTGCGGCAATTCGGCGCGGACCGGTTGCCGCCGCTGCGATCGGTGGCCGTCGATGACGGCGTCGCCACCGGTCAGGGGGCTTCGGTCGTCAACGAGAACGAGGCGGCGGCGATCGTCGCGGCGCTCACCACGTGTCTGGGCGACCCCGCCTATGAAGGACTCGATTTCGGGGTCATCGCACTGCAGGGCACCAAGCAGGTGGACGAGATCACCCGCCGGCTGCGTGCCGCCGTCAGCGAAGACGACTGGCGGTCGCGTCGTATCCGGGTGGGGACACCGCCGGACTTCCAGGGTGACGAGCGACATGTGGTGATGTTGTCCATGGTGGTTTCCGATCCGTCCGCGATCGCGCCGCTGACGCGCGCGGAATCGCAGCGCCGGATCAATGTCGCTGCCTCGCGTGCGATGGATCAGATGTGGCTCTTCCACTCGATCGAGCTCGAGGCGCTCAGGGCGAACGATCTGAGGTACTCGCTGCTCGACTACATCCGGGCCGGGCAGGGGCCGACCAATCCGCCGATGCCGTCCGACGTCTCGAACACCGAGCGGCAGCAACCGTTCTCCAGTCTCTTCGAGCAGCAGGTGTTCAACCGGCTCGCCGACCGTGGCTACTACGTGGTGCCGTCGATGACCATCAACAACCGCGTGATCGATCTCGTGGTCACCGGGTCGGACGCCCGGATGGCCGTCGAGTGCGACGGGGACTCGTTCCGTACCACCGGGGAGCAGGCCCGCTCGGACATGGAACGCGAACGCGAACTGCGTCGATGCGGTTGGGACTTCTGGCGAGTCCGGGAGTCCGAGTTCGAACTCGATCCCGACCGTGCCCTCGATGGGCTGTGGGAGGCGCTCGATCGGCGCGGGGTGAAGCCGGGATCGATCACCACGCTGTCGGCGGATGCGCGGGCGGCATCCGACCATGGCTGGGACCCGATCGGTCTCAGCGCGGGGGAGTGAGACGGCGCGGAGACCGGACCGTCAGTCGGCGGATCGGACCGCCGTGACCAACGCAGGCAGGCCGACCGCGGCAGACGACCGGATGCTGTGGGTGACCTCGCGACTCAGCGCCGATGGCTCCGGATTGAACTCGATGACCGGGGTGCCGGAGGCGATGGCCCGCTCGGGGAGCCCGGCGGCCGGATAGACGATGCCGCTGGTTCCGACCACGATGACGACATCGCTTGCGGCAAAAACGTTCTCGGCGGTGTTCCACGCGTCGGCGGGCAGCGGTTCGCCGAACCAGACGACACCGGGACGGATTGCGGACAGGCAGACCGGACAGGTGGGCGGTTCCACGCGCGCCTCGTGCACGGCCCGCTCCGGGTCGGCTCCGGTGCCCTGATAGGGCCGCCCGCAATGGCTGCAGCGCGGCGCGAACAGACTCCCGTGTAGGTGGCTCACCACGTCGCTGCCGGCTCGTTCGTGGAGATCGTCGACGTTCTGCGTCACCACCATCACCGCACGATCGCGAGCCAGTTCGACGAGCGCGCGGTGTCCGGTGTTGGGTTGCGCCTCGCGAACCATCCGGGCCCGCCACTGATACCAACCCCACACCAGTGCGGGATCGGCCGCCCAGGCCTCCGGGGTTGCCAGCTGCGCGGGATCGAACTTCTCCCACAGGCCGGTCTCGGCATCGCGGAAGGTGGCGATGCCGCTCTCGGCGGACATTCCGGCGCCGGTGAACACCGTGACCCATTCGGCCCGCCGGACCGCTTCGACCGCGTCGCCGGGGAGATCCGGAGCCGGCGCGGATGTCGACGTCGCCGACCGCGTGGTCGGGGGCGATTCGTCGTGGTCGCTCATCGGCGATCGGTTTCCAGCGCAACCCGGAGCAGCTCGGCGGTCTGATCGGGGTCGGGGTCGCGACGAACCACCAGCCCCTTGGCGAAGCTCAGCTTGTCTCCGTTGTGGCGGGGCACGACGTGCAGATGAGTGTGGAACACGGTCTGGAAGGCCGCCCGTCCGTCGTTGACGACCAGATTCACGCCGTCGGCGCCCAGCGCGCCGGACTTCATCGCGGCGGCCACCTGTTGACCGGCGGCAAACAGGCGGCCCCCCATCTCTGGGTCGAGGTCGGCGAGCCCGGAGGAGTGCTCGCGTGGGACGAGCAGAGTGTGACCGCGGGTGACCGGGCGGATGTCGAGGAATCCGATGACGTCGTCGTCGCGGTAGACCGTCCGAGCCGGTGCCCGCCCGCCGACGATGTCGCAGAACACGCACGTTGCCATGCCGAGCACCCTACGGTTCCGGACGCGCGCCGTCGCGATCGGCGACGACCTGTGATCGTCGTGGATCGAGAGTGCAGCATGTCACATAACGATTAGATAACGGATCGTCGCAGCTCTCGGGGGCTCCGAACGAGCGCTCGGAAATGATCCGTGATCAGCGGCAATCCAGGGGCGGCAGTAGGAGACTTCGGTGCACACGTGTGTTACTCGCGGGGTTACCCGCGGGTATACCCGCGGGTCGATGCCAAACATGAGGAAAGCCTCATTTTCGTGTGTCATCATTGGGACACGTTCACGCCGACGACGACTCATAGGTGAGTCTCACGTGCAGCCAAAAGTGTTGCGCGGCAGGTGTGTTCATCGAGCGTGCCACAGCGCGGCACGGAGAAGTGCAGCGCAGCACCGAAAAGTCCAGGCCACCGTACCGACAGACCTCAGCGGGTGATTTGTGTGCCCGCGGCTCAGCCAACGACGACAAGCCATTGACTACCCGCGACACGAGCACCCAGGCCACAACAGTGTCGAGACAAGAGGAGAACCCGTGACCGTCGACCAATTCCGTTCAGGAGCACAGGGCGCCGCGCACTCGGACCGCCCGACCACGACGCTGATCGACCGTCTCATCGACGGCGAGCCGTATGCGATCAGTTTCGGTGGACAGGGATCGCCCTGGCTGCCCACCCTGGCCGAACTGGTCGTCGACGCCGATCTCGAGCATCGGATCGGCAAGATCGTCGCCGCCGCCGAGCGCATCATCGACCCGGTCGCCGCCCAGCTCACCATCGCGGTGGTGGACGGTTTCCACCCGCTGACCTGGGTCCGTGCCCTTGACGCCGAAGAGCCGGTGCCCGGTGAGACAGAGCTCGCCGACTTCACGCTGTCGGGTCCGGGCGTGCTGCTGACCCAGCTGGCCGCCGTGGAAGCGCTGAAGAAGCAGGGCCTCGACACCACAGCCATCACGCCGACTGCCGTCATCGGACACTCGCAGGGGTCCATCGCCACGCACGCGATCGGCGCCGACGGCCAGGCGGCAGAGTCCGGCCAGGGCCTGCTGCTGGCGATCGCACACCTCATCGGCGCCGCCGGCACCCTCGTCGCACGTCGTCGCGGGTTGGCCACCACCACCGACGGCACCCCCATGCTCGCCATCAGCGGTGCCGTGCCCGCGCGTATCGAGGAGATCCTCGCCGACTACCGCGCCGGTCTGAGTGAGTCCGAGCTGGCCTCGGCCCCCGTCGTCGCGATCCGCAACGGCCGGCGCGCCGTCGCCCTCTCCGGTGCACCGCGCCACCTCGCCGCGTTCGCGGCGCTCTGCGAGCGCCTCGCGGCCGCCGAGACCGACGAGCGCAAGCGCAAGGTCGCGGGTGGGGCGCCGTTCGCGCCCAAGTTCGACCACCTGAACGTCAGCGTCGCCTTCCATCACCCGACCATGGCCGAGGCCGTCGACCTCGTCGCGGAGTGGGCCGACGAGTGCGGGATCGATCGCGACACCGCGATCGGCCACGCCAATTCCATCTTGGTCGATCCCGTCGACTGGGTCGCGACGGTCGACGAGGTCGTCGATGCCGGCGCCAAGTGGATCCTCGACTTCGGGCCCGGCGACCTCGCCACCCGCCTCACCTCCTCGCTGGTCCGCGGCCAGGGCGTCGGACTCGTGTCGCCCGCACTCCGCGTGGGTCAGCGGAACCTGTTCAGCCCGGGCGGAATCCCCGAGGTCGCCCGGCCCTGGACGCAGTTCGCCCCGCAGCTCGTCGAGTTGCCCGACGGCCGCAAGGTCGTCGACACCGCGTTCACCCGGCTGACCGGTCGTTCACCGATGCTGCTGGCCGGCATGACCCCGACCACGGTCGATCCCGCCATCGTCGCTGCGGCCGCCAACGCCGGGCACTGGGCCGAACTCGCCGGTGGCGGGCAGGTCACCGAGCAGATCTTCGCCGACAACGTCGCACGCATGACCGAGCTCCTCGATGACGGCAGGCAGGCACAGTTCAACGCGCTGTTCCTCGACCCCTACCTGTGGAAGCTGCAGCTCGGCGGAAAGCGCCTCGTGCAAAAGGCCCGCGCCCAGGGCGCACCGATCGACGGTGTCGTCGTGTCCGCGGGTATCCCCGAACTCGAGGACGCGGTCGCACTCGTCGACGAATTCGTCGAAGCCGGCCTGCGCTTCGTCGCCTTCAAGCCCGGCACCGTCGAGCAGATCCGCGCGGTGGTCCGCATCGCCGCCGAGGTGCCCCATCACCCGGTCATCGTGCAGATCGAGGGCGGCCGCGCCGGTGGCCACCACTCATGGGAGGACCTCGACGATCTGCTGCTGGCCACCTACAGCGAACTCCGGGCCCGCAACAACGTCGTGATCTGTGTCGGTGGCGGCATCGGCACCCCGGAACGGGCGAGCGAATATCTCACCGGCGCATGGTCGTCGGTCTACGGCTATCCGTCCATGCCGCTCGATGGCATCCTGATCGGTACCGCTGCGATGGCCGCCAAGGAGGCCACCACCGCCCCCGAGGTCAAGCAACTGCTGGTGGACACCGTCGGCTGCGACGATTGGATCGGTGCCGGGTACGCGACCGCCGGCATGGCCTCCGGGCGTAGTCAGCTCGGTGCCGACATCCACGAGATCGACAACACCGCGTCGCGCTGCGGTCGTCTGCTCGACGAGGTCGCCGGGGACGCCGACGCCGTCGCCGACCGCCGCGACGAGATCATCGCGGCCATGGCCGACACCGCCAAGCCCTACTTCGGTGACGTCGCCGCCATGACCTACCGGGCATGGCTGGACCGCTACGCGACCCTCGCGGTCGGCGACGGCCGGTCCGATCAGCTGCCGTGGGCCGACATCACCTGGCAGCAGCGGTTCACCGACATGCTCCAGCGCACCGAGGCCCGGATGAGTCCCGTCGATTCGGGTGAGATCCCGACGATGTTCGCCGGGTCCGGCAGCACCGACGATCCCCACTCCGCGATCGATGCGCTCGGCAGTGTGTACCCGGAGATCGAGACCGACATCCTGCATCCCGCCGACGTCGCGTTCTTCCTCGAGCTCTGCCGCACCCCGGGCAAGCCGGTCAACTTCGTCCCGGTCATCGACAAGGACGTGCGCCGCTGGTGGCGCAGTGACTCGCTGTGGCAGGCCCACGATGCGCGCTATCCGGCCGATGCGGTCTGCATCATCCCCGGCCCGGTGGCCGTCTCCGGCATCACCCGCGTCGACGAGCCGGTCGGCGAGCTGCTCGACCGCTTCGAGGCGCAGGTCGTGCACGATCTTCAGGACGCCGGCACAGATTCCGTCGCCGTCGACACCCGCAAGCGCGCCGGCCTGGTGGACGGCGACGGCACCATCGTGGCCGTACTGGAGGCCGACGACGTCGACTGGGTCGGCCGTATGGTGCCCAATCCCGTTGCGCTGCTCGGCGATCGCGATCGCTGGACGCTCGTGGACCCGGATCGTGCCGAGCACGAGCCGACCGGTTCGGTGCTCGAACGCGTCACCGGCGCCGGGAGCGAAGCGAGCGGGTCGAATGGATTCCGGGGCGACCGGTACGACCTCATCACGCCGATCTCCGGCTCGTCGGTCCGGATTCCGCTGCACGTCGATGCCGGTCTGCTCGACGGCGGGAATCCGCGGGTCGGGATCGACGAGGCCTCGCAGGCCATGCGTGAGATCCTGACCGTCGCCGCCGGTGGCGAACTCGCCACCGTCGAGGGAGGCGTCTCGGTCACCACCGTCTCGTGGGACCCGGACAGCGTTGCCGACCACGCCGCGGTGACCGGCTACACCCTGCCCGCCAACCTGCGTCCGACGACCCCGACCGAGCCGTTCGGCTTCGCGGTCCCCGACACCCTCGTCGGCGCGAGCTGGCCCAGCGTCTTCAGCGTCATCGGCGCGGCCCGGACCGAATCGGGCGCTCCCGTCGTCGAGGGTCTGCTGGACCTTGTCCATCTCGACCACGCCGTCGAGCTGGTCGGCGAGATACCCGCCACCGCAGCGGAACTGACTGTCACCGCGCGCTCGGGCGCAGTGTATGACACCGAGGTCGGCCGGGTGGTCGAGGTCGGTGTCGAGGTGGCCGGCGCGGCCGGACCGATCGCCACGATGGCCGAGCGGTTCGCCATCCGCGGACGCCTCGGGTCGGCGGAACTCACCGACCCGGTGCGCGCCGGTGGCGCTGCCGACGACGAGCGGTCGGCCACCCGTAAGCTGCTCCGTTCTGCCACCATCACCGCACCGAGTCGCATGACCGGTTTCGCCGCGGTGTCCGGTGATCGCAACCCGATCCACACCGATGTCGCGGCCGCCAAACTGGCCGGGCTCGGCGAGCCCATCGTGCACGGCATGTGGGTGTCGGCCGCCGCCCAGCAGGTGGTCACCGCAACCGACGGCAAGCACCCGACCCCGTCGGCCCGCCCGTTGGTCGGCTGGACGGCCCGGTACCTGGGCATGGTGCGCACCGGCGACTCCATCTCGATCCGCGTCGACCGGGTCGGTCTCGACGCCGGTCGTGAGGTCGTCGAGGTCACCGCGAAGGTCGGCGACGACCTCGTGATGGCCGCCACCGGCCTGATGGCCGCGCCGCGCACGGTCTACGCCTTCCCGGGCCAGGGCATCCAGAGCAAGGGCATGGGGCTCGACGCCCGCTCGCGGTCGAAGGCCGCACGGGAGATCTGGGATCGGGCCGACAAGCACACTCGCGACGCCCTGGGTTTCTCGATCCTGGCGGTGGTGCGGGACAACCCGACGACCCTGGTAGCCAACGGCACCACCTACAACCATCCCGACGGAGTTCTCTACCTGACGCAGTTCACCCAGGTCGCCATGGCGACCCTGGGCGTCGCGCAGATCGCCGAGCTCAAGGAAGCCGGCGGTTTCGTCGAGAACGCCATCACCTGCGGTCACTCGGTGGGCGAGTACAACGCGCTCGCCGCGTGTGCCGGGGTGCTGCCGCTCGAGGCCGTGCTCGAGGTCGTGTTCCAGCGCGGCGAGGCCATGCACCACCTGGTTCCGCGAGATGACCTGGGCCGCAGTGACTACCGGATGGCGGCGATCCGCCCGAGCCAGTTCGGTCTGGCCGATGCCGACGTCACCGAGTTCGTGGCGGAGGTCGGACGCTCGTGCACTGAGTTCTTGGAGGTGGTCAACCTCAACCTGCTCGGCTCGCAGTACGCGATCGCCGGCACGGTCCGTGGCCTCGAACACCTCGAGGACGAGATCGAGCGACGTCGTATCGACTTCGGCGGCAAGAAGTCCTTCATCCTGGTGCCCGGCATCGACGTGCCGTTCCACTCAACGGTGTTGCGTGAAGGGGTGCCGGAGTTCCGGTCCAAGCTCGAGGGGCTGCTGCCCGAGCACATCGATCCGGAGATCCTGGTCGGTCACTACATCCCGAATCTCGTGCCCCGGCTGTTCACCCTCGATCGCTCCTTCATCGAGGAGATCGCCGCGCTGGTACCGTCCGATCCGCTCGATGCCGTTCTGGCGGAGTGGGATTCCTGGGCGGACAAGCCGGGACAGCTGGTCCGTGTCGTCCTCATCGAGCTGCTGGCCTGGCAGTTCGCCAGCCCGGTCCGCTGGATCGAGACCCAGGAACTGTTGTTCGCCGGACCGTCGCGCGACGGCCTCGGGGTGCAGCGCTTCGTCGAGATCGGCCTGAAGGGCGCCCCGACGCTCGCCGGCCTCGCCACCAACACCCTCAAGCTGGACGACTACGCCGCGGCGACCACCGAGGTGGCCAACGTCGAGCGTGACTCCGATGTGATCCTGGCCAACGACTCGGGTCCCGAACCCGAGGACGACGCCGACGAGAGCTCTGACGCACCGGCCGCCGATGCCTCGGCAGCCGCGGCCGCACCGACGGCTGCGCCGGCCGCCGCACCGGCACCGGCGCCGGCCGCATCAGGGCCCCGACCGGACGACGTCTCGTTCGGGCCGGCCGACGCGGTCAAGTCCGTGATCGCGCTGTGGACCAAGATGCGCACCGATCAGATCGGCTCCGCCGACACCATCGAGGCGCTGTGCGACGGTGTCTCGTCACGTCGTAACCAGCTCCTGCTCGACATCGGTGGCGAGCTCGGACTCGGTGCCATCGACGGCGCGGCCGAGGCCGACATGAACGCATTGTCGTCCACGGTGGAGACGTTGGCACGCGGCTACCGCCCGCTGGGCCCGGTGCTCACCGACGCCGTCGGCGACCAGGTCCGTAAGGTACTCGGACCCCTGGGCAAGCGGCAGTCCTACATCACGGATCGCGTGTCCAATGTGTGGCAGCTCGGACCCGGCTGGGGCCTGCACGCCACGGTGGCGGTCGCCCTCGGTACCCGCGACGGAGCCAGTGTGCGTGGCGAGGACCTCGGCAACCTGCTCGACGGTGCGCTCGCCAACGCCGACGCGCTCGACGCCCTGATCGATCGTGCGGTCACGTCGGTCGGGGCGGCACGTGGTGTCGCGGTGGCCAAGCCGGCCGCCGAGAGTGGTGCCGGTGCAACGGTCGACGCGGCCGCGCTGGGCGAGTTCACCGAGCAGATCACCGGTCGCTCGGGCGCGCTGGCCTCGGCCGCCTACACCGTGCTGGAGAAGCTGGGCCTGGCCGAGATCAACGAGGCGGGCGAGCTGGTCGAGGACCCGAACGTCGCCATCGTCGAGCGTGTCAGCGCCGAACTCGGCTCGGACTGGGCTCGGACCGTCGCGCCGGCCTTCGACACCGCCAAGGTGGTGTTGGTCGACGACCGCTGGGCCACCAGCCGCGAGGACCTCGTACGGATCTGGCTGACCGACGAGCACGACCTCGACACCGACTTCGAGGGTGTGGTCGGTCGGTTCAACGGTGCGGGCCACACGGTCGCGACGCACGCCACGTGGTGGCAGGGCAAGGCGCTGGCATCCGGAAACGCCGTGCACGCACGCACGTTCGCCGCCATCGCCAGCGCCGCGGAGCAGCCGGGTGTCGGGCAGTGGTCGAAGGAGATCGCCGTCGTCACCGGTGCCGGCAAGGGCTCGATCGCCTCCGGCGTGATCGCCGGGCTGCTGGCCGGCGGCGCGACGGTGATCGCCACGACGTCGCGCCTGGATTCCGGCAAGCTCGCGTTCTACAAGAAGCTCTACCGTGAGAACGCCCGTTACGACGCGGCACTGTGGGTGGCGCCCGCCAACATGGCGTCCTACACCGACGTCGACGATCTGGTCGAGTGGATCGGCGCCGAGCAGACCGAGAACCTCGGTGGCACGACGTCGGTGATCAAGCCGGCGATGAAGCCGACGCTGCTCTTCCCGTTCGCCGCGCCCCGGGTGGCCGGTGATCTCACCGATGCAGGCGGTCGCGCGGAACTGGAGATGAAGGTTCTGCTCTGGTCGGTGGAGCGGATGATCGGCGGACTGGGAGAACTGCACGCCGATCACGACATCGCCGCTCGCGTCCACGTGGTGCTGCCCGGTTCGCCGAACCGCGGAATGTTCGGCGGCGACGGCGCTTACGGCGAGGCCAAGGCGTCGCTGGACGCGCTGGTCACCCGCTGGGCGGCCGAGGACTCGTGGAATCAGAAGACCACCATCGCGCACGCCCTCATCGGATGGGTGCGCGGAACCGGTCTGATGGGTCACAACGACGGAATGGTCGACGCCGTCGAGGCGGCCGGGGTGCGCACCTGGAGCACGGTGGAGATGGCCGCGAACCTGCTCGGCCTGTGCACCACGGAGCACCGGGAGCATGCCCGGGCCGAAGCGATCGTCGCCGACTTCACCGGCGGCCTCGATCCCTCGATCGATCTCAAGGCACTGGCCGGTGCAGCGGCCGACGCGGCGACCGACGAAGCCGAGGAGTCCGACGACGAGGTGACCACCGTGGCGGCGCTGCCCGCCCCGGCCCGTGCACCCAAGGCGATGACCCCGCAGTGGCCGTCGATCGACGCCCGTCCGGAGGACCTCGTCGTCATCGTCGGCGCGGGCGAACTCGGCCCGTACGGCTCCTCGCGCACCCGGCTCGAGATGGAGGTCGACGAGAAGCTCTCCGCCGCAGGCGTTGCTGAACTCGCCTGGAACACCGGACTGATCCAGTGGGATACCGCACCCAAGCCGGGCTGGTACGACACCGAATCCGGTGACCCGGTACCGGAGAGCGAGATCGCCGAGCGCTACCACGACGAGGTCGTGTCGCGCTGCGGTATCCGTCGCTACGCCGACGAGGGAGCGATGGTGGACAACACATCGCCGTTGCTCACCTCGGTCTTCCTCGACGACGACCTCACCTTCACGGTGAGTTCCGAGGCGGAGGCACGCGCATTCGCCTCGGCGGCCCCGGAGAAGACGCGGATCGCGGAGAACGCGGAGACCGGCGACTGGCAGGTGACCAGACTCTCGGGCACCGAGATCCGGGTGCCGCGGCAGTTCACACTGTCGCGCACCGTCGGCGGTCAGATCCCGACCGGTTTCGACCCGACCCGCTGGGGTGTCACCCCGGACATGGCCGAGTCCATCGACCGTGTCGCACTGTGGAACCTGGTGGCGACCGTCGATGCGTTCCTGTCGTCGGGCTTCACCCCGTCGGAGCTGATGCGGTGGGTGCACCCCGGCCTGGTGGCCAACACCCAGGGCACCGGCATGGGCGGCATGACGTCGATGCGCGAGCTCTACATCAACACCCTGCTCGGCGAATCCAAGGCCAACGACATCCTGCAGGAAGCTCTGCCGAACATCGTTGCCGCACACGTCGTCCAGTCCTATGTGGGTAGCTACGGCGCGATGATCCATCCGGTGGCCGCATGTGCCACGGCGGCCGTCTCGGTCGAGGAGGGCGTCGACAAGATCCGCCTCGGCAAGGCGATGTTCGCGGTGGCCGGCGGGTTCGACGATCTCGGTATCGAGGGCATAGTGGGCTTCGGCGACATGTCTGCAACCGCAGAGTCGGCCGCGATGTCGGCACGCGGGATCGACGAGCGCCGGTTCTCCCGGGCCAACGATCGTCGTCGCGGCGGGTTCGTCGAGTCCGCAGGCGGCGGAACGATTCTGCTGGCCCGCGGTGACGTAGCGGCACAGATGGGTCTGCCGGTGCTGGGCGTGGTCGCCTGGGCGCAGAGCTTCGGTGACGGTGTGCACACCTCGATCCCGGCCCCCGGCCTGGGTGCGCTGGGCGCCGCACGTGGCAACGACGCCTCGCCGCTGGCCTGCGCGCTCAGTGCGCTCGGCGTCAGCGCCGACGACGTCGCGGTGATCTCCAAGCACGACACCTCCACGCGGGCAAACGATCCCAACGAGTCCGAGCTGCATGAGCGGCTCGCCTCCGCGATCGGTCGCGGTGACGGTGCTCCACTGTTCGTCGTGTCGCAGAAGTCGCTGACCGGCCATGCCAAGGGCGGTGCCGCGGCCTTCCAGCTGATCGGGCTGTGCCAGCTGCTGCGCGACGGGGTGATCCCGCCGAACCGCAGTCTGGACTGTGTCGACGAACAGATGCGCGAGTATCCGCATCTGGTGTGGCCGCGCGAGACCCTGAACCTCGGCGAGCGGTTCCCGCTCAAGGCCGGTCTGCTGACCAGCCTCGGGTTCGGTCACGTCTCCGGTCTGATCGCCGTGGTCCACCCGGAAGCCTTTGTGGCGACACTGGATTCGGAGCAGGCCGAGGTCTACCGACAGCAGGCCGCGGAGCGCGCCCGCAAGGGCAATCACCGTCTGCTGGAGGCGATGTGTGGCGTTGAGCCGGCCTACCAGCGCCCGCCGAACCGCCGGTTCGACAGCGCGGCGGATGAGCACGATGCCGAGGCCGAGCTCCTGCTCGACCCGTCGTTGCGGCTCGCGGCAGGTGGCAGCTATGGCCGCGCCGGCGGGGCGGAGTGAAACCCGAGTCGGATGCGGCGATGAGCGTTCTCGGAGTGGGCATCGACATAGTGTCGATCCCGGAGTTCGGTGAGCAGTTGAAGCAGCCCGGCACGACGTTCGCGGACCGATTCACGGTTCGCGAACGCCGTGACGCGGCCGCGGGCACCGGCGACGAGGCACGCCATCTCGCCGCACGGTGGGCGGCCAAGGAGGCCGTGGTGAAAGCATGGTCGGTGAGCCGGTTCTCGCGGTCGCCGCTGCTGCCGCTCATCCGCCACAGCGACATCGAAGTGGTCACCGACAACTGGGGCCGCCCGGCGATCCGCCTGGGCGGAGAGATCGGCGATCTGCTCAAGGACACCCGCCTGCACATCTCGCTCACCCACGACGGCGACACCGCCGCCGCGGTCGCGATCCTGGAAGGCGTCTGACGGCTTTCGCCGATAGGGGTCGGCTCCGGTGACCTCGATACGCGAGCTCGCTGCGCTCGCCGGCTACTCGATCGGCGGTGGGGATGGTCGCGCCGATCCGCGGTAGGACGGCTACTCGATCGGCGGTGGGGACGGTTGCGTCGATCGGCGGTTGGGGTGACGTATGCGTCGATCGTGCGCGGCTCAGTCCTCCGCGGTGGTCTCCTCGAGCAGTAGGTAACCGGCGAGCATCCGCTTGAGCTCGGCGACCGTCTCGTCGTGGTCGTGACCGTCCTGGACGGAGAAACTCAGCACCGAGTACGCGGTGTGCACCAGCACCTGCGACATCATTTCGCGCCGACCGCGTTGGGTCGGTGTGAGCGGCGCGAGGATGTGTGCGACCTGGTCGGCGAGTACGCGTTCATTCCGTGAGGCGGTGGCCCTGGTGGCGGGGGTGGACTGCACGGCCAGCCAGACCGCACGGCGTGACGGGTCGTCGCGCCAGAGCGCGGCGAGGTGATCGAGGAACCTCTCGAGCAGGTGGGGCCATTCCAGCGAAGGGATCTCCGACGAGAAGGCCGCCAGCTCCTCCCGGACGTCGACGGTGTCCTGTCGGTCGAGTTCACAGACGATGACGTACTTGTTGGCGAAGTACTGGTAGAGGGTGCCGATCGGGACCTCGGCGCGTGACGCGATCTCTTCGCAGGTCAACGACTCGAAACCGACCTCGATGAGCAGGTCGCGGGCGGCGCCGAGCATTGCGGAGAACTTCTTCTTGCTACGTTCCTGCGTCGGCCGCTTGCGAGGGACCAGCGGCTCGGCGAGTGATGCGGACATCGTCGTCGCTCCTCGAGGCCGGTCTCACACGGCAATATCGCGCCGGAGCTTGGCGACGTGCCCCGTGGCGCGGACGTTGTACTGCGCCACTTCGATCTTTCCGTCCTCGTCGACGAGAAAGGTCGAGCGGATCACTCCGGTCACGGTCTTGCCGTACATCTTCTTCTCGCCGAACGCACCCCAGGCGGTGAGGACCTCCTTGTCCGGGTCGGACAACAGCGGGAAGGTCAGGCCCTGCGCCTCGGTGAACTTCGCCAGCTTGGCCGGCTTGTCGGGCGAGATCCCGAGCACCGCGATCCCCGCGTCATCGAGATCCTTCAGGTTGTCGCGGAAATCACATGCCTGCTTGGTGCAGCCAGGGGTGGACGCCGCCGGGTAGAAGTAGACGATCACCTTGTGCCCGGCGTAGTCGGACAGGGACACCGGCGTGTCCTGCGAGTCGTGAAGGGTGAAAGCGGGGGCTGGGTCTCCGACGGACAACCTCGGTGTCGCTGGCATACCGCCAGGTTAGTCGATGCGCACATCGGCCGGATGCCGCGTGGGGGAGCGGAATGTCGGTATCGCTCGATTTCGTGTGGGTGCTCCGGCGCCGCGCAGGGCGGCGCGCATGCCTGGTGGGGCCGCCGATGCCGTAGTCTCGAAAGGTCGCAACCCAGGCGTCGGGCGGGCGGCCGGAACGCTGTCGCACACCGATCCGATGACGCCGTCAATCACGTATGGGAGGAACCACGTGGCCGGGGATACCGAACGTATCGAGCAGGAGATCGCGCAGGCGCGCGAGGACCTGGCCAAGACCCTCGATTCGCTGGCCGATCGCGCGAATCCGCAGCGGCTCGCAGAGGACGTCAAGAAGAAGGTGATGGCCACCCTCTCCACGCCTGCGGTGAAGTACGCGCTGGCGGGGGTCGGGACAGTGGTCGTCGTCGTGATCGTACGAAAGATCGTGAAGTGACCGATGTTCGTCTGCCCGGCACCCGCCGGGCTCGTCGCCGTGGCGCCGGAGTGGCCCTGGTGGCCGCACTCTCCGTCGCCGCGCTCGCGGGTTGCTCCGAGTCGTCGAGCTATCCCGACGTCATCACCGACGCCCAGAGTCTCGATTCCGTGGCGCAGCCGACCATCTCGGTGACCGGCTGGCATGACCAGCCGATGAACGACAAGGCCGTCGGTGTGATGCCCGGCGCGCCGATCACCGTCACCTCCCACGACGGCAATCTGTCGTCGGTGGTGGTGTCGGGGCCCGACGGTCCGGTTCCGGGGAAGACATCGTCGGACGGGTCTCACTGGGTCTCCACGGGTGCCCTCGACTTCGGTGCCGACTACTCCCTGACGGCGGCCGCCCGCGGCGTCGACGGCGCCGGGGCACGCAAGATCGGCTTCACCACCGCCTCGGCCGACTCGCTGGCCGACGCGTCCACCGTGACCGGCGACGGCGAGACCGTCGGCGTGGGCCAGCCCGTGGTGATCAACTTCGACACCCCGGTCGCCGACAAGCACAACGCGGAGAACGCCATCAAGGTCACCACCGACCCGCCGGTCGAGGGCGCCTTCTACTGGCTGAACGACAGCATGGTGCGCTGGCGTCCGGAACATTTCTGGAAGCCCGGCACCAAGGTGCACGTCGCGGCGAACATCAAGGGAATCGACCTCGGCGACGGCGTGTTCGGCGAGAACAATCTGGATTCCGGCTTCAAGGTCGGCCGAAGTTTCGTCGCCGTCGCCGACGACAAGACCAAACAGCTGACGGTCTCGGTGAACGGCAAGGTGGTCAAGACCATGCCGACCTCGCTGGGCAAGGACTCCACGCCCACCAACAACGGGACCTACATCGTGGCCGAGCGAGAGCCGAGCGTGGTGATGGACTCATCGACCTACGGTGTCCCGGTGAACTCGCCCGAGGGTTACAAGGAGACGGTCTACGACGCGACCCGAATCTCGTTCAGCGGCATCTACGTCCACTCCGCGCCGTGGTCACTCGGCGACCAGGGCGTCGACGACGTCAGCAACGGATGCCTGAACGTGAGCCCGGAGAACGCGGAATGGTTCCTCAACCATGCGTTGCGTGGCGACATCGTGATCGCGAAAAACACTGTCGGTCCAACGCTTCCCGGCGACGACGGGCTCGGGGACTGGAACGTCCCCTGGTCGGTCTGGAAGAAGGGCAATGCCTGATCGGCACGGTGCGTAGGAGCCGTCGCGGGGGCGATTTCACTTCTGTCGCCACGACATGTAAGGTTCCTTTTCGCACCGGCAAGCGCCATTAGCTCAATTGGCAGAGCAGCTGACTCTTAATCAGCGGGTTCGGGGTTCGAGTCCCTGATGGCGCACCACACACACAGATGAACGCAACGCCCCGCCCAGCGCGGGGCGTTTTTCTGTCAGGTGGAACACGCTGTGCGGGCCCCGATTCATCCGGAGGACCGACTCGGACAAACCGGTCGCACGTTGTCTCGTACACTTGTCTCCAACCGTGGGTCAGGGGCGCGTCGTCGTCGACGTGAGCGGTGAGATCGTCGTGGTGGTTACAAGGTTGGAGGATCATGGGGATCAGTCGTACCCGGATGGGGCGTCGCTCACCGCTCACGCTCATCGGCGTTCTCATCGCGGTCGTCGCAGGGGTCTCGTCGTGCACTGAGGACCCGAAGTATTCGTCGGATGTCGGTAGTTCCAAGCTGATCGACGACATGCTGAAGCCAGGGGTGGAGATCTCCGAATGGGGCAATCGCCCGCTGGCAGACCAGGCGGTCGGAATCCAGCCGGGTGCGCCGATCACCGTTGCCGCTCGCGAAGGCGCCATCACGGGGGTCGTGATCGCCAAAGCCGACGGCTCACCGGTCAAGGGTGAGCTCTCCGAGGACGGCACCACGTGGACCAGTGCCGAGCCGCTCGGCTACAACCGCACTTACACACTGCAGGCCGACGCTGTCGGGATCGGCGGCAAGAGCACCAAGCGCGTCTCGTTCACCACCCGTGCGCCGAACAACCTCACGCAGGCATACCTGACACCGTCGCCGCGTGAGACGGTCGGCGTCGGTCAGCCGGTCGCGATCAAGTTCGACGAGCCGATCCCGGACCGGAAGGCCGCCCAGGACGCCATCAAGGTCACCACCGATCCGCCGACCGCCGGCGCGTTCTACTGGATCAGTGACTCCGAGGTCCGGTGGCGTCCACAACACTGGTGGAAGACCGGCACCACGGTGAACGTGGCGGTCAACACCTACGGCATCGACCTCGGCGACGGATTGTTCGGCCAGGAGAACGTGCGCACCGACTTCCAGGTGGGGCGGTCGATGATCATCACCGCGGACGACAACAGCAAGCAGGTCAGCTTCGCCCGGGACGGCAAGGTGCTCCGCAGTATGCCCACCTCGATGGGAAAGCCGGGTGCGGAGACCGACAACGGGGTGTATCTGGTGTCGGACAAGCACGACCACATCATCATGGACTCGTCGACCTACGGCGTGCCGGTGACGTCCGCCGACGGTTACCGCACGCCCGTGGACTATGCGACGCGGATGTCCTACAGCGGCATATTCTTCCATTCCGCACCGTGGTCGGTCTGGGCCCAGGGCAACACCAACACCAGCCACGGCTGCCTGAACCTCAGCCCGGACGATGCGCTCTGGGTCATGCGCAACACCCTTCGTGGAGATCCGGTGGTGGTGAAGAACACCGGGGGAGCTGTCCTGTCGGGTACCGACGGACTGGGGGACTGGAACATCCCGTGGGCCGTCTGGTCGAAGGGCAACGCCTGACCGACGGTCGGTGGTCTGTCGACAGTCGCCATGCTCGATGATCCGCTTCGGGTGTCTTCGATCCGACGTTACCAACGCGCACTGTTACGATCACCGATGACAGTAACGTCCGACGACAAAGGGTGTGCCCGACATGGCCGAACGCTCCTCCTGGGAAACCGACGATCTCACCGCACTGCGCGACCTCGCTCGCAGCTTCTGCGAGAAAGAGATCAAGCCGAACATCGAGAAGTTCATCGAGCAGCATCATGTCGACCGTGACCTGTGGAACAAGGCCGGTGAGCTGGGGCTCCTCTGCATGTCGATCCCGGAGGAGTACGGCGGCGGTGGTGGCACCTTCGCCCATGAGGCGGTGCTCATCGAAGAGCAGGCTCGCATTGCCGATTCGTCCTGGGGGGCGAGCCTGCACAACGGGATCGTCGCGCACTACCTGCTCGCCTACGGTTCCGAGGAGCAGAAGAAGACCTGGCTGCCCAAGATGGCCGCCGGGGAAGTGGTGGGCGCCATCGCCATGACCGAACCGGGGACGGGTTCGGATCTGCAGAACGTGAAGACGAAGGCGATTCAGCTGGGCGACGAGTACGTGATCGACGGGTCCAAGACCTTCATCACCAACGGTAGCCAGGCTGATCTGATCATCGTGGTGGCCAAGACCGACACCGGCGAGGGCGCCAAGGGGATCTCGCTGGTCCTCGTCGAAGCCGATCGTGAGGGGTTCCGCCGTGGCCGGGTACTGGACAAGGTCGGTCAGCGTGGCCAGGACACATCGGAGCTCTTCTTCGACGGCGTCCGCGTGCCGACGTCGAATCTGCTGGGGCAGGATGAAGGTCAGGGCTTCATCCAGCTGATGCAGCAGCTACCGCAGGAGCGGCTCATCATTGCGGTCGCGTCCGTGGCAGGCATGGAGAGCGCGGTCGCACAGACCATCGAATACACCAAGGACCGCACCGCCTTCGGCCGGCCGATCTTCGGGTTCCAGAACACCAAGTTCAAGCTCGCCGAGGCCGCGACGGAGACGCGGATCGCGCGAGTCTTCGTGGACGACTGCATCACCAAGCATCTCGACGGCAAGCTGGACATCCCGACCGTGGCGATGGCGAAGTGGTGGACCAGTGATCGTGCCATGGTCGTGGCCGACGAATGCCTGCAACTCTTCGGTGGGTACGGCTACATGAACGAGTACCCGATAGCGCGGATGTGGGCCGACAACCGCGTCCAGAAGATCTACGCCGGGACCAACGAGATCATGAAGGAGATCATCGCGCGATCCCTCTGAGCCGCCGAGAGATCGTCGATCAGGTGACCGTGAATTCCGTCGAGGTGCCGCTGAACGACCGCGTGGACCCGTTGTCGGCGCGGCTGTCCCCGTGATACCGAATGCGGAACCGGCCGGACGTGCTCGACGGGATCGTCCACACGATCCGGACAACCGAGGCCTGGGTCTCACCGGCCGGACGCCGCCAGTGGAACTCGGTCTCCCAGTCGTTGTCGGTGGCAACGGTGGTCCAGGACATCCCGTCTCGTCGTTGTACCTCGAGGTACGTCCCGCCGGTGCGCAGCCGATTGTTCGGGTGCGCACCGACGAACTCGACCACCGCCGTCCGACCAGGGCGGTACCGACCCGCGGGGCGGGTCAGCAGGTCTCCGTATGCGCGACCCGCCACCGGACGGTCGGGCGGGACCGGTGGCAGCAGGTCGGGCTGGAATCCCGACTTGTTCAGCGGGGCGGGGCCCCGGCCGAGCGGGCTGCCCGAGGCCATCGCGGCGGCCAGCGCATGGAACTCCTGCATGTACGCCGACAGCGTCCATCGCCCGAACTGGGTCTCGCCGCCCTCGTACTGCTGGGCGTCGTACTCTTCGGGGGTGGTGACGTACTGCGTGTAGGAATTCGAATAGCCTTGCACCAGAACGTTGTCGGGGTCGGTCCGCAGCGCATCGGCGACGACGGTCCGTAGTCGGAGGCCCGCGATGATGGTCACCTCGGCGGGCACCGCGACCAGGACGAGCTCTCCGATGCGGAGGATCTGCAGCGGGACGACCTGAGGTATCCACGGTGCCGGTGGCATGATCCCGAGCGGGAACAGGATCAGCTTGGGGGCCTGCATGTCGCGAATCCACGGGGAGACAGGCGGTCGCCGGTCGCCGCCGAACGCGGAGACCAGCGGGTTGGTCGTGCCCTCCTTCAGGAACGGGAGCTGGGATTTCCAGTTGTCCTCGGTACTGGTCGCCGCCGCCGCGGCGCCCATCATCGCCGGCGTCGTGGCGGCCGGTTTGCCTTCGGGCGTGTAGGCACCATCGATCTTCACCGCGGACATGTCGACGTAGCGCACGATGGAATCGACACCGCCGCGGGTCATCGGGCGCGCGTTGTCGAATGCGGTTCGGCCGGCGAGATATTGGCGTTCACCGATCATCTCACAGTTCGTCTTGTTGTCGGAGGTCGGACCGCCCGGATGCATCTTCACCAGGTTGAGATTCGGTGTCATGTCACCGCTGTTGGTCTGCGGGAAGGCCGCGACGAAGCCGGGATGCGTGCGCTCCCAACGGTAGCTGGCGTAGCCCTTGTTGTCGCCGGCGATGAGTCGATTGCGGTCGGTCAGCGACGTGCCGTGGGTGGAGAACCAGGTGATGGCGCCGACGTCGGTCCCGCCCTGCCGGAATCGTAGGACGGTGACCTTGGGGTCGATCGCCCCGGGGAAGTGCTTGCGCTCGGAGCCGGGGTTGAGGTCGAACGCGACCTTCGACCGGTTGCGGCTTGCGTTGTGCAGTTCGCCGTGGCCGATGGAGAGCGTTCCGGGTGCGAGATCCTCGTGCGCGCGCACGATGGCTGTGTAGATCCCGTTCAGCTCGGCCTCGTAGGAGTTCTTCTTGAAGCCGTACGCCGCAAGAGAATACGCGAAGTCCCAGGCTGTACCCCCGCACGACGCGTGGGAGTGCGTGGCATTGAGATTGACGTTGCGCTCGGTGTAGAGGGAGCCGAACTTCTGGCGGAGCCGGGGCATCAGCCCCATGTGGTGTGACTCGAAGAGGCAGGCGATGTCCGAGGTCACGAACACCACTCGCTCACCGGTGGCGCGGTCGACGATGATGTAGGCGCGCGCCCAGCACCGCTGGAGGAGGCCGGCTGCGACCTGGTCGGCATCGGAGTAACCCATCATGCCCTGACCGGCGATGGCGCCGGTGATGTCGGCGATACCGCAACCGACGAGAAGATCGGTGCTGCCTGTGCGAGCCGCCGAACCGTTCGCGTTCGGTGCCGCCTCGGCCACCGGCAGGCCCGCGGCGAGTGCGGCACCACCCCCGACGGCGGTCGCCGCGACCCCGGTGAGAAGTTGTCTGCGTGTCACGTCCATGATCTGTCCCCCTGTCGATGTCGCGTCATCGTCGACGCGGAAGTGTTGATCAACTCGAGCGTGTGTCGGTCACGTGGCCGAGCAACAACGTCACGGTTGCCTCGGCGATGCGTTCGCAGACGGCGCGGTCGCGCGTGTTGAGATAGGCCAGGGTGATCCCGTCCGTGGCCGCGACCACGAGCGGGGCCATTTCGTCGGCGGGACGGTTCCATTCGACTCCGGCCTGCTCGGCTCCGATGCGGAGGCCGTATGCGATGGCCTCGTAATAGCGGCGGTACATGTCGGCGCCGAGCCGGTCGAGCCCGGCGGTCTGTCGCGCGTACTGGTTGAGGGAGATCATCGCCTGCTCACGGTCCGGATCCTCGATCAGGCCGTCGAGGTAGCCGAACAAGCTCGCCCGCAGAATGATTCGGATGCCATCGACACCACCGACGTCATCTGCCGACGCCGCGAGGAGTGCCTCGGCGATCACCGCCAGCTCCATGTCGGTACCGCGCTGCACCAGCGCGGCCAGCAGGTCGTCGCGCGAGGAGAACACATAGTGGAATGTCGAGAGCGTCATCCCCGCCTCGGCACAGATGGCCCGCGTGGTGGCGCCGTCGACGCCGGCGCGGGCGATCACCCGGAACGCCGCGTCGAGCAGCAGCTCGCGACGCTTCTCGACGGGCATCCTGGCCATGATGTGTCCCGGATCAGCGGAGGTCGTCGAGGACTTCGCGTGCAGCGCGTCGGCCCGATCGGACCGCGCCGTCCATGTACCCGGTCCAGTAGTCGGCGGTCTCGGTGCCTGCCCAGTGGATGGGGCCGACCGGATCACGCAGTGCCGGCCCGTATCTGGTCAGGGTCCCCGGTGAGCTGACCGCAACCGGACCACCCCGTGACCACTCCTCGAGATCCCACTTGAAGACGCCGTAGTCGATGAGATCGCGCGCCTCCGGACCGAAGTAGTCGACGAAGTTGCCGACACATTCACGGACGATCTGGCTCTCCGGCGCATGATCGAGCCTGCGCATGGCGTCGGCGGAGATGAACCCGATGAGAATGTGACGATCTTCGGCATGACTCTCGAAGGTCACATCGATCGGGCGTCCGTTGCCGATCACCTGACCGGAGAAACCCTTGTCTCGCCAGAACGGTCGTCGGTAGAGGGCAGAGAACTTGCTGACCGCCCCCATGTGGAAACCGCGACTGAGCGCGACGCGTGCGGCAGGCAGTCCGGGTCGGAACCTGATTTGACCGCTGATCGCGGGCGACATCGCGACGATGACCTTGCGCGCGCGAAATGTCCCGGCATCGCTGCTGACCGAGGCGATTCCGCCCGTGTGGTCGATGGAGCGGACCGGAGCGTTGTACACGACACGTGGCCCGAGAGCGTTCGCCATGCGCAACGGGATCAGTGCGGCGCCGCCCTCGAAGAGACTCTCCTGCGCGCCGCCGTCGGTGCTCAGCAGGCGGATGAGCGTTCCGGGATTGTTCTCGTCGCCGGACGCCGCGATGTAGTTGATGTAGTAGAGGGCGGAGACCTCGTCGGGGCGCACCGAGAGCGCGGCCGACATCGCGATACTGGTCAGCATCCGTGCGGTCGGGTCGGTGGTGACTGAGTCGGTGTACTGCTGCCAGGTGATCGAATCCAGATAGCGGGCGTTCGGATGCTTCCAGGCTTCGCCGACGGGGAAGGGGAGCAGGGCCTCTGCCTGGGCGCGGGCCAGTGCCGGCAGCGCCTCGAGTGTCGAGAACTCCGCCGGCAGTGGTAGCGCTGCGGGCATCCGGGTGCCGTTGTCCGTGTTCCAGAAGACGCTGTCGCCCTGGTTGTAGGTGCGGATCGAACGCACGTCGTATTCACGGGCGAGGCCGGCGATGTGATTCTGCGTCGGTCCGATGAACTTGGCTCCGGCATCGAGGATGGCGCCTCTCCGTGGCGTGGTGATGTTGTGGACCCGTCCACCCGCCCGGTTGCGTGCCTCCAGCACGACGACCGACGCTCCGGACTCGCTCAGGGTCTTGGCCGCCGACAACCCGGACAGTCCGCCACCGACCACGATCGCGTCGACCGTGTCGCCGGGAGCGGCGGCCGCACGACCGGGACCCAACGTGGCCGCGCCGGCGACCGTGCCCGCGCCCGCGAGTGCCCCGCCGAGAAAGAGGCGACGTGAGATGTGTTGGCTCATGAAGGTTTCCGATCCGGCCAGGGACTGCTGGAGTCCGCCACGGGGTACGACGAAACGTTAGGGTCCAGATGTTTAGGTCATTTGACCTGAAGTAACGGCAGAGTAACAGGTGCCTGTGTCATATGTCTCGAAGGTCCGGTGTTTCGTGTCGGGTCACCGCCGGCGGGCACCACGAAAACACCCCGCCGCCGACGATTCACCTCGCGGTGACAGGGGATCGTCGGAGACGGGGTGGAGTGGCCGGCGAACCACGACGGCGTGATCCGCTGCGTCGCGCTACTTGTACTTCTTGATGATCTTGGCCGCCTCGTCGGCGTCGACGTTCTTCGCCACGAGCTTGGCGTTCTTGGTCTTCCGGATGGAGTACTTGCCATCCTTCTTCGCTGCGGCAACGTGCAGACCGACCTTCTTGGCCGCCTTGTTCAGATCCTCGAGCATGCGCGGGATGCTACGGGATGGAGATGAACAATCGGCGTTGCGGAGGCCGGTGGCTCGCGATGGCGGTCGGCTACGGGGCGTCGACCGCTTGCCGGATCGCCGTCACGAGCGCATCGACCGCGTCGGGTGTGGTCGCATGCGATGTGACCAGACGGGCGACACCGGGTTCAGGGTGACCGTGGTGAAAAACGAAGCCGTCGTGGACGAGTGCCTCGACGACGGCATCGGGTAGCCGGCAGAACACGATGTTCGCCCCGCCGGTTCCCTGGAGGTGTACCTGCGGCGTCGCGCGGAGGCCGTCGACGAGGCGTTCGGCCATCGCGTTGGCGTGGCGAGCGTTGCGCAACCAGAGGTCGTCGGTCAGGTACGCGGCGAGCTGAGCAGACTGAAATCGCATCTTCGAGGTGAGCTGGCCCGCCCGCTTGACCCGATAGGCGAGTTCGGTCCCGAGTGTCGTGTCGAAGCCGACCACGGCATCGGTGGTGAGTCCGCCGTTCTTCGTCACGCCGAAGGAGAGGATGTCGACGCCCGCGCGCCACGTCATCTCGGCCGCAGTGATGTCCAGTGCGACAAGAGCGTTCGTGAACCGTGCCCCGTCCATGTGTACCCGCAGGCCCGCGTCGTGGGCGATCGTCGACAATACGCGGATCTCGTCGAGGGTGTAGACCGATCCGCCCTCGGTGGCCTGCGTGATGCTGACGACCTGGGGCTGGGCGCTGTGGATGCTGCCGACGCCTGCGCGCACGGCGCGGCCGAGTTCGTCGGGATCGATCTTGCCGTCCGGCCCGTCGAGGGGGAGCAGTTTGCCGCCGGAGGTGAAGAACTCCGGCGCGCCGCACTCGTCGTAGAAGATGTGACTCCCGCGATGGCAGAGGACCGAACCCCAGGGATCGAGAAGGGTCGCCAGGGCAAGCCCGTTGGCCGCGGATCCCGTCGACACGCAGTGCACGATCGCCTCGTGGTCGAAGATCTCGGCGACCTTGCGCCGGGCTTCTGCGGTGACGGTGTCCTCGCCGTAAGCGAGGTGCCCACCGGCCGACGCCCGCGCGACCGCCTCGACGATCTCTGTCGAAGCACCGACCCCGTTGTCGCTGGCGAACATCCGATCGGCCGGGTGGCCGGCGAGCGCGGCGTCCGATTCAGGCATGAGTACAAGTGTAGGTGGACCGAACAGCCGTCCCCAGGGCCGTCGAACAACAATGCCCCACCTGCGAAGCCGCAGGTGGGGCATTGTTTCTCTCGGGGTGGATGACGGGACTCGAACCCGCGACAGCCAGGATCACAACCTGGTGCTCTACCAACTGAACTACATCCACCATCGGCGTCCGTCACCCAGGATCGCTCACCGGGTCCCAGAGCCAAGGTCATACTCTAGCGGGTCGGGCCACCCGAACTCCAATCGGCCGACGCTCCGCGTGTTCACGCAGGCCCGAGGTCCTTGACGATGGCGGCGAGGTGATCGACGTCGGGGCCGGGTGCCGCGACGAAGGCGGCCGTCCGGTAGTACTTCAGCTCGCGAATGGACTCCCGGATGTCGGCGAGTGCGCGGTGGGCGAGTCCCTTCTCGGGCTGCCCGTAGTAGATCTTCGGGTACCAGCGGCGGCACAGCTCCTTGATCGAGCTCACGTCAACCATCCGATAGTGCAGGTAGGCGTCGAGTTCGGGCATGTCCCGGGCGATGAAGCCGCGGTCGGTGGCGATCGAATTGCCCGCGAGCGGCACGGCGCCTGCCGTGGTGACCTGAGTACGGATGTAGTCGAGGACCTGCCTCTCGGCTTCGGCGACGGTCACCGTCGAGGCGCGCACCTCGTCGGTCAGGCCGGATGCGGCGTGCATCTTGGTGACCACGTCGGGCATTGTCGCGAGGTCGTCGTCGGAAGCGTGGATCACGATGTCCACGCCGTCACCGAGGACGTTGAGTTCGCTGTCGGTGACGAGCGCGGCGATCTCGATCAACTTGTCCGATTCGAGACGCAGACCGGTCATCTCGCAATCGATCCACACCAGTTTGTCCTGCATCCGGTCAACCTTAGTCGTCGGTGCGGTTCGCGACGGGCAGTGACCGGACTTGTTTGCTGTGGTGCACTCGCAGTCGGGCCGATTCCATGGTCGATGATCCGCGGAATGCGCGTGTCGGGACTACGGGTTGGCGGGGCCGTCGCCGCCGAGTCTGCGGTAGAAGCTGCCGACGATCGGGGCGACCACCGCGCGCGGGCTGTAACCACCTGCCACCGACATCGCCTTGGACAGGGTGCCAGGAACCACGCGCATCTTGTTGTTCTCCAACGCATCCAGGCTCAACTCGGCGACCTTGACACTCGAGTGCCAGAGGAAATCGGGGACCACGCGATCGACGATCGAGGCATCTTCGGGAGCGGGTGTCGAGGTGCGTACCGGGCCGGGCGCGAGCAGCGTCACGTGGACGCCCCGGGGGCCGACCTCACCACGCAGCGACTCGCTGAAGGAGTTCACGAAGGCCTTGGTGGCCGCATAGGTGGCGTTGTTGGGGATGGGCATGTTCCCGGCGGCCGAACCCACCATGAGGATGCCACCGGAACCCCGGCGCACCATCTGTGGCAGGACCGCCAGGGTCAGGTCATGGACGGCGTTCACATTCAGGCGGACCTGTGCGCGCTCGTAGTCGGGGTCGAGCTCGCTGAGGGCGCCGAACGTCGAGATGCCAGCGTTGTTGCAGAGGACGGAGACCTCGCGGTCGGCGAGCTCGGCGCAGAACACCTCGACGGCGGACGGATCCGACAGATCCACCGCTCGGACCTCGGCCTGGACATCGTGCTGTGCGCGGATCCGGGCGGAGAGATCTTCGAGGATGTCGCCGCGCCGGGCGACCAGGACGAGCGAGTGCCCGCGCGCGGCCAAGTCCCAGGCGAGGGCCATCCCGATGCCCGATGAGGCGCCGGTCACCACGGCGCGGGCGGACTCGTTCGGCGCAGGTATACCCATGACAGAAATCCTAGTCGGGCGCCGACCATCGGCCGGCGCCCGAGGGATCGTGCATCGGTCGCACCGTCAGGCGATGCCGGCGGCCACCTCGGTGCCCTGGCGGATGGCCCGCTTGGCGTCGAGTTCGGCAGCCAGGTCGGCACCGCCGATGACGTGGGTGGTCACGCCTGCCACGGTCAGCGGATCGACGAGCTCGCGCACCGATTCCTGACCCGCGCACACGACGACGTTGTCGACCTCGAGCACACGCGTCTCGGTCACCGAGCCGTCCTCACCACGGAAGCTCAGGTGCAGGCCCTGATCGTCGATCTTGTCGTAGGTCGCTCCGCTGATCTGCTCGACGCCCTTCATCTTGACCGTGGCGCGGTGCACCCAGCCGGTGGTCTTGCCGAGCGACTTGCCCTGTCGGCCGGATTTGCGCTGCACCAGGAACACCTCGCGCACCGCGGGGAGCGGGCGGGGCTTGGTGACGAAGCCGGGCTTGGAGAGGTCTTCGCTCACACCCCATTCCTGCTCCCACTCCTTGAGATTCAGGGTCGGCGACTCGTCGACGGTCAGGAACTCGGTGATGTCGAATCCGATTCCACCCGCCCCCATCACGGCGACCCGCTTGCCGATCTCCCGATGACCGAGCACGGCATCGGCATAAGACATCACCATCGGATGATCGATGCCGGGGATCTCCGGCATCCGTGGGGTGACGCCGGTCGCCACGATCACCTCGTCGAACTTCGCCTCGATGATCTCGTCGGCCGTGATCCGGGTGTCGAGGTGCACCGTGACATTGTTGATCTCGAGTTGGCGGGTGTAGTAGCGGATGGTCTCGTTGAACTCTTCCTTGCCGGGAATCCTTGCGGCGATGGAGAACTGGCCACCGATGTGTTCGCCTGCCTCGTACAGGTGCACCTTGTGACCGCGCTGGGCGGCCGACACCGCCGCCGACAGGCCGGCCGGTCCGGCACCGATCACTGCGACCCGCTTCGCGCTGCGGGTGGCGCCGAGGGTGAGGGTGGTCTCGCGTCCCGCGCGCGGGTTGAGCAGACACGACACCTTCTTGCCGACGAACGCGTGATCGAGGCAGGCCTGGTTGCACCCGATGCAGGTGTTGATCTCGTCCGCGCGACCGGTCTCGGCTTTCGCGGCGAAGTCGGGGTCGGAGAGCAGCGGACGCGCCATCGAGATCGCGTCGACCTTGCCGCGCTCGAGGATCTCCTCGGCGATCTCGGGGGTGTTGATGCGGTTGCTGGCGATCAGTGGGATGGACACCTCGTCGCGGAGCCGTTCGGTGAACTTCACGAAGGCGGCCCGCGGCACCGACGTCACGATGGTCGGCACACCGGCCTCATGCCAACCGATGTCGCTGTTGATCGCGTCCACACCGTATTCCTCGGCCTTGCGGGCCATGAGCGCGATCTCGTCCCAGGTCTGACCTTTGCGGACGAAATCGGCGATCGACTGACGAAGGATGACCGGGAAGTCGCGCGGCACCTGACGGCGGATCTCCTTGATGATTTCGACCAGGAAGCGTTGCCGGTTCTCGGTGGAGCCGCCCCACTTGTCGGTGCGGTCGTTGGTGTGCGGGCAGAGGAATTGGTTGATCAGATAACCCTCGCCGCCCATGATCTCGATGGCGTCGTATCCCGCCTTACGGGCGAGTTTCGCGGAGCGTCCGAAGGAGCGGATGACATGCCAGATGATCTGTTCGGTCATCTTCAGATGCTTGAACGGATGAATGGGGGAGGGCTCCGAGCCCGCGGCGACCTTCAGCGGTGTGTAACCGTACCGGCCCGCATGGATGAGCTGCATCGCGATCTTGCCGTCCTCGCGGTGAACGGCGCGTGTGATCCGTTGGTGCCGCTTCACATCCGCGACATTGGTCATCTTCCCGGCAAAGGGCAGCAGGAGCCCGGTACGTGACGAGCTGAAGCCGCCGGTGATGATCAAACCGACCCCTCCGCGAGCGCGCTCGGCGTAGTAGGCGGCGAGCTTGTCGGTGTCCCAGACGCGATCCTCGAGGCCGGTGTGCATCGAACCCATGATCAGACGATTCTTCAGGGTCGTCCCGCCGAGCTGCATGGGCTCGAAGAGTCTCGGGTAGTGCGGATTCGGTGCGGTCGTGTGGGCTGACATGGCGACCTTTCGGATCGAAGGGATGACCGGATGAGGCCGGTCAGGCGGACAGCTCTCGTTCGAGTGCGGCGATGACCTCGTCGCACCATTCGATGAAGCCTGCTTCTTGGCGGATACCGCCGCGCAGCACCAGATACTGATGCAGTTTGCGGCCGTTCAGCGTGTCCGGATCGGGGTAGTAGCTCTCCTCGAATCCGGTGAAGATCTTGAGCTGGGCGACGTGCTCATCGCGGTGCACCTTCAGTTCGCCGATGATGGCGGCGAGGTCACCGAACTCGGCCGCCCGCAGCTTGACCCCCAGGTCACTCCGCAGAGGCTGCATCGGCGTGGGACTCGTCGCCCACGCCGACAGGACCTCGCGTCCGCCGTCGGAGATGGTGTAGACCTTCTTGTCCGGCCGGCCGTCCTGGGTGATCGACTCGAAACTGACCAGCCCATCGGAGTGGAGCTTCTTGAGTGTGCGATAGATCTGCTGATGCGTCGCCGACCAGAAGTAACCGATCGACCTGTCGAACTGCCGACCGATCTCGTAACCCGTGCCGGGTCGTTCGGCCAGCGACACGAGAATCGCATGCTCGAGTGCCATGGGATCACGCTAACAGTGCACCCATGCACTATGCAACTAGGTTCATATGCCAGTCGATGTGAACGCGGTCGTCAGTCCTGTCCGTCCGTGCCGGAATCGGCCGGCTGCCCGCCCATCATCGACAGCATCGGCGAGCCTCCCTGCCGTAGGAATCGGACGACAAGTGACGTGGCCAGGGCCAGGGCTGCGATGTTGAGCCAGGTCGTGTAGTTCCAGGAGATCCCTCCCTCGGGTAGGTGTGCCGAGGACGGATCCGGTATGAGGTTCAGGAGGTGGAACACGATCTCGATGATGTAGCCGGTGGTCACCATCGCCACGTAGAAGACCAGTGTGATCCGCACGGTCATCGCCATCCCGTAGTACTTCCGATAGATGTTGAGGATCGGCAGGATGAGCAGATCGGCGAAGATGAATGCCATCACACCGCCGAAGCTGATCCCGCCGGTCCACAGCACGACGGCCAGAGGCACGTTGCCAACAGAGCAGACGAAGCTGAAAGCCGCGACAATGGGGCCGATCAGCGGTCCCCAGATGGCGGCGACCACGTCATTGTCCTGGAGGAACAGTCCCTGCCAGAATGCGTCGGGCACCCAGGCGCCGATGGCGCCGGCGATCACCAGCCCGGCGGCGAGGTCTCTCCAGATGGCCGCCCATTCCATGACGAAGACATTCGATACCGCCGTGAGACCTTTGCCGGAGAACAATCGCGTCAAGAAGCCTCCGTCACCGTCGACGGACATGTTCATCGCCGCGTGACCTTCCATCGATCCGGCAAACCCCTTGTCTGCCTGTTCGTGTGCCGCGTCGAGAATCTTGGTGCGCAGTACCACCCGGAACAGCATTGCGACGATGACGACGATGAGCGGTCCCGCGATGAACTCGGCCAGGGTGAACTGCCAGCCCATCAGGATCGCAAGGATGACACCGAGTTCGATGACGAGGTTGGTCGAGGCGATTTCGAAAGCCATCGCAGCGGTGAAGTCGGCACCGCGACGAAACAGCGAACGGGCCAGGGCGACCGACGCGTACGAACACGATGACGAGGCCATTCCGAATCCTGTTGCCACCGCCAGCGTCCGTGGCCGGTGGTCGCCGAGCGCACGCACGATCGTCGATCGACGAACGACCGCCTGGATCATCGCCGAAAGGGCGAACCCGAATACCAGTGCCCACAGGATGTTCCACGCCATCGTGCCGGCGAGGCCGAGAGCGTGAACGATCGCATGCAACGACGTCCTCCGATCTGTCTCCGATCAGCCCATCGTCGGCCTGTTGGGCACCAGTGTGCCCGATCGGCCGTTCACAGAGGCCGATGTCACACGGATGCGAACGTGTGCCGGAGTGTGTACAGACATCCGTTGCGGAGCTCGAGGACGTCGTCGGCGATCTCCGTCACCCGGGCATCGTGCGTGATGAGCAGGGTGGACCGTCCATGCGCGAGGCGGCGCAGCGGTTCGAGGATGCGTTGTGCGGTGGCGTCGTCGAGGCCTGAGGTGGGTTCGTCCAGAATCAGGACCGGGCTGTCGCGGAGAAATGCACGGGCCATGGCGATCCGTTGCCGCTGACCGCCGGACAGCGTCAGTCCGTCCTCGCCGAGGGGCGCGTCATAACCGAGCGGGAGATCCGAGATGAATCCATCGGCATCCGCCGCGATGGCGGCGCTGATGATCTCGGCACGGGATGCCTCGGGGCGACCGTAGGCGATGTTGTCGGCGACTGTGGCCGCCTTGATGATCGGCTGCTGGGGGAGGAGAGTGACGTGATCGCGGATGGAACGGCCGGTCAAGGTGGTGAAGTCGTTGCCGCCGAGCATGATCCGACCGTCATCGGGATTCTCGAAGCGGCACAGCAGTGACGCCAGGGTCGACTTCCCGGCACCGCTGCCCCCGACGAGGGCGGTGATCTCGCCGGGACGCAGGTCCAGCGAGACGTCGTCGAGGATGGTGGCCCCGCCGCGGCGGAGCGTCACGCCGCGGACCGCGACGTCGTGACCGGGCCCGGTGTGTACCACCGCATCCTCGCGATCCGAGTCGGTGGGGACGAGGTCGAGGAGTTCGGAGATCCGTTCCGCGCTCACCGCGGCGGAGGCAAGCGACAAGCGGAGCTCCGCGAGCTCCTGCATCTTCGGATACAGCATGCCGAGGTAGCCGGTGAGCGCGAGCAGCTGTCCGACGCTCAGGGCGCCGTGGCGCACCTGCCAGACGCCCGCGACGGCGATGGCGAGGGTGACCACCACCTGTCCGAAACCCATGACGGCACCGAATCCGGCCTCGATCCGGGTCTGTGACATCCGTGCGCCCAGCCAGGTGACACCGTGACGGTGCAGTCGCGCGTGTTCGCGGTCCTGCTGGTTGTAGGCGACTGCGGTCTCGTGCCCGCTGAGGGCGGTCTGGACCGCGATGGCGATGTCGGCGTTGGCGGTTCGTTCGTCGCGGGTGACGACCGTCTGGCGGCGACCGTAGTAGGCCGAGATCGCCCACAGGATCGGCACCGCCGCGATGGCGACCAGCGCGACCTGCCAACTCATGATGAACGCCGCGACGACGAGACCGACGGTGTTGGCCACCGCGATGACGAACTGCATGACACCGGACCCGACGAGGTACTCGACGGCCTCGAGGTCGCCGGAGTGCCGGGTCACGAGGTCGCCGAGGCCGAACCGCCGATGGATGACCGGATTGAGCCGCTGCACATGGGCGAACAGCGAATCGCGCAGGCGGAGGACCACCCGTTCGGAGATGCCGATGGCGGTGACCTGGCCGTAGTAGTCCGCGGCGGTGGAAACCGCGGTGATGAGCAGCCACAGGACCGCCAATCTGGCGAAGCCGACGGCGTTGTCGGCGGTGAGGGCTCCGTCGATCACATCGGAGAGCACGAAGATCGCGACGATCTCGCAACCGGTGGCGACGAGCAGAAGCGTTGCGGCCAGCGCGAACCGGGCACCTTCGCCCTTGAGGGTCGGGAAGAAGCGGCGGAATGCGTCGCGTGCGGTCATCCTGTGATCCGATCGATGACGTGCGACGTTCCGGGACCATACGTGCGGCCATATGGCCCCGGAACGCTGCGTGGGGTGGTCAGAACCGTGGAGTGCTCAGAACCACACCCAGTCCCACCGGTGCAGACGCCGGTTCCAGACGCGGCGACGGCGACGCTTGCGCGGCGGTGCGGGGTGGTGCTGCTGCGGGCGAGGGCCGTTTCCGGGCTTGGGTCCTGGCTGAGGCATGAGTGCTTCTCCTTGTGTTCGGGCCGGCAACTCTGCCGACGTGGAGAAAGCTATGGGTGTCACCTTCGGATGGCCTTGGTCGTAGCTGCGAGAATGCTGTCAGCCCAGGACTACGCCGGCGCCGACAACAGGGCGACGCCGAGCCAGACGAGCGCGACCACCTTGATGATCTCGAGCACCACGTAGACGAGATGTGCATGACTGCGTGGGCCCTCGTGGCCGGCGAGGACCGCATCAGAGCGGCGCGTGAGCCGCGGGCGGACCGCTATCAGTTGGATGGCCAGCATCGCCATGGCCACGCCGGCAGTGACCGTGATCGTGCTGCCCGAGAAAGTGCCTGCGATGAGGGCCACGACGATGACGACCGACCACAGGGTCTCAGCGGTATTGAGCGCGCGGAACACCAGCCGTCCGATACCCAGGCCGATGGGCAGAGTCACCCCGGGAGCCCGGAACTTGAGCGGCGCCTCGAGGAACGAGATCGCCAGCACCATACCGAGCCAGATGAACGTGACCGCGACGACGACCGCTGAAGCCGTGTTCATCGGGCACCGGACCGCAACAACTCTGGTCCGAAGGCCTCGTAGTGAATGCGGCTCTCGGCGACATCATGAAGGAGGAAGGCTTCGCGCATCGACGAAAGGAATCCGGTCGGTCCGCAGAGCAGTACCAGAGAATGCTCGCTGATGTCGATGTCCTGCAACGACATCAGACCGACCCGGATGGTGTCCGACAGGATGTGCGGTGAGGCATTCTCGTACCACTGGAACAACCGGCCGTCGGGCAGCGACTCCACCAGGGCGGCGAGTTGCCCGCGATGGGGCTGCCGGTCTCGGGAGCGATCCGCATGTAACACCGTCACGCGACGACGGTCGCCCTGCTCGGCCATCGCGGTGAGTAGGCCGATGACAGGTGTGCAGCCGATGCCGGCTGATGCCAGCATGATCGGCGCGTCGTCCTCTGGCAGTACCAGATCGCCGAAGGGACTGCTGACCCGCAACAGATCGCCCTCGAAGACATGCTCGTGCAGGTGCGCCGAGACCTCGCCCGCGAGTTTCACGCTGAATCGCCACTCCGGGATGCCGGGTGCGCCGGTGAGGCTGTACTGCCGGATCTGCTGGGCACCGTCGGTGAGCGGAACCTGGACCGAGATGTACTGTCCTGGACGGAAACACGGTAATCGACCGGTGTCGGCGCGGGCTGTGAGGGTCAGCGAGATGGTGTCCGGGGAGATCTGCGCGCGCTCGGTCACCATGGCGTCGCGCCACACGTCGCCCGGTGTGACTTCGGCGTGGGCATACAGGTCTGCTTCGGTTTCGATCAGCAGATCCGCCATGTCCCAGTACAACTGATCCCACGCATCGGCGACCGGTGCTGTCACGGCGTCGCCGAGCACGTCGACGATGGCGGCGAACAGGTGTTCGTGCACCACCGCGTACTGATCGCGGGTCACGCCGAGCGATGCGTGCTTGTGTGCGATCCGGTCGAGGATGAAACGCTGACGTCGAGCATCCGGCTCGAGCTGCAGCCGCGCGAATGCAGCGATCGATCCGGCAAGGGCCTGCGGTTGTTCTCCGCTCTTCTGATGGGTTCGGTTGAACAGGTCGTCGTGCAGTTCGGGATGTGCGGCGAACATTCCGCGGTAGAACCGCTGGGTGATCTCGGCCAGCCCGCCCTCGACGGCGGGCAGGGTGGCAGCGATGGTGGCGCGTTGGGCGTCGGACAGCATGTTGACTCCGATCCTTCGGTGGCGTTTCCCGTCAGGGGTTCTGGGTCAGGTTTGGGGCGTCCGGTAGATCGTGGGACCCGGCGGGGGCAGGGCGGGACGCGAGAGACAGCAGGACGGCGGCGGTGGGTTCATGGATGAGATCCGCGACCGAGTGGTCGTCGAGACTCTCGAAGAACGCCACGCGGGCACGTGCGAGTGCGCCGCGGAGGCGGCATGCGTTCCGCAGCGGACAGGGTTGCGGGCCGTCGCAATCGACCACCTCACCGTCGCCCTCGAGGGTGGACGCCAACCAGCCGATTCGCGCGTCGCGGCCGAGAGCGGTGATGGCGAGACCTCCGGCGCGTCCTCGGCGCGCATGGACCACGCCCATCTCGGACAGGCGTCCCACCACCTTGGCGATATGGGTGTACGGCACGGCAAGCTCGTTCGCCAATTGCCTGGTCGTCATCGGCGTTGTGGTCGTGGAGTTCTCGATGGGGACCGCCAGACGCATCACCACCCGCAGGCCGATGTCGGTGAACCGGGTCAGCTGCATGATCCGAGTGAACCAGAATTGGACTATCAGATGCATATTTAAATGGAGTGATCCCTGTCACCTCCGCCGGGGTGACGCAGTGGGCGCCAAGGTAGGTGCGGATGTCGCACACTGATTCCCATGGCGACTCCGGACGCGCGAACGGGTGGATTCTTGTCCTGGCGAAAGGTCGACGGCGGGGGAGTCATCGAACCCGACGAACGCCTCAGTTGGCCGCGAACGGTGGGTATCGGGCTACAGCACGTCGTGGCGATGTTCGGCGCGACTTTCCTCGTCCCGGTGCTCACCGGCTTCCCACCGTCGACGACGTTGCTGTTCTCGGGGATCGGCACGGTGCTGTTCCTGCTGATCACCCGCAATCGGCTACCCAGCTATCTCGGTTCGAGTTTCGCGATCATCGCGCCGGTGCTGGCGGCGACCGCCTCGAACGGTCAATCGGCCGCACTGGGCGGGATCGTGGTGGTTGGTGCGCTGTTGATCGTGATCGGCGCGATCGCGCATTTCGCCGGTATCGGCTGGATCGAGATCCTCATGCCGCCGGTCGTGACCGGCACGATCGTGGCACTCATCGGACTGAATCTCGCGCCGACCGCGAAGACGAATTTCGAGAAGGATCCGGTCATCGCGACGGTGGTGCTGGTGCTCCTCGTCGCGTCCGTGGTGCTGTTTCGAGGGTTGCTGGGGCGCCTTGCGATCTTCCTCAGCGTGGTCCTGGGGTACGTGATCTCACTGATCTTCGACAAGGTGGACACCAGTGGGATCCGCGATGCCGCGTGGGTCGGCTTCCCCGAGTTCCACACCCCGACATTCCATCTCTCGGTGATCCCGATGTTCCTGCCCGTCGTGCTCGTCTTGTTGGTGGAGAACATCGGCCATGTGAAGTCGGTGGCGACGATGACCGGGAACAACTACGACCGCCGGATCGGCCGCGCGCTGTTCGCCGACGGATTGGCCACGGTGCTCGCCGGCAGTGGCGGTGGTTCGGCCACCACGACCTACGCCGAGAACATCGGTGTGATGGCGGCGACGAAGGTCTATTCGACTGCCGCGTACTGGATCGCGGGTGTGGTGGCGGTGGTGTTGGGATTGTCTCCGAAGGTCGGGGCGGTGATCGCGGCGGTACCTGCCGGCGTGCTCGGAGGCGTGACGACGGCACTGTACGGGCTGGTCGGCATCCTCGGTGTGCACATCTGGGTGACCAATCGGGTGGACTTCTCCCGACCGGTCAACCAGTTCACCGCAGCGATCCCGCTGGTGATCGGAATCGCCGACTTCACCTGGGTCGTGGGGGATCTCGACTTCGGGGGGATCGCCCTCGGAGCCGCGGCGGCACTGGTCATCTATCACTCGATGTCGTTGATCGGACGGTGGCGGGGGACGGTTCCGCCGGAACGCGGCAGCGACGCGAGGGAGGTCGATCCGACACCCGGTGCGTAGGGTCGTCGGGATGACTGAGGAGTCCGCGATCGACGAGTACGAGGTCGAGGTCAGCGCGCTGGCGATCAACGTCACCATCCCCGGGGGCCTGCGCTGGACGGATATCCGGCGCGACGAGGAGTTCACGCTGACGACGGTGAACGTGCGCCTGTTGCCGGACGGACGGCTCGCGGCCAAGGCTTATGGGCGGCCGACGCACGGCGGACGTGGGACCTACACATCGTTCCAGGTGCCCGACGATCCCGAGATCTCCACGCTGATCGATCGGGCCGCGGCCCGCGCCGGAACCTTGTGGTCGGGTCATCGCGGACTCGGCTGACATAGCCGAGATCACACCCAGGCCAGTGCGCCTGCGTCGATCTCTTTCGAGCGCCCTGGGCGCATCGCCGCCGGTGGCGGCCGCGCTGTGGTGGTGCCCCCGGCAGGACTCGAACCTGCGACCTAGGGATTAGAAGGCCCTTGCTCTATCCACCTGAGCTACGGAGGCAGCGCCGCTCGGGGCGGCAGCGTGGGCGAGTATATCCCGTCCTAGAGTGATGCCATGACCAGCGCAACGCCGACAGTTCCGGCCGAGCCCGGCCGGGACACGATGCGCGAGCAACGGGGCGCGGTGGCGGGCCTGTCGTGGGCGCTCGGCTGGCTGGCCGGGATCGTCGCGATCCTGGTGACGGCGATGTCGGCGGCAAGTGCGGTGCAACTCGCCGGTGTGCCCGACCCGGGCCGGCTGACGACCTATGGGCTGCCGGCGGTCACCGCGGTCGGTGAGGTGAGTGCCGCGATCGCGCTGGGGTCGGCCGTCTTCGCCGCATTCTTCGTGCCCCCGCAGTCCGACGGTGTGCTCGACGTCGGTGGCTATCGAGCGATCCGGATCGCGGCGACCGCCGCCCTCACCTGGAGTGTGTGTGCCGTCCTGCTGATCCCGCTGTCGATCTCCAACGTGAGCGGCCAACCACTGTCGGCGTCCCTGAAACCGGCGAACCTCATCAACTCGTACTCGCAGGTCGCCGATGCCCGCACCTGGCTGTGGACGGCGATCTTCGCGGTGGCCGCCGCGGCCCTGGCACGCGTGATCCTGAAGTGGGGGTGGACGTTCGGCGCCATCGCGCTCATGGTGCTGAGCCTGATGCCGGCAGCGCTCGCCGGCCACTCGTCGACGGGAGGCAACCATGACGTGGCCACCAACAGCCTGATCCTGCACATCGTGGGTGCGACGCTGTGGATGGGTGGGCTGTTCGCAGTGCTCGTCTACGCTCTGGCCAATGGGCGCTGGCGGGTGCTGGCCGTTCGACGGTTCTCCCGGGTCGCGTTCTGGACCATCCTCGTGGTCGGTGTCAGCGGGGTCATCAACGCACTGGTACGGATGCCGCTCGCCGACCTCTTCAGCGACACCTACGGGCGACTGGTGCTGGCCAAGACCTGTGCCCTGGTGGTTCTGGGTGCGCTGGGGGCCTGGCATCGGCGGGTGACCATCACGCGCCTGGAGGACGAGCCGGGGCAGCGGTCGACATTCGTCCGATTCGGCATCGTCGAGACGCTGGTGTTCGCCATCACCTTCGGACTGGCCGTCGGCTTGTCCCGGACCCCGCCGCCGGCCGGTGAGAGCGCCGACATCTCCGCCGTCGAGGCACAGATCGGATACCGGATCGACGCCCCGCCGTCGCTGTGGCGGATTCTGGTCGACTGGCGGTTCGATCTCCTGTTCGGGACGCTCGCGATCGTCCTGGCGATCGTCTATCTGCGCGCGGTGGTTCGGCTCCGGCGCCGTGGGGACGAGTGGCCGGTCGGGCGGACGGTGGCATGGATCCTCGGCTGCGCGTTGCTCCTGTTCACGACGTCCTCGGGCCTCGGCCGATATGCGCCGGCGATGTTCAGCATGCACATGATCGCGCACATGCTGATGTCGATGATGATCCCGGTCCTGCTGGTGCTTGGCGGGCCAATCACGCTCGCACTCCGTGCGTTGCGGCCGGCCGGGAGGGGTAATCCTCCCGGACCTCGGGAGTGGATCCAGTCGGCCATCCACAGCGCGCCGTCGCGGTTGCTCACCCACCCCGCGGTCGCGGCGGTCCTGTTCGTCGGTAGCTTCTACGTCCTCTATCTGGGCGGTGTGTTCGAGGCGGTGGTGCCGTATCACGCGGCGCACATCCTCATGAACGTGCATTTCCTGCTCAGCGGATACCTCTTCTACTGGATCGTGATCGGCATCGACCCCGCGCCACGCCAGGTCCGGCCGGTCGCCAAACTCGGCATCGTCATGGGTTCGTTGCCGTTCCATGCGTTCTTCGGCGTGGCCCTGATGATGACCAGTGCGGTCATCGCCGAGGGGTACTACCGCAGCCTGAACCTGCCGTTTGCCTACGACCTGTTCGACGATCAGCGCGCCGGCGGTGGAATCGCTTGGGCGGCAGGAGAGATACCGCTGGTGGTGATCATGCTCGCGCTGCTCGTGCAATGGCGACGCCAGGACGAGAAGCAGGCCCGCCGCTACGATCGCCGCGCCGTACGTGATCACGACGCGGACCTCGACAGCTACAACGAGATGCTCAAGGATCTCCACAACCGCAAGTGATCGCCGACGATCTCGCGGACTTGTCCACAGATGGCGCTGCGGATCGTTTCGGGACCGCGGCGTGATCGATGCTGGCTCCAGCCACGACAACGCGTGGCGCGGGAGAACCCGAGGAGTCGAGCATGTACGAGACCTACACCACCATCATCGGCACCGTTGTTTCCGAACCGCGGCGCAGGCAGACGACCACCGGGGAGGAGGTGATCTCCTTCCGCGTGGCGTGCAACTCGCGAAGGATCGACAAGCGCAGTCAGGAATGGATCGACGGCCCGACCCTGTATCTGACCGTGAGCTGCTGGCGTCGGCTGCTGGCGGGGGTAGGTCTCGCGGTCGCGAAGGGGCGCCCGGTCATCGCGCACGGGCAGATCAAGACCAACGAGTACGTCACCGCCGATGGGGAGAAACGCTCCGACCTCGAGATGACCGCCAACGCGGTGGGACTGGACCTGAGCCGGTGTGTCGTCACCTACCAGGGCACGCCCGGCGCGGACCGGACGCAGGTCGTGGAGGCGGTCGACCGATCGGCGGAGGCCGACGCCACCCCGACGGCGGCCTGATCCTTTGCCGGTACGCCACGACCCGTGGCCGTTGTCCCCGGATGGGAACAACGGCCACGGGATCGCCGGTTGAGGCTGGTGAGTCACCGGACGACACCGCGCCCCGACGCGCCCACTAGGCTGGTGTGGGTGAGTGCGCGCCATCGCGTGCATCAGATGTCAACGGCTGACGCCAGCCGACAATGAGCGCAGGTCTGAAGGAGTTTTTCTGTGGCTGAGTTCATCTACACGATGAAGCTCACCGAGATCCTGCATGCGTGACGCAACAAAGTCAAGGTGAGACGCTTTTTCCCTGCATTTGCCGCGTGTCGGGATGCATCGAGTCAATAGGAGTTTGCGGATCTTCGGGTGGGTTCGTGAGGGTTGGGTGGTGAGGAATCTGTGAGCCTCACAACGCCGACGAGGTCTAGACTCCCTGCATGGCCATCGTGAAACGCCAGTGGGGCGAGAACTCCAAACCCCGCTATGAGGCACGCGTGCGGGTGGGCGGCAAGTCCCGGTCCAAGTCGTTCGGCACGCGGAAAGAGGCGCAAGACTGGGAACGGGACCAACTCGGGAAGAAACCAACGGGGCGACGCACCGACAACAAGCTGATGGGTGTCGCGGTCAAGGCGTGGGCCGGACAGGCGACCGGCTCAACGGGCGTGGGGCGGATGCATCTGGTCGGGAACCTTGGCGACCTGGCCGACAAGAAAGTCGGGGACGTGGACTCCGATGACATTCGAGATTGGCGCGCGGAGCTTGCGGAAGGTCGCCCTTGGGCGGGCGGTAGGGCCTTCAAGTCGTCCACCATTTCAACCCTGACCAAGCACTTGAGCGCGTTCTTCAATGATGCCGTCACCCGCGACCAGATACCGCGAAACCCGGTCCTAGGCGTCCGTAGGGGCACGGGAACGGTGAATGAGGGCGGTGTTATCGATCCGGCTGGATTGATCACCGTTGCGGAGGTGCGCAAGCTGCTGGACAAGGCCGACGAGCCGGTAGGGACAATGCTTGAGCTGATGGCGACGAGCGGTCTTCGGCCGAATGAGGTAGCCGGGCTCCGAGTGTCTTCGGTCGATTTCGGCGCGGGGGCTGTCCATGTCATGGAGCAGGCTTCGGGCGTATATGGCGCATGGGATTGGAAGGTCTTGAAGTCTGCGAAGTCGCGGCGGTCGATTCCCCTGCCGGACTCGACGGTCACGCGGTTGCGTATGTACCTGGCGGACCATCAGGACTACTTGCCAAAGTCGCCCTTGTTCCGGACGGAGCGCGGCTACCAGTGGTCAAGTGCTCACTTCTATCGGGAGTGGGTGGCTGTTGCTGAGCCTGCGGGAGTGGCGGGTCATTCGCCAAAGTCGCTGCGGCACTTTTATGCGTCCAAGCTGATTCGGGCGGGTGAGTCGGTCGCGGTGGTTCAGGCTCGCTTGGGTCACGCGTCGCCCATGGTGACGTTGGGGACGTACGTGCATCTGTGGGAGGACTCTGCGGACACGACGCGGGCGGCGGTCGAGGGGTTGTTCTCCAGCGAGGTCGAGTGAGGCCACCCGGCCATGCGACGACGCGCAATGGAGGAACTCGATGTCACCTACCACGATTTCGGCGCAGGGTTTTCGGGGCGATCAGGTGTAGCCAAGAGGTAGGAGACCTTGCGTAAGTTCCTGCCGGTGGACGACAGCATCAGGGGGCATCGAGGCCAGGCGGATGGGGCGTGAACTGCCGATGCCGTGGCTGATGGCGACACGCCCGACTTGACGCCCGAACACGGTTGCTGACCGGCTGGATTCGAGAATCTTGTTCCCAACATGTTGTGACGCCCTCAACTGTCGGACACCAGGTGTAGCGTCATTTCCGGCGTTGAATGGAGCGTGTGCGCGTCGTGAACCACCCCGTTTAGGGAGAGTGGTCGATCCCCGTCCGAGATGCCGAACCCGTCCGTCGTGAATCTTCCGATGTGACCGGGGCGTCAAACCCGCATCAACCTTCCGGGCATCCCTATGTCCGATTACCGAAAGGCTCTCCCTTGGAGACGACCACACAGTTCATGACGACCGATCAGCTTGCGGCCCGCTGGCAGGTGTCCACACGTACGGTTCGCGAGATGGCGATGGCTGGTGAGATTCCGGCGATCAAGCTCGGGGCGAAACTCTGGCGGTTCCCTGTTGAGCGCATCACCAAGTTCGAACGGGCGGCGGCGATGTCCCGATGACGGCGCCGACGATTGATCCTGGCGACCAGGAGCAGGCCGAGCAGAAACCGGCACGGTTGACGACGGGTGTGCTCGTGGACTGCCCGTGTGGTGCTTCGGGGGTGCCGATGGCGTGGAGTGCTGCGGGGAAGAACGACACTGTGCGGCTCTACCGGCACCTGGTGGGTCGGGCGTATGACCGGCATGAGGTTGCAGGCGGCGGGGTGATCCGCGGGCGTCGGAAGTGTGGAGGCCCTGACGATCTATTCCTACACATGTTGCGAAATGGTGGTCTTGCGCGAACTGATCTGGGGCGGCGGCTGATGACCGATGCCGAGATGATCGAGCGGGACGTTGTCGAGCAGTTGTGGCACGACAGCGACCACGAGGATGACGACCTGGCGGCGGCACACGCGGAGGGGATGTTGTTTTGAGCGATCATGTCTACGTGCTCAATGAGCCGACGAAGAGCTACGTCAAGGTGTTCAACGATCTGGCCCGGTCGCCCATCGACGCCACGCACTTCAAGGTGCTCGTGTACTTGATGACGCACGATCCGAAGTTCTCCGTCAGCAAAGGCGGGATGTCGCGGGCGTTGGATCTCGACAAGAAGACGATCAGTTCAGCGATCATGGGCCTAGAGACGGGCATGGGGCGGCGTAAGAAGTTTTACGGGCGGTTCCTGGTGCGGCAGTCCGTCATCCGCGATGGCGTCCGTGTTGGAACCAACTACTTCGTGTCGAGCATCCCGTTGACCGATGAGCAGGTGGCCACCTATGGGCGTGACAAGCTGATCGGCAAAGGGGAGTCGTCGGCAAGTGTGGTCGGTGCCGTGGGCGGGGAATTGTTCCGCGTGAGTGTCCCGGATCTGCCGGTGGAGGCGGGGAATCGTTCCACGGGGCAGGGGAATAGTTCCCCGTGGGGAGGGGAATGGTTCCCACCCATAGAAGACCAAGAGAAAACCAATCCTAAAGAAGACCAACCGTCGTCTACATCTATTGGTGCTCTCCTGGTGCTGCTCTCCGACAGCGACCGTGATCGTCTCCACCGCACACATGAGTTCCTCACCCTTCAGGGTGTGCATGCTCAGGTTGAGCAGATGATGCAGGATGCCGGGATCACCTACGCCGATGCTCGACACGAGTTCTGGGAGACTGTGGACCTCATGGACAAGCAGAAGACCGGTCGGGAGTGGGCGGAGTTCATCGAGCAGGAGATTGGGAAACGGACTCTCGTCGCGGTGTGAGCCTGTTGGTCAGGCATGAAGGGGTCGAGTGGTGTGATGCTGCTCGACCCCTTCGTCATGCTCGGGATCTCTTCCCATGCCGGATGTCGGTGTTGTGCTACTTGGTGTCGATGATCGTCGTGATGATCACCAAGACGTTCGCGTCGTCGACCTCACGGGTTCGGTCTCCTAGCTCACTACGCCACCTGCGGAAATGGTTGAACAGGATCTCGTGCAACATGATTCACGCCAGACCTGCCCGTATAGCCGTCTGAACGGCTCGTAGACGAAGTTTCCGAGCATTCGGGTACATCGGGGTCAGTCTTCGATATACCCGGTGTTTGGGTCGATCATCGACAAGAAGCTCCGTATCGAGTCGATGTGCTGCTTCAGCGTCAGCCGGGACTCTGGCAGATCGTCGGGCAATGGAACGTCAGGATCAAGGGATGCGTGGTGGACTGACTCGCTGTAGCCGTATCCCTCGTTTGGTCCGGTGAGCCACGTGTACGCGTATTGGCTGCCTTCGCCGTCTTTGAGTTCGAAGACTTCGCCGTCGACGGTGAGGGTGATCGGCAGTTCGGGTATGTCGTCGTCATCCATTCTTGGACTGTGACAGTTGCCTACGATGTGGGGCAACAGGATTTCGATGTGATCGAGTGCTGTTGCTCGAATCAAGATCCGGGACAACAGGAGTCGTCCAGAACTTGCCCATAGAGGTGGCTCAGAACGACGTAGGCGAAGTTTCCGGGCATTCGGGTACTCGGGTGAGGGTGACCCGTAAGTGAGACGCACCAGGCCATGGCTACTAGCCTGGTGCGTCTCGATGGGAGACCGGCAAGATCCCACCGAGCCGGTATCCCTGGCTGATCGTAGCTGGCGATGGTTGGTGCCGAGTTGCGGAAGCACCTAGCGGTAGAAGCGAAGAAACGGCAAGAAGCAGGAGTGAATCAGTACACGCCAGATGATGAGAGGGTTCAGCCGATTTCAGCCGAAGCCTCGGAGCGGGAATCCGCCACACAGGCAGCGAAACTCGTGAACGTCGGCAAGCGCAGCGTTTGGGGAAACCTCCAGGCCGGCAAAAATCGTGACCTGCGATGATCATGCTCGGTGGCGGGTGATCGTTGTCGGGATCTGACAACCGGGTGATGGGCGGCGGGCGTATGCGCGGGAGTTGAATCGTGCCCGTAGGCAGATGACTTCCGAGCAGAAACGTCGAGTGTGGACGAAGGTTCTCGGCGGAGGCGGCACAGTCGCGGATGCGGCGAAAGCCACCGGAGACACGCCCAATGCCGTCTACAAGCAGTTTCAGCGCGACAGCGAGTCCCCCAAAGAATCCGACCACCTGTATCGGGATGACTATGCGACTTTTGAGGACTACTGCCGCGAACGCTGGGACATGCCCCGACAGCACGCGTACCGGCTCATTGAGTCCACGGCAGTTTGTCACCAATTGGTGACACTTGGTGCCCCTGTCCCGTCCACCGAGTCTCAGGCTCGTGAGCTTGTCGGACTGGAGCCCTGCGAAGCGCAGGAGGTCATGGAAGCAGCGCACAAATCCACCGCTTAAAGCTGCACGGCGTAAATAGTGACTGAAATCTTCGTGGCATACACTTCGATACAATAGAAGTATATGAGTACAAAACAGGAAACTATCATTGACGGGCTTAAAGGGGGTGACGAATGACGACAGGATATGAACCCATCGCTGCCCTTATTGAACTTACCGGGCTCTCTCAGCGTACCGCAATCAACTTATTGCAGCGCGGAGACTTGGCAGGTCGAAAACTAGGCGGACGTTGGTATGTGACGCGCGAGCAACTGCGGAAGCTCGAAGACGAATCCACCAACAACTAAACATCTGCTCGATCACCGGGACTGACCTCACGAGGTTGGTCCCTTCGTCATATCGGGGGGTGACGTGACGCGACGGAACTACACCTACATTCGGTTTCCCGGATACGGCAGAAGGACACGTGAACCCATCGACCCCGACAACCTGCCGGATGGTCCGCTGGGGGTGTCGTGTACTGCTCCACAGTGCGGTGCCGGTCCCGGACAGCCGTGCGATACGCCGCACGCGCAAATGCATTGGGCACGTGCCTATCGGTGGGCGGGAATGCGACGAAACCCGACACGCTACAGATTCCTTTAACGGAATAGCCGATTGCTGGCCCTGTATTCAATTCTGGCGGACTTAACCTATTCATTGGTCTATCCACCCTACTCAACACGCGTTATCGCGTTAGTGGGCAAATGAGAGCTATAAAATGAGAAACCTACTCGTGACAGACGAACGCGGCAATCAAATATGCGCCGCGAGTCTTGCCACACACCAACGAACACAACGCCGCTACATCATGCTGCGGCATCGGGAATCGGAAATCCGCGTGCCAGTCGAGCAGGCATACATGCTTGCCGATGTGCTCGTCGGAATCGCCGAAGCAACAGAACACCGCTAAATGAAAGACCACCAACAAATGCACCTCAGCGCACCCGACCTGATCTCAACCGAGACGACCCCGCCCATCCGACTACGACGCCAACAATTCGGTGACCGTCAACGCATCACCATGCGGCAAGCCGGACAGTTCATCAGCATCCCCCTTGAGGACGTGCAGCGACTCACCGATGCGCTACTGCTCACTGCGACGGAGGTGTGACCATGGCCCTGATCCGAAAGCGAACTGGCCTTGAAGTCGCCACCGAACGCGACAACATGCGGTTCGTCATCCAAATCAACGACACGACGAGCGCGCTCACATTCGGACTTGAACCTGGCGAAGCCCTACATCTGGCCGGTCAACTCATCGAGCACGCGTCAGAGTTCAACCACGAGGGCGCTATTCAAACCGTGGTGGCGGCAACCGAATACCTGATGCGGCCGGGGGGAACCCGATGAGCGAACTACTTGCACCGGTTCAGCGTTTGGCCGTGCGTCTCGGAGTCGAGATCATCCCCGACAGCAACGAGCATGCGCGAGCAACTGATGCGCTCTGGTCGGTGTCCACTCGGGCACGCTCGATCACCGAACAGGCGTGGGCCGACCCCGACGAGACCCCCGATGCCGTGGTGGATGTTGTGCTGTCGGCCGCGATGCGCATCTACCGCAACCCCGATCGGTTCCTCTCCAATCAGGCCGGATCGTTTACCGGCACGTTGGCTGCCTCGGACTTCGCCGACGGCGACCTGTTCTTACCGGGGGAGCGCGTGGTGCTCGAACGGCACAAGGCAACCGGTCCGCTGACCACCATGACCACCACCCGCAACGACCCCAATGCGCCGAATGGGCCATGGGATCCACGCTCCTATGTCCCCGACACCATCAGCGGCGGACTCGGAGACCCATTCCACATCGGCACCGAAGTCTGACAACCCAATTCAACGAAACGAGAACCATGTTCACAACAGATGCATTTCCCGGCCGCGACAAACGCGCCATCACCACCATGACACCCGTTCTGCATCACCTCGGACTGCTCACCGACGACGAGCTTGACCAGGTGAACGCCCACCTTGAGCGCGCCGACCTGGCCAGCCACACCGCCTACAAAGCGCACACCGTCACCACCGCTTCCGCCGAAACCGTGGCGGCGAAGCTGGCCGCCGACCCGAAAGTTGATGCGGCCCGCATCCTGAAGGCCACCGCCGACATCCCGGCACAGAGCGAGATTGACGCCGTGTGCAAAGCGCTCTACGAATCGTCGGTGAATGCTGCCCGTAAGTTGGCGTTCGCCAACGCGGTGATGCTGCCGCACAAGCTGACCGAACAGTTCCAACGAGTCTGCGACGAGCACGCCGCACTGCTGCCTGAGCTTGTCGGTGTGCGCTCGGACCGCGACGCCATTGATACCGGCCGTATCGAACCGTGGAAGCGTCTGCGTGACCTTCAGGACGTGTACGAGAACCTGCGGGGAATCCAACAGCTTGCCAGTGACAACAGCCTGATCCCGACACCGCACATGCCCGGTGAGCACGGCGAGCACTTCAAGTTCCGGTTGGCCCATGACCGGATGCAAACGTTGGGCAGCGACGAGTTCGGGGAGTTCGCCGAGATCATCCGCCGACAGCCCTACGTGCCGAGCAGCCGTGACGAAGCCCTCGCCGTTGCTGAGAGTTGGAGGTGACCGCATGAGCTATCTCGACCCTGATGCACGCGCCATCATCGACGCCCACCGCGACCAGGACCACGACGACGACCACGACACCGACCGGGCCGTGGTCGACCGGGTACTTGTCGGCGAATACGGGATACACGGGCAGCGGTGACTGACCGGATACCCCGATACGGGGACCGCTGGCCCGACACCACCGACACCGACGATCTCGTGGACCGCGTTTTCAACGAGGAACCCACGGTGCAGCACTGGACGCCTGACGAAGATCCGCAAGCGAAACGGCTGTATCCGTGAAACGAACCTGCCGACGCTGTAAACGAAAGTTCCATTCGACCAACTATCAACGGTTCTGCCCCGACTGCTGTTACTACGTCACAGTGAACACATGAACGAGCACAGAAAAACCTGCCCGCTGTGCGGCGAACACAAGCCATTAGAGGGTTTCTATCGTGACCGGCATCGAGCAGACGGGCACACCGTTTACTGCCGAGCATGCAACCTGGCGAAGTCGAAGCAACGCTACATCGAGCATCGGGACGAACGGCTCGAATACCAGCGTCAACGCCGAGAAGCCAACCAGAAACTCATTCGAACGATGGCGCGCGAAAGCTACTGGCGCGCGAAAGCACTTCAAGCACGAGCAGCATTGGCTGAACAGCAACCCGTAACCATCGGGAAAGAATGCACCACATGTCACGAAGTGCAACCGCTCAACAACTTCGGCCGCAACGGAACACGTAACGGAAGACCACGGCTATTTGCCCGATGCCGACCGTGTCGGAACGAAGAAATGCGCGACAGGTACCGTCGCCGAAACACGCCAGAATAGGCGCTGAAATCAACGCTAAGCAAACCCCCTCACTCGACCATGGGTGAGGGGGTTTGCTTCGTTACAGGGGTATCTCAGAGCATCGGAAACGGCCCGATGGGGGCAGTTGCTCCGGCTGGATTTTCCTCCGTGAGAAATGGTAGCTGGGGAGGCATAGAGACCGGCTGCCGCTGAGCAGGGGGATGCCCCCACCCTTGGCGGGTTTGTCGTCTGTTCGGGTGATCGTTCGGATGACGTGGCGTGCCTGGTGTCCGGGTGAGCTTGTGGCGGCGTCGGAGTGGAAGCGTGCCGCCATCGTCTGGGCATTCACTGAAGATCGGAGGCCGGGCCGAGTTCGTCCACTTCTGAACGAATGAGTGCCAGCGAGCTTGCTGAGATCGGACTGGCTGGCCCTTGCCTCCAAGACCACGGTCATCAAGTACCGCAAGGCGTGGAAACTCGCCATCGACGGTTTGTATCAACCATTGTATTGCCCCTTGTGTCTCTCGACGCCTGCGTGCTCGACGTGAAAGTAGTTGCCAGTGTGGATGACCAGTCAGATAGAAGCTGTCCTAGGATGCTTCGCCGGATACTCGTTTGCCGACTCGATCGGTGGCCGGATCGTTGAAGACGAGATGACGTTCATGCGTCGGTTCAAGTCTGCGATCAACTGCGTTGCAAACGATGTCAAAGGTTGCGACGATCTCGATGTGGTCGAGCTTGTGCATAACTTTGTGGATAAGTCGACATCGACTCAATCGTTGGAACAATGGATTCAAGACCTGCGTGCTGTCGGCTACTCCGACGTGTGGGGCCGAGATGTTGTCGATGGTGTTGCCCCTGACTACTCGATGCTGCTGTTCCGACTGGCCAGGGATTGGCGGTCAGGACTGTCCTGGTCTGCTGATGCCCGCTACTGCCACACCGGCACCGGTGTCCTGCGAACAGGATTGAAACTGTGGTGTGCTGTCGTGCCTGTCGATGCGCTCCTGGCGCGTGTCTGGCATGGGCCGGGTATCTCGTGGGGTGGGTGTCCGATGCTGCGGACGATCGAGCACGCGGGCATGGGCAGGGTGACAGTCGGGTGCGATGACTTCGCAGAGGTGCTGGTTGATCCTGGCGCGCTGGCGGATGGGGAGGTGTTGACGGTGGGTCGGGTAGTCGACCTTTACGACTTCGGCTGATCGTTTGGTTGGGCATCGTTTGGAGGTTCCTCCAGGCCGGCAAAATCGGTGACCTGCGGTTTCCTGGCTGGTCGAGTCCATTCACTGTCGAGATCTCACAACATGATTCGGGCCAGGATGCGGAACTCCCGCCAAGAGGCAAAGTCCGAACCAGCGGTGCGGACTTCATCTTCCCGCTGCTAGTCGGCCACCATGTCGACCAAGCGATTGAAGGCGAGCTTGGCTGATCTGATGGTTGACAGGTCGCCATCGCGGATGCCCGTGACTCGTTCCGTCGCGGCGATGACAGCCCATGCCGCGAACATGGCGTCATTCCACACAACCTGATGGTTGCGCGGGTGCCCCCGGTCGGCGCTGACCATCGTCGTCACCAGTGTTATGGCGTCGGGATGGACGTAACGCGATGTTGCTTTGACCTGCTCGTCATACGCGGTGCCGAGCATCGTTTTGATGAGCGTCTCGGGATCGGGCTTGCCGGTTTTTGGCAGTCTCGTACGACTGCTCCACGCGTTGAAGCGATGTCGGAACTCGTTGAGTCCGGGCTCGGAAGTATGTTCGTTGAGCGCGGTTTGGCTTATCCGGCGCGACTTCGATGCGCGCTGTTCCGGACTGTCGGTTGGGTCGGACAGCCACCATGCGAAGGCCGCGTATTCGGCGGTGCACCGGGCGAGCACGCTGGGGCTGATAGCGGGTGGGTGTTCCTTCGCCAGACGGGCCAGGGAGTGCAGCAAGTCGCCTGCGCCTTGTAGGTAGCCGGTCGTCGCTTCGTGGGCGAACCGCAGGATGTTGACCGATGCGCCTTGATCAAGGGCGGCGTCGATCTGGTTCAGGTCGCCCGTTGGCTCGCGTGGCGCAAGCTTCGAGGCATCTAGCGCCATGAATGCGATTGCGGCGCAGGTCTCGGCAAGTTCGTCGACCGGTGGCACCCACTGAGGATCTGTATCCGCGCTGGTAGTCATGAGTTGAGTATCGCGTGAAATAGCGACACCCCCGGTGTTCCCTGTTGGGATGCCGGGGGTGTTTCGTCGTACGTCGAGGGTGTCTCATTCGTGTCACTAGCCGAATCCGGATTTACAGGGCGATCATGTTGCCCGCATACCCGGCGGCGATGCCGACCACGAGCAGGACGACACCGATCCAGCGTCGCGGTTTACTGACTTCGTACTGGGCGCGGACGAACGCTGTCAACGCCTTGCGTTCTTCCATGGCGGATGGCCCCAATTGATCTGCCAGTTGGCCGCGTGCACTCTGCGCAATCTGAGGAAGCCGAATCGAGCCACCAAATGGGCTGGCGATGGACCCTGGCGGCCGATCTAGGTCAGCGATGTGGTTGCGGCGTGTCTCGTCGGCATGGTCAAGCGCTTCTTTGAAATGAGTCGTGTTGTCCTGGGACTGTTTGACATCGAGCGCCACGAGTGCGGCGCCGACGAGTTGTAGAACGAGGGCTGCGGTGTTGAGGATGGATGCCCAGGTGGTCGCTGTCATGTGGCGAATCCTAAAGCTGGGGACTGACGAGGGTTTACCAATCGACAAGCAGTGTTCAGGTGTTCAAGGGCACGGAGCGGGTTAGATGGCCACTTGCTACAGTTGAACACATGAACACGGATGTGCCAGCGGGGAAGGTGCGCGGCAAAGACGGCAAGCTCCACCCGTGCGACAAGAGCACGATCGACTACACGCAGATCGTCGGCCTGTACAAGTCGGGCATGTCGATGCGGGCCGTAGCCCATCAAGTCGGGTGTGCCCTAGGAACCGTGGCGAACGCTGTGCGATGGGCCGAAGATGAGGTGGCAGTGGAGAACAAGGCGCTGAACGAAGTCGAGACCATCAACCTGCTCACCGCGACATTCCTAGACCCGGACCGTTTGCGGGCGTGGGATCCCAGGTCGCGACGCCTGATGCTGAAAACTCTGCGAAGCGCTGTCCTCATCATTGAGGAGATGGACAAGCCGGGAGCCGATGGGCAGACGCCGAACAACTGACACCCTACGGGTGGCCGCGCGTTGAACCCCATCCCGGAATCGACCCACGAACCACGCCCGTAATCGCGTCAGGCCACGACGGCTAGCCCTACCGGGAACCGGCAGAGCGAAGTCATGGCACCGGGTGAGGGCTGATCAAACCGTCATCGGTGGCCTACGGGCCAGACGTAGGACTGAGCTACTGGCGCGGCGGTCGGGTTACGTCGGACTCACCTATAGCGACGAGTGCCCTTGTCGGAATCGAACCGACTTGTGACCATCAGGGCTGGCCCGGTAAAGGGTCTGAGAACGTCTGTAACGCAACAGAATCGTTCAAACGGACAGATAGATGACAGGCAGATCTAGGCCGTCTCAGACGATCCCCACGAGGCGGACACCAACAGGGCGAACTCGATGGTTGCGGCGATGGATTCGATGGTCGCCTTGTCGGGGAAGTGGCGGCGGGTGCCGTAGCTGTCGGAGCAGACGACGATGGGGTGGTCGAGGAATGGCCAGACTCCGACGATCAGGTCGTTGGTGACGTGACCCCATGCGGTGCCCCGGCCGGTTTTTCCATCTCTTCGAGGGCGAGGCCGGTTGCTGCCGACAGTTGCCCGATCATCCGAGACACCACCCGACGACGGCGAGGGCCAACAGGACCGACTCAGCGAACGGCTGCGGGTTCGGGTGTGCCACGTCTAGCGCGTCTTCGAGTTGCCACAGTGCGTCACGGAGCAGGCCGGTGATGGGGTCGGGTACGGCTTTGTTGCGGGCGGCGTCGTGGACGTTCCATGCGGACGGGATTAGCTGGTCGATTTGTGTGGGTGTCATGCGTGCCATCCGAGGTGAGCGCAGACGGCGAACACGGCCAACGGGGCCAGATAGACCGATGCGGCGAAGGCGAGCGCGGCCACGTACGGGCGAAGCGGCCCGCGTCGATACAGTGGTGGACGATGAAACATTGCGGTAGCTCCTGCCGAAGGTGGTGAGGATTCCTCACTTGGGTGAGGAACTGGTGAGCTACCAGTGCAAATGACCAAGAACACGCAGGTAAGGACGTTACGTGGCTGGCGAGTTTATCTACACGATGAAGAAGGTGCGCAAGGCGCACGGCGACAAGGTCATCCTCGACGATGTCACCATGTCGTTCTATCCCGGTGCCAAGATCGGCGTCGTCGGGCCCAACGGCGCCGGCAAGTCGTCGATCCTGAAGATCATGGCCGGGCTCGACCAGCCGTCGAACGGCGAGGCCTTCCTCGACCCCGACGCCACCGTCGGCATCCTGCTGCAGGAGCCTCCCCTCAACGAGGAGAAGACGGTCAAGCAGAACGTCGAGGAGGGAATGGGCGAGATCAAGGTGAAGCTCGACCGCTTCAACGAGATCGCCGAGCTGCTCGCCACCGACTACTCCGACGAGCTGATGGAGGAGATGGGCAAACTCCAGGAAGACCTGGACAACAACGACGCCTGGGACCTCGACTCGCAGCTGGAGCAGGCGATGGACGCACTGCGCTGTCCGCCCGCCGACTCGCCGGTCACCCACCTCTCCGGTGGTGAGCGCCGACGTGTCGCGCTCTGCAAGCTCCTGTTGCAGAAGCCCGACCTACTGCTCCTCGACGAGCCGACCAACCACCTCGACGCCGAGAGCGTGCTGTGGCTCGAGCAGTTCCTGGCGAACTACCCGGGCGCCGTGCTCGCGGTGACGCACGACCGCTATTTCCTCGATCACGTCGCCGGCTGGATCTGTGAGGTCGATCGCGGCCAGCTGCATCCGTACGAGGGCAACTACTCCACCTACTTGGAGAAGAAGGCCGAGCGACTCGAGGTGCAGGGCAAGAAGGACCAGAAACTGCAGCGTCGGCTGAAGGAAGAGCTCGCCTGGGTCCGGTCGGGGTCCAAGGCGCGCCAGACAAAGAACAAGGCCCGTCTCACCCGCTACGAGGAGATGGCGACCGAGGCCGAGAAGACCCGCAAGCTCGACTTCGAGGAGATCCAGATCCCGACGCCGCCTCGTCTGGGCGACGTGGTGGTCGAGGTCGACCACCTCGACAAGGGCTTCGACGGCCGAGTGCTGATCAAGGACCTGTCGTTCACGCTGCCGCGTAACGGCATCGTCGGTGTGATCGGACCCAACGGCGTCGGCAAGACGACGCTGTTCAAGACGATCGTCGGGCTCGAGGAGCCGGATTCGGGCGGCGTGAAGGTCGGCGAGACGGTCAAGCTGAGCTACGTCGACCAGAACCGCGCGAACATCGACCCCAAGAAGAACGTCTGGGAGGTCGTGTCCGGCGGGATGGACTTCATCGAGGTCGGCCAGAACGAGATGCCGTCGCGCGCCTACGTCAGCGCCTTCGGCTTCAAAGGTCCCGATCAGCAGAAGCGTGCCGAGGTCCTCTCCGGCGGTGAGCGCAACCGCCTGAACCTGGCACTGACCCTCAAAGAGGGCGGCAACCTGATCCTGCTCGACGAGCCGACCAACGACCTCGACGTCGAGACCCTGGGTTCACTCGAGAACGCCCTGGACAACTTTCCCGGGTGCGCCGTGGTCATCTCTCACGACCGCTGGTTCCTCGACCGCACCTGTACCCACATCCTGGCGTGGGAGGGCAACGTCGCCGAAGGTCAGTGGTTCTGGTTCGAGGGCAACTTCGAGGCCTATGAGGCCAACAAGGTGGAACGTCTCGGCGCCGACGCCGCGCGGCCGCATCGGGTCACGCACCGCAAGCTCACCCGCGACTAGTTCGTGCATCGGCGGCCGGACACGCGCCGGATCGCCTGACCGCGACGACGCCGGTCATTACCATCGCAGAGGAGGGGGCATACTCCGGAGATTCCGGGTCCCTGCCCCTCCCGCGATGGGGTGAGTGCCGTTGTCGAACGTGACATCGCTTCTGCCGCAAGCGATTGCGCGGTATTTCAGCTCGTCGTCGGCGGCGCGTCCGGCAGCGTCGCCGGATCTGGATCGCTTCTCGTCCGAGCAGGTCGACCGGGTACGTCGTCACCTCGACGTGGCTTATCGGCGCGATCCCGGCGAACGTCTGGTCGACATCGTCGCGAGTCGGTCCGGCGGTGTCGAGGTGGTGGTCGTCAACGACGACATGCCTCTGCTGGTCGAGGCCGTGCTGGCGACCGTCGAGGCCCACGAGCTGGTGGTGACCCGCATCGACCACCCGATGCTGCCGGTGATCCGCGACGACGACGGGACGTTGTCGGCGTTCGGTGACGACGAGGAGCCGACCGCCGTCGAATCGTGGATCTTCGTCGTCGCCTTGTCGCAGCAACCCGACTTCGATCTGGCGGCGCTGCGGTCCGACGTCCTCGAGGTCATCGGCCGGGTCGCCGACGTGGACCGCGACGTCGACCGGATGCGGACCGGGTTGACCGAGTTGGCCGTCGAATGCGCGGCGGTCCAGGAGTCCGGTGCCACCGGCCTGCCCGCAGGTGAGCGTCAGGAGTACGCGCGCCTGCTGGAGTGGTTCGCCGGCAACCACTTCCTGCCGCTCGGATATGCGCGCGCCCCTGCCGACGGCGCAGCCCTCACCGACCGTCTCGGCGTGTGGCGCACGGACACGGTCGTGTCGGCCTTCCCGGTCGCCGCCGAGGCGCCGTTGCCGCGGGTCTCGCGCATCTACCTCGAGACCGGAATCCAGCGTTCCGACTTTCCCACCCTGTTGCAGATACCAGCGTTCACCTCTGATGGCGAACACGCCGGCGAACATCGGTTCGTCGGCACCTTCACCTCGTCGGGCCTGCATCAGACAGTGCTCGACGTCCCGGTGCTGCGCGTCAAGGTTCGGGGGGTCCTCGACCGGGCCGGTGTCGACGAGGACTCGTTCGCCGGACAGGCGATGCTCGAGCTGCTCCAGAACTACCCGCTCGTCGAGATGTTCGCCGCCACCGATGCCGAACTCGGCCGCCAGGTCGACGAGATGCTGGACGCGGTCGCGACCCGGTCGCTACGGCTGTTCGTCCGCATGAACCCCGATGGCCGGATGGCGGCGGCCCTTGTCTACCTACCGCGTGACCGCTACAACACCCAGTCGCGCCTCACGCTGCAGGCCGAACTCCTCGATGCGCTCGGCGGGACCGCGATCGAGTACACGGCGCGAGTGAGCGAGATGCCGCTGGCACTTCTCCAGGTACTGGTACGTGTCGACAGCGATCGCGCCAGGTTGCTCGGTTCACTCGACACCGGCGGTCGCCGGCATCAGGAGATGCAGGCGAAACTCGCCGGATCGATACGCAGCTGGGACGAACGCGTCCGCGCGCTCGGTCGCGCCACCGCGGCCGGGCATCCGCCGTCGGCATGGCCGGCCGGTGGTGTCGACACCTTGCTCCGTGCCCTGCCCTCACTCCCGGAGGACTACAAGGAGCAGCGAAATCCACGGGCGGCCCTCGCAGATCTGATCCACGTCACCCAGCTGGAGCCCGGCGGCGTCACCGTCACGCTGAGCCGATTCGTCGCCGGCGAACCGGAGGGGCGGGAACGGGGTGAGGCGATCGCCGACGACGTCGACAACCACGAACTCGCCGATGACCGATGGATCTTCACGCTGTACCTGTGCGGGGCGGCCGCCACCCTCACCGATGTGCTTCCGGTGCTCCACAGCCTCGGTCTCGACGTACTCGACGAACATCCGTATCACCTCATCCGTCCGGACGGAACATCTTGCTGGGCTTACGAATTCGGTGTGACCCTGACAGGGGGGATGTCGGTGGACGCCGAGGGCCTCGATGATCTCGAGCACCGGTTCACCGACGCGTTCCGCCAGATCTGGCGCCAGAACGCGGAGGTGGACGCGTTCAACGAATTGGTGATCCGATGCGGGTTGGACTGGCGGTCGGCGGCGATGCTCCGTGCCTACGCCCGGTATCTGCGCCAGTGTGGATTCTCCTATACCACAACGCATGTCGCGGCTGTTCTTGGCGAGCACAGATCGGTCATCCGCGGGCTGGTCGACCTGTTCGCGGCGTCGTTCGACCCGGTAGGCGCCGACGAGAGCCGGCGTGACGGTGTCCTCACACGCCTGCAGCGCGACGTCGGAACAGTGATCAGCCTGGATGCCGACCGCATCCTGTCGGCGTTCGTCGCGGTGGTGACCGCGACCTCTCGCACCAACTATTACGTGACCGGCGATGCCGGCCGACGGCCGGTCATGTCGTTCAAGCTCCGCCCCCGTGACATCCCGCAGGCGCCGGAGCCCCGTCCGATTCACGAGATCTTCGTCTACTCACCGCGCACCGAAGGTGTGCACCTGCGCTTCGGGATGGTCGCCCGCGGTGGTCTGCGCTGGTCTGATCGGCGCGAGGATTTCCGCACCGAGATCCTCGGGCTGGTGAAGGCGCAGGCCGTGAAGAACGCGGTGATCGTCCCCGTCGGGGCCAAGGGTGGGTTCGTCGTCAAGCGCCCGCCCGCGCCGACGGGTGACCCCGCCGCGGACCGCGATGCCCAGCGCACCGAGGGCATCGAGTGCTATCGGGCCTTCATCTCCGGTCTGCTCGACGTCACCGACAACATCGACCAGCAGACCGGAACGGTGATCCCGGCGCGGTCGGTGGTGAGTCGGGACGGCGACGATCCGTATCTCGTCGTCGCGGCGGACAAAGGCACCGCGTCGTTCTCCGACATCGCCAACGACGTTGCCGCGCAGTATGGTTTCTGGCTCGGTGACGGGTTCGCCTCGGGCGGGTCGGCCGGTTACGACCACAAGTCGATGGGGATCACCGCCCGGGGCGCATGGGAGTCGGTGAAGCGTCACTTCCGCGAGATGGGCCGCGACACCCAATCCGAGGACTTCACGGTGGTCGGGATCGGCGACATGAGCGGTGATGTCTTCGGCAACGGGATGTTGTTGTCCGAGCACATCAGACTGGTCGCGGCGTTCGACCACCGACATGTCTTCGTCGATCCGGAGCCCGATGCGGCCGGCGGACGGTGCGAGCGCGAGCGGTTGTTCGCCCTTGCCCGCTCGTCGTGGGCCGATTACGACACGTCGTTGATCAGTCCGGGCGGCGGGGTCTGGTCGCGGGAGCAGAAGGCGATCCCGGTCAGCGGCGAGATGCGCGGTGCGCTCGGCCTCGGCGACGAGGTCACCGAACTGTCACCACCGGAACTGATCCGGACCATTCTGCTGGCACCTGTCGACCTGCTGTGGAACGGCGGCATCGGCACTTACGTCAAGGCATCGACCGAGTCCGACGCTGAGGTCGGCGACAAGGCGAACGATGCGATCCGGGTCGACGGCAACGAGTTGCGCGCCAAGGTCATCGGCGAGGGTGGGAACCTCGGCGCCACCGAACGCGGCCGGATCGAATTCGACCTGGTAGGTGGGCACGTCAACACCGACGCGATGGACAATTCGGCAGGCGTCGACTGTTCCGACCACGAGGTGAACATCAAGATCCTGCTCGATTCCGCGGTGTCCTCGGGTGACCTGAACGTCACGGAACGCAACCCGCTGCTGGAGTCGATGACCGGCGAGGTCGGCGATCTCGTGCTGGCCGACAACATCTCGCAGAACTCCGAACTCGGCTTCAGCCGAACCTTCTCCACCGTCCGGGTGGACGTCCACATGCGGCAGCTGGCCGATCTCGCGCGCAATCGCGGTGTGGACCTCCGACTGGAGGCGTTACCGCAACCGGCCGAACTGCGAAAACGATTCGGCGGCGACCTGAGCCGTGGCCTCACCTCACCGGAACTCGCCACCCTGATGGCGCACGTCAAACTGGCGGCGAAATCGGATCTCCTCGCGACCGATCTGCCCGACAACGAGGTGTTCGACGCTCGGCTGTCCGGCTATTTCCCGATGCCCCTGCGGGATCGGTTTGCCGACGGTATCCGCTCGCACCGGCTGCGGCGGGAGATCGTGACCACCACGCTGGTCAACGATGTGGTCGACAAGGCGGGGATGACTCACCTCTTCCGTCTGGGGGAGGGCACGGGCTCCTCGACCGAGGAGGGCGTGCGTGCGTATGTGGTGGCGGGCGCAGTCTTCGGCATGGACGGTCTGTTCGAACGGATCACCCACGCGCCGGCGCCGGCCACGGCGATCGACGAGATGTCGATGTACGCCCGCCGCCTGCTGTTCCGGGCATCGCGGTGGTTGCTGGCCTTCCGGCCACAGCCGCTGGCGATGGCCGCGGAGATCACCCGGTACGGGGAGCGGGTCACGGAGCTGTCGGCCCTGCTCGACAGTTGGTTCGGCGCGAGTTCGGCTTTCGATGTCGACGCGCGACTGGACCGCTACGAGGCGGCCGGAGTGCCACAGGATCTCGCGCACGATGTGGCCGTGAGCCTGCACCGGTTCTGCCTCCTCGACATCATCGATGCCTCGGAGATCGCGGACCGTGAGCCCGTCGAGGTCGGGGAACTCTATTTCGCGGTGATGGAGCACTTCGGACTCGAGGAACTGCTCACCGCGGTGTCCGACCTCGCCTACGGTGATCGATGGCATGCGCTGGCGCGCTTGGCACTTCGCGATGACATGCACGGCGCGCTGCGCGCCCTCACGCTGAAGATCCTCGAGGTGGGCGAGCCCGACGAGTCGGCGGCCGAGAAGATCCACGAATGGGAGTTCTCCCATACGTCCCGGTTGTCCAGGGTTCGCACGATGCTCACCGACATCACCGAGTCGGACACCCTGGACCTGGCCGTGCTCTCGGTGGCCGCCCGTCAACTGCGCAGCGTGATCCGTTGAGCGATACTGTCCGCTGTGTGAGGCGACCTGCGGACTGACCCTGACCGTCGACGATGGGAAGCGCCGGGACCTGACCGCACGACGGATTGACCCCCGGCACCCTCAAAGACGCCCCGCACGGCATCGACCTCGGCCCCTGCACGTGCACTCGATGATGCGGACCGTCTCGGGCTCGCGGACGCCACGGTCCCGGCGGCGAGCTCTGCGCCCCCGTCGTGCTCAACGGGCTGCCGGTGGAGATCGTGCCGGGCTGATCGCGCGACGGTGCTTGCGTAGGGTTGGACCCGCGGCGGTGAGTCGCCGGTCGACGACGTCTGGGAAGGGAAGCGCGTGCTCTACGAGGACGAGGGAACGAAGACCGACGCCGGATACCTGGTCAAGGTACCCGTCCGGTGGTCTGACATGGATGTCTTCGCCCACATCAACCATGCACGGATGGTCACCCTCCTCGAGGAGGCCCGGATTCCGTGGCTTTTCTACGACGGGCGGCCCACGGCCTCGTTGCGAGAAGGGTGCGTGGTGGCCGACCTGCACGTGAAGTACCGGGAACAGGTGCGCCACGACGAGGGGCCGATCGAGGTCACCATGTTCGTCGAGCAGCTGCGCGCGGTGGACTTCACGGTCGGGTACGAGGTCCGTCCGAAGGGCGCCGACCCGGCGAGCAAACCGGCGGTCACCGCCACCACCCAGCTCGTCGCGTTCGATGTCGATGCGCAGCGTCTGCGACGACTCACCGCGGACGAGAAGGAATTCCTCGGGTCGTTCCGCCGCGCAGATCCGGTGGCCCGGTGACCGCGCCCGAACGTCACATCACCGTGACCGGTCCCGGGGACCGGTCTGACGCAACCGCATTCCTGGGACGCGCTGTCCGTCTCGACGACACGGCCGCCGTGCGGGTGGCCGCCCGCCCCGACGGCTTGCTCGGATTCTGGGTCAACACCGGATTCGATGTCCTCGCGAGCAGATCCGTGTTCGGGACGATGCGCCCCGCCGACATCGTCGCGGACGCCGGGATGCTGCGCGCGGCACTGTCGGCGGCGGAGCCGGGCAACGCGGTCGATCCCGGGTTCGGTCTGGACAGCGCCTGGCGCGGCGCGCTGCCGGCGAACTCCGGTTTCACCCAGCTCGACGACGTCCCGGCGCGTACCGTCGTCGAATTGTCCCGTGGCGGTGCACATCTCGCGCGGACCGAGGGCAGTGCGCATGGTCCCGCGACCGGACTGCTCGACCAGGATGTGCTCGACGTGACGTCGCGAGACGGTGAACGGCGCGCCGCGGTCTCGATGAGATCGCTCTTCGCCGTCACCGCGATGGGATTCATCCGCGACGCCGACGGCCACGAGGTCACCGAGACGTCACCGATCGACCGCATCGCCGCCGACGAACCGGTTCGAATCCGCGTGTCCGGTGCCTGGATTCGGATCGACGCCCGATACGGATCGGTGTTCCAGCGCCGCGAGAAGATCGCGATGATGACTGTGTGACCGCACGCCGGTCTCCCGGTGCCCCGATCGGCGCTCAGACGAGCCAGGCGGCCGAGTTCGGGGCAAGCTGCCCGTCGATGAGTGGATAACTGGTCAGCAGGATCTCGCCGGGCGGGAGCGGGACCGGGACATCGCCGGTGTTGAGCGCGCAGGTCAGGTGCCCGACCGACCGGCGGAAGGCCAGGCAGCCATCCGGGGCGCCGTACCACTCCACCGTGTCACCGTCGAACTCCGTTCGCTCGTATCGCATCTCGATTGCCTGCCGGTAGAGCGAGAGCGTCGAACCGATGTCTTCGAGTTGTGCCTCGACGGTGAACCGCGACCATGATGAGGGCATCGGCAGCCACGTGTCCGGGTTGCCACTGAATCCGAACGGCGGCTCGAAGCCTTCCCAGGGCAACGGGACCCGACACGCGTCGCGGCCGCGTTCGGTGTGTCCGGAGCGCTCCCACACCGGATCCTGCAGGGCGTCGTCGGGCAGATCGGCATTCGGCAGTCCGAGTTCGGCGCCGTTGTAGATGAACACCGTTCCCGGGAGTGCGAGTTCGACGAGCAGCATGGCGCGCGCCCGCAGGATGCCGAGATCGATGTCGGTGTCGGGCGCCTCGATCTCGGGGTCGGCGGGGACGGCCCCGGAGGGAGTGCCCTCGATACGGCCGTATCGGCTGACCTCACGGTCCACATCGTGGTTGGACAGCGTCCAGGTGGGCACCCCGGACACCGACAGCACTGCCGCCAGCGAGTTCTCGATCGCGTCCCGGATGGACTCCGTGTCGAACGTCGCCTTGGCGAGGCGGAAGTTGAAGCCCAGATGCAGTTCATCGGGCCTCAGATACTCGGCGAATCGTTCGTTGTCGTCGACCCAGATCTCACCGACGTTCGCCGAGCCGGGATATTCGTCGAGCACCTTGCGGATCTTGCGGTGGATGTCGTGCACGGCATAGTTGTTGAACCGTGGATCGTCGTCGTCGTTCTGCAGGAGGCCAGTCGACTCGAGATCCATGTCGGGCAGGTCCGCCGGCTTGGCCATGCCGTGCGCGACGTCGATGCGGAAGCCGTCCACTCCGCGGTCGAGCCAGAAGCGCAGGGTCTGCTCCAGATCGTCGAAGACCTCGGGATTCTCCCAGTTCAGATCCGGCTGTTCGGCAGCGAAGATGTGCAGGTACCACTGGCCCGGTGTGCCATCGGGATCCGGGATCCGCGTCCAGGCCGGACCGCCGAAGATGCTCCGCCAGTTGTTCGGCGGCTCGTCGCCGTCATCGCCGCGTCCGTCGCGGAAGATGTACCGGGCCCGCTCATTGCTGCCGGGCTCGGCCGCCAGCGCGTCGACGAACCACTGATGCTGATCGCTGGTGTGGTTGGGGACGAGGTCCATGGTGACGCGGATGGACCGCTCATGTGCCTCGGCGATCAGCTCGTCGAACCGCGCGAGATCGCCGAAGATCGGATCGATGTCGCGCGGATCGGAGACGTCGTACCCGTGATCCGCCATGGGGGAGCGCATGATCGGACTCAGCCACAGCGCGTCCACCCCGAGGAGCTCGAGGTAGCCGAGCTTGTCGATCACACCGGCGAGGTCGCCGACGCCATCGCCGTCCAGATCGGAGAACGAGCGCGGATAGATCTGGTAGAAGACCGCGGACTTCCACCAGGTGTCGTCGTCGGGATCGAGTTGCGTCGCAGTGCTTGCGGGGACCACGGCATCGTCTGCGTCGACGGCCTGTTGAACTTCGTCGACGTCATCGGCCGACTCATCGTCGTTGTCGTCGCCGGCCCCCGCGGCGGTGGCATCGGTGTCGTCGTCCGCGCGGTCGGGTTCGTCAGCGTCAACGGCCTCAACGGCGTCAACGGCGTCAACGGCCTCAACGGTTTCGGCGGTCTGCTCGTCGTCGCCGGTGGCTTCGGAGCTCTCTGCGACAGCGTCGATCTTCGAGTCGTCGATGTCCTCGTCACCGCGTGCGGCGACATCCGGGCCCGGAGCTCCGGTCTCGTCGGTCTCGACCACGTCATCGGTCTCGGAAGAACCGGGATCGGCAGGCGCAGAGTCGACTGCGTCGTCCGACTGTTCGTCGCCCACTACGTCGGCAGCGTCCTCGTCTGTGCTGTCCGTTGCCGTGGCCTCCTCGGAGGTCACGGCGTTCTCGTCGGCACCGGTGATTGCGGCGTCGGGCGCGCCATCGGGATCCGGTTCGGCGGGGACAGCGTTCGATGTCTCGTCGCTCACCGTCGTCATTGTGCCTTACCTGTGTTTTCGGTGAGAACTACAGGTCATCTCGGCGCGTCGGAACGCACGTGACGGCGTGTCAGACGGGCGAATTCATCATCGATTGCGCTGCCATCTCCATGTAGTCCACGAGTGCCCGCCGGTGCGGGTCGTCGAGGGTCTGTGCGTCGATCGAACCGATTGCGGTGTGCATGCAGCGCAGCCATGCATCGCGTTCGATGGGACCGATGCGGAACGGATGGTGGCGCATGCGCAACCGCGGATGGCCACGTTCCTCGGAATACGTGCGTGGCCCGCCCCAGTACTGCTCGAGGAACATCCGCAGACGCCGCTCCGCGGGCTCGAGGTCCTCCTCGGGGTAGAGCGGACGCAACACCTCGTCGGCGGCGACCTCCTCGTAGAACCGCGCGGTGAGCTTGCGAAACGTCTCCGCGCCGCCCACCTCGTCGTAAAACGTGCGCTGCGTGGAAGGGTTGCTGGGCTGTATGCCGCCGGGGACCTCGGTACTCACGGCCTCCATTGTCCTGACCGCGGGCGTGGGCCTCAACCACCCGTACTCCGCAGGCGGTCGGTTCGCCGGGTGTTCACCGAGGCGACCTGCGGTGACACGCACAATTGTCGTGCAATAGTCGGTGTTCCATGGTCAACTTGACCTCGTCGTGTTGAGGTGGGAGACACATATGACGAGCAGGAGCGCAGCAAAGACGGTATCGGCCGACGGCGGCCGGGCGCGCATCACTGCGCTCACCACCCTTCCCGGCGGCCGCGCGCACGAGTTCGTGGGCGCCTCTCCGTCGCGTTCGGCACTGCTCTGGGGTCGCCGCCGGGTTCTCCTGCTCAACGCCACATACGAGCCGCTGACCGCCATCTCCCTGCGTCGGGCCATCGTCCTGGTCCTGCGTGAGCGGGCCGACGTCGTGCATGCCGACGACGGCGGACTCGCCGTGCACTCGGCCGACATGTCGGTCCCGGTGCCCTCGGTCATCCGACTACGGTCGTTCGTCAAGGTGCCGTATCGCGCCGTGGTTCCGCTGACGCGGGCGGCACTGATGCAGCGCGACCGGTTCCGGTGCGGGTACTGCTCTGCCAAGGCGACCACCATCGATCACGTGCTGCCTCGCAGTCGGGGCGGATCCCACACGTGGGAGAACTGCATCGCCTGTTGCGCGAGCTGCAACCACCGCAAGGCCGATCGGCTTCTGAGCGAGCTGGGCTGGTCGCTGCGCGTCCAGCCGGGCGTCCCGAAGGGGCGTCATTGGCGTCTGCTGGCCACCGTCAAGGAGATCGATCCGGCATGGGCGCAGTACATCGACGCCGGTGCCGCCTGATCCGGCCGGGTTTCGGATGGTCGATCGGCGGAATTGCGTCTACGACGCACTGTAGGGGTCACCGCCCGAGGGTCGCGTGCGTCGGCTAGATTGATCACAATGACCTGTACATGGATGTTCCGCAGGTCACCGCAATGCAACCGATCGAAAGGGTGACATGGACAACCTGATCGTCGCCATCGGAATGCCTGTCACGATCATCTGTGCGGTCCTTGTCGTGGCATGTGTCATCGCGATGGCGTTCACGTTCAACACGAAGTATCCGAAGGTGTCGCTGTACACCCTCGATCAGCAGTGGGAGCACGCTCCACTGCTCTTCAGCGCCACCGGTATCGAGCCGATGGCACTGGCACATCATGCGGAATCGACCGACGTGGACGGAGGCTCGGCCAGTGGCAAGTGGTGAGGTAGCAACAGGTCGTCACGCCGAGGTCGAGGCGACATCGGCGGCCGGGAGTGCACTGCCGGTCGGTACGGTCATCACCAACAGCGGTCGCATCTCGGCGACGCGGTTCCCGGGTCAGGCGCCCACCACGCCGCCGTTCACCCGTGAGGAGCTGATCGGCCTCGACGACGCGCTCAAGAGTGCCAGCGAGAAGGCACTCGTGCGGTTCTCGGTCTATGTCGGTGAGCTCGGCGCGGACGCCGTCGCGGATGCTCGCGCGGTGCTGCTCCGGTCTCCGGAGCCGGCCCATGGCGCGCTGATCGCAGTGTCCCCGAATGCCCACGAGGTTGTCGTGGTGTCGGGTGTCGCGGTCGCCGACCGGGTCAACGATCGCGTCGCCCAGCTCGGTGTGACCGCGGCTGTCACGAGTTTCCGTCAGGGCGATCTGATCGATGGACTGATCGCGGCGCTGCGGGTCATGTCGACCGCTGCCGCCGTCTCCTGACGGGCAGTACGGCCGTCTCCTGACGGGCGGTACGCGAGTCTCCTTACGGCAGTACCGAACAATTCCACAATCCAGCGGGCGGGGGGGGGGGGGGGGGGGGGGGGGGGGGGGGGGGGGGGGGGGGGGGGGGGGGGGGGGGGGGGGGGGGGGG
>NZ_JBNCLX010000007.1:0-117862 GCF_049844895.1 Gordonia sp. DT101 | reverse complement strand
TGGCTCGACGAGCAGTTCCGCGACACACGTGGCCGGTTGCGCACCGAGTTCACCACGCCCGAAGGTCTGGTGATCCCTGGCGATGCCGACAACCTCGAACCCCTGTTCCCCGGTCTACGCCGCATCCGGTTCAAAGCTCCACCCGCACCACGCGAAGCCGACGCCCCTCGAGAGACGCCGACACCTCCCACCCGGTCGATGACCCGGGTGGCAGCCAAACACGCCCGCAGACAACAAGAACGAGAACGCAACCGACGCCGACGCGAAGCCGACGGACCGTGAAGGGCGCGATGGCGGACAGCGTCACCCCGCCGCGTCAACCTCCGCGAACACGCCGACCGCGATCCGGAACGCCGTGTTGGCATCCGGCACCCCGCAATAGATCGCCGACTGGAGAATGACCTCTTTGATCTCGTCGCGCGACAACCCGTTGCGCAGTGCCGCGCGCAGATGCATCGCGAGTTCCTCGTGGTGCCCCCGGGCGATGAGTGCGGTGAGGGTGATCATCGACCGACTCCGACGGTCCAGTCCCGGTCTCGTCCAGATACTCCCCCACGCGTATTCGGTGATGAGTTCCTGGAATTCGCGTGTGGTGTCGGTGATCGCCGCGGTCGCCTTGTCGACATGCGCGTCGCCGAGCACCTCGCGGCGCACCGCCATCCCATCGTCGTACTTGGACATCAAGACCCTTCCGTCGCGACGCGCCGAGCCCGATCGAGCTGGGCGTCGATGTATTGCTGTGTGGCGCCGAGATATTCCGACCCCGGCGCATGCCCGGCGATCGTCGCCATCGATTCCTGTTCCGACCTGACGGACGCCCCCGCACCGGCCAGGTTCGCCTGCATCCGATCGCCGTGGACGTCCAGTTCGCCGATGAGCAGGCTGGTCTGTCGCGCCGCGACGACGGTCCGTCGGACCAATGTCCGCAGCGCATCCCACTCGACATGCCACGCGCCCGCAGTGCGCTCTTCCACGGCATCCGCGGCAGCCAGGTGAAGAGTGGAACCGAGCATCGGGGCACTCAGCGCCGCCCGCCGGATGAGTACCGACAGAACGGGATTGGCCTTGTGCGGCATCGTCGACGACGAGCCGCCGGAACCTTCGGACAGCTCGCCGATCTCGGGCCGCGACAGCGCCAGCACGTCGTTGGCGATATGCCCCCAGGCATCGGTGCACCCCACCGCCGCGTCGCCGCTGCGGGTGACCGCGGTACGGACGGAATGCCATGGGGTCAGCGGGGCGAGGCCGAGGATGTCCGCGGCGATCGCACCGGTCTGCATCGCCACCGGACCGGCGTCCGCGCCACGGCCCGAGAGCTCGGCGACGGCCGCCGATGTTCCTGCCGCACCGCCCATCTGCACCGGGAATGTCAGACTCGCAACCTGTTCCCGCGCGTCGAGCACCCCGTGTAACCATTGTGCAGCCTTGAGTCCGAAGGTCATCGGGACGGCGTGCTGGGTGAGTGTGCGGGCCACCATCCCGGTGTGCCGATGATCGCCGGCGAGACGCACCAAGGTGCCGGCCTGAGCGTCCAGTTCGACCAGGACCGCATCGAATCCGTCGGCAACACACAGCATCAGCGCGGTGTCGACCACATCCTGGCTGGTGAGACCACGATGCAGCCACGTGCCTGCGGTCGACGAACCGAGCCCGTCGCGCAGGCGTCGGACGAGCGGAATCACCGGATTACCACCGGATTCCGCCTCCACGGCGATCTGCTCGACGTCGTCGTCGGCGATCAGATCGCGAAGGGCACCGACGGTCACGCCGGCCTCCGTCGGTGCGATCCCGGCCTTGCCGAGCGCCGTCGACCATGCCGACTCCACCTGCAGCAAAGCATCGAGAACTGCTGCGTCGGTGAGAATCTCACCGGCGTGGTGGTCGCCGGGCCAGAGGAGATCAGGCACGGATCATCGTCCGTCGTGATCGAGGAAGACGGTCTCGCCCTCGCCCTGTAGATGGATGTCGAAGCGGTAGCCGTTGTCCTCGGCCGTTGCGATCAGGGTCGACCGTCGCTCCTCGGGCACCGAGGTGAGCAGCGTGTCCGACGCCACGGCCCGGGCACTGTCGGGCAGGTAGGCCCGCGTGAACAGTCGATCGAGCAGGCCGCGCGCGAAGACACAGACCGCGAAGAACGGCGCGGCGCCCGCCGACACCGGACCGGGGGCAACCGTCGCGAAGGTGTAATGCCCGGTCCGGTCCGTCTGCACGCGACCGAAGCCGGTGAAGGTGAACCCGTCCCGCCACAGCGAACCGGGCTCCTGGCTGACGTTGCCCGAGCCGTCGGCCTGCCAGATCTCGATCAGGGCGTCGGGTACCGGGTCGCCCGCGCCGTCGAACACGCTGCCGTGCAGCCGAATCCGGTTCGGGTGGCCGGTGGGGACCAGTTCGGCACCGCCGTCGAACGGCAGAGCGTAGTGGAAGAACGGGCCGACGGTCTGGCCCGGCGTGGGTGCGAGAGTCACTGGTCTTCCTCCATCGGGGTCTGACGGCTGCCGGTGAGCACGATGTCCCAACGGTATCCGGTGGACCATTCATGCTGGGTCAGATCGTGGTCGTAGGTCGCGACGAGCCGGTCACGGGCCTGCTGGTCGACGACCGCCTGATAGATCGGATCGAAGGCGAAGAGCGGGTCGCCCGGAAAGTACATCTGGGTGACCAGTCGCTGCGTGAAGGCGGTACCGAACACCGAGAAGTGGATGTGGGCCGGGCGCCAGGCGTTGTGGTGGTTCTTCCACGGGTACGGGCCCGGTTTGATGGTGGTGAACTTGTACCAGCCGTGGTCGTCGGTGAGGCAGCGGCCCACACCGGTGAAATTGGGATCGATCGGAGCGGGATGCTGGTCGCGCTTGTGGATGTAGCGCCCGGCCGCGTTGGCCTGCCAGACCTCGACGAGCTGGCGACGGATCGGCCGTCCGTCACCGTCGAGCACACGTCCGGTCACCACGAGGCGTTCGCCGATCGGATCGCCGTTGTGCGCGATGGTGAGGTCGGCCTCGAGCGGGTCGACGTCGCGGTGGCCGAAGGCCGGCGACCAGAGCTCGATGCCCTCCGGGTCGGAGTGGTGAAAGTTCTTGGTGGGGTGGCGCAGCAGGCTCGACCGGTACGGCGGATAGTTCAGCCTGGGAGCGGTCTCCGGCGACTCACCCGCCGACAGCGACGACGCGTAATCTGCACCGACGCGCGCGATCTCGTCGCTGATCTGCTGCTGCGTGCCCTGCGCTGCGTCAGACGAGATCTGTCCGTGCTCGCCGAACACCTCCGACTCCTCGTCCGCGCCGGCGATCAATGGTGCGACCATCCTGTGTACCCTTCTGCGAGATAGGTGGAGCCGGCCTCCGAGGAGACCAGTGACTGAAGCTCTCCGAGTTGGCGCTGTTCGTCGAATTCCGATGCGTCCGTGGAATTGTGGAGCATCGTGGTCATCCAGTACGAGAAGTGCTGGGCCTTCCACACCCGCGACAGCGCGCGGTCGGTGTAGTTGTCGAGAGCGTCATCGTCGCCCTTCTGCACGGCACGCTCGATCTCCTCGGCCAGCACCCGGACATCGGACAGGGCGAGGTTGAGCCCCTTGGCACCCGTCGGGGGCACCGTGTGTGCCGCGTCGCCGGCCAGCAAGAGGTTGCCGTGGCGCATCGGTGACTGCACAAAACTCCGGAACGGCAACACTGTTCGCTCGATGACGGGCCCGTCCTTCAACCGGAATCCGTCCGACCCGGCGAGCCGGGTGTGCAATTGCTCCCAGATCCGATCATCGGACCATTCGGCGGGATTCTCGGTGGGATCGCACTGGAAGTACATGCGCTGCACGGTGTCGGTCCGTTGGCTGATCAGCGCGAAGCCCTGGGCCGAGCGGGTGTAGATGAGTTCCGGGGCGCTCGGCGGCGCCTCCACCATCACGCCGAACCACGCGAAGGGGTACTCACGGTAGTACTGATGGGCGTCGGCGACGAGGGACCGACAGATACTGCGCGAACCGTCGGCACCGACGACGAGGTCTGCCGAGATCTCATGCCGTCCGCCGTCGGCGTCGGTGTAGCGGACAGTTGGGGTGTCGAGGACGCCGGTGACCTCGGTGTCGGTGATGCCGTACCGCAGATCGCCGCCGTCCCGCGTGCGTGCGCGATGCAGGTCGACGAACACCTGGGTCTGCGGGTAGAGCCAGCACGACGCGCCGGCCAGCTTCTGGAAGTCGATACGGTGGCTGACCCCGCCGAATCTCAGCGAGATCCCCTCATGCTCGTGTCCCTCGGTGAGGACACGGTCAGAGACACCGGAATCGACGAGCAGTCGGACGCTGTCGCGCTCGAGGATGCCCGCACGGTGCGTGGTCTCGATCTGCTCGACCGTACGATTGTCGACGACCACGCTCTCGATCCCGGCAACGTGCAGCAGATGGGACAGCATCAGCCCCGCCGGGCCACCGCCGACGATGGCCACCTGGGTCGTGGTCGCAGTGCTCATCTGGTCTCCGCTCGTGTGATCTGTTGCGATGCCCAGAACGGTATGAGTTCGCGCTCACAAATGTCGACCCGTGGCTTTCACTGAGTGAAATTGGGTTCAGCCCGGCGACGAGATGGGGATACTCGGTGCCATGGAATCCTCGTCCCCGATCGACGTCGCGGTCGTCGGGACCTTGAACATGGACGTGATCGTGCGGGTCGGTCGAATGCCCCGGTCCGGCGAGACCATCCTGGGCACCTCGCTCTTCGAGCGTCCTGGCGGCAAGGGCGCCAACCAGGCCCTGGCCGCGGCAGAAGTGGCACGCACCGCGCTGATCGGCGCGGTCGGGAACGACGACGCGGCACAACGGCTGGTCGCGAACCAGCATGACGGTGGGGTCGAGATCGGCCATCTCCATCACGTCGACGGCATCAGCGGTCGGGCGATCATCGAGGTGGACGACCGGGGAGACAACCGGATCATTGTCCTGACCGGCACGAACGCGGCGCTCACACCCGGCCATGTGGAGCACGGGCTCGATGAGTTGACGCCGAAGGTCGTTCTCACACAACTCGAATCGCCGCTCGACGTCACCGCCTCCGTAGCGGCCTGGGCCACTGCGAACGACCGTCGGTTCCTCCTGAACCCGAGCCCGGTGTGCCGTCTCGACGAGCACGTCATCGGCGCCGCGGACCCGTTGATCGTCAACGAGGGAGAGGCCGCGTACTACGCCGGCGGCGACCCTGCCGACGATCCCACCGACCTCGCCCGTCGCCTGCTCGTCCACTCCCGATCGGCGGTCATCACTCTGGGCGGCGACGGAGTCATCGTCGCGACTCCCGACGGGATCCGTCGCATCGATGTCGAGCAGGTGCGGGCCGCCGACACCACCGGTGCCGGAGATCTGTTCGCGGGGACCCTGGCCGGACACCTCGCACTGGGCTCGACGGTTGCCGATGCAGCCGCGCTCGCTGCGACTGCGGCGACCGAATTCGTTGCGCAACCGCGCGATATCTAGCGACGCGCGTATCGCAACAGCACGGGCCCGGACTCGAACGGCCGCGTCTCCACCAGCTCGAGATCCAATCGCGCACCTGACGGGAAGAACGGCACTCCGCCGCCGATCGCCACCGGGTACACGACCGGACGGAACTCGTCGATACGGTCGAGCATCGACGCGGCCAGTGTTGCGCCGCCGATCTGTACCTGGCCGTCGCGGTCGGGGATCTCGCTGACGTCGTGTACCAGGTCGGCGCCGTCGACGTGCGCGAGCGTGTTCGAGACGACGAGTCGCGGTGTGTTCTGCCAGGCGTCGGCGTACTCGAGTTCGGCAGGCGACGACTCCGCTGGGGGCTCCAGCCAGTACTGCATCGTCTCCCACAGGTTGCGTCCGTAGACGTCCAGCGCGGACTCCTGTTGGACGCCCACCCAGTACGCGAACACGTCGTCCGCCGGTTCGGACCAGTCGAAGTTGCCGTCGGCGTCGACGACGTAACCGTCGGCCGAGATGTTCATGCCGTAGACAATCACTGCGCTACCTCATCCGGATGTCGTGACGTCGGTTCTCACGATTGTCGCGCGCCGGACACGAAACCGGAAGGGGTCATCGCTTCGACCAGCGCGCCACCCGCTCCTTGTGCTCGCTCGTCTGATGCGCGAGCGGCTGCATCGCCGCCGCCAGATTGAGCACCGTGTCGAGCGAGTTGGTCCGCGACTCGGCGAGTAGGCGTTTGGCCATCCGCAGCGCGTGCGGCGGATTCTTGGCGATCCGCGCCGCCAATTCCCCTGCTGCGTCCATGAGTTCACCGTCGGGCACGACGCGGCTCACCATGCCCCACTCGAGTGCCTTCGCGGCATACACGCGGTCGCCGGTGAACGTCATCTCGGCGGCCCGCTCGTAACCGATGGCCCGCTGCAGGAACCAGGACCCGCCGTCACCGGGGATGAGGCCGACCTGGACGAAACTCTCGGCGAAGAAGGCGGATTCGGCGGCGACCCGCAGGTCACACATCATCGACAGATCACAGCCCGCACCGACCGCAGGGCCGTTGACCGCGGCGATCACCGGCACCTCACAGCGCAGCATCGCCCTCGGAATCCGTTGTATCCCATTGGCATAGCCGAACCGTTGATCCGCACCCCCCAGCCCGAAGAGGCCCTCCTCGTCCGCCATCTCCTGGACATTCCCGCCGGCCGAGAAGATATGGCCCGCACCGGTGAGGATCACCGTACGAACATCGGTGTCGGCGTTCGCCTCATCCACGGCACCCTCGAATGCGGCGACCAGATCCACCCCGGTGATGGCGTTGCCGACGTCGGGAAGGTTGATCGTCCACACCGAGACACCGCCGTCGGTGCTGATGTCCAGAGGTTTGCGCACGGTCGTGCCGCCTTTCGATCGGGGTCGCTCACTGCACCTTACGACGGACGTCTGCCGCCGTCGTCCGAGTTGCCTCCCCTGGTCGCGACGTACCTTTGGACGATGACGAGCACTCGTGACCACACCGGGCCTGCGCGCTCGATCGCCGGCGAATTACGATCAGGACTCGAGATACTCGGTCGGGCGATCGAGGAGTGCGCCGCCACTTAGCGTTCGGCGACAGAGGGCTCCTACCGCGCAGAATCCTCCGCAGCGTCCGTCTCCGACTCCTTCGACGCCCAGATCTGGGTCCACTTGTACAGCCCGGCGACCACCAGGACGAACAGCACGACGCCGAGGATCTCCGAGCCGGTCTCCCACCCGTCACCGATGAACGGCAGGTTGAGCACGGCGTCGTTGCCGCTCGACGCGACGATCGCGGCGAACACCACGTTCCACAGGCTCTCACCGACGATGAGGCCGGTGGCCAGCAGCACGCCCATGCGCTTCTTGCGCTCGACATTTCGGCCGCTCCGCTCGGCCCACTTGTTGTAGGCACGACCGATGAAGGCGCCGATGGGGATGACCAGGGTGACCGACATGGGCAGGTACATTCCCATGCCGACCGCCAGCGGCGGCATCCGCAATCTGGTGGTGGTCTTGCCCAGCACCTCGTCGACCACGATGACCGCCACCCCGATCAACGCACCCACGCCGATCAGCGCCCAATCGAGATCGCCCCCGAACACACCTTCGGCGAGTGACGAGATCAGCCCGGCCTGCGGTGCAGGGAGGGCATCGTCACCCGCTCCCGGCGCCCCGACGAAACCGAACGCCGTCTGCATCAGCTGCAGCACGGGCGGGATGACCACGGAACCGAACACCACGCCGATGACCAGTGCCACCTGCTGCTTCCACGGTGTCGCGCCGACGAGCTGACCGGTCTTGAGGTCCTGCAGATTGTCGTTGGAGATCGTCGCGACGCCGAAGACGATGGCCGAGGTGAAGAGCGTGTAGGCGACCAATGCCGTGGATTGTGAATCGTCGGCCGACCCGAAGGTGACCTTGATCAGGACGGCGGCGACCAGCACCACCACGATCCCGACCCCGGAGATCGGGCTGTTCGACGATCCGATCAACCCGGCCATGTACCCGCAGACGGACGCGACGACGAGGCCGATGACAAAGACGAAGATGATGCTCACGGTGATGATTCCGGCTGCACTGCCGTGCAGCACCGTTCCACTTGCGAAGTCCCAGAGCATGAACCCGATGGGGATCAGGGCGGCCAGGATGACACCGGAGACGATGGTGACCGGGATGTCCTGTTCGGTGAGATCCACCGTCGTGCCGGCACGCCGTGCCCGCGTCGAGACAATCGCATCCTTGATCCCCCGCGCGATCGGCCCGATGATCTTGATCAGCGTCCAGATCGCCGCCACCGCAATAGCACCCGCGCCGATGAACCGCACGTCGTTGGTGAAGGCATCACTCACCACGTCTTCGATGGAACCGGTGGCCGGGACATCGCCCCAGGTCCGGATCGGCAGCAGCACACCGTAGGAGATGATCAGCCCGATCAGCATCGAGATGCCCACCGTGATACCGACCAGATGTCCGACACCGATCAGCGAGAACAGCAGTCCGGCACCGAACATCGTTCCGCCCGAACCGACCCGGATGGTCCCGGTGATCGTCCCGGCGATCAGTTTGGTCTGGGTGAGCAACGAGAAGACCGCGGAGACAACACTTCCCACCACGATCACCCGGAGGCCGCGCCGATTCTCCTCGGCACCCTGCGCGGTGTCACCGACTTTCAGGACCTCGGCCGCGGCTGCTCCCTCCGGATACGGCAGATCCGATCCCGTCACCAGGGCGCGGCGGAGTGGGATCGAATACATCACACCGAGGATGCCGCCGATGAGGCACACCGCCACGGTCGTCCAGTACGGAAAGCCCGTCCACCAACCGATCATGATGAGTCCGGGCAGGACAAAGATGATCGCGGACAGCGTTCCCGCGGCCGACGCGATCGTCTGCACGATGTTGTTCTCGACGACAGAGTGATCGGCGAAGTACCGGAGCAGGCTCATCGAGATGACGGCCGCCGGAATGGCGGTGGCGAACGTCAGCCCCACCTTCAGACCGAGGTAGACGTTGGCCGCGGTGAACACCAAGGTAATCAGACCACCGAGGACGATCCCGCGGATGGTGAGTTCTTTCAGCCCCGCGGACGGGGCCCCCTTCACGACCGAGCCTGGCGTGGACATGACGGCGACCCCTTAACCCGACCGGTTCGGCGTTGTGGACTCACACAACTGTAGGAGGGGGGTCGGTGATTCGCAGGGATTCCGTCCAGCGCCGCACGCGCCGGAATCTCTCGCGGTCCGTATTACCCGATTCGGAACCGGGTCAGACGAGACGCTCAGTGATCAGAGCGAGATCCATCGGCGGCCGAGGCGTCGGTGTCCGGAACCGCACACCCGTCCGGACCGCAGGTATCGGCCGATTCCGCCCCCACCGGGACGAGCTGATCGCCCCAGGCCAGTTGTAATGCCCGGGCGAAGGTTTCGGGCGGCTGCGCGCCCGAGACCGCGTACTTGCCGCCGAAGACGAAGAACGGCACGCCGGTCGCGCCGAGCGAAGCAGCCTCGCTCTGGTCCCGACGGACGGCATCCGCGTAGGCCTCCGGGTCGTCGACGACCGCACGCGCGCCTGCCTCGTCGAGTCCGGCACCGACCGCGATCTCGACCAATCGCTCGTGATCACCGAACAACGGCTCGTCCTCGACGAAATTCGCCTCGTACAGGGCGTCGAGCAATGCCTCCTGCCTTCCGTGGGCGAGGGCGTGATGGAGGAGGCGATGCATGTCGAAGCTGCTGCCGAAATCGCGGCCATTCGTCCGATAGCCCAGCCCGAGGTCGCCGGCCTGCGCGGCGATGCCCTGCTCGTTCGCGGCCGCCTGTTCCACCGATATCCCGTACTTCTGGGCTATGTGTTCGACGACTGGTGCGCTCGTTCCGGCCGCCAGTGTCGGATCGAGCTCGAATGAACGGTGCACCACCGTGACGCCGTCACGCTGCGGAAACTCTCCCAACGCCGCCTCGAAACGTCGCTTCCCCAGGTAGCAGAAGGGACAGTTGATGTCGGTCCAGATGTCAACCGTCACGGTCATGGCAGGCAATCCTCTCCTCCGCGGCTCCTGACCCCGGACACCCTCGCTGCAACACATCGCACGCACGCGATGTTCCGCCGCGCGGATCGGGCAGACCATCGGCAGCCCTTCCATGCATCTCGCTATTCTGTCGAGGCATGTCGGCTTTCGCCGACCGCGCCGAGGGGGAAGGTACGACTGCCACCATGGACCCGGATCCGATCACCGACCTGGAGGCCCAACTCGTCGACATCTGGCGACGTGGTCGTATCCAGATCCGTGACCGGGTGCGCGCGATCCACCCGAAACTGGATCCGACCTGTTATCCGCTCCTGGTCCTCCTCTCTCGCAACGACGCCGTCCCGATGTCGGCTCTGCTGGCGGAGCTGGGGCTGGAGAAATCGACCCTGACACGACAGATCGACTCCGTGGTACGCCTGGGTCTCGCCGAGCGTCATCCCGATCCGGACGATGCGCGGGCACGGGTGGTGGCCATGACGGACAAGGGACACGCCCGCTTCGACGACGTGGCCCTCGCTGCCCTCGCGGAGTGGCGGGCCCAGTTGTCCCGATGGGATCCCGACGACGTCCGACAGCTGGCCGACTTGCTCAGACGTCTCGCCGAGAGCACTACCTGACCACCACGCACGCGGCAGACAGTGCGAGTCACACGTGACCACCGATGTCTCCGACGAGTGCTGATGTCAGTGCCCCGCCGTACCGTGGAACCAGGCGATTAGGCAGTGCGCGATAAGGAGTGCCCGATAAGGCAGTGCGCGATAAGGGAGTGCGCGATGGACACGGTGCGACATTCGGTGATCGACACGTCGCTCGGTGACGCGACCCTCGTCGCCGACGACGACGTCCTGGTCGGCTGCTACCTCGAGATCGCGGACACGTCGGCTTTCGGCGAGCGGGTCACCGCGCACGACGATCCGGTGTTGAGCAGAGCGGTGACCCAGTTCGAGGAGTACCTCGCCGGCGACCGGACCGATTTCGATGTGCCGTTGCACGCCGACGGTGACGAATTCTCTGAACGCGTCTGGGCCCTGCTGCACGACATCCCGTACGGACAGACCACCACCTACGGGGAGCTCGCTGTGCGCCTCGGCGACAAGTTCTTGGCGCAACGCGTCGGCCGGTCCCTCGGGCAGAACCCGATCAGCGTGTTCATCCCATGCCACCGGGTCATCGGCGCCGACGGCTCGCTGACCGGATATGCCGGCGGCCTGGAGCGCAAACGCCGGCTCCTCGAACTGGAAGAGGCACCGGAGGTGCGGGCGAGCCGGTTGTTCTGACCGACTCGTCAGCCGTGTCTGCCGATCGGCAGCGAACCGATCTCTGCTCCGTCATTGCCGAAGTGACGGTAGCGGGCGCGATCGCGGGCGCGCTGTCCGCGCCATTCCAGATATCGACCCCCGATGGGCGTCGGACCGATCAGCCGGTAATTGATCGTGTTCCGGACCCATGCGGTGCCGAATGCCCACGGAAGTCGTTGTGGCAGTGTCAGATCGCGCATGCTCTCGGTCCCGAGGAAACCTTCCAGCATACTGAGGAGACGCTCGCGGGTGTAGCGGGCGGAGATGCGGTGCACGAACCGATAGTGCAACTCGTCCTGCACGTCGACGAGTGCGCGGGCGAGCTGCCCACCGGCGTCGGTCACGTCGGTCTGCGACAGCAGGATCGCGTAGCTGAGTTGATGTTGGTCGCGCTCGTCGTCGAACAACCAGTCGTCGTCCACGCCGATGAGCCATCCCACGTATTTCCAGAGATGCATCAGCGCGCGTGAATCGTCCTTGCTGATCGGCACACCGAGGGCTCGCACACCCATCATCAGCGCGCCGCTGAACAGATTCAGGGTCGATGCGAGGTCGGTCTGGTTGATCGGCAACCCCCACTCGGAGCTGTCCCATCGTCCGTTGCGTTCGAAGGCTTCGTTGACGAGCGCGTGCATCAGCCGAACGTGGACGGTGAGCTTCCACCCGGCACCGCCTCGGACCATCCCATCCCGCTGTCCTACCGCGATCGCCCAGGTCTGGGTTTCGCCGAGGCGACGCCTGGTGGTGCTCCCCGAGAGTCCACCGGTCTCCGCGAGGAGATCGACCGGCCCGCCGAAGCGATATCCACCGATCAACGAGAGCTGGAGGAGAACGTCGTCGGCGTTCTGTCCGAAGCGTCGGAAGACAGTGGCACCGTGTTCGCAGAGGTCGGGATCGACCCAATCCGGCGTGTCTTCGACCAGGGCGAAGAAGGACCGCAGGGCCTCCGGGCTCTGATCTGTGACACCCGACTCGAGTGCGGCCTGGAACTGCGCCATCGTCACGCGTGCCGCATCCTCCTTGGGCAGCCGCATCGCCCGGACCAGCGCGGCTGCGGGTTCGTCACGCATCATCAGGTGCCGGCCGAGGAGTTCGAGGTCGTCCTCGCTCGGCTCCGACAATCGCCAGTAGATCCGCAAGAGGCGTCCCATCCGGCGTCCGCGTGCGTCCGCAGAACGATGCCGCCTCGGCGGTACCAGCGCCGGCGGGGTCTGCGTCGTCGGGGTCTGCGTCGTCGATGACATGAGACTATTCTAACGATTCGTCTCACTCGGGACAATCCATCCGACCACTAGGCTCGGGCCATGGCTGACGACCGACTGACAACTCTGGCCGGGCGACGCGTCGTCGTCACCGGTGCGACCAACGGTTTGGGAATGGCGACCGCACGTGCGCTGGCACGGGCCGGCCTACGTGTGGTGCTGGCCGTGCGCGACGTGGAACTCGGCGAGCAACGGGCCCGCGAGTTCGGAGGTGAGTGCGAGGTGGCCGCCCTCGACCTCGCCGATCTGGCATCGGTGCGCGCGTTCGCCGACGACCTCGATGGACCGATCGACTACCTCATCAACAATGCCGGAGTCTTTCCCCATCAGCACCGGACGACCGCCGACGGCTTCAAGATGGGCATCGGAACCAACTTCCTCGGCCCCTTCGCCCTGACGAATCTCCTGTTGCCGCGCATCGAGCGGCAGATCGTGTCGGTGGCCTCCGACGCGCATCGTGGGGCCACACTCGATCCCGACGATCTCGATCTGTCCAGCGCCAGATGGAGCCCGCCGCGCGCCTATGCGCGGTCGAAGCTGGCGGTCATGCTCTGGGGCCTCGAACTCGATCGACGTCTCCGGGCCGAGCGTTCGCCCGTCACCGCGATGCTCACCACGCCCGGATGGGTCGCATCCAACATCTCCAACAAGCCCGGCCTGGGCGTCGCGCACAAGGTGGTGCAGAGCACGGCGTCCGCCTTCGCCAATGACGTCGACGCCGGTGCACAGACCACCCTGTACTGCCTGACCGAGCCCATCGCACCGGGCAGCTATGTCGGCGTGGATGGTCTCTGGGCGCTTCGAGGAGACCCGGTTCTCTTCGGAAGATCTTCGGCTGCCTGCGATTTCGACGTGGCGGGAAGGCTGTGGGCGAAAGCCGAGGAATTGACCGGGGCGAAGTGGCCACTATGAGTCGCTGAGCCTGCGCCGCGTATCGCTCGGGCCACATGTGTTGTCTGGCAGGTGGTCTCGATACGCGGCTCCTTCGTCGCCGCTACTCGACCAGCGGATAGCCACGCGGATCAGAGATCGAATTCCGCACGGTATCGCGCGTAGACCGCCTCGACCTCGGCGACGGTGAGGCCGAACTCTTCCAGGGTGTAGCTGTGCACGCCGTGCGCGTGCTGACCGTGCCCGGATCGATGCTGCTCCATCCGTGCGTGGATGGCGTCGGTGAGTTCGAAACCGACCGCCGCGTAGATGCGTGCCACCTGGCCCATCGGGTCCTCGACCAAATCGTCGTACCGGACGTCGAGAAACGCGCCCGGTCGCTGCGCGCGCACATCGAGCGCACGGTTCACCATCTCACCGTTGAGTGACAGCCAATGCCGGGCAACTCTTTCGGCGTCCACGTGATCGCTGAACATCGAATGGCCGTGCGCCAGCATGCTCGAGAACGACGCCGTGGTGAGCAGCGGATCGCGATGGGTCTGGACGATGAGCGCGTCGGGGAAGACGTCGAGCAGGGTGTCCAGGTGTTCGAGGTGAGCCGGCGTCTTGAGCACCCACTTCGGCCTCGGGTTCTGGAGGTGCAGGATCTGCAGCAGGATCTTGAGATACTCATACGAGCCGTGCATGTCCTGATTGCGCAGCCATCGTGCGTACGAGGGGACGTCGAGCATCGCCTCGGGCACCTGGGACAGGAGCGAGTACTCCTGCAGCAGAACATCTTCTTCGGGTCCGTCGGCCTCCACGGCGTGGATCGCGAAGAATTTCGGGTTGAGATAGCGCAGGGCCCATTCGGCCACGGTGGTCTGCGCGACGCGCACCGTGGGTCTGCCGGGCTTCTCCCGTTTACGTGGCAGGAGATGGATGACCTCCCACGACCCCACTGCGCGGATCTCCGGATCCGCCGCGATGAGCCGGTGGAGCATCGTGGTACCGCTGCGCTGCAGACCCGCGATCACGATGGGCGGTGCGATGGGCGCGGCGGTGATCTCCGGGTGGGTGCGCACCAGCGCGGCCACCCGCAACCGCGTGGTGAGGAGACCATGCAGTCGGGCACGGATGACCAGAGCACCGAAAGTGCTGAGACGGGCCTCCTCGATGATCGACGCACACAATACGTCGAGCGCTTCCTCGGTCTGGGCATCGGCCACCCAGGCCAGGCCGGTGCTGTCGGCCGCGCGCCGCCGCAAGGTGTCCGCCGACAGATCCGTGCTCTGCACGCCACGCCCGCCGAGCATCTCGCCGATCCGGTTGATCGCACGGATCGGCCTGCGCTGGAAGGGGACGAAGGTTGCGGTCATGGCGTGCCACTGATTCCAGGTCAGTCCAGGAGCGACAGCTCGGAGAGCCTCACCACGCGGGTACGCGGCTGCGGATGCGTGGCCGCGCGGATCCACCGAAAGGTCATGGCACCGCAGTCGTGGCCGGTGGTGTCGATCCAGTTCGGCAGTCCCGGGTCCCGGTGGGAGACCACGATCCGCACCGAACCGTCGGGCCGGTACTTCGCGGTGTGTTTGTTGACGTGGACCGGGTGATACCGATAGTCGAGGGACTCGAGCCAGTGGTTGTCCAGCTGGAAGTTCCAGCCGTCGCATTCCGGGATCTCGCTCTCGATCACCAGCGCCTCGTCTGGGCCCAGCCGCCAATAGCTGTGGTAGTAGATGATATTCGGATCGCCGCCGGCCTTGGTCGAGCGCTCCGGATCGAACATCGGCAGCTCGTTGGTATGCTTCTGAAAGTCCCTGGCCCAGTTGGCAAAGAGCATCGACGCGCCGGCCACCAGGAGACTCGCCTTTGCGAGACCGGCGTCGAGCGATGCGGGCGACAACGGTTCGGGTGTGGCGGCTCCGGAGAGCAACTCGATGTGCAGATCGGCGGGCACCTCGGTGGTGCGATCGGCGAAGGTCTGACGGACGATCAGCAAACCGGTGTCGGGCGTCATCGGTAACCAGTTGCCCTCGTGCCCGGTGGCGCTCAGGATCAGTTCGAATCGTCCGTCCGGGCCGATCTCGAGATCTGCCGCCTCCAGGTAGCCGGTGGTCGGCATCTGGCCGCCCTCACCGTAATTCCCCTCCTGCGTGCCGAAGCCGAGGTAGTCGACCGTGCCCCTGGTCCCGGTGATCCGATAGTCGAGCGTGCCGTCGACGGTGGCGTTCAGGTAGTAGTTGTCGGGGTTGTCCGACCCCATCTTCGCGGTCTCGTGGATCATGCGTCGCAACACCGGCGCGCGCGGATCGGCGTACTCGACGAAGGCCTCGAGCCCGGCGCGGGTGAGCCGGCTCAGGTAGCGATAGCCCTCCGCCTGCGTGAGGGGGTCGGCGGGGGCTCCCGGGAAGACGATGGCCGCGCCGGCCGACTTCAGGGTGTCACAGAATTCATTCCACGACGTGCCGTCGACGACCCGCTGCTCGGCTACACTCTCCAGGGTCCGGCCGCGCATGCGAAGGTAGGCCACCCGGGCCTTCTTGAACTGTCCCAATGCCGCCGTCGCAATCGTTCTGCCGCTCATCGCCCACCTCTCGTCATCCCGGTGATTCCATGATCGGGGAACGACACTGGGGATGTGCGGGATTCGGCGACGCACGTGGCCTGGCGGCCCGAACGACTACCCGGGGAACGCACGCTTTCCGACGAGCGCGACCCCGAGCCCCATCAGGACCAACGTCGCGCCGAACCACGAGAGTGACGATATCCCCCACGTAGACGTGAGCAGCCGTCCACCGACCACCGCGCCCAGGGCGATACCGACATTCGAGGTGGCGTTGATCCAGGCGCCGGCGATCTCCGGGGCGTCGGGCATGGCCCGCACCGCGGCCGACTGGTACATCGAGGGAACGCCTCCGAACACACCGTTCCAGAACGCCACCGCGATCACCACCACGACGAACCACTCCTGCGCGAGCCAGACGCCGAAGATCGCGACGGCGAGCAACGCGAGGACGGTCAACACCGTCGTGCGCGGATGGCGATCGATCGTCCGTCCCATCCCGGCGAGGCCGACGAGGCCGCATACGCCGCACAACAGCAGGATCGGACCCATCGACGACTCGTGGGCGCCGGCCGCCAGGAACACCACCGTGATGTAGGTATAGAGCGTGTACTGACCGACAAAGGTCAACATGTTGGACGAGACCACGATCCCGAGATCTGTTCGCGTTCCGCGCCTCTGGATCCGCCTGCCGGCCGGGGCGCCACTCACTGAAGGCAAGAGACGCGCGACCAGTACCAGCGTGATCGCTGCGACCACGGCGAGCGCGGCGAAGGCATTGCGCCAACCGACCACCGAACCCAGCGCTGTCGAGACCGGGACACCGAGCACGAACCCGGCGGTGGCACCGCCTGACACCAAGGCGAGCCCCCGCCCCACCTGCCCGCTCTCGACCAGCCGCGGCACATAACCGATGCACACGGAGAAGAACAGGGCGTGCGAGAGTCCGCCGACCACACGTCCAGCCGCGACGACTGCGAACGTCGGCGCGACGGCGATCAGAACATTGCTCACCAGGTACGCGCAGACCGTGACCAGGATCAGCGGTTTACGGGGCAGTCGGCGTGTGGCGATGGTCAGCGGCACGGAGAAGACCGCGACCATCGTCGCGTAGACCATCACCAGCAACCCGGTGGTCGACTCGCCGACGTCGAAAGCGTCTCCGATCGCCGGCAGCAGGCCGACCGGCAGCATCTCGGTGGTCACGGCGAGGCATCCGGCCAGGGCCAGCGCCAACAACGCCGGGAGGTTCTGGCGAACCCCCCGCTGCGTCGGGACCGAAGGTGCAGAGATGACCACGCGACGAATATACTCGTGCTCAGAGTTTATCTGAAATGGAAAGATGAACAGGTGACTTCACAGCCGACCGGTTCGACGCCTTCGCGGTGGTTCACCGCCGCCCGGCTGATCGACCTGGTCCGCACCCGTCCCGGCATCACCCGGGCCGCTGCCGCCCAGGAACTGGGGATCGGCAGCGGGGCCGCCACCGAACTGTTGGCGCGGATGCGACGGATGGAACTCCTCGACGAGGCACCGGCCCCTGCCCACGGGCGCGGGCGGCCGACCACCATCCTTCGACCTCATCCGAACGGTCCGCTGGTTGTCGCCGCCGAACTGACCACCACCGGCTGGCGGGTGGCGAGCGCCGACGTCACAGGCATCCCACAGGTGGAGGCGCAGGCTTCACGGCTCCGCCGCGACCCGCAGCGCGTGCTGGCCGAGATGGCGGATGCGATCCGGACGATCCACCAACGCGAGACACGGCGCGTCCGGGCGGTCTCGGTGTCGGTCGCCGGAACAATGCGCGACGACCGGCTCGTGCAGTTCACGCCCCGCGGATGGACCGACATGGATCTGTCCCGCCTCACCGACCCACTGCCGGACGAGGTCGATCTGCCGGTGCTGGTGGGCAACGACGCAACCCTCGCCGGGCTGGCCGAGGCGCGGACCGGTTCGGCGCGCGGGGTCGGGACCGCCCTCCACCTGATCATCACGGTCGGCATCGGCGGCGCCTTGATCGTGGACGGCGTACCGGCGACCGGCGCGCACGGCGGCGCCGGAGAATACGGCCACATCCCGTTCGGGGACCGGTCACAGCTGTGCCCGTGCGGGGCCCACGGCTGCTGGGACCTCACCGTGGACGGTCGGGCGCTCGCTGCCCATCGTGGCGATCCGACACCGAAGAACGCGCTCGCCTATGCCCATCGACTTCTCGACCGATACCGACGCGACGCCGACACCGATTCGCGGACGCAAGACGCCGTGCGCACCGTGGCCGCGTCCCTGGGAAGAGGTATCGCCGGTCTCGTCAATCTCCACGATCCCGACGTGGTCACCTTGGGAGGCCTCGCACTGCCACTGCGCGCAGCAGCGACCGATCAGTTCGACTCTGCCTATCGAGCCGGCCTGATGTCGTACCGAAAAGACTCTCCCCCAATGATATTGGATGGCGCCTACGGGGACGACGGGCCACTGCACGGTGCCGCGCTGTACGGCGTCGACCACATCACGACGGTCGAGGCGCTCGCCGAGTGGCACGGTCGTTGACGTGGTCCGGCCTTCAGATCATCGGGCGAACGGGCCCTACTCCGCGGCCTCCCCGGAGTAGAGTTGCCCCCACGCACGCTGACGCGGACCGATCTCGGACCAGCACAGGGAGGCGACATCAATGCCAACCATCGTGATCATCGGAGGCGGCATGGCCGGAGCCAAGGCAGCCGAGACACTGCGGGAAAAGGACTTCGACGGCAAAGTGGTGCTGTTCGGCGCCGAAGAGCGGCTCCCGTATGAGCGACCGCCATTGTCCAAGGAGTTCCTGGCGGGCAAGAAAACCCTCCACGACTTCACCGTGCACGATGGAGATTGGTATCGGGACAACAGGATCGACCTCCGCCCCGGAACCGACATCGACAAGATCGACGTCGCGGACAAGTCGGTGGGTCTTCCCGACGGCAGCACCCTTTCCTACGACAAACTCTTGCTGGCCACCGGTTCTCGATCACGTCGTCTCGACCTCCCCGGCGCCGACGCCGACGGTGTCCACTATTTGCGGACCATCGACGACGCCCAGCGGTTGAGCGATGCGATCACCCACAAGACCCGGGTCGCCATCGTCGGTGGCGGCTGGATCGGACTCGAGGTCGCGGCGAGCGCCCGCGAACGCGGCGCCGAGGTGACCGTCGCCGAGTTCGCCCCGCAGCCCCTGCTGGGTGCCCTCGGGCCAGAGGTCGCCGAGGTGTTCGCCGAACTACATCGTGAACACGGGGTGGACCTGCGAACCGGTGTCGAGGTCGCGGAGATCATCACCGAGGACGGCGCCGCCAGGGGCCTCCGATTCGCGGTCGGCGACACCGTCGATGCCGACGTGGTACTGATCGCGGCCGGTGCCGTCCCCAATCTCGAACTCGCGGAGGCAGCCGGGCTGGCGACCGCCGACGGCGGCGTGCTCGTCGGCGCCGGCCTCCAGACCAGTGATCCCGACGTGTTCGCGGTCGGCGACATCGCGAACGCCGAGCACCCGCTCCTGCACACGCGGGTGCGTACCGAACACTGGGCCAACGCGCTGAACCAGCCGGCGGTGGCGGTCGCCAACATGCTCGGCGGCAGCGAAGAGTACTCGAATCTCCCGTACTTCTTCACCGACCAGTTCGATCTGGGCATGGAGTACACCGGACTGTCGACCGGCTATGAACAAGTGGTGTTCCGCGGCGACGTCCCGGGACGGGAGTTCGTCGTGTGCTGGCTCGACGGCGACGCCCACGTGCTCGCCGGGATGCAGGTCAACGTCTGGGATCAGCTCGAAGGGATCAAGGAACTCATCACGGCCCGGACCTCAGTGGACACCGAGAAGCTCGCAAACCCGAATGTGGCGCTCGCCGAACTCATCTCGTGACACTCGGAGGCAGCATCCGAGTCCATGCCTTTCGGGTCGAATCGGGCGGGACTCAGCTCACCGCCCCGGCCACCGCGGTCCCGTCCGTCGCCGTGTCCGCACCGGCGGCCCTCGGATTCTCGTTTGCGCCGTGCAGGAATGCTCACCACCGCGAGCCGGTCGCCGGCAGGTGCTTTCGATAGCTGACGAGCACCGCCAGGGTCGAGATGACCAGCAGCACGACGAGTGCCGTCAACAGTTCGATGGTGGTGAACGGCGGCGTCAGTGCGGCGAGGATCGTCGGGACGACGAACCCCAGGTAGGCAACGGCATAGAACACCCCGGTGAGCTTGGCCAGGTCCGCGGCCGGCGCGATCCGCTGGACCTCGAGAAGACCTGAGACGAGGCCGATTCCGAAGCCGGCTCCGAAGACCACGCTGGCCACCGCACCGACGATCAGCTGATCCGTCGCCACCGCCGCCATCATCACCAGCATGCCGACGGTCAGCGTCGCGAGTGAGACCACGATCCCCCGGGCACTGGAGGACGAGTCGATCCGCTTGGCGACCGGCTGGATGAGCGCACCGGAGACCAGCGCGATCACGCTGAGCACCGTCGCGTAGGCGAGTCCCAGTCCACCGGCTGCATCCCCGAGCAGGACCGGAAGGTATCCATAGGCGAGCCCGCATGCCACGAAAAGCCATGGGCCGCAAACGACCACCACACGAAGGAATCGTCGGTGCCGAGCCGACGGCACCGCCATACGGGTCCGCAGAGGCGGGCGGACCGCGTCGGGAACGCTCGTCTCGGGCGCGCGCCGGACGAGCCAGAGGAACGGCAGCGTCACCACCACGTGGATCGCGTAGGGCAACACCTCGGGCCACGGCCCCCACTGCGCGATGCTGCCCGCCACGAGGGCACCCAACGCCGACCCCAGAGTGAAGGCGAGCGACGCGCGGCGCGCACCGGACCCGGCGTCGGCGGTCATGTCGTACGGCGCTCCGGACATCTCCTTGAGCCAGGTGGTCCCGACGGCCATCGCGGTGCCGACCGTCATACCCGAGACCAGACGGCCGAGATAGATTGGGACGGAACCGAGTTCACCGAGGGCGAGGAGCACACTCCCGGCCAGACCGAAACAGACCGCCCAGAACATCGGAATCCGCCGGCCGACATGGTCGGACACCGCACCCGCGATGATCAGCGCCGGTGCGAGCCCGGCCACATAGACACCCAGGAAGCTCGTGACCGTCCCGGCCGAATAGTGCTCGGCCTCCTTGTACAGCAGCAACATCGGACTGAACTGGTTGCCCGCCCACGAACAGACGAACACCGCCCCGAACACAAGAACCCATGGCGGGACCGTGCGGCCGGGCGCGACGTCGACGGCGGCTGAACGTGGCTGCGTTCCCAGGCTCATATCGCACCCTGATAGCGATCGAGATGGGTGTCGAGTGAGTCGGCGAATCGAGCCGCGTCACTGCGCAGGAAGCAATCCGCGAGCTCCCGATGGTCGTCGTAGGACGACATCAGATTCGCGGGGTCGACGCGGAGCAACAGATTGCGCAGGCGCTGCTGGCGACTTCGCAGCTCCTCGTAGAAGTGTTGCGCCACCGGGTTGCCGGAGGCCTCCACCATCAGCGCGTGGAAGTCGTCGTCGGCCGCGACGAATCCGGACACGTCCCCGGCGTCGACGTGGTGGCGCTGCCGTTCCAGGTTCTCCGTGAACAGGCCGGCAAAACGTTCGGCAGGACCACCGGTCGCGAACACCTGGGCTGCCGACGCCGATTCGATGCCCTTGCGCATGGCCAGGACGTCTTCGGCCTCGCGGTGCGTCATCGGCCGGACGATCGCACCCTTGCGCGAGACGAGTTCGATCAGCTGCTCGGCACTGAGCAGGAGGAACGCCTCATGGACGGGGGTCCGGCTGATCCCGAGCTCGGCGCCGATGGCTCCCTCGCTCACCAGCGCACCCCCGGGCAGGTCTCCGCTGATGATCCGAGCCTTGGTGTGGGCATACGCACGCTCGGCGGCGACGGGCCCGGTGGTCGTGGTCATGCGGGCACCTTACCCCTTGCATACAAGCTTGCATGCAAGGGGTGTTCTCAGAGCAGTCCGCCGATCGCCCCACTCAGTTTCTCGGGCTTGGTGGTCGGCGCGAACCGATCGACGACGGTGCCGTCACGGCCGATGAGGAACTTGGTGAAGTTCCAGTTGATCCGCCCACCGAGCAACCCACGCTTCTCCGAACGCAGCCACGCATAGAGCGGATGCGCTTCGGATCCGTTGACGTCGATCTTCGCGAACATCGGGAACGTGACGTCGTAGGTCAGCGAGCAGAAGTTCTTGATCTCGTCCGCATCGCCCGGTTCCTGGTGCGCGAACTGGTCACACGGAAATCCGAGCACTCGCAACCCCTGGTCGGAGTACTTGCGGTGCAGGGCCTCGAGTCCTTGGTACTGCGGTGTGAATCCACACTTCGAGGCGGTGTTGACGACGAGGAGCGGCAGCCCGGCGTATCCGGACAACGGAACCGGGTTGCCGTCGATGTCGTCAGCGGTGAAGTCATAGGCGGTGGTCATGATCTCTCTCCCCGTGGTCGCGCATCGGAAGACGCGGATGCGTCTAGGTGTAGGCGGACCGGCCCAGTATCGCATCGCAGGCCGCGACCCCCTCGGTGATGCCGCGCTGGAAAGCCCTTCCTCGCTCGGCGCCGGTGCCGTTGTCGGCCGGTCGGGCAGCGAATACATGAATGCCACGGCCTCGGTGAGATCGGCAGGCGACAGGTGGACCTCGCCGATCGGCCAACTCCATCCGGCCCCCGACCAGCAGTCGCAGGCGAACTCCAGACGCCGCACATCATCGGCCGGACCGAAGACGGTGGTGGACACCGGCTTCAACCCGACGCTTTCCTGAACACCATGACTCGATTCGTGGACGAAGGTGGTCGCGGCCCGGCTTCGCGATGATATGAGAGCAGCATCCGTCTCGGGATTGACGAACGTGGTCTTGTGACAGTTGTGGAGCCCGAGATTGATCAGTCTCTCGAGTTCGGCATAGACGACGCAGACATCACCGGTGTCGATATTCCACGAGATCCCTGCGCCCGGGTTCTGAACCATCACCGTCACAGCTTCGTCAGCGCCACTGCGCACGACACGTTCTTCGCGGCGGTCTGCTCACTGTGGCACGCAGCGAGATCGGGCTCGACGACGACCGTCCGGAACAGTGCCGCATGGGCGCTCGACTGATAGCCGAGGACAGTCGTGGTGGCGCACAACAGCACTGCCACGACAAGGGCCGAACCGCGTCATCGCTGCCTCGTTCCCGCCGGCGACCCACGCCATGATCGAGCCTGCCGGACGTCTCAACGGTAGTGAGAGCCACGACCGTCGCACTAGAGTCTGAACATGCGATTCGGCATCTGCATCTTGCCCGACCGACCTTGGCGGCACACACGTCCACTATGGCAACGTGCCGAGGAGATGGGTTTCGACCATGCATGGACCTATGACCACCTCGTGTGGGGCGGCCTGCCCGATTCACAATGGTTCTCCTGCATCCCGACGTTGACCGCCGCTGCCGGAGTCACGTCCCGCATCAGCCTCGGCGCCTTTGTGATCTCCCCGAACTTTCGGCATCCCGCGTCCCTGGCGCGTGAGGTGCAGACCGTCGCCGACATCTCCGACGGTCGACTGCTGGTCGGGCTCGGTGCGGGCGGATCACCGGACGACACGATCCTCGGACAACCCGATGTCACGACTCGCCGGCGCGTCGACCGGCTGCAAGAATTCGCCCTCCTGCTCGACCGCATGCTGACCGACGACCATGTGAGCGCGCAGGGCGAGTACTTCGCGGTCCGGGACATGCGACTCGTGGGCGGCTCCGTCCGAGATCGCGTCCCACTTGTCTTGGCCGGTAACGGCCCCCGCTCGGTCCGGTTCGCGGCAGGGCACGCAGACGGATGGGTGACAACCGGCGCAGGCGCGGATGACCTCGACGACTGGTTCGGCGGTGTGGCACGTAATTGCCGGATATTCGAGGAGACCGTGGCCGCTCGGTCCGATGGCAAGGCCGTCGACCGGTATCTCAGCGTGGACTCATCTCCCCGGAACTCATTGGAGAGCGTCGGATTGTTCGACGAAATCATCGGCCGGGCAGACGAACTCGGATTCACCGATGTGATCGTGCACTGGCCGAGAGACACCGACCCGTACCGGGCACGCCTGGAGGTGCTGGAGGCGATCGCCGAGCGGGGCCTCTCCTGACCTGACGCGTGCGCGGCCGGACAACCGGAATCCGTACGGACTCCGACCCGGTTGTGACCTGCCACACAGATCGAGTATCGTCGGCGATAAGTCAAGTGACTCACAATTCCGACGTGCTCAGGGGAGGGCAGCATGGAAGCGGAACTCACGACCAATGAACTCGTCTCGATCCTGGTAAGGCAGGCCGTCGCCGATGTGCTGGGGCTACCACCGACCGCACTCGACGCCGCCACCCCGCTGTCCGAGTACGGCCTCGACTCGATCTCGACCGTCGACCTGACCGTCCAGCTGGAGGAGGTCTTCGACATCCTCATTCCGCATCGGGACACCCGGACGCTCACCACCGTCGACGGCATCATCGACTACATCGAGAAGCTCGGCTGCTGATCCGACCGGACCCGCACAGGGGACACTGACCGTTCTCGAGATCATCGGAAAGCCGGGAACGCCGGCGTCACCGAAATCGCCGAAGAACTGGGCATACGCAAGTCGACGGCGTCGTGGGACAGAGCTGCTCGATTGCATGGAGTCGGACGCCGAGCTGAACCCGCGCACGTGACTGCGGATGGGGCAGCGTCCGTGAGGGATTGGAGCTTTGACGTCGTCTGCTGCGGCCGGGATGAGGCGGCGACCCGGATCCGGCGGCTGAGCATCTGACCCGCGGTGCTGTGGCGGCCCGCCGGCCACCGTCGCAGTAGGCTCGGTCCCGTGAGTGTTCGCGCAGGAATACTGGTGACGGGAACCGAGGTCCTGACGGGCCGCGTGACGGATCTGAACGGACCGTGGGTGTCGACCCGGTTGCTGGCGCTGGGCGTCGACGTCGCACACATCACGGTCTGCGGCGATCGCCCCGACGACCTGGCCGCCCAATTGCGTTTCCTCGCGGACCAAGAGGTCGATCTCATCGTCACCACCGGCGGACTCGGACCGACCGCCGATGATCTCACCGTCGCGACGGTCGCCGACTTCTGCGGACTCGAACTGGCCCTCGACATCGAACTCGAGGCCCACATCGCCGACATCATCCGCCGCTGGCAGCGTCGCCCCGCCGGCGAGGCGACGTCCGGACCCACCCGCGCCGGAATTCGCAAGCAAGCCCTGGTACCCGAAGGCGCACAATCGATCCCGCCGACCGGCACCGCCCCCGGGGTCGCGATCGCCGGCAGCGGCGCCCGGCCGGCGATCCTGGTACTTCCCGGTCCGCCGCGGGAGTTACAGGCGATGTGGCCCGATGCGCTGCAGACGGCACCGGTGACCGCGGCGCTGTCCGCACGAACCGAGTCGCGACAGGAGACGATCCGCGCCTACGGACTGTCCGAAGCCGAGCTCGCCGAGTCCCTGCGGGCCGCCAACGACCAGATCTCCGGATTCGACGGACTCGAGATCACCACCTGCCTGCGTCAGGGCGAGGTCGAGATGGTCACCCGTTTTGCGGCCGATCATGCGCCCGCCTACGCCGAGATGGCAGAGCTGATCAGGAACGCCCACTCACGACAGATCTTCTCGACCGACGGCACGACGATCGACGATCAGGTGGCGACCGCACTCGCCGGCCGCCGGATCGCGACCGCGGAATCCTGCACGGGCGGCATGATCGCGGCACGGCTCACCGATCGGTCCGGGTCGTCGGCGTATGTGGTCGGCGGAGTGGTGTCGTATGCGAACGAGGCAAAGACCGGTCTCCTCGACGTCCCGGCCGCACTGATCGCCGAGCACGGTGCCGTCAGCGAACCGGTCGCCTCGGCGATGGCCGAGGGCGCACTGCGCCGCCTCGACGTCGACACGGCGGTGTCGACGACCGGCGTTGCCGGCCCGGGCGGCGGAACCGAACTCAAGCCGGTCGGCATGGTCTGCTTCGGCGTCGCGATCTCCGGACAACCCACCATGACCGTCACCCGGCGGTTCCCGGGCGATCGTGCGTCGGTCCGTGCGCTCGCCACCACTGCGGCAATGCACCTGATCGCGGACGGTGTGGCCGGGAGTAAGAAGGGCGAGCAGCCCGCGCCCGACGACACCCGCGGAACATGAGGCATCATCATGTTCGTGGTGGCATCGCGGAGTGACCAGACGGCACGGACCCAGGAGCGGTTGCTGGTGACGGCCGAGCGACTGTTCGCGCTGCATGGGATCGCGTCCGTGTCGAGTCGACAGATCAGCAAGGCCGCCGGGCAGGGAAACAACTACGCGGTCGGGCATCACTTCGGTGACAAGACAGGTCTGATCCGAGCCATCCTCGAGACGCACAACGCCCGGATCGACGTGATCCGGGGCGAACGACTCGGCGATCTCGGGGAGGCCGCCGACGTTCGTGACTGGATCGAATGCCTGATCCGCCCCGAGATCGAACACCTCGTCAGTTTGGGCGCCACGTCGTATTACGCACGGTTCTGCGCCCACATGGCGGCCGATCCGCAGACCGGGTCTCTGCTGTACGAGTCCGTCGCCGTGTCGCACCCGCTCACGGAGGTGATGACAGGGTTCTACCGGGTCCTTCCGACGATTCCCAAGCGCGTCATGGATGCGCGGGTGAGCATGTCCCAGAACATGATCATCCACTCGTTGGCCGACATCGAGCGATCGATCGAGGAGTCGCCCACGGAAGCAGCGAGCGTCGCCGACAGGTGGTCTGACCACTGCGATCTCCTGATCGATGGAGCCGTCGGCCTCTGGCTCGCGCCGACGAAGAATCCCTGACGACTCACTCACCGGGCTCGTTCGGGTTGTGAACCGAGTCACAGTATCGGCTCAAAGCCTTTTATATCTCAGTCACATGACTGATCATGTTTCGGGTTGGTCGTCGCTGACTGCCGGTCGCGGAGGGGGGAACATCACCGTGCCGAGCGAGATCAACAGACGATCGGCCGAGACGAATCCGCATGGGGGGCACAAGCGGTCCTGATGCCGAACGCGGCTCGTGGATGGCCGGGATCGCCACGGGGAACGTCGAACAGCCTTTGGCACACCTCAGGCGTGGACCCGTCGCCCGCCACCACACGCGGTGGAACGGCACCTGCAATCTGTCCGCATGACGTCAGATCCTGGCGCGATCAAGGAGTTTCACCGATGACTGTGACCCGACGTTCGTTTCTCACCGGCGCAGCCGTGGCCGGTGCTGCGAGCCTTCTCCCTGCCACGGCCACCGCGGCCCCCGGCGCCGGTCGCGGCGTTCGGCTGACCCGGGAGAATCATCGGGCGATCGTCGTGGGGTCGGGATTCGGTGGCGGGGTCACCGCCCTGCGACTCACCGAGGCGGGTGTTCCGGTCCTGATGCTCGAACGCGGAAAACGATGGCCAACGGGCCCCAACTCGAACACCTTTCCGCTGGCGACCGCCCCGGACAAGCGTTTCCTGTGGCACAAGTCGACCGGCCAGATCCTCGGCACGAAGTTCGAATTCGAGCCCTATCTGGGTCTCGTCGATGCGGTCGTCGGAGACAACATGACGGCGCTGGCCCCGGCAGGCCTCGGCGGTGGATCGCTGGTCTACCAGGGGATGACGCTGCAGCCCGCCGAGCACGTGTTCAACGAGTACCTGCCCGAACAACTCGACTGGCAGACTCTGAACCGGGTGTACTACCCGCGGGTGGCCCGAATGCTGCAGATCGAGACGGCGCCCGACGCCCTGATCCGTAGCAAGAACTATCTCGCCGCACGTGTGTTCGCCCGGAACGCGCGCCGCGCGGGCCTTCCCGTTTCCAAGATCCCGATGCCGATCGATTGGAATTACGCACTCGCCGAGCTCCACGGGAAGATGAAGCCGTCCTACACCAACGGCGCCGGTGCCATGGGGGTGAACAACGGCGGCAAGCACAGCGTGGACGTCACCTACATCAAGGCGGCGGAGGCCACCGGGCTACTGACAATCGAGACGATGCATGAGGTCACCGACGTCGCTCGCGCGGCGAACGGCCACTGGCAGGTCCACGTCGACCGCACGGATCTCACCGGCAAGGTGCTCGAACGGAAGATCCTCACCACCCCGACCCTGGTCATGGCCGCGGGCAGCGTGCACACCACCCGACTGCTCGTGCGAGCTGCCGCCAACGGCGGTATCCCCGATCTGCCCGACGCCGTCGGACGCGGATGGGGCACGAATGCCGACCGGATCTACGTGTGGAACAGCCCTACTGACGCCTTCGGTACCGAGCAGGGCGGGCCGGTGGTTTACGGCTCGCTGAACTGGAAGAACGCGAGCACGGCACACACGGTCATCCAGGCAGCCATCCCGCCGATGCCCATCGACGCACACAGCACCATGATGGTCGGCTACGGCGTCAGCCGGGATCGCGGACATTTCGCCTTCGACTCGGGGCGCGGCGATGCCTTCCTGAAGTGGCCGAAGAACGGCGATTCCAAAATCCACCTCAACAGCATCGAACCCACCGCCAAACGCATCGCCGGGCCGACCGGACGACTCATCGATACCAACGCCGTGGTCAACAGCACGTGGCACAGCCTGGGCGGTGCGTGCATGGGATCTGTCTGCGATCTCGACGGCCGGGTGCACGGCCAGCGTGGCCTGTACGTCATCGACGGCGCGCTGCTGCCCGGTACCGCGGCCGCCTGCAACCCGTCGATGACCATCGCGGCGCTCGCCGAGCGCGCCCTCGACAACATCGTCGCCAAGGACGTCGGGACGACCATCTGATCGGGATCGGGCGAAAGGGGAAGGGCGGGAATCACACCTCCGCCCCTTCCAACTTATAGCGCGGCCCCGGGCTTGCCGCAAGGGCGGGGGTGCCGGGCACAATGGTTACCTCCCCACCGCCGGGGAGATGGACCACCGCCGCAGCGGGAGCAGCCGTCACCGTTGACGGCGTCGAGATGTGCACGCGCATAGGGCAATCGCCACCCGACACTTCCCCGACCGGCGGCCTCACCGACCTCCGGAGTCGCCACACATGCCGCCCAGCACCACCAGTGCGTTCGACCTGACCCGTCACCCTGCCAAAGCCAACCCGACGCTCATCGCCGACGACGAGCGGCACTTCGCCGCGATGGCCCGCAGCCTGGAGCAATCCATCGCCGACCTGTCCGCGCGCCTCGACGTCCTGCGTCGGGCACCCGGAGGTCACGGGCGCCAGGCGTTGGACCGCGACCTCGAGGTGCACCAACTCGGCAAGCGGTTGCGGACACTGCGTCGTTACAGCCTGGACCTCTGCCTCGGCCGGGTGATCATCGATGGTGACGAGCCCCAGTACATCGGCCGGATCGGCCTGACCGACGCGACCGGCCGTCAACTGCTCATCGACTGGCGCACGCCCGCCGCGGCACCGTTCTTCGCCGCGACCCACGCCGACCCGATGGATGTGGTGAGCCGGCGGCGATACCGGTGGGCGCACGGCCGGATCAGCGACTACTGGGACGAGGTGTTCTCCACCGACGGTCTCGACGGTCATGTCGTCCTCGACGACGACTCGGCATTCATCGCAGGTCTCGGCGCGAGCCGGTCACCGCGGATGCGTGACGTCCTCGGCACGATCGCCGCAGACCAGGACGCCATCATCCGCGCGAGTTCACGTGGTGCACTCGTCGTCGACGGCGGCCCAGGGACCGGGAAGACCGTCGTCGCGCTGCACCGTGCGGCCTACCTCCTCTACGCGGATCCGCGTTTCGCCGGCAACCGGGGAGGCGTGCTCGTGGTCGGACCCCACGAGCCCTATCTCGCCTATGTCGCGGATGTGCTCCCTGGCCTCGGCGAGGAGAGTGTGCAGACCTGCACCCTGCGTGATCTGTTACCCGAGGGTATGTCGGCGTCGGACGAGACGGATCGTGAGGTTGCCCGCCTCAAGGCGTCGGTGGATATGATCGCGGCGATCGAACCTGCTGTCCGGTTCTACGAGGAACCACCCACCGATCCCCTTCTGGTCGAGACGCCGTGGTCAGAGGTTTGGGTCACCACTGCCGACTGGGCGGAGGCGTTCGGGGCTCCTGAGCCGGGCACCCCGCACAACGAGGCCCGCGACGAGGTGTGGGAGTCGCTGGTCTCGATCATCCTCGACAAGCACAGCGGCGGCGGCGTGCCGGCAGCCCGACTGCGTAAGTCGTTGGCGCAGAACGATGAGCTGGTCACCGCCTTCAACCGCTCCTGGCCGATGCTCGAAGCGACCGATCTCGTCGGCGACCTGTGGTCGGTTCCGGCTTACCTGCGCATGTGTGCTCCCCACTTGTCTCCCGGCGAGGTTCGGACGCTGCAGCGCGGGATTCCGCACGCGTGGACGGTGTCGGATCTGCCTCTCCTGGACACTGCGCGCATGCGTCTGGGGGACGCGACAGCTTCGGTCCGTCGACGGCGGCGTGAGTCGGTGCTGGCCGCGGAGCGGGAGCGGATGGATCAGGTGGTGACCGATCTTCTCGACGCCCACGCCCATGACGACGGCGAGGGGGTGATGCCGATGCTGCGCGGCGCGGACATGCGCAACAGCCTCGTGGATGACACCGCCTCTCCGACAATGGATACGGATGCACTCGCCGGCCCGTTCGCCCATCTCATCGTCGACGAGGCGCAGGAGCTGACCGACGCGGAATGGCAGATGCTGCTGTCCCGCTGCCCTTCTCGAAGTCTCACCGTGGTCGGTGACCGCGCCCAGGCGCGGCACGGGTTCACCGAGAGCTGGCAGGAGCGGCTCGAACGGATCGGGGTCCGCGAGGTCACCATGGCATCCCTGTCGGTGAACTATCGGACACCGGAGGAGGTCATGGCCGTGGCCGAACCGGCCATCCGCGCGGAGCTCCCCGACGCGAATGTGCCCACGTCCATCCGTCGCAGCGGCATCCCCGTCGTCGAAGGCCCCGCGGCCGAGCGCGACGCGATTCTCGATCGATGGCTGGCCGCACACGACGAGGGAACCGTCTGTGTCATCGGCGATCCCACGTTCGTCGAGCGTCCGCGGGTGCGGTCCCTCACACCCGAACATACGAAGGGGCTCGAGTTCGACCTGGTCGTCATCATCGATCCAGAGGGGTTCGGGAGCGGCATCGAAGGTGCGGTCGATCGCTACGTCGCAATGACGCGGGCCACGCAGGAGTTGGTGATCCTGCGTGGCACGTCATGAACGACCGGACGCGCGATGCTGGCCACGTGAACCAGGTCGACAGCTACTGAACCAGGTCGAGGTCGTCGGGTGTGAGGATTTCGACTGTGATTCCGTCGTGTACGAGTCGGGTGAAGCGCATGGGTCCGGCGTATCGGTAGTGGGGTGGGGCCACTTCTTTTGGGCGCGTGGGGGTGTCACCTGAGAGTCCGTGGTTTCGCAGGTGGTGTCGGAGGGTGTCGGCGATGCGGTTGCGCCGGTTGATGCGTGGTGGGTTGGGTGGTCCGGTGCCGTTGGTGTTGCGGGTCCAGGCGGGGCGGCCGGCGTCGGGTCCGTCGGCGACGATGTGGGTGGTGAATTGTCCGGGTTTGTGTCCGACCATGCGGTTGTGGGTGGGACAGGCGGCGGCGAGGGCGTCGATGTCGGTGCGGCCGCCTTCGGCCCAGTCTTGTTCGGCGTGGTGGATGTCGGTGTGGCTGAACGGCATGTCGCAGTCGGGGTGGGTGCAGTGGGCGCCGTCGCGGGCGAAGAGCGCGAATCGTTGGGCTTGGTTGGCGAATCGTTTCGCGGTGCCCAGGTGCAGGATTTCGCGGGTGTGGTCGGCGAACACGGCCAGGTGTAGGTCGGCGTGGGCGGCGAGTTCGACGATGTCGGCGATGGGCAGGGAGGCGCCGGTGGTGGTGTGGCCGAGGCCGGCCCGTTCGCGCAGTTCCTGTTCGGTGATCGCGATGATCAGGTGTGGGGGTAGTCCGCGGTGGCTGGCGCCGAGTCCACCGCTTGTCAGGATGTAGTCGAGCAGGGCGCGTAACGCGTCGTGGTTGCGTTGTTCGGGGGTGCGGGCATCGCGGGCGGCGGCGGCGGCGAGGGTGTCGGGGTCGGCGTGTTCGCGTTGTCCGGTGGGTGATTGCTTGTCGTCGGGGTTGTTCATGCCGGGGGCGGCCCAGGCGGCGAGGACGACGTCGAACATGGCGCGGGTGGTCGGGTCCAGGGTGGCGGTCAGGCGGCTGAGTTGTTGGGCGTCTTGTTTGCTCAGTAGTAGGCGGCGTTGGCGGGCGCGGTCATGCTGGTCGGTCACGGTGCCGTCGGGGTCGAGGTGGCCCAGGATGCGGGCGCCGAGGTCGGTGAGGGTTTTTGGGGAGAAGTCGCGAGCGAAGTAGGCCAGACTGGCCTCGGCCGCCTCCACCAGATCGGGTGCCACCGCGGCCGGGATGCGTGCCATGGCGTTCACGATGGTTTGGACGTGGTCGGGTCCGATGGCGCCTTCGGCCAGGGCGGCGGCGGTCTGCGGGTGGCGTGGTGCCAGTAATTCGCCGTGCAGGTTGTACATCTGCGAGACCGCGGCCATCTGTTCTTTGCGGTGGCGCAGGTCGCCGATGCGCAGCTTTTCGGCCATGAAGTTGTGCAGTGAGCGGTAGCCGGCGGTGGTGTGGGCGTCGCGGTCGCAGACATCCATGACTCGGCGGTGTCCGATCGAACTCATCCGCCGGGCGGCACGTTCGTGTTCGACGGCCACCGCCACCAGATCGGCGGGCGAGGCGCTGGTGGTGTCGACGCCGGCGATCCGGTCGAGCAGGTGATGGAACTCGCGGTAGAGCTCCACCACATTCTCACCGGCGGGCAGATCCCCGACCGAAGCCGCGGCGGCCGTGGCCAATTCGGCCTGTCGGTCGAGCAGTTCGTCGTGACTGCGCGGATGATGTTGCTGAAACATGCCCTGCGGCAACCACTGGCCGGCCACCGCCGCCACATCCACGTCCTCGCCACCGTCATCGATGGCCACATGACCAGGGTCGGACTCGCTCATGCGGCGGACCCCCGATCCGATTCGTTCGAACAGATGTTCGAAGTCTAACCGGATTCGAGGCGCCCGCGCAAGAGCTTCAGTCAGTCAATGTTCACGCGCCGCATGCCCCCACCCGGTCACCGCTCCGCAGCGTCGAGTTCGGCAAACGTGTCGGCAACCCAATTCGCGACGAAGTCGCTCACATGACCGAGATCATCGAGGCCGATGTGTTCGGCACCGCCCTCATCCGCGGTGAAGATGCGCAATTCGCGCTTGGGGCTGTTGGTGGCCTGATCGAATGAACGTCGCGCCAAGTCGACCGGGATCTGTCGATCATTGGCGCCGTGTGCGATCAGAAAGGGGACGTCGATCTTCTCCACGACCCCGTCGAGGTGGATACCGTCGGCCATCTCTAGGAAGGCATCGAGGTCGGTCTCGCCCCAGACCCACATGACGTGATCCCAGTAGTGCGGCACCGGGCGCTCTCCCTCGCGCTCGACACGGCGGCGTTGCACCTGCCCCCAATTGTGGTTGGCACCCCAGGCGACGCACAGCGCGAGCCGCTTCTCGAATGCGGCGGCACGCGGCGCGTAATAGCCGCCGAGCGACCAGCCGACGATACCGATCCGCGAGGCGTCGATGGTGGAGTCCGCCTCCAGGAAATCGACGCACGCGGCGGCCCATTCCTCGGAGTTCACCTGCGAGGTGAGCCCCTGCTTGCGCAGTGCCTCACCCGATCCCGGGGTGTCGACCATCAGGGTCGCGATACCGCGCTCGGCCAACTCCTGGTTGTGCTCCGAGACATACATGTGCTCCTTGGTGCTGTCCAGACCGTTCCACTGGATCATCACCGGGGTGGGCCGGCCGTCGGTGGTCGCGGGCTTGGTGATGTATGCGGGGAGAGTGGTGTCGCGGAAGGGGATTGCCACACGACGTGTCAGCGGGTCGTTCAGCTCGAAGGACAGCTCCATCAGGTCCAGGCACCGCTGATAGGTCGCCTCCCGTTCCGGAGTACCGGCCTGCTGCATACGTTCCGCTGTGATCAGGTAGTTGGCGGCCCGCACATACGCCTGCCCGGCTGTGCGCGCGTGCCCCTTCTTGGCGTCGTCGTCGGCGGCGGACACCAGCTGATCGACCATCGCCGTCCATGAGTTCAGGAAGTCGACGGTGCCGACGTCCTCGTTGCCCTTGGCGATGTCGAGGAGGGGGCGGCAGGCCCGGTCGACCTCGTCGATCCGTCCGCCGCTGTTGAGCGCGCCGACCACCGCGAAGTTCCATACGTAATTCTTGCCGGTGAAATATTCGAACATCGTCTACTCCTGGGTGTGGTGGTGAAAGATTTTGCTGTGGAGGTGGTCTCGATACGCTCGCTCGTACCTCGCGGGCTACTCGACCAACGGTGGGGTGGGCCGCTCGTTCGCGGGCTACTCGACCAACGGTGGGCCGCTCGTTCGCGGCCAGTCGACCAGCGGGGGGGAGCCGCTCGACTGCGAGCTACTCGACGTGCGGCGAGCTCACCTGATGGCCATCGGGTTGATCGGCGACCCGACGGCGCCGGTGATCGGCAACGGGGGCGCCACGAGCATGAACTCGAAACGACCGTCCGCGCGGCATGCGGCGGCGAGTCCGTCGAGGTTCCACATCTCGCCGATATAGAGCCCGATATGGGGGATCACCACCTGATGCAAAGGCTGGAACGCGACGTCGAACTCGTTCGGGCGCACCTCGAATCCCCACGTATCCGTGGCGATCCCGGCGATGTCGTGCTCGCGCAACCAATCCGCGGTGGTGAACGACAGACCCGGGGCAGGCCCTCCGGCGTACTCGCCCCATCCGTCGCGCAGGGCACGGGTGAGCTGGCCGGTGCGCACGCACAGGAAGTCGGCTCGACCGACGGCCGAATCGGCTCCCTGCGCGGCGATGGTCCGGTCTAGATGCTCGGGCAGGATCGCGAAGCCGTCGGGTAGTTCCCCGTCGTCGCCGATCGCCCGCCCGACATCGAGGAGCACCCCGCGGCCGACCATGCGCTCGGCTGCGGTCTCGATGCCGGTGACCCGATCGCCTTCGGAGGTCACCACCTGACCGGATCGCCTGCCGTTCCACGCCCGACCGTGATCGAAGATGTGGCCCAGCCCATCCCACTGCGTCGAGCACTGCAGCGGCATCGCGATCACGTCGTCGGCCCCACCGAGGCCGTGCGGGAAGCCCTGTATCCCGGCCTCTGCCTCGATGCCGGTGTCGAGCATGGTGTGCACCGGATTGGTGCGTCGTCGCCACCCCTTCTGCGGACCGTCCATGTCGAACGGCAATGCAAGACTGAGTGTTTCCCCGGTTCGCACCAGACCAGCCGCCCGCAGCCGGTCGGCGGCGGTGATGTGGTTGAGGGTGCCGTGGACGTCGTCCTCACCCCACCGGCCCCAGTTGGAGTTCCGAGCCGCCGCAGCGGCGATCGCGCCCTCGGGGTCGGTTCGATCCAGAACCGTCGACGATGGCCGGGTGGTCTCAGCGGTCATGTGCCATTCCTCTTGTCGTGGTCAGCGGCTGTCCGGCGTGCTCGGCCCGACGACGTTGCTGATCTGTGGTGCGTGGTACCGGCAGCGGCACTCCCGCGGGCCGTGGCGAGCCGATGGTGTTGCGCAGAGTTCCGATGACCTCGACGGTCAGCTCCACGACGTCACCGGGCTGCAGAGGCAATGGATCGAGAGTGCCGCGGCGACCCCATAGCTCGGCCAGACACCCCCCGTTGCCGATGGTCCCGGAACCCAGCACATCACCGGGCCGGACCGCGCTGTCCCGCGAGGCAAAAGCCACCATCGCCGCAAACGACCAGCCCATGTTGGCGGTGACGTCGGAACCGATCTCCTCGCCGTTGACGCGCACGGTGCAGGCGAGGTCCAGAAACCCGTCGTCGTCGACGTGATCGGTGAACTCGTCGGCGGTCACGATGACCGGGCCGAGCGAGTTCGCGAAATCCTTGCCCTTGGCCGGACCGAGTCCGATCTCCATCTCCCGTCGCTGCAGGTCACGCGCCGACCAATCGTTCAGGATGGTGTAGCCGAAGATGAGATCGGCCGCTGCCTCGACGGTGACGTCGCTGCCCGTGGTACCGACGACCGCAGCCACCTCGAGCTCGAGGTCGAGTTGTTCGGAGCCACCCGGGGCGCTGACAACGGCGTCCGGCCCGACCACCACATACGGATTGGTGAAGTAGAAATGCGGTGCATCACACCAGGCATCAGGTACACCGCCAACCTCTTGCATGGACGCTCGAACACCTTCGACATGCTCGGCGAACGCGACGAAGTCCCGGATGGTGGGCGGCTGCAACGGTGCCTCGAACGCAACATCCGAGTGGCCGATGCGACGGCCACGCGCAACGGCGCGAGCACCTTCGGCCAATGCACCGTCGAGACCCTGCCCGATCACGTCGAGCATCTGCCTGCCCTGACCGAGGAGGTGGACGGCGTCGTCGGTGACCACCGCGGCGCTCGTGTCGCCGTCTACGGTGACGGTCGCGAATCTCATGCTGTTGTCCTCTCTCTGACGAAGTTGTCGTGAAGTCGCGTCACACCGGCGGCGCCACGAACAGTCCCTTGTCCGGATCGTTGAAGGACCGGCTCGCGACGAATTCGTTCATCGCATTCGCGGTGCCCCACTGGTCGGCAACCTCGGGCCGGGTGAAGTCGAGCAGGTGCGGATGCCACGTGTCCTCATCGAGGATCTCGAGTTCGGTGGTGTACTCCATCGTGTTCCCGTTGGGGTCCAGGAAGTAGGAGAAGGTGTTGTTGCCGGCCATGTGTCGGCCGGGGCCCCAGATCTTCTCGGTTCCGGACCGCAGCAACCGCCCGGTACCTCTCATGTACTCGTCGATGCCACGCAACTCGAACGACGCGTGGTGCAGCGCGACGTGTGGCCCGCGCGCGATGGCGAGCGAGTGGTGCATCGCGTTGGTGCGCAGAAACCACATCATCCGGCCCATCCGGGGGTGCATGAGTATGTCCGACACGCGGAATCCGAAGTGGCGTTCGTAAAAGGCGACCGTCGACTCGGGGTCCGGGGTGTTGATCACGACGTGCGACAGTTTCACCGGGATGGATTCCCCCGCTTCGATCTTGCGGTGCTCGCGGACAGCCACATCCGCGGAGATCTCGATCGTCCTGCCGTCGACGTCGAAGAAGCGGAAACCGTAACCGCCGCCTGGTGTCTGCAGCGTGCCGGGTTCACCGATCAGGTCGACACCGGAGCGTCCCAGGCGCAACGCGAGATCGTCGACGGCCTGGTCGTCGGCGGCGCCGAAGGAGATGAGGTCGAGACGCTTGTCCGCGGATCGGCGAACCCGTACCGCGTACTTCTCGGGCGATCCTTCGGCGGCCAGATAGGTGACGTCACCGTCGGTGCCGACCTCGGAAAGGCCCCAGTTCTGGGTGTAGAACTCGACCTGCTTGTCGTGGTCTGGTACGGCGATGCCGATGTGACGCAGATGGGTGAACGCGTACTGCGAGGGTGCGTCGGGGTCGGTGTCGTGAATGGTGTCCGTGGTCATGGTGAGCTCCAGATCATCAGTAGCAGAAGTAAATCAGGCGGGGATGGTGAGCATCGCGCCGATCCGGTGCATGAGGCCGGGGACGTCGCCCTGTTCGTGGTCGAGCATCCAGCGCCCGAGCTGGACCGAGGAATCGACGACGGTCTTGGCGCGCTCGAGCCGGCGGTCGGTGAACTCCTGCCACATGACATCGTCGAGGTCGTGGTGCTTCCCGACCACGTCGGCCAGCACCGCGGCATCCTCCAATGCCTGTGCCGCACCTTGAGCCAAGGTGGGCGGACAGCTGTGCGCGGCATCGCCGATCAGCACAACCCGACCCCGATGCCATGGGCCGTCCACCACGTGGGATTCGAAGCGGGTGTAGTTGATGCGGGAGGTATCGGTCATTCCGGCGCGGATGTCGTCCCAGGGTCCGTGATAGTCGGCGGCCAACGTCCGCATGGTCTCGAGGGCCTCGTCCGGTGTCAGCGCACTGCGGTCCTGCGCATCTTCGACCAGGTAGGCGTACAAGGTGTCCTGACCCGTCGGGCAGTATCCGGCGATGTAGCAGGTGCCCCCGTAGGTCAGGTCGGTACGAGTCACCGATTCCGGCCGCGGCGCGAAGACCCGCCAGATGCCCATCCCAGTGCTCTGGGGTTCGACGTCGATCCCGATGTGGGCTCTTGTCCAGGACCGGAGACCATCGGCACCGACCACGAGGCCGTAACGGCCGTTCGTCTGGTCGTCGAATGTTGCGGTCACGCCGGTGTCGTCCTGATCGAGTGCGTGGACGCAGACCCCGAACCGCGCCTTCACTCCGAGGGACGCGGCACGCTCGAGCAGAATTCGCGCGAGTGTCGGCCGGTACATACCCATGGTCGCCGGCAGGTCCTCACCTCCGGTGCGAGCATCGGGCAGTTCCGCGAGCAGGGTTCCGTCGGGCGCCCGGAAGCCGAGCGTGTCAAAGCAGTAGCCGTGTGACCTGGCCTCGTCCCAGACACCCAGGTCACGCAAGACGCGCAAGGCATTGCCCTGCAGCGTGATCCCCGACCCCAGCGCCGACACATCGGGTTTGACGTCGACGAGGTCGACGTCGATCCCGCGCTCGGCGAGCAGGATCGCGGTCGCGGTCCCGGCGACTCCGGCGCCGATGACGAGAACGTTCAGTGGTGACATCGCTGCAACTCCTGTTGGTGTGGTGCCAACCACATTGAGGCGCCGGTCACTATTTGGGAACACCAAGTTGCCGATAAGATATATAGCCATGAGTGATAGTGGTGTGCACGCAGGGACGACGCGGCAACTGCGCAATCTGGACCTGAACCTGCTGGTCGCATTGGAGGCACTGCTCGATGAGCGCAACGTCTCGCGAGCCGCGGAACGTCTGGGCGTGAGCCAGCCGAGCGCGAGTGCCGCCCTGGGACGACTGCGCAGGCACTTCGACGATCCGCTGCTGAGGCGATCCGGAAATCGCTACGAGCTCACGCCGCTGGCAGCTCATCTGAGACCGCTTGCCGTCAGTGCGATCCAATCCGTGCAGCGCGTGTTCGACGCCGCCCCGACCTTCGATCCCGAAACCGCCGACCGCACGTTCACGCTGGTGGTGACCGACTACGGTGCGCTGCGGGTGGGCGAACCGCTCGCTCGCCTCTTGCACGAACGAGCACCAGGCGTGCAGTTACGTCTCGAGCAGAACACGCCCTACGCGGTCGATCACGCCGACGACACGCTCCGCGCCGTCGACGGCATCGTGATGCCACACGGATTCATCACCGGCATGCCCGCGATCGATTTCCCGACCGACGACTGGGTCTGCGTCTGTTCGGCGGACAATGCCGAGATCGGGGACCAGCTGACCCTCGACGACCTGAGGCGGTCGCCGTGGGTGGTGACCTTTCACGGCCCGACCGCATTCACTCCGGCCTTGCGTCAACTCCAGATCCTCGGCGTCGAACCGAGGATCGACGTCGTCGTCGAATCCTTTCTGGCCGTGCCGTTTCTGGTCACCGGCACCCGACGAGTCGCCCTTCTGCAGAAGTCGCTTGCCGAACGCCTTCGACCGATCGACGGCGTGCGGGTGATGCCGTGCCCCGGCGATATCGCTCCGCTGAAGGAAGCGCTGTGGTGGCATCCGATTCACACTGCGGATCCGGCCCATGCGTGGTTGCGGGGTGTGGTCGAAGAAGTAGCGGGGCGCTGACACGTCGCACTGCCCATAGACCGCCTCGATACCGCCTATCAGGTATCAAGCCTTCCCCGACGTCGGCGATTGCAGCGATCCTGAGTGCCGATCAGGAGGACTCGATGACAGATCTGACAGGCCGGACCATCGTGGTGACGGGTGCCGGTGGCGGCATCGGCGCGGCGATCGGCCGGCGGATCGCCGCCGCGGGTGCGCGAGTCGTCGGACTCGACTCTGCCCGGAGCGATGGTGTGCGTGCCTTCGACGTCACCGATCCGAACCTCTGGGCCACCCTGTCCGACGAGCTCGGGACCGATGGGGTCCATGGACTGGTCAACTGCGCGGGCATCACTCGCCGTGCACGCTTGGACGCCGTGACGGTCGACGACATGAGCGCCGCGTACTCGGTGAACGTGATCGGTCCCATGCTGGCGATCCAGGCGCTGTCGCCGCTGATGCCGCCGGGCTCCTCCATCGTCAACATCGGCTCGATCGCCGCCCTCACCGCTCATTATCCGGTCGCGTACACGACGAGCAAGTGGGCGCTGCGGGGACTCACGCATACTTCAGCACTTGCCCTCGGCGAGAAGGGAATTCGCGTGAACATCGTGCATCCCGGCTTCATCGACACCTCGATGACCGCATCCGCACCGACCGAGTTCCGTACATCGTCGATCGCCGAGACCGATCTCGGCCGGGCGGGTACCCCCGACGAGGTCGCGGGAACCGTCGAGTATCTCCTGGGGGATGCCGCCACGTATACCACCGGTGCCGAGATCACGGTGGACGGCGGCGCGACGTCGCACGGCGGCGTCAAGTCGATCTCCGATGCCCTCCTGCGTTCCGCGCGATGACAGCGTCGCGCGGACGTCTGGGCGGCAAGGTCGCGGTGATCACCGGAACCGCAAGCGGGCAAGGCCGCGAGGCCGCACAGCGATTCGCGGCCGAGGGCGCGACCGTGTATCGATGCGACATCGACAGCGTGCGCGGCGCCGCGACCGTCGACCTGGTGACCGCCGCGGGCGGGACGATGGTCGGTACGCACCCGGTCGATCTGACCGATGAGGACGCGGTCTCCCGCTGGATCACCGGTATCGGCGAGATGACCGGGCGCATCGACATCCTTTATGCGAACGCCGGATTCGCCACCTTCGCCCCGATCGAGCAGATCACCATCGAGGAGTGGCATCTCGTGATGTCGCACGAGGTGGATCTGGTGTTCCTGCCGGTCAAGCACGCGTGGAAGTATCTGTCCGCCAGTAGATCCGGCTCGATCATTCTCGTCGGCTCGACGGCCGGGGTCACAGGATCGGTCACCAACACCCGTCTGGCACACACCGCGTCGAAGGGCGCCGTGGTCGCGATGACGAAACAGATTGCGGCCGAGGGTGCGCCGGTCGGCATCCGTGCCAATTGCATCAGCCCGGGAATGATCCGCACAGCTCAATCGGAGGCAACGCTTCTCGACGATCGCCACCCGATGCACCAGATAGCTTCGGCCATCCCGCTCGGACGGATCGGCACCCCTGCCGACGTCGTCAACTATGCGGTCTTCCTCGCGTCAGACGAATCCGGGTATGTCACCGGAACGAATCTCATGATCGACGGCGGCTGGTCGGCGGTGCTCCCACACTGATCCCGGCCGTTGACGGACACCTTCCGAAACGACTCTGGCCGCACCCCATGTTCCGAGAGGAACAGAAGGTGCGGCCAGTCAGTCGAGGACTGTCGCGCGGCTCGGGTCAGTACGCCGAGTTGACGTTGTCCATTGATCCGTAGGTCTGCGCTGCGTAGTTGCAGGCGGCGACGATGTTCGAGACCGGGTCCCACACGTCGAACTTGGTGCCCTGCACGTGGTAGGTGGCGAAGGTCGGATCGATCATCTGCAGCAGCCCCTTGGACGGGATGCCTGCGGCGGCATTCGAGTCGTACAGGTTGATGGCCTGCGGATTGCCGGTCGACTCGCGCATGATATTCCGCATGATCCCGTCATAGCTGGCCGGAATGTTGTTCTTGGCCAGGATGTCGAGGGACTGGCGGACCCAGCCGTCGAGGTTGTTCGCGTACACAGGCGCGGGCGCCGGGGCAGGGGCAGGCGCCGGCTTCGGTGCCACCACAGGTGCCGGAGCAGGCGTCGGCGCTGGCTTGGGCTTGGTCGCCGTGCTGGTGTCGGCCACCGCTTCGATGCGCTTGTCCGACGCGGCTGCGGCGGCATGGTGCTGCTTCTCTGCCTGAGCGGGCTCGGCGTTGCTGATCGAGCCGACGGTGACCACCGCGGTGACCGCGAGGGTGGCAGCGCCAACCGCGTGAGCGAAGCGCTTACGGGACATGCTGCGGGCATGCTTCAACGATGTGGAGATGACGAACATGAGATTGGATTCCTGATGCGTTGTGCGGCCGGTCTGTCGGCCGACAGCGGACAACCTCCGACGCGCGAGAGCGCACCGGCAACGTGGATGCCGCTGTGAATGGACTTGTTCTGACTGCGGGACGATGCCGTCCCGGACGCATGACGCACCGACCCATCCGGATTCAGGGTCTGGCCCGAGCTTCGCTCAGACGGCCACGGTGGCGGTCTTGGCCCCGATAGCCGACGCGAGGCCGCGGGTTGCGCATGCGGGCTTGATCCGCATAGCTACTCGACTTTCTCGTGCTGCACAGACTCAACGTCTGTTGTCGTGGCAGATCACAGATTGATATACAAACCTGAGAAAAGCCCAAATACGGACACCGAGAAGACGCCTCATGCGCACCACCGGCCCGTGACACCCTGTGCCAAAACCCTATGTGCGCTGGTCTTTCATCGATTCAGAGGCGCGTGAGCCGTCTCACAAATCCTGTCAAGAGAAAACGCCGATTCGAGGCGGATTCGTTACCAATAGCCGGCGTCCATGCTCTCGCCGATGGCCGCCGTCAGCTCTGCTGCGGCAGCGCTTGCATAACTCTGGTGACCCGTGCAGCGGCATCGAGCACGCCGTCCACTTTTTCGTCGAGCGCCGCCCCCCTGAACGACTCGACTCGGCCACCGATGCTGATCGACGCCACCATCGCTCCGGCACGGCCGAAGATGGGCGCAGCCACGGCAGCCACTCCGGCCAGATAGTCAGAATCGCTGACCGAGTACCCGGCGTCCCGCACGCCGTCGAGATGCGCGGTGAGGCGATCGACGTCGGTGAGAGTCCGGTCCGTGAATGCCTGCAAACCATTGCGAATCCATTGCGCGCGAATCTCCTCCGAGTTGGCGAGCATGACGATCGGCCCGGCGGCGGCGTGGTAGGGCATCACCGATCCGATGTTGATCCCGGCGACGATGAGCGGATTGTTGCCCTCGAGCCGGTCGATGCACACAGCTCCCTGATCCGCAGGGACCATCAAATACGCGGTGTCTCCGAAGGCTTCGGCCAACTGGACCATCAATGGCCTTGCCGCCGAACGGATGTCCAGCTTGATCAATGCTGCCGACCCGACCTCGAACACCGGCATCGCAACCCGATACGCGCCCTCGCCGGTCCGATCGACCCAGCCGGCGTGGATCAATGTCGCCATCAGGCGATGGACCGTGGTCTTGTTCATGCCACTGGCCGCGGTCAGTTCGTTCAGCGTCCACACCGGGCGGTCGGCACCAAAGTGCTCGAGCAGCGCGCAGGCCTTCAGAACAGCTCCTACGACTTCCCTGCCGGCGTGTGATTCGGGCTCGATTGGCGAGGCCACTGACGGTGCTCACTTCCGTTGGACGCAGATCGGTGTCGACATCATACGAACAGAGTCGGAACCGAATGGGTTGACATGTGACCCATGCCACCTTACCGTCCATATCGAGATGCGAAACGCATTCCGCATTACGAAACGGAGACGATCACGTTGGACACTCCAACTCTCAAGGACCTCACCTCGCGCGGCATCGTCTATGCACCCGGAGTGTGGGACGGGCTGACCGCCCGTCTCGCCGACCAGGCAGGATTCAGCGCCCTCTGCGCATCTGGATTTGCCATCTCCGCGGCGTTGGGCCTCCCCGACGCCGAGCTCTATACGATGTCCGAGAACCTGCAGGCCGTCCGGACCATCGGGGAAGCGTCACAGTTGCCCCTGGTCGCGGACATCGACACCGGGTACGGCAACGCGGTCAATGCGGCGCGGACCGCCGGAAAGTTCGTCGATGCGGGAGTACAGGGAATGTTCATGGAGGACCAGGTCTCCCCCAAGTCATGCCCGATCTGTGTCGGCGACCCCGTCGATCTCATCAGCGTCACCGAAGCGACCGGCAAGATCCGAGCGGTCCGCGACTCGATCCCGGATCACGTCCTACTCATCGCCCGTACGGACGCCCGCGGCGACGATGCCATTCGGCGTGCACAAGCGTATGTGGACGCGGGAGCGGACATGATCATGCCGGTCACCAAGACGTTCGAGACCATCGACGAATGGGAGCGCTGCCACAACGAGGTGGGCGTGCCGCTCATGGCCACGCTCACCGCATCGACCTGGACCGAACGCGACTTCACGCCCGAGGTCCTCGACCGGATCGGTGTCCGCCTCGCCCTGCTCCCGACCCAGGTGCTGATGGCGGCCACCGGTGCGGCGCGAGAAGCACTCCGGCGACTCGCCTCGGGCGAACCACCCGCCGAGGTGAGCAAGGACGCTCTCGCGCACCATGAGTTCGTCGAACTGATCGGTTTTCCCGAGGTGGAAGCCATGCAGCGCAAGTACCTTCCCAGCGAAGCGAGCCGGTGATCGCCATGGGCCAGACGATGACCGAGAAGATCCTCGGACGCACCACCGGAAGGGAGTCGGTCCGCGCCGGCGACAACCACGCGGTGCGCCCCGCGCGGATGATCGCCTACGACTTCCCCGGCTACACCGACGTCATGTTCCGGCAGATGCGCGATGATTTCGGCATCACGGAACTGGCCGATCCGGATCGCTACATCGTGTTCATCGACCACATGTTGACGAAGAAGAACGACAAAGAGGCCGAGGTTCATCAGGTCACCCGCGACTGGTGCGAGTTCTACGGCATCGAGCTACACGAGGGACGCGGCATCGGCCACCAGCTGACAGCCGAACTCGGACTGGCGATTCCGGGTGATTTCTTGGTGCACTTCGACGGTCACATCAGCGGGGTCGGAGCGTTCGGCGCCCTCGGATGGGGAATTCGCCGTGATCTCATCGAGGCCTGGGTCACCGGGCAGTTGTTCGTCGACATTCCGGCGACGACGCGATTCGATCTGATCGGCGAGTTCCCGCCCGGCGTGGACAGCCGCGACCTCGTTCACTCGATCATCGAATTGGTCGGCGCCGACGGGTGCGCCCATCAGGTGATGGAATTCGGTGGGCCGGGAGCGAAGTCGATGAAGATCGACCACCGGCAGGGGCTGTGCGGCATGGCGATGTTCACCGGGGCGGTGTCGGCGATCTTCGAACCCGACGAGACCTCTTTGGCATATGCGAGAAGCGTGGCACGACGTGATTTCGAGCCCGTTCATCCCGATGCCGACGCCTCCTACGCGGCACGACACACGATCGATCTCGCCACCCTGACACCTCGCGTCGTCGAACCGGGTTCGGCCCGCGTCGCGAACACCAAGACGGCGAAGGAACTCGCGGGCACGCCGATCACGAAGGCCTTCATCGGCTCGTGCGCAAGTGGTCGAATCGAGGACTTACGCGCGGCTGCAATGGTTCTCGATGGACGAACCGTGGCACCCGGGGTGGAGCTGAACGTTGTTCCGACATCTCAGCGGGTCTACGAGCAAGCCGAAGAAGAAGGGATCCTCGATGTGCTCCGCGCCTCGGGCGCGAACATCGCGGTTTCCAGCTGCGACTTCTGCTTCGGCTATCAGAAGCCCCTGCAACCCGGAGAGAACTGCATCTCGACCGGCGTGCTGAACATTTCCGGCCGTATGGGGAGCTCGGACGCCAACATCTACATGGGCTCACCGTTCACCGTCGCAGCGAGCGCGCTGCGTGGCTCGATACAGGAGTCCGTGCAATGAGCGCCTATCCACCGCCCCCGGACATCATCGAGGGAAAGGTCGCCTGGATCTTCGGCGACGACTTCGACATCGACCTCGTGGTCGGGGTCTCCAACATCAAGTCGTACGACCCCGATCATCTCCGGTCGGTGTGTATGAAGGCCTATGACCCCGGGTTTGTCGATCGAGTTCGGCAGGGCGACATCATCATCGGCGGTCGCAACTTCGGGTATGGGCATCCTCACTACCCGCCGATGGTGGCGCTCCGCAACGCAGGCATCGCGGCCATCGTCGCGGAATCGTTCTCACCCGGCTTCTGGCGCGGTGAGACATTCAACGGGATGCCGCTCGTCACGATCCCCGGCGTATCGACCGCCGTGGCGATCGACGATGCGGTGACGCTGGATTGGCGCGCCGCCACATTGCGTACGTCTGACGGCGCCGAAGTGGTCGGCACGCCGCCGAATGCCCGAACCGTCCAGGTCATCGAGGCCGGCGGCTCGTATGAGCTCCTACTCGCCGAACACTCCCGCGAACATCAAGGACAGATGCAATGACCAACGTAGAGCAACCCATTCGCACCCACGGGGGTGCCGGCGAGCCTGCCGGTGGGATGTCGCCGCAGAGATCGAAGACGATGGCCCGGCGTGCTGCCATTGCCGGCGGCGTCGGCACACTCATCGAGTACTACGACTTCGCGGTGTACGGATTCCTCGCCGTCACCATCGCGCCACTGTTCTTCCCCTCGGAATCTTCCGGTGCATCGATCCTGGCCACCCTTGCCGTCTTCGGTGTCGCCTACGTCGCACGCCCACTCGGCGGCATCTTCTTCGGACGGCTCGGGGACCGGCGCGGACGCCGGTCCGCCTTGGTCATCACTGTTGTCTGCATGGGCGTCGCGTGCGGCATCCTCGGCGTACTGCCCACGCACTCCTCCGTCGGCGTGATCGCCCCGATACTGCTGGTGATCGTGCGACTCGCACAAGGGTTCTCGGCGGGCGGCGAGGTCGGCGGCGCGGCCACCTACATCGCCGAATCCGCGCCGCCGAACCGCCGCGGATTCTTCGGTTCGTTCACACCGATCGGGTCGACTCTGGGTTTTGCCGTCGCCGCGTCGGTCGTCGGCATCGTCGCCTTCCTCACGACCGACGAGCAGATGGACGCATGGGGTTGGCGCATCCCGTTCCTGCTCGCGCTGCCCCTCGCACTGATCTGCCTCCGTGTGCGATTGAAGCTGGAGGACACCCCCGAATTCGAGGAGATGGCCGACAAGGAGGAAGTCACCAAGAGTCCGCTCCTCGATGTCCTCAGGAAGAATCCGGTCTCCGTTCTCCAAGTCGTGGGCGTGGCGATCGCGATGAACGGCTCGGGCTACATCGGATTGACGTACTTCAGTGTCTATCTCATCAACGATCTCGGCTTCTCGAAGGATGCTGTCTACTGGACATCCGCGATCAGCATTGCCTTGGCATGCGCCACGTTCCCTCTCAGTGGGATGTTGACGGACAGGTTCGGGCGCAAACCCGTTCTGGCAGGGGGCTATATCGCCTATCTCGTGATAGCGGTGCCGGCGTTCATGATCTTGGGCGCCACGGCCAGCGTCGTCGTCGTCGGGTTGGTGTACTTCGTGTACATGGTCCTCAACGGTGTCGTCCAGGTACCGGCGTTTCCGATGTTCACCGAACTGTTTCCGCGCACGGTCCGATACACCGGCGTGTCATTGGGATTCAACATCGGAACCATCGCCGCAGGCGGGACCGCGCCCTATGTGGCTGCTCAGCTGGTCGAATCCACCGGAAGCGGTATGTCCCCGGCCTACTGGGTGATCGGCGTGTGCATCATCGGACTCCTGACCGTTCTGACGATCCGCGAAACCGGCAAGACCGCACTCCCGACGTGACCCCGGACGACCGAAGTCTGAGGCACCGGTACACCTGCCGGGCAACCTGGAGAAGAAGATGAGCAGTGACATGACACCGGACCATGAGCCACCGTGGTTCGCTCTCTACCCGAAGGAACTGTCTCCCGGTCTCGAGCCGCGTTTCGCCACTCTCACCGAGGCGTGGGAGTGGCGCGTGGGCGAGGAACCCGACGCGGCGGCTCTGGTGTATTTCGATGCGGTCCTCAGTGTCCGAGAGACCGACGCGCTCGCCGATGCGCTGGCCGCCGTGTTGTCCGAACGCGGAGTGTGCCACGGCGACCGGGTAGGCATCCACCTGCAGAACATCCCCCAGTACGCGCTCATCCTGATCGCGCTCTGGAAACTGGGTGGGGTCGCATTGTTGCTCAATCCCATGTACCGGGGCCGCGAGCTCACCACCCTGCTCGCCGACGCCGAGCCCGTCGGGATCATCACCACCGACCGCGACGTCGAGGGTGTGCGCGAGAGCGCCGCCGGGACACCGGTTCGGTGGGTGTTGGGTACGGCCGAGTCGGATGTTCAATCACGCAACGATCCACGGGTTTTCCGGCCGGGGATGGCCGATACCGCACGCTCCGACAATGATTTGATGACGTTGATCGGCGAGCGGATCGGAAGCCGCCCACCGAGGGTCGCAGTGAGCGGCGACGATCTGGCGTTCCTCGCCTACACGTCCGGCACGACCGGACCACCGAAGGGTGCGATGAACTCGCATGCCAATGTGCTCGCGGCGACGACGAGTTTTGCCGGAATCGCCGGTATCAGACCCGGCGACGTCGTATTCGCACTCGCACCGCTGTTCCACATCACCGGAGCGGTCATCATCGGTTCGCTGGCATTGTCCGAGCAGACCGCGCTGGTGTTCACCGGGCGCTTCCAGGTCGACACCGCGCTCGACGCATTCCGCGAACACTCGGTGACCTACACCATCGGCTCCATCACCGCATTCATTGCCATGATGAACACCGAGCACGCCACCGCAGCGCATTTCGCCACCATCAAGGCACTTTTCAGCGGGGGTGCTCCCGTTCCGCCCAGCACGGTCACCAGGTTCCACGAACGTTTCGGGCCATACATCCACAACGCATACGGGATGACGGAGACATCGTCGGGAGTCATCGCGGTACCTCCCGGAACCAGCGCTCCCGTCGATGAGACCAGTGGAACGCTGTCGATCGGTGTCCCGCTCCCTGGCGTCGAAGTCCAGATCGTCGACACCGACGGCCGTCCGCTGCCGCCCGGCGGACAGGGCGAACTCGTCCTCATCGGACCACAGGTGATTCGCGGATACTGGCGCAACGCGGACGCATCGGAGGCAACCATGCCTGCAGGTCGGCTCCACACCGGAGACAGCGCGATCTCTGATGCGCAGGGCTGGATCTACCTTGTCGATCGGATCAAGGACCAGATCAACGTGTCGGGTTACAAGGTGTGGCCGCGCGAGGTGGAGGACGTCCTCTACGAGCATCCCGCAGTACTCGAGGCGGCCGTGGTCGGGATCCCTGACGAGTATCAGGGCGAATCCGTCGCCGCGTACGTCTCCCTCAAGGACGGACAGACCGCCGACGGCGACGAGCTCGTGACTTTCGCACGAGATCGACTTGCGCCTTACAAAAGACCCCGAGCTGTGCAGATCATCGCGGAGCTGCCGAAGACGCAGTCCGGAAAGATTCGACGGCGGGCGCTGCGCGACACGGAGTCCACCCCGACCTGACGTCGACGACCGGGTAGGTGCGATCTGCTTCGACACGGACATGTTGCGGGCAGGTCTGATCGACAAGGGGATCCCGACCGATCAGCGTTATTGGCTGCGTGTCTGGGCCGGCCGCGGCCTGTTCTGGGTCTGGGTCTGGGGTGACCAGGCACTGCCCTTCGTACTCGACGGCTCTCCTGTCGGCGGCGTCGCCACTGCACCTGCTCATCGGGGGCCCGGTACCCTGGGTACGCACCCCGGCGCGGCGTGCGTTGACGGCCCTCGACGACACCCCTGATCGCCGGGACCGATGGTGTTCACAGATCTGTTGCGCGGGTCCGTTCCGGTGGCGGACCGACGAATTCGAGGTCGAGATCGGCGGCCGCGGCGGCGAGTTTTGCCATCATGTCGCCGGGGTTGATCAGTCCCTCGGTATGCACCACGTCGTCGGTGTTCTCACCGGTCACGTCGAAGAACTTCTCGAAGACATCCGAGGTGAGCATGCCGAGCATCTTGGTGTTGTGCGCATCGAAGGCGAAGCTGTGGATGGTCCCGGCAGGCGCATGTAGATAGTCCCCGGCGGTCAGCAATGTCTCGACACCGTTGGCGTACAACCAGACTCGGCCGGACATGACAAAGAAGTTCTCGGTGTGCTGCCGGTGGAAGTGCTGCGGTATGTACGGGAGTTTGCCACCCAGCGTCAGTACCGAGAAGTATCGGCCGCCGGTGGTGCGGCCGCGGGCACCGTAGGCATTGATGGAGTCGGGCCACGCACGACGATCCCCGGTGTGCGCGCGCAGGAAGTAGCCGTCGACGCCGTCGGGCAGGACCTCGTCCCACGCGTCACTCGCAGAGACGAGAGGCAGATCGTGCAGCAACGCGGCAGACGGTGCGAACAGTTGCTCCGGCGATTGACGCACACCGGCCGTTCCATCAGCCGAATACACCCGGGACGCCACCTCGCCTCCCGAGTTCGCCAGTGCATCAAGCGCTCCGCCGGGTGCGGACCAGAACAGGAGTTTGGTCATGTGGCCGAGCATCCGGTAGGCGACGGGGGTGCCGGGTGGGACGTGAACGGAGTCTCCCGGGGTGAGGATGCGGCTCTCGCCCGGCAGCCAGAACTGGACGCACCCGTCGAACACGTAATAGGAGCGCTGATGATCGGGCAGGCTGTGGAATCCGGCTCCCGCACCGCGCGGGCCGAGAATGAAAGCGGCATCGAATAATCCGCCAGTGTCGGCAGCGCGGGCGATGACCGTCCACAGCTGATTGTCGACCTCGTACCGCAGCCCCTCCCCACCGGCGAGACGGTAGGGAACGGCCTCTCCGGGCAGGGCATCGATGACGGGGGCGAGCTGGTGGATGGCGCTGAGGTCTGCCGGGGAGGTCATCTGTTGTCTCCTGAGTTGATGGTGGTCTGGTCGGTGCTGATGGCGAGGTGTCGAGTGAAGAAATCACCGATGTCGTCGAACCCGAAGTGGGTGCGCTCTTCGGTGCGTTCCGGCCCTCGCGCCGACAGGTGGCGGGCCGGCGCAGGTCCTTCGGAATCGAGCCGCCCATTGTCCATCACCGGCGGGGATGGGACGTCAGATCTGTTGGGGGGATTGAGGAATCCATGCTGGTAGTCATCGACCAGGTACAGGTCGACCTCGACTCCCGCCTCGGCGAGCGCCTCGTACAGGAGGAGGCTGTGCTGGTGGTCGACCAGCACGTCGCCCGTGCCATGGGAGATCTGGAACGGCGGGGCGTCGGAGGTGACGAAGTAGAGCGGGCTGGCGTCCCGCGCGGCGACAGGAAGGTCAGCCGGGTCACCACCGATCAGTCGGCCCTCGGGCGTCTCGGCCGCCGACGTGACTCCCGGCAACGGCACACCCGGCGCGACATCACCATCGACCAGAGTCGACGGCCCGTACGATTCGGCGACGGCCTGCACAGCTGCATCCCCGTCGGCAGCGTCCTCCCCGGGTAGCTCCGAGACCGCGGAGAGCAGGCCGGCCAGTGTGGCGAGGTGCCCGCCGGCCGATGCGCCCCAGACACCGATACGGGCGGGGTCGAGTCCGAGTTCCCCGGCATTCATGCGGAGATGACGAATGGCAGCACGCACATCATGGAGCTGGGCCGGGAACAACTCATCGCCGGACAACCGGTAGTCGATACTCGCCATGGCGAACCCGCGCGCACAGAAGTGGCCGCTCAGATCCGGGCACAGCGTCCGGTCGCCGGTGAACCAACCGCCGCCATGGACGAACACGATGACCGGCGCGGGTATGGACTGCGCCGGTCTGACCAGATCGAGGTGTAACTCGCCGGAGGCACGCCGTGCGTAGATCACGTCGCGATGGTGGGGGGACTCAATCGTGGGACTCACGCCGTCCAGTCTGTGAGCAGAGCCCGATCGGAGTCCACATGGAAATGTCACATGATCATTCGGGACAGCCTCATGATCGATGCGACCAGCGCCTCGCGGGGCTGCGCTGTCACTCTGCCGCAGGCGCCGGTGGTCCATCCCGATGCGCGGAGACCTCTACGGCGAGTCGTGCGAACGCATCGATCAGTTCGTCGGTCCTGGACGCCTGGTAGCAGAGGAATGTCGTCACCGGCGGAAGGTCGGCGACGGGTATGTAGCGCAGGCCGGGCCGGGCATACGTAGTGGCGGCCCCGGAGCCGCAGATGTTCACCCCGACGCCCGCGGCGCACAGTTGCAGGACCTCTTCGAAGTGCGCAGCGAGCGGGAGGATCGTCGGGCGCTTGCCTCCCGGACGCGGATCGACGAACCACTCCTGGGTCCCGCCGAGCTCGCGGATGCCGATGAAGGTCTCGTCGTCGGTCTCGGCCAGACTCAGTGACTCGCAGCCCGCGAATCGATGCCCCTCGTGAACCACCAGGACCCGATCTTCCGACCACAGCGGCGTCACCACCAGCCCATCGACGTCAGGGATCTGCGGACTGAACATCAGCGCGACGTCGACCTGCCCATCCTGCACTGCAGAGAGTGGCTCCGTCAGCCCGAGGCTGCGGATCTGCCATTCGACGTCGGGGTACCGCTCTACGACTGCTGCGAGCACTGCATTGCTGAGTTCACTCGCTGCTGCGATGCCGATCCGAAAAGTTCGTCGCGGCTCGCGCCCTTTGTCGATCCACCCGACGACATCGTCCATCGCCGCCACGGCGGTACGGGCCATCGGCAACAGTTCGGCGCCCCGTGCGGTGAGTTCGACGTGCCGGGAGGTCCGCTCGAACAACGGCTCGCCCACCCGTCTCTCGAGTTGCTGGATCTGCTGACTCAGCGATGGCGGCGAGATGTGCAGCCGCTCGGCGGCGCGAGTGAAGTGAAGCTCGTCGGCAACTGCGAGGAAGTACCGCAGGTGCGCGGCGGTGAGATCCACGATGACCTCCTACCTGGGCGGACACCGAACAGTGTGGCATACCGGCGGTCCGGCGAAAACTGCCGTCCACCTCGCGAATCCCACGATTCGGCCCTTCCGATTGGTGCAGAGTGGTTGTCACATGCACTCATCGAGGAGCGACCATGGTCAACTGGGACGGCGATCGTTATGCGGACGTCAGCGCTCTGCAGCGCATGGTCGCCGAGGCATCGATCGCCGGTCTCGAGATCGCGGGCGATGAGCGGCTCCTCGACGTCGGCTGCGGCGACGGGTTCATCACCATGCAACTGGCCGACCGGCTGCCTGCGGGATCGGTTGTCGGCGTCGACGCATCACGACTGATGATCGACAAGGCCCGCACCCGTGTCCCACCCGATGAGCTCCGTGTCCAGTTCCACGTCGACGACGTCCTGGCGCTGCCGTTCGAGCGCGACTTCGACATCGCGGTCTCCTTCAACATGCTGCACTGGGTTCACGATCAGCCCGCGGCATTGACGCAGATCGCGCGCAGCCTGGACGACGGCGGACGCGCGGTGATCCAGATCGTCTGCGCCACCGAGCGTCGCAGCATCGAAGACGTGGCGATGGACGTGGCCGCCCTGCCACGCTGGCAGCACTACTTCACCGACTTCGAGCCGCCCTACCTGCACGTCACTCCGGATCGGTTTCGCGAGTCCGCCACGTCGGCCGGATTCAACGTCTCCGACATCGAGATCACCTACCTGCGTTGGCAGTTCGAGTCGATCGATGCCTTCACCCAGTGGTTCACCGTCGGCGCCACCGACTGGACCAGCCGTCTACCCGACGACTCGGTGAAACCCTTCGCCGACGAGGTCATCGAGCGATATCAGGAATCCACCGCAGAGACGGCAGTGTTCCTGTTCGGTCAGATGCGGGTGGGGTTGGAGCTGGGCTGACGGCGCCGGCCGCGGCTCAGTCGACCCGCGTAATGGCCGGCACCTCGTAGTCACCACGCAGAACCGCAGGGTCCGGTTCGTACATCCGGAGCACCGGGCGGAACTCACCGCTGGGGGCCGGCAGCCAGTTCGCGGTGTCGTCGGGGGCCACGTTGCTGATCACGATCGTCAAGGAACCATCGGCACCGTAAGTCAGTCCCGGGGTCCGGTCGCCGATCGAGTATCGATTGAGCGGGTTGTCCACCAGATAGAAGTTGGGAACGTCATACATGGTCAACGACCAGAATGCTCCGACCGGCGGCGTGGGATTCAAAGTTATTGTGTACCTGCGGCTTCCCACCAGCTGGACGCCTCGGTCGTCGACGTAGGTCATGATGTACGCGGCCTCGTAGGGATGGTTGCCCCACAGTCCGCCCTTGGCAGCGGCTGCCCGTTCGATGATTCGAAGCCTCGGGTCGGCCATCTTGAACTGCGGGTCGTCGAGCGCACCGACCTCGAAGTAGTCGAGGTTGTAGTCGAACGCATGGTAGGTCAGCTTCCACCCGTTGACCTCGGGACTCGATCCGGACATCAACGCCTTCTGCAGATTCCGCTCACCGGCGTCGATACCCGCCACGAGCTCCGCGGCGAAGTCGTGATCCGCATCGGCATACGGCGATGCCTCGCCGGGGTCCCCGATCCCGACCTCAGCCAGGCCCCGCTCGATCTCGACGTCCCGAGGCGCGGGCGGGTAGGCCTGCGACCAGAGTCGGAGCTTCTCGAAGTACCGCAGTTCGTTGGGAACCTCGGCGGACGGCGCCGGTAGGCCCTCAGGCTCGGCGTCGCGATCGAGCGGAGTGAGAGTTGTGACGTCTTGGAGCGCATGAACAAGCGCCAGGTCATCGCCTCCTGCACAGGCCCACCGGCCGACGATCGACCCAACCGTGGTCGGGAAGTGGATCAGGGTCTCGTCGGCCTCGACGGTTCCGTCATATCCCGGAGGGACCAGCAAAAAGCCGCCCTCCGCGGTGCCGGTGGCACGATGGCCGACATAGGCAAAATTGTTCGTCCACGCATCGACGAATTGCAGAACGTAATAACGGCCGTCCGTGTCGGGAACTCGCAGTCGTACGGGCCCGACCGACAAATCGATCTGGGCCATCGAATACAGCGTGTCGTTGTTGATCGTGACGAAGGTGTCGGCTGGTCCTGCAAGAGTCCGGGCGTGACTGAAGGTGTTGAACGGCCGTGCCGGATTTGCCCCTACGCCTTCGGTCACATATCGGGTGACCTGATCTAGGTTGAATACCAGCGGGAATCCGTAGATATAGGCATTCGCGGCAACATCTGCCACCGACTGATCCGTCACCTGCATCACCCATGCTTTCCGTGCTGACCCCGCCTCGTGCCAATCGTGCCACAGTGGGCGCGCTCCCGCAGCGGCCCTTTCACAACCTTTCCGACTCCGTTGCGGGGCAGGGTCTCCACGAAATACACGTCCTTCGGACACTTGAAACCGGCAAGGTTCAGTCGGCAGTACGCAAGGAGATCGTCCGCCGTCGCCTGCGCCTCACCGGTCCCGGTGACCACGAACGCAATCGGAACCTCTCCCCAACGGGGATCGTCGCATCCCACCACCGCGACCTCGCGCACCGTGGGATGTTCGGCCATCACGCGCTCGATCTCGGCGGGGTAGACATTCTCGCCGCCGCTGATGATCATGTCCTTCGTACGTCCGACGATGCTGAGATAGCCATCGCAGTCCACCGATCCCAGGTCGCCGCTGCGATACCAGCCATCCGATGTCCACGACGCCGCTGTCGCCTCCGGGTCACGCCAGTAGCCACGAACCAGACTCTCGCCACGGATCTGCAACTCGCCGGGTTCGCCTGGGGCCGCGGGTTTTCCGTCGGTGGTGATGATCCGCACCTCCCAGCCCTGTGTGATCCGACCGGCGGTGGCCAGCGTAGGGCTGTCCGTCCGATGGTCCTCGGGGCGGAGCACGGTGAGAAATCCCTGTAGCTCGGTACTGCCGTAGATCTGGCGGAACCGTCGACAGATCGTCGCCTGCGCCCGGATCAGGAGCGCGGGTGTGATCGGTGCCGCACCGTACTGGACCTCGATGAGACTCGACATGTCGGCGCCCCGCCTGCGGCCTTCGAGTGCATCGACGAGGATCTCGAGCACCGCGGGTGCCGCCGTGAAGAAATTGATCCGCTGGTCCGCGACCGCATCGATGACCCGATCGACATCGAACTCTCGATGAACCGTGAGGCTCCCGCCCGTGAGGAAGCACTGCATCGCCTGGGCGAAGCCGGCGAGGTGGAACAGCGGCATCATCGCCAGATGGCATCGTCCGGGACGTTGATCTCCGATCTCGATCGCAAAGCCGGCAAGACTGCGGATGAGAGACCCGTGATCCAACGGGATGACCTTGGGATTGCCTGTCGTTCCGCTGCTGTGCATGAGCACCGCGGTCTCTGCCGCCGCGAGTCGCTGAACCGGTCGGGGACCTGGATCGCCGACGAGGTCGGTGACGGGAACCCATCCGTCCTCACGGTTTCCGTCGACGACGGCCAGCATGTCGCCGATCGTCACCAGCCCGGTGGAGACCGGGTCGGCAAGCACCGCCCGCGGACGGCAGACGTCGAGAATCCGGGTGATCTCGGGTGCCGGCATCCGCCAGTTGAGCAGCAGCGGGATCGCTCCGAGACGCATCAGTGCCAGCACATTCGACAGATACTCCACACTGTTGTGCGCGATCACCCCGACAATGTCACCCGAGCGAACGCCGAGTGCGAACCACCCGCCCGCGCGGTCTTCGATTCGTGCGTGAAACTCGCGGAAGGTCAGGCATTGCCGATCATCCCGCACCGCCACGATGTCGGCATCACAGGTGGCGCGCCATTCGATCACATGTAACCAGGTGTGCACAGGGTCTCCTTCAGATACCGCGATGACGACGAGCGCGCCGAAGGCCGGGCATCATCGGCGTCGATCTCATCCGTTGTGCCAAGCGAGCTCTCGCGTCCGGACCAGTCTCGTGAGTGTCTCGTTCACCGGCGCGTCAAGCGCCACCCTGGCTGCCTGCACCGGGATCGCACCGTTGATGAAGCCGATCTCGCTGACCCTGCCGGATTCGACGTCGAGAAGCGCCGACGGTTTCGCCGCAGGCATCGCGTCGCCGAACTCCTGGACGTGGGCCACTGGGTCCTCGACCCTGATGGCAATTCCGAGTGCCCGTGCGGTCTCCCAGGCCTCGCGCGCGGCAGACCGACTGACAGGTCCACATTCCGGATGCGTCATCACCTCACCGACGGTCAGGCCGGTCAATGCGCACGGAGCACTGTAAGCCACGTTGCAGATGAGCTTCTCCCACTGCATTGCCACAATGTCCGGCACGGATTCGGTCGCGAAACCCGCCGCCCGCCAGGCATCTACCACGGGATCAAGCCGATCACGGGGTAGTCCGGCGTATGCACCCAGTCGAACGGCCTTCATCGCGTTGTGATGGACTTGCCCCGGCGCGGGGCGTGATGCGCCGAACCCACTGGCGATTCCGACCGCCAGGCGATCGGCACCGACCACGCCGGCGATCTCGTCGGCGGACCCGAGCCCGTTCTGGATCGTGACGACCACGGTATGCGGTCCGATCGCCCCGACCACGGTTCTCGCGGCGCCACCGACGTCGGCCGCCTTGACCGCGAGGACCACCATGTCGACCGGACCGACGTCGAGCGTCGTCGATGCCGACCTCACCCGTACCGTGTCCTCGCTGTCGGGTCCCGTCAGGGTCAGTCCCGATCGCGCGATGGCGGCCATGTGCTCGGCCGAACGATCCAGCATGTGGACATCGTGACCACCGGCCGCCAGACGCGCAGCATAGACCGATCCCATCGCGCCGCATCCGACGATCAGGATGGAGAGTTTCTCCGCCACAGCGTCATCCCACCAATCTCGTGATCGATCCGGACAGTTCCGCCTTCGCCTCGAGGCCGAAACCCGGATGGTCGGCAGGCGTGACGGTCCCGTCCTCGATTGCGCAATCTGCGCTGTATCCGCCGAAAGGCTGGAACACACCGGGATACGCCTCGCACCCACCGAGTCCCAATCCGCCGACGATGTGCAGATTGATCAGATGGCCACCGTGTGGAACGGCATGCGCGCGATCGACGCCCGCCGAATCCATCAGGTCCAGCATGGCCCGGTACTCGGTCAACCCGTAGCTCAGACCGGCGTCCATCTGCAGGATGTCGCAGTCCGGTCGGATACCGCCGAAGCGCAGGAGGTTTGCCACATCCTGCCGGGAGAAGAGATTCTCACCGGTGGCGAGCACACCGTCGTACGCGGCGGCCAGTTCGGCGGTTGCCCCGTAGTCGAGCGGATCGACCGGCTCTTCGAACCACCGTAATCGGTAGGGCTCCAGCGCCTTTGCATACGCGGCGGCGGCCTCGCGGCCGAATCGGCCATTTGCGTCCACCGCAACGGCGGCGCCCGATCCGACGATCGACACTGCCTCGTCGATTCGCCTCAGGTCCTCGTCCAGCGTCAGCCCACCGACCTTGATCTTGACCGCCCGGTATCCGCTCTCCAGGTAGCCCGAGATCTCCGCACGCAGTGCTGCGATGTCGTCGCCGGGCCGGTAGTAGCCGCCGGCCGCGTACACCGGGGCCGCCCGCCTGGTGGGTGTCCGGCCGTCCGCGCGCGCGATGGTGGCATATGCGGGCTCGTCGGCGAGTTTGCCGAGCAGATCCCAGCAGGCCAGTTCGATTGCCGCCGCAGCGCAGGCGCGATCGCCGTGGCCACCGGGCTTTTCATCGGCCAGCGCGCTCCGCAGCACACGTTCGGGATCGAGAATCCCGGTGTCGGGGTCGAGCAGTTCATCAGAGGGTGCGTCGAGCACCCGCGGAATCATCCGGTCACGGAGAAGCCCGCTTTGCGCAAACCGCCCGATCGAGTTGAAGGCCACCCCGTATACCGGCACGCCGTGCCGCATCACGTCGGTGATGACGGCCACGAGCGAGACGGTGTGGCGGTTGAAGTTGACGACGGCGTTGGCGACCGAGCCCTCCAGGGGCACCGTTACCTCGCGGATTTCGACGATGCGCATCTCGTCCTCACGCGATCGATCGGCTGTGCTGTGACCAATAGACCTTACGCAGTTCGCGTTTGAGTAGCTTCCCGCTCGGGTTGCGGGGCAGTTCATCGCTCAGGTCGATCGAGGTCGGGCATTTGTAGTGCGCAAGTCGATCCCGACAGAACAACGTCAGTTCTCCCGGATCCAACGGCTCCCGCGCGACGACGACGGCTTTCACGGTTTCGCCCCACTTCTCGTCCGGCACCCCGATCACCGCCGCCTCCAGCACCTGCGGATGTTCGAGCAAGACATTCTCGACCTCGATCGGATAGATGTTCTCGCCACCGGACACGATCATGTCCTTGATGCGGTCGCAGAGGAAGAGGTACCCGTCCTCGTCGAGGTAGCCGGCGTCACCCGTGCGGAACCAGCCGTCCGGGGTGAGCACCTTGACGAGTTCATCGGGCTGATTGCGGTACCCGCTCATGATCAGGGCGCTGCGCGTCCGCACCTCGCCGGTCACACCGGGCGGGCATACCGAGCCGTCGATCGGATCGGCGACGACGAGTTCGACCCCCTGCACCGCCCGACCCGCCGCCGCCAGTCTCCGACCGCCGGCGCGATGATCGTCGGCCGTGAGAAATGTGATGGGGCCGCAGGTTTCGGTCATCCCATAGCTCTGCACCAGCTCACATCCGAAGATTGCCATCGCATCGCGCGCCGTGGCAGGTGCCATCGGCGAGCCCCCGTAGATCAGGGTCCGCAGGCTCGGATACTCCCTACCCTGCGCGTCCGGGTGCGAGATCAGCATGTGAACGACGGCCGGCACCGTCAGAGCATGGTCCACACCGCCACCGGCGAGCACGTCGAGCACCGTCGACGGCTTGATGTCGGTGGTGTAGAGCGCTTCCGCACCGATACCGAGGCAATAGAAGAGCCAGCCCGTTCCCGAGACATGGAACAGCGGAGCCGGAATCATCACCGTGTCACCAGGTTTGATGTCCCAGGGCGCCGATGATGCGATGTTGGCCGCGATGGCGCGATTCGGGAGTTCGACTCCCTTCGCCCGGCCCGAGGTCCCCGACGTGTACACGATCATCGCCACGTCATCGGATTCCGGCGCCATCTCGGGTTCGGACGCCCGCAGCCCTTCTACCCAGTCGTCGTAGGCGATCGGGGCGGCCTCTCCGACGATCACCCGCGTCACACCGTCACCCGGATCATCATGTCCGAGGAGCGGCAGGAATTCCGGTTCGACGACAACCACGGAAGGTGCGGCGTCGGCCACGGTCTCGGCCATCTCTCGACGGCTCAGCCGCCAGTTGAGTGGCACCCCGGCGGCTCGGACGTACGACGCGGCGACCAGCACCTCACCCCACACCACCGCATCCTTACCCAGAAATCCAACCGTGTCACCGGCTCCGATACCGAGATCATCCAGGCCGCAGGCAATCCGGGAACTTCGCCGAAACCACGACCCGAACGTGTGCGACCGGCCGTCGACGACGCCGATCGCCGGCTGCTCTGCCGCCACATCGGCCCAGTGCCGGAGCATGGCGCCGAGCGACCGGAGGTGATGCGCATCCATGGTGGCCTATCCCGGGTCAGGCGTTGATCTGGCGACGACGCTCCGCCGCGGTCCGTGGCGCATGCTCGACATCGCGTGGGCCGAAAGCGCGCAGCCAGCAGGCGAACTCCAGGAGGATCCCGTCAGGGTCCTGGAAATAGAACGACCGCACGTAGACGCCGTCGTGCATCTCGGTGGCGATCTGGCTGGGGCTGTCGTCGTGGTTGACGATCGGCCCCACCCGGACACCCGCCGTCTTGAGCGAACGACGGTAGTCCTCGAACCGGTCGGCAGGCACATCGAACGCGATGTGGTTCAGCGAGCTCACCGCACTGATCCACTCGCCGAATCCCGGTTTCTCCTCGGGAGCGGAGATGCCCGGCACGCCGTCCTGGGCATCGACGAACCAGAAGAACGCCAGCGAATTGCCGTTGCCGGCATCGAAGAAGAAGTGCTGACCCATTCCGCCCGGCAACTCCACCGTCTTGACCAGTTCGAAACCGAGCACATTGCTGTAGAAGTCGACCGTGCGCTGCATGTCGGAGCACACCAGCGCGACGTGGTTGAAACCGCGGACGTCGAACCTCGGATTGTCTGTCATGTCGTTTCTCCTCCGTGGACAGAAAACGAATGTAACATCAGATTCGTATCCTGTGAATAGGCCGCCCTCGACTCCTGGAGCGCCCCGATGGGCCAGAATGAATCCGTGGCACCACAGCAGACCCGGCCGACCAAGCGCGGCCGCGAGACCCTCGAGGCAATCCACACGGCTGCCCGCAAGGTGATCGCAGAGAAGGGCTTCCTGAAGACGACAGTCGCCGACATCGTCGGCGAGGCCGGAAAGTCGCCTGCATCCTTCTACAACTACTACGACTCGAAAGACGCACTGCTCGAACACTGGGCACGCGAGTTCCAGGAAGAGGCCCGCACCCGAGTCGAGAGGGCGATCCACGACTCACACCCCGATCAGTACGAACAGATCGTCGCGTCGGTCCGGGCCCACTGGGAGACCTACCGCCACCGACTCGCCGAGATGGTGGGCGTCTTCCAGCTCGCGATGGTCAACGACGAGTTCGCGCGCGTGTGGGACTCCCTGTGCGGAGAACTGATCACGGTGATCGCCCGCGCAATCGGACGTGCACAGACCGACGGCTACTGCCCCGGCGTCGATGCGGAGCTCACCGCGCGCGCGATCGTGTCGATGCTGAACATGTTCTGTTACGACAGCCTCGCGAACGGCCGCGCAGCGGATGCCGACGACGAACGATGCATCAGCACTCTCGCCGACGCCTGGTACCACGCCGTCTACTGGAAACCCGAGTCCGTGTGAGATCCGGGTCTCGACGCCCACCGTCGAACCGGCTATGATACGAATCTGACATCAGGTTCGTATCCTAGGAGAGTTGCCGTGCCCATCGAGCAAACGTTTGTCGGTCTCGAATCCCCAACCGTCGGCCGTGCAGGCGCGGGCGGACATCCGTGCCAGGGCCTGTATCACACTCCGTCACAACGCAAGCCGCGAATTGCCGTGATGGCGACGCATTATCAGATCGATTTCTCCGAGCATTATCTCGCCGAGTATCTGGCACGGCGTGGCTACGGGTTCCTCGGCTGGAATACCCGGTTCCGAGGAGACGAAGCACATTTCCTGCTCGACCATGCCCTGGTCGACATCGGCGTCGGCGTACGCTGGTTACGCGAACAGGCAGGCGTGGACACCGTTGTGCTGCTCGGTAACTCGGGGGGCGGGTCGTTGATGGCCGCCTATCAGTCGCAGGCGTCGCAACCATCCATCTCAGCTGTCGCAGGCTCACGACTCGCCCGCGGCGTCGAGGATCTCCCCGCCGCCGACGGGTACATCTCGAGCGCGGCCCACCTCGGCCGGCCGGATGTGCTGACCGCGTGGATGGACGGCTCCGTCGTCGACGAGAACGACCCGCTGGCAACCGACCCCACGCTCGACCTGTTCAATCCCGACAACGGGCCGTCGTATTCGACCGAGTTCGTGCAGCGATACCGCGACGCGCAGTCCGCGCGTAATCACAAGATCACCCGATGGGTCAAGGACGAACTCGCACGACTGGCAGCGGCGGGATACCACGACCGTCCCTTCTCGGTGTCCCGGACCTGGGCCGACCCGCGCATGGTCGATCCGACCCTGGAACCGACGAAGCGGGAGCCGAACCGGTGTTATGCCGGCACACCGGAGCGCGCCAACAAATCCGTGTTCGGGATCGCCTCGGCCACCACACTGCGGACGTGGTTGTCGCTGTGGAGTCTCGAGGATTCACACACCCGCGCCCACGCCCACCTGCCCCGGATCACGGTGCCCTCCTTGGTGGTCAACGCCAATCGGGACACCGGAGTGTTCCCCTGTGATGCCAACGCGATCCGCGATGGCCTGGGCGCAACGGACAAGACGTTCCACGAGTTCGACACCGACCACTACTTCCAGGAGAACAACGGCCGCGACGACGTCGCCGATCTCATCGACGCGTGGATCGCCCAGCGCTTCTGAGCGCGACGTGAACCGAATGGTGCACTAGGGCTGCATCAGTACCGATGCCGACGGATAACTCTCGGCGAAGCGGTCGGGCAGAGGTGCGATGAAGATGTTCTCGGTCCGGGTGCGACTGACCCGCCATCGTCCGTCCTCCTTGCGGAAGGTGTTGTTCAGACGACTGGATCGCAAAAGTGATCTGCCGTCCGAGAACAGCCAGGGCTGCATGTGGACCCACTGCCCGTCCGCCTCGGCGCCGTCGACATGGATCTGTTCGGACGTGAGGTAGTGGACGTTGAGCAGGAGCGCCGGGTCCCGCTTCTCCCCCCAGAACGCCTGGAAGTGCTTCCGGATGGCGTCTTTGCCCTCCGCCCGTCCGAATTGGCCGTTGTAGTACTCCCCGACGCCCTCCCAGACCGCGTCGTCGGTGTACAGGTCGAGAATGAGGTCGATACGCTCGGCGTCGTCCCGGACGCCGAATTCCGGACACGGGGTGTCGCACAGGAGCATGTACCGGGCCTGGATGCGTCGGATCTCGGCCTCGGCCTCCAGCACCTCGATACGCGCGGTCAATGCTGCGATGGCGTCTGCGGTCATTGTTCCAGAACCTCCACTACTGTCCGTGCCTGTTGTATCCACTCGTTGATGCGCGCGCCCGTCTGCCGGGAGGGCAACTGCCCCAGTCGAAGGGTCATCGAGTGGCCGCCCTTCGGGTCGCGGATGGGAAGAACCAGCGACCCGACATCGTAGATCTCGTGATCGTCAAGGTCACGGAGACGGTAGTCAACCGATGAGCTCTCGATCGACGCGCGGATGCTCCGTTCCTCGGACGGCGTCAACCGACCACTTTCGTAGCGGCGGGTCGCTTCGCGCATCTCGTCATATGCCGCACTGCCCTCGGCCGGCAGGAACGAGATCAGGTAACCGTTGTCCCGGACGAATGCGAGTCGGGCACGGTGGACCGCCTTGACCGTCTCGTCGGCGCCGCGCAGTTTGGCGATCCAGCGTTCCTGGGCGTCGCCATCCTGATCGAAGACATACGAGTCGCCGATCGGCGGGACCATCGGAATGCGATGCGCGAGACCCTCTTCGCGATCGACACCGGCGCCGGTCACCGAGAGCACGGTGGCCATCTCGTCGACGCTGACGGCGGTGAAAACCGTTACCTCGCACCCGATCGACGACGCCAGTTCTTCGACCTGCGATCGGGCGGAGTGGGCAGCGTGAATGGCCGGCAGGATCTCGTGATCCATGCGCGCCATGAGTGAGGTACACACGAAGCTGCCATAGCCGCCCTGGAAGAAGAGCAAGGGCGACACGGGATTGGTGACCGCCAGATCGCGCACCTCGCACAGCGTGATCCAGTGATCACCGGCTTCGACCGTGTCCCACAGAGTGGTGTCGATCCAGGCCACGGAATCGCTCAGGACCGGGTCACCGGACGGCGATGGGAACCAGTCGATCCCGTCGAGCTTGTTCTCCCATCGCTGGGCGACCCGCAGGACGATGTCCTCCTGTTCGCCGCCGAGGATGTTGATGCACAACGACGAGCATTTCTGCATCTTCTCGAACGTGCGGGAGGTCTTCATCGGCATGAACGACACCAGCGGAGGGTCGAGGGACACCGAGCTGAAGGTTCCGACGACCATCGCCAGGACCTCTCCGTCGGTGTCGCGACCCGTCACCACCACGACACCGGTCGGGTAATGGCCCAGAACGTCGCGGAACAGCTTGGGATCGACTGCGGCAGGGGCGTTGGCAGACATGGCTTCTCCTGGATTCACTGGACGTGTCGACGTCGCTGTCACGCGACCGAGCGACCTGATCCGGTCATCTGATGGTGCGAAGCTATTTCGTCACGTCCCTACAGCGGTAGGAGGGAAATCTTTACTGTCGCGGACGGTGCCGAGCGGGCAGACTGGGACTCACCGGAAAAAGGAGGAACGGTGAGCTCGGCCTACTCGACACAGCCTGTCAGTGACCAGGCAACCGCGGTGCACGAGAGTGTGGTGTCCGCGGAGTTGCTCGCGACGCAGGTGCGTGAGGAGATCATCCGCACCGAAACCGATCTGTCCGCGTGGGTCGAGCTGTCGACGACGTACCTCGACGACGCCCGCACCGAAGACCACACGCCCGGCCGACGGCCCTTGCGCGGGGTTTCGGTCGGTGTCAAGGATCTGATCGACGTCGCGGGATTGCCCACGCGGGCGGGCTCGACGGTGACCTCGGACCGGCCGGCGGCGACAGATGCGCCGTGTGTCCGGCGACTGCGCGAGCTCGGCGCCGTGGTCCAGGGCAAGACCGTGACCACCGAGTTCGGCTACTTCTCCCCCGGTCCCACGCGCAATCCGCATGCACCTGATCACACTCCCGGTGGCTCCTCGAGCGGTTCGGCCGCCGCAGTGGGCGCCGGCGTCATCCCGCTCGCACTCGGGACACAGACCGCCGGCTCGCTCACACGTCCGGCCTCCTACTGCGGGGCTGCCGGGATGGTGATGGCGCACGGCACAACCGACCTCGCGGGTATCACGGGGCTCAGCCCCTCACTCGACTCACTCGGATTGCTGACCCGTAGCGTCGCCGACCTCGAATACGTCTACACCGCATTCGCGGGACGGTCCGCCCGTACTCCGCAGCGCCGCATGGTCAATGGCGCACTGTTGTGGGAGGGCAACGAACTCGTCGCCATCGACCCGCAGATGCGAGAGTTGCTCGACTCCCTCCAGGGAATGCTCATCAGGGCGGGCGTCGACTGCCGGCGTCTCGACTGGGACGACCATGTCCAGACCCTCGCCGATGATCACCTCACCGTCATGAGTCACGAGGCCGCCGCCACCCTGAACGACATCGTCGACGCGCACGGTGCGGCCCTCAGCCCCCAGTTGCTCTCACTGGTGGAGGACGGACGTCGAGTCCCCGCCGACGATCACGCCGCCGCCCTCATCCGTCGTGACAGGTCGCGCGAGTTGCTGTCCGAGATCCTGGGTGCGAACGCCGTCATCGTCGGTCCCGCCGCCCCCGGTCCGGCTCCGAAAGGTCTCGGCGCCACCGGTTCCCCTGTGCTCAGCCGCCCGTGGCAGCTCCTGGGTTGTCCCGTCGTGGTGGTTCCCGGCGCACGTACCGGCGACGGCCTTCCGCTCGGCGTGCAGATCGTCGGTCTCCCCGGCCACGAGGCGAACCTGTTCGAATTGGCCACCACGCTGGAGCCCCTTCTGCATGCATCGCCGGCCCGGTCGGCCTGAGCCGCCGCCCCTGAGAGAAGTCGATCACCATGGTCATCAAGCCCCGCCCCGTCACCCACCACCGCATGTTCCTCACCTGCTACGAGGACACGTTCAACTACGGATGGCATCACGTCGACCTGTTCGTCCACGACGAACTCGGACGTGAGGTCAACTGGGTGCACTGGACGGTCGAGGCCGACGGGCCCGAAGCCGCCGACGAATCGGTACGCAAGGAGGAACCGTGGCTGCAGCGCACGTCGGAATGGGAGCATCGGGTCAGTGCGGTCGGCATGAACTATTGGACCGCCGACGCCGCCTGGGATGACTAGGCCGGCCGGGATACCCTCGACACGATGACAGGGCGAGCGCAGCGACGGGAAATTGCCACCGATGACACAGGAACCAGCTGAGACCGCGGCGTCGACGGCCGTGTATGTCGTCGACGACGATCCCGCTCTGTGCGAATCGGTCGACTGGCTGCTGGGGAGTATCGGGATCTCACCACACATCTGTCACAGCGCGGACGAGTTCCTCGACGCGTACCGGGGTGACCATCCGGCCTGCATCATCCTCGACGTCCGGATGCCCCGGATGAGCGGTCCGCGTCTGCAGGAGAAACTCAACGAGTTCGCCCCGCACGTCGCCATCATCTTCGTCTCGGCGCACGGCGACATCCGCATGTCGGTGTCCACGTTGCAGGCGGGCGCTCTCGACTTCCTCGAGAAGCCCTACGACCCACAGCGGTTGCTCGACGCGGTGCAGGCCGGCATGGAGAAGGCGACCGAACGCTTCCACACGTATGCGCAGCGACGGTCCATCGAGGCCAAGGTGGCGTTGCTGACCCCGCGCGAACGCGACATCCTCGCCCTGGTCGTAGAAGGTCTGCCCAGCCAGAACATCGCCCGTCGTCTGGAGATGAGTGTGAAGACCGTGGACGTCCACCGTGCTCGCATCAAGAGCAAGACCGACGCCGACAGCATCAGCACCCTTGTGCGCGACATCCTGAGATTCGATGTGGCGGTGCCGACCGACACCGCCACCTGACCCCACCGCCATCTGTCCCCGGTGGATCAGTAATAGTCGAGCACCATTCGGGGCCCCTTGGCCCGCGACACACAGACGGCGATGACCTCGCCGGATTCACGTTCCACCTTGGTCAGCACATTGTCGCGATGTTCGGGATCGCCGTCGACGATCTGCATGATGCAGGTGCCGCAGATACCCTCCTGACACGAAGTGTCGACGTCACATCCGTTCTCCTCCAGCACTTCCACGATGCTCTTGTCGGCCGGCACGGAGTAGGTCTCACCCTCGAGTTCCACCTCGAACGCGGTGTTGCACTCCGCCGACGGCTGCGCGGTGGCGTGGAAGTTCTCGAAATGCACTGCCCCGGCCGGCACGAACCGCTCCGCCAGCGCGACGACCTTCGTCATGAAACCATCGGGACCGCAGACATATACGTGGGTCCCGTCGACCGCCCGCGCCAGGGCGGATTCCAGCAGGGCGTCCTGTCGGTCACGTGCGACGCCGACGTGTGCGTGCAACTTCTCCGGGCATCGATCACGCAGCAGCGGAAGGAATGCCGCGTCTTCTTCGGTCCGGGAGAAGTAATGCAGTTCGAAGCTGATGCCCTCGACGTCCATGTACCGTGCCATGCTCAGCATCGGCGTGATGCCGATGCCCGCCGCCACCAGGACGTGGTGAGAGGCGTCGGATCCCATCTCCAACAGATTGCGGGGCTCGCTGATCTTGAGTGCGTCGCCGACCTTCACCTCGTGCAATGCCACCGAGCCGCCGCGCGAGTCGGTCTCGCGTTTGACGGCCACGGCGAACGACTCGCGTCCATCCGGTCGGCTGCAGAGCGAGTACTGCCGCGTGATCGCGGTGGGTCCCATGACGTCGATGTGGGCACCCGGCGAGTACGAGCCGATCGGCGTCCCATCGGGTTTGGACAGATAGAAAGTCTTGACTGTCGGTGTCTCCTGGACGACGTCCGAGACGATCACGTCGATCAGCGACATGGTTGTTCTCCTGATAGAACGGACTGGGTCAGCGAACGTAGAGCCCGCCGTTGACGTCCCAGCAGGCGCCGGTGACGAAGTAGGCGTCGTCCTTGGTGAGCAGGGCGACCATGTCCGCGATGAACGACGGACTGCCCAGGCGACCGACCGGGATGCCGGCGATCACGGCATCGAGTCGGTCCGGCGGCACGGTCGCCTTCACCACGGGCAGATCGTGCGGGCCGGGCGCGACCGCGTTGACCGTGACACCGCTGCCCGCGAGTTCGCGAGCGAAGATCTTGGTGACGGTGAGGATCGCACCCTTGGAGGTGGCGTAATGGGCGCCCGTTGCCGTGCCGCCGTTCTGGCCGGCCAGCGAGGCCATGTTGACGATGCGTCCGTAGCCGCGCTCGGCCATCGCGCCACCGAACACCTGGCAGCCGAAGAAGATGCTGTTGACGTTGGTGTTGAGCACCTGGGTGAACTCGTCCTCGGCCAAGGTCATCAGATCCGCGGCCTGGGTGCGCGCCGCGTTGTTCACCATGATTGTCGGTGTCCCCCAGAGGGTTCGGCACTCGTCCAGCGCGCTCTCGAAGTTCGCCTTGTGGCCGACGTCGAGCGTGATCGCCCGCGCCGTGGAGCCGTCCGGCGAGAGCTCGGCCGCAATGTCGCGCGCGGCGTCCACAGCGATGTCGGTGAGAAGGACGCGATGTCCCTCGGCGTGCAGCCGCCGGGCGATGTGGCCGCCCATTCCGCCTGCCGCGCCGGTGACGACGGCGATCCCCGATGTCGATGGTGCTGATGTCATGGGATCACGCCTCACAGAAGGTATCCGGACGCGCTCACCGCGTCCTCGCTGTCGATCAGACGTGCCACCTTGAGCGCGATCTTGTCGCCGTCATCGGAGAGCACGACCTTGTGGGTCATCTCGGCGCCGACCGTCGAGAAGGTGTCGCGCTTGAACGCGTTGAGAATCTGCGCCGATCGCAAGGTGACCGATTCGTCGTCGATCTCCTCGACGGTGAACCGCGACACGATCCGCACTGTGCGGGCTGCGGCGACCGCGGAGGGCGCGTAGCCCTGCATCATCCGCTGGACACGCAGCTGCCGCATGCGCTTGTCGTCGTAGACCATGTTGAGCGACGATTCGAAATCGTCGGTGTCCGGGTCGATCGGGATCACGTAGAGCGCGTCGTCGGTGTACATCGATTCCCAGGCCACATAGTCCTTGGCATCGAGGACGGCGGCCTCGTGCCAGACGAGCTGTATCGCGCGCAGGACCCGGGTGTCGGTGAAGGTGAGTACGTCAGTCATCGCTCATCATCCTCTTCCACATGTCGTAGGACTCCCGCATACCGGTCTCGTCGGTGACATGCGAAGTCGGCCAACCCTCTTCGGTGGTGTACTCGCGGTTTTCCCCGCGGTTGACCAGGATCGGCATGTTGGGGTTGCCGCCCGCACCGATCTGTACGCGGTCCCAGCCTTCGGCGTCGTCGGGACTCCCGAAGCCGAACGGGCCCTGGAAATGCTCGTGGATACGCAGGCGCTCCCGGTTGATGCTCTCTGGACCGCCGTCCATGCCGATCGCCATGTGCCACACCTCGGTCACGTCCACGCTGATCGGGATGAGCACGCGGAAGAACGACGACGACATCGCGATGTTCGGGAACATGTTGAGGTTGAAGCCGCAGCCGTGCATCGAGCGCATGTACCGGCGGATGCGTTCGGGGCTCTCACCTGCCTCCTCGAGCTCGTCGACGAGATGCTGGAAGCGCGGCTGGATCTCTTCGTCACCGTTGTCGACGTCGAGATCGGCATGTGCCGCGGCCATGATCGCGACGCTGTGGCCGTTACCCAGGGCATGGGTCTCGGCGGCCGGATCATCCATGAACGACATCATGTTCGCTGTCTCGGAGTCCACCGATGCCATCCACGACTTGTGCACCATCGGGAAGTGGTAGCCGTCAGTGGTGTTCTCCAGCTGGATCTTCCAGTTTCCCTTGAACCGGAACTTGTGGGCGCCCAGCACCTTGGTCGGGAATCCGTTGGACTGCTTGAGAAAGCGCTCCATCCAGATCTTGGCGTCTCCGAGGAAGTCCTCCAGCGGCTCGGTGTCCAGATCGAACGTCGCCCAGATCATGCCGAGGTAGCTCTCGGTTCGGAGCTTCTGCAGCGGGAAGTCGTTCTTGTCGACCACTCCCTCGTAACCGTCGGGGTACGGGATGCCGCGCAACCGGCCGTCGAGTGTGTATGACCAGTTGTGGTAAGGACACGTGAAGCCGTTGGCCTTGCCGCTGCGCTGGTCGCACACCGTCGCGCCGCGGTGGCGGCACCGGTTGAGCAGAGTATTGAAGTTGCCCTTGCGATCCCGGGTCACGATGACCGATTGGTCGCCGACCTGGGTGGTCTTGAACGACCCGGCCTCGGGGATCTCGCTCTCGTGCGCGACCCACACCCAGGTCCGGTAGAAGATCTTCTTCATCTCCTCGTCGAAGATCTCCGGGTCGGTGTAGAGCGCTCCCGCGACGCGGTCCTTCTCGGCCAGGTCGGAGAATCCGCGGGTCGGCCTCTCAATGGTGGTCATTGCTGTCCTTCACTGTCATCGCCATCGGGTGTGCGGGCTGGGATCGGTCAGACGTCGTCGCGGATCGTGAGTTCGCGACCCATCCGGGCTTCGACCTTGAAGTACTTCCAGAGCGCGAACTCGCCGACCATGGTGGTACGCAACAGGTTGCATGCCGCCGTGACCGTCGTCTGATCGCGTACGTCGGCCAGGACGTAGAACGTCCAGGGCCACCCGTCGGACGGTCCGACCATGTGCGCGTCGTCGTCGAATGTTCCGATGATGTCGACGCCGTCCATGTTCTTCAGAGCGGACAGGAATCGAACGGTGGCTTCCCACACCGGGCCGATCTCGGCCTTCGGCAGATCGAAGAAGTTCTGGTTGTTGCCGACACAGAACAGGGTGCGCAGGGGCTCGGCGGCCATGAATAACTCCTGGTTCGTTGAGAATTGCGGGCTGGTCAGTTCGAGAGATCAGGGGAAGCTGGGAATACCGGCATCGAGGCCGAGCATCAGTGCGCCGGCAGCCTCATAGGTGTTGGTCTGGAGCATGGCGTGCTGCGCGGGCACCAATGCATCTTGCAGATACCGCTGCAACGGGTGGGTCTCGTAAATCGCACCGGTGCCGGCGAGATCGAAGGCCTGCAACACAACTCGGCGCCCCACATGCGCGGCATGAGTCGCGGCGAGGCGGAGCAGCGCCCTGTCATCGGTCGAGATATGCTCGTCGGCAAGCGCTTTGACCCACACCATATCGGTGGCCTCGTAGAAGAACGCCCGCGCGGAACGCAGCTCGGCCTCGGCCGCGGCGAGCCCGGACTTGTAGGCCGGACGGTTACCCTTGCTCGCCCCACCCGTGATGGAGGTGCGTGCGGCGCCGACCTCCAGCGCGTAGTCGAGGGCACCGCGGGCCGCGCCGATTGTGACCACGGCCAGGACCTGGGCGGCGTATGCGAGCGCGGGGTAGCGGGTCAGCGGCTCGTCGATCTGCGGTGTTCCGCCGCGGACGAAGGTCATCTCCTCGGGGACGAAGAGCCGGTCGGCGCGCACGGCGTGAGATCCGGTGGCCTTCATCCCGGCGACGTCCCAGTTGTCGACGATCTCGACATCGGCGGGATCGACCAATGCGGTCAGCGGCTTGCCCTCGGTCTGCGGCCCACCGGCCAGACCGACGCCGATGATGTCGGCGCCCCGGCAGCCACTGGCGAACTGCCAGACGCCGGAACACACATAGCCGCCGTCGACCTTCTCGGCCTCCTGCATCGGGAACAGTCCCCCGGCGTAGGCGATGTCCGGCCCGTCGGCGTAGATCTTCTTCTGCGTCGCCACCGGCAGGGCCGCGAAGTAGACCAGTGACGAACCGAAACTCGAGACCCAGCCGGTAGCGGGGTCGACCGCCGAGATGCGCTCCACCATGGACATGAACTCCGACGGTGGCATCGGCTCTCCACCGAATACCGACGGCGTCGACGCCCGGTAGATACCGGCCCGCTTCAGCAACCCGACAAAGTCGCGTGAGACGTACCGCTGCGCGTTGAACTCGTCACGACGATCCCGGAGGACATCGAGGGCGTGATCGAATGCGGCGTCACGTGCGGCACCGGCCGGTTCCGCCACCACCCGCTCAGTCAGGCTCTCCGTGGTCATCGCTGTCTCCGTTCAGATTCGACATTCGCTCTGGGCGCTACACTATGGACGCGTACGCACCACCGGTATCGGGATTTCCTGCGCTGTCGCTAAGCATTTCCCTTACTTGCGCCGCACCACGAGACGGTCGATGCTGGGTGTCCGGCGAAGGCGAGGTGATGACGTGTTCCCTGCGCGTCGCGACTTCGAGAAGATGATCCTGAACACCGGCACCGGGATTCTCATCCATGAGGCCAGTTCGAAGAACATCCTCTGGGCCAACTCGGCCGCATGCCGCATGTTCGGTTTCACCCTCGAAGAACTCAGGCCCCTCAAGGCCCACCACATGAGCGCTCAGGAGCGGCAGTACCGTCGCGAGGTCGGCGTCGCCTGGCTGCAGTCCGCCGTCGTGTACGGCTCGAGCCGAAAGCAATGGAAATACCGTGCCAAAGACGGCACCGACTTCCTGACCGACGCCCGCGCGACCTTGGTGCGGTGCGAGGACGGTCCGGTCGTGATGGTCGAGTTCCGCAACATGTCCGAAGAAGTCGAGCTGCAGGAAGAGCTCAGCTGGGTGTCGGAATCGCTTCAGCGCATCATGACCCACACGTCGGCCGGACTGGTGGTTCTTGACGACGACAACTGCATCGACGACATCTCCCCGCTCGCCGCGCAGCTGTTCGGCAGCACACCGGCTGCGCTCTCCGGCGTCCACCTCGAGGATCTCGGGCGGTGCGAACCCCGACTCAACAGCGACCATGTGATCGAGCGTCTCGACGGCCGGGCGGGTTCGGTGAGCATCCAGCAGGAGATCATCAAGGATGACGGCACCACCATCTGGCTGGCCGGCGAACTCGAGATCGTGGCCCACGACGGCATCCGATCACGCGTTCTGACGATCCGCGACGTCACCGACCGGGTGGAGTGGGAACGCCGCACCGCCTACCAAGAGGCGAATCTGCAGTACCTGAGCCGCTATCACGCGATGGGCGACATGGCGATGATCCTCGCCCACGAACTGGGGCAACCCTTGGCCGCGTCGACGAATTACCTGAGCGGGCTGAAGGCCCGGCTGTCGTCAGAGACCGTCGACGCCCGCAGCCTCGAATACGGGATCGACCAGATCGAGAAGCAACTCCATCGCGCAGCCGACATCGTGACGTCGGTGAAGCGCTATGTCCGTCGCATCGAGAGCACCACCACTCTGATGGATCTCAACGAGACCGTCGAGGAGAGTCTGTATTTCGTGCGACTCCGTGCCGCCGAGCAGGGCATCCGTGTCTTCGCCGACATTCCCGATCGCAATCTGTTCATCCAGGGCGAGAATGTCCTCATCGGCCAGGTCATCATCAATCTCTGCGTCAACGCGCTCGACGAGATCGCCCAGCCGACAACCGAGGTCAAGGAGTTGGCCGTGGAAACCGGCGACGATGACGGCAGCGCCTGCGTGTGGATCCGGGACCAGGGACGTGGCATGACGGGTGTTCCCACCGACCGACTGGCCACCGGGGTCTTCTCCGCCAAACACGACGGTTCGGGCATCGGGCTCATCATCTCCGAGCACATCCTCGAACGTCACGGCGGCACGATCGAGTACCTGCCGAACGAGCCGTCGGGGACCGCGGTGAAGGTGACGCTGCCGCTGGCCGACGCGCCGGAACCCACCCGACCTGCGGAGACCGGGTAAAGGTTTCTGTACCCCGACGTTGGCAAGACCCAGTAGTGCACCGTCGATGCGCTGGATAGCTTGGTCAGCAGCGGCCACGACAACGGCCGTCGATCGAGACCGACAGCGCCGTCACGTCTCCCACGTCAACCGAAGTCATCAGTGCGGAAACGTGATTCGTGACGGACCAGAACATGCACGCGCAGTTGCAGGTCTTGTCGACGTCGCGCCGAGCCGAGCCGAGCCGCACCAAGGAGGATCACACATGCCCACTCCCGACGTACTCGTGCTCGGCGCCGGTACCGCCGGCTCGGTCATCACCCGTCGCCTTCTGGATGCCGGTCTCACGGTGACCTTGGTCGAGGCCGGCGGCGCCGACACCAACCCGGCGATCCGCGACATGTCGCGCGTCGGCGAACTCTGGCTGGGCCCCGAGGACTGGGGATACTTCTCCGCACCACAGCGCAACGCGATGGATCGCCGGCTGCACGTTCCGCGCGGCAAGGTCGTCGGCGGATCCAACCAGCTCAACGGCACCATCTGGGTGCACGGTTCGCCGTGGGACTACGACCAGTGGGCGGCCGCCGGCAACACCGGTTGGGACTGGGAGTCGGTATCGCCGCTGTTCAAGCAGATCGAGAGTGCACAGAGTCCGGACGGCTTGATCGACACCGTCGAACCCGACCTGTCACCGATCCAGCAGGGCATCCTCGACTCCGCGGTCACCCACGGTCTCCCTCTGAACTCGGACTACAACTCCGGAGACCAAGAGGGTGTATCCCGGATGAAACTCAACCTGCGTGACGGACAACGGCTTTCGACATGGGCCGCGTACATGCGTCCCGTTCTCGACCACCCTCGCCTGACTCTCGAGTCGAGCGCGCTCGTCCATTCGATCATCGTCTCCGACGGCACGGTCCGCGGCGTCCGGATCATCGATGTCGATGGCGGGCACCGAGAACTACATGCCGGACTCGTGATCTTGTCCGGTGGTGCGATCGGATCACCGACGATCCTGCTGCGCAGTGGGATCGGTCCCGCCGATGAACTACGGAGCCACGGCATCGACGTCGTGGCCGACGTCCCCGGCGTCGGCAAGAATCTGCAGGATCACTTCCTGGTGCCGGTGATCTTCGGGACCGAGAAGCCGATCGATCCGCCGCAGCCCTTCCAGCCGGTGACCCAGACGCACTGGTTCTGGAAGAGCGATCCCACTCTTCCGGTGCCCGACACCCAGCCGATCAATTTCAGCGTGCCGTTCTACTATGACGATGCAATGACCGGCCCGACTTCGGGTTTCACGCTGCATGCGGGGCTCATCAGGCCGCACAGCACCGGCAGTGTCACGCTGCGCGACACCGACCCCGCATCGGAGCCGATCATCGACTTCAATCTGTTCGACGACGAGCGCGATCTGAGGGCGCTCGTCCGGTCGGTTCGCCAGTGCCGCGAAGTCGGACGACAGGGACCGCTCGCCGACGAATGGGGCGCGTCCGAGGCCCTGCCCGGTCCCGACGTCGACGACAGCGACGAGGCACTCGCCGCGTGGGTGCGCCGTGCCGTGAACACCTACCACCATCAGGCGGGAACCTGCCGGATGGGCACCGACGCCGACGCCGTGGTCTCACCGGCCTTGCGTGCCGTCGGGGTGGAGAACCTGATGATCGCTGACGCATCGGTGATGCCCTCTGTCACAACAGGAAACACGAACGCACCGACGGCGATGATCGCCGAGCGCGCCGCCGAACTGATCACCGCGGGGTTGACAAGCAACCCACGCAGCACCAAGGAGTAGTCCCGATGATCGACATTTCCACCCTCAACACCGGTCTCTACATCGGCGGCGAATGGCACGACGCCCGCGAGACCTTCACCACCCTCAACCCGGCCACCGGGCAGCCGCTGGCCGACCTCGCCGCAGCGGACGCGAGTGACGTCGATGCCGCGGTGTCGGCGGCCACGACGGCGTTCCGCGGCGACTGGGGCGCCCTCGCACCATCGCGCAAGGGCGCCTTGCTGAACAAGCTGGCCGACCTCGTCGAACGCGACGTCGAACAGCTCGCCGCGTTGGAGTCCCTGGACATGGGTCGTCCGGTCGGCATGAGCGCCGCGATGATGATCCCCAACCTCATCGGGACGTTGCGCTACTACGCGGGCTGGGCGGACAAGATCAACGGCGAGCTGATCGCCAACGACGGCTACATGGGCGGACCGGTGCCGACCCATGCCTACACACGTCGTGAACCGCTCGGTGTGGTCGCGGCGATCGTGCCGTGGAATGCCCCGCTGATGATCCTCGGTTGGAAGCTCGCCCCCGCCCTGGCCTGCGGAAACACCGTCATCATCAAGCCTGCCGAGGACGCTTCCCTCTCGATCCTGCGACTCGCCGAGCTCGTCACCGAGGCGGGCTTCCCGCCCGGCACCGTCAACGTCCTCCCGGGTGTCGGCAAGGTGGCAGGCGAGGCGCTGGCGCTGCATCCCGGCATCAAGAAGATCTCGTTCACCGGTTCCACCGTGACCGGGCGCGCGATCCTGCAGAACTCCGCCGTCAACTTCAAGCGCACCGCGCTCGAACTCGGCGGCAAGGCTCCGCAGATCATCTTCGACGACGCGAATCTGGAAGCCGCGATCCAGGGCACCGCGATGGGCCTGTTCTTCAACCAGGGCGAGGTTTGTGCTGCCGGCACCCGGGTGATCGTCCATCGGAAGGTCTACGACGCCGTCATCGACGGACTGAAGGGCGCCGCCCAGGCGCAGGTGATCGGCGACCCGTTCGACCCGTCGACCACGATGGGCCCCTTGGTGAACGAGCGCCAGCGCGATCGGGTGCTCGAGTACATGAAGACGGGCGCCGGTGAAGGTGCTGACGTGATCACCGGCGGTTCGGCGCCCGAAGGCCCCGGATTCTTCGTCGAGCCGACCGTGCTGGCCGGCAGCAACGAGATGACCGTCGCCCGTGAGGAGATCTTCGGCCCGGTCGGCGTGGTCATCCCGTTCGACAGTGACGAGGAGGCCATCGCGTTGGCGAACGACAACCAGTACGGCCTGTCGGCCACCGTATGGACCAGCGATGTGACTCGCGCTCACACGATTTCGGCGAAGGTCGAGGCCGGCGCGATCGGTGTCAACGGCTGGTCGCCGCTGGCTCCGCAACTGCCCTGGGGCGGCGTCAAGGCCAGCGGTGTGGGTCGCGAACTCGGCTACGAGGGCATTCTGTCCTACACCGAGACCAAGACGGTCACCGTCGTCTTGTGATCGACTCCGGCCGGTGACCACCGGGGTGGGCGATGTGCGGTTTCGTCATCGCCCACCCCGGTTCGTCACAAGGTTGCCGAGGCGCGGCCGGCCAGAATGGTGTCGAGAAGTGCCAGTTGGGCCGACCGGGATGTGCTCGCCGGGTCTAGGACGGCATTGACCTGCAATCCGATGATCGTCGTCATCAGCACCTCGACGCCCGCATCGACGTCGACCGCCGGCAGTTCGTCGCCGTCGATCGCTTCCCGCCAATAGGTCGCCATGCGCCCTTTCCATGCCGCCACGGCCACGTTGTTCACCTCCGCCATCCCCGGATCGGTCATGGCCCGCTGCCACAGCGACACGGCGATCCGTGCCTCGAGCTTGGCCTCGTCGGTGAGCGGCATGATCTCGATGCACAGTCTGTGCAGGGCCTGGCCTCCCCGTCGACGTCCGACGGATGTGTCGATGCGCTGGTTGGTGGCGTCGATGACGTACTCGAACGCGGTGCGCAGGATCTCGTCCTTGCCGGAGAAGTAATGACTCAGCGCGCCGTTGGTGTAGCCGGCCTCCGTCGCCAGGTCACGCATGTTGATGCCGTCGATGCCGCGATCGGCGATGATTCGCCAGGCCGCGGCCACGATCGCCCGACGACGTTCGTCATGGTCCACCAATCTCGGCATCAGATCTCCGTTCTCCCGGGCGACAGCGCAGAGCACGGGGGTAAAGGTTTCCCCGATGTCGGGACCCAAGCACCCGTTGTAACCTCCATCACAACGTTTGATTCTACGTGTGTTGAATCAAATGATTGCAGGCAGCCCACCCACGTCGCGCGATTGTCGCGGGCGACGTCCAGACAGAGGACGGTCATGCTAGAGAATCCCACGGTCACATCGGCGGTCACCGGCGAGAGTGGATCCCGCTCGCTGAAGGGATCGATCGGCATCGCCGGCATCGTGTTCCTGGTGATCGCGGCCGCCGCGCCCCTGACGGCCGTCGCCGGTTCACTCCCGGTGATGATCGCCATCGGCAACGGCGCCGGCGCCCCGATGGCGTACATCGTGGCCGCGCTGGTGCTACTGGTGTTCAGCGTCGGATACGCCGCGATGAGCGCGTCGGTCACCGATACCGGCGCCTTCTACGCGTACGTCACGAAAGGACTCGGCCGCCCGACGGGTCTGGGTGCCGCGGGCCTGGCCCTCCTCGCGTACACCACCATCCAGGCAGCGATCTACGGACTCGCCGCATCCACGTTGAAGGATGTGGTCATCCGGTTCGGTGGCCCCGATTTGCCGTGGTGGCTCTGGGCCTTCATCTTGATGGCGATCGTCGCCGTACTCGGCTATCGCAGTATCGACCTCGGAGCCAAGGTCCTCGGCGTGCTGCTCATCGCCGAGATCGCGCTGATCGTCGCGCTGTCAGTGGCGGTGCTGGCCAAGGGCGGCGCCCACGGTGTCGACTTCGTGTCGTTCACCCCATCCGCGTTCTTCTCCGGATCACCCGGGATCGCCCTGATGTTCGCGATCGGTTCGTTCGTCGGCTTCGAGGCGACTGCCATCTACGGCGAGGAAGCCAAGAATCCGAAACGGACGGTGCCGATCGCGACCTATGTCGCGGTGATCACGATCGGTGTGCTCTACGCCGTCGCCAGCTGGGCCGTGGTCCTCGCGTTCGGCAGCGACAACGTCCAGGCGGCCGCCCAGGAGAACACCGCAGATCTCACGTTCATCGCCGCTTCGCAGTTCCTTGGCGGCGTCACCTCCGACATCATGATGGTGATGCTGGTGACGAGCCTCTTCGCGGCCTTGCTGGCGTTCCACAATACGATCGCTCGCTACATGTTCGCCTTGTCCCGCAACGGCTTCGCGCCACGGCGCCTGACGAATGTGCACCCCCGGCACGGCTCCCCCCACGAGGGATCCGCCCTCCAGACGGCCACCGCCTTCGTCCTCGTCGGCGCTTTCGCCGTCGCCGGCGCGGACCCGGTCCTGCAGCTGTTCACCTGGATGGCCGGTGTGGCGATCGTCGCGATCCTCGTCCTGATGGTGCTCACCAGCGTCGCGATCATCGCCTACTTCCGCCGGTCGAAGGTCGACAACAGGCTGTGGCACACCAAGATCGCTCCCGTTCTGGGAACACTGGGGCTGCTCGGGATCACCGCACTGGTGATCGCCAACTTCACCACTCTCATCGGCGGTTCCCAGGTGCTGGCCGTCATCTTCCTGATCGTCATCGCGGCCACCTTTGCCGGTTGCTGGGTGGCGGGCCGTGCACTCTTGTCGCGCCGCGACGACGCAGGTCCCGTGGACCTGCCACTCCCCTGAATCACCGAGACCTCTACTGACAGGAGACACTTCGATGTCTGACACACCGACCACACGGAAGGTCATCGTCGTCGGCGCCGGATTCGCAGGGCTCATCGCCGCTCGCGAACTCGAGGCGGCCGGAATCGAGGTGCGGATTCACGAGGCCCGCGACCGCATCGGCGGTCGCGCCTGGACCGACGAGCGCCTCGGCGGACACGCGCTGGAGATGGGCGCCACCTGGGTGCACTGGATGCAGCCGTTCGTCTGGACCGAGATCACCCGGTACGGCCAGGAGATCTACCCCAGCCCTGACATCGACGATGCCTACTGGGTCAGCGAAGGCATGGTGCGCAAGGGTACCGAGCACGACCTCGACGAAGCGCTGAGCAGGTTGCAGGAGAAAATCTTCGAGGGTTCACGGGAGTTCTTCCCGTATCCGCATGATCCGTTCGCCATCCTTCGCGACGAATCCACCGATCCCGACCTGATCGAGCGCTTCAGGCAGGCCGACAAGGGCAGTGTGCTCGACTGCCTCCGGGACGGCAGCTACACGCAGGAGGAGATCGACCTCGCCGACTCGTACTGGTCCGCGGGCTACCAGGGGCCGACTGCCACTGCCTCACCGCTGATGGCGAAGCACTGGGCGTCGCTGAGCGATCATCGAAGCTCCCTGATGGACGAGCAGACCCTTCGGTTCAAACTGACCGAAGGCATGCGCGGTCTGTACACCTCGATCGCCGGCGACCTGCGGGCCGACATCGCACTGAACTCGCCGGTCGCGGGTGTCGAGCACTCGACCGACGGGGTCCGTGTGACCCTTTCCGACGGCTCGGTCGAGACGGCCGATGCGGTGATCGTGACCGCACCGATCGGCGCCCTGGGCAACGTGGACTTCAGTCCTGCCCTGCCCGCACCCGCGCAGTGCGTGATCGAGGAGGGCACCAATTCCGTCGGATTCAAGATCTGGATCAAGGTCGCGGGCCGTCACTCGATCATCGCCGGGGCACCGGGTGATCATCCGATCTCCCTGCTCCGCAGTGAGTACTTCCTCGACGACGAGGACGCCACGATTCTCGTCGGTTTCGGCTCCGACCACACGACGATCACTCTTGATGATGCCGCGTCCGCCCAGCAGGCCATCAATGTGTGGCGTGACGACGTGACCGTTCTCGACTGCGGCGGACACGACTGGGTGGCAGACAAGTGGTCGGGACAGACCTGGGCGACGCTGAAGTCGGGTCAGTTCTTCAACGGCTGGAGCCAGTTCCACTCCACCGGCACCCGACTGCGCTTCGCCGGTGCAGACTTCGCCAAGGGATGGAACGGCGTCGTCGTCGACGGCGCCATCGAGTCCGGGATCGTCAACGCCCGCAGCCTGATCAAGGAGTTGGTGGTCGATCGGCGGCGATGAATCGGAGTGCGGGCCGGTTGCCGGTCGCGCGCGGCGCCTCAGTGGAGCGACGACATTCGCGCAGCTTGGGTACGCTCGTGACCGACACCGGACGACGAAAGACACACCATGGATGCAACGGTCACCCCCGAAGCGGAGAGCGCCATCGCCGACATCGCGCAACAGCACGGACTCTCCCGCGAGGCCGTGCTGGCCATGTTGTTCGCGGTGAACAACGGCGGCGGCACGATGGCCCAGTTCTCCATCCCCGAACTCGGCGGCTCCGGACAATGGATGCGCGGCGGCATGACGATGGTCGGCAACACGTCCGACAACGCGCTCAAGGCGCGCGTCGATGCGCTGTGTGGCGAACTGTCGCAGCTGCTGGCCACCACCACGGTGTTCCCGACCACCCCCTCCTCGCCGCAGGGCCAGTTCACCGCGAACAATTGGTGGCCCGGTGACCTCGGCTTCCCGAGCTCGTCGGGCGGACAGAACGACGCGCGCTACGCGATCTTCCCGGCGATGCGACGACTCGCGATCCAAGTCAACGGTGTCACAAGGGTTTTCGACACCGGCGAGCACCACATCGGCGGTGTCCAACAGCAGCAGGGCGGCAGCACCTACGGATCGGTGACCTTCACGAGCCAGTTCGGCACCTTCGACGTCTCCGGTCTGCCGGAACTCGGGACCGAGCAGGTGGCCCAAACACCGGTTGCCGCACCCGCCCCGCAGGAGGTGCGCGATCAGGCACCGCCGCAGCCCGTGCAGCCGCAGTCCGAACCGTTCATGGCGGCCCCGGCCGACGACGCCGCCACGATCATCGCAGCGATCGAATCACTGGCGGGCCTGCATCAGCGCGGGATTCTCTCCGACGAGGAATTCGCGACAAAGAAGGCCGAGTTGTTGGCGCGGTTGTGAACGCAAACCTGGCTCAGGCGAATCGTGCGGCCAGTCCCCGAAGCGTGCTCTCGATACCGGCGCCATTCTTCTTGTCGTAGCCGAGGATCTCGATGATCTTGGGCACCTTGATCGTCGAGTAGTCGAAGGTCTCCGTGACCTCGGTCGTGGTCGGCGACGTCTCGTTCAATTCCCACCGCCAGCGGTGTCCCATCGGGTGCTGCCACTCGACGACCTTGCCGTCATCGAAGTCGGTCACGGTGGAGGTGATCTTGTACGGAACGCCGAACTGCTTCATGCCCACGCTGAACCTCGCGCCCCGGCTCAGGACATCAGGTCCCGACACCGGCGTGTCGCGCACGGTCCCCGACCCGTCCAGTTCGGGGTGCCGGTGCGGGTTGGCGACCAGGCCGAAGATGTCGGCGGCCGGGGCGTTCACGGCCACCCGGCGCGACACCTTGTGGGGGCCGGAATCGACGGTTGTGACGGTTGTGTCTGCCATGGATCCAAATCTACGCCCGCCGACGGCCCGAGGTGTCGATGTGTCGATACAGTGAACCGGTGGATGACGAGTTCGGCCTCCTGGGAGAAGCCGCCGACGAACTCGGGCTACGGGACCCGATCCCGGCTGTCAGGCGCGTCGACACGACGGTCGACGAGCACAATGTCAGCGCGCTGGTCTGGGGTGCATCGAGTCCGCGCGCAGTGTTCCTGCACGGTGGTGGACAGAATGCGCACACCTGGGACAGCGTTCTCCTGACGCTCGGAATACCCGTGATCGCGATCGACCTTCCCGGCCATGGCCACTCCTCCTGGCGCGCGGACGGCGACTACACGCCGGCGCCGAACGCCCGTGCAGTCGCCCCGGTCATCGCGAAGATGGCTCCCGACGCCGAAGTGATCGTCGGAATGTCACTCGGCGGACTGACCGCCATCAGCCTCGCCGCCGCTGTCCCAGACTTGGTACCACAGGCCGTCATCGTCGACGTGACGCCCGAATCCCCGCACCGTGCAGCCGAACTCGGACAGTTGGCACGCGGAACGGTGGCTTTGATCGAGGGCCCGCAGGAGTTCGACAGCATCGACGAGATCATCGGACTCACGGCCGCCGCCGCACCCACCCGATCGCTGTCGTCGATCCGTCGTGGCGTCATCCACAACACCCGCCGGCGCCCGGACGGACGCTGGGTATGGCGATATGGCCGATTTCGTGAAGCGCCTGCGGCGCAACCGATCTGGGATTCTCTCGCCGTGACCACAGCCCCCATGACGCTGGTCCGTGGTGGCCGCTCCCCCTTCACCACCGATGAAGACGCAGAACGCTTTCGGGCGCGGCCCGGGCCCACCGACATCATGACGATCGAGGACGCCGGACACTCGGTACAGAGTGACGCACCGCTACAACTCGCGGATGTGATCGCACGCGTGCTGACCCACGAATGACGACCCGCGCGCGACTTCCGCAGTTCACGCGACAACGTGAAATCGGGACTCGGGAATGCCTTTAGTAGGGTGTAGAGGCTCAACACCCGGCAACCGCAGATATCGACGATTGGTGAGTCATGGCCAAAGTAGAACGCGTGGAGTTCATTGATGACCTCGATGGCAAGCCGATCGATGCGGACGATCTCAACCGCGTCGAGTTCGAGGTCAAGCTGCCCGGCCGCCAACCGGTCAGATATGGCATGGACCTCCGCACGGCCAGCGTCGCCAAGTTCGAGCGGGACATGGGCAAATACATCGCCAAGGCAGACAAGATGCAGCGCAACGGCAGAGCGGCGACCAGACCCGTCCGCGCATCCGTCGATACCACCCCCGCCCCGGCAACTGCCGCCCCAGAACAGACGCGCACCATCCGCGAATGGGCGATCGACAACGGTTACGAAGTGTCCGAGCGCGGCCGAGTACCGGCCAAGATCGTGGAGGCCTTCGAGGCCGCGCACTGAGCGAAGGACGCAGACACCCGGCGCAGCAGGTCGGTGGTCGCGAGATCGAGCTTTGACCGGGATCGCCCGCGCCGGGCCGCTGGCGACAGGCGGTGAATGTGAGAGAGGCGGCGCCCTCTCCGTCGCCGACCTGCCGATCCGAGCGATTCGCCGCCACCGCCGGCAACCGTGGTGATCGCCGGCGGAACGGGGAACGTTGGGCCGCAGGATCGCTGACGACTTCGCCAGGCCGCGGCATCGACATCGATACCCACGAACGAGTGGTGACGATGTACCCGACGTCGATCAGCTCTTGCTGCGGGACTGGATCGAGGGGCGTGCGGGCGCGATCAGAGGTCGAGGCTGGGCGCAGGGGCACCCGGTTGTTGCCGTGACGCACGGTCCCACAGTTGTTGAACAAATGCGAAGTAGACCTCATTGTTGTTCAGTTCCAGATTGCTGGCCACCAACTCACCGCCGTAGAACCCCGGCACGATCGAGCCGGCGCAGTTGGTGAGCGACAGAGGCTCGATCTGCTGGACGCGGCGCCATTCCTCGAAGAGTTCCGGCTTGAGTTGCTGCTGAACCACTTCCAAGGAGATCACGGATTCGAATGCGCCGATTGTCAGACCCCACGGTTCGGTGACGATATCGAAGGGGTCGAGGGCCACGATCATGGCCGCCGCCTCGCCGTGACCGACGCGGCTCCCGTCCGTGTCGAAGCTGGTGCTGAGTGCGAACTGCTTGGCGCGCCAGTCGAATGCGAACACCTCAGCGTGAACGCCGAGCGATCCAAAGGTGTCCTCCACAAACTGCTGGGCGATCGGACCCGACTGGGCGTCATGAAAGCGCAGTAGGCCGGCATTCCCGGAGACCCCGCACAACCCTTTGTCGGCGAAGTAGGAGCCGACGAGCTCGGGCTGCCACAGCCCCGTGGAGAGGCGTTCGAATGTCCATTCCACGAGCGACACCTTCCTGCTTGCTTCGACACCCTCGAGTTAGACACCTTGTCCCCGACGTCTGCTCAGGGGTCATGTCAATCAGAGTCGGTGTCGGCGGCGCCGTCATCGACGCCCGGCGCTTGGTGTTCGGCGCGTAGCTCCCGCCAACGGGCGAGGCGGTCGGCGATGGTGCGTTCGTACCCGTTGCCGTTCGGTTGGTAGAAGCTCTGTCGCGCCACGCCGTCGGGGAAATAGTCCTGCCCGGAGAACCCTTCGGGAGTGTCGGGGTCGTATCGGTAGTCCTTGCCGTACCCGAGCTGTTTCATGAGTGCGGTGGGAGCGTTGAGGATATGCGCGGGCGGCATCAAGGAACCGGTGCGCTTCGCAGAACGCATGGCGGCGTTCAATCCTCGGTACACGGCGATCGACTTAGGAGCCGTGGCGAGGTACACGACGGCCTGGGCGATCGCGAGTTCTCCTTCGGGGGAGCCGAGACGTTCATAGACATCCCATGCGGCGAGGGTCTGGTGGATCGCCTGCGGGTCGGCCATGGCGACGTCCTCGTTGGCGAACCTGACCAGTCGACGTGCGATGTAGAGCGGGTCCTCACCGCCCTCGAGCATGCGCGCGAGCCAGTACAGCGCGGCGTCGGGGTCAGAACCACGCATGGCCTTGTGCAGCGCGGAGATCAGGTTGTAGTGCGATTCCCGGGTTTTGTCGTAGAGCGGAGCGCGTTTGAGCACCACCTCCGCCAGTCCACCTGCATCCATGGGCTCCGTAGTGGCAGGGAGTGTGAGCAGCTGTTCGATCATGTTGAGCAGATAGCGACCGTCCCCGTCGGCCATCGCGATCAGCGCGCTCGTGGCGCCGCCGTCCAGCGGAAGTCCGCGCCCTGCCAGATGCTCGGCCCGGTCGATGAGGGTGCGCAAGGCGGCATCGTCGAGGCGGCGTAGCACGAACACCTGGCACCGGGACAGGAGTGCACCGTTGAGTTCGAAGCTCGGATTCTCCGTGGTCGCGCCGACGAGGACGATGGTCCCGTCTTCGACGTAGGGCAGAAAACTGTCCTGTTGCGCACGATTGAAGCGGTGGATCTCGTCGACGAACAGCAACGTGCCCTGACTCACCTCACGCCGTTTGATGGCAGCGGCGAAGATCTTCCGCAGATCGGCGACACCCGAGAACGTCGCCGATAGGGGTTCGAACTGCAGACCGGTCCGATCGGCCAGCAGCCGGGCTATGGTCGTCTTGCCGGAGCCGGGCGGCCCCCACAGGATCGACGACGCCAGCCTTCCTTGCGCCACCATGCGGCCCAGCGGCGCATCCCTCGCGAGCAAATGCTCTTGTCCCACAACATCCTCGAGCGTTTGTGGGCGGAGCCGATCGGCAAGGGGTCGTGATGCGTCGTCGACCTCGAAGAGCGAAGCGGGTTCTTCCGGCGTCATGTGGCCTCCTATCCTCACCACCGAGTGTGCTCCCAGCACACCTCAGCTGTCGCGCCCTCGTCGATGTCTCGTGCCAGGAGCCCTCAGCGGGGTGTCGATGCTCAATGCCCGGCAACCGCGTCGAGTTCGAGGTCAAGCTGCCCGGGCGCCTACCGGTCAGATATGGCATGGACGTCCGCACGGCCAGTGTCGCCGAGTTCGAGAAGGACGTGGGCGAGTACATCAGCAATGCAGAGAAGATGCAGCGCAACGGCAAAGCGGCGACCGGTTACCGGTCACCATCTGATTCTCATCCACTTCGCAACATCCGCCCATACACTCGGCATGGTGCGGATCAGACAGAGCTGGATGCCGGCGATTCCTGTCGTTGCGATGATTCTGGTTTTCGCAGGTTGTGGCAGCGGTGGCGATGACACCTCGTCGACCACAACTGCTCAGAAGTCCACGTATACGGTGAACGTGAACGACGTCGCGGGTGCGACGGGCGGTTATGTGTTCTTCAACGAAGGTCAGACACCGGCCAGTGCGATCGTCGGCAAGCGGTCCGTCCCTGGGCCCGGCACAGGATCCAAACTCGTCATCGCCGACAAAGAGGGCCGCACCGTGTGGTCGCGGACGGCGCCCGCCGGCCAATCGATGGCGAACTTCCGAGTACAGACCTTGCACGGCAAACCGGTACTCACCTGGTGGCAGGGCAGTCTCGAGTCGGGACAGTCCGGCGTCGATTACATCGCCAACGACCATTATCAGACCATCGCGACCATCGACGCCGGCCAGACGCCGGGCGCCAACATCCACGACTTCCGACTCTCCGACGACGGCCACGCGTGGATCACCGTGTATCAACCGATGAAGGCGGATCTGACATCGGTGGGCGGGGCCGAGGAGGCCACCATGTACGACGCGGTGGTCAAAGAAGTCGACGTCCATACTGGCAACGTTCTAGTCGAATGGCATGCCTCCCAGCATATTCCGATCAGCGATTCTTATATCACACCGTCTGACACCGTGGACAATTCCGGCGGAGTCTACGACCCTTATCACCTGAACTCGATCTCTCTCGCCTCGGATGGCAACATGATCCTGTCGATGCGACACACCTCGACGATCTACGAAGTCGACCCGACGACCGGTGCGGTGGTCTGGCAGCTCGGCGGCAAACGATCGTCGTTCACTCTCGGTGCGGGCGTGCAGTTCTCGTTCCAGCACAATGCCGAGATGCAGGACGCCCAGACGCTACGGCTGTTCAACAACAACACTGACGGGGAGACCACCAACGGCGCGTCGAGCATCGAGTGGATTCACCTCGATACCGCCACCCGTACCGCGACGTCGGTACGCAACCAGACCCATCCCGGCGGCGTGAAGTCGGCAGCCATGGGCAACGCTCAATTGCTCCCCAACGGAAATGTTTTCGGCAGCTGGGGCACCGGCGCACACATCGCCGAGTTCACCCCGTCGGGGCAGATGGTCTACGACGCGACGCTCGCGCCCGCCGGCGCCTATCGCGCGTTCTATCAGCAATGGTCGGGGACCCCGCTCGACAGCCCCGACATCACGATCTCCGACGACAAGAAGACACTCCACGCACACTGGAACGGCGCGACCCGAGTGGCCAAGTGGCGAGTCCTACACAGCACGACCGCCACCGATCTGGCACCGGTGACCACCGCCGACTGGCGGGGTGCGAACACCGCGATCACCTTGCCGGAGTCAGCATCCGGGTACTACGAGATCGAAGCGCTCGACGCGAGCGGCGCGGTGATCGGCAGATCCGTTCCCGTTTCTGCTTGAGGAGCTGTACGACGCCTCGGGTCCACGCACGGTAGGCGCTGATATAGGCGTCGCCGGGCCGTGATCGGTGCTCAACGTCGCGGCCACGGACCCTCCACGCATATTGGCACACCCACCTCCCAGAGCAGCTCAGCCGCAACGGTTCCCGGATGACTCTCAGATGTCCGCCCCGGGTCTGCTGGGCACTGCACACGCCGGCACCTGCGAACTCTACGGTGCTGTCAAAATACCAACGAGGTCTTCAGCACGTTCGATGAAAGCCACCGAGACCTCGGCAAATCGTCCACCTGGGAAACCTGGCAGCGTTGCGGAACGAGTTACGGATCGTTGTTGCGACAATGGCAACCACCTATGCTTGACTAATGGGTAATATACTGCTCGGTAAATGTTGCGCTCGAGCGCTGGCGGTAACGCTTTGAGCACTGCAGGAAGCAAGGGCGTACCCCGCGCAGTACGCGAAACGCAATTTCTCGACATCGCCGCTGAGCAGATTGCACGGACCGGCTATGCAGGGCTGTCGATGAAGGAAGTCGTCGCCCAAGCGGGAGTGTCGAAACCTCTCGTATACGCCTACTTCGACACAAAGGATGGGCTGTATATCGCGTGTGTCGAACGAGCTGCGCGGATTCTCAGTGGTGCAATCGAATCCGCAGCCGCGGGGAGCGCGCGCGAACGAGCAAGGGAAACTCTTCGCAGTGTGTTCACGGCGCTGGAGCCGCGCCCGAGTGACTGGGGCGTCCTCCTCGACAGGTCACATCCCGTGGAAGGACCCGCTGCCGATGCCGCACGGAATGCTCGCGATCGCATCGCCGCACAGACGCGTGAAGGTGTCGCCGCCGCCCTTGCCAGCAGCGGAACGGTGGTGGACGAGGTCGCGTTGTCCGCACTCACCGGCGTCTGGATGAGCACCGTCACGACAACTGTCGACTGGTGGTTGCAGCACCCGGACATCAGTGCCGACGTCATGGTGGACCGCGGCCAGGAACTCATCGACAATCTCGTCCGTGTCGCAGCCGCCGCGAGCACATCCACGAAGGGTGCCACGATCCTGACGCTGGCCGACAAGGTGCCGACGATCGACGAGTCCGCGTGGGTCGCTCCGAACGCAACCATCATCGGTAACGCCGAGATCGGCGCGGGAGCCAGCGTCTGGTATCGGGCAGTACTGCGCGCCGACACGGAGGCGATAGCCGTCGGTGAGCGATCGAATATCCAAGACGGATGCGTCCTGCACGCCGATCCCGGATCTGCCCTGCGGATCGGTGCCGGCGTGTCCGTCGGCCACAACGCCACCCTGCATGGATGCACGATCGACGATGACGTGCTCGTCGGGATGGGCGCAACAATTCTCGACGCCGCCAGAATCGGCAGGGGGTCGATCATCGCGGCCAATGCACTCATCCCGCAAGGCGCCGATATCCCGGCAGGCTCGCTCGTCGCCGGGGTTCCCGGCGAGATTCGCCGACCCGTCACCGCCGACGAACTCGCAGACATTCGGGCCACCGGGACCTCCTACGAGCGGCTGCGCGAGCAACACCGCAACCAGGCCCGAGTCCTCGCGGCCGGCTGAAGTTGCCGTAGCGGCCACCGAGCCGGACAACCACGGTCGATCGACCGTTGCGCCCTTGGCGTGCCGTGAGCTGGGCCGATCAACGCGCTTGCCCCGCAATTGACCAATTGGTAATATACGCTTCAGTCATATAGGGCACACCAAAGGAGCACGTCAATGACGCCGACCACCGGATACGCCGACAAGCTCAATGCACTCTCCGTCGCGTCGGTTCGCAAGAACTTCGATGCCTTTCTCGACATTCCTTGGGATGAACCCGATTTCGCGATCGATTGGACTGACCCACGGTGGAAGCTGCCCAGCGTCGATCCCCTCGGCAGCCACCCGTGGTACCTGGCGCTTCCCGAGAACCGGCAGATCGAAATCGGTTTGATGCGGCAGGCGAATCTCGCCAGGATCGGCGTTCACTTCGAGAGTGGGCTCATGCGAGGGTTGCTCTCGTACATGGTGCTGCTGCCGAACGGTTCGCCGGAGTTTCGCTACGGCATGCACGAGGTGACCGAGGAAACCCACCACAATCAGATGTTCCAGGAGTTTGTGAACCGCACCGGCGTCGATGCACCCGGAGCGCCCGCATGGTTCCGGATGGTCGCGCACCTCGCTCCGTTCATGGCGGCCGCGCTGCCCGAGCTGTTCTTCTCGATCGTCCTGCTGGGTGAGGAACCACTCGATCACGCGCAGAAGACGATCCTGCGCGCCGAGGAACCGCTACACCCGCTGTTGGAACGCATCATGCAGATTCATGTGGCAGAAGAAGCACGCCACATCTCCTTCGCCAACGAGTTCCTCGAAGAGCGTGTGCCGCAGTTGCATCCGTTCCGGCGGGCCTTGCTGGCGGTGTTGCTTCCGGTGATCGCGCGGGCGAACGCTTCAGTGCTGGCGCCATCATCGAAGTTCGCCGACGTGGCCGGCGTCCCGCGCTCGGTCATCAAGGAGTTGTACTTCGATTCCAAGGAAGGCAGAGTCGCGCTGTCGGAGATGTTCGCCGACGTGCGTCGCCTCGTCGACCGGATCGGTCTGCTCAACAGGGTGACCCGTCCGATCTGGAATCGGCTAGGGGTCGGTGGGCGCCCCTCGCGATTCCGCGGGGAGACGCACGAATACGTCGCAGTGAGCCGATAGCAATGCCTCACGTCGTCACCCAATCCTGCTGCAACGACGGATCGTGCGTTGCCGCATGTCCGGTGAACTGTATCCACCCCACGCCGGCCGATCCGAGCTTCGGCAAGTCGGCGATGCTCTACATCGACCCGAATGGATGCATCGACTGCGGGGCCTGTATCACCGCGTGCCCGGTCGAAGCGATCAAGCCGGAACGGTTGTTGAATCCGGACGAAGTGGTGTTCGCCCGACTGAACGCGGACCACTTCGAGGAACATCCACACGCCGACCGCCCGCCCCTGGGGCAATTACGCTCACGTAGCCATCTCGACGATGCGATCGCCCGGAAGCTCCACGTGGCAATCGTCGGCTCGGGCCCGGCCGGCATGTACGCCGCCGACGAGATCCTGCGATACCCGGGCGCGCGAGTGACCGTCTACGAGCGGCTCGACGAGCCGTTCGGACTCGCGCGATTCGGTGTCTCGCCCGATCACCGTCGTACCCGGGCGATCACAGACCGGTTCCGGGTCATCACCCGGCAGAAGGGCTTCCGCTACCGCATGGGCGTCGAGGTCGGCAAAGACGTCACCCATGAGCAACTGACTGCGAAGTACTCGGCGGTCATCTATGCCGTCGGCGCGTCCCATGATCGCCGCCTCGGCATCGCCGGCGAGGATCTGCCCGGAAGCATGGCCGCCACCCGTTTCCTGGGTTGGTACAACGGCCATCCGGACCATCGCGACGCTGACATCCGACTCGATCATCCGCGCGTGGTCATCGTCGGCAATGGCAACGTTGCCCTCGATACCGCACGCATTCTCACCGCCGATCCGGACCGGTTGGCCCCGACCGACATCTCACGTGACGCCCTGACCGCACTGCGCGCCAGTGAAGTTCGTGAGGTTGTGCTGCTCGGCCGACGCGGCCCCGCGCACGCAGCGTTCACGTTGCCCGAACTGATCGGACTCCAGAATCTGCCAGACGTGGAAGTCATCGTCGACAACCGTGGTGAACCCATCTCCGGTGATTCCGACGTCGAGCAGATCTTGGCATCCTTCGCCACCGAGCCCGCGAACCCATCGGCGCGCCGGATCGTGCTGCGGTTTCGCACCGCCCCGGTCGAGATCGTCGGAACCGATGAGGTCTCAGGTATCCGGGTCTCGCACACGAACCTCGTCAGATCGACCAACGGGTCGGTCCGAGCCGAACTCGGTGACGACACCGAAATCATTTCTGCCGGAATGGTACTGCGGTCGATCGGCTACCGCGCTCAACCCGTACCGGGACTGCCGTTCGACGACGAGAGCGGGACCGTCCCGAACGAGAATGGTCGGGTCACGGCTGGAACGTACGTCGTGGGTTGGATCAAGCGCGGCCCGACGGGGTTCATCGGAACCAACCGTACCGATGCTGCTGAGACCCTGGCGAGTCTCGTGGCAGATCTGAAGGTCCTGGAGATGAGTCAATAGGGGCCACGGCAATTTCAAAGTCGCTGGCCCTCAGTCTTCGAGCTGACGGAGCGAGCGCTGTCTGCTGCGCCTCGCAATCTCCACCGATGGGTCAGTCTCAACCTTCAGATGGCCGAACAGCTTTAGCCTCGATCCATCGGTCTGCAGGTGAATCCACGGAGCGGGATAGATAAAATGCCCTGTCTGAGTGACAGAATGGCACTTTCTTAGGGTTGCGATCGCCCGGACGCTCGGGTGATGGGTGCGGAGCTGGCGAACGCGCACATTCCGGCAGGGGTCGTCAATCGGATGCAGGGGCCCAATACACGCGCTGATCGAGTCCGCCAACGGCCTCTACAAGACCGAATGCATCCGCACCACGATCTTCCACCATGGCCCGTACAAAACCATCGCCGACGTCGAATACGCCACCGCGGCCTGGGTCGACTGGTACAACTGCAGCCGCTTGCACTCAAGCATCGGCCTGGTCCACCCAACGAGTACGCCCCCACATTGGGGGCGGCACAAAACGTGGGGTGATTCAGTATCAGAGACGAGTACGTTGGTTTTCCCTGTTTTCCCTGCTCTGCGTCATCCCGATGACACGTGCCCCGGTGGCATGCGAGGGGCTTCACCATACGAAGCGCATCGATCCCGTGCGGTGGCACGTTTGGCCGCGTGGCAAGTCGGGTATGTCGACTCCAAGGGTGTTCAGCCCTTCGACGAGTGACGAGCTACTGCAAGGAGTGCATTCATGAGTGAGAACAGCGGACCCGCCGAGGGAATCAAGGGCGTCGTCGAAGACGCGAAGGGCAAGGCCAAAGAAGCCGTCGGCGCGGTCACAGGGCAAGATTCGATGACCCGCGAAGGCCAAGCGCAACAAGACAAGGCAGAATCCCAACGGACTGCCGCTGAAAAGGAAGCCGAAGCGGAAAAGGCTCGCGCCGAGGCTCGCGTTGACGAGGAACGCCAACGGAGCGAACAGGAGTAGCTCGCTGCGGCGTCGTCGCCTCATGCTGACGGCAAACGCCTGAGATATCGAAGGTCCGGTACGCGGGTATCACCCGCGTACCGGACCTTCGACGTTCCGATTCGATGGGCGCATCGACGTCACACGCGAACGACGACCTTGCCGCGCACGTGGCCGGACTGGCTTCGCTCGTGCGCACCGGCGGCATCGACGAGGTCGAACACCTCGGCGATCTCTGGCTTCAGCTCGCCCGCCTCGCCGAGCCGGGCGAGTTCGGCGAGATCCGCCGCATCGGGCCGCACCCAGACGTACTGTCCGCCGAACTCGTCGCGCGCCCGGGCATCCGTGATGGAGGCAACTGTGCCACCGTCGCGCAGTAGATCTGGCACCGTGTCGAGCGCGTCACCACCCACGTAGTCGAGAATGACGTCCACACCCTGCGGTTCGAGCGCGCGCACGCGGTCGATCAGTCCCTCTCCGTAGGTCACGGGCTCGGCGCCAAGAGTTCGGAGGTATTCGTGATTGGCTTCCGATGCCGTGCCGATCACCCGCGCGCCGAGGGACCGAGCGATCTGTACCGCGAACGATCCGACACCGCCCGCGGCGGCATGGACCAGCGCCGTGTGGCCTGATTGCAGGCCCGCCCGGCGAATCGTCTGGAAAGCAGTGAGCCCGGCGAGCGGAGTGGCCGCAGCTTCCTCGAACGACCACCCGGCAGGCTTGCGCGCGAGTGTGCGCACCGGCGCCGCGACGAACTCGGCCAGCGTTCCGCCCGCCACTTCCCCACCGACGACGTCCTTCCGGACGTAACCGAACACCTCGTCGCCCACCTGGAACTCGGGTGTGTCCAAGCCGACCTGCTCGACGACCCCAGCGACATCCCAACCCGGAACGACCGGGAACACCGTATCCATGACCTCGGCGAGGTAACCCTCCCGGACCTTCCAGTCGACGGGGTTCACGCTCGAGGCGCGGACGCGCACAAGTACCGAGTCGGGACCGACCTTGGGCGTGGGGAGATCCGTCAGCGTCAGGACATCGGAGCCGCCGAAGCGGTCATATGTGATTGCTCGCATATCGGCACCAACGGGCTGCCCGACCGATTGATTCCGGAAATCGTCGAAACAGGGACAGTTCGAGACCAAGGGCACGTCCAGTGGACGGCGGTTACCGAAACCCGATCGACGAGCCCGCTCGATCGCCAACGGACACGGTGACGAGGTCCGTTGGCTGACGCGATCGCCCATGCATTCCGGGACCGTCGTCGACGGCTCAGGCTAGGTGCGCGATTTGTCGAAGCTGTCGAGATGCAGCGAAGATTGACAAGAATCGTGAGGGCACTTAGACAACTTCTCCGAGTGTCGCCGTGCATTGTCAATGTTCACTGTCGCGTGACTGTGCGGTTGTATCCACAAGTGAGCGGACAGACCACCGCGGATCGCGGAGGAGAATGCCTCGGGCGTCTAAGCCAAACGGCCGCTCTCTTCTACGGCCAGTCCTGCGTGCCGATCTCGGAAGATTGCCCACGAATTATCGCGTTGGCCCTGCGAGCCGAAGCCGTCGCCTGAGTGTGCAGCCTTGTGCCGACGTCATTCGCCGGCGAATGTCCTAAGCGGCACTTTCGCGATGCCGGGGATACCGTCCGTGTACGTTTCATTCAACTGTCGCCACGACAGATTCAGCAAAAATGATGTGGCACTGTCGCCAGAATTGGTCGCATAGAACCGCCCTGGCTCGTCCGGCGTGACGCACCTCTTCGCGGACACCACAGCGCCTGGCACGGGATGCTGCGACTGCACCCAACCCGCTGCCAGCCCCCGGTCGAGCCACTGCAGGTTCGTCACCGGCAAGATCGTCGGCCGGTACCGCATTCTGGTGGGCCCGGCGACATTGCGTCCGACGAAGTAGCGGGCGGCGTCATCGAACCTACCGAACCACGCCGTCGGCCTGTCCAAATACCAGTCGCCGCGACTGCGTGTCGTTGCCCGGAGGCTGTAACCATCGGATTCTTTACGGATCGAGTAGTCGGTGAATCCATCAGAGTCCTCAGCGTTACCCGGCCCACGTGGAATCACCAGCCGCCCAGCCGCCACATACGGCAGCCCGAACAACGGAGCCCCACGCAAGCAGCCCTGCTCGTCCAACACCAGCTGCACAGCAGCCCAGTAGCGCAGGGCGGCAACGAAATCAGTCAGGCCTTCGATGTCCTCGACAACCCAGTCGCGGTGCTGCTGGACCTGCAGTGTCGGTGTCCGCTGTTCTGGTGGCCTGGCATCGCCATCTGCGCTGTCCGCATCTGCGTCGCACAACGCCGTGAGGTAGCCGGCGATGGGCGGCGGGACAAGCTCGATGGGCAGCAGAATCCTGGGCCCGCGGGCGGGGACGATCAGCACCGCCGTCCCGAGGTCTCGCAGATGGCTCACCTCGTCGAGTCGGATACGGCCGCTTCTGCCCAGGAAGTAGGTGATGGCATCGTGATGGAATTCCGCCGACATCCTCGTACCCGGCGGGAGCCTCCGCCGCCAGAGTGCCGTCACGATCACCAAGCTCGCCAACGCTGCGAACCACACCGCCAGAACCACGCCGACCGCAGCTGCCACGGCCAATCCCGCCATCGACGTGTCACCTAGTGCGGCGACCACCGCCATCGGAGCCAGCATCAGCACGACCGCGACCGCGATACGCCGGCGAACGCCGCCGCGAAGCGTGGCACGGCTCATCCGTGTCGGCAGACCGCGATCGGCAACAACGTTGATCTGGTAGCGCAGCAACGGCGGAATCACTAGATCGGACAGGAGAATCCACCCCCTCCGTGGTGCCATTCACGCGACGGGCAGCCAAAGTGGGAGATGCCGGAACGGGCTCAGCATCATCGGATGCCGATCAACTGCGATATGGTCAGGAGACATCACTTCTTGTTTGACATTGGGCCTGTTGAGCGAAAACGTCGCGCCGGTATCCACCTGGACTGAAGGCTCGGGCAGCAATTGCTACCCGCGCGCCATATCCACGAACTTGCTCAAATGCAGTTGGTGCGCAACAGTAATCGTCGCCGTTGGACCGTTACGATGCTTGCCCAAAATGATGTCCGCCTCGCCTGCGCGCGGGTCGTCACGCTCGAATGCGTCTGGGCGGTGCAACAATATGACCATATCCGCATCCTGTTCAAGGCTGCCCGACTCGCGCAGATCCGACACCTGCGGCTTCTTGTCCGTCCGCTGTTCGGGCCCACGGTTCAGCTGACTGATCGCGACCACCGGAACCTCGAGTTCCTTTGCCAGCAGCTTCAATTGGCGGGAGAACTCGGAGACCTCCTGCTGCCGGGACTCCACCTTCTTACCCGAGGTCATCAGCTGCATGTAGTCCACCACAACGAGTTTCAGGTCCTGGCGCTGTTTCAGCCGGCGGGCCTTGGCGCGGATCTCCATCATCGTCAGGTTGGGTGAGTCGTCGATGAACAGCGGCGCCTCGGAGATCTCACCCATCCGTCGTGCGAGCCGAGTCCAGTCGTCGTCGGTCATCGTTCCGCCGCGCATGTCGCCGAGTTTCACCTTCGCCTCCGCCGACAGCAGTCGCATGACGATCTCGGTCTTGCTCATCTCCAGCGAGAACATGGCGCTCGTCTGGTGATTGGTGATCGAACACGAGCGCAGGAAGTCCATCGCCAGCGTCGAGTTGTGCGTTGGCACCATCGCCTCGCCGGCCAGGTACATCTGCTCGTCGTTGTCGACCTGCACGCACCGCACCGGCACACTGTCCACCGGCCGCACGGAGATCAGTCGTCGCACGCCCGCTCGGCGACGGAGTTCCTTGTGCCGGATGGCCTTGTGATGAACCGTGAAGACGTCATCGTCGGCATCGACCCGCAGCCAGCCCGTCACCGAGCGCTTGTAGTTGTATCCGAGTCCGGCCACCAGGTCGGCGACGACGGCGGTCATGTGCCGCGTGGCGGCGGGCACAGTGATCCAGCCGTCGTCGTCGACCGTGGCGCGGGCGTCGAGCAACCCCGCGAGCAGTGCTCGACGCTGCGCGATCGACCCCCGAAGATATTCGAACGGTATCCGGCCACCGAGGTCGGCCATCAACGTCATCACGTCGACGGGACCTTCGGCATCGATCCGCATGGCGATCTCGGGATCGTTGAAGGCCATCCCGGCCAGCGCCGCAACCGTGTACGGGCCGTATGCCAGGCGCTTCCGCGGCAATTCCAGCGGTTGGGTGTTGCGGATCACGGCACAGCCGACGTGGGCGCGCATCGCATCGGTGGTGACGGTCTGTCGTTTGCCGTCGATGTCGGCCACCCACTGGTGCTGTTCATCGGCGACGAGGATTGTCCCGTCGTTGAATTCGACCTCATAGCAAGGGCGTTCGGTCATCACCTCGGTGGCTGCGACAACCTTGGTGGGAGTGCCCTGGGCGTCGAGCAGCATGTCACCGACACCGACCTTGCCCATCGTGGTCCAGCCGGTCGGCGTGGGCAACGGGGTGTCGAGGGCCAGCGCCTTGCCGACACCGGGTCGCGCGGCGACGATGATCATCTGCCCGGGATGCAGGCCGTTGGTGATCTTGTCGAGGTCGACGAAGCCGGTGGGCACACCGAGCGAGATACCGCCGCGCGAGGCGATCGAGTCGATCTCGTCCATGGTCGGCTGGAGTAGCTCTTCGAGCGGCACGTAGTCCTCGGCGGTGCGGCGCTCGGTGACCTCGTAGACCTCGGCCTGCGCTCGGTCGACCACCTCGGCTACGTCCTGGCCGTCGGCGCCGGCGTAGCCGAACTGGACGATGCGTGTCCCCGCCTCCACGAGTCGCCGCAGGATCGCCTTCTCCGCGACGATCTCCGCGTAGTAGCCCGCATTGGCGGCTGTCGGCACCGTGGAGATCAGCGTGTGCAGATAGGGTGCCCCGCCCACCCGACGGAGCTCACCGGCACGCTCGAGCTCGTTGGCGACGGTCACCGCGTCCGCGGGCTCGCCCTTCCCGTAGAGCTCGAGGACCGCCTCGTAGACGGCCTGGTGCGCAGGACGGTAGAAGTCGGCGGGCCTGAGTTTCTCCACCACGTCGGCAATAGCGTCTTTCGACAGCAACATGCCGCCCAGCACCGACTGCTCCGCAGCCAGATCCTGGGGCGGCTGCCGGCCGAAATCCTCGGCGGGGACACCATCGTCCCCCCGACCCGCTCGCCCGCCGGCAACTGACTCCAGATGTCCTGGATCGTGCCCGCGGTCATCGACAACTGCCACGCGTGTCAAACCTCTCGCAGTACTTTGCACCACTCGACTTCGAGTGGGTCCGACTCTGTGTGGCGTCCACGGCATCCGCCGCCGACGTCGGTCGTGCTTGCTCCGTGATAGCGACGACCACCGACAAAAGGCCGCGGAACGCCCAGCGCTATCGCAGAGGCACTGTCGGAGCACACTAGAGCGACCTTCGCGTCCGGTTCAAACGGAGCTGTGCACAACATTGTCAGCAAACTGTGGACCGTCTGTGGACGCTGGCGAGTGGCTTGTGCACCCCCTGTGTACAGCGTGGGGATTTGTTCTGTGAGCAATTGAGTAACTGCAGGTCAGGGCCATGAAAGTTTTCCACAGCAGGTCAAAGAATTCGTCTCGGCGTGTCACGCTGGACACGTCGTTCGGCGTGTTGCAGGTCAAGCCCGAACCACCTGCAACCAACAACTCGGTAAACATTCGGTGTGACTTGGGTTACACCTGCTCAGAGGCGGTCCGGATGTGCGGTTGTGGACAAACGTCCCACAATCTCCGGAGTTTCGGTCCACCCGGCCGCGGGTCGTGTTCCAATATTGGCCATGGGGCGGTATCGGGCGACACGGGGTCGAGAACTTCGATGGCAGCGACTCGTCGTGGCCGGAGTCGCCGTCGTGCTCGCCACGGTCGCCCCGTGGGGTACGGCATCGGCAGCACCCTCGTCGGCGCCGACGATGCCGGTCGAGTTCGACCTCTCCAGATACGCACCGGTCAACCCGGCCGCCTACCGGCCGCTGGCGTACGCCGACAACGGACGCGGATTCCTGCGGGCCGGACGATGGTTGTGCCAGATCGGTCCGACATACCGCTACGTTGGCTGTCAGGGCACGCCGGCGACGGCACCGCCCGATGTTCGCGGTGCGGCGATCTCCGGCGACCAGCAAGGGCCCTGGTGGGTACCCAACTGGTCGAACTACCGATTCGGCGCGCCGTCGGGGTTCCGCGCACCGACCCTGCCCGTCGGCAAGCGGGTCACCATCGGCGGGGTCACCTGCACCGCTCCCCGACCCGACAGCGTCGCCTGCCGCACCGGCTCCCGGGCCCTGATCTTCACCGCGGGCTGGCACAAGTTCTTCTTCCCCAGTGGCGACACCGCGCACAGCAACAACCCGGCACCTCGGTATCTGCCGCCACGACTGCAGTACTGGAATCAACTACCGGCGACGCCGGCCCCGCCGCGCTGATCTACTCGAAACTCTCTGTGCCACAGTCAGTTCAGCAGTGGGATGATCAGAACAACAACTTCATCTGCGTGGCGAACTCCAGAACCCATGCGCGCGAAGGCCTGGACACGGGCGGCCGGGGGACGGCGGTCTCGACGGCCGCCGACTCGGGTGGTGCCGATGCCAGCTGTTTCCGAATCGACTTCGGCTGCGCACGGTCGCGGATGCCAATCAGTTGCCGCGCTTGATGATCCTGAAAGTCCAAGCTGAGCAACCGAAAGAACAGCAGCGCGAAGATGATGGCGCTGGTGATGACGAAGATGATGAGCATGGCGAACGCCTCCTGGTGTGAACACGATCGGTTGTTCACGAGTCCTGTGGACGTTGCGCTCCTTTGCGGTCGATCCGGCCCCCCGGATCTGATGAACTCGTAGCACTGAAACTACGACTCGGCAGCACGCGTGAAACGCGTAGTCGACTACCCGAGTCGTGAGGTCTTCCACCACGCATACGCCAGGGGTTACTCACGGTTGCGCGTGCGTGCCCCGAAGAGACGACGAGGCCGGGCGGACCATGTCCGCCCGGCCTCGTGCCAGGTACTGCGTCGGTGTGCTCAGCCGGCGGTGACAGCCAGCTCAACAGTGGCCGCCACGTCGGGGTGCAGACGCACGACGACGGGGTAGCTACCGGTGGCCTTGATGTGGCCCTGCGGCAGCTCGACCGAACGCTTGTCGACGACCGGACCACCGGCCGACTTGATCGCGCCTGCGACGTCGGCGGCGGTCACTGAACCGAAGAGCTTGCCCGAGTCATGGGTCTTGACACCCAGCGAGATCGCGGTGAGCCCTTCGAGGGCCTGCTTGAGCTCGTTGGCGTGCTCGAGACCGCGGACCTCGCGGGCCTCCTGGGAACGACGGATGCCGTCGACCTGCTTCTGAGCGCCGCGGGTGGCCTTGATGGCCAGGCCGCGGGGCAGCAGGTAGTTGCGGCCGTAGCCGTCCTTGACCTCAACGGTGTCGCCTGCTTCGCCGAGGTTCTCCACGGCGGCGGTAAGGATGAGTTTCATGTCAGCTCCCTTTCCGCTCAGCGACCGGTCGAGGTGAAGGGCAGCAAGGCCACCTCACGCGAGTTCTTCACGGCCACAGCAACATCGCGCTGGTGCTGGACGCAGTTGCCCGTGACGCGACGCGAACGAATCTTGCCGCGGTCCGACAGGTAGCGCCGCAGCAACGCGGTGTCCTTGTAGTCGATGACAGCCTTCTTGTCCTTGCAGAAGTTGCACGCCTTGGTCTTGGTGACCTTCTCGACGCGCGGCTTCCGGCTGCTTTTTGCCTTTGCCATTGGTACTCCAGTGTGTTTCTAGAAAGGTGGTTCGTCGTCGCCCCCGCCGAACGATCCACTCGCGGGCGCGCTGCCCCACGGATCGTCGGCGACCTGCTGGCTTCCGCCGCCTCCCCCGCTGCGGCTTCCGCCGCCGCCCGAGGAGAAGCCTCCACCGCCGCCCCGCGAGGCCTTGTTGACCTTCGCGGTTGCGTACTTCAGTGAGGGGCCGATCTCGTCGACCTCGAGTTCCACCACTGTGCGCTTCTCGCCCTCGCGGGTTTCGAAGGATCGCTGCTTGAGGCGACCCTGCACGACGACCCGGGTTCCCTTGGACAGACTCTCGGTCACGTTCTCCGCGGCATCGCGCCAGATGTTGCAGCGGAGGAACAGCGCTTCGCCGTCCTTCCACTCGTTGGTCTGACGATCGAAGGTGCGCGGCGTGGAGGCCACCGTGAAGTTGGCCACCGCGGCTCCCGACGGTGTGAACCGGAGTTCCGGGTCTGCCGTCAGGTTGCCTACAACGGTGATGACCGTGTCGCCTGCCATGTGTCTCCCCTTGGGTCGTGGTTGGGCACTCGTTGATCGACGTGCACCGGGCATTGGTTCAACGCTATGCGTTCAACCCTAGAGCCCGGCACCGACTGCTTACGTGTCGATCGAGGAACTGTGGATTACTTCCGCAGGACCTTGGTGCGCAGAACCGACTCGTTGAGCTTCAGCTGACGGTCGAGCTCCGTGACCGTCTTGGGCTCGGCGTTGAGATCGACGACGGCATAGATGCCTTCGTTGTGCTTCAAGATCTCGTAGGCGAGACGGCGCTTGCCCCAGATGTCGACATTGTCCACCTTGCCGCCGTCGTTACGGACAACGTTGAGGAAGGTATCCAGTGAGGGTGCAACGGTGCGCTCGTCCAGATTCGGATCGAGAATGACCATCAATTCGTAGTGACGCATAAGACCACATCACCTCCTATGGGCTAGTTCGGCCACGGACTGTCCGTGGCAGGAGGGTCGCCTGCGTCGGCAACCGCTCCAAGATACACGACGTACCCCTGACCAGCGAAATCGCCATCCGCAACCGCGACGGTTTCCGTCATCCGCGACGGCGATCCTGGGGCGCGGATGACGGGAACGGTCGCGGCTGCGGATAGGGGTCGGGGATAGGGGGTCGGGGAGTGGGCGTGTGACCACTTAGTCTGTAGCGCATGTCCGACGTCCGCCGAGCGCCATCGCGGGCGTCACGTATCTCCACCACCATGGCCGGCCGTGGCCAGATGGCCGTGGTCCTGCTGACCTCGCTGCTCACCACCTGTCTGTGCATGTTCTGGAGCTATTCGGCCAAGATCGTGTGTGGCGGGCCGCCGTTCCTCGCCGAGGGCCGGAGTTCGCATTGGCCGGTCGGTGACCCGAACGCAGTCATCCCCTGCTACTCGGACCTGATGTACCTGTGGGTCGGACGCGACATCAACAATCACGTGTTCCCGTTCATCCACGGGGGGATCACACCGGACGGCAAGCTGTTCGGCGGCGTCGTCGAATATCCGGTGTTGTCGGGCATGTTCATGTGGCTGGGCGCGATCGGCGCGCACACGGATACCGAGTTCTTCCAGCACTCGGTGTGGTTGCTCGTCCCGTTCGGCCTCGCGGTCACGGTGATGCTGGCGCTGATGACCCGCTGGTCGGTCCTCTGGTGGGCCGCGACCCCGCCACTGGTGCTCTACGCCTTCCACAACTGGGAACTGCCCGTGGTGGCGACCGCGGTCGGCGCGGTCGCGGTGATGGCCTGGGGTTCGACGATCAGTCCACGCACCGCCGAGCGACGCCTGTCCGTACGCACCGCCGCGATCCTCGCCGCGATCCTGCTCGGCATCGGGTTCTGCCTGAAGCTCTATCCCGGCTTCTTCGTGCTGCCGTTGGCGATCTACGTGCTCACCTATGGAACGGCGCCGGGCCGCGACGGCGAAGCCCCGATCCGCCGGACTCTCGACTGGGTCGGCGCGGTGTGGGTCGCGGCCGCGGCGACGCTCACGGTCATCGCGATCCAGCTGCCGTTCATGGTGCTCGGATTCGACGGGTGGAAGGCCGCTCTCTCGTTCCAGGGCAAACGGAAGTCCGACGTCGACACCAATTCGATCTGGTACTGGGGACTCCGTCACTTCACCGGCGGCCAGACCGACACCTACAACTCGCTGGTGGGCCTGCTGTCGCCGATCCTGATCGTCGCGGCGTTCGCGACGGCTGTCTACCTGGGCTGGCGGGTGTATCGCCGAGACGGGCTGTACCCGTGGATCGGGGTCTCGGCGTCGATGCTGGCCGGGTTCATGCTCTTCCACAAGGTGCACTCACCGCAGTACACGTTGTGGATCCTGCCGTTCTTCGTGCTGCTGAAGATCCGCTGGCCGGTCATCGTCGGCTATCTGGTCGCCGACTTCATCCTCGATACGACGATCTTCCGGTTGTTCGGCATCTACACGTCGGGGTCGCCGATGAAATGGTGGGTGATCACCGGGGTCAACGTCGGCGTGTGGGTGCACGCGGTGTTGTTGGCATACCTGCTCGTCGCGTTCGTCCGTGCGCCTCTCCGAGAACCGTTGGCGTCGTTCGGTCGTCGCCCGAGCTCGCCGGAACCCGAACTGGCCCTGGTCCGCTCATGAGCAGCTGGCTCGGCACCGAGACATTGTCGACCGAACGGGTAACCTTGCGGCCCTTGATGTTCGACGACGTCGACGCTCTCGCCCAGGTGGTGACGAACCCTGAGGCCTACCGGTGGACGACGGTACCCACAGACACCGATTCCGCCCTGTCGTGGATCGAGTCAGCGCTCGCCGACCCGTCACGTCGAGTGGCCTACGCCGTCGTCGACAACACCGACGGACGACTGGTCGGGTCAACGAGCTTCTATGACATCGATGCCGACAACCTCACCACCGCAATCGGATACACGTTCTACGCGGAGGACGCCCAGGGCACGGCGATCAATCCGACGGCGAAGTTCCTGCTGATGCGTCACGCATTCGAGGAGTGCGGAGCGGTACGGCTGGTGTGGCACACACACGAGAACAACGCACAGTCGCGGGCGGCGATCGCGAAGTTGGGCGCCACCTTCGAGGGATTGTTGCGCAAGCATCGCCGCTTCGCGGGGGGCTGGCGGACGACAGCACAGTACGCCCTCGTCGACGACGACTGGCCCGCGGCGAAACAGGTTTTACTGGAGCGGATCTCGTCCGAGGAGAGCTGACTCGGCGTCAGCCGCACTGGGCCTCGGATTCGACAAGGTCTGGCGGATCGAGTTTCGGCGAGTCGAGATCCTCGAGTTCGGCCGCCGTCGTCACGGCGCGCAGTCGTCGGAGGAACGCCTCTTCGTCGAGACCCTTCCGTCGCATCCACCCGGTGACCTCCGCATTGCATTTGCTGGCGTTGCACGATCGGCAGGCCGGCACGACGTTGAGCACGGTATACCTGCCGCCCACCGACAACGGCTGCACACAATCCCGTTGCAGCGGGGTGCCCGTTCGCCCGCAGTAGGCGCACCCGCCCCACGCCTCCTTGATCTCGAGCCATTGCTCGGGACTGAGGTCGTTGTCGGCGTTGCGCATCCGACGCTGTCGTTTGCGCCCGGCCCGCGCCCGCCTGGAATTGGTGCTCGCCATGTGCCGATCCTAGGCGGACTAGTGCGACCGGATGGTGAGGCACGACGCGAAGGGTGCCGTCGCCGGGATCTTGGTTGCTGTCGGCGGGATCTGCGTTGCTGTCGGCGGGGTTCCGGTTGCTGTCGGCGGGATCTTGGTTGCCGTCGGCGGGATCTGCGTTGCTGTCGGCGGGATTCAGGTTGCCGTCGGCGGGTAGGCGGGTTCGGTCGGCGGTCGGGCGGTGCGTGGGCGCGACGGGAAGGTGAGCCGGTCGGGTGCGCCGTCGAGGACGCCACCTGCCGGGTCGTCGAGCATGCCGGCGGGCCGCGCACGGATTCCGTCGCCCGAGCGTCTGCGAACGAGGTCGTCCTCGGGATGCCAGATCTGCCATAGCACGACGGCACACAGTGCGAGCACCATCGCGGCCCGCAGCAGGATCGCCGCCGTGAACCATTGCTCAGGTAGCCATCGTCGGTCGGGATCGAGGTACAACGTCATCCGCGGAATCCAGACCAGCGCGTCGACGACCATCCAGGCGAACAGGAGACGTGTGTGCGGGATGGCCAGCACCGCGAGCGGGACCAGCCACAGCGAGTACTGCGGGCTCCACACCTTGTTGACGAGGAGGAAGCCGGCGATCATCAGGAACGCCATCTGCGCGAGCCGTGGGCGTTGGGGTGCGCGCAATCCCACGGCACCGAGGCCGACGGCGACCACCACGACCAACCCCAGCGACACGAGGTTGAGCACGTCGAGGTTCCAGGTGAACCCGCCTGCGTCGCTGATGATGCGATACAGGCTGTCCTGCTCGGCGGCACGATCGCTGTTGTACCGGAAGAACTCCCACCATCCCTGCGGATACAAGATCAGGATCGGGAGGTTGACGGCCACCCACGTGAGCGCTGCCGCGGCCGCGGCAGCGGCGAACTCACGCACCCGGCCCGCGCGCAGACAGAGGATCAGCAACACCACCAGCAACAACACCGGATAGAGTTTCGCCGCGGTTCCGAGCCCGATGAAAACACCTGCCAACCAGGGTCTTCGGCGTGCCCAGCAGAGGATGGCGAGCGCCACCATCGCCATCGCGATCGCGTCGAAGTTGGTGAAGATGTGCACGATGACCAGCGGCGACAAGGCCGCCATCCAGGTCGCCCAGACACGGGTGCGTGCAGTGAGTGCGGTGGCCCAGATGGTCACCAGCCAGAACAGGGCGAGCCCCAGCGCGGCGAGGTCGAAGAACAGCACCACTTCCAGCGCGCCCGGCACCCCCCACCTCTGGTGCGCCGAATCCCATTGATGCGCAAGCCAGGCCACGCCGTACATGTACATACCGGTGACCACGGGGTACTCCATGTACCGCTTGACCTGCTGCCCGTCGGCGCCCTTCTCGAACCAATAGGTCCGATACGGGAGAGCGCCGTCGTCGAGCTTCTCGGCCCCGAAGAGCCCGATCACGTCCGAGTAGCAGAGGTTGGTGTACTGGCGTTGGTTGTCCCAGTCCAGGCGCAATTGTGTTCCGGCCGCGGAATTCCCGTCGGCGGGTGCCTGCTGGAGACAGGCGGCCTTGCCGAACCAGCCGAATGCCATGGCGCAGAGGGCGAGGAGGAACAGCACACGGATGGGCGTCCACAGCCAACTGCGGCCGATGGCCGCATGCCTGCCCACCGGTCCGCCGACCACCTCGGAGGCCTCACGTGCCACCACATCGGTGCGGCTCGGCAGGACCCGATCGGTGTCGATGCGCCGATCCACCGCGAGCGGGGCCGCCGCATCCCAGGATTCGGGCCCGTCCGGATCATGCCCGACGAGCACCGGATTCGCGTCCGGGGATTCCGGACCTGTCGAGTTCTGCTCCGCCACGGCGACTGTCGGCTCAGCCGACCGGAGGGGGCTCCGGAACGTCTCCACCGCCGGTATCGCCGCCGCCGGTATCGCCACCGGTGTCACCGCCACCGGTGGCGCCGCCGTCACCCGTGCCGCCACCGGAGTTGCCGCCACCCTGGCCGCTGTCGCCGCCACCCGGTGCCGCGTTACCCGGCAGCGGGATCGTCACGCCGGGGGCGAGCGTGATGCTGCCACCACCGCCACCACCGCCCGGGTATCGCTGAGACGGCCCTTCGTCGTCGCCGGTGCGCGGCGAGCGCGTCCGCGGCGAGTCGTCGTAGGTCACCGGTGGTGGCTCATAGGGCACACCTGCCTGACCGCCGACGGCCTCGGGTTCGGGGAACTGCTGGATGGGCTTGCCGTCGAGCGCGCCGTTCATCGTGGACTGCCAGATGTCGGACGAGAGCATGCTGCCGTAGATCGGCGAGCCGCTGTAGTTCTTGAGTGCGCTGCCGTTGTCGGTGCCGACCCAGACCGCGGTGGACAGCTGGGGCGTGTAGCCGACCATCCAGGCGTCCTTGTTCTGACCGGTGTCGCCGAGCTGCGCGGTTCCGGTCTTGGCGGCCGACGGCCGTGACCCGAGGCTCGGGTCGCTGAGGGAGTGTCCGTTCGAGTACGACGCGATCGGTTCGAGCGCGGCCGTCACGTTGTCGGCCACCTTGGCCGGGAAGACCCGCTCACCCTGGCTGGCCTGATGGTCGTAGAGGACCTCGCCGTCGGAGGTCTCCACCTTCTGCACGAAGTACGGATCGTGCTTGACACCCGACGCGGCGAGCGTCGCATAGGAGGACGCCATGTCGAGCACCCGCGACGGATACTGACCGAGTACCACGCCACCCTCGATGTTGCCGTCCTTGCCCTCCAGGGTCTGCTGGATGTTGCCGAAACTCTGCGCGACGCCTGCCTTGTGCGCGGCAGCCGCAACGGCCTTCGCCTGCCCGTCGAGATCCATCATCAAGCGGTAATAGACGGTGTTGAGCGACATCTTCATCGCGGTGGCGAGGTTGCACGATCCGCAGCTCTCGCCGTCGGAGTTCTCGACGGTCAGGCCGCCGGGCGCGTCGTAGGGCGCCGAGCTGTAGACCTTCGAGAGCGGGATGCCCTGCTCGAGCGCGGCGACCAGGGCGAAGACCTTGAACGACGATCCGGTCTGCAATCCGGCCTGGGCGTAGTCCCAGCCGTTGGCATCATTGCCACCGAAATAGCCACGGATGCCGCCGCTGCGCGGATCGACAGACACGACCGAGGTGCGCAGATTCGACGGCTCGCCCTTGAGCTTGTCATTCGCCGCCTCGACGGCGGACTTCTGCGCCTGCGGATTGATGGTCGTGGTGATCTTCAGGCCCTCGGTGCGGACCTGCTGCTCGGAGATGTTCAGTCTGCCGAGCTCGGCGAGCACCTGTTGCTTGATGAGGCCGTTCGAGCCGGGGGTGTCGTCGGACTGGGCCCGGGCGTTGGGCACCTTCGGGTACTTCATCGCGGCGCGATCGCTCGGTTTGATCGACCCGATCGCCACCATGCCGTCGAGCACATAGTTCCAGCGCGCCTCGGCCGCCTCGGGATTGATCTCCGGGTCGTAGTACGAGGGCGACCGGATGGCGGCGGCGAGGACCGCGGACTCCTCCGGTGTGAGGTTCTTGACGTCCTTGCGGAAGTAGGCCTGCGAGGCCGCGGACACTCCGTAGGCGCCGCGACCGAAGTAGATCGTGTTGAGGTAGGCGGCCATGATGTCTTCTTTGGACCACTCGTTCGACATCTTGGTCGCGAGCGCGAGTTCCTTGAACTTGCGTTCATAGCTGTGTTCATCACCGACGAGCGCGTTCTTCACGTACTGCTGGGTGATCGTCGAACCGCCGCCGGCCTCACCGCCGTTGCCGGTCACCTGACCGATCGCCGCGCGCGACAGCCCGCGGACCGAGAAGCCCGAGTTGCTGCGGAACTCGCGGTCCTCGGCAGCGATCACCGCATCCTGCATGGACTTGGGGACATCGGAGATCTTGACGTCGCTGCGGTTGCCCTCCGGCGGGACCACGCGGGCAAGGGTCTTGCCGTTGTCATAGGTGATCGTCGCGACCTGGTTCTGCTTGATGTCCCCGGGAGCGGGAACGGACGCACCGAAGTACGTCAGCATGAACGCCAGGATGCCGACCAGCGCGATCGCCGGGACGACGGCGCCGATGATCCCGAAGCCCCAGGCGAGCCGTTTGTGACGCCGGCGCACCGGGTCGTCGGCCTGCGCGCGCGGCGTCCGGCCGCCGCCGCGTGGGGCGGACGACGTTCCGCGTGTGCTGCTCATCGACCCACCTTCCTATCGTCGCGACCGACCAATTCAGCGCTCTTCACAGACCTTCTCCGTTGTTATTCGTGATCCCACTGTGACCCACGCAGACGTGTCCGGGCAAAATCCGTACATCCGGGGTCGATGGGCGATCCGCGGCAAGGCGGTCACCCGGCAGTTACTTCGCCACCCGTCGCGTGCGCGTGGAACGTGGCGGCAAACCCGTAACGTACGACTGCACGAGATGGTTCCAACTGCACGTCCGGCACACCTCGACCACGTGCACCGAGAACTCTTCGGCGGTGGCGGCGAGGCCGGCGATCTCGTCGTTGGTGCGGGCCGACCCCGACACCTGCCCGAGCTTCTCGCCGAACACCCAGGAAACGAGGGTGACCTGCTCTTTCCGGCAGATCGGGCAGAGCGCGTCGGATGGGCGGCCGTGGAACTTGGCCGCACGCAGCAGATACGGACTCGCGTCGCAGACGTCGGCCATGGCGGTCCGTCCGGAATGGACGTCGGACAGCCGTGACCTCCTCTGCAGGGCGTAGTCGACGATCTGGCGTTGCACGTGTTCAAGGGTACGTGGTCGATCAGGCAGCTGTCGGTGTGACGGTCATCCCGAAAGAGCGTGTCGAACTGATCGCCCACACGGTGCACCCGCTGTAGACGCGAGTTATATCGCTGCGATACATTGGTAATCACATCAGAGCGACGTGTCGAACGGGAAGGAGTGAGTACCGATGTTGGAGCTCGCGATTCTCGGATTACTCCTCGAGTCCCCGATGCACGGCTATGAGCTGCGGAAACGCCTCACCGGGCTGCTCGGTGCGTTTCGCGCGTTCTCCTATGGATCGCTCTATCCGACACTGCGTCGCATGCAGGCCGACGGCATCATCGACGAGGCAACGGCGCCGACCGGGGTGAAGGTGCGCCGCGGCCGTCGCGTCTATCAGCTCACCGACGTCGGCCGGGAGCGGTTCAGCGAGCTGGTCGCCGACACCGGACCGCAGAACTACACCGACGACGGATTCGGCGTGCACCTCGCGTTCTTCAGCCGGACACCGGCCGTCGCGAGAATGCGAATCCTGGAAGGTCGTCGCCGCCAGGTCGAGGAGCGTCGCGAGGGTCTCCGGGAGATCGTCGGCCGTTCCAATCGGGCCGTCGACCGCTACACCCGCCAGCTCCATCAGCTCAGCCTCGAATCCAGTGAGCGCGAGGTGCGCTGGCTGAACGAGCTGATCGCGGCGGAGGCTTCGGAGAACGAGGCCGACGCCGTAAACCGACGGGACCCGCTCACGGACACCGTCGACAGTGACTTCCATGTTGCGGGCTCAGAGCAGAGCCGCGACGTGGGGCAAGAAGAAACCGAACACCAGAGAACACCGGTGGCGCAGCGATCTGCGACGCCCCGAGTAGAAGGAGAACCCGACCATGGGTGAGCCAAATAAGGTGCGCGTGGCCATTGTGGGCGTAGGAAACTGCGCTTCATCCCTGGTCCAGGGCGTGCAGTATTACAAGGACGCCGACGAGAATGCCAACGTGCCCGGCCTGATGCACGTGAAGTTCGGCCAGTACCACGTGAGCGACGTCGAGTTCGTCGCCGCATTCGACGTCGACGCCAAGAAGGTCGGCTTCGACCTCTCCGACGCGATCTTCGCGAGCGAGAACAACACCATCAAGATCGCCGACGTCCCGCCGACCGGCGTGACCGTCCAGCGCGGTCAGACCCTCGACGGCCTCGGCAAGTACTACCGCGAGACCATCACCGAGGCCGATGGCAGCGGCGTCGACGTCGTGCAGACACTCAAGGACGCCGAGGTCGACGTGCTGGTCTCCTACCTCCCGGTGGGCTCCGACCAGGCCGACAAGTTCTACGCACAGTGCGCCATCGACGCGAACGTCGCGTTCGTCAACGCCCTGCCGGTGTTCATCGCCTCCGACCCCGAGTGGGCCCAGAAGTTCACCGACGCCGGTGTCCCGATCGTCGGCGACGACATCAAGAGCCAGGTCGGCGCCACCATCACCCACCGCGTCATGGCGAAACTGTTCGAGGATCGCGGCGTGACGCTGGACCGCACCTACCAGCTCAACGTCGGCGGCAACATGGACTTCAAGAACATGCTCGAGCGCGAGCGCCTGGAATCCAAGAAGGTCTCCAAGACCCAGGCTGTGACCTCCAACCTCACCGGCTCGCTGGCCGGCAAGATCGAGGACAAGAACGTCCACATCGGACCGTCGGATCACGTCGCGTGGCTCGACGACCGCAAGTGGGCCTACGTGCGCCTCGAGGGTCGCGCCTTCGGTGACGTGCCGCTGAACCTCGAGTACAAGCTCGAGGTGTGGGACTCCCCCAACTCGGCCGGCATCATCATCGACGCCGTGCGCGCCGCCAAGATCGCCAAGGACCGCGGCATCGGCGGCCCGATCCTCCCGGCCTCGGCCTACCTCATGAAGAGCCCGCCGAAGCAGCTCGCCGACGACGTCGCACGTCAGGAGCTCGAGACGTTCATCCACGGCTGATCACCGGCACTGATTCACTGAAATCGTCCCCGTGAGCTGGGTGCGAGGGCATATCCCCTCGGACGAAGCTCACGGGGACGATTTTCGTCGGCGCACACCCGCCGGCCGACGCTAGCCTGGGAGCATGCGGGTTCAACGCTGGGTGGCGACCGGATTCGGCGGTCTCGACGACTTCGCCTTCGTCGACGATGAACTGGGACCACCGGGTCCTGGTGAGGTCACCATCGGGGTTCGGGCGGCCGGAGTCAATCCCGCCGATCTCAAGCACGCGCAGCGCGGCACCGACCCCTCGCAGTTACCGCTCCCGGTCGGCTACGAGGTGTCCGGTCAGATCCTCGAGCTCGGCCCCGACACCGAGATCGCATCCGGTGGTGGCGCCGCCGGGGATGCGGTACTGGCCTTTCGGGTCCGGGGCGGCTATGCCACCGCACTCACCGTGCCGGCGGAGAAGGTGTTCGCAAAACCGGCGTCCCTCGACGAACCGGCCGCCGCCAATCTGCTGCTGGCCGGCTGCACCGCCGCCGATATGCTCCGCGCCGCGCGCGTGGAACGCGACGAGACCATCCTCCTGCACGCCGCGTCCGGCGCGGTCGGTGTCGCGGTGCTACAGCTCGCCAGGCTCCGCGGCATCACGGTGATCGGCACCGCGAGACCGGAGAACTTCGAGCGGGTCCGCGAGTTCGGCGGTGTCCCTGTGCAATACGGCCCCGGACTGGCCGGCCGGGTACGCGCCGCCACGCACCGTGGTATCGCGGCCGCTCTCGACGCCGCAGGCACCGATGAAGCCGTCGACACCTCGCTCGAACTGGTGGCGGATCGCTCCCGGATCGTCACGATCGTGTCTGCGCAGCGCGCCTCTGTCGACGGTTTCATCGCGCTGGGCGGAGGCCAGCCGGAGAGCCTCGAGTTCCGTGATGCGGTGCGCTCGTTCCTCGTACGGCTCGCCAGCGCAGGCGATCTGGTCGTGCCCGTGGCGTGCACCTTCCCACTCTCGGACGCGCGTGCCGCGCTCGAGTTCGTCAGCGGTGGCCATCCGGGTGGAAAGGTCGCGTTGATTCCCTGATCGGCATCGTCAGCTGATCTCGCCACTGTGCTGCAGCACGGTCTCCTTCGCCTCCTGCACATCCGACTCCCCCTCGGCCGCCAGTCGCGGGATGAGCCCGCCCGCGAGGACATCGGCGACCTGCCGAGGCGACAGACGGTGCCGAACCAGGAATTTCCTTCCCTTCGTGACATTCTCGATGGTCAGCTCGTCGCTCGACCCCAGACTGTTTCGAAGGCCGGACACCTTCAGGACGTCGTCCCGGTCGATCGCATCGTGATCGGCGGGATCGCCGAACTCGACTGCCAGCACACCGAAGTTCGCCAGATTCTGCCAATGGATGCGAGCGAAGGATTTCGCGATCACCATCCGGAGACCGAGATATCGGGGAGCGATTGCGGCGTGCTCTCGCGACGAACCCTGACCATAGTTCTCGCCACCCACGATGATGTGCCCGCCGGCAGCCGCCGCGGCGCGTTCGGGGTAGGTCTGGTCGACCTGAGTGAAGCTGAACTGGGCCAGCTTCGGGATGTTCGACCGGAAGGGCAGTGCCCGCGCACCGGCGGGCGAGATCTCGTCGGTGGAGATGTTGTCGCCGACGGTCAGCAACACGGGCGCCTCGATGACATCAGGCAAATCGTCGAGTTCAGGAAGGTCGGAGATATTGGGGCCCTTGACCGGTTCGACCTTCGCGGCGGCCTCCGCATCGATCGGCGCCACCAGCATGGCGGTGTTGATCGAACGCTCGCGCGGCAGGTCGAGTTGCGGATAGGTCATAACGACGTCGGCTGCCCAATCCCGCGGATCGGTGATCCGCCCGGTCAGCGCCGATGCCGCGGCGGTCTCGGGGGAGCACAGCCACACCGAGTCCTCCCGGGTTCCCGAGCGCCCGGGAAAGTTGCGCGGCATGGTGCGCAACGAGTTCCGGCCGGTCGCCGGCGCCTGCCCCATCCCGATACACCCCATACAGCCGGCCTGATGGATGCGTGCACCGCCGATCACGAGCTGCGTCGTCGAACCCATCTTGGTGAGGTCGGTGAGGATCTCGCGCGAGGTCGGGTTCACATCGAAGCTCACCTCCGACGCCGTCTGTCGTCCATCGACCATCGCTGCGGCGATGGCGAAATCCCGGAGCCCGGGATTCGCACTCGAGCCGATGACCACCTGGGAGATCTCCTCTCCCGCGACATCACGGACCGGCACCACGTTGCCCGGCGACGACGGCTTGGCGATCAGCGGCTCGATAGTGGACAGGTCGATGGTGTCGGTCAGGTCGTACTCGGCGCCGTCGTCGGCCAACAGTTCGGTCCAGTCGTCCTCGCGTCCCTCGGCACGCAGGAACTCGCGCACGGCGTCATCGCTCGGGAACACCGTTGTGGTGGCGCCGAGTTCGGCGCCCATGTTCGCGATGACGTGGCGGTCCATCGCGGTCAGGCCCTCAAGCCCGGGACCGTGGTACTCGATGATCCGGTTGACGCCGCCCTTCACGTCGTGGCGACGCAGCATCTCGAGGATCACATCCTTGGCCGAACACCACTGCGGCAACTCGCCTTCCAACCGGACGCCCCAGATCTCCGGCATCCGGATGTTGAGCGGATGTCCCGCGATCGCCAACGCGACCTCGAGTCCGCCGACGCCGATCGCGAGCATGCCCAGCGACCCGGCCGCCGGGGTGTGCGAGTCAGATCCGACCATCGTCTTGCCCGGCGCACCGAATCGCTGCATGTGGGTCGGATGCGAGACCCCGTTTCCGGGTTTGGAGAACCAGAGCCCGAATCGCTCGCAGGCCGTGCGCAGATACTCGTGATCTTCGGCGTTCTTCTCGTCGGTCTGGAGCAGGTTGTGGTCCACATACTGCACGCTGACCTCGGTTCGGGCCCGATCGAGGCCGAGTGCCTCGAGTTCCTGCATGACCAGGGTGCCGGTGGCGTCCTGCGTGAGGGTCTGATCGATCCGGATCGCGATCTCCTCACCGGCCGTCATCTCGCCACGCTCGAGGTGTGAACCGATCAGTTTGCGGGCGACGTTGTCGGGCATCACGCACTCCTCGCCGCAGGTCGTCCGCAGCGGCGACGTCTCCCGACAGCTCGGGTCCGAGCAGATGGGCTGTCGTCGAACCGTCGGTGGGGCCCGCCTCGGACCCGGCCGCTGCGACGCGATCTGACGTTGCGCTCGGACTGTCTCCATGGTTCCAGGCCTGGGCCGATCGTGCCAGGTGGGATTTGTGGTGTTTCTGGTGTCACTCGGCAGGAACCGCGGCCGACCCCTGAGGAGCCTCGCGAGGAACGAGCGATGCGTCACTAGGGGCCCTTCGAGACGCTCGCAAGCTCGCTCCTCAGGGAACGGGGACCGCTCGCAAGCTCGCTCCTCAGGGAACGGGAAGCTGTCGGCGGAGGCTCAGTCCTCGATCCGATTTCCCTTGTCGTCCCAGTGCGCGGCGACCTTCTTGCTCGGCTGGACGCGTGGCGGTTCGCCCGGCATCTTGGGGTAGCTCGGGGGATACGGCATGTCGCCGAGGCCGTTGGCGTCGTCGCGCTGCACCATCTCCAACAGCGGTTCCAGTCCGCGGCGGTGATCGGCGATGTCGGCCATCGGGTCTCCGCGCCGGGCAACGAGATCCGGAACCGTCGCGATGGTGCAGTCGTCGGGATTCACGTCGGCTAGCTCATCCCACGTGAGCGGTGTGGACACGCGTGCGTTGGGACTGCGGCGTGCCGAGTACGGCGAGGCCATCGTCCGGTCGCGGGCGTTCTGGTTGTAGTCGACGAAGATCCGCTCGCCGCGTTCTTCCTTCCACCACGACGGAGTGACCGCATCGGGATCGCGACGTTCCATCTCCCGGGCGAGGGCGATCACGGCCCGGCGACCGGCGATGAAGTCCCACTTCGGCTCGATGGGCACGTACACGTGGATGCCGCGGCCACCCGAGGTCTTCGGGAAACCCGTGTAGCCCAACTCATTCAACAGCGGCGCCAGGACCTCGGTCGCGATCCGGCGGACATCGTCGAAGTCGGTGCCGGGTTGCGGGTCGAGATCGATGCGCAACTGGTCGGGGTGATCGTTGTCGGGGTGGATGGTCGGCCAACTGTGGAAGGTGAACGTGCCCAGGTTGGCGCCCCACACGATGTCGGCGGGAACGGTCGGCTTGATCGCGTCACCCGTTCTGCCCGAAGGGAACACGATCCGGGTGGACTCGACGTGGTCGGGCCGCTTCTTCGCGATGTGCTTCTGATAGATCTCCTCCCCCTCGACCCCGTCGGGGAAGCGCTGCAAGAAGGTCGGCCGATCGCGTACCGCGGTCATGATCGCGCCCTGCAGTGCGATCTCGCGGTAATAGCCGACGAGATCCCTCTTGCGGCCGCCGTCCTCGCCGAGTTCCGGAAAGTAGATCTTGTCCGGATTGCTCATCCGCACGGCGACGCCGTCGACGTCGAGTTCCTCCGCGGGCGACCGGGATGCCATGTCAGGAGGCTCCTTCCAGCACATCGTGCAGGTCGTAGGTGAGCGGGACCTCGAGCTGGTCGTAGGTGCAGCTCTCCGGCTCGCGGTCGGGGCGCCATCGGATGAACTTCACGGTGTGCCGGAAGCGGTGGTTCTCCATCTGGTCATAGGCGACCTCGACCACGAGCTCCGGACGGATCGGAATCCACTCACCCGACTTCTCCGATCGCCACCGCGTCGGTTCGCCCGGGCTGGGTTTGTCCGGATCGGTGCGCATCGGTTCGAACATCTCCTGCAGTTCGATGCGCTTGGCATCCGAGAACGCGCCGGCCCCGCCGACCATCCGCATCTCGCCATCGGCGTAGAGCCCCAGCAGCATGGAGCCGAGTCCGGTGCCGCTCTTGTGCACGCGATAGCCGAAGACGACGCAGTCGGCGGTGCGCTTGTGCTTGACCTTGACCATCTCCCGCTTGCCTTCGACATATCGGCCGTCGAGCTTCTTGCCCACCACGCCGTCGAGACCGGCGCCCTCGAAGGCGGTGAACCAGTCGGTCGCCAGCGCCGGATCAGCGGTCACGCGGCTCACCCGCAGTCGCCGGTCGGCACCGACGGCCGGGTCGATCGCCTGCAGCAAGGCCTCACGACGTACCGGGAACGGCTCGCCCACAACGCTCGCCTTGCCCAGCGCGAGCGCGTCGAAACCGATGAAGATCGCCGGTGTCTTCTCCGCCAGCATCGTGACCCGCGATTGCGCGGGATGGATGCGCTGCGCCAGCGAGTCCCAGTCCAACCGATGCGTCTCGCCGATCAGCGCCGGCACCCCGATTTCGCCGTCCACCACTGCTTTCTCGGGCAGCTCGGCCTTGGCCGCCGCGACGAGTTCCGGGAAGTAGCGCGCCAGATCCTTGCCGCCGCGCGAACCGATGGCGACCTCGTCACCATCGCGAAAGATCAACGCACGAAAGCCATCCCACTTGGGTTCGTACGACCACACCGGATCGCCGTCGGGCTGGTCGGGAACCGACGTGACGGCTTTGGCGAGCATCGGCGCGATCGGTGGCATTACCGGGAGGTCCACGGATCTCATGGTACGTGCGGAGCGGTCTCGACATGCCTGACTCGCTACGCTCGCCGAGCTGCTCGACCAGCGGGGCCGGCGGGGACAGTAGTGTCTTGCGCAATGGACCAGGGAGACACCTTCCGGCCGGCGGGACGGTACGCGCCGTCGCCGTCCGGTGACCTGCACCTCGGCAACCTTCGAACCGCCGTGTTGGCCTGGTTGTTCGCCCGGACCACTGGTCGCTCGTTCTTCATCCGGATGGAGGATCTGGACCGCACCGCCGTCGGCGCCGATCGTCGGCAACTCGCCGATCTGACAGCTCTGGGGATGGATTGGGACCCACCCGTGGTCTACCAGTCGACGCGCCTCGCCACTTATCAGTCGGTGATCGACGGGCTCCGAGACCGCGGGTGTACCTTCGAGTGCTTCTGCACCCGCCGCGAGATCCTCGAGGCGCCGTCGGCGCCGCATGCTCCGCAGGGCGCGTATCCCGGCACCTGTCGCGACCTCACCGATGCCGAGCGAGCCGAACGTCGCGCCACGGGTCGTCCGCCGGCGATCCGCCTGCGCACCGACGCCGAGCTGTTCAGCGTGTCCGATCTGCTGCACGGCAGCTACGCGGGCGTGGTCGACGACTTCGTCATCCAACGCAACGACGGCACACCCGCCTACAACCTCGCCGTCGTCGTCGACGACGCGGCGCAAGGCGTCGATCAGGTGGTCCGCGGCGACGATCTCCTCTCGTCCGCGCCTCGCCAGGCCTACCTCGCATCGCTGCTGGGACACACACCTCCGACCTATGCCCACGTACCGATGGTGCTCAATCCCGATCACGTTCGACTGAGCAAACGCGATGGCGCGGTCACCATCGCCGACCTCGCCGAGCGCGAAGTGACTGCGGCACAGGTGCTCTCGCACATCGCGCAGTCGTTGTGGCTTGCCGATCGTGGCGAGGTGGTCGACATCGCGATGCTGAGCGAGCGATTCCGTCCCGATGCACTGCCTCGCGAGCCGTGGATTCTGATGGCTGATGAGTGCGAGTGATTAGAGGATTGCTCGACGTCGGAACTGTCGGAGTCTGTCGGTAGAATCGGAAGGTTGTCCGCCGCAGATTTCTGTCGAAACAAACTGCGGCACAGAAGTTTTCCTTGACTCGAACACATGTTCGAGCCATACTGGATGGCATGGGGGAGATCAGCTCGATCATTGCTTGTGCGCGTGAGGTCACCGTCGCCGATGCGGCGTCGGGGCGGCAGGTGTTCGACGCCACCAAGGCGTTGCTGGAACTGCGCAATATTGTCGATCACCTGTTGGCGGCGCATGCCAGTGCGTTGGATCGATTGGGGGTCGCACCACAGTCCGGCGGCACGACGCGCAACCTGCTGATCGAGATGGGTGCCGCACCCGGCGTCGCGTCACGCTGGTTGCGGATCGGTACAGCACTGGCGTCCCTGCAACGACTGCCGGGCTACGCAGGAGATGGGGTGTTCTCCGGTGAGCATGTCGATGCGAT
>NZ_JBNCLX010000006.1:343301-373073 GCF_049844895.1 Gordonia sp. DT101 | reverse complement strand
CCCGTGTTTTCTCAAACCGCCCCCCCCCCCCCCCCCCCCCACCCCCCCGGGGGCCCCCGCCCCCGGGGGGGCCCCCCCCCGCCTCGTTTTCCCTGTGGAGGTCCGTGGTCAGTGGTCCGTCAGTGCGCGATCCGATCGTGCCGATGTCCGCTCCTCGTCGTCGCCCGAGCGACGGTCCACCGGTTCGTCGTCGACCATGTCGGACTCGTTGAACGGTGCACCTCCGCTGAGGACGGTGTCGACCCTGGCCTTGTCGACGGTCCCCGTCCACGAGCCGACCAGCAGCGTCGCGACCGCGTTGCCGGAGAAGTTGGTCACCGCGCGGGCCTCGGACATGAACCGGTCGATCCCGACGATGAGTCCCACGCCGTCGAGCATCTCGGGTCGATGGGCCTGCAAACCGCCGGCCAGGGTGGCCAACCCTGCACCGCTGACGCCGGCCGCGCCCTTCGACGCGATGATCATGAAGGCCAGCAGACCGATCTGTTCGCCGATCGACAGCGGGTCACCCATGGCATCGGCGATGAAGATCGAGGCCATCGTGAGATAGATGGCCGTGCCGTCGAGATTGAACGAATATCCGGTGGGTACCACCACACCCACGGTGGCCTTCTCCACGCCAAGGTGCTCCATCTTCGCGATCAGGCGCGGGAGGGCGGACTCCGACGACGAAGTGGCGAAGATCAACAGGTACTCACGGGCCAGGTAGCGGACCAGTCGGAAGATGGACACGCTCGCGACGGTCCGCAGCAGGACGCCGAGGACACCGAACACGAACAGCACGCAGGTGATGTAGAACGCCAGCATCAGGATCAGCAGTTGCTGGACCGCGGCCCACCCCGTCTGGCCGACGACGTTGGCGATCGCACCGAACGCGCCGATCGGTGCCACCCACAGGATCATCGACAAGACCTTGAAGACGAGCTTCTGGAAGTACGACACCGCGGTCAGGATCGGCTCGCCGGTGCGGCCCATGGCCTGGATGGCGAATCCCACGAGCAGAGCGACGAACAGCGCCTGCAACACATTGCCCTCGGTCAGCGCGGACACCATCGAGGTGGGGATGATGCCCTCGACGAAGTCGAGGGTTCCACCGGATTCGTGTGCCTCCGTTGCCAGTTCGGCGCCCTTACCCGCGGTCGTCGTGATGTTGAGACCCTCGCCGGGCTTGATCAGGTTGCCGACGACGAGGCCGATCGCCAGCGCGACGGTCGACATCACCAGGAAATACCCGAATGCCAGTCCGCCGACCTTGCCGACGGTCGCTGCCTTCCGCACCGACCCGATGCCGAGGACGATGGTGCAGAAGATCACCGGCGCGATCATCATCTTGATCAGGCTCACGAACATGGTGCCCAAGAACGCGAGGTCCTTGCCGGCCTGCGGTGCGACGAGCCCGACGACGACGCCGGCCACGACCGCGACGATCACCGCGATGTAGAGCCAATGCGTGCGATCGCGCTTCTTGAGCGCCGGCCCGTCAGTGGTGGACACCGGGGGAGCGGGCTCGTCGCCCGGCTCGTTAGGTCGTGAACGCAGATTCATCGGATTCCTCTCGTCGTCGCCGCGTCATGGACCGCGCGGTCACCGTCCGTGTATGGATTGTGGGATGAATGCGTGACACGGGTCACGATTGAGTTCGTTTCGTTCACCGGACGAAACCGACGAATCCCGGGCGGAGGTGGCCGATGTATCGAGCAATTCCCCGGACTCTCGCTGGTCAGGCGGTTGCCTGGCTGCTGATGCTGGTCGCCGTCATCGTCGTCGCCGGTAGCGTGCTCGCGGCGGTCGATGCCCGCGTCGATGGTGATCGCGCCGCCCGGGACGAGGTGACGGCGATCGCGGTCAGTCTCGCCGACTCACCGTCGACGTCGCGCGCACTGATGTCGCCTGACCCCGCAGCGACGCTGCAACCGGTGACCGAACAGGTGCGGAAGGCGACGGACATCGCCTTCATCACGATCATGGGGACAGACCGCACCCGCTACACGCACACCAATCCCGCGCTCATCGGTCAGAAGTACATCGGCTCCACGACCGAGGCGCTCCGGGGCGAGGTCCACACCGAGACCTACACCGGCACGCTCGGACCGTCGGTCCGGACGGTCGCGCCGGTTCGTGCCCCCGACGGGCGGATCGTCGGGCTGGTCGCAGCGGGGATCACCCAGCAGTCGCTCACCGCGGCGTGGCTTGCGCAACTGCCGCTGATCGCCGCGATCGCGCTCGCGGCGCTCGTGACGGCCGGGTTGGGTCTCTGGCTGATCCGTCGCAGACTCCTCCGGCAGACCGGTGGGCTGGCACCGTCCGAACTCCGGCTCATGTACGAGCACCACGACGCGGTGCTCCATGCCGTTCGGGAAGGGCTGGTGGTGACCGAGCACGGCCACCCCGCACTCGTCAACGACGAGGCTCGGCGGCTGCTGGGCGGCGGGCACAACGGCGAGGTCGACCTGCCGGCATTCCTCGTCACGGGCGACGAACCGTTGGTCGATGTGCTCTACGCCGAACGGGGCCGGACACTGATGGTCAGCCGGTCGCCGGTGCCGACCGACGCCACCTCCGCGGTCGTCACGATCCGGGACCGCACCGAATTGGCCGAGGCCATGGGCGAACTCGACTCGATGACCAGGTTCGCCGAGGCACTGCGGTCGCAGCTGCACGAATCCGCGAATCGCTTGCACACTGTGGTTGCGATGATCGAGACGGGCCGCAGCGAGGAGGCCGCGCTGATGGCGACGACCGAGATGCAGTTGTCGCAACAATTGATCGATCGGATGACCGAAGCGGTCGCGGAGCCGGCATTGGCTGCTCTGCTGCTGGGGAAGTCGGCAGAGGCCGCCGAGCGCGGTATCTCGTTGACGCTCACGGAGGATTCGCAGTTCGGTGACGATGCGACGGAACTGCTGACCGTCGGTGAGATGATCACCGTCGTGGGCAACCTCATCGACAACGCGATCGACGCGTGTGATCCCGCCGACCCCTGGGTGGAGGTGACGGTCGTCGGGGACCCCGAGCATCTCGAGGTCGTCGTCGCCGACAGCGGACCCGGGATGGATCCCGGCGAGTTCGATCGTGCACAGACCCGCGGGTACTCGACCAAGGCGGGTGGCGATGCCCTCGGACGCGGGTTGGGACTGGCGCTCGTTGCCCAGGTGGTCGATCGGCATCGCGGAATCCTGCGCGCGGAGAACACCTATGCGTCGGTTGTGACGGTGATGTTGTCCGCACCCGAACGCAACTCTCGTGTCGATGTCGACGAGGTGCGCGCCGGTATCGAGGGGGACGTCGCCCGATGATCCGTGTACTGATCGTCGAGGACGAACCCCTCATCGCCGAGGCACATCGCGAATATCTTTCCCGCTTGGGCGGATTCGAGATCGTGGCGTCGGTCACGACGGCGCAGCAGGCGATGCGGGTCGCGACCGGGGCCGCGGAGACTTCGGAGCCGATCGATCTGGTCCTGCTCGATCTGGGGCTGCCCGATGCGCGTGGGGTTGACCTCGCCTCTGCGCTGTCGGGCGTGCGGCCGGGCCCGGATGTCATCGCGATCACCGCGCAACGGGACCTTGCCACCGTGCGCAGCGCGATGTCGCATGGCGTCCTGCTGTATCTCCTGAAGCCCTTCACCTTTGCCGCCTTCGGCGAGAAGATCCGGCAATACCTCAACTATCGAGGTGCCCTCACCGCCGGCAACGACGCGGTGAGTCAGCGCGACGTCGACCGTGCTCTTGCCGAACTGCGCACCTCGGATACGCGGCGGACCGCGAAGAAAGGGGCCGCCCCGGACACCGAGGACGCCGTCGGGCGTGCGGTCCGGGACAGCGACGGCGGCCGCACCGCGTCGGAGGTCGCAGCGGTGCTGGGGAGTTCGCGCGTCACCGCGTGGCGATATCTGGAACGGCTGGCCGACGACGGCACGGTCGAGCGCACCACCGAATACGGCAACACGGGTCGCCCTCAGGTCCGGTATCGCTGGCGAAGCCGATGATCGAGGCGGGGTCCGACGGCGGTGCCGCCGGACCCCGGGCACTCACTGCTGTGCGTCGAACTCCCGTGCGCGCAGCGACCGCGCGACGGTGTCACGCCCCTCGGAGATCAGTCGCTTCAGCGCCGGCGGATGATCGGCGGACAGGAATTCGTCGGCGGCGGCGATCCCCTCGGCATTGATCGCCCAGTGCGGATAGAGGCCCACGACAACCGTTTGCGCCACTTCGCTCGACCGACGAGCCCAGATGTCGGGGATCGCCTCGAAATACTTGGCCACATACGGCTGCAGCAGGTCGCCCTGGCCCGCCCGTGCGAAGCCCTCGATCATGGTTCGGGTGTAGACATTCGAGAGCGAGTCGTCCCCGACAGCCTGAGCCCAGGCGTCGGCCTTGGCCTCGGCCAGTGGTCGAGATGCCCGTGCGGCGGCCGCCTGGCGCTGACCGGTGGCCGTGTTGTCGCGTCCAGCCTCGGCGTCGATCACCGGCGAGCTCGCCGGGTCCGTGTCGATCGCGCCGGCCGAGGCCAGTGCGCGCACCAACTTCCAGCGCATGTCGGTGTCCACCACGAGACCGGCGAGTCCGTGTGACGTCGGATCGTCGCCGTCGAGCAGACCGCGGACGGCCGGGATCTGATCGTCGTTGAGCTTGCCGGCGAGCCAGGTGTTCACGAAGGCGAGCTGGTGATCGGAGCCGGGTTCGGAGCCTCGCGCGAGCTCGAGCAGTCGGGCGCTGAAACCCGGGCGGCCCGTCGCCGACACCCATGCTGGATCTGCATAGGCCTCGATTGCGCTGGTCGCCTGCATCAGGACTCGTTGCACCACACCGATCTCCGATTCGGAGGCGATCCCGCGCTGCACCAGCTCGGCGAACTCGCGGGCCGCCATCTCGGCCTGCCGGGTCATCTCCCACGCCGCCGACCACACGAGGGTGCGCGGCATCGGGTCGGCGATGTCGCCGATCCGGGCGGTCGCGGTGGCCAGTGACTCCGAGTCCAGCCGGACCGATGCGTAGGTGAGATCGTCGTCGTTGAGCAGCACGAGGGCGCCGCGGGCCACCCCGACGAGCTCGACGACGTCGGTCCGTTCACCCTCGACGTCGAGTTCGGCGCTGTGGACGCGCTCGAGGGTCCCGGAACCGTTGTCGCCGTAGACGCCGACCTTCATGCGGTGGACGCGGGTCTCACCGGCGCCTGGTTGTGCGCCGTCCTGGACGATCGTGAACCGGGTGAACTTCCCGTCGGCGTCGAGCTCGAAGTCGGGACGCATTACGTTGATACCGGTGGTCTTGAGCCACTGGGATCCCCAGTCAGACAGGTCGCGTCCGGATGACTTCTCCAGTGCGGCGAGGAGATCGGAGAACGATGCATTGCCGAACTTGTGGGCCTCGAAGTAATCGCGCAGACCGGCCAGGAAGTCCTCGAGCCCGACATAGGCGACCAGTTGCTTGAGCACCGACGCACCCTTGGCGTAGGTGATGCCGTCGAAGTTGACCTCGACGGCGGCGATGTCCGGGATGTCGGCGGCGACCGGGTGGGTGGACGGCAACTGATCCTGCCGATACGCCCAGGATTTCTCGACGTTCGCGAACGTGGTCCACGCGTTCTTGTACTCGGTGGCCTCCGACTGGGACAGGACGGACGCGAAAGTGGCGAAGGATTCGTTGAGCCACAGGTCATCCCACCACTGCATGGTGACGAGATCGCCGAACCACATGTGGGCCATCTCGTGCAGGACGGTCTCGGCGCGACGCTCGTAGAGGTACTTGGTGACCCGCGAACGGAACACGTAGTCCTCGAGGAAGGTCACCGCGCCGGCGTTCTCCATCGCGCCTGCGTTGAACTCCGGCACGAAGAGCTGATCGTACTTGCCGAAGGCATACGGGATGCCGAAGTTCTGATGGTAGAAGCCGAAGCCCTGTTTGGTCTCGGTGAACAGTCGGTCGGCGTCCATGTGTTCGGCAAGCGATGCGCGGCAATAGATCCCGAGCGGAATTGTGCCGTGGTCGTCGGTGTAGCTGTCGGTCCACTCCGCGTAGGGTCCGGCGATCAGGGCGACGAGATACGTGCTCAGCAGCGGGGTCGCCCGGAATCGGTGGAGTCCCGGCTCGGCGGCGACGGTGTTCACCACCGCGGCGTTCGAGATCACCTTCCAGTCCTCGGGTGCGGTGACCGTCAGCGTGTAGGTGGCCTTCAGGTCCGGCTGGTCGAAACAGGCGAACATGCGTTTGGCGTCGGCCGTCTCGAACTGGGAATACAGGTAGACCGAATCGTCGGTCGGGTCGACGAAGCGGTGCAGGCCCTCACCGGTGTTGGAGTACGCACAGTCGGCGACGACGGTGAGGGTGTTCTCGGCGGCCAGCGATGGGAGTGAGATGCCCACCGACTCGTCGAAGCCGGACACGTCGAGGTCGGTGCCGTTGAGGGTCGCCGAGGTGAGCGACGGTGCGACGAGGTCGATGAAGGTCTCGGCCCCCGGGGTGGCCGTGAACGTCACGGTGGTCACCGATCGGAAGGTGTCGACCCCCGGGCCTCCGTTGCCGTCGGTGAGGTCGAGGTCTATCGCATAATTGCCGACGTCGATGGTCGCGGCGCGTTCGCGGGCTTGGTCGCGGGTCAGGTTGGGAGCAGTCACAGTCGGGTCAGTCCGCCTCTCGAATCGTGGTCCGTGGGCCAGCTTAACGGGAATGAGCGTCCGGGAATCTGGTTGTAGTTTGCGAAGAGGTATACCAACGACACACGCGGAAGGTCAGGTCGATGGCAGCAGAGACACAGACAGGTCAGCAGGAACAGGATCGGGTGGACTTCTGGTTCGACCCTCTGTGCCCGTGGTGCTGGATCACCTCGCGGTGGATTCTGGAGGCCGAGAAGGTCCGGTCCATCGACGTCAACTTCCACGTCATGAGCCTGGCGGTGCTGAATGAGGGCAAGGACATCCCCGAGGATTACCGGGAAGGTCTCAAGCAGGCGTGGCGTCCGGTCCGGGTGGTCGCCGCGGCGTGGGCGCAGAAGGGTGACGAGATCCTGGCGCCGCTGTACGAAGCGATGGGTACGCGGATCCACAACAAGGGCATCAAGGACTTCGACCAGGTGATCAGCGAGTCACTGGCCGAACTCGACCTGGACCCGTCGCTGGCCGACGCTGCCGTCTCGGAGGAGTTCGACGAGTGGATCCGGACGAGCCATCACGAGGGCATGGACAAGGTCGGCGACGACGTCGGAACCCCGACCATCCATGTGAACGGAGTCGCGTTCTTCGGGCCGGTGCTCTCACGTATCCCGCGCGGCGAGACCGCGGGGACCGTGTGGGACGGCGCTGTCGCGCTCGCGTCCTACCCGCACTTCTTCGAACTGAAGCGCAGTCGCGACGAGGCCCCCGAGTTCGACTGATTCCCGGCCGGGCCGGTGCGGTGGCCGCACCGGCTCAGAGCTTGGGCGGCATCTCCAGTCCGTTGGGGAGCGTGCCCGGTGCGACGGCCGCCGGGTGCGGAGGTGGCGGAACCGGGACGACGTTACCGCTGCCGACGCCGCGCACGATGGCCTTGGGACGGAACAACATCGCTCCGGCGCGGGTGCGGTCGCGCAGCGCCGCCGCCCGCCAGGTGAGCACGGGGTGTGAGGCCAGTGCGTTCACCGCCCAGGTGAAGAATCCGCGTTCGTGGGTCGCCCGGTCGGCGAACTGGTCGAAATCCACCGCCGACAACATGTATTTGCCGGCCGACAGCACCCCCATCGCCCCGGGCACCCCTCGGGGTTTGGTGTAGTACCCGTAGTTGTCGGCGGTGTACTCCTGCGCCCGCGACAATGCCGCGCCGATCAGCGGGATGTTCATCCCCACCACGGTCGCCAGCTGCCGCCAATAGGAGGTGTGGCCCGCGGCGATGTGACCGACCTCGTGGCCGATGATGAACTCGAGCGCTTCCGGATCGCGCGCGCGACCACCCACCTCGAAGAGGTCCGAGTAGACCACCACGTACCGCCGGAAGCCGTGTCCGGAGGCGAAGGCGTTGATCATGCCATTGCCGAGCACCACATAGGCATCGGGCACGTACTCGAGTCCGTAGCGGGCGGCCGCCTCGACCACGATCCGGTAGCCCTCGGGGAATTGCGTCGGCGTCATCTGCACACCGTTCACCCGGGGTTGCGCGTAGGTCACCCCACGAATCAGCAGGAGGACCAGGGGAGCGGCCAGGAGCGCGAGGAAGTACTCGCTGAACTGGCCGAGAACCACCAGCCAGACGATCACGAGGTAACCGATGAGCGTGATCGCGACGATCAGCACGAGCATCGGGATCTCCCACGGATGCAGGCGTGGCCGCAGTGCATATTGGGCAGGCGGCAGCCAGTAGGCGCCCGGTCCGGTCTCCTCAGGCGCTGCGGTCCGGTCACGGTCGGCGTCCGCGCGCGATTCCGAGACACCGGGAACATTGGGTATCGGCGATTGTGCGTCCACCCGACCAATCTATAGTGACGCCATGCGTGTCTACCTCGGTGCCGACCATGCCGGATTCGAATTGAAGAACGCGATCGCCGAACATCTGGCGGCCAACGGCCACGAGGTCGTCGATTGCGGTGCGCTCACCTACGACGCGCAGGACGACTATCCGGCGTTCTGCATCGAGGCCGCACGTCGCACCGTGGCGGATCCGGGCAGTCTGGGAATCGTCTTGGGCGGCAGTGGAAACGGCGAGCAGATCGCCGCGAACAAGGTGCCCGGTGCCCGGTGCGCCCTGGCGTGGAGCACCGAGACCGCTCAGCTGGCGCGGCAGCACAACAACGCGCAGCTCATCGGGATCGGCGGCCGGATGCACAGCACGGCGGAGGCCCTCGCGATCGTGGATGCCTTCATCGCGACGCCGTGGTCGGATGAGGCTCGTCACCAGCGGCGGATCGACATCCTCGCCGACTACGAGCGCGCCGGCGAGGCGCCGGCCCTGCCGGGCCAGAGCTGAGGCGACCCGCTCCGGGTCGTGGGTGAGTCATGCCCGAAGGTCACACCCTCCACCGACTGGCGCGCCGGCAACAGCGTGTGTTCGGCGGGTCACCGGTTCATGTCACCAGCCCGCAGGGCCGCTTCGTCGACGGTGCCGCCGCCGTCGACGGTCTGGTGTTCGCCAAGGCGGAGGCGTGGGGTAAGCACCTCGTCCAGCATTTTCGGCCGATCGAGGGAAGGGCGCGGGCCGGACGGCGGATGATCCACGTCCATCTCGGTCTCTACGGTGCGTTCACCGAGGCTGCGGTGCCGATGGACGATCCGGTCGGTCAGGTCCGGATGCGGATCGAGGGTCCCGAGGTGGGGACGGATCTGCGCGGACCGACGGCGTGCGAACTGTTCACCCCGGCCGATCTGGATGCCCTGATCGCCCGGCTGGGCCCCGATCCGCTGCGGACCGACGCCGACCCGACACGTGCGTGGGACGCCATCGGCCGGTCGCGCCGATCGATCGGTGCGATGTTGATGGACCAGCGTGTGATCGCGGGCGTGGGGAACGTCTATCGGGCGGAGGTCTTGTTCCGCGCGGGCATCGATCCGTATCGCGAGAGTCGCCGGATCGATGCCGACGAGTTCGACGGACTGTGGGCAGATCTCGTGGCCCTGATGCGGATCGGGGTTCGCCGCGGACGTATGCACGTGGTTCGGCCCGAGAATGACCACGGGGCGCCGTCGTATGCGGCCGATCGCCCGCGCACATATGTGTATCGCCGTGCCGGGGAGCCGTGTCGCATCTGTGGGACCACGGTGCGTGTCGCCGAACTTGACGGTCGAAATCTGTACTGGTGTCCCGTCTGTCAGCGGTGAGGGTCGGTCAGCGGGATTCGGCGCGCTGCGCCATCACCAGGAGTTCGTCGCGCTGGTTGCGACTGGCGAGCGCATAGATGTCGTCGTAGAGCTTGCGCTGCGAGAAGGGCTGAAAACGGGCACGGAGACGTGCGAAGGACATGGGGAACAACTCCTGAATTTGCGGTGCTTCGTATCCCATTGTCCGTGTTACAGCCAGGTTAATCAATCTGACCTGGGGTGATGTGCCTTACGTCGGCGGGCGAATCACAGGGAACCCTCAGGCTCGGCCACGGAATTTCACACCGGGACAGCGCACGATGGGGTGATGGGCGGGTTCTCTGAGATCGGGTCACGGCTGCACCGGCAGGTGACCGTGCTTGCCGTGGGCGGCACCGGGGAGTCTTTCCACGGCGACCGTCGACGTGACGTGACCGGCATGCTGCGTGGCGTCACCGCAGGCCTCGACGATCGTTTCGACTCTCGATGGATCGGATACCCCGCCAGCTACGGCCCCGCACCGCACATCGGTGGGATCAGCTATCAGCGGAGTCTCGACATCGGTACTCGAGCGCTCCATGCGGCCCTGCGGCAGACCGAGGGGCCCATTGCCTTGATCGGTTACTCGCAAGGCGCCGTGGTGATCCGGGCGGCGCTGCACGAACTGGGCGAGGCCGGAGACCCGGTGCTCGAGCGCGTGCTGGCGGTCGGATTCGTCGCCGACCCCCATCAGCCACCCGGCGTGGTGGCGGGCTGTGCGGGATGGGGTGTCGCCGGCCCGGGACCGGCGCTGCCGGCCACGGTGCCTGCTCATTGGGTGGGTACGCCGGACGACATGATCTGCAACGCGGCAGCGGACTCCTTTCTCCGCGACGTCGCCGATCTCACGGCAGATTTCAGTGTGAGCCGAGTCCGTTCCTGGCTGACCCAGATTTGGAACATACTGCGGCACAATTCTTTCCAGAATGCCGATCGGACCTCGCCGGGGCCGGCGCAGTTTTTCCGCGACGTCGGGCGGCTCTGGTCGGCGGTCCGGGAGGTACTCGGCTACCTACCCGGGACCATCACCTGGCGCGGTCTGGTGCTCCGCAATCGCCGGGGTGGCCGGCACACGTCCTATGCCCGTGAGCCGTACCGGCGCGGATCGTGGACGGACCCCGACACCACCGGATGCGAGGCGCTCGCCGCCTGGTTGCAGGTGTGCGCGACGTTCTCGGACATCGGATGCTCGGCAGAGTGGGACGAGGTCGAGTTCGCTGCCTGAGCGCGTCGCGCCCGATCCGTCCGCGCCGAAGATTCCGCGGTGTTGAATCCCGTCGAACACTGTGCTTCTCGAGCCGTGCCGCTCCGGATCAGGGGTGAGACTTGGTCCCGTCGAAGACGCTACGTGAGGCGGTTCTCTATCTGACCGGTCTGAATCAGCGTGAGCTGTACGGGCAGTCGTACCGGTTGAAGTCGGACATCACCGTCACCGATCTGGCGGCCCGCACCATGCACGTCGTCGGCAAGGAGATCGACGTCATCCAGAGCCGACTCGCCCGGAACTCGGTTCGGATGCTGATCGGCAGCGCACATTTCGTGGATCCGCACGAAATCGCGATCGAGGACGCGACCGGCGATCTCAGCCGTGCCGGCGCCGACCATTTCGTGATCGCCGTAGGGTCCAGACCGGCGCGGCGGGCAAGTGTCGAGTTCGACGGCGTGAGCCGCCGTGCCGCCTATCACGCCTTCGACGAGCCGGTCGGCGCCACCGCCGGGATCTCCAGCCGATCGGCATCTACGCGATCCTGGAGATCAGTTTCGTCGGCAAGACCGAAGATCAGCTCACCACGGCCAACATCCCGTTCGAGGTGGGGGTCGCACGCTATCGGGACCTCGCCCGCGGCGCGATCATGGGCGATTCCTACGGTCTGCTCAAGCTCCTCGTGCACGCCGAGGACCGGACACTGCTCGGGGTGACGATGCGGGCGATCGCCCGGGTGCGGTCGGCGGGGCAGCACCTGGATCTGGAGGCGGGCCCGGCCGTCGGGGGCCAGGGGTCGGCCCGGCGCTCGGAGGCCGCGCGCCGGGCCGCCGTGGATGTCCATCGCGACGAGAAGGGCCCGGTCCGCATGGACCGGGCCCTTCCCACGTTCTTCGCGATCTGGCGGTGTACTCAGTCGCCGGTGTACTCAGTCGCCGGTGTACTTCGGACCGACGGTGCCGCGCACGACGATCGGAGTGTCACGCGGGATGGTGTTGAACACCCATTTGCCGTTCTCGGTGCTCACGTTGATGCACCCGTGGCTCGCGTTGCTGCGGCCCTGCTGCGAGACCGACCAAGGCGCCGCGTGGATGAAGATTCCGTCCCACGACATGCGGGTCGCGTACTCGACATACGTGCGGTACCCCTCGGCGGAATCGACCGGCACACCGTACGTGGACGAGTCCATGTACATGTCGCGGTACTTCTCCTTGGTGTGGTACACGCCGTTCGGGGTCGGATGATCGTTCGTCCCCATCGAGATCGGCATGGTCTTGACCTGGTTGCCGTTGTGCCACCAGGTGATCTGGTGCGAGGCATCGTCGGCGAGTGCGATCCAGCCGGTCGAGGTCTTCACCCCCGGGATGGCCGGGCCCTTGGGCTGCTCCGGCGTCGTGGGGGCCGGCTTCGGCTTCGGGGTGCTCTTCGGCGTCGACGGTGCACCCGGGATCTGCGGGGCACCGGGGACGTCCGGGATCGTCAGCGGAGGCAGCCCCGGGACCGGTGTGATGGTCGTCGGCGCGGCGCTTGCGGCAATCGGCAGGGCGAGCACGACGGCGAGCGCACCGATCACGATGGCGATCGCACGTTGTGTCAGGCCGCGACGAGCGCGACGTGAAGGCTTCGATGTCAACACGGAGAGACCTTTGCAGTTCGAGTTACTGAAGCGCTTCCCCCGGAGCGCTCAACCATCGTTACACAAACGTTGTCATCGGGCCAAAGCCGAAACGTCGAACATTCCACCAATACCGCCCGACGGACGGGGCGTTTCCGTGAACAGCGTGGTGACCGGGGCAGGTGACCAGGTCAGGGTGACAACCGTCACATCCTGGCAGGTCACCTCCGCGTCGTGCAGTTACGTGGCCGCGACCCGACGGCAACAGTTCGCGGAAGGGTGACCCGAGCGGCCCCGGGTGACCCCGCGCGACGATCGGTCAGCAGCTACTGGGAGCCGGAGCCCCGTTGAAGCGGTCGGTGAGGTACTGGAACGCGGGGAGCAGACCGATGACCGCGGCCGACAGATGATCGGGCGACGGCGTCAGCAGTCGCTGGACGCGAGCGCCGGCCCGGCAGTACCGGTTGATCGTGTAGTCGATCGATGACACGGGGATGAGGACATCGGTCGGGCTGTGCCATTCGAAGATGGGAACGCGCGGGATTCCGGGATAGAGCGACAGGCTGTTCTCCTCGACGACCCGGCGCGCGTCCTTGTTGTCGAAGATCGCGCGGCCGCCGATGGTCACCTGCTGGGCGTCGTGCCCGGCGCCGAGGCGCAGGATGTCGTTTGTGCAGGCGTTGCGCATGCCCTGATACATCTGCCTGCCGAGCGGCGACAGGTACTTCATCATCGGGATCTGATCGGGATACTCCCGCGCGACGCCGATGGCTGCGGCGAACGCCAGGCCGAAAGCCGGATGCGGGTTGTTGTAGCCCAGCCCCTCGGCCATCTTGATCAGGTTCATCGGCACGCCACCATAGGCGGCACCGACGATGTTCAGGTCGGGCGCGTACTTCGGTGCGAGGGCGGCCGCCCACGCGGTGGCCATCCCGCCACCGGAGTAGCCGGCCATGCCGACCCGGCTCTTGGCCACCTGCGCGGGTCCGAATCGTTGCACCGCGCGGATGCCGTCCAAGGTGATCTGGCCGCCGAGTTTGGCCGCCCCGTAAGCACTGCGCGGTCCGAGGTGGTCGGGAATGGCGATGGTCCAGCCACGCTGCAGGGCCACGTTCAGAGCCGGGGCCTCCCGGATCGCGAGATTAGGGTCCTGGGTCCAGAGTGCTTGCGACGGTGCGCATTCGAGGCCGGTCGCATTGATGATGTGCTGGAACGACAGGAGCGGTCCATTGACGCGCTTCTTGGTGGGCACCAGCAGGGTGGTCACGGCCGAGATCGGCTTGCCCTGGCTGTCCGAGGAACGGAACTTGATCTGATAGGTCCGGACGTCGAAGAACGCAGGCGGATTGGGTCGCCCGCGCACCGAGATGACGTCACCCGGCGCATACTTCCCGATGTTCTTCGGGATCGAGTAGAAGCTGTCGGGCAGCGGTGTCGGCATCGCGACGTCGTCGGCGGCCGCGGTCGGAGTGCCGGCGATGATGCCGCCGGCGATCATCGACAGCGCCGCCGCGGCGGCGACGAGTCTGCGTCGAATGGCCGTCGTCCGGCGTGGTGGCCGCGGCGTCGTGTGCGTTCGGTGGTCGGGCAAGAGCATGTGTCCCCCAGGGCTGAATTCCAGGATCGGCTGTCCTTCGACGTCCCCCGACCCCCACGGTGGTGTCCGTCGTTCGTCCTAATGGTGCGACACATGAGTGATGAATGCCAACGCGCGTTGAGATATTTGGTTCGGACGGATGGTTGGTTGGCATGCCGAGAGCCGGCGACGCCGGCGCTGGTGCGATCGGGTCGTCAGGCCGGCTGCGGGTGTTCGGTCCGCAGGTGACGAGCCGGTTCGGAACAGGACTCATCACGGCATACGAGCATCACGTCGACCCGTCCCGGGCCGGAGTCGGAATGCGTGACGTCCTTGCGGACATACAGATGTGCACCGCAACTCGGGCACTTGCGTGGGCTCTTCGAATGGCTGGATGACATGGCCCAACCCTACGCCGGATGTGGCCTATATCACAGCACGAGGAACGGTCTCGAGCAGGCCCGAAAGCGTGCGGGATCGCCGTTTCGGTTCGTGTGGAGCGGGTGACGGGAATCGAACCCGCGTAGCTAGTTTGGAAGACTAGGGCTCTACCATTGAGCTACACCCGCGTGCCGCGCCACCTGTGGGATCACCACCGGCGTCGCGTGCGCACCAGACTGTACCCGGTGCGGTCGGCGATCTCGAAATCGCCTCGCGGGTTCCTCATCCGCCCGGGTCGGAGTGCACCCGTTTAGGTCGTCGGCAGGCCGCCACGTACTATCTTCTGTTGGCCCTGCTCTGCGTTCTCACCGGTCTCCGGTACGTGCCGCGACGAGGGGTCGACCGGGATGTGGCGCAGCTTGGTAGCGCATCCGCTTTGGGAGCGGAGGGTCGCAGGTTCAAATCCTGTCATCCCGACTCAGGTGAACGACCTCGAGACTTGTCATTACCCGACGCAGAAATGCAGATGTTAGGAGCAGGCGTGAAGAGCACCGTCGAGCAGCTGAGCCCGACCCGAGTGAAGCTCAATGTCGAAGTCCCATTCGAGGAGTTGTCCGGGGAGTTCGACCGGGCCTACAAGTCTCTGGCCCAGCAGATCCGCATCCCGGGCTTCCGTCCGGGTAAAGCGCCCGCCAAGCTGATCGAGGCCCGGGTCGGTCGCGATTCGATCCTCGCCCAGGTGGTCAACGACGCGCTCCCGACGAAGTACTCGCAGGCCGTCGAGGAGACCGACACGAAGGCCATCGGACAGCCCGAGATCGACCTTGCCGAGCTCGTCTACGGCGATCCGGTCACCTTCACCGCCGAGGTCGACGTCCGTCCGGACGTCGAGCTGCCGGACTACTCGACACTGGCCGTCGAGGTCGACGCCATCGAGGTCGACGACGCCGAGGTCGAGGAGCAGGTCGAGGGACTGCGAGCCCGATTCGGCACGCTGAAGGGCGTCGACCGTGGCGCCGAGAACGGTGACTTCGTCTCGATCGACCTGGCCGCCACTGTCGACGGCGAGGCCGTCGAGGAGGCCTCGACCGAGGGTCTGTCGCACGAGGTCGGCTCCGGTCAGCTGATCGAGGGCCTCGACGACGCTCTGGTCGGGATGAAGACCGGCGAGAACAAGGAGTTCACCACCAAGCTCGTCGCCGGCGACCATTCCGGTGAGGACGCCCAGGTGACCGTGACCGTGAACTCGGTCAAGGAGCGTGAGCTCCCCGAGCTCGACGACGAGTTCGCCCAGATGGCCAGCGAGTTCGACACCGTCGCCGAACTGCGCGACAGCCTCGTCGAGCGCGTCGAGCAGTCGAAGAAGCTCGAGCAGGCCAACGCGATCCGCGACAAGGTTCTCGAGGACCTGCTCGAGAAGGTCGAGATCCCGCTGCCGGAGAAGGTCGTCGCCGACGAGATCGAGGGCCAGCAGCATCAGGTGATCCACGCACTCGGTCACGATGACGAGCAGGTCGCCAAGTTCCTTGAGGCGCAGGGCAAGACGCGCGAGGAGTGGGACAACGAAGCCCGCGAAGAGGCCGAGAAGTCGGTCAAGACGCAGTTGCTGCTCGATGCCATCGCCGAGCAGCAGGACACCGACGTCTCGCAGGACGAGCTGACCCAGCAGATCCTGTTCCAGGCCCAGCGTTACGGGATGCAGCCGCAGGAGTTCATCCAGCAGCTGCAGAACGCCGGCCAGGTCGGCGCGGTCTACGCCGATGTCCGGCGGGGCAAGGCGCTCGCCGGGATCGTCTCGGACGTGACGGTGACCGACAGCAAGGGCGCGGCCGTGGACACCGACGAGTTCTTCGGCAAGCCCGGGGAAGCAGCCGACGACGACGCAGCCGACGACGACAGCGCGGAGAACTGAGTATCCACACGTAGATGCACGAACAGCCGGAGCCGGGTCATCACCCGTCGCCGGCTGTTCTGCTCTCAGCGAAGAGCGGTGTCATCGGGACTGTCCGTCCGGCCGCATTGGTTAGTGTCGATGAGGACGTCGAGATGGCCACCGGGCCGACCCCGGGCATCGCACAGACGAAGGTAGACCCCTAATCGGTTGACGCGGTCGAGGACCGCATGTCACCACGACAGGCAAAGGTAGGAACTGTGAGTGAGCCGACCATCCACACACCAACGCTGAGTTCGGGAGTGGCCGGGCTGAACCTGACCGACTCCGTGTTCGAGCGACTGCTCCGAGAGCGCATCATCTTCCTCGGCACCCAGGTCGACGACGACATCGCGAACCGGTTGTGCGCGCAGATCCTGTTGCTCGCCGCCGAGGATCCGACACGCGACATCAATCTCTACATCAATTCACCGGGTGGTTCGGTCACCTCGGGCATGGCCATCTTCGACACGATGCAGCTGGCGGAGTGCGATGTCGCGACCTATGCCATGGGCATGGCGGCGTCGATGGGGCAGTTCCTGTTGGCGGCCGGTACGCCGGGCAAGCGCCACGCACTGCCGCACGCGCGGATCATGATGCACCAGCCGTCGGCGGGTATCGGCGGCACCGCGGCCGACATCGCGATCCAGGCCGAGCAGTTCGCGGCCACCAAGAAGGAGATGAACCGTCTCAACGCGGAGTTCAGTGGGCAGCCGCTGGAGAAGATCGAGGCCGACGCCGACCGTGACAAGTGGTTCACCGCTCAGGAGGCCAAGGACTACGGGCTGGTCGATCACGTGGTCACCCGCGCATCGGTGATGCCGTCCTGATCTCCGCCGACCATCCCAGTCCCACGAGGCCACTCACAGCAACGGAGCACAAGATGACCAACTCCAGCTCGCTCGACTCCCGACTCCCGGGGTCCCTCCCGGCCGACGTCGCGGCCGGAATCCCGGCGTCGGCACTCGCGCTGCGTGCCATCGAGGCGCGGTACATCCTCCCGCAGTTCATCGAGCACACCCCGAACGGTCAGCGTCAGTACGACCCCTACGCCAAGCTGTTCGAAGAGCGCATCGTGTTCGTCGGTACGCCGATCGACCAGACCGTTGCCAACGACGTGATGGCGCAGCTGCTCGTCCTCGAGTCGCAGGATCCCGACCGCGACATCACGATGTACATCAACTCCCCGGGCGGCAGCGTGCCCGACATGCTCGCGATCTACGACACGATGCAGTACGTTCACTGCGACATCGTGACGGTCTGCCTCGGTGAGGCGGCGTCGGCGGCCGCGATCCTGCTGGCCGGCGGTACACCGGGCAAGCGGGCGGCACTGCCCAACGCGACGATCCTGATCCATCAGCCACGGACCGGCGGCGCGTATCAGGGGCAGGTCTCCGACCTCGAGATCCAGGCTGCCGAGATCGAACGGATCCGCTACCGCCTCGACGAGATCCTCGCCGGCCACACCGGACAGGACCCCGCGAAGATCCGTAAGGACACCGACCGCGACAACATCCTCACCGCAGATGCGGCCAAGGAATACGGGATCATCGACGAGGTCTTCGAGTACCGCAAGAAGTCGTTCAGGAAGTCGTCGTCCTGACCTAGAGGTACGTGCATCGGCTCGACACGCCGGGCCGATGTGCGTGCCCGAGGTCGCCGCCACGGTCATCCTTGACGTCTGCGCCGCAGTGCCTCACCGGATACCGACGCGCAGGCGAAGATGACGATCAGATAGACAGAAGACGACCGAATCGGGACACGACATTTGTCCTTATCGGTCGAAGTTCGAGCGGCACGCGGGTACCGTCAGGTTAATGGGCATTCCGATCGTCGGTCGGTGGCCCATGCCCGGCTGCACGCGGAGACCGTCCGCCGGTTCGACCGGAGCGACAAGGAAGGTACGGCACAGATGGCACGAATCGGAGACGGTGGCGATCTGCTGAAGTGCTCTTTCTGCGGAAAGAGTCAGAAGCAGGTCAAGAAGCTGATCGCCGGGCCCGGCGTGTACATCTGCGACGAGTGCATCGACCTGTGCAACGAGATCATCGAGGAGGAACTCGCCGAGAACGGCGACGTGAAACTCGACGAGCTGCCGAAGCCGGTCGAGATCCGCGACTTCCTCGAGAACTACGTCATCGGCCAGGACACCGCCAAGCGCACTCTCGCCGTGGCCGTCTACAACCATTACAAGCGAATCCAGGCCGGCGAGAAGAAGGATTCGCGCAGCGGTGAGACCGTCGAGATCGCGAAGTCCAACATCCTGATGCTCGGGCCCACCGGCTGCGGCAAGACTTACCTCGCACAGACCCTCGCCAAGATGCTCAACGTGCCCTTCGCGATCGCCGATGCCACCGCCCTCACCGAGGCCGGCTACGTCGGTGAAGATGTGGAGAACATCCTCCTCAAGCTGATCCAGGCGGCGGACTACGACGTCAAGCGCGCAGAGACCGGGATCATCTACATCGACGAGGTGGACAAGGTCGCGCGCAAGAGCGAGAACCCCTCGATCACCCGCGACGTGTCGGGGGAGGGTGTGCAGCAGGCTCTGCTGAAGATCCTCGAGGGAACCCAGGCATCGGTGCCGCCGCAGGGGGGACGCAAGCATCCCCATCAGGAGTTCATCCAGATCGACACCACCAACGTGTTGTTCATCGTCGCGGGTGCGTTCGCAGGGTTGGAGAAGATCGTCTCCGAGCGAATCGGTAAGCGCGGCATCGGTTTCGGCAACGAGGTGACCAGCAAGGATGACGTTGACACCTCTGATCACTTCGCCGAGGTGATGCCGGAGGACCTGATCAAGTTCGGTCTGATCCCCGAGTTCATCGGGCGTCTGCCGATCCTCGCATCGGTGACCAACCTGGACAAGGACTCGCTGGTGAGCATCCTGTCCGAACCGAAGAACGCACTGGTGAAGCAGTACACCAAGCTCTTCGAGATGGACAACGTCGAACTCGAGTTCGCCCAGGACGCATTGGAGGCGATCGCCGATCAGGCCATCCATCGCGGCACCGGCGCCCGTGGTCTCCGCGCCATCATGGAAGAAGTCCTGCTGCCGGTGATGTACGACATCCCGAGCCGCGACGACGTCGAGAAGGTCGTCGTCACCGGAGAGACGGTGCGCGACAACGTGCTCCCGACGATCGTCCCGCGCAAGGAAGGTCGCGACGAGCGGCGCGACAAGAGCGCCTGAGAGAGTTTCTGCTCCGCGAGGAGCGAGGGCCCGTACGACGAGCCCCGAAGGGCCACCCGCCCTTCGGGGCTCGTTGCTTTTTGCGCCCTGCGGGACGCCCGCGAGTTCGCCCCTGCGAGATCAGACGGTGGGACTGGGCTCGAGGCGCACGACGACGGCCTTCGACACCGGGGTGTTCGACTCCTTCGCCACCGCGCCGAGCGGTACCAGCGGATTGGTCTCGGGGTAGTAGGCAGCGGCATTGCCGCGCGGCGTCGCGTAGGCGATCACCTCGAACCCACTGACCCGTCGTTCCTGCACCCCGTCGCTCGCGGCGAATTCCGACACGATGTCCACCCGATCGCCGGCCCGTAGACCCCGGCTCTCGATGTCGTCGGGGTTCACCATGATGACCCGGCGGTTGCCCTTGATGCCGCGGTAGCGGTCGTCGTGGCCATAGATCGTGGTGTTGTACTGGTCGTGGCTGCGCAGCGTCTGCAGGATCAGTCGTCCCTCTGGGACGCGAACCCACTCGAGGGGATGCACGGCGAAGTTGGCGCGGGAGGTCGCGGTGTCGAACTCGCGACGGTCACGCGGTGGGTGCGGCAGGACGAAACCGTCGGACAGCCGCACGCGGGTGTTGAAGTCCTCGAAGCCGGGGATCACCCGCGAGATGTGATCCCGGATCGCGTCGTAGTCGCCGCGGAACGCCTGCCAGGGCACGGTGTGGTCGGGTCCGAGAACTGCGGTCGCGAGGTCACAGACGATGGCCACCTCGCTGTGCAGTTCGGATGATGTGGGTGGTAGGGAACCGCGGGAGAGGTGTACCACCGACATGGAGTCCTCCACCGAGACCTGCTGGGGGACACCGTTCACCACATCCTTGTCGGTACGTCCGAGGGTGGGCAGGATGAGTGCGGCCGTGCCGGTGGCCAGGTGGGACTCGTTGAGTTTGGTACTGACCTGAACGGTCAGCGAGCACCGCTCGAGCGCCGCTCGGGTGTACTCGGTATCGGGGGCGGCCGAGACGAAGTTCCCGCCCATCGCGACGAACAGCCGGACGTCGCCACGAGCCATCGCCCCGATCGCCGCGACGGTGTCGTAGCCGTGGGCACGTGGACTCACGATGCCGAACTCGGCGTCCTGGGCGGCGAGGAACGACTCGGGCATCTTCTCGAAGATCCCCATCGTGCGGTCGCCCTGCACGTTGGAGTGGCCGCGCACCGGACACAGCCCCGCGCCGGGTTTGCCGATCATGCCGCGCAACAACAGCACATTGGTGCCCTCGCCGATGGTCGCGACGGCGTGGTGATGCTGGGTGAGACCCATCGCCCAGCAGAGCACGATGCGTTCCGACGACGCGACGGCGTCGGCGAGGTCGATGATCGCCGCATGGCTCAGTCCGGTCGCCTCGAGGACGTCGGCGAAGTCGACGTCGTCGAGCAGCCGAAGATAGTCGTCGACCCCCGCGCAGTGCCGATCCAGGAATTCCTGATCGAAAACCGTTCCGGGGGCGGCACGCTCGGCGTCGAGGAGCAGACGCGCGACCCCGCGGAACAGGGCCATGTCACCACCGAGGCGAATCTGCAGGAAGTCGTCGGCAAGCTTCACCCCGTGCCCCACCACGCCGCTCACCTTCTGCGGGTCCTTGAACCGCATCAGCCCGGCCTCGGGCAGTGGATTGATGGCGATGATCCGGGCGCCGTTGTGCTTGGCCTTCTCCAGCGTGGACAGCATGCGCGGATGGTTGGTGCCCGGGTTCTGCCCGGCGATCAGGATCAGGTCGGCGGCCTCGATGTCGGGCACGGTGACCGATCCCTTGCCGATCCCGATCGAGGCGCCGAGCGCCGCACCGGACGACTCGTGACACATGTTGGAACAGTCGGGGAGGTTGTTGGTGCCGACGCTGCGAGCGAACAGCTGGTAGACGAACGCGGCCTCGTTGCTGGTCCGTCCCGAGGTGTAGAAGACCGCCTCGTCCGGCGACGACATCGCGGCGAACTCGTCCGCGATGATGCGGTTCGCCTCGTCCCAGCTCACCGGCCGGTAGTGGGTGTCACCGGCGGCCAGGTGCACGGGATGGGTCAGTCGTCCCTGCTGTGACAGCCAATAGCCCGACTTCTCGCGCAGATCGGCGACGGAGTGGGTCGCGAAGAACTCCGGGGTCACCCGCCGCTTGGTGGCCTCCTCGGCCACGGCCTTGGCCCCGTTCTCGCAGAACTCGGCGTGCTTGCGGTGTCCGGGGGTCTCCGGCCACGCGCAGCCGGGGCAGTCGAAGCCGTCGCGCTGATTCAGCTTGGTGAGCGTCCGCGCCGTCCGCAGTGGCCCCATCTGCTCCAGCCCGCGCGCCAGCGCGACCGCCACCGCGGGCACGCCCGCCGCGTAATCCTTGACGTGTCCGACGTGGACGGCGTCCGGTTCGGCGATAGGGGTTTCGTCGCGGGGCTGTGCGGGACTCATATCACCATCTTGCCCCCAGAGACCGGACGCTTCACAGAGACTGATTCCATGGCGCAACAGGATGCAGGACAGCGGGTGGCGGGGATCGTGCTGGCGGGCGGACGCTCACGGCGGATGGGCCGGGACAAGGCGGCGCTGGAGTGGGAGGGCGAGCCGATGCTGGCTCGCGTGGTGCGGGTGGTCGGGGAGCGCTGCCAACCGGTGCTGGTGGTAGCGAACGAGGAGTCCGCCGCATACCGGTCGCTGTACGGCACCGGCGGTCCGGAGGCGCAGTGGGTCACCGACGAGGCACCGGGCACAGGTCCGCTCGGTGGGCTCGCGGTCGGACTGGCGCGAGCCGCGGAGGCGGGCGCGGAGTGGGCCTTCGTGTGCGCCACCGACATGCCGCTGATCTCCGTCGACCTCGTCGACGAACTGATGCGCGGTGTGACGTCGTCGAACCAGGTGGTGATCGCGACCGACGCCCAGCGCGACCATCCGATGGCAGGTGTCTACCGAACCGATGTGGCCGGGACGCTCGGCCGACTGACCGACGCCGGGGAACGCCGGATGCTGGCCGCGCTCGAGCTGCTGACCACCCATCGTGTGGCGGTGAGCAACCCCGAGTGGCTCACGAACGTCAACGCGCCGGAGGACCTGCATCGGCTCCACGTGTGAGACACATGGAGGCCTCGCGGCCGAACACGTACGGGCCTGCAGTCCAGTGGGGACCCGTTCCCTAAGATTGTGGGGTGACCACATCCGATCCCACCCGTGAATTGCCGAAGTCCTGGGACCCCGCCGAGCATGAGGACAGGCTCTATCAGGGCTGGGTGGATGCCGGCTACTTCACGGCCGATACGACCAGTGACCGGCCGGCCTTCTCCATCGTCATCCCCCCTCCGAACGTCAACGGCTCGCTGCACATGGGGCACGCCTACGAGCACGTGCTGATGGATGCACTGGCCCGCCGGCGCCGGATGCAGGGTTACGAGGTGTTGTGGCTGCCGGGCATGGACCACGCCGCGATCGCGATGCAGACGATGGTCGAGCGCAAGCTCGCCGGCGAGGGTCTCACGCGCGACGACCTCGGCCGTGAGGCCTTCATCGAACGTGTGTGGACCGAGAAGGCCGAGATCGGCGACAACATCGGTACCCAGATGCGACGGCTGGGCGACAGCGTCGACTGGAGCCGCGAGCGGTTCACCATGGACGACGGACTGTCCCGCGCGGTGCAGACGGTGTTCAAGCAGATGTTCGACGACGAGCTGATCTATCGCGCGGAGCGACTGGTCAACTGGTCGCCGGTGCTCAAGACCGCGATCAGTGACATCGAGGTCAGCTATGCCGACGTGGAGGGCGAACTCGTCAGTTTCCGGTACGGCAGTCTCGACGACGGCCAGCCTCATATCGTCGTCGCCACCACCCGGCTGGAGACGATGCTCGGCGACACGGCGATCGCCGTCCATCCCGACGACGAGCGGTACGCGCATCTGATCGGCACCGAACTCGAGCATCCGTTCTCCGACCGGATGATCCCGGTGATCGCCGACGATTACGTCGACCCCGAATTCGGTAGTGGTGCAGTGAAGATCACACCCGCCCATGACCCCAACGACTTCGCGATCGGGCAGCGGCACGACCTGCCCATGCCCACGATCATGGACGACGAGGCCCGGATAGCGGACACCGGGACGCCGTTCGACGGCATGGATCGGTTCGAGGCCCGGGTCAAGGTGCGTGAGGCACTGGCCGAGCAGGGGCGCATCGTCAAGGAGGTGCGGCCCTATCTACACAGCGTCGGTCACTCCGAGCGCACCGGGGAGCCGATCGAACCGCGACTGTCGATGCAGTGGTGGGTGAAGGTCGATTCCCTGGCCAAGGCGGCGGGTGACGCGGTCCGCAACGGCGACACGGTGATCCATCCGCCGTCGATGGAACCGCGCTGGTTCGGCTGGGTCGACAGCATGTACGACTGGTGCATCTCACGTCAGTTGTGGTGGGGTCATCGCATCCCGATCTGGTACGGCCCGGACGGTGAGGTGGTGTGCGTCGGTCCCGACGACCAGGCGCCGGAGGGGTACGTGCAGGAGACCGACGTCCTGGACACGTGGTTCTCGTCCGGACTATGGCCCTTCTCCACGATGGGCTGGCCCGACAAGACGGCCGACCTCGAGAAGTTCTATCCCACTTCGGTTCTCGTCACGGGCTACGACATCCTGTTCTTCTGGGTGGCCCGGATGATGATGTTCGGCACCTACGTCGGGCCGCAGTTGGGCGAGGGCGCCGAGGTCCCGTTCCACAATCTGTTCCTGCACGGCCTGGTCCGCGACGAGCACGGTCGCAAGATGTCGAAGTCGAAGGGCAACGGTATCGACCCGTTGGACTGGGTGGAGCGATTCGGCGCCGACGCCCTGCGTTTCACGCTCGCACGAGGCGCCAACCCGGGCAGCGACATCTCGGTCGGGGAGGATCACGCCCAGTCGTCGCGCAACTTCGCCACCAAGCTCTTCAACGCGACCAAGTTCGCGATGATGAACGGGGCGACCCTCGGAGATCTGCCGGAACGATCCACCCTCACCGAGGCGGATCGCTGGATTCTGGATCGCCTCGCGACCGTTCGTGCCGATGCCGACGCCGGGTTCGAATCGTACGAGTTCTCCAAGGCCTGCGAGGCCCTGTACCACTTCGCGTGGGACGAGGTGTGTGACTGGTACCTGGAGTTGGCGAAGGTCCAGTACGCCGAGAACGACGCGGAGCGTTCGCGGTCGACCTCATTGGTGCTCGGCACGGTGCTCGACAGCCTGCTGCGCCTGTTGCATCCGGTGATGCCCTTTGTCACCGAGGCGTTGTGGACGGCACTGACCGGCAAGACGTCGGTCGTGGTGGCCGAGTGGCCCCACGGCGCCGACGGCGCCGCCGGCGACGCCGCGGCGGCCCGGCACATCGACGATCTGCAACGCCTCATCACCGAGGTCCGCCGATTCCGCAGCGACCAGGGACTCAAGCCGGGGCAGCGGGTGGCGGCCGAGATCGACGGCCTCGACGTCGCCGGGCTGGCCCCGTCCCGGGCCTACCTCGATTCCCTCGCCCGCCTCGAACGCGCGGGTGACGACTTCTCGGCCACCGCAACCATCGACGTCCGGTTGTCGGCGACCACGGTGACCGTGCGTATCGACACGTCGGGGACGGTCGACGTGGCGGCCGAGCGTAAACGCCTGACCAAGGACCTCGCCGCTGCCGAGAAGGAATTGGCCGGGACCACAGCGAAACTCGGCAACGAGCAGTTCCTGTCCAAGGCCCCCGACCACGTCGTCGCGAAGATCCGCGACAGGCAGCAGGTCGCCACCGAGGAAGTCGAACGGCTCGGTGCCGCCCTCGATGCGCTGAGCGGCTCGTGAGTCCGCGCGAGCGCGGACACGGCAGCGCCGACGACGAGGACGTCGACGACATCGACCGTGACCACCTTGGCGAGGATCCGCGCGACCGCGATGAGATCGATGTCGATCCGCTCGGTGCCGCTCCGCTGCCGACCGACCTGGGGTCCTTGCTCGCCGGCCGCGGCGGGGCCCCCGACGACCTCTATGCCGACGACGACGACGGTTCCGGGTACGAGGAGTCCACGGACGACGACGGGGATCGCGCTGCATCGTCGGTCGACGCAGGCCCACGTGATGACCCGGCCACTCTCGCCGAGCTCGCGGAGCTGGAGGCCGAGCTCGACACGCGCTGGCCGGAGACCAGGATCGAGCCGTCGCTGACCCGGATCTCGGCGCTGATGGATCTGCTCGGCTCGCCGCAGCACAGCTATCCCGCGATCCACATCGCGGGTACCAACGGCAAGACGTCGGTGACGCGGATGGTCGATGCGCTGCTCATCGCACTGCACCGACGGACCGGCCGGATCACCAGCCCGCACCTGCAGCGGGTCACCGAGCGGATCTCGGTGGACGGTAGGCCGATCAGTGCGCGGCACTACATCGACACCTACCGCGAGCTCGAGCCCTACATCACCATGGTCGACGACTCCTCGACCGCGACCGGCGGACCGCGGATGAGCAAATTCGAGGTCCTCATCGCGATGTCGTATGCGGTCTTCGCCGAGGCTCCGGTCGACGTCGCGGTGGTGGAGACCGGGATGGGCGGACGCTGGGACGCCACGAACGTCATCGACGCCGCCGTCGCGGTGATCACGCCCATCGCCATGGACCACGCCGACTATCTGGGCGACTCCCTGGGTGCGATCGCATCCGAGAAAGCCGGGATCATCAAGAAGGCCGACGACGACGAACTCCTGCCCACCGACCCGGTCACGATCATCGCGGCGCAGGAACCCGAGGTGTCGGACGTGCTACTCCGGCAGGCGGTCGAATCGGAGACGATCGTCGCGAGGCAGAACTCCGAATTCGCGGTGCTCGACTCGATGACCGCCGTCGGAGGTCAGCTGTTGCGTCTGCAGGGACTCGGCGGTGTCTACGACGAGGTCTTCCTCCCCCTGCACGGAGCCCACCAGGCGGCGAATGCGGCGCTGGCGTTGGCCGCCGTCGAGGCGTTCTTCGGCGCCGGTGCGGATCGGCAACTCGACATCGACGCGATCCGTGCGGGTTTCGCATCGGTGACGAGCCCCGGTCGTCTCGAGCGGGTGCGGAGTGCGCCCACCGTCTTCGTCGACGCCGCGCACAATCCGCACGGCGCCACCGCGCTGGCGCAGGCGCTGGCCGAGGAATTCGACTTCCGACGCCTCGTGGGCGTCATCGGCATGCTGGGCGACAAGGATGCCGAGGGCTTCCTGGAGGCTGTCGAGCCGGTCTTCGACCAGATCGTGCTGACCAACAACGGATCCCCGCGTGCGGTGGACACGGAGTCGCTCGCCGAGATCGCGCGACCGATCTTCGGGGATGACCGAATCGTGGTGAAGCCCTTCCTGCCGGACGCGGTGGAGACGGCGATCGGCCTGGCCGAGGAATCCGAGGGTGAGCCCGTTTCCGGTGCGGGCGTGGTGATCACCGGGTCGGTGGTCACTGCCGGCGCCGCGCGCACACTGTTCGGCAAGGAGCCCTCATGACTGAACCGGTTCGGTTCACCCCACCCGCCAACGACCCGTGGAAGGGCCTGCGTGGCGTGATGGCCGGCACGCTGATCCTCGAGGTCATCGTCCTCGGCCTGGCATTCCCGATCGTGGCAAACATCGGCTCGGGCCTGACGTGGCTGTCGGGTGTCTACCTGGGCGTCGTCGTGCTCGCCCACATCCTGGCGGCCGGATTCCAGGGCCGCCCGTATGCGCTGCGACTCGACCTGGCGCTCCAGGTACTGGTGATCGTCGGCGGCGTCTTCCACTGGTCGATCGCCGTGATCGGGGTGATCTTCCTCTGCGTGTGGGTGTACATCGCGTACATCAAGCACGATGTGGAGGTGCGGATCGCCCGGGGCATGCTGCCGGGCCAGCAGCCACTCGACGGCTGACCTCTCCGTTTCGACAGCCACCAGTCCGGGTTCGGCGAGTGCAACACGTGTTGCCCGACTGTGACCTCGAGGCCCTCGCTTTTGCCCCGGCGGGGCTGTGACAATGTCGCTGCCGGGGGGCGCTTTTTCGTGCGTTCCCTGTGTCCGACTTCCAGTGATGTGAGGAAACGCTTGTCTGTCAACACCCGCCTTCACCGCCCCTTGGCCACCGCCGCGATGGCGCTGGCCGTGATCGGATCGTCGCTGGCCGCCGGTACCGCCAACGCCGCGCCACCGGTCGATCCGGCGGATCTGCCGGTCGCCGACGCGCCGATGCCGGTGTCTGAGGGGGAGTACAGCTACGTCGCCACCCACGACATGACGATGCGCGCGGCCTCGATGAAGGTCCCTGATGCGGTCGCGTCCCTGCCGGTGCCGGCTCAGTACCGTCCGGCGAACCTGGCGCTCGCGGCCCAATTCGACATGGCGCTGGCCGGCGCTCTCAAGTCCCCGGGTGGCTGCCTGCAGATCGTCGTGGATCCGCGCGCGAAGTCGGGCAACCTGTTCAACTACGGATTCTTCCCGGTCGCCGGGACCTACTGCCAGTGACTCGTGCTGGTGGGAGCGAAGCAGGCGAGCAGACCGCAACGATAGGGTGACGTCGTGACTGAACGGACTCTGGTACTCATCAAGCCCGACGGCGTCGAGCGGTCGCTGGTCGGCGACATCATCAGCCGGATCGAGCGCAAGGGGCTGACCCTCGTGGCGCTGGAACTCAAGACCGTGAGCGACGACGTGGCGCGCGGACACTACGCCGAACACGAGGGCAAGCCCTTCTACCCGTCGTTGCTGGAGTTCATCACCTCCGGCCCACTGGTCGCGGCGGTGCTCGAAGGACCGCGGGCCGTGGCCGCGTTTCGGCAGATCGCCGGTGGCACCGACCCGGTCGAAAAAGCCGTCCCGGGAACCATCCGTGGCGACTTCGCATTGAGCACCCAGACCAATCTGGTGCACGGCTCGGACTCACCGGAGTCCGCCGAGCGCGAGATTGCGCTGTGGTTCCCTGACCTGGGCGTCTGACCGCGGTCTCACCCGCGTCCCTCGTGCCGTGGACACCTCGGCAGTAGGCAAACACGCATAGTGTGCGGGGATCGACTCGTGGTGTGGGATACTTGCACAGTTGTCGGTGACACACTTTGTCGTCGGCAGCCGGATGACGCCTCCGGTATCGGTCACCCCGATCACCGGTCTTCCCCATCAGGCTCGGGCTGCCCTGGCAGCCGGACGGCTGGCTCGAACGCCCGCGGCCCGATGGCGTGGAAGACCTGACCGGTTGAGGTCATCAACAACGCAAGGCGCCGCCTCGCGACCAGTCATTACAGGTCGCGGAGAAGGCGCGAAGACCACACAACACCGGTCCACCAGAGACCGGGACACAGAGTGAAGCCCTCGCGTGGCCGCGTCAGCCCGACGCGCCCGGGGGCTCGAGGAGACTGAGTGACCGACAACGGGTCGCCGGCTGACGCGAACGCATCGTCAGGATCGGCGGAAGAATTTCCCAGCAGGCTTCGCGTGCATGCTCTGGCCAGGACCTTGGGCCTGACCAGCAGACAAGTGCTCGCACACCTGACCGAGCTGGGGGTGGAAACACGTAGCCCCCAATCGAGCATCGACCGCGAGGTCGCGCAGCGGGTCGCCGACCGCGTCCGTGCACACGTCGAGGTCGATGAGGCCGCCGTCGAGGCGGTCGAGGACGCGGCCGACACCGCCGGGACCGACGAGTCCGGGCGAGCCGAGGTCGAGCCCTCGGACCCGGCGCAGGCCGGCCCGGGCGCAGGCGAGACCCCGTCCGCCGAGACCGCATCTGCCGAGATCGGGACGTCGGGGGCCACTCCGGTCAGTGCGGCACCCGTGGGCGATCAGACCACGAGCGAGGCCCCACCGGCAGCTGAAGCGCCGGCCACCGAAGCCGCTGCCGACGAATCGGACGTGCCCTCGTCCCCGACAACTCCCGAGACGACCGGCATGCCGACCTTGTTCTCGTCGGTCGAGCAGACCCAACACCAGCCGATCTCGGCCGCCGAGGTGGCCGTGTCGCAGCCGCTGTTCCTGTCGCCTCAGGCGGTCGAGCCTGTGAAGCGCTCGCCGCGCAGGCCGAAGACCGAGGAAAAGAAGCCAGAGGACACGAAGTCCGAGGGCACGAGGTCCGACAGT
>NZ_JBNCLX010000006.1:0-343202 GCF_049844895.1 Gordonia sp. DT101 | reverse complement strand
TGCCAAGTCCGACAGTGCCAAGTCCGACAGTGCCAAGTCCGACAGTGCCAAGTCCGACAGTGCCAAGTCCGACAGTGCCAAGTCCGACAGTGCGACCGACGACAAGGCCGCGGCCGGGAAGGACGCCGACGTCGACGAGACGCGCGGCGACGACAGCACCCACGACGACGACTCGACGGGCGATGGCGGCGGGTCGCGTCGGCGCCGTCGGGGCCGCCGTGGACGAGGCCGTGGTCGAGGAGATCAGGCGGACACGGGCACCGACGACACATCTGACTCGCCGGACGAGGACTCCGACGACGAGTCGGCCGACTCCGCCGGCGACGACCGGAATGCGCGACCCTCCGGCAAGAAGAGCAAGAAGGCCAAGGCGAAGGACAAGGACCGCGAGCCGGACGACGACGAGAGCGGGGACGCCGACGGCGAGGACACCGACGACGCCGACGACGGTTCGGGCTCGGACGACTCCGACCAGAATCCGTCCAAGCGGCGCAGGCGCCGTCGCCGCCGCAAGGGCGGTGCGGACGGGGAGGACGCCTCGCCGGACGATCCGCCGAACACCGTGGTGCACGAGCGCGAGCCGCGCAGCAAGCGGGCACGCGACGAGGTGCAGGGCATCTCCGGTTCCACGCGACTCGAGGCCAAGCGTCAGCGTCGGCGTGACGGTCGCGACGCGGGACGTCGACGACCACCGATCCTGAGCGAGTCGGAATTCCTGGCGCGGCGGGAGGCCGTCGACCGGGTGATGGTCGTGCGCGAGCGGAGCGCGAACAGCTCGATCAGCGTGGCGGCGAACGCCGGCGACCACGGGCATGACCAGGCTGTGCCGGTCGAGGACTACACACAGGTCGCGGTGCTGGAGGACGGGGTGCTCGTCGAGCATTTCGTGACCACCGAGACCTCGTCGTCGATGGTCGGCAACATCTACCTCGGACGCGTGCAGAACGTGTTGCCCGGGATGGAGGCGGCATTCGTCGACATCGGTCGCGGACGCAACGGCGTGCTCTATGCCGGTGAGGTCAACTGGGACGCCGCCGGACTCGACGGCGGATCGAGGAAGATCGAGCAGGCCCTCAAGCCGGGCGACAACGTCCTCGTCCAGGTCAGCAAGGATCCGGTCGGTCACAAGGGTGCTCGTCTGACGACACAGATCTCGCTGGCCGGTCGCTACCTGGTCTACGTGCCGGGCGGTTCGTCGACGGGGATCAGCCGCAAGCTCCCCGATGTCGAGCGCAAACGGCTCAAGAGCATCCTGGGCAAACTCGTCCCCGACGACGCGGGTGTCATCATCCGCACCGCGTCCGAGGGCGTCAGCGCCGAGGACCTCGGTGCGGACATCGAGCGCCTCGAAGGTCAGTGGAAAGAGATCGACGCCGCGGTCGGGAAGACCAAAGGCGGATCCGGTTCGAACTCGCCCCAAGCCCTGTACGAAGAGCCGGACCTGCTGGTGCGGGTCGTGCGCGACCTGTTCAACGAGGACTTCAAGAAGCTCGTCGTCGAGGGCCAGAAGGCGTGGGATCTCGTCCAGCGCTACATCAGCGCGGTGGCACCGGATCTGATGGATCGGGTCGAGCGGTTCGAGCGGGCACACGCCGACGCGCCGGATTCGTTCGTCGTGCACCGCATCGACGAGCAGCTCGCGAAGGCACTCGATCGCAAGGTCTGGTTGCCCTCGGGTGGCACGTTGATCATCGAACACACCGAGGCCATGACCGTGGTCGACGTGAACACCGGAAAGTTCACCGGGTCCGGCGGAAACCTCGAGGAGACCGTCACCCGCAACAACCTCGAGGCGGCCGAGGAGATCGTGCGGCAGATGCGCCTGCGCGACATCGGCGGCATGATCATCGTCGACTTCATCGACATGGTCCTCGAATCGAACCGGGACCTCGTCCTGCGCCGTCTGACCGAGGCGCTCGCACGCGACCGGACCAGGCACCAGGTGTCCGAGGTGACATCGCTGGGGCTGGTGCAGATGACGCGCAAGCGTCTCGGTACCGGTCTGCTCGAGGCCTTCTCCACGACGTGCACCCAGTGCAGCGGACGCGGCATCATCGTGCACGCGAATCCGGTGGAGGTCCGATCCGACGACACCGCGCGGTCCGACGGCGGCGGTGGATCGAAGCGATCGCGGCGCAACCGTCGCAAGGCTGAGCCGGCACCCGACACCCAGAAGCCGACACACAATCCGGCCGAGCATCCGATGTTCCGCGCCATGGCGGCGCACTCTCACGATCCCGACGGTGAGCACGAGCCGCAGGACGTGCACGGCGAATCGGAGGAGAAGGCGGATACCTCGGCCGGACGGGCAGATGCCGTTGCTCAGGGCGATGACGCCCACATGGTCGAGAAGACCCCGAAGACGTCGGGGGAGAAGTCGGCCGCCGCGGGCTCCCGTGACGCGGATTCTCGTGAGAGCGTGAGATCCGAGCCCAGCGCGGCGGCGGGCGAGTCCGTGGCCGCGCCGGCCGAGCAGCCCGCCACCGCGCCGAGCACGCCCGAGGTCGCGGCGACGGAGTCCGAGCCGGCGTCCCCCGCGCCTAAACGCCGACGTCGGGTGGTCCGCCAGGCGGCCTCCCCGCCGACGGCCTCGGAGCCGGTGGTCCTCACCGCCGACGCCGACGGATCGTCGTCGGGACCGAAGACCACGTTCGGGCCGACTGGCGGAAGCGCGTCGTCCGAGGCCGCCGTCGCGGTCCGGCGTCGCCCTCGCCGCCGGACGGCAGGCAGGCCCGCCGGCCCGCCGCCGGCGGAGGAATGAGGATGGCGACCGCTGTGAGCAGGTCGGGAGCGTACACGTGAGTTTGACCCGAGCGACGACGGTCCCGTAATCTTGATTGGTCGCCTTCCGCGGAGGGCTTGAGCTGTGCCCGGAACACCCAGGACGACCCTGGGACCGGCAGATGCGCGAGACCCGACGGCAGGCATCTGGTGTGATCCGTAGTGACTCCCCGGCGCAGATGCGGGGTTGGCGTGCGGCCCGTACCAGGCACGCACCACCCACACACCCCGGTGCGCAACAGCGCCGTGGGTCCGACAGACGAGTTAAAGAGGACAGCTTCGATGGCAACGTACGCGATCGTCAAGACCGGCGGTAAGCAGTACAAGGTCGCTGAGGGCGACATTGTGAAGGTCGAGAAGATCGACAGCGAGCCGGGCAGCAGCGTGAGCCTGCCGGTGGCGCTGGTCGTCGATGGCTCGAACCTCACCACCGATGTGGACAAGTTGGCGAAGATCTCGGTGACCGGTGAGGTCGTCGAGCACGTCAAGGGCCCGAAGATCCGCATCCACAAGTTCAAGAACAAGACCGGCTACCACAAGCGCCAGGGTCACCGTCAGAAGCTGACGGTCCTCAAGGTCACCGGTATCAAGTAACTCGATTCCCGCACGTACCTCAGGAGGACTGCAGAGATGGCACACAAGAAGGGCGCGTCCAGCTCGCGCAACGGTCGTGATTCCAACGCCCAGCGGCTCGGCGTGAAGCGTTTCGGTGGACAGAAGGTCAGCGCGGGCGAGATCCTGGTCCGTCAGCGCGGCACCAAGTTCCACCCGGGCGTCAACGTGGGTCGCGGTGGCGACGACACCCTGTTCGCACTGGAGACCGGCTCGGTGGAGTTCGGCACCAAGCGTGGCCGCAAGACGGTCAACATCGTCCCGGAGACCGTCGCGGTCTGACGGACGCCGGGAGCACGTTCAGCTCTACACAGGGCGGGCAAGGGTCATGACGTACCCGGCCCGCCCTGCTTGTTTTCTCAGGAAGGAAGTCACCGATGTCTCGGTTCGTCGACCGTGTGACGATTCACGTCGCGGCGGGCAACGGCGGCCACGGCTGCTCGTCGGTGCACCGCGAGAAGTTCAAGCCGCTCGGCGGTCCCGACGGTGGCAACGGGGGCAACGGCGGGTCGGTTCGTCTCGTCGTCGACCCGCAGGTGCACACGCTGCTGGACTTCCACTTCCGGCCGCACGCCAAGGCGTCCAACGGTAAGCCCGGCGCGGGGGACAACCGAGACGGCGCCACCGGTGACGACCTGGTGTTGGAGGTTCCCGACGGTACCGTCGTGCTCGACGAGGACGGCAAGATCCTTGTCGACCTGGTAGGCGAGGGCACCACGTTCGAGGCCGCGCAAGGCGGACGCGGCGGACTCGGCAACGCGTCGCTGGCGTCCAAGGCGCGCAAGGCGCCCGGTTTCGCCCTGCTCGGCGAGGACGGGCAGCATCGCGATCTCGTCCTCGAACTGAAGTCGGTGGCCGATGTCGGGCTGGTCGGATTCCCGTCGGCCGGCAAGTCGTCGCTCGTGTCGGTGCTGTCGGCGGCCAAGCCGAAGATCGCCGACTACCCGTTCACCACCCTCGCGCCGAATCTGGGTGTGGTGCAGACCGCCGGAGACGTGTTCACCATCGCCGATGTGCCGGGCCTGATCCCCGGGGCCTCGACCGGCCGCGGGCTGGGGCTCGAGTTCCTCCGGCACCTGGAGCGCTGCGCAGTGCTCGCTCACGTCGTCGACTGCGCCACCCTGGAACCCGGTCGCGATCCGGTCTCCGACATCGACGCCCTCGAGGCGGAACTGTCTGCATACCAACCCGCTCTCGACACCGACCACAGCCTCGGTGACCTGGCCGAGCGACCGCGCGTGGTCATCCTCAACAAGATCGATGTGCCCGACGCGGCAGACCTTGCCGATATCGTCGAACCCGAACTCGTACAACGTGGTTGGCCGGTCTTTCGTATCTCCGCCGTGAGCCACGAAGGCCTGCGGGAACTGACCTTCGCCCTGGCGAAGATGGTCGCGGACTATCGCGAGAGCCACCCGAAGCCCCAGCCGCGCCGCCAGGTGATCCGCCCCCAGGCGGTCGACGAGGCGGGATTCAGTGTGTCGGCCGACCCCGACGTGGACGGCGGATTCATCGTTCGCGGCACCCGCCCGGAGCGGTGGATCGCGCAGACCCAGTTCGACAACGACGAGGCCGTCGGTTATCTGGCCGACCGCCTCAACCGGCTGGGGGTGGAGGACGAACTCGTCCGGCTGGGTGCCAAGCCCGGCGCACCCGTGACGATCGGCGACGTGTCGTTCGACTGGGAGCCGATGACGCCCATGGGCGATGACGTTCCGGTCACCGGCCGCGGCACCGACATCCGACTCGACCGCAACGATCGTATCGGCGCGGCCGAGCGCAAGCAGGCCCGGCGACTGCGTCGCGGCGTGCCACAGCCCGACGAGGACGGCGAACAGGACGTCCGGTGAGCGACGTCCGTGAACGGATCGCCCGCGCACGCAGTGTGGTGGTCAAGATCGGATCGTCGGCGCTGACCGATCTGCACGAGGGACTCGATCGGAGTCGCCTCGACCGTCTCGCCGACGCACTGGAAGCGCGGATGCGTGCGGGTTCGGACGTGATCGTGGTGTCGTCGGGTGCCATCGGTGCCGGCATCGCACCGCTGGGATTGAAACGACGACCGACAGATCTCGCCACCAAGCAGGCTGCGGCGAGTGTCGGCCAACTGGCGCTCGCGCACGCGTGGGGAACCTCGTTCCATCGTTACGGCCGGACCGTCGGACAGGTCCTGCTCACCGCCGACGACATCTCCAACCGCGCCCATCATGCGAATGCCCAACGGACACTTGACCGTCTGCGATCGCTCGGTGCCGTTGCGGTGGTGAACGAGAACGACACCGTTGCGACCACCGAGATCCGTTTCGGTGACAACGATCGTCTCGCCGCCCTCGTCGCCCATCTCGCCGGTGCCGACGCGTTGATCCTGCTGTCGGACGTCGACGGCCTCTACGACGGTGATCCGCGCAGGGTCGGCGCCGACGGGCGAAGGGCGGGTCTGATCCCCGAGGTCCACGGGCCGGAGGATCTCGACGGCGTGATCGCCGGCTCCGGAGGCGCCCTCGGCACCGGCGGCATGGCCTCCAAACTCGCCGCTGCCCGGCTGTCGGCCGACGCCGGTGTGCCGGTGTTGCTCGCCGCGGCCGATCAGGCTCCGCAAGCCCTGGCGGATGCCTCGGTCGGGACGGTCTTCGCCGCGCGGGGCGAGCGCCTCTCGGCGCGACGTTTCTGGGTCCGACATGCCGCCGATGCGCGTGGACAACTCGTCCTCGACGACGGCGCGGTCGCCGCAGTCGCGCGACGACGCCGGTCGCTGCTCGCCGCCGGCATCGTCGGTGTGAACGGGCGGTTCTACGGTGGCGACGTGGTGGAGCTCGTCGACCTCACCGGTGCCGTGCGGGCACGCGGAGTGGTGGCCTACGACTCCGACGATATCGCCCTCGCAGTGGGGCGTTCGACCACCGACCTGCCATCGGAGCTCCGTCGCCCGGTGATCCACGCGGACGATCTGGTCGCGACCTGACCTGGCAGAGCCTTTGGCCCCAGGCACATTCATTGCGATGTCCTGGCGATCATTCACGCCGTCGCGCGCGCCCGTGATTCCGACAACCCCGGTAGCACCACCGACGCCAGATGGTCGATCTTGAGGTCTGCGATGTCGTCGGCACGGGTTGCGCCCCGGTTGACGACGGCGAGCTCCTTCCCGGTGCGGTGCGCATGGCGCGCAAACCGGAGTCCGCTCATGACGGTCAGCGACGATCCGATCACGAGCAGTGCATCCGCGTCGTCGACCATCGAGAATGCTTGGCGCACCAACGGTTTGGGAACGCTCTCACCGAAGTAGACGATGTCGGGTTTGACGATGCCACCGCATCGTGGGCAGTCGATCATCTGGAAATCGCTGGTGTCGTCGATCGCGGCGTCGGCGTCGGGGGCCACCTCGATGGCGCCGCGACCACGGACCCGCTCGGTGAATCCGGCGTTGAGCGTGTCGAGTTCGTGCGCGAGCTGATGCCGAGAGATCAGCCAGTCGCAGTCGAGGCAGCGGACGCGTCCGTAGCAGCCGTGCAGTTCGAGGACCCTTCGCGTGCCGGCCTTGGTGTGCAACAGGTCGACGTTTTGGGTGATCACGCCGGTGAGGAGCCCCAGGCGCTGGAGTTCGGTGAGTGCGCGGTGCGCGGCATTGGGCCGCGCGGCATCCATGTACCGCCAGCCGAGGTGGTTGCGGGCCCAGTAGTGGCGGCGGAACTCCGGCGACGACAGGAACATCTCCAGCGTCATCGGGGTGCGGGGTGGCGCGCCCGGGCTGCGATAGTCGGGGATTCCGGACTCGGTGGAGATCCCGGCGCCGGTGAGAGCAACGATCCGGCGCCCGTCGAGCAAGGTGCGCAACTCGTCGATCCGCGCCTCGACGTCGGTGTCGACGGCTGTCGGCTCGGCCGGATTCCAGCCGATCTGGAGTCTGGTGCGCACTCTGCCCAGAATAACCGCACGAACAGAAGACCCGCCACGACTGGTCGTCGTGACGGGTCCGGTGTCTGTGGCGCGGTCGCCGACTGACTAGACGGTGCTGTGCTTGCCTGTCGGAGCCGGCACGGCGACGAGCGGGTACACGCCGTCCTCGTCGTGCACCTCGGTGCCGACGACGGGCGGGTTGAAGACGCACAGCATGCGCAACTGCGTGTCGGCGGTGACCGTGTGCCGTTCGTGACCGTTCAGCAGGTACATGGTGCCCGGGGCGAGGGGATAGGTCTCGCCGGACTCGCGGTCGAAGAGCGTGCCCTCACCTTCGACGAGCCAAACCGCCTCCACGTGGTTGGCGTAGTGGAACTCGTTGACCGATCCGGCGTTGATCGTGGTCTCGTGGAACGAGAACCCGACGTGGTCGCCACCGAGGACGATGCGCTTGGAGACCCAATTGCCCTTCGGGTCGGCGACGTCGCGGTCGGTACCGGTGATTTCTGCTGTGGTTCGGACGATCATCCGATCACCTCCTTGACGGAATTGCTGATGATCTGCAGTCCGCGACCCAGGTCCTCGGTCGAAATCGTCAGCGCGGGAAGAAGTTTCACGACCTCATCGGACGGTCCGGAGGTCTCGGCGAGCAGGCCGGCACCGAATGCCGAAGCGCACACCTTGCTGGCGGTGGCCGACTCCTCGAAGACGAGTCCGCGGACCATCCCGCGGCCACGAGTGCTGATGCCCTCGTAGCGCTCGGCCAGTTCGGTGAAGGCGGTGTTGATCTGCTCGCCCTTGGCGTACACGTCCTTGGTGAGCGAGTCGTCGCTCCAGAAGTGCTCGATGGTCTTCATGCCGGTCACGAACGCGGGGTTGTTGCCGCGGAACGTGCCGTTGTGCTCACCCGGAGTCCAGACATCGAGCTCCGGCTTGAACAGCGTCAGGGCCAACGGGAGGCCGTAACCGCTGATCGACTTCGACAAGGTGACGATGTCTGGCTTGATGCCGGCCTCCTCGAACGAGAAGAACTCACCGGTGCGGCCACAGCCCATCTGGACGTCGTCGACGATCAGCAGGATGTCGCGACGCTCGCAGAGATCGGACAGCGCGCGCAGCCACTCCATCCGGGCGACATTGACGCCGCCCTCGCCCTGCACGGTCTCGACGATCACCGCGGCCGGGCGGTTCAGACCGCTGCCCGAATCGTCGAGCACACGCTCGAACCAGCCGAAGTCCTCGGTGACGCCACCGAAGTAGTTGTCGAACGGCATCGGGGTCGCGTGGACCAGCGGGATGCCGGCGCCGGCGCGCTTCATCGAGTTACCGGTCACCGAGAGCGATCCCAGCGTCATACCGTGAAAAGCGTTGGTGAAGCTGATGATCGACTCACGGCCGGTCACCTTGCGGGCCAGCTTGAGTGCGGCCTCCACCGCATTGGTGCCGGTGGGGCCGGGGAACTGGATCTTGTAGTCCAGCCCACGAGGCGCGAGGATCTTCTGTGTGAAGGTCTCGATGAACTTTCCCTTGGCGACAGTGGCCATGTCGAGGCCGTGGGTGATGCCGTCGTCGGAGATGTAGTCCAGCAGGGCCGCTTTCATGATCGGGTTGTTGTGCCCGTAGTTCAGTGAGCCGGCTCCGGCAAAGAAGTCCAGGTATTCGCGGCCCGTGGTGTCGGTCATCCACGAACCACTCGCGCGGGTGAACACGGCCGGCCAGCTACGGCAGTAGCTGCGCACTTCGGACTCGTGTTGGGTGAAGACCGAATCATCAACGGTCTGATCGAGAAGCTGCATCGTGACTTCCCCCTTTTTTGGTTGTGACGATCAATGCACGGCGGCGGCCGAGATCACCGGTGACCCGGAATCGTGGCACCGCCAAATTTCACAAATGTTGTGCGAAATCAGAATTCGGAAACTGTCGGTTCGAGGATGTAGAGATCCTCGGGCTCGTGGGCGTCGGGGAACTGTTCTGCTGCGAACAGATCCTGACGTTCGAATCGCAGTCCACGCGCATCGGCGACGGACTCGAACAAACGTTGCGACGCGCCGTTGTCGGGGCTGATCGTGGTGTGCATCGCCACCACACCGGACCGCTGGGTGCGGTCGAGCAACCGGTGCAGCATGGTGCCGGCGATGCCGTGACCACGGTATGTGTCGTCCACCGCGACCTGCCAGACCATGATGGTCGACGGATCGGTCTGACGGCGATATCCGGTGACGAATCCGACCGGATGTCCATCGACTTCGGCGACGATGGATGTCGTGGCGAAATCATGGCACCACAGGACATAGGCGTAACTCGAGTTGACGTCGAGAACCTTTGAGTCCGAGGCGATTTCCCACAGTCGCATGCCGTCGTCGGCGGTGGGCTGTCGATAATCGACAGTAAGGGCAGTTGTTGGGGCCGTTCTAGTTTGGGACGGGCTCATGACCTTTTCGACGTTAACAATGTGTGTCCGCGAAGTCATCTAGCAGCGGAAATCGGTCGGTGAATGCCCTACCTTCCGCCTGTTCAGCACCGGTTTGTGAAGTGGGTCACATTGATGTCACCCGGTGCCTGTGCGTGGTGGTGGGGCGGACGTCATCGACAGCGGCCCGGGGCGCAGAATGAAGGCAATGACCAGAATCATCGCCGGTGACTCCCGCGGGCGCAGATTGTCCGTTCCTGACGACGGTACGCGTCCTACGTCCGATCGGGTCCGCGAAGCCATCTTCAACATGATTTCTGCCCGATTCGATCTCGCGGGTGCCAGTGTCCTCGACCTGTACGCGGGGTCGGGTGCGCTGGCGCTCGAGGCGCTCTCCCGCGGCGCCGGGCACGCCACCCTGGTGGATTCCCGGCGACGCGCCACGTCGGTGATCAGTGCCAACCTCGCTGCCTGCGGAAAGGCCGGATCGGGTGTGGTGGTCACCCGCGCCGTGGCGTCGTATTTGTCGACGATGCCAACCGGCAGATTCGACCTGATCTTCCTCGATCCGCCGTATGACCAGGAGAACGGCGAGATGGCGGCCGATCTCGCGGCCCTCGCGCGCGGATGGCTGGCCGATGGCGGGATCGTGGTGGTGGAACGGAGTGCGCGCGCGCCGTCGACCGAGTGGCCGGACTCGATGAGCGTGCTCGTCCAGAAGAACTACGGAGATACCCGTGTGGAGGTGGCCGACAATGACTGATCGTGTCGACGGCGTCGAACCGATGGAAATCGGATCGCTGCAGGTCCCGCTGCCGATCCTGTGCGCACCGATGGCCGGCGGTCCGTCGACGCCTGCGCTGGTCGCCGCGGTGGGCGCGGCGGGTGGACTCGGCTGGCTCCCCGCGGGTTACCTGACTCCCGACGCGCTGGAGGACCTCGTCGCCGACCTCGAACAGCGGTCGGACCGGCCCTATGGCGTGAATCTCTTCCTGTCCGGGCCCGAGCCCGACGAGGCCGCCGATCGCGCAGTGCAGGCCTACATCGAGGAACTCGGCGGAGAGGCGGCGCGCTATGGCGTCGCACCGGGGGAGCCGCGGTTCACCGACGAGCGTGTGGCCGAGAAACTCGACGTACTGGCCCGGCATCGGCCATCGATCATCAGCTTCACCTTCGGCGACCCGGGCGCCACGATCATCTCGCGCGTACACAACGAGCTCGGCGTGCCCGTGGCAGTGACCGTGACGTCGGCGACGGAGGCCGGGGCCGCGGTGGCATCGGGTGCCGATGCGGTGGTGGTACAAGGCATCGAGGCCGGCGGGCACCGCGGATTGTGGCTCGACGATCCGTCCGAACCCGACGGGGGACCACGCACGACGACCGCCGACCTCGTGCGCACGGTCGTCGGGGCGGTCGATGTCCCGGTGATCGCAGCGGGCGGCATCGCCGACGGCGCCACGATCGGATCGCTGGTGGCGCTCGGTGCAGTCGGTGCGCAACTGGGGACGGCGTTCCTGTGCTGTGACGAGGCCGGGACGTCTGTGCCGCATCGTCGGGCGCTGCAGGAAGGGCTCTATGCCGACACCGTCGTCACGCGGGCCTTCTCGGGGCGCTCGGCACGCTCATTGCGGAACGGGTTCACCGAGCGGCATCCGGAAGCGCCGGCGAGGTATCCACACGTGCATCACGTGACGAAACCGATCCGGTCCGCGGCGACCGCCGCCGGTGAGGCCGACGACATCAATCTGTGGGCCGGGACGAGTTGGAGGTCGGTGACCGCCGGTCCGGTGGCCGGTCTGGTGGCTCGGCTGGCGGCCGAGCTGACTGCCGGGTCATGACCCGGGCGATGGTGACCGCTCGCGTAGATTTCCGGATATGACGTCAGCTGTCTTTCCCGGATCCTTCGACCCGTTCACGGTCGGCCACCGCTACATCGTGGAGCGAGCGGCCGCCCGATTCGACTCCCTGGTTGTCACCGTGGTGGTGAATCCGAACAAGCAGGGCATGTTCGGCGTCGACGAACGTATCGCCCTCATCCGCGAGGATTGTGCCGATCTGCCGAATGTGCGGGTGGACCGGTGGACCGGACTGCTCGTGGACTACGCCCGCAACGAGGGGATCGACACCATCGTGAAGGGGTTGCGCTCGGGCACCGACTTCGATTACGAGGTGCCGATGGCCCAGATGAACCGCGACCTCACCGATGTCGAGACGATGTTTCTGCTCACCGATCCGCGTTTCGCGCACGTGTCGAGTTCCTTGGTCAAAGAGGTGGCCAAGCTCGGCGGCGACGTCGTGCCGTTCCTGTCGTCCAGGATTCACGAGCGTCTACAGGCGCGACTGGCGGGGGAGCGCCAGATCTAGCCTCACCGCTGCGCGACACACCCCGTCCGCCTCACTGATCACACACACACCATTCGGCACAATAGTCACAGTTGTTTCATTCGCAGACCGAAGGCATACGCCGGATTGGGGTAGCTGTGTACCGGGTTTTTGAAGCGCTCGACGAACTCGTCGCGATTGTCGAGGAAGCGCGAAGCGTCCCGATGACCGCGGGCTGCGTCGTTCCGCGAGGCGATGTTCTCGAACTTCTCGACGACCTCAAGGATTCCATCCCGGGTGAGCTCGACGACGCCCAGGACGTGCTCGACCAGCGGGATTCGCTCGTCGGCAATGCCCGAGAGCACGCGGAGAACGTGATCGGCAAGGCCGACTCGGAATCCGAGGCGGTGATGGGCCACGCTCGCGCCGAGGCCGACCGCATCCTCTCCGAGGCAAAGGCGCAGGCCGATCGCATGGTGGACGAGGCGGGCGCCCACGGTAACCAGCTGGTGGACGAGGCGACTGCGGAGGCTCATCGCCTGTCGACGAGCGCGGCGCGCGAGTTCGATGCCGTCACCGGACGTGCGCGGGCCGAAGCGCAGCGGACCATCGACTCGGCCAACAACTCCTACGACAAGTCGGTTGCCGACGGCATCGCCGAACAGCAGCGCCTGGTCTCGGAGGCCGAGGTGGTCGCCGCCTCCAAGTCCGAGGCCGAGCGCATCATCGATGCCGCCCACGCAGAGGCCGACCGACTGCGTGGCGACTGTGACATCTACGTCGACGAGAAGCTGGCGCAGTTCGAGGAGATCCTCACGGGCACGCTGCGGTCGGTGAACCGAGGCCGCCATCAGCTCCGCACGGGTGCCGGCATGCATGACTACGTCGAGTACCCGCGCAGCGTGGACGAGCCGCCGGCACCGCGGGGCGGCCCGTCGTCGAGCCGGGATGTCGCCGACGAGCAGGGTTCCCGCCTGGCAGTGTGAGGCGATCGGCCTGCCGCGAGCGATTCGTGCGGATGTCGTTCGAACACCCCGCAGGCCGGGCGTATCGTGCAACTGTGTCTGAACATGCAATGAGCCGCGGAACCGCCGCGGGCGAGTCGGTGTCTCCCGGCGGCCCGCGCGGTGGCCCCGAACGGCGGACGCCCGACTCGGCAGCAGCTGTCCGTGATCCCTTCGTGCTCGACATCCGGTCCCTCGGCCGACGGCCGGGAACGATGTCGGAGGTACACCGCACCGCCATCGCCCCGGAGCGTCTCGGCGTCGACATGATCGCGATTCCCGAGGACTCGGAGGTGGACCTCGATCTGCGACTGGAATCGGTCAGCGAAGGCGTGCTGGTGACCGGGACCGTGAGCGGTGAGACCCAAGGGCAGTGCTCGCGGTGCCTGGAACCGGTCGACGGCACCGTCACGGTCTTCCTCACCGAACTGTTCGCCTATCCCGACAGCGAGACCGAACAGACCACCGACGCCGAGGACATTCACCGAATCAAGGACGATCGCGTCGACCTGGAGCAATCGATCATCGACGCCGTCGCGCTCGAACTCCCGATGTCGCCGCTGTGCTCCGACGACTGCGAAGGTCTCTGTCCGGAGTGCGGCGTCCGGCTCGCGGTCGCCGAGCCCGGGCACGCCCACGACGTCATCGACCCGCGCTGGGCGGCCCTGCGGGACAAATTCGGGTCCACCGAGGAGGCATCCCCGCACACCTCGGGACGCCCGGACAACCAGGGCGGTGACTGAGCCGTCGTGGCCGAAGGAAAGGGCGCGACCGACGAGTCGACGCGGACCGAGACCACCGACGGCGGGTTCGGGGATCTGCTCACCGCCGTACGCGGCGAGTTGTCTCCGCCGATGCTCACCCTCGCATTGACCCATCGTTCCTACGCGTACGAGAACGGGGGATTGCCCACCAACGAGCGCCTGGAGTTCCTGGGCGATTCGGTACTCGGTGTGGTGATCACCGAGCGTCTCTACCTGCGATATCCAGACAAATCCGAGGGTGAGCTGGCCAAGATCCGGGCGAGTGTGGTGAACATGCATGCACTCGCGGACGTGGCCCGCGGTCTCGGTCCGGGCGGTCTCGGTCGTCATCTCCACCTCGGCCGGGGTGAGGAGATGACCGGTGGGCGCGACAAGGACAGCATCCTCGCGGACGGCCTGGAGTCGCTGCTCGGAGCGCTGTACCTGGAGCATGGGCTGGCCGAATGTCAGACCATCATCCTGGGTCTGTTCGACGACATCATCGGGCATGCAGGTCATCTCGGGGCCGGGCTGGATTGGAAGACCTCGCTGCAGGAGCTCTCCGCCGAACACGGATTCGGTCCACCGCACTATCAGATCTCGTCGACCGGGCCCGATCACAACAAGGAATTCACCGCGACCGCGATGATCGCCGGGGAAGGGCTCGGCGAGGGCAGTGGCCGGACCAAGAAGGAGGCCGAGCAGAAAGCGGCGGCCCTGGCCTGGCAGGTGCTGACCGACCGCGCCGCGGCCGCGAACTGATCGGCGGACCCGGTGCCCGAGCTACCCGAGGTCGAGACAGTTCGACGTGGCCTCACCGACCATGTGGCCGGCAGGCAGATCGTCGCCGTCGAGGTGTTGCACCCACGATCGGTGCGGCGTCACCTCGGGGGTGGCGCGGACCTTGCCGGACGCCTGATCGGTAAGACCGTGACCGGTGCTCACCGGCGCGGCAAATATCTCTGGCTCGACCTCGGTGACGACACCGACGGATTCCCGGTCGTCGTCCATCTGGGCATGAGCGGTCAGATGCTGATCACCGACGCAGGGGCACCCGACCATGTGCATCTTCGGATCCGCGCCACTCTCGACGACGGCAACGAGCTGCGATTCGTTGACCAACGGACCTTCGGCGGTTGGCATGTCGACGAGTACCTGGGGCCGCCGGTCGCCGACGGGGGCGGGCTGCCCGAGTCGATCGCGCACATCGCACCCGACCCCTTCGACCCGACGTTCGATCCGGCCGCGGTCGTCGTCGCGATCAGGGCCCGGCACTCGGAGATCAAGCGTGTGCTCCTCGACCAGACGGTGATCTCGGGAGTCGGCAACATCTACGCCGACGAGGCGTTGTGGCGCAGTCGAATTCACGGCACGCGGATGGCGGATCGATTGAGCCGGGCCAAGATCGCCGACCTGGTCGCATCGGTCACCGAGGTGATGGGCGAGGCCCTCGTGGTCGGCGGGACATCGTTCGACTCGTTGTACGTGAACGTCAACGGGCAGTCGGGCTACTTCGAACGATCGCTCAATGCGTACGGGCGCGAAGGACTGCCGTGCCGGCGCTGCGGTGCGATCATGCGCCGCGAGCAGTTCATGAACCGCAGCTCGTACTATTGCCCGCGATGCCAGCGACGCGAATCGAGCCGGAAACAAACCGGGTCCATTCGTGTTGTGCGTTCAGCAGAGATCGCAGCACCAGAGATCGCAACGAAGCGGACCAGCGGCGGTACCCGAGAAAAAGGATCGAATCAGCGACCATGACGACCGATCAGCAGACCACGCAGGCAGCGACCGACGGCCGGGCGGCACCCCATCCCCACACCGATCTGTGGGTCGAACGGACCGGCACCCGCCGCTATACCGGGCGGAGTTCGCGGGGCGCCGAGGTCCTGATCGGCTCCGAGGATGTCGAGGGTGTGTTCACCCCCGGGGAACTGCTCAAGATTGCGCTGGCCGCCTGCACCGGCATGTCGTCGGATCGTCCGCTGTCGCGGCGGCTCGGTGACGACTACGACGCGACCGTCCGGGTGAGCGGTGCGGCCGACCGCGAGAACGAGCGGTACCCGGTCCTCGACGAGATCCTCGAGGTCGACCTGTCCGAACTCGATGACGCGGCCGCCGAGCGGCTGCTCGTGGTCGTCGAGCGGGCGATCGACGCGGTCTGCACGGTCGGCCGGACGATCAAGGCCGGTGCCACGGTGAACCTCGCGATCGAGACCGACTGAGCCATGCCCGACAACGGGGACGTCCGTCTCACCGCGTATGTGCACGGACAGGTCCAGGGTGTCGGATTCCGCTGGTGGACGCGCTCCCGGGCGCTCGAGCTGGGACTCGTCGGCTATGCCGCCAACCTGGCCGACGGCCGCGTGCTGGTGGTCGCAGAAGGGCCCCGGGACGCGGCCGACGCGCTGCTGGCGTTGCTGCGGTCGGGCGACACCGCGGGTTCGGTCGACCTCGTCGTCGAGCGGTTCGACGATGCTCGCGGCGATCTGAGCGGCTTCGTCGAGCGGTGACCCGCGCCGACCGCGGTCGCACGAGGCGCGGGAGGGACGTGCTCACTGCCGCGTGGTGACGGTGATCAGGCCACGATGGTGAGTATTCTGTACCGTCGTGCACCTCAAAAGCCTCACCCTGAAGGGCTTCAAGTCGTTTGCGTCGTCCACGACGCTGCGATTCGAGCCGGGTATCACCTGTGTGGTGGGGCCGAACGGGTCGGGCAAGTCCAACGTCGTCGATGCGCTGACCTGGGTGATGGGTGAGCAGGGCGCCAAGGCGCTGCGCGGCGGCAAGATGGAAGATGTCATCTTTGCGGGCACCTCTGGACGGCCGCCCCTCGGTCGCGCCGAGGTGACCCTGACCATCGACAACTCCGACGGCGCACTGCCCATCGAGTACTCCGAGGTCTCCATCACGCGGCGGATGTTCCGCGACGGGGCGGGCGAGTACGAGATCAACGGGAACTCCTGCCGGCTGATGGACGTGCAGGAGCTCTTGAGCGACTCGGGTATCGGCCGGGAGATGCACGTCATCGTCGGACAGGGCAGACTCGCGGCCATCCTGGAGTCACGACCCGAGGATCGGCGGGCGTTCATCGAGGAGGCCGCGGGCGTCCTCAAACATCGCAAGCGGAAAGAGAAGGCGGTCCGCAAGCTCGACGGCATGCAGGCCAACCTCGCCCGCCTGACCGACCTGACCGCGGAACTGCGCCGTCAGCTCAAACCACTGGGACGGCAGGCCGAGGTGGCCCGTCGGGCCCAGACAGTGCAGGCCGACCTCCGCGATGCGCGCCTGCGATTGGCCGCCGACGATCTGGTGTCCCGCCGTTCCGAGATGGCCGAGCACACGGCGGTCGAGGACGAGGTCCGGCAACAGCAGGACGAGGTGACCGCCGCGCTCGACCATGTCACGGCCGAACTCGCCGAGCACGAACGCCACCTCGCGGAGGTCGCGCCGGCGGCCACCGCCGCCGCTCAGACCTGGTTCCGGCTGTCGGCGCTGGCCGAGCGGGTGGACGCGACCTGCCGGGTGGCCGCCGAGCGCAGCCGCTACCTGAGCGAGCCGACCAGCCCGACCGGTGGCCCCGATCCCGACGAACTCGATCGTGAGGCCGAGGAAGCAGCGCTGACCGAAGCCGAACTCGACGGCACCGTCGGCGCCGCGGCTGAGTATCTGGACGCCGCGAAGGCAGAACTGTCCCGATCCGAGCAGGTGGCCGCCGACGCCGAACAGGCCCACATGGCGGCGGTACGGGCCATCGCCGACCGACGAGAGGGACTCGCCCGCCTCGAGGGCCAGGTCGTCAACCTGCGGACCAAATCCGAGTCGGTCGACGCCGAGACGGCACGTATCACCGCCGCGATCGCGGCGGCGAACGAGCGTGCCGAAGCTGCCCAGACCCAGCAGGACTCGATGGCCGAAACGCTGAGCGAGTACGAGGCCGCCGAGCACGGACTCGACGAGCACCACGAACGGTCGGTCACGGCACTGAACCAGGCCAACGAGCGGGTGGCGTCCCTGCAGGCCGGGCAGCGTGAGACCGAGCAGCGGATCGCGTCGCTGTCCGCGCGGATCGAGGCACTGGAGGTCGGCCTCGAACGCAACGACGGCGGTGCCTGGCTGCTCGACAACGCGCCCGACGGTCTCGTCGCACCGATGTCGGAACTGCTCACCGTCGACGCCGGCTACGAGACGGCGATCGCCGGTGCGCTCGGGCCGGCGGTCGACGCGATCGCCACCGTCGACGCGATCGCTGCGGTGCGGGCGCTCGCCGCGCTGAAATCCGGCGACGGCGGTCGCGCCGCACTGATCCTCGGCGGACTGCCGGACGCCGCAGCCCGGACGGACATCGACCTGCCGAACGGTGCCCGCTGGGCGTCGTCGGTGGTGACCTGCCGGCCGTCGATCCGCGGTGCCGTCGAGCACGTGCTGGCCGACACGGTCCTGGTGGACACGGCCGAGCAGGGCCTCGACATCGCGCAGCGGCACCGCGTCCGGACGGTCACCCTCGACGGCGACCGGATCGGTCCGGGATCCATCGAGGGCGGCTCGTCGCATCGGCCGTCGACCCTCGAGGTGCAGTCGGCCATCGATGCGGCGACGTCCGAACTGGCCACGGCTCGACGGCGGCTCGAGGAGATCGAGGCCGCCCTCGACGGCGCGACGTCCGAGCAGGTGGCCCGACGCGAATCGGCCGAGGAGGCGTTGGCAGCGCTGCACGAGTCCGATGCCAACGTCGGGGGCACCTACGAGCAGATGGCGCGTCTCGGGCACGAGATACGTGCGGCGAGATCGGAGAGCGAACGTCTGACCCGTCAGCGCGGCAAGGCCGAAGAAGGCCGTGCCGAGTCGCTGACCACCCTGCATGAGCTCGAGGAGCGCTTGCGTTATGCGCGTGACGAATCCGACGACACCCCGGCCCACGCAGGCGATGACACGCCCCGAACTCTCGCGGCGGAGGCGGTAGCCGCGGCACGGTCGGCGGAGATGGAGGCGCGACTGCAGCTGCGCACCGCCGAAGAACGACTGGCCTCGGTCCGGGGACGCGCCGACTCTCTGCGCCGGGCCGCGCAGCGGGAACGGGAGGCCCGCCTGCGCGCTGAGCGTCAGGATCTGGCGCGCCGTCGTGCGGCCGCCGTCGCGTCGGCGGTCGGGGAGGCGGGAGCTGAAGTCTCCCAGCGGCTTTCGGTCGCAGTGCAGAACGCACAGGCCGGTCGTGACGAACTCGAACAGGTCCGCGTGGAGCGGACCGCGGCCGTCGATGAACTCAAGAACAAGGCCGCGGAGCTGACCACCAAACTCAATGCGTTGCGCGACACCGTGCACCGCGACGAGCTGGCCAGGACACAGGCCGCTCTCCGGATCGAGCAACTCGAGGAACAGATCCTGGACTCGTTCGCGATCGCGCCGGATGACCTCGTGGCCGAGTACGGCCCGGACGTGCCGATGCCACCGTCGGCGCTCGAGATGCACGAGTACGAGCAGGCGAAGGCCCGCGGCGAGTCGGTGGTCGCACCTACGCCGCTGCCGTTCGATCGCGCGACGCAGGAGACTCGGGCCAAGAAGGCGCAAAAAGACCTCAACACCCTGGGCAAGGTCAACCCTCTCGCGCTCGAGGAGTTCGCCGCACTCGAGGAGCGCTACAACTTCCTGTCGGCTCAGCTCGAGGACGTCAAGGCGGCCCGTCGTGACCTGTTGTCGGTGGTCGAGGAGGTCGACGCTCGCATCCTGCAGGTCTTCACCGAGGCATACGCCGATGTCGAGCGAGAGTTCGCCCAGGTGTTCACCACCCTGTTCCCGGGTGGCGAGGGGCGTCTCGTGCTCACCGAGCCCGGCGACATGCTCACCACCGGAATCGAGGTCGAGGCCCGCCCACCGGGAAAGAAGGTCAAGCGGCTCTCGCTGCTGTCCGGTGGTGAGAAGTCGCTGACCGCGGTGGCGATGCTGGTGGCGATCTTCCGGGCGCGGCCCTCCCCGTTCTACGTGATGGACGAGGTCGAGGCGGCACTCGACGACACGAACCTGCGGCGACTGATCTCGCTGTTCGAGCAGTTGCGTGAGCGATCCCAGTTGATCGTGATCACGCACCAGAAACCGACCATGCAGGTCGCCGACGCGCTCTACGGCGTGAGTATGCGCGGGGACGGCATCACCACGGTGATCTCACAGCGCCTGCGTGGGGTGGACCTGCCGGTCACGAACACTGACGCGACCTGACGACCGTTCACCGTCACATGCGACCCTGATCGGGTCAGGTCGCTCGCATCAACCAATTCGACAGGGGTCTACCGGAGTGAACACCGCAGTCATCATCGGCATCGTTGTCGCCGTCATCGTGCTCATCGCGCTGATCGTTCTCGGCGTGATGCTGTCGCGGCGACGGCGGATCTCGCTGTCCGACGATTCGGCGACACAGGGTCCGGTCGACGGCACCACCAGGCAGGTCGACAAGTCGGGCGGCTATCAGGCGGGGTCGGGATTCAACTTCAGCCAGGGCGGTGGCGGGGTGGGGCTCGCCGAACCCCCGGAACCGGTGGTGCGTCCCGGCACGGAACGCACCGAGGTCGACGGCCAGCCCGGTGTCGGTGACGACGCCTCGGTGCCCCGCGACTCCGCGCAGCGCGGCATCCGGGACGTCGCGCTGCCCGACGCCGATGCGGACACCGGCACGCAGACCATGCTCGACGACACCGTCGGGACACCGGTAGCGGGCGACGTCGTGGAGGCTCCGACCTCGGCACCCGAGGCGCCCGCAGCCGAACCGGTGGCACCCGAGACCACTCAGCAGCCCGAAACCACTCAGCGGCCCGAGACCACTCAGGAGCCCGAGACCACTCAGGAGCCCGAGACCCCGGTGGCGCCCGGGTCGCCGGTGGCACCCGAGGCGCCCGCGGCCGAACCGGCAGCACCCGAGGTTCCGGCGGCCGCAGCACCCGAGCTCGACGAGATCGCTCCGACGGCGGGCCGGCTCGGCCGTCTCCGCGGGCGGCTGTCACGTTCCCAGGGCGCGATCGGCAAGAGCATGCTCGGACTACTCGGCGCCGGTGACCTGGACGAGGAGAGCTGGGAGGACATCGAGGACACGCTCTTGATGGCCGACCTCGGCACGGCCGCCACGATGGCGGTGGTGGAGCGTCTGCGGACCGAGCTCGCCACCTCGAACGTGCGTACCGCCGAGGACGCACGCGCGCTGCTGAAGCGGGTGCTGGTCGATCAGTTGCGTCCCGAGTTCGACCGCTCGGTCCGCGCCCTGCCGCACGCCGGGCAGCCCGCGGTGGTGCTGGTGGTCGGTGTCAACGGAACCGGGAAGACCACGACCACCGGAAAGCTGGCGCGGGTACTGGTGGCCGACGGCCGGCGCGTGTTGCTGGGGGCCGCCGACACCTTCCGTGCGGCTGCTGCCGACCAGTTGCAGACCTGGGGCGAACGTGTCGGCGCGGAGGTGGTCCGGGGCAAGGAACAGGCGGACCCGGCGTCCGTGGCCTTCGACGCCGTCGTCAGGGGCATCGACGACGGTGCCGACGTGGTGATGATCGACACGGCCGGGAGACTGCACACCAAGACCGGTCTGATGGACGAGTTGGGCAAGGTCAAGCGGGTCGTCGAGAAGAAGGCGCCGGTCGACGAGGTCCTGCTCGTCCTCGACGCCACGGTGGGTCAGAACGGCCTCACGCAGGCGCGGGTGTTCGCCGAAGTCGTGGACATCACGGGCGTGGTCCTGACCAAGCTGGACGGCACCGCCAAGGGCGGCATCGTTTTCCATGTGCAGGAAGAGCTCGGCGTACCGGTGAAACTCGTCGGCCTCGGAGAGGGCGCGGACGACCTGGCGCCGTTCGAGCCGGAGGCATTTGTGGACGCGTTGCTGTAGAAGGTTCACCGTCCTGAAATCGCGCTTCAAGAGAACGCGAATTCGCGGTCGGCGATTCTTCGACGGGCCTGAGAACCTGCTGAGGCACGACCTGCGCTGTTACCCGTAGGAAATATAAACCGGCGAGTGGTTCACATTCTCGAAACGTCCGAGCACCACGGATGAAACCGAGTGCCGACAGTCTCTTTGCAGGCGCCGAGCCGTCGGCGCACTCTGAGGAGGTTTCTACAGTGGTTTTGGCACTGCCAGACGATGCTTTCGCAGTTCCAGATGCCGGCAATACAGCGTGGATGCTCGCCAGTGCGTCGATGGTTCTGTTGATGACGCCGGCACTCGCCTTCTTTTACGGGGGGTTGTCGCGGGGCAAGTCGGTTCTGAACATGATGATGATGTCCTTCGGCTCGATCGCGACCGTCAGTGTCGTGTACGTGTTGTGGGGCTTCTCGATGGCTTTCGGTAATGGCATCACAGGCGACGACGACATCTGGGGCGTCTTCTCGAATCCGTTTGCGCTCTTCGGGTCCAATCAGTTGATGGAGACCAAGGAGGTGACCCAGGGCGGGGAGGCGGTCGAGCAGGTCGTCACCGGCGGGCTCACCATCCCGTCGACGGTGTTCCTCGCATTCCAGCTGACCTTCGCGGTCATCACGGTCGCCCTCATCTCGGGCTCGCTCGCCGAGCGCGTGAAGTTCTCGACGTGGCTGGTGTTCTCGGTTGTGTGGGCGACGATCGTGTACTTCCCGTTGTCGCACATGGTCTGGGGTGGCGGCATCATGTCCGGCGCCGAGAGTGGTTTCGCCTCATGGATGTTCGGCTCGACCGACGGCGCCGCGAACGTCGCGCCGATCGACTTCGCCGGCGGCACCGTGGTCCACATCAACGCCGGTATGGCGGGCCTCGTGCTGGCCGTGATCGTCGGTTCCCGTGCCGGATTCGGCAAGACCGCGTACCGGCCGCACAACATCCCGTTCGTGATGCTCGGCGCGGCCCTCCTGTGGTTCGGCTGGTTCGGATTCAACGCCGGATCGGAACTCGCCGCCGACATGGTCGCCGGCAAGGTGTGGATCAACACGACAGCGGCCACCGCCGCCGCGATGATCGGCTGGCTGGCCGTGGAGTGGATTCGCGATCGGCATCCCACCTCGGTCGGTGCGGCATCGGGCATCGTCGCGGGTCTGGTCGCCATCACCCCGGCCTGTGGGGCGCTGACCCCGGTCGGATCGATGATCCTGGGTGTTGTCGCCGGTATCCTGTCCGCGCTCGCCATCAGCCTGAAGAACAAGTTCGGCTACGACGACTCGCTCGACGTCGTCGGTGTGCACCTCGTCTCGGGTCTCTGGGGCACGATCGGTATCGGTCTGCTGGCCGAGGAGACCGGTCTGTTCTACGGACACGACTACAAGCAGCTCGTTGTGCAGATCGTCATCGCACTCTTCGCCCTGGTGTTCACCGGTGTACTCACCACGATCATCGCGCTGGTCCTCAAGCCGCTGGGCTGGAAGGTCGCACAGGAAGACGAGCACAACGGCATCGACGAGGCGGAACATGCGGAGACGGCATATGAACTCGCATGAATCCCTGCACTTTCGCTACTACGCTGATTCTTGTGGAGAGGGATAACTCATGAAGCTGATCACCGCAATCGTGAAACCGTTCACGCTTGAGGACGTCAAAGCAGGTTTGGAGCAGGCCGGAATCCTGGGTATGACCGTCAGTGAGGTCCAGGGGTACGGACGGCAGAAGGGTCACACGGAGGTGTACCGCGGCGCCGAATACTCGGTGGACTTCGTACCCAAGGTCCGCGTCGAGGTCGTCGTCGACGATGCGGCGGTGGACAAGGTCGTGGACGTCATCGTGGAGGCCGCGCGCACCGGCAAGATCGGTGACGGGAAGGTGTGGGTGTCACCGGTCGAGTCGGTCGTCCGCGTCCGCACCGGTGAGCGCGGCGCCGACGCGCTGTAAGCCGGGCCGATGCCCTTTCTCAACCCATCTCACGGCCCCGCGTCTGATGACTCAGGCGCGGGGCCGCGTCCTGCACGTCCGATTCCCGAGACGCCGGTGGCCGCAACCGATCTCGCCGCGACCCGCCGCCAGCTCCTGGAGTCGGGCAAGAGTGGGAAACTCGACGCACCGGGCCTTCGTCAGGTGCTCGTCGACCTTCACGAGTTCTGGCTGGTCTCCAAGGGTGTCGAACTCGGGATCCGGTCGGACAGCGGATATTCGATCATCGCGGTCGGCGGACTCGGACGCGGCGAACTGCTGCCGTTCTCCGACCTCGATCTCATCCTGTTGCACGACGACATGCCACCGGACGAGGTCGCCGAGGTGGCCGACGGTCTGTGGTACCCGTTGTGGGATGCCAACATTCCGCTCGACCACAGCGTGCGCACGGTCCCGCAGGCGCTCCAGGTCGCCAGTGAAGACGTCAGTGCTGCACTCGGATTGCTCGAGGCGCGGCACATCGTGGGTGACGAGGATCTGTCCACCCTGTTGATCGGCGGTATCCGTCAGCAGTGGCGCACCGACATCCGCGATCGTTTCCCCGCGGTGGTCGCGCATGCGCAGGATCGCTGGCGTCGCGCCGGCGACATCGCGCACCGTGCCGAGCCAGACCTGAAGAACGGTCGCGGCGGTCTGCGTGACGTCCAGTTGCTCGGTGCGCTCGCCATCGCGCAGCTCACCGACGGGATGGCAAGTCTGCGGCCGGACTCCCCGGGGGCCGGGCCGCAGATGGCCTACGGCCGATTACTGGACATCCGCACCGAATTGCACCGGATCGCCGGCCGTCCCAGGGAACAGGTCCGCGCACAGGACGCCGACGAGATCGGCGCGGCCTTGCGGATCGGCGACCGTTTCGACCTGGCGCGGGTCATCAGCGATTCGGCCCGCACCATCAGCTATTCCATCGATGTCGGCCTCCGGACCGCGGGTAATGCGTTGCCGCGCCGCGGTCTGGCCAAACTGCGCCGATCGCCGATCCGCCGTCCCCTGGATGAGGGCGTGGTGGAGCACAACGGTGAGATCGTGTTGGCGCGCAACGCGATTCCGAGCAAAGATCCGGGGCTCATCCTGCGGGTGGCGTCGGCGTCGGCGCGTACGGGTCTGCCGATCAGCGCGTCGACGCTCAGCCGTCTCGCCGACTACGCTCCCGAGCTCAGGGAACCGTGGCCCGCCGAGGCCCTCAGCGATCTTCTGGTGCTGCTGGGGTCGGGCCATCACATGGTCGACCCCATCGAGGCGCTCGACCGGACCGGGCTGTGGGGTCGGCTGTTGCCGGAGTGGGGTGCGGTTCGTGATCTCCCGCCACGCGATGCCATCCATACGTGGACCGTCGACCGACACCTGGTGGAGACTGCGGCGCATGCCGGGTCGATGACCACGCGGGTGTCGCGTCCGGATCTGCTGGTGCTCGGTGCGTTGATCCATGATCTCGGCAAGGGGCGCGGTGCAGATCACAGCATCGTCGGCGCGGACCTGGCCATCCAGGTGGGAAATCGGTTCGGGCTGTGGCCCCAGGATGTGACCCTCCTGTCGGAGATGGTCCGGCACCACCTCCTCCTCCCGAGCGTGGCCACCCGCCGCGACCTCGACGACCCGGCAACCGCGGAATCGGTGGCCGCGACGCTCGGCCACAACAGGACGCTGCTGGAGCTGCTGGCGACGCTGGCCGAGGCCGACTCGCTCGCGACCGGGCCGGGTGTGTGGGGCGAGTGGAAGGCCTCCCTGATCAACGACCTCGTGCGTCGTGCGCTCCGATTGATCGACGGGGGAGGCCCGGTCCGGCCGGAGTCGTTGTCGCTCGAGCAGATCTCGTTGGCGGAGGCAGGCGGATTCTCCGTGATCATGTCGCCCGCCGACGGCCCGCACACCTTCCGGGTGACGATGGTCGCCCCGGACCAGCCCGGTCTGCTGTCCAAGATGGCCGGTGTGCTGGCTCTCAACGGCCTTCGGTCGCACTCCGCGACGGTGCAGGGGCATGGGGACAGCGCGGTGAACTCGTTCGTCGTGGTCCCGATCTTCGGGAGTCCACCCGAAGGCGGGCTGATGCGCCAGCAGCTGATGGCGGCGGTCGACGGGAAGATCGACGTGCTGGCCCGCCTCGACGTGCGGGAGGCCGAATCGCCGATCCCGACGATCGGGTCGGTGTCGGCGACGCCCGGGGTGTCGGCGGGAACGGGAGCCTCGGCAGGCAGCACCGACCCGGCGGTGGATGGTGCCGGTCACCCGAAGACCGCAGTGCCCGCTCTGTTCGCAGTCGCACCGCCCCGTGTCATCTGGGTCGATCTCGACGCCGCCGATTCACCCGCGGAGTCCGGCGATGTCCTGATGGAGTTGCGGACCGATGACCGCATCGGTTTGTTGAGCCGTGTCAGCGCGGTGATCGAACGTCACGGCGCGCAGGTGCGCTGGGCCAAGGTCGCCACCCTGGGCAGCACCGTCGTCGACACGTTCTGTCTACGCCTCGACGACGACGGCGAGCCGGCGAGAACACGCCTGGCCGACGACGTCATCGCGGTGTGTCCACCTCTGCAACCGCGTGCCGAAGGCGACGACGGAGACGGCCCGCAGAATCATGGCGGGACCGCGCGGTCAGGGGTGCCGATCAGCTGACCGCACCCGCCGGAAGGTCCGTGACGATCACACGACCACGCGCCGGTGATCCATTCCGACACCGGAGGTGATCGGGCCGGGGCACGAGCATGGAAGACTAGAGGCATGTTCGATTCGCTTTCCGATCGGTTGGCCGATGCCCTGAAGGATCTTCGCGGCAAGGGCCGGTTGTCCGATGCCGACATCGACCGCACCTGCCGGGAGATCCGACTGGCGCTGCTCGAGGCCGACGTCTCCCTGCCCGTGGTCCGTGGTTTCATCGCCAAGATCAAGGAGCGTGCCAAGGGCGCCGAGGTCTCCGGTGCGCTGAACCCTGCCCAGCAGGTCGTCAAGATCGTCAACGACGAGCTCGTCGGGATCCTGGGGGGCGAGACGCGACGGATCACCTTCGCGAAGAACCCGCCGACGGTGATCATGCTCGCCGGCCTGCAGGGTGCCGGTAAGACCACCCTGGCCGGCAAGCTCGGTCACTGGTTGCAGAAGCAGGGCCACACACCCCTGCTGGTGGCCTGCGACCTGCAGCGGCCCGGCGCGGTCTCGCAGCTGCAGATCGTCGGTGAGCGTGCCGGCGTCAAGGTCTTCGCTCCACATCCCGGAACCTCCATCGGCGGCGAGGGCCAGCTCGGTGTCACCGCCGGCGACCCGGTGTCGGTGGCGCGCAGCGGAGTGGCGGAGGCCGCGGCCCAGCATCACGACGTCGTGGTGATCGACACCGCGGGTCGGCTGGGCATCGACCAGGAGCTGATGAAGCAGGCATCGGACATCCGCGATGCCACCGATCCGGATGAGGTCCTGTTCGTCGTCGACGCGATGATCGGTCAGGACGCGGTGTCCACGGCCGAGGCTTTCCAGGACGGAGTCGGCTTCACCGGCGTCGTACTGACCAAACTCGACGGCGACGCCCGTGGTGGCGCGGCGCTCTCGGTGCGTGAGGTCACCGGTCGGCCGATCATGTTCGCGTCCTCGGGCGAGAAGCTCGACGATTTCGACGTCTTCCATCCGGACCGGATGGCCAGTCGGATTCTCGGGATGGGCGACGTGCTGTCGCTCATCGAACAGGCCGAACAGCATTGGGACACCCAGCAGGCCGAGGCCGCCGCGGCGAAGATCACGCAGGGGGAGCTGACCCTCGAGGACTTCCTCGAGCAGATGCTGATGATCCGCAAGATGGGTCCGATCGGCAACATCCTGGGCATGCTGCCCGGCGCGGGCCAGATGAAGGACGCGTTGTCGCAGGTCGACGACAAGCAGCTCGACCGTGTGCAGGCGATCATCCGCGGTATGACACCGGCCGAGCGGGACAACCCGAAGATCATCAACGCGTCGCGCCGGCTGCGTATCGCCAACGGGTCGGGTGTCTCGGTCAGCGAGGTCAATCAGCTCGTCGACCGGTTCTACGACGCCCGCAAGATGATGTCCCAGATGTCCGGCCGGATGGGCATGGGCGGTGGCGGACGCAAGACCAACCGCAAGAAGGGCAAGGGCAAGAAGGGCAAGAACCGCGGACCCACGCCACCGAAGGCCGCGCGTGCCGGTCTCCCCGGCATGGGCGGTATGCCCGGGATGCCTGCCGGTTTCCCCGACCTATCAAACATGCCCGCGGGTCTCGACGAGCTGCCACCGGGGCTCGAAGGCCTCGACGTCAGCCAATTCCAGCCCAAGAAGAAGAAGTAGCAGCAGTGGCCGGACCGATGGGAATCGGGTCGGCGCCCGCCGACGACGTGCGGCACTACCGTGGGCGAGACCCGTTCGGCGACGAACAGATCGACCTCTGGGTGGTGGGTGACACCATCACCCGCGAGCCGGTGGCGTCGGCCCGTACCGCCCTCGATGGCGGCTGGATCATCCCGGGCCTGGTCGACGCGCACAACCACGTCGGGATCGCACCGGGGCTCGGCGTCACCATCGACCGGGCGCGTGCGTACGCGAAGGCGGATGCGCGCGCCGGCACACTCCTGATCCGTGAGGTGGGGTCGCCGCTGGACACCCACCCGCTCGACGACGACCCGTCGTGCCCGCGCTTTATCCGGTCGGGCAAGCACATCGCGCGCCCCAAACGCTATTTGCGGGATTACGGTGTCGACCTCGAGAATCCCGACGAGCTCGCCGATGAGGTGACCAGGCAGGCGCGCGACGGTGACGGCTGGGTGAAGATCGTCGGCGATTGGATCGACCGCGAGGCGGGGGATCTCACGCCGTTGTGGACGCGGCGGCAACTCGATGCGGCGGTGGCCGCCGCGCACACGGAGGGAGCGCGGATCACCGCCCACGTCTTTGGTGCCGACGCGTTACCCGATCTCATCGGGGCCGGAGTCGACTGCATCGAGCACGGTACCGGATTGACGACAGATCTCATGGACGAGATGGTCGAGCGGTCGATCTCGTTGGTGCCCACCCTGATCCAGGTGGAGAACTTTCCGGGTATCGCCGACGGCGCCGACCGATTCCCGACCTATCAGGCGAATATGCGCAAGCTCCATCAGAATGCGGAGGCCGTGTTCGCGGCCGCTCGTGAGGCGGGGATCACGATGTTCGCCGGCACCGATGCGGGTGGCTTCGTCGAGCACGGGCGGATCGTCGACGAGATCGTGGCGATGGCCGCGGTCGGCTTCGGGGCGGAGGGTGCGTTGCGGGCCGCCAGCGTCGCGCCGCGGGAGTGGCTCGGTGCCGGCGTTCTCGGCGAGGGCGACCGCGCCGACTTCATCGTCCTCGACGACGACCCCCGAGAAGACCTGACGACGCTGCGTCGACCACGGTCGATTGTTTGCTCTGGGCTAACCGTCTCCTGACCTCGTCGCGCACAAAACCCCAGTTCACATCCCCGAGTGTGAGGTGTTCGTGTGAGGTACTCCACGTTCGTTGAGCTGGTACCGCTAACTTACCGGCTGGTAATGTGACGACCGCGTTGCATGGGTTCGCGGGCGCGGAGACATCGCCGACTTCACTCCGAGACAGGTCAGGGGAGGGCCGTCATGGGAGATATCGGCGAGTCGGGGTCTCCGCGGTTGGCACGCGACATGTGGTTACCTTCAGCGGGGTGGGTAACCACATGTCGAACCCCGTGCACGACCTCTGGGACCTCGACGCCGCAGTGTCGAGGCCGATGCGGTTTTTGCTCCGGGAGCCCGGTCTGGCAGAATGGCACGCTGGTTCGTCGGACCCGGTTACGTACCGACCGACGGTCACACCACAACAGATCGCAAAACCGGGTCCGTCACCGGACGGGCCGCTGAATTGCGTAGTGACCACTGAGGAAGAAACATGGCTGTCAAGATCAAGCTCACGCGTCTCGGTAAGATTCGCAACCCGCAGTACCGCATCGTCGTCGCAGATTCTCGGACCCGCCGCAACGGCCGGGTGATCGAGACCATCGGCAAGTACCACCCGAAGGAAGAGCCGAGTCTGATCGAGGTCGATTCGGACCGCGCGCAGTACTGGCTGGGTGTCGGGGCGCAGCCGACCGAGCCTGTCGCGGCCATCCTGAAGGTCACGGGTGACTGGCAGAAGCACAAGGGTCTCCCGGGCGCCGAGGGAACCTTGAAGACCAAGGAGCCGAAGCCGTCGAAGCTCGACCTCTTCAACGCTGCCTTGGCCGCTGCCGACAGCGGACCGGCCGCCGAGGCCACCACCCCGAAGAAGAAGGCCGCCAAGAAGGCCGACGAGGAGACCCCGGCCGAGGCCCCCGCCGACGCCGCCGCGACCACCGGTGACGACAAGGCCGGCGCGTGACCGCAGTCGTCGCTGACGCGGTCGAGCACCTCGTCCGTGGCATCGTCGCGAACCCGGACGACGTCCGTGTCGAGATGATCACCGGCCGTCGTGGCCGGCTGGTCGAGGTGCACGTCAATCCCGAGGACCTCGGCAAGGTGATCGGTCGCAACGGCCGCACCGCAACCGCACTGCGTACGCTCGTCACCGGTATCGGTGGCCGCGGTATGCGTGTGGACATCGTCGACACCGATCGCTGAGCGAGAACGACTCCGCGATGGATCTCGTGGTGGGCCGTGTGGCCAAATCGCACGGTGTTCGCGGTGAGGTGGTCGTCGACATCCGCACCGACGATCCGGCGTCGCGATTCGCTCCCGGCACCGACCTGCGTGGCAGACTGCCGCGTGGGGGCGGGGAGAAGACGTTCACGGTGACAGCCGCCCGGCAGCATGCCGGGCGGCTGTTGCTGTCCCTGGACGAAGTCGCCGATCGGTCGGCGGCAGATGCTCTGCGCGGCACGCTGTTTCTCATCGACAGCGCCGACGTCGACTCGGGTGAGGACCCCGACGAGTTCTACGATCACGAACTCGAGGGTTTGCCGGTCTCGACGATCGACGGCGTGGAGGTGGGCGTGGTCGCTTCCGTGCTCCATCTGCCCGGCGGCGAGATCCTCGCCGTCACGACCTCGGAGGGTGGCGAGGTGCTGATCCCGTTCGTCCGCGAGATCGTGCCCACCGTGACCTCCGAGGTCATCGAGATAGATCCCCCCGACGGTCTGCTGGATCCCGAGGCGTGATGATGCGCATCGACGTCGTCTCGATCTTTCCCGAATACCTGGACCCGTTGCGGGCTGCCCTGCTGGGCAAGGCGATCGACGCGGGTCGCATCAGTGTCGACGTGCACGACCTGCGTACGTGGACCCACGACGTGCACCGCAGCGTCGACGACTCGCCGTACGGCGGCGGGCCCGGGATGGTCATGAAGCCCGAGGTGTGGGGACCGTGTCTGGACGACGTGTGTCCCGACGACGCGCTGCTCGTCGTCCCGACCCCGGCGGGCGTGCCGTTCGGCCAGGCGACCGCACAGCGGTGGAGCGTGGAAGATCATCTGGTGTTCGCCTGTGGGCGCTACGAGGGCATCGACCAGCGCGTCTTCGACGACGCGGCCCGTCGCGTACGGGTCGAGGAGGTCTCCCTCGGCGACTTCGTGCTGATCGGCGGCGAGGTCGCCGCGATGGCGATGATCGAGGCCACCGTCCGCCTGATCGACGGCGTCCTCGGCAATCCACGATCGCATCAAGAGGATTCGTTCTCCGACGGGTTGCTCGAGGGGCCCAGCTACACCCGGCCGGTGTCCTGGCGCGGCCTCGATGTGCCCCCGGTGCTGCTCAGCGGAGACCATGCGAAGGTGGCGGCCTGGCGGCACGAGCAGTCGCTGGCGCGGACGGCGGCGCGCAGGCCGGACCTGCTGCCTGCCGAACCACACGACGATCGCATCAGATGAACCTCGCTGTCGTCGTCACCCGCCGACAGTGGTTGGACGCGACGCTCGAATCTCGCGTGGGCGCCCGCTAGGATTGCTCGACCGGGAGGGGGTCGGATGATGGCGGACCGATGGTCGGCGATGCTCGACGAGCTGTCTCGGCAGAGATCGGAGTTGACCAGGGTCGGGGAGGCGATGGCGGGGTTGACCGCTCATGCCGTCAGTATCGATCGTCTGGTGTCGGTCACCGTCGACGCCCGTGGGATGCTCCTCGATCTGACGATCGATCCGCGCGCGATGCGTCGCCTCCGGGCCGAACAGCTCTCCGCGCAGATCACCACGCTCGTCGCCGAGGCGGACCAACGATTGCATGACCAACGGAACCAGATCTACACGGCGGCCGTCCAACCAACACCGGACTACTCCGATGTCCGGGTGGATGCGAGCGCACAGCCGCGACGACCGGGGGACACCGATGGCTGACATGTCGTTTCCCGGCGAGGCGTCGGCGCGTGGTGGCGGGCATGGCGATCCGGTGGCCGGCGCTGGGCGACTCGATGTCGATGTCGAGTCGCTGGGCAGGCTCACCGCCCGCCTGGCGGTCGTCGACACCCAGTTCGGGTGGCTCGCCGTCGAGGTGACCGAGGCGCTCGCCGACGCCGAGGCAGCAATCGGCGTCGACGATGCTGCACGCGCATTTCGCACTGGATTCGCCGGCCTCGCCACCGATTTGGCGGCCGCGTCGGGCGGGGTGGCGCGAGCACTGGCAGACCATCAGGTGCTGATCGCCCGCGGGGCGCGCGAGATCGGCGACGCAGACGACGATGTGGCTCTGCGGCTGAAGTCGGGCGAACGATGACCATGGGCGCGACGCCGATGACCGTGCCGCCGGAGATCCGTGCCCTGGCCGAAGAATTGGCACCCGGCACGTGGCCGAGTGCCGACGTCGGCGGACTACGAGCGGCCGCTGTCCGCTGTCGTGACCTGGCGTCGCGGGTGGCCGACCTGGCCGCGGAGGTCGGAGCGGCGCATCGTGACCGTGCGATCGGCGCCGGGGCGTTCCACGACGGCGTCGTCGAGGGCGGGCGTGCGCTGACCGACTCCCCGGACACGGGATTCGGTCGGTTGATCGGACGGCTCGAGACGACCGCGACGGCGCTGGACACCTACGCAGACGCCGCGGCGACCACACACAACGAGATGACCGTGATCGCGTCGCTGGCCGACCGCGAGCGACTGCGATCGGATCTGCTCTCGACGCTGGGGGACGACTCTGCGCGCGTCGTCGCTGCCGGCGGAGGTCGAATGGCGCTGACTGCGGCCGGCGAGGACTACACCGAGGCGGCAGGCGACGCCGGCCACCGACACCACGACGACCAGCCACAACCCGCCGCGACCAGCGGCATGCTGCCGTTCTCGGCGATGAGTGGATTGGCCGCGGGAGCCGGCGCGCTGGCCGCCACGCACGCCGGGACCGTGAGTGTCGGTCCGGCGGAGTTGAGCGGTGCCGACACCGACTGGCTCCAGCGGCGGGCGGCCCACCTGCAGTCGGGTCTGCCGTCGTCGGTGGCGGGTTGGGTCCGAATGGCTGTGGGGATCGGTGTGGCCCCCGACGGATCCCGCGCGGTGGTGGTCGGTACCAGCGACCCGTATCCCTATCAGCGAGAGGGGATCACGCTCGGCGCCGGCGAGATCATGGCCGGCAACGGGCGCGCGGCCGAACTCGCCGTCGTCGATCACATGACCGGGTCCGGGATCAGCCTGCAAGCGATCGCATCGGCGACGCCGATGGCACCGGCGACCCTCGCGGCACTGGCCGGAACCGACGCCGAGTTGTTCGCGCCCGACCAGCAGGGGACCGACGACGGTGTTCTGTCGCTGTCCCACGAATCGGGGAGCGATCACCCGTGAGCAGTCGGATCACGCGACTGCCCGACGGAGTCGCCGAACTGGTGGACCGAGTCCCCGACAGTGATCTCGCCCCGTGCATGTACTTTCTGGCGATCACGGTGCTGTCGGGTGTCGACGTCGGCGACAGCCCCGAGCTCACCACCGCGCTGACCGAATTGCGGGAGCGCGGAGCCGTGTCCGCGGGAAACCGGTTGGAGGTCGCCAGCCGCCTCGCGCAATTGGAACAACGTGCGTTCATCGCGGGTCGTCGAGGTGAGCACGAGGCGCGTGATCGTGCCTTCTTCCAGGCGCGCGCCGTCAACTGTCTCGTCCACGTGATCGGGGCGGGCTCCGGGACCACCGCCGCCCAGGAGCCGAGGGACCGGCTGCGGGAGGCCGCCTATGAAGGTGCGATCGCGTTCCGCGGGACGCCGGGGGTGGTGAGCGTCCTCAATCGCTACGCGGGGTGAATGGCGGCATTAACCTTGGCGTGTGCACCACTGGCTCTCGCATCGGGCCGCCGACTGGATGTCGCACGACATCATCGAGCGGGGTCGATTGCCACTGCTGGTGTTCTTTCTGGGCCTGATCGTCGGGTTCGTGGTGATCCGCATCAGCGTGCGGTTGATCAGGGCCGACGTCGGCTGGTGGTTCTCGAACGTGACCGCGGGCGACACACACGTCCACCACGTCGTGTTCGGGGTGGTCCTGACGCTGTTGTCCGGGCTCGGGTTGATCGCGTTCGCGCTGAGTGGCGACCAGGCGGCCATGTCCATCCTGGCCGGGCTGTTCGGTATCGGTGCTGCCCTCATCCTCGACGAGTTCGCGCTGATCTTCTATCTGCGTGACGTCTACTGGTCGCAGGAGGGTCGGACGTCTGTGGATGCGGTCTTCATCGCCCTCGCGGCAACCGGCATGATCCTGCTCGGTTTCCGGCCACTCGATCTCTACTTCGACGCTCTCCACGACCTGCGGATCGGTCGGACCTTTCTGGTCGACCTGATCGCCGCGGTGCTGAACCTGGTGCTGGCTGCGATCGTCGTGCTGAAGGGCAAGGTGTGGACCGGCGTGATCGGGGTCTTCGCGTGGCCGTTGCTGATCGTCGGGGTGATCCGGCTGGCGCGTCCGACGTCACCGTGGGCGCGCTGGCGATATCTGTCGCGACCGAGGAAGCTGGAACGCGCGATCGAGCGGGAGCGAAAGCTCCGACGTCCGTTCGTCCGGGTGAAGATCTTCGTGCAGGACCTGGTCGCCGGGCGGCCCGACGTCCTGCCGCACGTCCGGGCGGCGACCGAGGATCGGCTCGATCATGTGGTGCATCCGGCGCCGCCGCCACCGGCGATTTCGCCGCAGCGGGGTCTGTCTGGCACAATGGTCGGGTTGCCTGGCGATGATGTCCCACCTGAGGGACGTGGTCCCGGGACGCACCTTGACTCGGAGCACGAACCGGTCGAACCTCACACATGATCACCCGCTGGCCGGGAGGTCGAGTGTGGGCCGCCAGGTTCCTCTGTTCACGCGAACCGCCAGATTGGACCAACCACGATGAACACCCTCGACTTTCTCGACAAGCAGTCGCTGCGCGACGACATTCCCAAGTTCGGACCCGGTGACACCCTCGACGTACACGTCAAGGTGATCGAGGGCTCGAAGGAGCGTGTTCAGGTGTTCAAGGGCGTCGTGATCCGTCGCCAGGGCGGCGGCGTGCGCGAGACCTTCACCGTGCGCAAGGTGTCCTTCGGCGTCGGCGTGGAGCGCACCTTCCCGGTGCACAGCCCGAACATCGCCAAGATCGATGTGGTCACCCGCGGTGACGTGCGTCGCGCAAAGCTCTACTACCTGCGCGATCTGCGCGGTAAGGCAGCCAAGATCAAGGAAAAGCGCTGACGCGTCTACCCTGACGACGTGGCTGACACACACTCCACGGGTGGGGAATCCGAACACGCTGCCGATCGCTCGTCCTCCGATGCCGGGGACTACGACTGGGACCGCGACGGCGACCACCCCGATGAGCGCCCATGGCGCACCAAGAGTGACAAACCCATGAAGCGTGGCTCGCTACTTCGTGAAGCCGTCATCATCATCGGCTGCGTCTTGCTGCTGACCTGGTTGTTGCAGACCTTCATCGGCCGTCAGTACGTCATACCGTCTGAATCGATGGAGCAGACCCTGCACGGCTGTGCAGGCTGCACCAACGACCGCATCGTCATCGACAAGCTGTCGTATCGCTTCGGCGACCCCAGTCCCGGTGACGTGGTGGTGTTCAAGGCTCCCAGTGAGTCATGGGACGGCGCATGGCTCTCGCCCCGCTCGGAGAACCCGGTGGTCCACGGACTGCAGGATGGTCTGTCGTGGTTCGGTTTTGCGCCGCCGGACGAGAACGACCTGGTGAAGCGTGTGATCGCGACCGGCGGACAGACCGTGGAATGCAAGAACGAGGAGAACGTCGGGGTCAAGGTCGACGGTAAGCCGTTGACAGAGCCATACGTCGACAAGCAGTTGCAGGCCAGCGACGTCGCGGCCGGCAACGAGATGGCTGCGGGCCCCAACGGTCAGCCGAACTCCTGCTACGGGCCAGACTTCGGTCCGGTCAAAGTGCCCAACGGCAACGTGTGGGTGATGGGGGACAACCGCGCCAATTCGGCGGATTCCCGATTCCACATGGAGGACGAGTTCCACGGCACGGTCCCGGAGAGCGACATCCGCGGCAAGGTTCGATTCATCATCTATCCCTTCTCGCGGATCGGTGGTGTGTCCTCGCCCAATCCCCAGTCATGACATCGGCGATCGCACCGATGTGGGGAAGAGGTGAACTGTGAGCCGTTGGCCGCCACGATTTCCGATTCGTCGGGCCGCCAGTCTGCGCACCTTCGAGTTCGCGTTGCATCGTAACGGGCTCGGTCCGGTCGCAGGCGTCGACGAAGCAGGCCGGGGAGCGTGCGCGGGACCGCTGGTCGTCGCCGCATGCGTCCTCAAACCCACGCAGATCGCCTCGCTCGCCGATCTCGACGACTCCAAGCGCCTCACCGAGGCGGTACGTGAGTCGCTGTACAAGGCGGTGACGAAGTACTCCTTGAGTTGGAGTGCGGTGATCATCGACGCTGACGAGATCGACCGGATCGGCATCCACGTCGCGAACATCGAAGGGATGCGTCGCGCGGTTGCCGGCCTCGATGTCACACCCGGGTACGTGCTCTCGGACGGATTCGTGGTCCCGGGCCTGACGGTCCCGTCGCTACCGGTGATCGGTGGCGATGGTGCCGCCGCCTGTATCGCGGCCGCCAGCATCATCGCCAAGGTGACCCGGGACCGGATCATGGTTGCGATGGACGCCGCCGTGCCCGGCTACGATTTCGCAGTTCACAAGGGCTACAGCACAGCCCATCACATGGCTTGCATCGATCGACACGGACCGTCGGTGCAGCACCGTATGTCCTACCGGAATGTCGCCGCGCGGGTGACGTCCGGCCCCGACCCGACCACGATAGGCTTGTCGAATGAGTGCTGAGGATCTCGAGAAGTACGAAACCGAGATGGAACTCTCCCTGTACCGCGAGTACAAGGACATTGTCGGTCAGTTCACCTATGTGGTGGAGACCGAGCGGCGCTTCTACCTCGCCAACGCGGTGGAGATGGTGCCCCGCAACACCGACGGCGAGATCTACTTCGAGCTGCGCATGTCCGACGCCTGGGTCTGGGACATGTATCGACCCGCGCGCTTCGTCAAACAGGTTCGGGTCATCACGTTCAAGGACGTCAACATCGAGGAGCTCGAAAAGCCGGAACTCCGGCTCCCGGACGAGCCCTGATCCACCCAACCTCCGCCGGTTCCGCCCGTCCGCGATTTTGTAGCATTAATCCGCACCTGCTGCGGGTTAATGCTACGGATTCATTTGGCGGGGTGGTTATTTGGGGATTTTGTCGATGGTGGCGCGGGTGAGGTCTATTGCGACGTCACAGAGTTCGCTGTAAGGCTTCCGTGGGAGGCTGAAGTAGGACGCTTTGGTGAGGACACCTGCCTCGCCTGACTGGACGTACGTCCAGCATGAGTCTCCGGAGTCGAGCATCACTCCCACCGTGCGTCCCGAGATACTCAGATCTGGCCGCCAAACATTCGTACGATATTTGTCTTTGTATTGTTCGATAGAGGTCGAATTTCCGAGAATCTGGGCAACCCGCCAGTCCCTCTCGGCTGGAGGAAGGCGTCGCCACGTGCAGCCACGGAGACTCTGCCCATCAACAGTTGCTGCATCAGTCACGGACCCCGCATCAATGCCAAGACCCGCTAGTTCTGGTGGTGTTAGCGCGGTGCAAGGCTCGTAGGCGGTCCCATCATTTGACGGGTTCCACCGTTGCAGATAGTTGTTCTCAAAGGGGAGTTCCTTGCCAGCATCATCCATTTGCCTCGGTCCGTTAGGCGCTGGTTGAGAGCTTGCAGGAACTCCCATGCCCTCCGTCGAGCTGGTGCATCCAGCGAGCAATAACAACAGTGCGCAACCGGAAATCATTACACTACGCGGCGACATTAGATCTGAAAGTCATTCGAGGCGATATTGCGATCTGTGTCGGCAAGGGTTCGCGCCGCATCTCTGCAATTAGTAGCGAGTTTACGAAGTTCCTCTACCTGGCTAGCAAGTGTGTGATTCCAGCCATCGTCGCGAAGTGCTCGCTTTAGACGCTCAAACAGAAATCGCCCCTCCTCACAGCTATCGCCGAAGTAATTCCTTCCGACAATGCTTGAAATAGCGTCCTGAGCGGTTGCAAGTTGATCCGCGGCGTGGTCGGCCGCGTCAGCGCGCCGGGTCCAAGCGACGTCATCGGACACGACTTTGGGAGCGCCCAGGATTCCTCCCACCTCCCCACGCATCGACGTCCCATCCCCACCGCTCATACAGTCCTCCCCACAGAACCTTCGACGTCGCATGCGTCGCAGCGGTTCCACCCTAGCTGTCCACACATGCAGGTCTCGTGCCCGCAGACACAGAAGTCACAAGTAGGATAGCCAACCGTTGGGCATCGATGGTGGCGACCGGTGGAAGGCGCAGACCGAGGGGGATCCGTGGCGGACGATGGCTCCAAATATTTCTGGAACGCGTCGGATGGTGGCAAGAACGCGGGGTCGGCCGGCGGCTCGAGCAGCGGATCGACCGACTGGCAGCTCGCTATCCAACAGATGCTGAGCCGTATCGCCTCGATGGAACCGGGCTCGGCTGGGGCGGATGCGGCCGCGCTGCAACAGGCAATCGATGCCGCGATCAAGGCGACAGAACGCCTGAAAGACTTCGGTCAGGATGGTCTCGAAGGCCACGCCGCGCGAGGAAGTGCAGAACGCGCAACTCGACTCGCGACCGAAATAACCTCCGGAGCGAAGTCCGTCTCGGGGGGAGTGGGCGCCTTGGCAACAGCGCAGGGGATTCTCGCGGCCGCCAAGGTACAGGAGCCATTCCTCCAGCAGATGCAGAAGGAGATGGAGGAAAAGCCCGAGGACGCCGCGGACATCATGACGCGCGCTGCATCCCTCATGACGAGCCTCTACAACGGACCGATGAGCTCTGCGGCAGGTCAAGCGCCCGACTCGATCATGAATCCAACAGTCGGTTCTGCCCTGATCTCAGGTTCGACCGCCAACGTCGTCGGCGGCTCAGGTGGTGGAGGTGGAAACAGTGGCGGCGGAAGCACTCACACCACGGTAGGCGGATCTTCTGACCTCGGCGAGTACGGCAACAACGGTGCGTCGACAACGGCGGCGACGCCGACCGATGCTGGTACAGCAGCTCAGGCGCCGACATCGAAGACCGAAACTTCTGGCGACAAACCATTGTCGCTGGGCAATGACGCCGCGAGCAGTGGTGGCGGTGCCGATGATCCCGACGATCTGAGCCGAGGCGGCCTCGGGAGCGCGAACAACTCCGGCAGTTCGGCCTTCCCGTCCGGAATGATGCCCGCCGGTGGCGCTGCCGGAGCGACCGGCGCAGGCGGGAAGGTCGGCGGCGTAGGTGCGGGCGCCGGTGGGTCGGGCGCGGCCGGCGGAGCCAACGCGGCATCGGCGATGTCTCGAAGACTGTCCGGTGCGATGCCGACACCCGCGCCGACGTCGACTACGCCTGCGAGTTCCACGGCACCGCTGGGTGCCGGTCCGGGTCGCGCAGGCGGCCCGATGGGCGGTGCACCCCACGGTGGGCGCGCGCGCGGATCCGACGACCGAAGTCACAAAGCGGCGCACTACCTCCACACGCAGGAAAACGGGGCGGAGCTCGTCGGCAGCCTGCCATTGGTCGGGCCGCCGGTGATCGGGGACTGGTCGCCGCCGCAGGCTCCGGAAGCGGCCGAATCGTCCGCGTCAAAATCAGGTGAAGCAGATGGGACCGACAAGGATCTCAAGCTCTGATCCGTCGGTGGGAACAGAACGCAAGCTGTCCACATTCTCGGAACCATCCACAGAACCGGCCGATTTCGTTGGTGACGAACTGAATCGTCATCGGCGGGAGCGATGCTTATGGCATGAGCGACAACACATCCCGGCCGCAGCGGTCTGCCTCGACTCGACGCCCGCGCAGCGCGGATATCGGCCGTCTCGGCGAGGATCTCGCCGCCGACCACGTGCAGGGTCTCGGTTGGACCGTTATCGAGCGCAACTGGCGTAACCGATTCGGCGAGCTGGATCTGATCGCCGCCGACGGGGCTGTGTTGGTGGTCGTGGAGGTGAAGACGCGGGCCTCCCGGGTCTTCGACGATCCGGCCGCGGCCGTCACCCCTCTCAAGCTGGCGCGTATGCGTCGACTGATCCGACAGTGGCTGGCCGACCATCGCGAGGGGTGGTGGAACGAGATCCGCTTCGACGTGCTGTCCGTTCAACTCGATTCGCGGGACCCGACCGCAGTCGACCGGGCCGTGGTGCGTCATCATCGAGGCGTGTTCGAATGAGTGAGCCAGGCCTCGTCACCGGGCTCGGGCGCGTCCATTCGGTGGGGCTCAACGCGTTTGTCGCGCGGCAGATCGAGATCCAGGCCAACGTGGGGCACGGACTACCGGGTTTCGCGGTCACCGGCACGGTCGATGCGTCGCTGCGAGAGGCCCGCGATCGCGTCCGTGCGGCGATCTCGAACAGCACGCTGAAGTTCCCGGACATGAAGGTGACGGTCTCACTCGCTCCGGCCGACCTCCCCAAGACGGGCTCCTCGTTCGATCTCGGTATGGCTCTGGCGATCCTTGCCGCGACCGATCAGGTGGCCACCAGCAGATTGAATCACACAGTGTTCCTCGGCGAGCTCGGCCTCGACGGCGGGCTGCGGCCCGTGCGCGGCGTCCTGCCGGCCCTGAAGAGAGCCCGCGACTGCGGCTTCACCCATGCCGTGGTGCCGATCCCGAACATCGCCGAGGCCGCTCTTGTCGCCGATCTCGACGTCGGTGGCGCATATACCTTGCGGGAGGTGGTCCGCTGGCTCGCTGGAGACCACGTGCTGGACACGGTCACCGACGCCGACAACATCCCACCGCCGTCGGAGGTCGCTGACATGGCCGACGTCGTCGGACAGGCCGAGGCGCGCCACGCCCTCGAGATTGCCGCTGCCGGAGCGCATCACGTTCTGATGACCGGGCCGCCCGGCATCGGCAAGACGATGCTCGCGCGACGGTTGCCCGGCATCCTGCCCGCGCTGTGTCCCGAAGAATCCCTGGAGGTCACCGCTATCCACTCCATCGCCGGGACCTTGCGGGCCGGCCATCCACTCATCACCGACGCGCCGTTCGTCGCGCCGCATCACACGACAACGGCAACCGCATTGCTCGGCGGCGGTACCGGTCTCGCCCGACCGGGCGCCGTGTCTCGTGCACACCGAGGTGTTCTGTTCCTCGACGAATGTGCCGAGATGGGGGCCAAGGTTCTCGACTCATTACGACAACCGTTGGAAGAAGGCGAGGTCCGTGTCTCGCGACGAGATGGCGTGGCCACCTACCCGTCCCGATTTCAGCTGATCATGGCCGCGAATCCTTGTCCGTGCGCACCTGCACATGACATCGACTGCGTCTGTTCGGCCGTCGCGCGACGTCGATACCTCGGGAAGCTGTCGGGACCGTTGATGGACCGCGTAGACATCCGGGTTCGTATGGATCCACCCGGGAACACCGCCCTGATGAACTCGGTCGAGGAGCCCAGTGCGACGGTTCGAGAGCGTGTCTCGCAGGCTCGTGCCACCGCAATCGAACGATGGTCGGAGCACGGCTGGCTGACCAATGCGGAGGTGTCGGGGTCCGCGTTGAGGCAGCGATTTCGATTGTCACCCAAGGCACTACGTCCGGTCGAGCTGTTCCTCCGAGACGGGCGAGTGACGGCTCGCGGCGCCGATCGCGCGATCCGCTTGGCGTGGACCTTGGCCGACCTGAAGGGATGTTCCGAGCCGGGTGAGACCGAGATCGCCGAGGCCCTGCTGTACCGGGACCGGAGAGGGCACCGATGAGCCACCACCTCGACGACGCCGAGCGTCGGGCCTGGGCCTACCTTGCCCGGGTCGCCGAGCCACCGTGCGCCGCACTGGAGGCCCTGTGCGATCTGCTCGGCCCCGCCGAGGCGGCAGCCGCGGTGCGGGCACGTTCGGTTCCCGCCGGTCACCAATTGGTACTCGAGGCCACGGGCGCGCGCGCCGACATCGACACCTCCGCAGAAGACCTGGAGATCGCGGAGCGGACCGGGGCCAGGCTGGTGACCCGCGACGACGCCGAATGGCCGGGCTGGCCGCTGATGTCGTTGAGTCAGTCGGACACGGCCGCCCGCGGCGGTGAGCCGTTGGCGTTGTGGGTCCGTGGGCCTAGGCGACTCGACGAATTGGCGACGACTGGTGTCGCGCTGGTGGGTTCGCGTGCCGCGTCGGGCTATGGCGAACAGGTCGCGTCGAGCCTCGCGTCCGGACTCGCCGCGGAGAACTGGACAGTGACCTCGGGCGGGGCGTATGGGATCGACGGGGTAGCCCACCGAGCCGCCCTGGCCTCCGGCGGTTCGACGATGGCGGTCATGGCTTGTGGGATCGATCGCGACTATCCCGCCGGTCACGCACGGTTGCTCGCGGAGATCGCCGGCCGGGGCCTGGTGGTCTCCGAGTACCCGCCTGGCACCACGGCTGCCAAGCATCGTTTCCTCACCCGGAATCGCCTGGTGGCCGCGATGTCCGACGCCGTGGTGGTGGTCGAGGCGGGACGTCGGTCGGGCGCGGCGAACACTGCCGCGTGGGCTCGGAAACTCGGTCGGCCTCTCGGGGCGGTACCCGGCCCCGTGACGTCGGCGACATCGATCGGATGTCACCAGATGATCGCCGACGACCTGGCAGTTCTCGTGATCGACACCCGGTCGGTCATCGCGCTCGCCGCTCCCGACGGCACAGGCGACATCGGCCGCGGCCGAACGCGGTCCACCGATCGCCTCACCGCAGACGAGCAGCGCGTGCACGACGCGTTGCCAGGACGGGGTTCGGTCACGATCGAGGAGATCGCGTTCTCCGCGGGCCTCGACATCTCGGCAGTACGATTCGCTCTGGCCCGGATGGATGTCACTGGACACGTGGTGAATGACGCGGGAATGTGGCGATTGCCATGAGGGAACCGACGGCAGCGGGACGAGAGCACGAACTGTGCGCCCGCCGGCCGCACTGTCAGCGAGCGCCCCCCGACACATGCCGGCCGACGATGATCGGTAGGTCGAGGAAGGTTCGGATGCCGTGGGCGGCGCACAGCGGTCTGATGGCGTGGATGCGGTGGAACCCGAAGTCCGTGAGAGGGTCTCGATTCCACTCGCTGCTCTGCGACTGATTCGACCGGCCCCATGACATCGATCCTCAACGAGTAGTCGGCGCGGGTGACATGAGCATCACCTCAGCAGGACGTCGGCCGCATGGTGCGCTCAACGGTCCGCTGAGGTGATCCTGGTGTCAGGCTTGTTCATGCCCCGCCGCTTTGACGACCCTCCGCGCACGCGCTCGGTCCGGAACCTTCCCGGCCCCTTCCTCGTGATGATGCAAGCCGACGAGCCATAGGCCGGATATGGGCGACCGTGGGGGCTCCGTGAAGACGATCAGGAGGTAGGAGACCGCTCAGCGTCCGGTGAGCAGGTCGATGAAGATCCGGGTGTCGTCGTCACTCGCCGGGCCGTGGCGCCGGCGCGCGTGCAGGTAGCCGATCCCGGCGTACAGGAGCGTCGTCGCACGCGCATGTGCCTCCGGCTCGTCGAATCCGAGTTCGCGCATCGTCTCGTGGGCGACGGCGAATATCTGATCGTCGAGTGCGGCCACGGTTTCCGCCAGGGATTCGTCGGTTTCCGCCCAGGTGCGGACGGCGGCTTCGACCGTCCAGCGTCGAGGGTCGGACACCAGCCGGACCATCGCCTCGATCCGCTGCACCGGGGGAAGTGTCCGCAGATCGGCCAAGGTCTGCCGCGCCGACTCCTCGACCTTTCGGCAGTGATCGGCGAGCGCCGACATGAGGGCGGCGATATCGGTGAAGTGCCAGTAGAAGCTACCCTTGGTCACCCCGAGGTGTGCGCACAGTCGCGAGATCTTGATGGCTCCGACGCCCTCGGTGATCAGCAGCTGCATCGCGGCATCGAGCCAGTCATCCACGGTCAGACGCGATCCGCGTCGAGGGGACGGCTCCGGCATGTTGACCTCGATGGGTTGTGACTGTGTACTGGCAATTCGACGAACTGAACTCCCACGTTAGATCACGCCGCGAATACGATGCGCCGGATCTCTTTACTTAGGTTTACCTAACGCAGCGTACGGTGGTGCTCGAGAGGAGGCTTCATGGCCAAACACATGAACATCATGACGGTGCTCCGGCGTGAGCAGCTCAGCCCGCATTTCGTCCGTCTCTACCTCGGTGGCGATGAGTTCGACGACTTCACTCCCGACGGCGATCCCGGCACCTGGGATACCGACCTGTACATCAAGATTGCCTTCGGCCCCGATGGGGCGCCATTCCAGGGCGACGTCGACCGCAAGGAGATGCGGCTGATGCCACCGGCGGAGCAGCCCGTACTGCGGACCTACACCGTGCGCTCGATCGACGTGGACCGCCGCGAGATCGCCGTCGACTTCGTCGTCCATGGGGACGAGGGCATCGCGGGTCCATGGGCGGCAACCGTCGAACCCGGTGCGACCGTTCGATTCCTCGGTCCCGGCGGTGGCTATCGGCCGGCGGCGACGGCTCCCTGGCACCTGTTGGCCAGTGATGAGGCCGGATTACCCGCGGTCGCCGCGGCTCTCGAGGCGCTCCCCGACGACGCTGTCGCAAAGGTGTTCATCGAGGTCGCCGGTCCCGACGATGAGATCGCACTCACGGCACCGGCGGGTGCGGAGATCGTGTGGGTCCATCGCGGTGGTCCGGCGGGTGAGGTCGGAGACGGCCGGGCCGGCGACAACGCGCCCCTGATCGCCGCGGTCCGCGACGCCGAATGGCTCGACGGGGAACCGCACGTCTTCATCCACGGCGAGGCGCAGGCGGTGATGCACAATCTGCGCGCCTACGTGCGCAAGGAACGCGGTGTCGGGGCAAAGAATGCGTCGATCTCCGGTTACTGGCGCCGGGGTCGCACCGAAGAGGGCTTCCGCGAATGGAAGTCGGAGTTGCGCACTGCCGAGGAGGCCACCGGAGCCGCGGTGTAGCGGCCGGGACGGGCACGATCCGGCAACGGACCGCGCGCCCGGTTGCGCTCGGCGACGGCGACTAGTTCTGTCGATGCCATGACCGCCGAGTCCGACCCCGCTTCGCCTCACGACGACGGCGTCCTCGACGACTTCGCCACTTTTCTCACCTACGAGAAGGGGCACAGCGAACACACCGTGCGCGCGTACGTCGCCGACGTCCGCGGACTCGTCGCGTTTGCGGGTGCGCGCGGCGTGTCCGTCTCGGACATCGACCTGCCGCTGCTGCGGAGTTGGCTCGCCGATCACACGCGCCGCGGTGCGGCGCGCACCTCGATCGCGCGCCGGGCGTCGTCGGCGAAGGCGTTCTGTGCATGGGCCACCCGCGAGGGTGTGCTCGGCGCCGATCCGTCCACGCGGCTGCAGGCGCCGAAGGCGCACCGGACGTTGCCTGCAGTGCTCGCACCGGACCAGGCCGCCGCGACGATGCGATCGGTGGCAGGCGGCGCGACGGATGAGGAGCCGCTCGCATTGCGCGACCGGTTGATCGTGGAACTGTTGTACGCCAGTGGGATTCGTGTCGGAGAGCTGTGTGGCCTCGATGTCGGCGACGTCGACGCGACGCGACGCGTCCTGCGGGTTACCGGTAAGGGGAACAAGGAGCGGACGGTGCCGTACGGGGAGCCGGCCGAAGTGGCGATCGACCGTTGGTTGACTCACGGGCGGCCGGCACTGGCCGGACCGTCGTCGGCGGGTGCGCTCTTGCTCGGCGCACAGGGCGGTCGGCTCAACCAGCGGATGGCCCGACGCGTGGTCCACCGCGCGGTGGCGGCGGCCGGCGGCCCGGACATGGGGCCGCACGGACTGCGGCACAGCGCGGCCACCCATCTTCTCGAGGGCGGTGCCGATCTCCGGGTGGTGCAGGAGTTGCTCGGGCATTCTTCGTTGGCGACCACACAGCTCTACACCCATGTCAGCGTGGAACGTCTGCGTGCGGTCCATCGGCAGGCGCATCCCCGGGCCTGATCCCGCCGACGGGTTTCAGCCGGACGCGGAGTGCGCCGATCAGGGCGAGCGGATTCAGATAGGTGGCCGCTCGGCCCCGGCCCCGGCGAGCGCCCCAGTGCAGGCAGGCCATCGCCGGGCATCCCTCATGCCCGGCGATCACCGTGCCGATGACCTCACCGCGCTCTACCGTCGCGCCCTGCCGGACCGAGGCGCGGACCGGCTCGTAGGTGGTGATCAGCGCATCGGCATGACGGACCGACACGACTGGACGTCCGGCGACCAGACCGGCGAACTGCACCGTCCCGGGCCCGGCCGCGCGTACGACGCTGCCCGGCGACGTGGAGAGATCGACTCCGCGATGACCCGGTTGCCACCGGTGCTCGGGAGGATCGAATCCGCGGATCACCGCAGGCGGCGGGGGCAGTGGCAATCGGAATCGTGGATTCGCGGCGCTGGCGACGCCCGGCAGCGCATACAGCAGCACGGCAACGATCACGAGCTCGGACAATGCGTACAGGACGATCCCGAACAGACGTTTCCGGCGGCGCCGTCGAGCCCCGCGGTCGTGGTTGGCCATGAACATCTGACGCACCGGCGGCTCGATCGGCTCCCACGGAGATCGCCGCCGGCGGGCCGGCCGTACACGGTTCGGTCGAACGCCGGGTGGGGATTTTGTTTTTCGGCAGGTGACCGGCGTAAACTGACCGACGCACCTCATCGATTTCGGTGAGGTGACTTCGCGCGCCTGCGTTGCGAACCGCACATCACCTCGTGAAAGCGGTTCATCACGCCGGGTGGGCGGTCTCGGAAGCGGTCGAGAACTGCGACCCGGGTCCACCACGGCGGCAGGCGTCAGGATCGGCACCGACCGGTGTCGATGTCAACTGCACACAAAGGAAATGACGACATGGCTGTCGTGACCATGAAGCAGCTGCTGGACAGCGGCGCACACTTCGGGCATCAGACCCGCCGTTGGAATCCGAAGATGAAGCGGTTCATCTTCACCGACCGCAACGGCATCTACATCATCGACCTGCAGCAGACGCTGACCTACATCGACAAGGCGTACGAGTTCGTCAAGGAGACCGTTGCCCACGGCGGCACGATCCTCTTCGTCGGTACCAAGAAGCAGGCGCAGGAGTCGATCGCCGCAGAGGCCACTCGCGTCGGTATGCCGTATGTGAACCAGCGCTGGCTCGGCGGCATGCTCACCAACTTCTCGACCGTCCACAAGCGCCTCCAGCGCCTGAAGGAACTCGAGACCATGGAGCAGACCGGTGGCTTCGAGGGTCGCACCAAGAAGGAAATCCTCATGCTGACGCGTGAGAAGAACAAGCTCGAGCGGACCCTCGGTGGTATCCGCGATATGGCCAAGGTGCCGTCCGCCGTTTGGGTGGTGGACACCAACAAGGAGCACATTGCTGTCGGTGAGGCACGCAAGCTCAACATCCCGGTCATCGCGATCCTCGACACCAACTGCGATCCGGACCTCGTCGACTACCCGATCCCGGGCAACGACGACGCGATCCGCAGCGCCGCTCTGCTCACCCGCGTGGTCGCCTCGGCAGTCGCCGAGGGAGTGCAGGCCCGAGCCGGCCAGTCCTCCGACGATTCCAAGCCGGAAGCGGGCGGCGGCGAGCCGCTGGCCGAGTGGGAGCAGGAACTTCTCACCCAGGCGACCGCGCCCGCCGGTGGCGAGGCCGGTACCACCCCGGCCCAGTAGGAACCAGTCCTGATGCCTCCCCGGGCCGGGACCCGGCCCGGGGAGGCATTCGACACTCTCTCTAAGGAGGCTCGCCAACGATGGCGAACTACACCGCAGCCGATGTGAAGCGTCTCCGTGAGCTCACCGGCTCAGGAATGATGGACTGCAAGAACGCGCTCGCGAACAACGACGGCGACTTCGACAAGGCCGTTGAGGAGTTGCGCATCAAGGGCGCGAAGGACGTCGGCAAGCGTGCCGAGCGCTCCACCGCCGAGGGCCTCGTCGCAGCCAAGGACGGCGTGCTGATCGAGCTGAACTCGGAGACCGACTTCGTCGCGAAGAACGCCGAGTTCCAGGAACTCGCCGACCAGATCCTCGACGCCGCAGCGGTCGCCAAGACCAGTGACGTGGACGCGCTCAAGACGGCGGCACTGGGTGGCGGCACCGTGGACGAGGCCGTCGCCGCACTGTCGGCCAAGATCGGCGAGAAGCTCGAATTGCGTCGGGTCGCCTACTACGACGGGCCTGTTGCCGTGTACCTGCACAAGCGTGCATCCGACCTGCCACCGGCTGTCGGCGTGCTGGTGTCCTATACCGGTGAGGGCGACGCTGCCGCGGAGGCCGCGCGAGGCGCCGCCATGCAGGTCGCCGCGCTGCGTGCGAAGTACGCAACCCGTGACGAGGTGCCCGCCGACGTGGTGGAGAACGAGCGCCGCATCGCCGAGCAGACCGCGAAGGAAGAGGGCAAGCCCGAGCAGGCGCTGCCGAAGATCGTCGACGGCCGCGTCAACGGCTTCTACAAAGATGTCGTGCTGCTCGACCAGCCGTCGGTGCAGGACTCCAAGAAGACCGTCAAGGCTCTTCTCGACGAAGCGGGCGTGACCATCAACGGGTTCACGCGCTTCGAGGTCGGCCAGTCCTGACCTGTTGACCAGCAGACGACCCCGCGTCACCGCTCAGGTGACGCGGGGTCGTCTGCTGTCCGGGGTTGTACGCGCGGTCGGCGGCCGAGACCCAGCGTCAGCACGGCGATCGCCGCGCACATCCCGGCGAGCACCCACAGCGTGGTCTGAAACGCCCCCACGAAGCTTCGTGCCGCCACCGACCGGCCCGCCACCTGCAATTCGCGCGTGGCCTTGCCGACCAGATCCGCGGCCATACCGGTCTGCGCCGAGGCATCGTCGCCGCACCCCGGCGCGGGTCGATCGGGATGCGGCGAGGTCAGCTGGCCGCGCGCACAGTCGGCGAATCGATCGGCCATCGGAGCACGGAACAGCGGCTCGACGGCGGTGTTCTGCAGGTCTGCCACGAGCCCAGCGCGCGCCGCGGGCACCGCGGACTGCGCTTGAGCGGCAACCTGACCGAAGAAGAACAGCGACACGACGGCCAGCCCTATCGACGCGCCGATCTGCTGAACAGTCGGCACGCATCCCGATGCCGAGCCGATGTTCGCCTCGGAGGTGTCCGACAAGATCGCCGTCTGTAGTGGCGCGACGAACAGCCCTGTGCCGATCCCGCCGACCACGAGTGGTGCGATCACGGCGGGTATCGACATCGTGCCACTGATCGGCTGGAGGGTCAGCCCGACCCAGGCCAGTCCGGCGCCGAGGACGATGGCGCCCGCACACAGTGTCCGGGCCGAGCCGATCCGATCGACGACGGCAGGGGAGACCACGGAGCCCACCGCGCCGCCGAGAGCGAACGGCAGCGCCAACAGCCCGGTCCGCAAGGGCGAGTAGCCGAGACCGAACTGCGCCGAGATGGACACGGTGAAGAAGAATCCGGCGAACACACTGAAGAAGAGCAGTGACAGCGACAACCCGACCGAGAAGCGTCGCGACCGGAACAGATCCACCCTGAGCAGGGGGGTGCCGCCACGTGCGAGGAGGCGCCGTTCGAGGACCACGAACAGCACGAGCAGCACCACCGACACACCCATCATCACCCAGAGCTGCGGAGGCCAATCCTGCTCGCGCCCGACCGCAAGGGGATACAGCAGGAAGAACAGACCCGCGGTCGACAACACCACGCCCCGCAGGTCCAGTCGGGGTGCCGGCAGCTCACGCAGCTGCGGAAGCCTGCGCCACGCCAATCCGCACGCGATCACGCCGAGCGGGACGTTGACGAAAAAGATCGTTCGCCAACCCCACCCGAGAACGTCCGAGGTGACGAGGACACCGCCGATGACGGGTCCGAGCATGGCGGCGAGACCTGCGACCGCGCCGTAGATGCCGAAGACCAGACCATGTCGGGTCTTGGGGAACAGCGCGGCGATGAGCGCCAACGTCTGCGCCGACATGAGGGCCGCGCTGACTCCCTGGGCGCCCCGGAACACGATCAGTTCCACCGGTCCCCGCGCCACCCCACAGAGCACCGACGTGACAGTGAATGCCAGGATCGCGGTGACGAACACCCGCCGACGACCAAGTCGGCCGCCCAGGGTTGCGGCTGTCAACAAGGTGCACGCGAATGCCAGGGTGTACACGCTGAGGACCAGGAGTTGCTCGGAGGTGGATGCTCCGAGGTCGACGGTCAGGTCCGGCAGGGCGATGTTGACGATCGTGGTGTCCAGCATCTGCATGAACAGACCGAGCAGACAGCCGGCAAGGGCCAACCAGGCTGCGCGGACCACCGGCTCGGCCGCGATCGAATCCGCGGGCACGGCATCGGCCCTCGCCATCGTGCCCAAGCGGTCGTGCGCTGTCGGGCTCACCGGGTCAACGCGGGGACAACCTGGTCGTAGTCGCCCTGCCTTGCAATAGTTTCCATGATCTCGATGAACTTGTCGGTATAGTCGCGCACGGATGCCCGGGCGATCTCGGTGTCGGGGTACAGAAAGGTCATCGAGGTCTCATCCTGGAATCGGTTGATCCACATGAACACTTCCTCGCTGCTGCCCCGGTTGCCGTACAGGCATCCGTTGATGGCATCGAACATCTCGACGCCGGGAAGCTTCCGCACGTCTATGTAGGAGATCATCGGGACCGACCAGCCGGGTTCGACATCGATGTCGTCTTCTGGCCGCACGAGTTCGAGGACCCGGTGGAAGGACACATCGGTCAGGCCTTTTCCGGCGTCGTAACTCCGGGCGGCCTGTGCGACCGCCGAGGCGAATGTGCTGTCGGGCTGCACTGTCACAGGAACCGGGATGAGGCTGGTGAACCAGCCCACCGAGTTCAGCTCACTCCCGGCCTGCCGGGTGCTCTTGGGCGTCATGCCCAGATAGCCGGACTCACCGGTGAACTCGGCGTAGACCAGCGCGGCGATCGCCATCAGGCCGGCGGTGACGTTTCCGCCGTTTGCCCGACACGCGTCCTCGAATCGCTGTGCCGCAGCGTCGTCGTCGAAGACTCTGGTCGTGAGATGTGCGCTGCGGGTGTGGGTGTCGGCATCCTTCCCGAGCGGTAGCGGAAAACGGGGAAGATGGCCGCCGTGAGTCGACACAACGTCGATCCACCGCTGGACCTGGGGAGAATTCCGAGAGAGTTCGCGCGAGATGGACCGCTCGCGCTCGCAGTAGTCGACGTAGCTTCCCACCGGCGCCAGCGGGGTGTCCATGCCGAACGCGGCATTCATGTACAAGGTCATCAGATCGACGCAGGTCATCGCCTGCGACATGCCGTCGGTGTTCAGATGATCCACCGCGCAGTAGATGGTGAAACCGCCATCCCACTCGATTGCGCCGAACGAGAAGCAATCCCAGTCGAATGGGCCAGGTGTCTCCTGCTGTACATGCGTACGGATTCGGGCCGGTGTCGGGGAATCGCCGTGATCGTTCCGGAGCAGGTCGATCGTCTCGGGTTCGGTCACGTGCCTGGCGATCGACCCGTCGGGCTCGACCGAGAACCAGGACCTGAACGTGTCGTGGCGGCGCAGGAAGGTGGTCAGTGCGGTGGTCAATGCCGACGGGTCCAGCTGCGCCTGGATGTCGAACGCGATCAAACAGAGACGTGAGAACCGGAAGCCCGTGGATTGGTTGCGCCGGGCGGCGCGGAGGTACTCCTCTTGCTGGTGCGACGGCGGCACCGGATGAATTGCGGCACGCGCTGATTCGGCGATCGATGACGGTGACGCGACCCAGCTGGTCAATCGACCCGGACGAGGGTTCCACTCGTCGATGAGCCCGAAACTTACCATCTCTAACCTCTATTCGCTGATTGCGGATGGAGCGGTGGCTCGCCCGTGGGCTGCCGCACTGAAGCATGAGATCTCGAAACGAGACCCAACCGGACGGACTGGAATGTCAATCCCTCCCAGAGCATCCACCCATGAAAGGTCTTGGCTGTCAACAATTTTAATTGGACAAAGGTCCCAGTCGTCCGTACTGTCGTGGGGCTGGACAGTGGGGCGGTGTTGCGGCACACTCCAATCGTCGACACCGAGTCGGGTGTTTCTGCGATGGGGGTGACAAGGTGGACCAGCCCGGAACGGGGCCTTCGGTCTCGCGTGCCAAGCGGGTCGCTGTAAGGGGAGTGGCGGCGGCGGCCGCAATGGCGTGTGTCGCCCTGGCGGGGCAGTTGATGCCGGCGATGTCGTCGGCGGCTCCGTTGGGCGCGACGATCGTTGCCGAACATGTCCGGCCGACCCACGAGATCGATCTCACGGTGCGCTCACCTGCGATGCGTAGGTCGTTGTCCGTCAAGGTGATTCCCGCGTCCGGCGGTGGTCCCGCGCCGACTCTCTATCTGTTGAACGGAGCTGCCGGAGGTGAGGGCGGGAGCAGCTGGTTCGACCAGACCGACATCCGATCGTTCTTCGCTGACCAGCATGTCAATGTCGTCGTACCGATGGGAGGTGCGGCGAGCTACTTCACGGACTGGAAGCGTCCGGATCCCACTCTGGGGTACCAGAAGTGGGCCACCTTTCTGACCGACGAGCTCCCCCGCGCCATCGACAAGCGGTTTGACGCCAACGGACGCAACGCAATTGCCGGCATCTCCATGGCTGGAACATCGGTCTTCCAGCTGTCGCTCCACGCTCCGCAGCTCTACCGCGCGATCGGTTCCTTCAGCGGGTGCGCGCAGACCAGCGACCCACTCGGACAAGCCGTCGTCCGGATGGTGGTGGAGAGTCGCGGCGGCGGGAACACTCTCAACATGTGGGGGCCGTCCACCGACCCGGCCTGGCGGGCGAACGATCCGTACCTGCACGTCGACAAGTTCCGCGGCAAGTCCGTCTACGTCTCCAACGGTTCGGGTACGCCCGGCCGCTACGACACGATCAACGGGCCGGGCATCGACGGCAGCGGCAGCAAACTGTTCGACCAGCTCGCAGTCGGTGCGGTCATCGAGACCGCGACCGGCGAATGCACCCGCAACCTCCAGCGACGGATGCGCGAACAAGGGGTGCCCGCGACCTTCCACCTGTACGAAGGCGGCACGCACGCCTGGCCGTACTGGCAGGACGAACTGCACCGGGCGTGGCCGCAGTTCCGACGGGCGCTCGCCGCGTGACGGCCCGTCGTCACGACCCCGGCGGGGTTGCCGCGGACGGTTCGGCCGCGATGGACCGTGATTCGATGACGATTGCCGCCATGCAGGGCTCGGCGACCTGGCTGGAATCGAACACGTGGGAGCGGCCCGACTGGACAGTTGACGACTTGATCGCCCGCAAGGACGGTCGGTCTATCTCGGTGGTGCTGCCCGCCCTCGATGAGGAGCGGACTGTCGGGTCCGTCATCGCGAGCATCATGCCCCTCGTGGGTGGGCTCGTCGACGAGGTCGTCGTCGTCGACTCCGGGTCGTCGGACGCCACCATGGCCCGCGCGGAGGCCGCGGGGGCACGTGTGGAGAGCCGGGAGTCGGCGTTGCCGGAAGTGACGCCGCTGCCGGGCAAGGGTGAGGTCCTGTGGCGGTCGCTGGCGACGACGGTCGGCGACATTGTGGTCTACATCGACAGTGACCTGGTCGATCCCGATCCGATGTATGTTCCCAGTCTCGTCGGTCCGCTGCTGATGGTGCCCGAGTTGCAGCTGGTCAAGGGCTACTACCGACGGCCACTCCTGGGATCGGGCGGGATCGATCCGACCGGTGGTGGGCGTGTCACCGAACTCGTGGTGCGCCCTCTGGTCTCTGCCCTGAGACCAGAGCTGTCCGCCCTGATCCAGCCGTTGGCGGGTGAATACGCCGGAACGCGCGAGCTGCTGACATCGATCCCGTTCGCCCCCGGATACGGCGTGGAGATCGGTATCGTCCTCGACACGCTGAGCCGGTACGGGATGGATGCGATCGGTCAGGTCAATCTCGGGACCAGAATCCATCGGAACCGCCCTCTCCGTGAGCTGGGGCCGATGTCCCGCCAGATCATCGCGACGATGATGAGCCGGCTCGGGATCGAGGATTCGGGGAGTCCTCTCACCCAGTTCCTGATGGAGGTCGACGGGCACTCGGTCCGGCGTGCCTATCCGGTCCTCGACGATCGGCCTCCGATGCGGCTGGTGCCGGGACGCACCCTGGCCGACGTCGGCGCTCACTGACCGCGCACGTCACACCGTCCGCCGGGGTGCTCTGCGTCGGCCGTCTCTCCCGGCGAACGGGCGCGCCGACCGCTCTTTGCCGGACCTCTCGTCGAGGGACGTACGATGTTCACCGAACCGACGAGTGAGGATGTTGATGAGCGAAACCCCCGACATGCAGCAGTCCGAACGTCACGGCTACCGTCGCGTGCTTCTCAAACTCGGGGGTGAGATGTTCGGCGGCGGCGAGGTCGGTCTCGATCCCGACGTGGTGGCAACCGTCGCCGACCAGATCGCCGAGGTGGTCGGATCGGGAGTACAGGTTGCGGTCGTCATCGGCGGTGGCAACTTCTTCCGAGGCGCCGAACTCCAGCAGCGTGGCCTCGACCGATCCCGGTCGGATTACATGGGCATGCTCGGTACGGTGATGAATTGTCTCGCTTTACAGGACTTTCTGGAGAAGCGTGGCGTGAGCACCCGCGTCCAGACCGCCATCTCGATGGGCCAGGTGGCCGAGCCCTATCTGCCGCTGAGGGCGCAGCGCCATCTGGAGAAGGGTCGGGTGGTGATCTTCGGTGCAGGCATGGGGATGCCGTATTTCTCCACCGACACCACGGCCGCCCAGCGGGCCCTGGAGATCAAGGCCGAGGTCGTGTTGATGGCGAAGGGAGTCGACGGCATCTACGACGCCGACCCCCGGATCGTCCCGGATGCGACCATGTTCACCGAGGTCACCCATCGCGAGGTGCTCGACAAGGAACTCAAGGTCGCCGACGCGACCGCGTTCAGTCTGTGTATGGACAACAAGATGCCGATCCTGGTGTTCAATCTGCTGGAGGAGGGCAACATCGCCCGGGCAGTCGCAGGCAAGCGAATCGGCACCCTGGTGGCAACGTAGTCATGACGGCTCGCGCTCTCATGACGTGCACCAATCCGAACCCGTATCGAGTAGAAGTGGGACGACGATGATCGACGACGCGCTGCTGGACGCCGAAGAGAAGATGGAGAAGGCGGTCGGCGTCGCCAAGGACGACATGGGCTCGATTCGCACCGGCCGTGCCAATCCGGCGATGTTCAACAAGGTCAACATCGAGTACTACGGTGCGCTCACCCCGGTCACCCAGGTGGCGAGCATCAACACGCCGGAGGCCAGGATGGTGGTGATCAAGCCCTACGAGCCCTCCACGCTGCGTGACATCGAGACGGCGATCCGGAACTCGGACCTCGGCGTGAACCCGACCAACGACGGCACGATCATCCGTGTCGCGATCCCTCAGCTCACCGAGGAACGGCGTCGCGAACTCGTGAAGCAGGCCAAGGGTAAGGGCGAGGACGCGAAGGTGGCCATCCGCAACGTCCGCCGGAAGGCCGTCGACGAACTCAAGCGCATCCAGAAGGACGGCGAGGCCGGCGAGGACGAGGTGAACCGCGCCGAGAAGGAACTCGACAAGACGACCGGCGGCTACGTCACACAGGTCGACGACCTGGTGAAGCACAAAGAGAACGAATTGCTCGAAGTGTGAGCACTGACCCAACCCACGCGTCTATACCGGAAGTGATGGCCACCGAATCCTCCGCGAACACGCCGCCTGCGGACGGCGGCGAGGGTTCGGGGACCCCTGCCGAGGCCGTTTCCGGGGAACCTGCTCCCAAGAAGTCGCGGGCCGGCCGAAATCTTCCCGCGGCGATCGCCGTCGGCGGGTCTCTCGGTGTCTCGATCATTCTGATCCTGATCTTCGCGCCGAAGATCTGGTACGGCGTGGTGGCCGTTGCGTTCGCGATCGCGACGTGGGAGGTGACCAAGCGGCTGCGCGACGGCGGCTTCCAGGTGGCGCTGTGGCCGTTGCTGATCGGCGGCCAGGCGATCATCTGGTCGAGTTGGCCCTGGGCGCAGACCGGAGTGCTCACGGCCTTCGCGGCGACGGTGCTGATCCTGATGGTCTGGATGCTGCTGGCTCAGGGAATCGGTCATGCACCCGAGAACTATCTCCGAAACCTGGCCGCGAGTGTGTTCGTCCTGGCATGGTTGCCGTTGCTCGCGTCGTTCGGCGCGCAGATGGTGGTGCAGGACGACGGCGCGGCCCGGGTGGCGACGTTGATGGTGGTGGTGGTGTGCTCCGACGTCGGCGGTTATGCGGCGGGCGTGTTGTTCGGCAAGCACGCGATGGCGCCCGCCATCAGCCCGAAGAAGTCCTGGGAGGGGCTCGTCGGATCACTGGTCGTCGGTACGACGGGCGCAATCTGCTGCGTGGTCTTCTTCCTCGACACCCACTGGTGGGTCGGCGCGATCCTCGGTCCGGTGCTGGTCGTCTGCGCAACGCTCGGTGATCTGGTCGAATCCCAGGTCAAACGAGATCTCGGCATCAAGGACATGGGCACGTTGCTGCCGGGACACGGTGGCATCATGGACCGTCTCGACTCGCTGCTGCCGTCGGCGTTCATCGTGTGGGCGGTCCTGACGGCGCTGCTCTGACCTGCAGGCCGCTGCTGCGTGCTCGCGGCCTGCGCTACTTTTTGGCCTTGCGCATCGCTCGGCTCATCTGCAACATGCGCAGGCCGCCGGCCAGCGCGACGATGAGTGCTCCGGCGATCGCCGCGATGAGAAGGCTCACACCCAGCGGCAGGTTGACCTCCCAGAAGATCAACGTGATCCGCTGCGAGTCGAGGTTCTGCAGGATGAAGACGAGCAGCAGCACCGTGATGACCGCACCGATCACCAGGCCGATGAAAGTCGCACGGGTGCGCGTGTGTTCGACGTTTTTCACCTTCGTGCGGAGCTCGTCGCGTTCGTCGAGCAGCGCCTGGTGATCTCGATCCAGGTCGGCATCCGCCGGGGGCAGATCGCCCGGTGTCACCTCGGGTCGCTGCGGATCAGGTGTCGTCATGTACCTATCATGACATGCGACAATGTCAACATGTCGTCATTGCCGCTCGTGTTCGACGCGCCCAAACGGGGGCGTCCGCCGACTCATTTCGCCGACCTCGCCCCCGAGGGCCGGGTCGCTGCCCTCGCCGCCCTGGGGCTCCCCAAGTTCCGGGCCAATCAGCTGGCGCGACAGTACTACGGTCGCCTCAACGGCGACGTCGAGGAGATGAGCGACCTGCCCGCGACGTCACGCGATGCCGTCGGCGAGAAACTCTTCCCGCCCTTGCTGAGTCCGGTGCGGCACATCTCCTGCGACGACGGCGACACGCGGAAGACGTTGTGGCGACTGCACGACGGCACGCTCCTGGAGAGCGTTCTCATGCGCTACACCGAGCGCAACACACTGTGCATTTCCAGTCAGGCCGGTTGCGGGATGGCTTGTCCGTTCTGCGCGACCGGGCAGGGCGGCCTCGACCGCAATCTGTCGACGGCCGAGATCGTCGACCAGGTTCGGGCTGCGGCGCGGGCGTTGCGCGACGGCGAGTTCGGTGAGCCCGGCCGGTTGTCGAATGTCGTCTTCATGGGTATGGGCGAGCCACTCGCGAACTACAAGCGGGTGGTCAGTGCGGTCCGGCAGATCACGTCGCCGGTACCGGACGGGCTGGGGATCTCGGCGCGGTCGGTGACCGTCTCGACGGTCGGCCTCGCACCTTCGATCCGGCGCCTGGCGGACGAGGGACTCGCGGTCACCCTGGCGGTGTCGCTGCACACACCCGACGACGAACTCCGCGACACCCTGGTGCCGGTGAACAACAGGTGGTCGGTGTCGGAGGTCCTCGACGCCGCGCGCTATTACGCCGATACCACGGGCCGGCGCGTGTCGATCGAGTACGCACTGATCAGGGACGTCAACGATCAGCCGTGGCGGGCGGATCTGTTGGGGGAGAAGCTGCACAAGGCGCTCGGTTCGCGCGTGCACGTCAACCTGATCCCGCTCAATCCCACCCCGGGGTCGGAATGGGACGCCAGTCCCAAACCGGTCGAACGCGAGTTCGTCCGGCGGGTCCGGGAACAAGGTGTCTCCTGCACGGTGCGGGACACCCGCGGGCAAGAGATCGCCGCCGCCTGTGGGCAGTTGGCGGCCGAAGAACGCTGAGACCGGTAGGCGGTCAGTTCTTCCAGCGGCCCCGATTGCGGATCGACGGCCGGATCAGGAAGAACGCGAGAACGGCCGCCATCCCGACGAGGTAGATGTCCTCGATGTGTCCCCGCTGGTTGCCGATGAGCATGCAGAGCAGCGCGACCACACAGAACCATCCGGCGATCATGAAAGACTTGGTCGCCTGACCGTGCCAGCCGAACCGGGCCGAGGGCGCATCCGCGGGTTCGCGAACCCAGCCGGTGTCGACGTGCTCAACCTCGGTGCTTGCCACGGTGGCTCCTCACTGCACGGTCAGCGATCTGACGGACGTGACCAGAAGTCTGACGGTCGGTAGTAGTTCATCGAACAGCATAGCGGTAGCCCCGCACCCGCGACGTACCTGCCACCACGCATGGCCGCGAGTTCGGTGACAGAATGCCGCCATGTCCGACACCGCGCATCGAACCCTGGCCGATTACCGCTCGGAGAACTATCCGCGCGACATGATCGGTTACGGTGCCACAACCCCGGATCCGCAGTGGCCGGGCGGCGCCAGGATCGCCGTGCAGTTCGTGCTCAACTACGAGGAGGGCTCGGAGAACAACGTCCTCGAGAACGACCGTGGCAGTGAGACCTTCCTGTCCGAGATGATCGGTGCGCAGTCGTTCCCGAACCGGCACATGAGCATGGAATCGCTCTACGAGTACGGGTCGCGTGCCGGCGTCTGGCGGATTCTGCGGACGTTCTCGCGACGGCAACTGCCGCTCACCATCTTCGCGGTCGCACAGGCGATGGCGCGCAATCCGGAGGCGGCCGCGGCCTTCGTCGAACGCGGCGACGAGATCGCGTGTCACGGCTATCGATGGCTCAGCTACCAGCTGGTCAACGCGGCCGTGGAGCGTGAACACATGGAGGTCGGCGTCGACCTGCTGACCGAGATCACCGGTCACCCACCCCTCGGCTGGTACACGGGCCGCGATTCGCCCAACACCCGCCAACTCGTGGTGGAGCACGGCGGATTCGTCTACGACTCGGACAGCTACGCGGACGACCTGCCGTATTGGGTGAAGGTGCCACGAGGTGACTCGGTCGTCGATCACCTCGTGGTGCCGTACACCCTCGACACGAACGACATGCGGTTCGCGTCACCCGGCGGGTTTCCGTCCGGCGATCAGTTCTTCGCCCATCTACGCGACGCCTTCGACGTGCTGTATGCCGAAGGTGTTGCCGGCGCACCCAAGATGCTCTCGATCGGACTGCACTGCCGGATCGCCGGCCGCCCGGCACGACTGGCCGCACTCGAGCGGTTCCTCGACCACGTGCAGGCCCACGACGACGTCTGGGTCACCCGTCGCATCGACATCGCCGAACACTGGCGGAAGGTGCATCCGGCGGGCTGAACCGGAAGTTTGGGCTCACCAGTCCGAGGCAGGACAATGAGTTCGTGACGACGCGCGTACTCATTCTCGGCTCGACCGGGTCGATCGGTGTCCAGGCCCTCGAGGTCATCGCCGAGCATCCCGAACGTTTCCAGGTGGTCGGACTCGGGGCAGGAGGCGCGAACCTCGATCTGCTGCGTGCCCAGGCACAGTCGTTCCGGATTCCGGCCGGCGCCCTGGCGGTTGCCGATCCGACTGCCGCGCGAACGCTCTCCGACGATCTCGGCAGCCGAGTTCTCGGCGGCCCGGACGCGATGTGTGACCTGATCGACGCCGTCGAGGCCGATGTGGTCCTCAACGCTGTCGTCGGGTCCATCGGTCTCCGGCCGAGTCTCGCGGCGTTGCGTTCCGGAGCGCGACTGGCGCTGGCGAACAAGGAGTCCCTGGTCGCAGGCGGCTCCCTGGTTCTCGACGCCGCCGCCCCCGGTCAGATCGTGCCCGTGGATTCAGAGCACTCGGCAATCGCGCAATGCTTGCGGGCCGGCACCGCCGACGAGGTGGACCGGCTCGTCCTCACCGCATCGGGCGGTCCCTTCCGGGGCTGGACCCGCGCGGCGCTCGAGGACGTGACCCCGGAGCAGGCAGGTCACCATCCGACCTGGTCGATGGGTCCGATGATCACGCTGAACTCGGCAACGCTGGTGAACAAGGCGCTCGAGGTCATCGAGGCGCACCTGCTGTTCGGCGTGGACTACGACCGCATCGACGTCACCGTGCACGCGCAGTCGATCGTCCATTCGATGGTGACCTTCGTCGACGGGGCCACCATTGCCAAGGCATCGCCCCCGTCGATGAAACTCCCGATCGCGCTGGCGCTCGGTTGGCCGGCGCGCGTGCCCGGCTCGGCGGCCGCCTGTGACTTCTCGACCGCGTCGTCGTGGACGTTCGAGCCGGTCGACAACGCGGTCTTCCCGGCGATCGATCTCGCCCGTGAGGCGGGTCGTGGGGGTGGCTCGCTCACCGCCGTCTACAACGCCGCCAACGAGGCCGCGGCCGAGGGTTTCTTCGCCGGTGCCATCCGGTTCCCGCGGATCGTCGAGATCATCCGTGAGGTGCTCGCCGAGGCCGATCAGTGGCGGGAACGGCCAGGTACTGTGGATGAGGTCTTGGCCGCTGATCAGTGGGCACGCGAACATGCTGCGCGTCTGGTCAAGGCATCTGCGGATGGAGTGAGTCAGTGAGTTTTGCGCTCGGCGTGGTGCTGTTCGCCGCAGCGCTGGTGCTGTCGGTTGCATGGCACGAATGCGGTCACATGTGGGCAGCGCAGGCGACCGGGATGAAGGTCCGCCGATACTTCGTCGGCTTCGGGCCCACGCTGTGGTCGACCCGTCGCGGGGAGACCGAATACGGCGTCAAGGCGCTGCCGCTCGGCGGCTTCTGTGACATCGCGGGCATGACGCCCTACGACGAGATCGCCGAGGAAGACCGCCCGCGGGCCATGTACCTGCAGAAGCCGTGGAAACGGCTGGTGGTGCTGTTGGCCGGTCCGGCGCAGAACTTCGTGCTCGGGTTCGTCCTGGTCGTCATCGTCGGTGCGATTTTCGGCCTGCCGAACATCAGCCAGGACCCGGTGCCCGCAACGGTGTCGAAGACGAGTTGCGTGTCGGCCACCACCACGTACTCCGAGACGGCGGAGCCGGTGCGGACCCCGTGCGCGGGCAACGGTCCGGCTGCCGACGCGGGCCTGCGCGCCGGCGACACGATCGTCGCCGTCAACGGTCAGCCGGTCTCCGACTACTCAGAGGTGTCCAAACAGATCGGCACGGGCTCCGACCCGGTCGACATGACCGTGCAGCGCGGCGGCGAGAAGGTCGACCTCACGATCACTCCGCAACCCGCGACCATCGTCGTCCAGCGGTCCGACGGGACCAAGGAGACCGAACAGGCCCGCCAGGTCGGCATCACGTTCACGCCGCCGCCGAACATCAACCACTACGACGGACTCGAGGTGATCCCCGCATCGTTCGCGTTCACCGGTGACCTGTTCGTGGCCACCTGGGACGCCTTGCTGTCGATGCCGTCGAAGGTCAGTGCCCTGTGGACGGCAGTCACGGGTGGTGAGCGCTCGGCAGACACCCCGGTCAGCGTCTACGGCGCGTCGGTGCTGGGTGGTCAGGCCGTCGAGCGGGGTGCGTGGAGCACCTTCCTGCTGTTGCTGATCAGCATCAACTTTTTCCTCGGGTTGTTCAATCTCGTGCCGCTATTACCGTTGGATGGTGGGCACATGGCCATCGTCGGGTACGAGAAGGCCCGCAACACGGTGCGCGGATGGTTCGGGCGTGGCGCAGGCGGGCCCGTCGACTACCTGAAGCTCATGCCGATCACCTACGCGGTGGTGATCATCATGGGTGGATTCATGGTCCTGACGGTCACCGCCGACATCGTCAACCCGATCGAACTGTTCAAATGACCCAGCCTTAGCCGTCGCCCAACCTTCCATCACCCAGCTCAGCCGTTGAACCACACAGCCATTCGTCATTCGAGGTGAACGAGATGAACGCCCCAGCAACTCCCGGAGACGCGCTCTCGGTCGGGCTCGGCATGCCCGCCGGCCCGCCGCCCGTGTTGGCGCCCCGCCGCCAGACACGCCAGATCCAGGTCGGTCAGGTCGGTGTGGGCAGCGACCATCCGATCTCGGTGCAGTCGATGACCACCACCAAGACCCACGACATCAACGCGACGCTGCAGCAGATCGCCGAGCTCACCGCATCGGGCTGCGACATCGTGCGGGTGGCCTGCCCGCGTCCCGAAGACGCCGAGGCACTGCCCGTGATCGCCAAGAAAAGCAAGATCCCGGTGATCGCCGACATCCACTTCCAGCCGAAGTACATCTTCGCCGCCATCGACGCCGGCTGCGCGGCGGTTCGGGTCAACCCCGGCAACATCAAGGAGTTCGACGGGCGCGTCAAAGAGGTGGCATATGCCGCCAAGGACGCCGGGATCCCGATCCGGATCGGCGTCAACGCCGGCTCCCTCGATCCCCGGCTGCTGAAGAAGTACGGCAAGGCGACCCCCGAGGCCCTCGTCGAATCGGCACTCTGGGAGGCCGGCCTGTTCGAGGAGCACGGCTTCGGCGACATCAAGATCTCCGTCAAGCACAACGACCCGGTGGTCATGGTCGAGGCCTACCGGCAGCTCGCTGCGCAGTGCGACTATCCGCTGCACCTCGGGGTCACCGAGGCCGGACCTGCATTCCAGGGCACCATCAAGTCGGCGGTCGCCTTCGGTGCACTGCTCTCCGAGGGCATCGGCGACACCATCCGGGTCTCCCTGTCGGCGCCGCCCGCCGAGGAGGTCAAGGTCGGTGATCAGATCCTGCAGTCACTCAACCTCAGGCCACGCAAACTCGAGATCGTGTCGTGCCCGTCATGCGGGCGGGCGCAAGTCGACGTCTACAAGCTGGCGGACGCGGTCACCGCGGGACTCGAGGGTATGGAGGTCCCGCTGCGTGTCGCCGTGATGGGTTGTGTCGTCAACGGTCCCGGTGAGGCACGCGAGGCAGATCTCGGTGTGGCATCGGGTAACGGCAAGGGTCAGATCTTCGTCAAGGGAGAGGTCATCAAGACCGTGCCCGAGGCTGAGATCGTGGAGACCTTGATCGAAGAAGCGCTGCGAATCGCAGGCGAGTCGGGTGACACTGGTGGGGACAGGGAAGTGGGCTCCCCGGTCGTCACGATCAGCTGACGACAGCAGAGGCGACCACTGCCGAAGGCGCCGGAGCCGGAGGTCGTGCCCTGCCCGACTACTGCAGAGGAGCGGTGGTGCTGAAGCTACTGGGTGACCGCCCCCTCGGCGCACGTGATGCGCCGGTGGTCGAGCGCGTCATGGCCGCCGACCCGGTGGCGATGTGCATGGTGGCGGCACGTTTCGAGACCCACGGCATCAACCCGCGGCTGCTCGGTGGGGAACTGTGGACCATCGACGACCCGACGACGTCCCTGTGCTTCTCGGGGGCGAACCTGATCCCGCTCGCCGGTTCCGCCGACGACATGGAGGGTTTCGCCGACCGCGCCGCCTCGGCGCCACGGATCTGCTCCTCGATCGTCGGTCGCGCCGAGTTGGTGCTGCCGTTCTGGGACCGCGTCCAACCGTGTTGGGGACCCGCACGGGAGGTGCGCGACAACCAGCCGCTGATGGCGCTCACCGGCACGCCCGTCGTCACGCCGGACCCGCTGGTGCGACTGGTCACCCTGGACGATCTCGACGCGTATCTGCCGGCCGCCGTCGACATGTTCATCGGTGAGGTCGGCGTGGACCCGTGTGCCGGTGACGGCGGCCGTTCCTACCGCCGGCGGCTGGCGTCGCTGGTCACTGCGCAGCGGGTGTTCGCCAGGTTCGACCGCGGTGAGGTCGTGTTCAAGGCCGAGATCGGTTCGCTCTCAAGGAGAGTCGGACAGATTCAGGGTGTCTGGGTGGCCCCGCACCGACGTGGTGAGGGGTTCGGCGCCGCCGGCACCGCGGCCGTTGCGGCGGCGATCATCTCGCACGGCCGGACGCCGAGTCTCTACGTGAACAGCTTCAACCTCCCGGCGCGAGAGGTCTACCGGCAGGTCGGGTTCAGCGAGGTCGGGACGTTCGCGACAGTTCTGGTCGACTGACTGTCCGGTCGCACGGGACACGGCCGTCACAGTCTGCGATGATGCGTCTTCGCGGCGCGTAGCGCGTGGCGCAACGGATTCCGGTGGCCGACGCCATATGATCGCAACCGATGTGGCAGATGAGACGGCGTGTGATCAGCGGGACCTGTGTGTCGGTGAGTGCTCTCGTCGTGATCGGGGTGGCCGGCTGCTCCACGGCTGACGACGGACCCCGTCAGGCCGTCGAGAGGTTCCTGACCGCATATGGTGCCCACGACACCGTGGCCGCTGCCCAGCTCACCGACAACGCGTCGCAGGCCCAGACCGATCTCGACGCCGCCTGGAAGGGCATATCGGCCCAGAAGCTCACCTTCAGTACCGGGAAGGCGCAGGTCACCGGCGACACCGCCGACATCGACGTCACCTACCAATGGGGCCTGCCGGGTGGACGCGAGTGGAGCTATCCAGCCCGGATCGCGATGATCCGCTCCGACTCCGGGTGGGGCGTGCGGTGGATCTCGACCGACATCCACCCGGACCTCGGTGCCAACCAACGGCTTTCGCTGCGGACGACGGGTGCGCCGCGGGCGACGGTGAACGAATCCGACGGTTCAGAGGTGATGGTCAACGGCACGGTGGTCGGCATCAACTTCGACGCGCAGGCCGCTGCCGCGAGTGGCTCGGTGGCCGATTCGGTGACGCAGCTCGTGTCGGTGCTGAAGCCGTTCGACCCGACGCTGTCGGCGCAGAAGATCGCAGAGGAGTCCACCGCGGGCGGCGGGTCGTATCCCATCACCCGCCTGTCCCAGCGTGATTTCGACCGACTCCGCGACCGGTTGGCCATCCCCGGGGTCGAGCACAACGAACAGGCCGAGCTGGTACCGAAGAATCCGGACTTCGCGCCCGCCCTGCTGACCGAGGTCAAGAAGGTGGTCGACAGCGAAGTCGACGGTCGGGCGGGGTGGCGGGTGGTCACCGTCAACCCCAACGGCCTCGACGCCGATGTCCTCGCCGATCACGCCGCGCAGCCCGCACCTGCGGTCTCGCTGAGCCTGTCACGGCAGGTGCAGACGGCCGCGCAGCGGGCGGTCGACGCCACCAACCGCTTCCAGATCGCGATGGTGGTCATCCAGCCGTCCACCGGCCATATTCTCGCCGTCGCGCAGAACAAGTCGGCCGATCGCGACGGACCGATCGCGACCGCCGGGCTCTATCCGCCCGGCTCGACGTTCAAGATGGTCACCGCGGCCGCGGCCATCAGCCGCAACCTGGCTCATCCCGGGACCATGGTGCCGTGCCCCGGCGAGATCGAGATCGGGCCGCGTCGTATCCCCAACTACGACCGATTCTCGTTGGGGACCGTGCCGATGCTGCAGGCCTTCGCGAATTCCTGCAACACGACGTTCGCCAAACTCGCCAGCGAGATGGGGCCGTCGGACCTCGCACACACCGCTGCGTCGATGGGGATCGGACAGCACTACGACATCCCGGGTCTCGCGGCCGTCTCCGGGTCGGTGCCGATCGCCCCGGAGTTGGTGGCACGCACCGAGGACGGCTTCGGCCAGGGCAAGGTCCTGGTCAGTCCGCTCGGCCTCGCTCTGGTCGCGGCCACCGTCGCGCACAACGGCAAAGCACCGATACCCCAACTGATCCTGGGCAAGCCGACAAAGGTCGAGGGTCCGCAACCTTCCCTGGATCCGTCGGTGGTGGCCGAGCTCCGGCCGATGATGCGAGCCGTCGTCCAGCAGGGCACCGGCACCGTCATCGCCGGACAGGGCGACATCCTCGGGAAGACGGGCGAGGCGGAGTTCGACGGCGGCTCACATGCGTGGTTCGCCGGTTACCGAGGCGATCTCGCATTCGCGACACTGGTGGTGCGTGGCGGCGACTCGAACAACGCGGTCGCCGTGACCAGGGACATGTTCGCCTCACTACCGCCGGGATACGCCGCAGCTGCCCGGTCGTGAGTCGCGGAACCGGTCAGGTTCGGCGCGGTACCACGATCGGCTGTCCCGACGCCGGGTGATCCCAGATCTCGACCGGGTGATCGTAGGTCTCGGAGAGCAATTCGGCCGTCATCACCTCGCGGGTCGGTCCGGTGGCGAGCAGGTGGCCGTCCTTCATCAGTGCGACCCGGTCGGCGTAGGCCGCTGCCAGCGACAGGTCGTGCACCACCAGCAGGATGGCCCCGCCGCCGTCGCGTGCGGCTCGCAGGATGTCGAGCACCGATTCCTGGTGGTGGATGTCGAGGGCGGCCGTCGGTTCGTCGAGCAGCATCACCGGTGTCCGTTGGGCCAGAGCCCGGGCGATCGACACACGGGCCTGCTGGCCGCCAGAGAGCTGGGCGAACGGACGGTCGGTGATGTCGGTGAGATCGCAGGCACGCAACGCGTCGTCGATGATCTCGGGGGACTCGGCCGCGTGCGGTGTCCGCAGCCAGGGGAACCGGCCCATCTCGACCACCTCGACGACGGTGAATGGGGTGTCGGTGCGGTTGTGTTGCGTCACAAACGAACGCAGGCGGGCCAGTTCGGTCGACGAGGCCTTGGACACCAGATGATCGCCGATGCGCACCGTGCCGTGGTCGGGGCGGCGCAGACCCGCGAGCACGGACAACAAGGTGGACTTGCCGCATCCGTTGGGTCCCACGAGGGCCAGCAGAGAACCCGGCTCGACGTGGAGGGACACATCCTCCACCACGTGACGGCCACCGAGAGTCACGGTGATGTGCTCGGCGGTCACGCCGTCGGTCGCCTCGGCCACGATGCTCACCACCCGGCCCCGGCGTGCCTGCTGCGCCGCAGCAGGATGAAGAACACCGGCCCGCCGATCAGCGAGGTGAACATGCCCAGTGGCAGGTCGGCGTCTCCGAGCATGGTGCGTGCCGCGAGGTCGGCGGCGGTGATGACGAGTGCGCCACCCACCACGCTTGTGGGCAGCAGGATCGCATGCCGGGGTCCGACGATGAGGCGCATCACGTGCGGCACCACGAGGCCCACGAACATGATGATCCCGGAGAACGCCACCGCGGCCGCGGTCAGGATGGACACCAGCACGATGACCTGCCGCCGGACCACTTCCACGTTGACGCCGAGGGAAGCCGCCTGGATCTCGCCGAGTGCCAGCAGATCGAGCTTGTGGACCAGGACGAGTGCGGCCGCGATCGCGGCGATGATCAGCGGTGCCGATACCCAGATCTCGTCCCAGGTCGCCCCGGCGAGCGATCCGAGCTGCCAGAACACGATCTGTTCGCGCGCGGCCGTGGAGGCGACGAAGGTGAGGTAGGCGATGATGCCGAGGGCGAAGGCGTTGACCGCGATGCCGGTGAGTACCAGCATGATCGCGGACGTCGAGCCGTCCCGCAGCGACAGCAGATAGACGGCCGCGGCGGTGAACAGGCCGAACACGAAGGCCGCGCCTGCCAATGCCCAGTCGTTGGTCATCCCGCCGCCGAGCACGATCATCAGGCACGCGCCGACCGCAGCCCCCGACGACACCCCGATGATGCCGGGCTCGGCGAGGGGATTGGCGAGCACACCCTGCAGCAGGCACCCGCCGGCGCCGAGTGCCGCCCCGACGAGCAGACCCAGGACGATGCGCGGGAAACGCACATTCCACAGGGCGCCCTCGCCGTTGGGGTGCGAGGGGAGTGGTCCGAGGTCCAGGTGGAAGTGGTGGGCCAGGCTGCCGAGGACCTCGATCGGCGGCACCGACACCTTGCCGACGCCGGCCGAGACGATGATGAGTGCGGCGGTCGCGACCACCATCACCGCCATCACCATGATGTTGCGGGTTCGGTGCCGGCTGCGGTGGTCGGCTGTCGTGGCGGCGGAGGCCTGCGGTGTGGTCGGGGCGCTCATGTGTAGATCGCTCCGGCGAGGGAGCCGAGCACCTCGCCGACGTCGGGGCCGAACGCGAGGATCTTCGTCTCGTCCATCTGGACCACGCGTCTGTTCCGGCCGGCATCGGTCTCCGCGATCCCCGGCAGACTCAGCACCCCGTCGAGGCCGCCGACCGTGTCGGCGCCCTGGGTCATCACCAGGATCACGTTGGGATCGGCCTTGATCATCGCCTCGGCGCTGATGGCGGTGAATGCTCCGGTCAGGTCGGCCTCGGCTCCGGCGTCCTTGCCTCCGAGGCTCGCGATGAGGTCGTCGGCGCCGGAGCCGGGTCCGGCCAGCAGGATCAGATTGCGACCGCGGATGTAGACGAATGCCATCGTCGGGTCGCCGGACGGCGCGGGCACGAGCCGCTTGGCGGCGGCGACCTCCGCGTCGGTGCGAGAGACGAGCTGTTCGCCCTGGCGCGGAACACCGAGTGCACCGGCGACCGACCGGATGAGCGAGTCGTTGGACTGCAGACTTCGGGTACCGGGGAACGCCACGACGGTGACCCCGGAGTCGCGGATCTGATCGACTGCGGCGGCCGGGACGGTGTTCTCGTCGACGAGCAGCACGCTGGGATTCAGCGCGAGCACGGACTCGGCGTCGAGGCTGTGGCCCCGGTTGGTGACCACCGGCAGGCGTGCGGCCGCCGGGAAAGCCGTCGACGTGTCCCGCCCGACGACATGGGAGCCCAGACCCAGCGAGAACACGATGCTGCCGAGCGTCCCGTTGATGTCGACGGCGATGATGCGGCCGGAGTCGGCGACGGTGACCTTGCCGTAGCGGACCGAGTCCACGGTCGCCGGCAGCGACGGCGTCGGGTCGTCGGCGACGGGCCGCACGTCATGCTCCGGCAGCTCGGCGGTCTGCGGGCCGTTGCGGAGGTGTGCGGTGGGGTTGACCGACGACTCGGTTGTCTGCTCGATCGGCTCGACGAAACATGCCGTGGTGGAACCCGCCAGCATCAGCACGACCACGACGAGGACCGGCCGTATCAGTCGGCGCGCCCTCGTCACCTGCTCACCCGCATCACTCGTCCTCCGCACCCGTCTACTGAGTCTCACCTTAGTTCGCGCCGACGGGCGTCCCGACTTCCGGGACTCGTGCGAGCGGCGTTCACCTCGGCCGCGAGGTCTGGATAAGGTGGGTGCATGACTGTTCGCGCTGCCCTGCGGCCCGGCACCGTGTCGCCGACCCGCCCGGTTCCCGACTCGATCGAGCGTCCCGAGTACGCGTGGAAACCGACGGCGAACGAGGGCAATGAACCGTGGGTGCAGACCCCGGAGACCATCGAGAAAATGCGGCTGGCGAGCAAGATCGCCGCCAACGCGCTCGCACAGGCGGGTGCCGCGGTGGCGCCCGGCATCACCACCGATGAGCTGGATCGCATCGCCCACGAGTACATGGTCGACCATGGTGCATACCCGTCGACCTTGGGCTACAAGGGTTTTCCCAAGTCGTGTTGCACATCTCTGAACGAGACCATCTGTCACGGAATCCCGGACTCGACGGTCGTCGAGGACGGCGACATCGTCAACATCGACGTGACCGCCTATATCGATGGCGTGCACGGCGACACCAACGCGACGTTCTCGGCCGGCGATGTCGCATCCGAGGCCGCCGATCTCGTCGAGCGGACGCGGGTCGCGACGGAGCGTGCCATCAAGGCGGTCAAACCGGGCCGGGAACTCAACGTCATCGGCCGGGTCATCGAGGCGTACGCGAACCGGTTCGGGTACAACGTGGTGCGCGATTTCACCGGGCACGGGATCGGTGAGACCTTTCACAACGGACTCGTGGTCCTGCACTACGACCAGCCCAACGTGGACACCGTCATCGAGCCGGGCATGGTGTTCACCATCGAACCGATGATCAACCTCGGGGGCCTCGGCTACGAGATCTGGGATGACGGCTGGACCGTCGCGACGACGGACAAGAAATGGACCGCACAGTTCGAGCACACCCTCGTGGTGACCGAGAACGGCGCGGAGATCCTGACTCTGCCGGACTAGCCCCGGTGTCCTTCATGGCCGTCCCGCGCCCGGCGGGGTTCGTTTGCGTCTTGTGTGTTCGTGCGCCCGAAGGATCTGGCGCACGAAGCGAATCCAGGCGCACGAATGGTGGGCCGTGGCATCGGCGGGGCGCCGTGGTGGCGGAGCGGTGAAGGGCGCACTGCTGGTCGGCGGCACCAGTTCTGACGCAGGCAAGAGCCTGATCGTCGCGGGGCTGTGCCGTCACCTGGCCAGGCAGGGGATTCGCGTCGCGCCCTTCAAGGCGCAGAACATGTCGAACAACTCCGTGGTCACCCTCGACGGCGGGGAGATCGGGCGTGCTCAGGCTCTGCAGGCTTTCGCGTGCGGGTTGGAACCATCGACCCGGTTCAATCCGGTCCTGCTCAAACCGGGCAGTGATCGTCGGTCCCACGTGGTGGTGCGCGGACAACCCGCCGGTGACGTCGGTGCCCGCGACTACCACGCGTGGCGCGCTCGGCTCGTGGGGATCGTCGCCGACGAACTCGCCTCGCTCCGAGACGATTTCGACGTCGTCATCGCCGAGGGCGCCGGCTCGGTCGCGGAGATCAACCTGCGTCCCACCGACATCGCGAACATGGGTCTCGCGCGGTCGGCGGATCTGCCGGTGATCCTGGTGAGCGACATCGACCGCGGCGGTTCACTGGCACATCTGTTCGGTACGACGGCTGTGCTCGACGCCGCGGATCAGCGCCTCATCGCCGGATTCGTGATCAACAAGTTCCGGGGCGACCCGGCAATCCTCGCGCCGGGACTCGATCAGTTGCAGGGGCTGACCGGACGATCCACGTTCGGGGTGATCCCGTTCCGGTCCGATCTCTGGATCGACGCCGAGGATTCGCTCGCCGCTCCGGTGGGCCGCCGGGTCGGTCCTCCCGACGACGGCACCGCCGATCCGTCCGCGGTGGCGCTGTCGGTGGCGGCGATCCGATTGCCCCGGGTGTCCAACACCACGGATGTGGAGGCCCTGGGCTGTGAGCCCGGCGTGGATGTGACCTGGGTCGACGACGCGGCGAGCGTGGCGTCGGCGGACCTGGTGGTCCTGCCGGGCACACGGGCGACGGTGTCCGATCTCGCGTGGCTCCGGAGCCGGGGACTCGCCGATGCGCTGGTCGGCCGCGCGCGGCGGGGGTGGCCGGTGATCGGGATCTGTGGCGGGTTCCAGATGCTCGGTCGCCAGATCGACGACCCGGTGGAGTCAGCCGCCGGTCGCGTCGAGGGGCTCGGGATCCTCGACCTGGAGATCGGCTTCGAATCGGGCAAGGTGCTGCGGCAGGTGACCGGCGACGGCGACGGCCGGCCGATCAGTGGCTACGAGATCCACCACGGCCGCGTGCGATGGTCGGGTGAGCGGCCCTGGATCGTGGATGCACAGAACGGTCCCGAGGGCGCAGTACGCGGGGCCGTGCGTGGCACCCACTGGCATGGGCTCCTCGCCTCCGATGCCTTTCGTCGCGATCTGCTGCGCACGGTCGCCGAGGAACGTGGTGTCACCGGCTTCGTCGCCGCTCCGGACACGGTCGTGAACGAGATCCGCGGCACCCAGGTCGACCTGATGGCCGATCTCGTCGGCGAACACCTCGACCTCTCGGCTCTGGAGGCGGTCATCGAACACGGCCCGGATCCGCGATCGCCGGTGATCACTCATCGCCTCGAATGATCTGCGCCAAAGCCCGAACCGGACGATGTCGCCTATCCTGGGCCCGTGGACACGCAACAGCGCGCGGTGAGGGTCGGGGAACACACATTCGACGTCCGGATCGGCGGACCCGAGGACGGCAAATGGGTGCTGCTCCTGCACGGATTCCCGGTCAACAGTTCGTGCTTCGACGCGGTGGTCCCGCGGCTACACGAGAGCGGACTGCGCACCATCGTCTTCGATCAGCGGGGCTACAGCCCCGGTGCGCGGCCGGAGTGTACGGATGCTTATCACCTCTCCAACCTCGTGGGTGACGCCCTCGGCGTCCTCGACGAACTCGGAGTCGGATACGCAATGGTGGTCGGACACGACTGGGGAGGCATCGTCGCGTGGCATCTGGCGGCGAAGCATCTGGACCGGTTCACCAGTCTCGTCGCGGTGAGTACCGGTCATCCGTCGGCGTTACGCGATGCGCTGGCGTCGAGCGATCAGCGTGAGAAGTCGTCGTACATCAAGGATTTCATCGCCGAAGACGCCGAGGAGAAGCTACTGGCCCGCAACGGCGTGCTGTTGCGTCGGGCGGGTGTGACGGCCGACGAGCTCAAGCCTCTGATGGAGCCGGGTGCGCTGACCGGACCGCTCAACTGGTACCGCGCCAACTTCACCGGGAACATCGCCGACACGCTTGCCTGCCCGGCGGTCGAGATCCCGACGACGATGGTGTGGAGCGACGGCGACACCGCGCTCGGGCGCGAGCAGGCGGAGCTGAGCGGCCGCTACGCGTATTCCGATTACCGGTTCTGCGAACTGCCGGGAGTCGACCATTGGATTCCGCAGAACGCCGCGGCAGCGTTGGCGAGTGAGATCGCCCTGCGATCCGCGATGTTCTGACGCCAACGGTCAGCCGAAGCGCTCGGTTCGGATCCGGCCGGGCTCATGACCGGCCGCGACCATCGCGGCCGCACACTGCTCGACAAAACCGTTGGGCCCGCAGATGAACACCGTCGGTTCGCGGTCGGGAGGGATCGTGATCTCGGCGAGTTCACCGCCGCCGAGCCGCTCCGCCGGTCGCGGATCGTCGGCCGGCGCCTCCCGGGTGTAGGCGAGATGTACCGGCATCCGTCCCCGGTCCATGAGCTGTCGTAGTTCGTCGGCGAACAGGAGGCGGTCCGGCGTCCGCAAGGAGTACACGAGGCCGAACGGCACCATCGGCGCGGAAACCTCCCGACTGCGGATCATCGCCATCAGTGGCGCGAGCCCGGAGCCGCCCGCGATGAGCTGCACGGGGTGTGGGTCCTGCTCGTCCCAGGTGAACCAACCGCCGTGTGCGCGGGTCACCTCGAGCGGCTCACCCACCTCGACCACATCGACGAGATAGGGCGACACCTCACCGTCGTCGGCGCGTTCGACCGTGACCTCGATCGTCCGGGTCTCCCGGACATCGGACAGCGAATAGGTGCGCGCGGTCGAATAGCCGTCCTCCGCGGTCAGGCGGATGTCGATGGACTGGCCGGGCAGACCCTGAAACGGCTCGGCGAGGCCGAGTCGTAGCGAACGCGCACTGGGGCTGTGGCGGATCTGCGAGAGGACCGTCGTCACCTGCCACTCGTTCATGAGTAGCGCTGCTCGGTCCAGGGATCGCCGTGCATGTGGTAGCCGCGGCTCTCCCAGAACCCAGGGGTGTCGCCCGGCATGAATCGCAGTCGGCGCACCCATTTGGCGCTCTTCCAGAAGTAGAGATGCGGCACCAGCAACCGTGCCGGGCCGCCGTGTTCGGCCGGGAGTGGCTCGCCGTCGTAGGTATCGGCGATCCAGCCTCGGCCCGCCACCAGATCGGCGACCGCCAGGTTGGTCGTGTACCCGCCGTGGCAGTGGGCCATCACATGGCTGTCGCCGGGCCAGGGGATGTTGCTCATGATCGTGTCGAAAGAGACACCACGCCATCGTGTCTCGAACTTCGACCAGCGGGTCACGCAGTGGATGTCGGTGACGATCTCCTCGTGGGGGAGGTCCTGGAACTCCGCCCAGTTCCAGGTATGCGCCCGGTGATCCGACGATTGCATCGTCAACGACCAGCTGTCGACCGCGATGGCCGGAGTCGGCTCGGCGGACAGCACCGGGAAGTCGAAGGTCCGGTACTGGCCCGGCGGCAGACGGGCGGCGTCGCGATCACGACGGCCCACGAATCCCCGGTTCACGATCGCCATGCCGAGATCCTACGCGCCGGATCGGATCTCGCAGCGCGAACGAACCCGTCTCAGAGCTCGAGGCCGAGCAGCGCGTTCTCCAGCACCTCGGGCATCGCCGGGTGAATCCAATACTGCCCCCGCGCCATGTCGGATGCGTTGAGGCCGAACGACATCGCCTGGATGACCGGCTGGATCACCGTGGGCGCCTGCGGGCCCATGATGTGGCAGCCCAGCAAGCGGCCGGTGCCGCGCTCCGCGATCAGCTTGCAGAAGCCCGTCGAGTCCTCCATCGCCCAGCCGTACGCGACGTCGCCGTAGGCCTGCACCTTCACGGTGATGTCGAGTCCGAGATCACGCGCTCGGGTCTCGGTGAGGCCGACCGACGCGATCTGCGGGTGCGTGAACACCGCCGCAGGAACGAAACGATGGTCGACGGCGACCAGATCGTCGGCATCCCAGCCCTTCAGCAGGTTGGCCTGGACGACCCGCTCCTCGTGGTTGGCGACGTGCTTGAGCTGATAGGGCGAACTCACATCGCCGAGTGCCCACACGCCGGCCGCGTCGGTGCGCCCGTGTCGATCGCAGCCGACGCGGCCGTGATCGTCGACGGCGACGCCGATCGATTCCAGATTCAGCCGGTCGCCGTTCGGTTTGCGTCCGGTGGCCACCAGCAGGGCGTCACCGTCGACGTGGGTGCCGTCCTCGAAGCTGACCCGCACCCCGCCGTCGGGCAGGTCGATGGCGCCCGCCACATCGGTGTCGAGATGGACGTCCCATTTCTCGGCGGCGATCTCGGTGAACCGTGCGGCGATCTCGGCGTCGAGGTGCCGGAGCAATGTCGGGCCTCGCGCGATGATCGAGACCGCGGTACCGAGCGCGCCGAATACGTGGGCGAATTCGGCTGCCACATAGCCACTTCCGATGATGATCAGTCGCTCCGGAAGTCGCTCGAGGCGCATCACGTCGTCGCTGGTGTGATATCGCACATCGCATTCGGCGATGATCGGCGGCACGGTGGCACGTGAGCCCGCGGCGATGACCACCTCGTCGGCCAGGACAACGGCGTCCGGGGTGACGAGCCGATAGCGGCCGTCGTCGTCGCGGCCGTCGAACTCGACATGCGCGGAATACACGGTGATGTTCGCGCACCGATCCACGCGGTACTCCTTGCCGCCGGTCGAGATCGGGTCGATGCGCCCGAAGATCCGGCCGACGATCGCGGGCCAGTCCACGGACTCGACACGCGCGTGCACGCCGTAGCGGTCGGAGTGGCGGGCCATCTCGGCCACCTCGGCGGCGTACACGAACATCTTGGTGGGGATACAGCCGACGTTGAGGCAGGTGCCGCCGTAGACACCTTCCTCGAAAATGGCGATGGTCCGGTTCTCGAAGCGTTCGTCGGGGATGGAGTTGCCGCTGCCCGAACCGATGATCGCGAGGTCGACGATCTGCGTCGCGGTCATGCGCCGCCCACCAATGATCCGCTGTCGGCGCCATCGGTGGGCACCGAGAGGTTGGTGCGCATCCACGCGTCGACCTCGCGGTAGGCCCGGACGCGGGCGCTCTCGACCGAGAGGAATACATCGTGTCGCGCGTCGGGGACGGGCGTCACGGACACACGGTCGCCCAGGTAGCCGCTCCAGCGGGCCATGTGCCGGACGTCGAGGACGACGTCGGCGTTGTCCACACTGGCGAGACGCCCGCGATCGAACAGTGTCTTGTCCGAACGCAGCACCAACGACGGGACACCGACGTCGATGCCGCGGTGCAGGCGAGCCTGGCCTCTACGGACCGCGGCGAGGAACCCGAAGGTGACGGGGAATCCCCCCATCGGCTTCAGCGCGAGGTCGTAGGCCCACTCGCCGCCGGTGGTCTCGTGGATGCTCCGGCCGTATCCCTCGGACAGTTCCTGGGGGATCACCGCTTTCGGCCGCGCTGTCGCGACACCGCGCAGCAGGAGGGAGACCGGGAGGGATCGCAGGATCGGGCTGCCCTGGAGGTCGAACCATGGACTGTTGAGGAGCAGACCGGTGACGTGGGCGTGGCGGCCGGGGGCCTCGGTGCGGAGGCGGTCGAGCCAGAGCGGCGTGATGAGGCCCCCGGTGGAATGCGCGGCGACGATCACGCGAGCGGGTCCGCCGTCAGCCGCGGTCTCGTCGACGATCACGTCGAGTGCCCGGCCGAGTTCCTCGTCGTACTGCCCGAGATCGGTGGTGAGGTGCGCGGTGTGATGAGGCTTCAGGGAACGCCCGCACTTGCGCAGGTCGAGGGCGTAGAAGGCGTAACCCCGTTCATGAAAGAAGTCGGCGAGGGGCTCGTGGAAGAAGTAGTCGGTGAAGCCGTGCACGTACAGGACGGCTCCGTTGGGGAAACTCGTGTCGGCGTCGCCGGCCTTGCGGACCAGGGTGGCGGTGATCGGGTTCTCGCGGTCGGGATCGGGCCCCAACGGGAGGGTGAGGATCTCGTAGCGGTCGAGGAGGCGATCGGGTTGCCAGTTCGCGGCGGGCGGTCCATCCTGGCGGGCGGCCCCGTGGGTTGCGGTCACGGCATCCACTGTAGAGAAACTCCCGCGTGCGAATACCGGCGCCGAGTGTCGCCCAGCCCACATTTTCGCCCAGGCGATTCCGTCGTTCGGCGGATGATGGGGAACAATGGCCGTTGACAGGGACGACCACAGCGGCGAGACGCCGTCGGCCTCGATCGTCCAACCTGTGCGAAGGAGAGCTCCTCGTGTCTCAATCGGTGATCAAGACGGATGTCGCGCTGGTCGGTGCCGGAATCATGAGCGCCACACTCGGCGCCTTGCTGCGGCGGCTGCAGCCCGACTGGTCGATCAGCCTGTTCGAACGTCTCGACGCCGCGGGTGCCGAGAGCAGTGATCCGTGGAACAACGCGGGCACCGGTCACTCGGCCCTCTGCGAACTGAACTACACGCCGAAGACCGCCGACGGCGACGTGAACATCGACAAGGCGCTCAACATCAACGAGCAGTTCCAGGTCTCGCGGCAGTTCTGGGCGAACTCGGTGGACAACGGCATTCTGGGGGACCCGAGCGAGTTCATCAACCCGATCCCGCACGTCAGCTTCACCCATGGTCCGGCAGGCGTCGAGTATCTGCGCAAGCGCTACGACCGGCTGGCCGGGCAGGTGCTGTTCGAGGGTATGGAGTTCATCGACGACCCGACCGAGTTCAGCGAGCGACTGCCGCTGATGTCGGCCGGACGTGACTTCTCCGACCCCGTCGCGCTGAACTGGTTCACCGACGGCACCGACGTCGACTTCGGCGCCCTCACCCAGCAGCTGCTCAACTTCGTCGGTCGTACCGGCGCAGACATCTACTACGGCCACGACGTCACCAACCTGTCCAAGCAGTCCGACGGCAGCTGGATCATCAAGGTCCGCAACCTGCGGACCAAGGAGAAGCGGACCGTCCACGCCAAGTTCGTCTTCGTCGGGGCCGGTGGGGGCGCGCTCCACCTCCTGCAGAAGTCGGGCATCAAGGAGGCGAAGGGGTTCGGCGGATTCCCGGTCTCGGGCGAGTTCTTCCGCTGCACGAATCCCGAGCTGATCTCCGACCATCAGGCCAAGGTCTACGGGCAGGCCGCCGTCGGTGCGCCGCCCATGTCGGTGCCGCACCTCGACACCCGCGTCATCAACCACCAGCCGGGATTGCTGTTCGGTCCGTATGCGGGCTGGTCGCCGAAATTCCTCAAGAACGGGAAGGTCACCGACCTGCCCAACTCGATCAAGGCGAGCAATCTGCTGCCCATGCTCTCCATCGCACCGCAGGAGTTCGGGCTGCTCAAGTACCTGATCAGCGAACTCGCGGCGAACCGCGCGGATCGCGTCAACACGCTGAGCGAGTTCGTCCCGCGCGCCGACGGCGGTGACTGGGAGATCATCACGGCCGGTCAGCGCGTCCAGGTGATCCGCAAGACCGGCGTCGGTGGCACCCTCGAGTTCGGGACCGCGGTGGTCACCGCGGGCGACGGTACGATCGCCGGTCTGCTCGGCGCCTCGCCGGGTGCTTCGACGGCGGTGCCCGCGATGCTCCAGGTCCTCGAGAAGTGCTTCCCGAACGAGTACGCGGGATGGGGGCCGACGCTCACCGAGATGATCCCGTCGTTCGGACAGAAGCTCTCGGACAATCGCGACCTCTTCCGTCAGGTCTGGGACTGGACCACGGCGAGTCTGCAACTCAAACGCGGCGCCGTGGACACCCGCGTCGAAGCGGATCGCACACCTGCCGCGGCGTTGTGACATCGATGCCGCCGACCTCAGCGCCGTCCGATCGTCACGGATGTGGCTGGTGCGACCGAACGCCGATGTGATAGTCACGACACCATGACTCCGGTAGGGCAACTGCACCAGAGCCCGGCCGCGGACCTCGATGCGGCGACGCTCTATCAGATCCTGCGGTTGCGGGTGGACGTCTTCGTCGTCGAACAGGCATGCCCGTACCCGGAACTCGACGGCCGCGACCTCGAGTCGAGCACTCGCCAGTTCTGGATCGCCGACACCGAAGGATGCGTGATCGCCACCTTGCGCCTGCTGACCGAACCGCCGTCGGCCGACGGCAGGCCTCTCTTCCGTATCGGCCGGGTGTGCACCGAGCGCACGCATCGCGGTGAGGGGCTGACCGCACGTCTGCTGTCGGCCGCGCTCGCCGAGGTCGACTACGACCCGTGCCGCATCGAGGCGCAGGCCTATCTCGTCGACATGTATGCGAAGTTCGGTTTCGTGACCGAGGGCGACGAGTACCTCGAGGACGGCATTCCGCACGTCTCGATGGTCCGGGACCGTGGCGTCGCGACCGATCGCGTCGGTGTCTCTCCGGACACCGTCCGATGAGCGGTCGCCACCGTTCGGCGGGGGAGCCGGAAGTGACCCGGTACCCGTTCAGCGCCGTCGTCGGGCAGGAGCGGCTGAAACTCGCGTTGATCCTGTCCGCCATCTCGCCCGCGATCGGGGGCGTCCTGATCCGTGGTGAGAAGGGGACGGCCAAGTCGACGATCGTCCGGGGGCTCGGCCCGCTGCTCGCCGGTGATCCCACCCGCGCCGCCGACGACGCCCGTGGTCGCGTCGTCGAACTGCCGATCGGCGCCACCGAGGACCGCGTCATCGGTTCTCTCGACCTGACGGCGGTACTCAGCGAAGGCCGTGCGGAATTCACCCCCGGTCTGCTGGCGCGGGCCGATGGCGGCGTGCTCTACATCGACGAGGTCAACCTCCTCGCCGACCACCTCGTCGACGTTCTCCTCGACGCCGCCGCCGGCGGCCGGGTCACCATCGAACGAGATGGTGTGTCGCACACCCAATCCGCCGACTTCGTGTTGGTGGGGACGATGAACCCGGAAGAAGGGGAGCTCCGACCGCAGCTCCTCGACCGGTTCGGACTCGCGGTGGACGTGGCCGCCGGCCGCGACATCGCCGAGCGGGTGGAGATCGTCTCGCGCCGAATGGAATTCGATGCCGATCCGGACGGTTTTGCGGCGCGCCATGAGGACACGGAGCAGGAACTGACGCGACGGATCGGCACCGCCCGCGAACTCATGCCGTCGGTCCACATCCCACCCGCGGAGTTGCGCCGGATCGCCGGGATCTGTGCGCACCTCGACGTCGACGGGTTACGCGGCGACATCGTGGTCGCGCGGACGGCAGCTGCGCACGCCGCATGGCGCGAGGCCCGCGAGGTCACCGAGGACGATGTCCGGGTGGCCGTCGAACTGGCGTTGCCACACCGCCGGCGCCGGAATCCGTTCGATGAATCCGGTTTGACCACAGACCAACTCGACGACGCGATGGATGCCGGCGATCAGGCGGCCGGATCGGGCGAACCCGACGACGACCCGGACCCGACCGACCCCGACCCGACCGACCCCGACCCGACCGATCCAGGACCGGTTGGTCCCGGCGGCCCCGACGACGGCGATCCCCGCGACGATGCCTCGCCCGGACCCGCGGAATCCGGCACGACGGCAACCGATCCGGAGCCCGACCCGGGAGGCGACGCAGACACCGACGCCGACGAGAAAGCACCCGCACCGGGTGCGCGATTCGGGACACCGCCCACACGCGCGACCGCGCCCACCGTGCGGAGGCTGCGGGTGGACGGCGTGGGTGACGGCGATCCCGGTCGCCGGTCGCGCGCGCGGTCCCGACGGGGGCACACCACACATGCCACCACCTTCGAGAACGGGCGCCCGGTGCACCTGTTCGGCACCATCCTGAGTGCGGCGGAGCGCCACCACGGTTCGCCGGGCCGCGCGGCAGCGGAGAGCTCCTCGACGATGCGGGTGGTCGCCGACGATCTGCGCGCCGCTCAGCGCATCGGTCAGGAGGGCAACCTCGTCGTCTTCCTCGTCGACCTGTCGGGGTCGATGACCGCGCGACGTCGGCTCACCACCGTGAGCAGTGTGTGCGTCGATCTGCTGCGCGATTCCTACACCCGGCGCGATCGGGTGGCGGTGGTCGTCGCGCGGGGGACGTCGGCGTCGGTGGCCGTGCCGCCGACAAAATCCGTCGACATCGCCGTGCGCCGGCTGGCCGACATCCGCACCGGGGGCCGTACCCCGTTGGCGGAGGGGATCACCACCGCGGCCGAACTCATCGAGCGGGCCGGGCGCCGGGAGCCCCAGCGACGTCCGTTGCTGGTCGTCCTCACCGACGGGCGTGCGACCGCGGGCCCGGATGCCGCCGGCCGCGCTCGATCGGCCGCGGCCGCGATCGGCCGCCGCGACATCGATGCGGTCGTGGTCGACTGCGAGCAGGGCATGGTCCGGCTCGGTTTGGCGAACGACCTCGCCACCGCCATGGGTGCCCGATGCCTGCCGATGGCCGAGCTGACCGCCGACGTACTCGCCCGTCCAGGACGAGCCGCCTGACATCTGTTCTGCACCAGCGAGAAACGGCAGGAGACCGCAATGCCGCAAGGAGTTCCCGACACCATCCCCGACGACGGGCTCACCACCCGGCAACGCCGGAACCAGCCGGTCCTGGCGGTCCACACCGGGGACGGCAAGGGTAAGTCGACGGCGGCGTTCGGGATGGCGATGCGTGCGTGGAACGCCGGCATGCGGGTGGCCGTGTTCCAATTCGTCAAGAGCGCCAAGTGGCGCGTCGGCGAGGAGACCGGGCTCACGGCGCTGGGCGCCGTGCACGAGCAGACCGGGCAGGGTGGTCCGGTGGAATGGCACAAGATGGGACAGGGCTGGTCGTGGCTGCGGGCAAACGAAGACCATGACGCCGACCACGCGGAGGCCGCTCGCGCGGGATGGGCGGAGATAGCCCGGCGGCTGGCCACCGAACAGCACGATTTCTACGTGCTGGACGAGTTCACCTATCCCCTCGACTGGGGTTGGGTCGACACCGACGAGGTGGTCGCCGCGCTGGGTGGTCGGCCCGGGCGACAGCATGTCGTCATCACCGGGCGTCGCGCCCCGGCGGCCCTGGTAGAGGCTGCCGACCTCGTCACCGAGATGCGTAAGGTCGCGCACCCGATGGATGCAGGTCGCAAGGGGCAGAAGGGCATCGAGTGGTGACGCGATCCGCGACGGCCCCGGCTCTCCTTCGGGAGGGGCCGGGATGAGTTCGGTTCCGGCCGTCGTGATCGCCGCGCCCGCGTCGGGGAGCGGAAAGACGACGGTGTCGACCGGACTGATCGGGGCGTTGCGAGCCGCCGGACACCGGGTCGCGCCGTTCAAGGTGGGGCCCGACTACATCGACCCCGGCTACCACGCGGTTGCCGCCGGGGTGGTCGGCCGCAATCTCGATCCGAACCTGGTGGGGACGGACCTCGTCGCGCCGCTGTTCGCGGCGGGGACCGCGGGCGCCGACATCGCCGTGGTGGAGGGGGTGATGGGGCTTTTCGACGGTCGCATCCTGCCCGACGACGGAGGTGGCGATCCGCGTGGTTTCGGCTCGACAGCCCACGTCGCCCAACTGATCGGCGCACCGGTGGTCCTGGTGGTGGACGCGGCCGGACACAGCCAATCGCTCGCCGCCCTGCTGCACGGCTTCGTCGGGTACGACCCGTCGATCCACGTCGCGGGGGTGATCCTGAACCGAGTGGGTTCGGATCGTCACGAGACCGTCCTGCGTCAGGCATGCGCGCGGGCCGGCCTGCCGGTGTTCGGGGTGCTGCGTCGGGATCCGCATCTACAGGTACCGTCGCGCCATCTCGGGCTGATCCCGGCCGCGGAACGCCGCGACGACGCGGTCCGCGCGGTCGCCGCGATGAGCACCACCGTCGGTGCGGCGCTGGATCTCCCGGCGATCGTGACTGCGGCCCGTACCCGCAGGCAAGGGTCGGTCGACGCCTGGTCCGCGGCGGACGCGGTGGCCGGCGGCGCCGCACCGGCTGGCTCGCGCACTCGGCGGCCGGTCGTGGCGGTCGCGGGTGGTGCCGCATTCACCTTCGGCTATGCCGAACACAGCGAGTTGCTCGCCGCCGCCGGCGCGGACGTGGTCGGGTTCGACCCGCTGCACGATCCGCTGCCGCCCGACACCGACGCAGTCGTGGTCGGGGGTGGTTTCCCGGAGGAGTACGCCGAGGCGCTGTCGGCGAACGAACCATTGCGCACCGGGCTCGCCGCACACGCCCTCGCAGGCCGTCCCGTGCTTGCCGAATGTGCCGGATTGCTCTATCTGGCAACCGAACTCGATGGCCATCCGATGGCCGGGGTGCTCGACGTGGTCGGGCGGTTCGGCCCGGCCCTGACCCTCGGCTACCGCGACGGGGTCGCCGTCGCGGATTCCGTGGCGTTTGTCGCCGGTGAGCGCGTGACCGGACACGAGTTCCACCGGTCCTCCGTCGAGGTCCGTGGCGCGATCACGCCCGCCTGGGCGTGGCGGGATCATCAGGGTGCGCCCGGTTCGTACGGATTCGCGCAGGCATCGGTGCATGCCTCGTATCTTCATGTCCATCCGGCCGGGTATCCGGCCGCCGTGACGAGATTCGTCGCCGCGGCACGGCGCGCCGCCGAGATGGCGGGCTCCGGACGAGACGAGGCGGCGGAGCGGACCGGATGAGTGACCAGGGGGTCGACGAGGCTCTCGACGCCTTGGCCCGACATGGCGTCGACGATCCCGCGGTCCTGCGTGATCTCCTCGAGGCGGTGCTCGTCGTCGGCCAGGGACTCGAACTCGATCAGGCCCTCCAACGGATCGTCGAGGTCGCCTCGGCGGTGGTCGACGCCCGCTATGGGGCTCTCGGTGTGCGCGGACCCGACGGCGGCCTGAGCGCCTTCGTGTACACCGGGATCAGCGAATCTCAGCGTGCGCGGATGGATCACCTCCCGGTCGGCCGCGGGGTGTTGGGTCTGCTCATCGAGCAACCGCAGGTGCTGCGCATTCCGGCGCTGTCGAAACACCCTGCCTCGGTGGGCTTTCCCGACAACCATCCGCCGATGAACACGTTTCTCGGCGCGCCGATCATCGTGCGCGGCTCGGTGTTCGGGAGTATTTATCTGACCGAGAAGCAGTCCGCGCCCGAATTCGGGGAGGTCGACGAGACGCTGGTGGCGGTGCTCGCCGTCGCTGCGGGCATCGCAGTCGACAACGCCCGACTGTTCGAGCGGGCCCGCACCCGGCATCGGTGGATGCAGGTCATCGCCCGCCGTGGCTCGGAGCCGCTGGCCGGCATCGCACTCGATGACACGCTGTCCCGGTTGTGCGACGACGTCGCCGAGCTGACCGACGGTGTCGACGCCTACCTCCTCACCGGCGAGCCCGGCGCTGTCGAGGTGGCCGGACACACTGGGCGGGTCGTGGCCGCGGGGGACATGTCGTTGCCGCCCACGGACATCCACACGGTTCGTTCCGCGACCGATCTGCCGTCCGAACTCGTCCGAGGCGGGGCACAGTGGGCCACCCTGCAGCCGCTGCAGCGAGCGGCCGGAGTTTTCGGCTGGATCGTGATCACCCACCGCGAGCGGCCCCGGTGGGACGGCGAGGACGCGTCGGGACTCGCCGGCGTCGCGGAAGTGGCCTCGCTGGCGGTGGCCTACGCCGAACAGCAGCAGGTCGCCCGCGATCTGGAGGTGCTCGAGGACCGCCATCGCATCGCCCGGGACCTGCACGATCTCGTGATCCAGCGGCTGTTCGCGATCGGGATGTCGGTGCAGACGATGCTGGCCAACGAGACGTCGGCAGACGGGGCGGACACATCGGCGGCGCAGAGTGCCATCACGTCCCGCCTCGAGCAGGTGATCGCCGACCTCGACCGGACCATCGCGCAGATCCGCACCTCCATCTTCGATCTGCAGACGATTCCCGGGCATCACGACACCACCACCTTGCGCCGCCGCGTCCTCGACATCGTGTCCGAACTGGCCGCCCAGGCCCAGATCGCGCCCGGTGTCGCGTTCGCCGGACCGGTGGACACCGTGGTCCCGGAATCGTTGGGCCCGCACATCGACGGGGTCCTGCGCGAGGGACTGTCGAACGCGCTGCGACATGCGCGAGCCCGGCACATCGACGTCTCGGTGCGCGCCGACGACGACGTGCTGTCCGTCGAGATCAGCGATGACGGGGTCGGTATCGGCTCCGACGTGGTCTACCGAGGCCTCGACAATCTGACCCGCCGGGCCGAGGAATGCGGCGGGGTGTTCAGTGTGGTGACGCGACCGGGTGCGGGTACCACGCTGACGTGGTCGGTCCCGCTGACCGGCTAGTCCCCGGGAGTCTGTGCGCGGGTTCTGCGTTCGTGCGCCGTGAGCTCTCGGCACACGAACACAATTGCGGCGCAAGGGAATCACCCGCAGCCCCGCTGATCCTGTGGATGATGGGTCCGGGGGCCGCGTCCTTGCAATGCACGACGTTTGCCATGAGCGCATCGCATCGGTCCGAAGCACACTACGGCGAGGTGTCACGGACGGCCGGTTGTGCCGCGAGGTCGCAGATGGGCGCGTGGAGCGCGTCTGGCACGGCGTGCCCGCCGCTGCCGAATCCGGTGATGGCACCGCGGCACAGGGGTACCTCGCCGAAACCGAACGGTACCGGGAGACCGTGATGGGAGCCGCTCGGCAGGGAACCGAGACGCGGATCCTCAGTCATACCTCGGCGACGGTGATGCATCGTGTGCCGTTGCTCTGGCCCGATCTGTCGAAGGTCCATTTCACGGCGTCGACGACCGGTCGCCGCACCGAACGCGGGATCATCCACCGAGCGCCTCTGCCGGCATCGGAGATCGTCCGGATCGATGGCATGTCTGACATCCCTCGCGCGGACGGTCTGCGGCATCGCCCAGATCAGCGATCACCGGCGGGCCGTCTGTGCACTCGATTCGGGACCGCATGGGTGCGGAGCCGGACGAGATCACCGAGGTGCCTCACGGATGGCACGGCATCGTCCGGCGGGCGGCGCTGCCGCTCGCGGACGGGCGGTCGGAGAGCGTGGGGGAGCCGCTGAGCAGGCCGGCGCTCAGCGGTTGCCCAGAGATTCCCGAGCCCGATCTCCAGGTGCAGGCGGGCATCGAGCTCGATGGCGCAACGACACTGGGGGAGGTGCGGGACAAGCCCGACGCGGCGTCAGATCTTGCCGTCGCGCAGCTTGGTCGCCATCACCGCGACCTGGGTGCGCCGCTGCATGTCGAGCTTCGCGAGGATACGGGACACGTAGTTCTTGATCGTCTTCTCGGCCAGGAACATCCGCTCCGCGATCTGACGATTGGTGAGCCCGTCGCCGATGTGGTTGAACACCTCGCGCTCCTGTGCGGTGAGTTCGGCGAGCGGATCGGCCGCCGAACCCTTGCCGTCCCGCAGCTTGGCGAGGAGCGCGGCCGTGCTGCGGTCGTCGAGCAGGGAACCGCCGTGCCCCACCGTCCGGACGGCCGCGACGAGGTTGTGGCCGAGGATCTGCTTGAGCACGAAGCCGGACGCACCGGCCAGCACCGCCGCGAGCAAGGCGTCGTCGTCGGCGTAACTGGTCAGCATCAGACAGTGCACCGTCGGTTCTTCGGCGCGCACGTCACGGCAGAGCTCCACGCCGTTCCCGTCAGGGAGGCGGACGTCGAGTACCGCGACATCGGGCTTGGTCGCGAGGATGCCGACCTTCGCCTCACCCACCGATGCGGCCTCGCCGACCACTTTCAGATCGTCGGCGGTGCCGAGGAGGTCGCGCAGCCCGCGCCGGACCAGTTCGTGGTCATCGACGAGGTAGACGCGGACCGGCTTGTCCGGCGCGCCGTCCGGTGTGGGATCGGCAGGCATGTTCTCGACGGTACCGCAGGCCCAGACGGCGCGAGGGACATGAGCTTTGACGACTTGAGACCCACTCGATCCGGGACTTTGTGCGACACATGACGACGTCGCCCGCAGGTGCGGAGTCGGTCACCCAAGAATCACGAGAGCGCGCCCTGGCCCGTCAGCGGCCACGGGGCTGGTCGAGGTGGCGGGCTGACCGGTGTCAGCCCGCCGGTACCTGCGGAAGAACGTCTGCTCTCCCGTGTTCGCGGAATTCGTCGGCGAGTCGGGCCGCCCGGGCCTCGTCGAATGGGTGGTAGTCGCCGTCGCGGAACTCGAAGATCGGGTCGTCGGTGAACCAGGCCGCACGTCGCAACGCGGGTTTGTCGAGCTTGCGGGTGGCGGTGAGGGGGAGCGCATCGGTCAGTCGCACCAGCGACGGCGTCCACTTGGTGCCGAGATCGGGCTGTGCGGACAGGAATTCGGCGAAGGCCTGTGGATCGAACTCGGCGGCGGGCAACTCGAGCGCGACCATCACCCGGTCTCCGGTGCGCGGATCGGGGATGCCGTAGGCGGCGACGCCTCGCGGGCCGGGGAACCGGGCCACGATCCGCTCGAGCGGTGCGGTGGCGAAGTTCTCGGAGTCGACACGAATCCAGTCACTGGTGCGACCGGCGAACCAGAAGACGCCGTCGCCGTCCCGGTATGCGAGGTCACCGGACCAGTAGTCGCCGTCGCGGATCTTCTCCGTAGTCGCCTCGGGATTGTTGTAATAGCCCTCGAAGCGGGCGCCCCCGCCGCGCGCCACTATCTCGCCGATCGCCTGCTCGGCGTTCGTGATGATCCCGTCCTCATCGAAACTCGCAGGAGGGCAGGGTGTTCCGTCGTCATGGAGGATCTCCAGGCCCATCTCGGGTCGGGGAATGCCGAGTGCCCCGGGTGGGGTGTCGGTGTCCCGCAGGATCACACAGACTCCCTCGGAGGAGCCATAGGACTCGATGATCCGGCAGTCGAACCGGCGCGTGAACTCCGCACGGTCGACCGCAGACGCCTCGGTCCCGAAGCCGAGTCGGAGATCGGTGCGCGATTCGTCGGGCGATTCGGGCTGGGCCAGGATGTAGGTCAGCGACCGACCGACATAGTTGAAGAACGTGGCGCCGAACCGGCGGACGTCCGGGAGGAACCCCGACGCGCTGAACCGGGGGCGGATGGCGAACGTCCCGCCGTAGGCGAGGATGGGTGCCCAGGCGCTCATCAACGCATTGCCGTGGAAGAGTGGCATGGCGTTGTATGCGACGTCGTCGCGGCCGAGGTCGCGGACATTGAGTTCGCCGATCGCTGCGAGGCGCGCGGAGCTGCAGATCACCGCTTTGGGTGCCCCCGTCGACCCCGAGGTGAACAGCAGCAGCAGATCGTGATTGACACCGCGGAAGGCGGGGAAGTCGTCGATGCGGGCCTGTCGATGGTCGTCGATCACAGTGGCGTAGACTGCGGAGTCGGTCTCGAGGGTCTCGACGTCGCCGCAGTCGGGGATCAGCTCGCGGCGCGAGGCGCCGACGAGGATCAGTCCGCAGTCGGTCCGTCGGATGTCGGCGGCGAGTTCGGCGCCGCGTCGGGTCGGATTGATGCCGACCACGGTGACGCCGGCGAGCGCCGCACCACCGATGAGGAACAGATACTCGGGATCGTTGTCCATCAGGACGCCGATGTGCCACGGGCCGGGCCGGGAACCGCGCAGCTCTCTGAGCGCTGCGGCACGGACCGCCGACTCCGCGACGAACTCATGCCACGTCCATGCGTCCGCACCGGAAAGCAGTGCGATGCCCGGATCGTCGCTGCGGGCGGCGAGTAGGTCGGCGATCGTCTTCGTCGACGGGTCGGTCATCCGGGCACCCCTGTGTGACGTCGGTTACGTGGCGGTGATCGGCAACGTATCACCGTGATCGCGCGGGATCGGTGATCCGGTGCCACCGGCGTCGTGCTGGCGACGGCGAACCACGGTTCGGACGGTAGGCTCGTGGCTCATGTCGGCACCAGCATCCGCAGACGGCTCGTCCGGCGGTCACTACCTCGTCGGCCTCGATCTGACGGGCCGCAAAGTCGTGCTCGTGGGCGGGGGATCGGTGGCGCAGCGGCGACTGCCCAATCTGGTCGCAGCGGGCGCACAGGTGCATGTCGTGGCGATCGACCCGACGCCCGCCGTCGAGTCGACCCCCGGCGTCACCGTGTACCGCCGCGCCTACCAGGAGGACGATCTCGTCGGGGCCTGGTACGTGATGGCGTGCACCGACGATCCCGAGGTCAACGCTCGGGTCGTCGCCGACGCCGAGGCACGTCACACCTTCTGCGTCCGCACCGACGACGCCCGCTTCGGCACGGCCGTCACCCCGGCCTCGGGCCGCCATCGGGACCTCCAGTTCGGGGTGCTCGCCGGCGGTGACCACCGGCAGTCGGCGGCGTTGCGTGCAGCGATCGGACGTGCCCTCGCCGACGGTTCTCTGACCGTCGACGACGACGCGCCCCATCCGCCGGGCGTCGCTCTGGTCGGCGGAGGTCCCGGTGACCCCGACCTGATCACCGTGCGAGGCCAGAAGCTCCTGCAGGCGGCCGATGTGGTGGTCGCCGATCGCCTCGCACCAGCCCAACTGCTCGCCGAGTTGGGACCACAGGTCGAGGTCGTCGACGCCGCGAAGGTGCCCTACGGACGGGCCATGAAACAGGAGGCCATCAACGCCGTCCTGGTGGATCGCGCCAAGGCCGGGAAGTTCGTCGTCCGGCTCAAGGGCGGTGACCCGTATGTCTACGGCCGCGGTTTCGAAGAGGTCCAGGCGTGCGTCGAGGCCGGGATCCCGGTGACTGTCGTCCCCGGGATCAGCAGTCCGATCGCCGTACCCGCGTCGGCGGGGATCCCGGTCACCCATCGCGGTGTCACGCATGAGGTGGTGATCGCGTCGGGGCACGTCCCGCCCGGCCACCCTGATTCGCTGATCGATTGGTCGGCCGTCGCGCGACTGCGGGGGACTCTGGTGCTGATGATGGCGGTGGAGCGGGTCGATGTGTTCGCCGATGCGCTGCTCGCCGGCGGAAAGCCGGCGCACACGCCCGTCGCGATGATCGAGAACGGCTCCTTGCCTACGCAGCGCGTGCTGCGAACCGACCTCGCCAATGCGGCGGCAACCGCCCGGGGACAGGACCTGCGGCCCCCGGCGATCGTGGTGATCGGCGACGTGGCCGGGTTCACCGAAGCCGCATCCTGACGCCCCCTCCGACCTGGACGTCTGATCAGGACGTCCGACCCTGCGACGATGCCCGTCAACGGGCCAATGGCGATTGGCATATTCCACTCCGGGGGCGGTAGCGTCGGGCTTTATGTCCGCACCGGAAACGTCGAGCCCCGGGCACACGGCCGTGCCGGAATACCGCAACGTCTTCGGACCCGCGATCATCGTCCTGAGCGGGATGCAGCTGCTCATGGTGCTCGACGGCACCGTCGCGGCACTGGCGCTGCCGCGGATCCGCGACGGCCTGCAACTCTCCGAATCCGGCGCCAACTGGATCATCAGCAGTTACGTGCTCGCCTTCGGCGGACTGATGCTGCTGGGCGGTCGGCTCGGCGACACCTTCGGCCGCAAGCGCATGTTCATCGTCGGCGTCGTCGCGTTCACCGCGACGTCGTTGTTGTGCGGTCTCGCATGGAACGAGACGAGCCTGATCATCGGTCGCGCGCTGCAGGGCGCGTCGGCCGCCGTCGCCGCACCGACGGCGATGGCACTCGTCGCGACGACGTTCGCCCCGGGCAAGGCCCGTAGCCAGGCGTTTGCGATCTACGCCGCCATGACGGGCGTCGGGTCGGTCGCCGGGCTCATCCTCGGAGGTGTTCTCACCCAGGTGTCGTGGCGCCTGGTGTTCCTGATCAACGTGCCGATCGGGGTGATCGTCGCCGTCGGCGCGATCGCTGTCCTCCGCGAGTCGCAGGGCGAGCGGCTCTCGCTGGATGTGCCGGGCGCGATACTCGCGACCCTCGGGTGCTCGTTGCTGGTGCTGGCGGTCAACGAGGGGCCGAGCGGTTGGGCTCGCCCGGTCGTGGTCGGCTCGTTCATCCTGGGGGCGCTCGCGCTGATCGCCTTCGTCTTCGTCGAGCGGCGGGCGAGCAACCCGATCCTTCCGTTCGTCATCTTCGAGAACCGCAATCGCGTCGCCGCGTTGGCGTCGATCTTCCTGGCCAGCATGATCATGATGTGCATGGCGGTGTTCATCTCGCTGTACCTCCAGGGCATCCTCAAGTACTCGCCGATCCAGAGCGGGCTGGCCGTCGTGCCGTTCGCCTTCGGGCTCGGTGTGGCGGCTGCGATCGCCTCCAAGCTGGCCCTGATGATCCAGCCACGCTGGCTGGTGCTGCTCGGCGGTGCGATCATCCTCGCCGGTTGCCTCTACGCCTCGTCGATCGCCACGGCGACCCCCGGATACTTCCCGAGCATCGCGCTCCCCGTGGTCGTCATCGGCTTCGGCGTCGGCTTCGCCGTCATACCGCTCACGCTGTCGGTGGTCGCCGGGGTCGGGCCGATGGAGATCGGTCCGCTCACCGCGCTCGCGCAGGTCGCGCAGAATCTGGGCGGAGCCATCGGACTGGTCGCCGTCGGTGCGGCGGTCACCTCACGGGCCTTGTCGGAGGGCGGCACCACGCGTCCGGTCGAGGACATGAACCCGACCGAACTGGCCGCCCAGGCGAGTGGCTACGGGTTGGCGTTCGCGTGCTGTGCCGGCATCGCGGTGCTGGCGGCCGTCGTCGTGATGTTCATGCGGTTCACGCCGGAAGAGGTCGCGGAGGGACAGGCCGCGCAAGAAGCGGCCAACGCGTCGCTCGACGTCGACCCCGAACATCCCTGAGCGGATCTGACCGGTGACTTTCCTCGCCGCGGCGGGTCTACGTCTCCATGAGAACCAAGAATCTGGCCGACCTGTACCAGCTCCCCACGCTCGACTGGGACCTGATAGCCGCTCGCCTCGACGACGGGGTGTCACAGGCACCGGGGACCGGCGGACCTGACCGGCACACCTGGTGGCTGGCGACCATCGACGCCGACGGCCGCCCGCACATCGCCGGTGTCGGAGCGCTGTGGCACGACGGCGCGCTGTGGTTCCAGACGGGCGCCGAGACCAGAAAGGGGCGCAACGTCGCCCGTGACCCGCGATGCACGATGTCGCTCGCGATGGACGACTACGACCTCGTCGTCGAGGGAGATGCGCGTCGGGTCACCGACCCCGACGTCGTGGCCGAGCTCGCCGAGCAGTGGGCGGTCGAGTGGCCGTGTCGGGTCGACGACGGCGGCGTCGCGCTCACCGCCGACTTCAGCGCCCCGTCCGCGGGCCCGCCGCCCTGGTACGTCTATCGCGTCACGCCGAGCGCGGCCACCGCGCTGCTGACGGTGGACCCGGGCGGTGCCACCCGCTTCACCTTCGACTGAGCGCGGCGCTCAGTCGGTGACGACGACGATCGTGTCGTCCGAGGCGATCTCGGTGCGCTGACCGGCATCGGCAAGCACGGCGGCCAGCGCGTTGACGTCCCGTACGTTCCGTCGGGTCCGCACCAACTCGCGCGCCATCAGGCCCTTGTAGTGCTTGTTGAAGTGACTGACCACTTTTCGACTGCCGTCGGCGCCCTCGGTGACCACCGTCGCCGTGACCGCGCCCCGGATCGGGCCGAGCTGCTGATAGACGCCCGATCGTAGATCGACGACGAAATCGTCGACCGTCCCGAGGCTGTCGGACAGATCGGGTTTCCACACGGACGCCAGCGTCGGCAACCCGGGGAGCTTCGATCCGCCCGACAACCGATACGCCGGGATCATGTCCGGAGCGCGAACCACACCGAACAACGCCGACCCCACGGCCAGACGTTCGGCGGCCTTGGACCTGCCGGCACGGGTGAGCGAGCCGTGGTCGAGCGCGTCGTAGAGAACTCCCGTATAGCGCTCGATCGCGGGGCGGGTGGGTGCGAGCCAGAGATCGGCGTTGCGATCGATCTCGCCGAGCTGGGTGCGACCGAGGCCGAGCGCCTCTCGGCTGGCGTCGAGATCGCTCGCGAGATCGACGATCGCCTCGGCGATGCGCTTGCGGATCGGGTTCAGCTCGGGGAACGAGAGGGTGTCCAGGTCGAGTGGGGCGCCTCGCCCGCCGTCGGATTTGGTCTCGGAGGGAGGCAGGATGACGAGCACTGCAACACCATAACGGTGGGGAATGACGGGGTCGGGGACCGTCCCATACCGCGGGGCCGTGGACGGAGGCTCCCGACTAAGGTGAACCCCGTGATCACACGGATGTCGACCCTGTTCCTGCGTACTCTCCGCGACGATCCGGCCGACGCCGAGGTGCCCAGCCACAAGCTGTTGGTCCGGGCGGGTTACGTGCGCCGTACCGCCCCCGGCGTCTACAGCTGGCTGCCGCTGGGCCTGCGCGTCCTCAAGGCCGTCGAGAACGTCGTCCGGGAGGAGATGGCCGCGATCGGCGGGCAGGAGATCCTCCTGCCTGCGCTGCTGCCGCGTGACCCCTACGAGTCGACCGGCAGGTGGACCGAGTACGGCGACAGCCTGTTTCGGCTCAAGGACCGCAAAGGTGCGGACATGTTGCTCGGCCCGACGCACGAGGAGTTGTTCACCCAACTCGTGAAGGGCGAGTACTCCTCGTACAAGGATCTGCCGGTGATCCTCTACCAGATCCAGACCAAATACCGCGACGAGGAGCGGCCCCGGGCGGGCATCCTGCGCGGCCGTGAGTTCGTCATGAAGGATGCCTACTCCTTCGACCTCGACGACGACGGGCTCAAGACGTCCTACAACGCGCACCGCGAGGCGTATCAGAAGATCTTCCGGCGCCTGGACGTCAGTTATGTGATCGTCGCCGCGACGTCGGGGGCGATGGGGGGCAGCGCGTCTGAGGAGTTCCTCGCGGAGAGCGAGGTCGGCGAGGACACGTTCGTGCGGTGTCTCGACTCGGGTTATGCGGCGAACGTGGAAGCGGTGATCACACCCGCGCCCGCACCGATCCCGTTCGAGGGGCTCCCCGAGGCCACGGTGCACGACACGCCGGACACCCCGACCATCGAGACCCTGGTGCAGTGGGCGAACACCACCTTCGAGCACACCTACGGCGGTTACGACACGTTGAAGAACGTGATGGTGAAGATCCGTCAGCCGGGTGGCGACTGGGAGATCACCGGTATCGGTGTCCCCGGCGACCGCGAGGTCGACATGAAGCGGCTCGAGGCCGCCGTCGAACCGGCCGAGGTGGAGTTGCTGACCGACGAGGACTTCGCCGCGAACCCGTTCCTGGTCAAGGGGTACATCGGCCCGAAGGGGTTGGCGGCCAACGGGATCAAGTTTCTGGTGGATCCGCGCGTGGTGGACGGTACGTCGTGGATCACCGGTGCCGACGAATCGGGGAGGCACTACGTCGGTCTGGTGGCCGGTCGGGACTTCACCCCCGACGGCACCGTCGAGGCGGCGGAGGTGCGCGACGGCGACCCGTCCCCGGACGGCAAGGGCTCGCTCGTCGCCGCCAAGGGCATCGAGATCGGCCACATCTTCCAGCTGGGCCAGAAGTACACCAACGCCTTCGAGGTGGACGTCCTCGGCGAGAGTGGCAAGCCGGTGCGTCTCACCATGGGCTCCTATGGCGTCGGCGTCTCACGACTGGTCGCGGTGATCGCCGAGCAGTGTCATGACGAGAAGGGGCTGCGGTGGCCGCGTTCGGTCGCGCCGTTCGCGGTGCACCTTGTCATCGCGAACAAGGACGATACCGCGATCACCGGCGCGCACGAATTGGCCGCAGATCTCGACGCGGCCGGATTGTCGGTGTTGCTCGACGATCGCAAGGCCTCGCCCGGCGTGAAGTTCAAGGACGCCGAACTGCTCGGGATGCCCGTCGTCGTGGTGGTGGGTCGCGGATATGCCAACGGCACCATCGAGATCCGCGACCGTTTCACCGGCGAGACCTCCGAGGTCGCCGTCGCGGACGCCGTCGCGCAGGTGACTGAGGCCGCCCGCAGCTGAGGCCGGGTTCCGCTTCCGCTGAGCGGTGCTGTCGACGCGATGACGGTTGCTGTCGGCGGGATTCGCGTTGCTGCCGGTGGGCGGGGCGGGCTTCAGCCGGGTCGGCCCGGAAAGGCGACCGTCGCCGGCGAGATCCGCACTGCGACCCGCCAGGTGCCTGCGCGTACCGATGAGTCGGTGAGCCCATCGAGCCCCAAACGGCGGACTGCGCTGTTCTCGGCGCGCTCCAGGAGGGCCCGGTACGCGATCGTGCAGTCCACCTCGGCGGCGAGGAGTGCCTTCACCGCGGAGACCGAATCGTCGACGGTCAGCGGCAGCGTGTAGCCGGCGGCCGACTCCGGGACCGTGGCCTTGGCCGCGTTGAGCGCGGCCACGAGTTCGTCGCGTCGGGCCCGGTGGGCCGCGGCGTACTCGGCGACGGTGTCGCGCCGGGCCGCGGACACGAAGGCCGTGGACACGCCGTACGTGAAGATCGCCGCATTCTCCGCGTCGACGGCCGCGGCCAGGGCATCGGTGGTCGCCGTCATGCGAGTTGTACCTCCACCATGCTGGTCACCGACGCGCTGACGGCGCCGGCGAGTCCTGCCGAATATCCGCCCAGGTTCACGCTCGCGTCGCCGGCCGTCCGCGCCGACCGCGCGAGTTGTGCGCGAAGGGCGTCGACGGTGCTCGCGGTCGGTGCCGGTGTCGGTGCCGGCGAACTGGTCGGGGGTGCCGATGCCGGCGGCGACGACGGCGCCGCTGCGCCCGGTACCGAGATCCGCCCGGCGGTCTGCTCGTCGAGGCGCGCGACCTCCTCGCGGAGAGCGTTGGCGTGTTCACCGCGCTGCTCGGCGACCACGCCGAGCGCATTCGCGTACTCCGGTGTCCTGGGCGCCAGTGACTGCGCCGAGGCCTGATCGGCGAATGCCGCATCGGCGAGTGGTACGAGCGCGGCCGCGGTGATCTGTTCGGGAGACGGCCCGCTGTCGCAGGCCGCCACCGTTGCCGCAGCGACGGTTCCGACCGTGACGGCGAGGCCACCGCGCAGAACCGCACGGCGCGTCAGGGGTGAGGTCACGCGACACATGATGCCAGTTGATGCGGCAAGGTCCGGGACGGGCGCAGGCGCCATGCCCGACGCGTCCGGGGTCGGCGCCCCGGCCGAACCGCATCTACTAAGATGATTGCGTCTCACCGGTCGAGTGGCCGCCCAGCGGCGCCCCGGGGAGCGCCGTCGGGACAACTGAAGACGAGGAGCGCCCGTGCCGATCACTGCCGAACAGGTGAGCCAACTCGTCGAACCAGTCGTCTCCGGTCGAGGATTCGATCTCGAGGACGTCGTCGTCACCGAGGCCGCCGACCGCACCGAGCTCACGGTCGTGGTCGACCGCGACGGCGGCAGTGATCTCGATGTCCTCGCCGACCTGAGTCGCGAACTCTCCGACCTCCTCGACGACGCACCGTCGACCGCCGACGCCGTCTACACCCTCGAGGTCACCTCGCCGGGCGTGGACCGTCCGCTGACCGCCGCGCGGCACTGGCAGCGGGCCCGCGGTCGGAAGGTCGCGGTTGAGATCTCCACCTCCGAGGACGCATCGCCGCGTCGCGTCACCGGTCGTGCCGGTCCGGTCGATGACGGCCGAGTACTGCTCGTGGTCAACGAGCGCGGGCGAATCCGCAGCGAGACGGTAGAGCTCGACTCGGTGACCACTGCCGTCGTGCAGGTCGATTTCGGGCAGCCGAGCGCCACCGAACTAGAGATGTGCGGGCTCGAGCCCGACGAGATCCGCCGCAGACGGTCCGAAGCCTGATCGGACACGCCGGGAGTCCCGGTTCCACGATCGATCAGGATCTGCGCACAATCGAAACGGACAAATGAATACGAAGCGACAAATGAATAGGAGCTCAACCCCATGAACATCGACATCAACGCGCTCCGCATGATCGAGGCGGACAAGGGTATCTCGATCGACACGGTCATCACCGCGATCGAGACCGCGCTGTTGACCGCGTACCGCCATACCGACGGGTTTGCGCCGCACGCCCGGATCGACGTCAACCGCAAGACCGGTGCGGTACGGGTGATGGCGCAGGAACTCGACGACACCGGCGAGGTCGTGCACGAGTGGGACGACACCCCGGAGGGATTTGGCCGGATCGCGGCCACCACGGCGCGACAGGTCATCCTGCAACGGCTGCGGGACGCGGAGAACGAGAAGAACTTCGGCGACTTCGTCACCCACGAGGGCGAGATCGTCGGCGGCGTCGTCCAGCAGGACGCCCGTGCGAATGCGCGCGGGATGATCGTCGTGGCCATCGGCAGCGACGCCAACACCGCCGAAGGGGTGATCCCGCCCGCCGAGCAGGTGCCCGGCGAGACCTACACCCACGGTGACCGCATCAAGTGCTACGTCGTCGGGGTGTCCCGGGGACCGCGGGGCCCGCAGATCACCCTCTCGCGCACCCACCCGAACCTCGTCCGCAAGTTGTTCTCGCTCGAGGTACCCGAGATCGAGGACGGGTCGGTCGAGATCGTCGCGGTGGCTCGCGAGGCGGGACACCGCTCCAAGATCGCCGTGCACACCGGGGTCAGCGGCCTCAATGCGAAAGGTGCCTGCATCGGTCCGATGGGTCAGCGCGTCCGCAACGTGATGAGCGAGCTCGCCGGCGAGAAGATCGACATCATCGACTACGACACGGAACCCGGGGCGTTCGTCGGGAATGCACTCTCACCCGCGAAGGTTGTCTCGGTCGAGGTGATCGACCTCGCGGCCAAGGCGGCCCGGGTGGTGGTGCCGGATTATCAGCTGTCGCTGGCCATCGGCAAGGAAGGCCAGAACGCGCGGCTGGCCGCACGCCTGACGGGTTGGCGGATCGACATCCGGTCGGATGCCGATCCCGCGCCGCCGGCAGCTGACGGGCCCTCTTCCGACGTCCCGCACACCAACTGAGCAGCCGGTTGCCGGAGATGCGCAGGGGCGCGCTAGACTGATCGATGGTTCAGCGAACTCTCCCGACACCGGTCGAGGACGGGGCCGCGCGAGATGGTTCGGCCATCCGCGGGCCTGTCCGCACATGTGTCGGATGTCGGCAACGTGCCGAGGCAACGGCTCTGGTCCGGATTGTCGCCCGTCGGGGTGACGGTCCGCCGGTGACGGTGGTCGATCTCGCGAAGACCATGCCGGGACGGGGTGCTTGGTTGCACCCGCGACGGGACTGTCTGTCCGCCGCGGTGCGACGCAAGGCATTTCCCTCGGCACTTCGGGCGCCCGGTCTGACCGTGGCACCCGACGACCTCGCCGAAGCAATCGGTGGGATCACCGAAGTAGATGGCCTCAACGGCCGGAACAGGTAGCAGAAGACATGAGCACACCGTGAAGTACCCACGATGAGCGCGTTTCTAACGTAAACCGAGGTCGTAGCGGGCAGCCCGCTCGACCTCCAAGTGAGGAGAGCAGTGGCAGGCAAGGCCCGCGTGCATGAATTGGCCAAAGAACTCGGCGTGACGAGCAAGCAAGTGCTCGAGCGACTGAAGGAACAGGGCGAGTTCGTCAAATCAGCGTCGTCGACCGTCGAGGCCCCGGTGGCTCGTCGACTTCGCGAATCATTCCCCCAGAACTCAGGATCCAAGGACGCCCGGAAGTCGGCGGCCAAACCCGACGGCGCACCGAAGCCCGGTGGCAACGGTGCCGCGGCCAAGCCCGGGCAGGCCCGCCCTGGTCCCAAGCCGGGTGCACCCGCACCCGGCCCGACGGCCGCCGCTCCGGCGCCGGCCCCGGCGGCACCCGCGCCGACCCCGGCACCTGCACCGACCCCGGCGCCTGCGGCCCCGGCTGCGGAGGCCCCGGCCGCGCAGGCTCCCCACGCCGAGGCGCCGGCCGCCCAGGATTCGGGCGCCGCTGCACCGGCTCGCCCGGGACCGCGACCGGGCCCGAAGCCCGGCCCGCGCGCACCGCGCGTCGGCAACAACCCGTACTCGTCGGCACCGGCACCCGCTCCCCGTCCGCAGGCTCCGCGCCCCGGTCCCGGACAAGGCGGTCCTCGTCCGGGCGGCGGTCGTCCGGGCAGCACCGGACGACCCGGCCCCGCAGGTCAGGGCGGTCCCCGTCCGGCTCCGGGCCAGGGCGGTCCCCGTCCGAGCCCGGGCAGCATGCCCCCGCGTCCGAACCCGGGTGCAATGCCCAGTCGTGCGGCCCGTCCCGACGCCGGACGCCCAGGTCGTGGCGGACCGGGCGGCGGCAATCGTGGCGGCGGTGGCGGAGGCTACCGCGGTGGCGGTGGCGGTGCCCCGGGCGGCGCACCAGGTGGTGCTCCCGGTGGTTTCCGCGGTCGTCCCGGTGGCGGTGGCGGACGTGGCCGCGGCGGTGCCGCGGGTGCGTTCGGTCGCCCCGGTGGTGCACCGCGCAGGGGACGCAAGTCGAAGCGTCAGAAGCGTCAGGAATACGACTCGATGCAGGCGCCCGCCGTCGGCGGCGTGCGTTTGCCACGTGGTAACGGCGAGACCATTCGGCTCGCCCGCGGCGCATCGCTGTCGGACTTCGCCGACAAGATCGACGCGAACCCGGCATCGTTGGTGCAGGCGCTGTTCAACCTCGGCGAGATGGTCACCGCAACCGAGTCGGTGAACGACGAGACGTTGGAACTGCTCGGTTCCGAGATGAACTACACCGTCCAGGTCGTCAGCCCGGAGGACGAGGATCGTGAGCTCCTGCAGAGCTTCGACCTCACTTACGGCGAGGACGAGGGCGACGACGAGGATCTCGAACAGCGTCCGCCGGTGGTGACCGTCATGGGTCACGTCGATCACGGTAAGACCCGCCTGCTGGACACCATCCGTAAGGCCAATGTCCGTGAGGGCGAGGCCGGCGGCATCACCCAGCACATCGGTGCGTACCAGGTCAACACTCACCTCAACGGCGACGATCGTCTGGTCACCTTCATCGACACCCCGGGTCACGAGGCCTTCACGGCCATGCGTGCCCGCGGCGCGAAGGCCACCGACATCGCGATCCTGGTGGTCGCGGCCGACGACGGCGTCATGCCGCAGACCGTCGAGGCCGTCAACCACGCGCAGGCCGCTGACGTGCCGATCGTGGTGGCGGTCAACAAGATCGACAAGGAAGGCGCCGATCCGCAGAAGATCCGCGGACAGCTCACCGAATACGGGCTGATCCCCGAGGAGTACGGCGGCGAGAGCATGTTCGTCGACATCTCGGCGAAGCAGGGCGAGAACATCGACGCACTGCTCGAAGCCGTGCTGCTGACCGCGGACGCCTCGCTCGACCTGCGGGCGAACCCGGACATGGACGCCCAGGGTGTCGCGATCGAGGCCCACCTCGACCGCGGCCGCGGCCCGGTGGCAACCGTGCTGGTCCAGCGCGGCACGCTCAAGGTCGGCGACTCGATCGTCGCCGGTGACGCCTACGGACGTGTCCGGCGCATGGTCGACGAGCACGGCAACGACGTCGCCGAGGCGCTGCCGTCGCGACCTGTTCAGGTCATCGGGTTCACCTCGGTGCCCGGCGCGGGCGACAACCTGCTCGTCGTCGAGGAGGACCGAACCGCACGGCAGATCGCCGACCGTCGCAATGCGCGCAAGCGCAATGCCTTGGCCGCGCGCAGCCGTAAGCGGATCAGTCTGGAAGACCTGGATTCGGCTCTCAAGGAGACCAGTCAGCTCAACCTGATCGTCAAGGGCGACAACTCCGGTACGGTCGAGGCTCTCGAAGAGGCACTCCTGGGTATCGACATGGGCGACGAAGTGGCACTCCGGGTCATCGACCGCGGTGTCGGCGGAGTCACCGAGACCAACGTCAACCTGGCGACGGCCTCGGACGCGATCATCATCGGCTTCAACGTTCGCGCGGAGGGCAAGGCCACCGAGCTGGCCAACCGCGAGGGCGTCGACATCCGGTACTACTCGGTGATCTACCAGGCGATCGACGAGATCGAGAGCGCGCTCAAGGGCATGCTCAAGCCGGTCTACGAAGAGGTGGAGCTCGGCCGCGCCGAGATCCGCGCGATCTTCAAGTCGTCGAAGGTCGGCAACATCGCCGGCTGCCTGGTGCAATCGGGCATCGTCCGCCGCAACGCGAAGGCACGGCTGCTGCGCGACAACGTCGTGGTCGCCGAGAACCTCACCGTTGCGTCCCTCAAGCGCGAGAAGGACGATGTCACCGAGGTCCGCGACGGGTATGAGTGTGGTCTCACGCTCACCTACAGCGACATCAAGGTCGACGACGTGATCGAGAGTTACGAACTACAGGAGAAGCCGCGCGACTGAGGTCCGCGCGCCGTCTGCCGATCTCCCCTTCCCGTCCGCGCCATCGAGTGCGGACGGGAAGGGGAGTGGTTTTCCCGATGGAAAGGATCGAAGATGGTTGATTCGGCGAGGGCTGCCCGGATGGCAAAGCGCATCTCGTCGATCGTCGCCTCGGCGATCGGCACCGAGATCAAGGACCCGCGGCTCGCCTACGTGACGATCACCGACGCTCGTGTCACCAACGATCTGCATGATGCAACGCTCTTCTACACCGTGATGGGTGAGTCGATCGACGCCGAACCCGACTACGAGGCCGCGGCGGCCGGACTGGCCAAGGCCACCGGCATCCTGCGCTCCAAGGTCGGCGCAGGCACCGGGGTGCGGTTCACGCCGACGCTCACGTTTGTGCTCGACACGGTTCCGGACTCCGCCCGGCACATGGAAGAGCTCGTCGCCCGGGCCCGTGCCAATGACGAGATGGTGGCGCGACGGGCGCAGGAGGCAACTCCGGCAGGCGATGTCGACCCCTACCGGTCCCATGAGGACGACACCGAGAACGGCACGAGCAAGGACGGCTCCGTCGAGTGACTGCCTCGACGAGTGCGGCGGTGGCCCGTGAGCTGACCGACGTCCCGGCGGTGACCATCCTCTGTCATGTCCGCCCCGACGCGGACACCATCGGCAGCGGTCTGGCGCTCGGATTGGCGCTCGACCGACAGGGCGTCGACGTGGAGGTCGCCTTCCCGGACACGGTCGCACTGCCGACGACGCTGGCCGGGTTGCCCGGCAGCACCCTGCTGGTCGCGGCACACGAGCTGGTCGGACATCCCGTGGTGGTCTCGGTGGACGCGGCCAGTCTGGGCCGCCTGGATTCGTTGGCTGCGGTGTTCACCGCCGCCGAGCGGTCGATGACCATCGATCACCATGCGTCCAACACGGGATTCGGCGACCTCGACCTGATCGATGCGGCCGCGGACTGTACAGCCGTGCTCGTGTTGTCGGTGCTCGACGACCTGGGCGTGGAGATCGACGACGACATCGCGACGTGTCTCTACGCAGGCCTCGTGACCGATACCGGCTCGTTCCGCTGGGCGCGTCCCGAATCGTTCCGGATCGCCGCACGCCTGCTCGACGCCGGAGTCGACGCGCGTACCTGGAGTCGCGACCTGCTCGACAGCCATCCGTTCCGGTGGCTCGAGATGGTGGCCTCGGTGCTCGGCGGTGCCCGACTGGTCCCGGAGGCCTGCCAGGGTGAGGGACTGGTCTACGCGATTGTCGGGCACGACATCCTCTCCGGCATGAGCTGGGAGGAGTCGGAGAGCGTCGTCGACATCGTCCGGACTGCGAACGAGGCCGAGGTGGCTGCGGTGTTCAAGGAGACCGGGCCGGCGACCTGGACGGTGTCGTTGCGCTCCAAGCGCCACGTCGACCTGGTGCCGATCGCAGCGTCACACGGTGGTGGCGGGCATCGTCACGCATCTGGATACAGCGATGCGGGAACCGCCGACGAGGTCGTCGCGAATCTGCTGGAGTCGCTCTGAGCCGAGTGAGCACCGGAGAAACCGCGAGCGGGCGTCGGATAGCCGTTCTGACGGTCTCCGCACTGGCGGTGCTCATCGCGCCACCCATCTACCTGCTGCTCGACCTGGCGGTGGTGGGTCGCCTGGGTGGCCGGGAGCTCGCCGCTCTCGGGGTCGCGACACTCGTGCTCTCGGTGATCAGCACGCAACTCACCTTCCTCTCGTATGGCACCACCGCACGGGCGGCGCGGCGCTTCGGCGCCGGGGACCGCGCGGGAGCGGTGTTCGAAGGCGTGCAGGCGAGCTGGATCGCGGTCTCGGTCGGTGCGGTCCTGGTCGCCGTCATGTATCCGCTGGCCCCGGTCGTGCTCCGGGTGCTCGTCGGTGGCGGTTCTCCGGAGGCGGAGCAGGTCGTCGTCGACGCGACCGGATGGTTGCGGATCGCGATGTTCGGTGTTCCGCTGATCCTGCTGTCGATGGCGGGCAACGGGTGGATGCGCGGTGTCCAGGAAACCCGCCGGCCCGTTCTCTATGTGATCGCGGGCCTCGTCGTCGCCGCGGTCCTCGTCGTCGGACTCACCCACGGGATCGGCCCGTTCCCCCGTCTGGGACTCCCGGGCAGCGCAGTGGCCAACCTGATCGGACAGGGCATCACCGGGCTGCTGTTCGCGGTGCGCGTCATTCGGGAGGCACGCCGATCGGCGGTGACGAGCCTTGCACCGCAGTGGGCGGTGATGCGCGCACAACTCGTGATGGCGCGCGACCTCGTCCTGCGGAGCCTCTCGTTCCAGGTGTGCTTCCTGTCCGCGGCCGCCGTCGCGGCGCGCTTCGGGGTGTCGGCCGTGGCGGCCCATCAGGTGGTGCTGCAGCTGTGGGAGTTCATGTCCCTGTTCCTCGACTCCCTGGCGATCGCCGCGCAGGCGCTGGTCGGTGCCGCGCTCGGTGGGGGCGCCGTGGGAGCGGCCGTCGGCGTCGCCCGACGCGTGACCGTGGTGTCGCTGCTCGCCGCGGGTCTGATGGCCGGTGTGTTCGCACTCGGCGCAGGGCTGATCCCCCGTCTGTTCACCTCCGATCCGGAGATCCTCGACGCAATCGCCGTACCGTGGTGGTTCTTCGTCGCGATGCTGCCGATCGCGGGCATTGTGTTCGCGCTCGACGGCGTTCTCCTCGGCAGTGGTGATGCCGGGTTCCTGCGTACCGCAACACTTGTCGCCGCCCTCGTCGGATTTCTCCCGCTGATCTGGATGTCCCTCGCCTTCGACTGGGGACTCGCGGGGATCTGGACCGGGCTCGTGGTGTTCATGCTCCTGCGGCTCGCGGCGGTCGTCTTCCGGGTCCGGTCGGGTCGCTGGCACCGCACCGGGGTGGACGCCTGAGTCATCCGGTCGGACGGTTCGCGTCGGCCCTGGGTGGACTGCGGCCGAGTTCGGTTACCCTTACCTGATGTCGATCCGATCTGTCGTCGTCCTCGTCACCGGCGTCCTCGCCATGATCCTCTCCATCGTCGCCGCGCCCGCGGCGAACGCCGCGCCCCCGACGACGCGAGTGTTGATCATCCCCGGCCAGTACGTGGGCGCGCTCCCGTTCGTGCCGATGGCCGACAACCTGACCTTCCGCGGGTATCCGACCACGGTGCTCGATCTGCCCGGATTCGACATGAAGACCGATGCGAAGAAGATCGGTGTTGCAGTCGACCGGATCCATCGCGAGCATCCGACAGATCGCATCGCGCTGGTGGGCCACAGTATCGGCGGCGTGAGCGCCCGCTACTACCTCAAGGAGATGGGCGGGCATGCCAAGGTTGCGACCTACGTGGCGGCCGGCTCGCCCCAATACGGCTCACCCGGTGCCTGTGGTCAGAAGGCGGCGCCCGAGGTCTGCCCGGGTACGTCCTTCATGAAGTCGCTGAACAAGGGAGACGACACCCCGGGCAAGACCGGGTATTACGGGGTGCGCAGCGCCCGTGAGTGGGTCGACGGTCACCTCGACGGCGGGCAGTGCCGGGTCACTCCGCTCCCGGCGAACGAGTCGTTGCCGAAGCTCGGTCTCGAGCACACCTTCGAGCCGTTCGACCCGAAGTTCTGGGACGTCACCGTCGCCGCGATCAACGGGCAGTGCCGCGGCCGGTTCGTCACCGAGCCGGACGGCGTCCTGACCTACCAGAAGTCGGCGCAGCCCGGGGCGCCGGGCTACCGCTGACCGGTCGGTCGTGACAGCGGCCGCTCGGAGGTGAGCCACCGCACATCGTTAGGCTGGTGGGCATGGCGACGTTGTGGGCAATCAGTGATCTCCATGTCGCACATCGGGGCAACGAGCACATCGTCGACCAGTTGCGGCCGCAGAGCGGCGACGACTGGCTGATCGTCGCGGGCGACGTGGCCGAGCGCACCGACGACATCATCGACACCCTGCGGCGGCTACGCACCCGGTTCCACACGGTGGTGTGGGTACCGGGCAATCACGAGCTCTACACGACGGCGAAGGACCCGCTGCAGATCTTCGGGGTGGCGCGTTATGACTATCTGGTCCAGGCGTGCCGCGACATCGGGGTGGTCACCCCTGAGGACATCTATCCGCTGTTCGACCCGGGCAACGGGGCGCAGCCGGTGCGGGTGGTGCCGATGTTCTTGCTCTACGACTACACATTCCGGCCGGAGGGCACGACGACGACACTCACCGCACTCGCGCTGGCCCGCGAACGCAACGTGGTCGCCACCGACGAGTTCCTGCTGTCGCCCGAGCCCTATCCGACCCGGGATGCCTGGGGGCGGGCCCGCGTCGAGGCCACCCGTAACCGGCTCGAGGCCATCGACCCGGCCGAGCCGACAGTGCTGATCAACCACTGGCCGTTGCGGCGCGAACCCACCGATGTGCTGATGTACCCGGAGTTCGCGCTGTGGTGCGGCAGCGAGCTGACCGCGGACTGGCACACCCGGTATCACGCGGCATGCTGCGTGTACGGGCACCTGCACATCCCGCGGACCACCTGGTACGACGGTGTCCGGTTCGAAGAGGTGTCGGTCGGATACCCGCGCGAGTGGAAGCGGCGTGGGCTACCGGATCCGTTGCTGCGGGCCATCATCCCGGACCCGGGACTCACCGAGGCCGACCTGCCGGGACATGGCGCACGGTTCGAGCTGCCGCCGGACTACGAGGAGCGCGCGCAGGAGTTCGCCCGGCGAATCCAGGAACGCAGGGACCGACGGGCCGTGCGCTCGGGCGGCCGGACAGATCACGAGGAGCCGCGTTGATCGAACAGCTGGTGCCCAGCGGTGTGGCGTCGGCAGAGGCATTCGAGGACCCGCCCGGTATCGAACCGATGCCGGCCGAGCGCACTCTCATCGAACGAGCCGTCGAGAAGCGTCGCCGCGAGTTCACCACCGCTCGACACTGTGCCCGACAGGCCATGTCCGAGCTGGGGATCGGGCCGACGCCGATCATGCGGGGCGAGCGCGGAATGCCGCTGTGGCCGGAACGCGTGGTCGGTAGTCTCACGCACTGCGACGGCTACCGCGCCGCGGTGGTCGCCTACTCGTTGCAGGTACGGTCGCTCGGCATCGACGCCGAGCCGCACGAACAGCTTCCCGACGGCGTGCTCGACCACACCAGCATCGTCGAGGAGCGCGACGTCCTGGCCACCCGCCCGGCCGGTCTGCACTGGGACCGACTCCTGTTCTGCGCCAAGGAGGCAACCTACAAGGCGTGGTTTCCGATCACGCAGCGTTGGCTCGGATTCGAGGACGCCCACATCACCTTCGAACCGACATCCGCGCAGGCCGGGACCTTCACTTCGCGAATCCTCGTCGACGGCACGGCCGTCGACGGCGGCGCCCCGCTCCGGGAACTGTCCGGCCGCTGGCTCGTCGATCGCGGACTGATCACCACATCGATCGCGCTCGTCTGACATGGCCGACGCATCCATCGAGAACGCCGGGCTCGTCATCGTCGACAAGGACGCGGACATGACGAGCCACGACGTCGTGTCCCAGTGCCGGAAGCTGTTCGACACCAGGCGGGTCGGACATGCGGGCACGCTCGACCCGATGGCGACCGGCGTCCTGGTGGTCGGAGTCGAACGCGCGACCAAACTGCTCGGGCTCCTGTCCTTGACCACCAAGGCGTACACCGCGACGATCCGCCTGGGTGCCGGCACCGACACCGACGACCGTGAGGGCGAGATCATCTCCCGTGCGGATGCCACGCACGTAGGCGATGCCCAGATCGCCGCCGGGGTGGCCGAGCTGACCGGCGACATCGAGCAGATCCCGGCCAAGGTCAGCGCGATCAAGGTCGACGGCAAGCGGGCACACAGCCTCGTCCGGACCGGCGCCGAGTTCGACCTCGCCGCCCGGCCGGTGACCGTGTCACGCTTCGCGGTGCTCGAGACCAGGCGCACCGACGCCGGTTTCGTCGACCTTGATGTCGAGGTCGACTGTTCGTCCGGTACCTACATCCGTTCGCTGGCCCGGGACCTGGGCGGTGCGCTGGGTGTCGGGGGACACCTGACGGCGTTGCGGCGCACCGCAGTCGGGCCGTTCACGCTCGAACACGCGCGCACGCTCGCCACTCTGACCGAGGGGCCACGGTTGTCGCTGACCATCGACGAGGCGGCGAAACTGTCGTTCCCGCACCGCGACATCAGCGGAGACGAAGCGGAGTCGATCAGCCAGGGTCGGTGGCTGGACCCGGTCGGGCGCAAGGAGATCTACGTGGTCATCGACCCGTCCGGTCAGGCCATCGCGCTCGTGCAGGAGAAGGGCCGGCGGGCCAGTTCGGTGATGGTCGTCCGGCCGGCGACCCTGCGCTGAGCCAGAAGGTCAGCGGCTCACGACAGCGGCACCAAGAAGATGGCCTGGGCGGCGACGTCGCCGAGGTCGATGTGGTCGTTGCCGTCCACCGAGATCGAGATGGTGCCCGCGAACGGACGCTTCTCGATCACCGTCACCTCACAGTCCAACGCCACTCCGACCTCGTCGAAGTAGCGGAGCATGTCCGGATCGGTGTCGGAAATCCTTGCCACCGTCCCGGATTCGTCCACATCGAGTTCGGACAGGAGTTTCACGTCCGGGCTGGGTACCGATCCGTCGAGAGCCGGGATCGGATCGCCGTGCGGATCTCGGTTCGGGTGACCGAGTTTCGCATCGAGCCGGGACATCAGACGATCGGACACCGCGTGTTCGAGGACCTCGGCCTCGTCGTGGACCTCGTCCCAGCCGTATCCGAGCTCACGCACCAGGAACGTCTCCAGCAACCGGTGTCGACGCACCATCAGGATCGCCGCGGTCTGTCCCTCGTCGGTGAGCGTCACCGCACCGTAGCGCTCGTGGGAGACGAGACCCTGGTCGGCGAGCTTGCGGATCGCTTCGGAGGCCGTCGATGCCGACACGCCGAGGCGTTCGGCAAGCATCTTGGTGGTCACCTTGACCTCTGCCCACTCCTGGATGGTCCAGATGACCTTCAGATAGTCCTGGGTGACCGTGGACAGCTCCGTGACGGGTCGCTCCGGGACCGGCAGTGCGGCGCCGCCGTCGGTCGCGCCGGACGGCGCTCTGCCGGATCGGGCCGTGGGGGACTGGGGCATTCTTCGAGCTTAGGACCTGCCTTCGTCCAGAGCGAGACAGGTGACGGTGTGTTGGCGCGTTGGCGATCTGTTCAACAGTCGTCGGACCCTGCGAAACTCGCTGTTCAACACCAGCGACCAGAAGTGGTTTGCGGGCCGGGCGGGCCGTAGGCTTGTCCGCGTGTTGCGTTGGCGAGGTCTCGAGGACATCCCCGCGGACTGGGGTCGGTGCGTGGTCACCATCGGTGTGTTCGACGGCGTCCACCGTGGGCACGCCCAGTTGATCCATGCCGCGACGGCCGCCGCCGCCGAACGCGGTGTACCGGCCGTGCTGATGACCTTCGATCCCCATCCGGCCGAGGTGGTCCGGCCGGGATCGCATCCGCCACAACTCACCACGCTGACGCGCCGGGCGGAACTCGCCGAACAACTGGGCATCGACGTGTTCTGTGTGATGCCCTTCACCCCTGAGCTGGCGTCCCGCTCACCCAAGGACTTCGCCCACGACATCCTCGTGGAGACACTCCATGCCGCAGATGTCGTTGTCGGTGACAACTTCACCTTCGGCAAGAAGGCGGCGGGCGATGTCGAGAAGCTGACGGAATTCGGGCAGAAGTTCGGTTTCGAAGTGCAGGGCATCTCGCTGTTCGGCGAACACGCGGTGACCTTCTCGTCGACCTACATCCGTTCCTGCGTGGCGGCCGGCGACGTGGAACTCGCTGCAGAGGCGCTGGGACGGCCGCACCGGGTGGAGGGTGTGGTGGTCCGCGGGGACGGCCGCGGTCGCGAACTCGGTTTCCCGACCGCCAACGTGGCGCCGCCGATGTATGCCGCCATCCCCGCCGACGGCGTGTACGCCGCCTGGTTCACCGTGCTCGGCGTCGGGCCGGTGGTGGGCCAGGTCGAACCGGGGGAGCGCTACCAGGCCGCGGTCTCGGTGGGGACCAACCCGACCTTCTCGGGACGGACGCGCACGGTCGAGGCCTTTGTCCTCGACGCGAGCGCCGACCTTTACGGGCAGCACGTCGCCGTGGACTTCGTCGGCCGCCTGCGGGGCATGGTGAACTACCCGGAGGTCGACGACCTGATCACCGCCATCGCCGGTGATGTCGACGAGACGCGGAGGCTGCTGGCCCAGGCCGAACGGTGACGTCGACGGCAGGTGCCGACGATTTGGGCGGGAACGGTCTGCGCTGGTAGATTGGCTCGCTGGCGTTGCTGCGGTCCGCGGTGGCGCGCCATCCGCCGGAGCATCTGGGTAGATGCGGGCGGCTTCCAGACGAGCGCGGGACTGAGAATTCAGGAGTATCTCCATGGCATTGACTGTCACCCAGAAGAAAGAAATCCTCGCCGAGTACGGGCTGCACGAGACCGACACCGGTTCGCCCGAGGCGCAGGTCGCCATGCTGACCAAGCGCATCACCGACCTGACCGAGCACCTCAAGGAGCACAAGCACGATCACCACAGCCGTCGTGGTCTGCTGCTGCTCGTGGGTCGCCGTCGTCGTCTGCTCAAGTACGTCGCGAAGGTCGACATCAACCGTTACCGCTCGCTGATCGAGCGCCTGGGTCTGCGTCGCTGAGCGACCGACCTCCCGAACACCATCGCCTCGGCCGTCTCCGTCACACGGGGACGGCCGAGGCATTTATGCTGATCAGCCCACAATGATAGGCTGATCACTGATCGTTGCCGTGAAAGTCCTGCTGGACGTGACGAACGAGCAGATCGGTCCTCGGTAGTGGCCGCCGGAACCCGGGTTCATCGCGGTTCCGGCCGCTTCGATCGAAGGCCGTCTGCCACCATGCGGCGCGCATCTCGCGATCGCGCCCCCGCACGACCGGCATTTCTCTCACGGCTCCGTTCCGGGCCGGCAACCTGCACTCGCAGACGTCGCACACAGTGGTGTGCACAGGGACGTGTCGACCCGCATGTACAACGCAGCCGCCGAAGTGCGGCGGCTGACACGAAGGGATTCCTACATCCACATGACCGATGTGAACACCGACGTCGATTACGACGACGCCATCACCGAAGCCACCGCCGTGATCGACAATGGCAGCTTCGGCACCCGCACCATCCGATTCGAGACCGGCCGCCTCGCGCTGCAGGCCGCTGGATCGGTCACCGCCTACCTCGACGACGAGAACATGCTGCTGTCGACGACCACGGCATCCAAACAGCCGAAGGAGCATTTCGACTTCTTCCCGCTGACCGTGGACGTCGAGGAGCGCATGTACGCCGCGGGCCGCATCCCCGGCTCGTTCTTCCGTCGTGAAGGCCGCCCGTCGACCGACGCGATCCTCACCTGTCGTCTGATCGACCGCCCGCTGCGCCCGACCTTCGTCGACGGCCTGCGCAACGAGATCCAGGTCGTCGTGACGGTGATGTCGCTCGATCCGAAGGACCTCTACGACGTCGTCGCCATCAACGCGGCCTCGGCATCCACCCAGCTCGCCGGACTGCCGTTCTCCGGCCCGGTCGGTGGCGTGCGTGTCGCCCTCGTCCCGACGGAGGAGAACAAGGCAGGCCAGTGGGTCGCGTTCCCGACCGTCGAGCAGCTCGAAGGCGCCGTGTTCAACATGGTTGTCGCCGGACGGATCGTCTCCGGTGAGGGCGATTCGGCCGATGTCGCGATCATGATGGTCGAGGCCGAGGCCACCGACAACGTTCTCGAGATCATCGCAGGCGGTGCGCAGGCGCCGACCGAGGCGATCGTGGCCGAGGGCCTCGAGGCCGCGAAGCCGTTCATCGCACGTCTCTGCGAGGCGCAGAAGTCGCTCGCCGACGCCGCCGCGAAGGCGACCGGCGAGTTCCCGCTGTTCCCGCCGTACGAGAGTGATGTCTACGACGCCGTCGCGTCCGCCGCCACCGACCGTCTGAGCGAGATCCTCACGATCGCGGGCAAGCAGGAGCGCGACGACAAGACCGACGAGCTCAAGGCCGACATCCTCGCCCAGCTCGGGGGACAGTTCGAAGGCCGCGAGAAGGAGATCGGCGGTGCCTACCGCTCGCTCACCAAGAAGCTCGTGCGCCAGCGGATCCTGACCGATCACTTCCGTATCGACGGTCGTGGCATCACCGACATCCGGTCGCTCTCGGCCGAGGTCGCGGTCATCCCGCGCGCACACGGCAGCGCGCTGTTCGAGCGTGGCGAGACCCAGATCCTGGGCGTCACCACCCTCGACATGGTCAAGATGGCCCAGATGATCGACTCGCTCGGGCCGGAGACGTCCAAGCGCTATATGCATCACTACAACTTCCCGGCGTACTCGACCGGTGAGACCGGCCGCGTCGGTTCGCCCAAGCGCCGCGAGATCGGCCACGGAGCGCTCGCCGAGCGCGCCCTGATGCCGGTGCTGCCGAGCGTCGAGGAGTTCCCGTACGCCATTCGTCAGGTCTCGGAGGCGTTGAGCTCCAACGGTTCCACCTCGATGGGATCGGTCTGTGCGTCGACCATGTCGTTGCTCAATGCCGGTGTGCCGCTCAAGGCCCCGGTTGCGGGTATCGCCATGGGTCTGGTGTCGGACACCGTCGACGGGGAGACCCGTTATGTGGCGCTCACCGACATCCTCGGCGCCGAGGATGCCTTCGGTGACATGGACTTCAAGGTCGCCGGCACGAAGGACTTCGTCACGGCGCTGCAGCTCGACACCAAGCTCGACGGCATCCCGTCGAAGGTGCTCGCCGGTGCGCTCAGCCAGGCCAAGGACGCTCGGCTGACGATCCTGGACGTGATGGCCGAGGCCATCGACGAGCCGGACGAGATGAGCCCGTACGCGCCGCGGATCACCACCATCAAGATCCCGATGGACAAGATCGGTGAGCTGATCGGCCCCAAGGGCAAGACGATCAACGGCATCACCGAGGACACCGGGGCCAACATCTCCATCGAGGATGACGGCACCGTGTTCATCGGCGCATCCGACGGTGAGAAGGCGCAGGCCGCGATCGATCGAGTCAACGCGATCGCCAACCCGCAGCTGCCGAAGGTAGGCGAGCGCTTCCTCGGCACCGTGGTGAAGACCACCGCCTTCGGCGCGTTCGTGTCGCTCCTCCCGGGACGGGATGGCCTCGTGCACATCTCGAAGCTCGGCAAGGGCAAGCGGATCAACAAGGTCGAGGACGTCGTGAACGTCGGCTCCAAGCTCCGCGTGGAGATCGCCGACATCGATGAGCGCGGCAAGATCAGCCTGGTGCCGGTCGACGACGACGCCGCCGCCGAGAGTGCGCCGGAGGCCGCCGAGGCCAACGCCTGATCGTCCCGAATCGCGCACGGCCCGTCACCCGCTTGTGGGTGACGGGCCGTCTGCGTCCGGCGTGGATAGGCTGACGGCGACGGCCGTGACGATCGGAGGATGAGGACTCGTGTCGGAGACCGAGGGCGGCATTCCCCCCGACAAGCTCACCGTCGCGCGCCGACGAGATGACGGCGTGCCCGACCGTGCCACCGTCGACGACCTCCTGGTGACCGAGCCCGTCATCGGGTCGCCGGCAATGACCGTGCGGGACGCGGCCTCGTTGATGACCGAGCGTCGCCAGGAGTACGTGCTGATCCCGTTGGGGGACCACGAGTACGGGCTGCTCACCGACGCCGACATCCGGTCCCGGGTGGTGGCGACGGGGCGTGGCATCGACACCCCGGTCGGCGACCTGGTCACCGTTCCCGTCCATGGTGTCCGCCGCGACACCGCCGCTGTCGACGCGCTCACCGAACTCCTCGATCGGGAGCTGAGCGTGATCCCGGTCGTCGATCCGGCCGGGGACGTCGTCGGTGTGGTGGCGGCGGCTGACTTCGTCGCGGCACCGTCGGGTCCGGGAATGTCGCTGCGCGGGCAGGTGTCCCGTGCCCCGACGGTCGACGACCTGCAGGCGCGGGCGCAGCGTGTGCCATATCTGATCGCCGATCTGCTGCGCCGTGGGCAGCCGGTCCACGAGATCACCGCGGTGGCGTCATTGATTCACGACGCCGTCGTCCGGCGCGCTCTGGAACTCGTGCTCGCACAACATCCGGACCTGGACCCCGATTCGGTGACCTGGCTCTCGCTGGGCAGCAATGCGCGTCGCGAGCCGGTGTTGACCTCGGACATGGATTCCGCCGTGTCGCTCGACGACGCACTGGGAGACGACGAGATCGTCGCGTACCGGTCCGCGTTCGCCGAGGTCGACGAGATTCTCCGAGGTGCGGGAATGGCGATCGACGAGAACGGTGCGATCGCGTCGAAGCCGCTGTTCGCCCGGACACATGCGCAGTGGCGGGCGGCCGCACGGGACTGGATCGATGCGCCGTTGGAGAACAAGGGGATGATCTTCACGTCCCTGCTGCTCGACGGACGCCCCATCTGGGGTGACCAGGGATTGTCGGCGGTCGGGGAGGTGTTCAGCGACCTGCGTTCCCATCCGGGCACGATGGGTCTTTTGCTGGCGGAGGCCTTGTCCTACAAGGCGCGACTGCGCTCGATGCGTGACATGCTGGCCCGGCGCGGTGACACGTTCGACATCAAGGCCCATGCGCTCACCCCACTGGTGAACATCGCGCGATGGGCCGCGCTGAGCGTCGAGAGCACCGAGCTGAACACGCGATCGCGACTACGGGCGGCCGCAGGCAGTCCGATGCTGCCGGCGGACCACGCGACCACTCTGGTCGAGGTCTTCGATGTGCTGCAACGGGTCCGGCTCACCTATCAGGTGGCGCAGTTCGACCGGGGTGAGCCGGTGAGCGACCTGCTCACCATGAAGCGGCTGTCGCCACTCGATCGCAGCCTCGTCGCGCAGGCGGTACGCGAGGTCGCGGGTGTCCAGCGCCGGATGGTCAACCTGAGCCATTACCTGCCGATCACCGATCAGTCGAAGTGAGTTGAAACACCTTGTGTCTCATTCTGTTTGCCTGGAACACCGATCCGCACCAGCGGCTCGTGGTCGCCGCGAACCGGGACGAGTACCACCGTCGGGAGACGGCGCCGCTGTCGCGCTGGCCAGATCTGCCCATCATCGGGGGACGGGATCGCGTCGCGGGCGGGACGTGGATGGGTGTCGACGCCGTGAATCCGTCGCGCGTCGCGATGGTGACCAATGTGCGGGTGGGCCGGCCGGGCGCACCGGGCCCGCGCTCACGCGGCGCGCTGCCCGTGCAATTCCTCGTGGGTGCCGATGACCCCGGTGCTTTTGCCCAGCGGCTGCGCCGGGAGGGACACGAGTATCTGCCGGTGAACCTGCTCGTCGGCGACGAGCATGAACTGTGGTGGATCACCAACTGGCCGGAGCCGCGCGCCGAACGCGTGGCGCCCGGGGTGCACGGCCTCTCCAACGGTGCGCTCGACAGCGACTGGCCGAAGGTCACCGACGGGCGCGCGACGATGGAGGAGTTGGTGTTGCGGCCGGGCGGGACGGCGACTGTCGAGCCTTATCTGAACGTCCTCGCCGATCGGCGCAGGCCCGCCGTCGAGCGGCTGCCCGACACCGGGGTCCCGGGCGAACTCGAGGCCGACCTGTCGCCGATCTTCATCGACATGCGGGGCTACGGAACGCGTGCCTCGACCGTCCTGCGGATCGGCCGAAATGGGTGCGGCGACATCACCGAGCGCCGCTTCACCTACCGCGGCCGTCGTCGAGGCACCACCTCGATCCGCTTCTGACGCCGATCGGGCGCAGGATCTCGCCGATCGGGCACGGTCGTGCACCCATCGTGCGCGGTCACGAGGTCCTGCGCACGGTCGATGAGATCCTGCGCCCGCTCGGCGCAAAACCGTACCCGGTCGGCGGACTGGGGGCTGGATCAGAACGGCGCGGCGGCGACCGGGATGTCGAGGGCCGCACCGACCTCCGGCGTGAACAGAGCGCCGTCGTGGGTGCTCAGCCCCGCGGCCAGCGACGCGTCGTCGCGGCAGGCCTGCTCCCAGCCCTTGTCGGCGAGACGCAGGACGTAGGGGAGGGTTGCGCCGGTCAACGCCGACGTCGACGTCCGGGCGACGGTGCCGGGCATGTTGGCGACGCAGTAGAAGACCGTGTCGTGCACGGCGAACGTCGGGTCGTCGTGGGTGGTGGGACGAGAGTCCTCGAAGCATCCACCCTGATCGATCGCGATGTCGACCAGGACCGCTCCCGACTTCATCTGTGCCACAAGGCTGTTCGGTACCAGGACCGGGGCCTTTGCGCCGGGGACGAGGACCGCGCCGATCACGAGATCGGCATCCCGGACCGCTTCGGCCAGCGCCAGACCGGTGCTGTAGCGGGTGTGGACACGGCCGGCGAAACGGGCGTCGACGGCGCGGAGTTTGGCGATGTCGACGTCGAACACGGTCACCTGTGCGCCCATGCCGACGGCGATCGTGGCCGCGTTGACGCCGCTGACACCGCCACCGATCACGACGACATTCGCCGGTTCGGTACCGGGCACGCCACCCATCAATACGCCGCGGCCACCCTCGGAACGCATGAGGTGATACGCGCCGACCTGCGGGGCGAGCCGTCCGGCGACCTCACTCATCGGCGCGAGCAGCGGGAGCGAGCCGTCGGCCGCGCGGACGGTTTCGTAGGCGATCGCAGTGGTCTTCGACTCCAGCAATGCCTCGGTGCAGGGTCGGCTGGCGGCGAGGTGGAGGTAGGTGAAGAGGGTCTGTCCCTCCCGTAGCAGCGGGTATTCGGAGGCGATCGGCTCCTTGACCTTCAGCAAGAGATCGGACTGCTCCCAGACCTGCTCCGCGGTGGACAGGATCTGGGCCCCGGCCTCCTTGAAGTCGTTGTCATGGATGGCAGAGCCCTCGCCGGCGCCGGCCTGGATCACCACGTCGTGGCCGCGGTGGTGGAGTTCGGCGACTCCTGCGGGGGTGATCGCGACGCGGTACTCGTTGTTCTTGATCTCGGTGGGGATGCCGACGTGCATGACGGTTCTCCTTGCGGATGGGGGCGGAGCGGGTGTGTTGACTCAAGAGTGAAGGAACCACGGAAATGGCACAATGTCTGTGTAGAACATTCTCCAAATCGGAGTGAGGGTGAAGATCCGACGAAAGTGAGGAGAGGCATGACTGTCCAGCCGAAGGATGTTCGGGGCGCGGATCGCGCCCTCGACGACACCGATCGAACACTGCTGCGTCTCCTGCAGACGGACGCGCGGATGCCGAACAGCGAGCTCGCGGCGCGGGCGGGCATTGCGGCGTCCACCTGCCACGGACGTGTCCGGCGACTGACCGATCTCGGGGTCATCCGTGGATTCTTCGCGGAAGTGGATCCGGCGGCGGTGGGCCGCCCCCTGCGAGCCATGGTCGCGGTCAGTCTCCAGTCGGAGGCCCGTGGGGAGATCCGGCATTTCGTCGGCGAGATCGCACGCCAGGACGCGGTGATCGACGTCTTCTTCCTCGCCGGTGTCGACGACTACATGCTGCACGTCGCCACGGCCGACACCGAAGCACTCCGAGAGTTCGTCGAGATGCTCAACTCGCGGCGCGAGGTGTCCGGGACGACGACGTCGCTCGTCTTCGAGCATCGCCGGGGTGGTGCGCCGATCTTCTGAACGACGACGCGCCATAGAATCGGGTGCGGTATGTCGCGAAACGAAGGGACTTCTCGATGTCAGGTGAGATCCGGGTCGGTGTGCTCGGCAGTGCGGGCAAGGTCGGCCAGGCCATGGTGGCCGCGGCGGAGGCCGCCGACGACTTGACCTTCACCGTGGGCGTGGACAAGGGCGACCCGCTCGAGAAATTCACCGAATCCGACACCACCGTCGTGATCGACTTCACCCATCCCGGCGTGGTGATGGACAACCTGGAGTTCATGATCCGCAACGGAATCCACGCGGTTGTCGGCACCACGGGGTTCACCGATGAGCGACTCGACCAGGTCCGGTCGTGGCTCGCCGACAACCCGGGCGTCGGCGTCCTCATCGCGCCGAACTTCGCCATCGGGGCTGTGTTGTCGATGCGTTTCGCCGCGCAGGCCGCGCGGTTCTACGACTCGGTGGAGGTCATCGAGCTGCATCATCCGCACAAGGCGGACGCGCCGTCGGGAACCGCCTACCGCACCGCGGCGCTCATCGCGCAGGCGCGTGCGGACGCCGGGGTCGGGGAGAGCCCCGACGCGACGACGGACGAGCTCGACGGCGCACGAGGCGCCGAGGTCGACGGTGTCCGCGTGCACTCGGTCCGGCTGGCGGGCCTCGTGGCCCACCAGGAGGTGATCCTCGGCACCGAGGGGGAGACGCTGACGATCCGTCACGATTCGCTCGACCGCGCATCGTTCGCGCCCGGAGTCCTCCTGGGCGTCCGAGAGATCGGCGGACGACCGGGCCTGACGGTGGGCCTGGAAGAGTTGATGGACCTCTGAGCGAGATGGCCGCCGAACCGAAACAGCGCGACGCCCGCCCGATCGTCTGGATGATCGGGTTCCTGGTGGTGGCGATGGTCGTGTACTTCGTCATCCTCGGGGAGCGCGGGATCGACCTCATCTCGTCGGGGACCGTGGCCGGGATCGGTATCGGGATCGGCGTGCTGATCCTGCCGTTCATCGGTGCATGGCTGATCTACGCGACGCTCCGCGCAGGCCTCGAACATCAGCGGCTGGCCCGGATCATGGCAGAGGAGGGGCGTGAGCTCGACGTGTCCTCGCTGCCGCGCAGGGCCTCGGGGCGCATTGAGCGGGACGCGGCGGATGAGTTGTTTGCCCAGGTCAAAGCGGAGTGGGAGGCAGATCCATCGCAGTGGCGCAACACGTACCGGATCGCCCGCGCCTATGACTACGCCGGCGACCGTGGGCGTGCCCGTCAGATGATGAAAAGGGCCGTCGCACAGTTCAAAGGGGAGGAAACGTGAGTACCCTGCTGATCGTCCACCACACGCCGTCGCCGTACTGCCAGGCGATGTTCGAGGCGGTGATCTCCGGCGCATCGGATCCGGAGATCGAGGGTGTGGACGTGGTGCGGCGTGCCGCGCTCGCCGTCACCGCAACCGACATGCTGGAAGCGGACGGATACGTACTGGGCAGCCCGGCCAATCTCGGCTACATCAGTGGCGCGCTCAAACACGCCTTCGACAGCACCTACTACCAGATCCTCGACTCGACCAAGGGGCGGCCGTTCGGGTTGTACCTGCACGGCAACGAGGGGACCGAGGGCGCCGAGAAGGCCGTCGACTCGATCACCACCGGACTCGGGTGGACCAAGGCAGCCGAGTACATCGCCGTCGCGGGCAAGCCGACCAAGGACGACCTCGAGAAGTGCTGGGAACTCGGCGCGACGGTCGCGGCCGGCCTGATGGAGGCCTGAGCGAGTTCGGTCCAGATCGCGAGACGCGAGACACTCAGTCGGCCGATTTGCCGGCGGCCTTCTGGTCGAGGAGCAATCGAGACCATGAATCGAGCAGCCACTCGCAGAAGCGCCGTTCGGACCACCCTCTGTCGATCACCAGCAAGGAGTAGTACTCGGAGCTGTTCATGGTCCAGATGACGTCGGCCATCTCGTCGACGGTGAGATCGGCCCGTGTGTCACCCGTGGACGCCAGATCCGCTGCGAGCGCGCGCATGTTGTCCGATCGCCGACGGGTGATCTCGTCCCAGAGCGCCTTGAGTTCAGCGTCGACGGCCGAGGCTTCGCGCAACACCAGGAACAGGGGGGCCAGGCGCGCCTGGATTGCGGTGACGGCCTCGGCGTAGATGGCCAGCTTCCGATGTGGGTCGGAAGCTGCGCGAACTCGCTCGGCGTAGTCGCGTTGAGCGCCGGGCACCGGCTGGCCGGTCCCCGAGAGCGCGAGCTCGATGAGTGCCCGGAACAGTGCTGCTTTGCGGCCGACCGTCGCATAGACGGTATCCGGGACGACATCTGCCTGCCGAGCGATCGCCGCGACCGTGGTGACGGCGTACCCGTCAGCGATGAACAACCGGCGAGCCGCCTCGAGGATGCGTGTGCGGGTCTCCTCCGCGGCTGCGCGCCGCCGACTGGAGTCGTATCGACGGGGGCGCTGACCTGGAGGTTGACGATTGACGGCGTTTGACATCGGGTCTAGCATATCGCTATACCAATTGATCCGATAAAGAGTCGGATGAAAAGTGGGTGAGCATCATGAGTTTCTTCGCGTGGACTCAAAATGTCCCGATCACACCCGAGATCTACGGTGAGATCGCCGACCGGATGGGTGCCACCCCGATGCCTGGCCTGGTCGTGCACATCGCCATTCAGAACGATGACAAGACCGTGAGTTACCTCGACGTCTGGGAGTCCGAGGAGAGCTGCGACAAGGCGCTCGAAAAGGTGGTGCACCCGGCGGTGCATCCTGTCCTCGCAGCGCATGGAATTCATCCGCCGGGTGAGCCACCGCGAACGCCGACAACAGTGCTCGAAGTACGGTTCGGCGAAGGAATCCAGAGACGTCCCGCGTAGGCGCTACGCTGGATAACGTTCGGCCGCCCGTAAGCTGGTCATCGTGAGCACGGCCACCCATTCAGCGACCTCCCACGCCGCGACGATCCCGACCCCGTACGAGGATCTGCTCCGGCTTGTCCTCGAGACCGGTACTCCCAAGGCCGACCGCACCGGCACCGGCACGCGCAGCCTCTTCGGGCACCAGTTGCGCTACGACCTGGCGGCAGGCTTCCCGCTGGTCACCACCAAGAAGGTGCATCTGAAGTCGATCGTGTACGAGCTGCTGTGGTTCCTGCGCGGCGACTCGAATGTCCGATGGCTGCAGGACCGTGGGGTGAGCATCTGGGACGAGTGGGCCGACGCCGACGGCGACCTCGGGCCGGTCTACGGCGTGCAATGGCGCAGCTGGCCGACTCCCTCGGGTGAACACATCGACCAGATCTCCGCCGCCCTCGACCTGCTCCGGACCAACCCCGACTCCCGTCGCAACATCGTCTCGGCGTGGAACGTCGGTGAGATCCCGCAGATGGCGCTGCCGCCATGCCACGCCTTCTTCCAGTTCTACGTCGCCGACGGCAAGCTCTCGTGTCAGCTCTACCAGCGCAGTGCGGACCTCTTCCTCGGCGTGCCCTTCAACATCGCGTCCTACGCCCTGCTCACGCACATGATGGCGCAGCAGGCCGATCTGGCGGTCGGCGAGTTCGTCTGGACCGGTGGTGATTGCCACATCTACGACAATCACGTCGAACAAGTGCGCAAGCAGCTGTCGCGTGATCCATACCCTTATCCGAAACTCGAACTGCGGAAGCGTGATTCGATCTTCGACTACGAGTTCGACGACATCGCGGTGGTGGGCTACGAGTCGCATCCGGGGATCAAGGCGCCGGTGGCGATCTGATGGCGACCACGGTCACCTTGCTGTGGGCCCAGGATCGAGTGGGCGCGATCGGTCGCGAGAACACCATCCCGTGGCGGGTGCCCGAGGACATGCGACGGTTCCGTGAGCTGACCGGGACCGACGCGGTGGTGATGGGGCGGAAGACCTGGGATTCCCTGCCCGATCGGGTCCGCCCGTTGCCCGGTAGGCGCAACATCGTGATCACGCGGTCGGCCACGTGGTCGGCCGAGGGGGCCGAGATCGTCCATACGGTCGGCGACGCCCTCGGGCTGGTCGACGGGCCGGTGACGGTTATCGGTGGCGGGCAGATCTACGAGGCATCGATGGGTGTGGCAACGCATCTGCGCATCACCGAAATCGACATGCTGGTCGAGGGTGCCGACGCCTTTGCGCCCGAGGTGGACCCGTATACGTGGGAGGCCGACGTCACCGGTGACTGGCAGCCGTCGTCGGCGGGCCTCCACTTCCGATTCGTCGACTATCTCCGGCATGCGAGTGTGCGGTCGGGGCGAGGGGCATAGCCGGGCACATGACCCGTACCAGCCTCTCCGCCGCGCAGGCGCGGCGAATCGCTCTTGCCGCACAGGGATTCACCGATCGTCCACCGTCCGGTGCGCCGACGTCGGCGCACCTGCGGAGGGTCGTCGGCCGGACCAGGCTGCTGCAGATGGATTCGGTGAACATCGCCGCGCGTGCCCACTACATGCCGATGTTCAGCCGACTGGGTCCCTACGACCGCGACATCCTCGACCGCGCGGCCTGGCGCCCCCGGCGCGGATCGCGACTTCTCGTCGAGTACTGGGCCCACGAGGCCGCACTCATCCCCGTCGACGACTGGCCTCTGTTCGGTTGGCGCAGAGACGAATTCCGTGATGGGCGGTACCGGTTCACGCAGGACGTCATGCGCCGCAACCGGGAACTCGCGCGTGATGTGCACGCGGTGATCGCCGAGGGCGGCCCGAGCACGCCGAAGCAGATCGAGGATCACCTCGGCATCGTCCGCCCGACGGGGATCCCGGGTGGCTGGTGGCATCGCGGGGAGGTCAAGCACCTCTGTGAGGCCATGTTCGCCGCCGGCGACCTCTCGGCCGTGCGTAACGAGAACTTCGTGCGGCACTACGACCTGACCGAACGCGTCATCGGGACCGACGTCGTCGGTGAGCACATCGACCGGGTCGACGCGCACCGGGAACTGACCGCGCGGGCGGCGAGCGCCCTGGGGGTCGCGACGCTCGCCGATCTCGCCGACTACTACCGCACCAAGAGTGCCGACGTGCGGCCGGCGATCGGCGATCTGGTCGATGCGGGGGAACTGACGCCGGTCACGGTCGAGGGATGGCGGGACCCGGCCTACCTGCATGCCCGCGCGGTGATCCCGCGCCGGACCGATCGCACCGCGATCCTCTCGCCGTTCGACCCGCTGGTGTTCTTCCGGCCACGGGCCGAGCGTGTCTTCGACTTCCACTACCGCATCGAGATCTATGTGCCGGAACACAAACGGGTGCACGGATACTACGTGCTGCCGTATCTGATGGGCGACGACATCGCCGCCCGCGTCGACCTGAAGGCCGACCGCAAGGCCGGCGCGCTCCTGGTGCTCGGCGCCTTTCTCGAGGACGGCCGGGGCGAGAAGGTCGTTGCCGGCCGGCTGGCCGCCGACCTCGCGGCGATGGCCGGGTGGCTCGGACTGGACCGGGTCGACGTCGGAGAGCGGGGCGATCTCGCCCGCGCACTCTCCGCCGCCGTCGGGTGAGCTGATCAGGACGGGATGCGCACGACCATCTTGCCGGTGTTCTGGCCTCGCATGAGACCGAGGAAGGCGTCGACCGCGTTGTCGATCCCGTCGACCACGGTCTCGTCGTGCACGACCTCGCCGGCCGCGAACCACTGACCCATCGTGCGGGTGAACTCCGGCAGCTGATCGAAGTGGTGGCCGACCGTGAATCCGGTGAGCGTGAGGCCGCGCGTGATGATGTTGGCCATGTTGCCGGGTCCGGGGGTGCGAGTTGTGCTGTTGTACTGGGCGATAGCCCCGCACAGCGCCGCTCGTCCGCCGTCGCTGAACGAGTCGAGTGCCGCCTCGAGGTGATCGCCACCGACATTGTCGAAGTAGACGTCGATGCCGTCCGGTGCGGCCTCGCGGAGCTGCTTACGCACCGACGGTTCGTCCTTGTAGTTGAATGCCGCGTCGTAGCCGTAGCGCTCGGTGAGCAGCGCGACCTTCTCGGCCGAACCCGCGGAGCCGATGACCCTTCCGGCGCCCTTGAGTCGGGCGATCTGTCCGGCAGCGGTCCCGACGGCGCCCGCCGCGCCGGAGATGAACACCGTGTCACCGGGCTGCATCTGCGCAATCGTGAGGAGCCCGACGTACGCGGTGAGCCCGGTCATGCCGAGCATGCCCAGGTAGACCGACGACGAAACGCCCTCGGGCGGTTCGGGAAGCGCGCGGAACCCCTTGGCGTCCTCCTGGACGAGGTCTCGCCAACCGTACTGATGGGAGACCAGGGTGCCGACCGGCAGATCGTCGGTCGTCGTCTCGATCACACGGCCGACGGCACCACCGGTCATCGTCTCGTCGAGGACGAACGGCGGGATGTAGCTACGGGTGTCGATCATCCGGCCCCGCATGTACGGATCCACCGAGACGAACTCGTTGGCGACGCGCACCTGCCCGGGGCCGAGGTCGCCGTACTCGACGGTGACCGTGCGGAAATCGGCGTCCGTCGGCCAGCCGGTCGGCCGGTTCGCGAGCTGGATCTGAGTGCTGGTCTGAGTCATCGATGACTCCCTTCCGGATTGTGTACCGATCGTTCCACAATAGCGTACGCTGGTCGGCACGACAATCGAACGAGTCAGGGGTGGCCATGGGCAGAACGCAGGCGTACGACACCGCCACCGTTGTCGCCTCGGCGCGGAATCTGTTCTGGAAGAGGGGTTTCGACGGAGTCTCGGTGTCCGACGTGGAGAAGGTGACCGGTTTGTCGCGATCGAGCATCTACCACGCGTTCGGGAACATGCGCGGGCTGTTCGACGCGGCCGTACAGGACTATCTCGACACCATCGTGGCGCCCCGCATCCGTCCGCTGCAGGAACCGGATGTCGCGCCCGGGGCACTGGCCGGGTACCTCACCGGCCTGGCCGAGGCAATCGGGCGGCTCGGGGACTCCGACGAACCGACCGGCTGTCTGCTCGTCGGCACCGCGGGGTCCACCCTCGGGGATGACGCGGCCGTGCGGCAGGTGGTCGGTGCCTATCACGCCGAACTTCTCGCGGCCGTCACGAGGGGAGTGGCCGCACGATTCCCCGACGACGACGCGGAGTCCGTCGCGGCGCGTGCCACGTCCATCACCGGGGCGACCATCGCGGCGATGACTCTCGCGCGCGTCAACCGGGACGAGGCGGTTCGGCTTCTCGACGTGACGTCGGCCATGATTCGCTGACCGACCACCCCGACTGGTGCAATTGCGACGCCGGGATGCCATGCTTCTGCTCGACCAATGTGCACACGGACGTGCTCGATCGGGAAGGCTGATGATGGCGGTTTCGCACCAGGGCAAGGACTACCGGCTGGTCATGTTCGACCTCGACGACACCCTGGCGCCGTCGAAGAGCCCGATGGCCGACGAGATGGTCGCACTGATGCGCCGCATGCTCGACCGGAGTCTCGGGTGCATCATCTCCGGCGGCCGGTTCGAGCAGTTCTCCGCGCAGGTCCTGGCGCGTCTCGGGACCTTCGACTCGATCGGAAACCTCCACCTGATGCCGACGTGTGGCACGCAGTACGTGCGCTGGTCGGGTACCGACTGGGAGACCGTCTATGCCGAATACCTCGGTGACGACGAGAAGACGCGCACGCTCGCGGTCCTCGAGGCCGGGGCCAAGGAGCTCGGTCTGTGGGAGTCGGAGACCTGGGGCCCGATCCTCGAGGATCGTGGCAGTCAGATCACGTTCAGTGCTTTGGGACAGTCGGCCCCGGTCGACGCCAAGGCAGCCTGGGACCCCGATGGCGCCAAGAAGGAGTCGCTGCGCGCCTATGCCGCCGAGCGCCTGAGCGACCTCGAGGTACGCAGCGGTGGGTCGACGTCGGTGGACGTCACCAAGAAGGGCATCGACAAGGCGTATGGCGCGCGGAAGTTGATGGACATCCTGGATCTCGGCACCGGCGACATCCTGTTCTTCGGTGACCGTCTGGACAAGGGCGGCAACGACCGGCCCGTCCTGGATCTCGGGATCGAGTCGATCGCCGTCGACGGCTGGCAGGACACCTACGCGAAGCTGTCGGCGATCGTCGACGTGTGAGTCGCCGGCGATCGCCGAGCCGACTTCGCGAACGCCGTGATCACGCGTGCTTGACCAGCAGTGCCTTCTTGAGCCCGGCGATGTCGCCGGACGTCAGACCGAGGCCCTTGGACACGTAGTTGTCGAAGCTGCCGTACGTCTTGTCCGCAGCGGCGAACGCGGCACGCAGCGACGAGATGTTCACGCCGTTCAGCGAGTCGCCGGCGTCGGCATGGCGGAAGGTGTTGCTGGCCAGGTAATCCTGTTCGACCGTGCTGCGGTCGACGCCGAGGATGCTCAGCAGGACGGCAGACGCCCAGCCGGTGCGGTCCTTGCCCGCGGTGCAGTGATACAGCACGGTGTCACCCTTGCCCGCGGTGGTCTTGATGTCCAGCAACGTCTTCCGGAACGCGTCGCGCGCCGACGCGCTGGTCACGAACTCGCGATACGAACTCGTCGGATCGGACAGGTCGGACGAGCCCGAGTCCAGGCTGATCGGGACCGGTGAACCGACGACGTTGTAGTTCAGCGCCGTCGCACCCGGGACCGCGCGGTCGGGCTGCACGGCGCGCTCGACGTCACTGCGGAAGTCGACGATCGAGGTGACCCGGTGTCCGGCCAGCTTCTTCTGATCGGCCGCGGTGAGTTTGTCGAGGCTGTCGCTGCGGATGACCCGGCCGTTGATCGTGTGACCGTCGGCGGTGTGATAGTTCGTGAACATGCGCGTGTTCACCGTGCCGGCGAGGTCGAATGCGGCGGGCGCGGTCGTGGGTGCGGTCTGCGACGGGGCTGCCGTCGCGGTTCCGATCGCGGTCGGTGCGATCGCGGGTGCGCCGACCACGGCGAGTGCAGCGGCCGCGCATACGAGTCGTCGCCGCAGTGCGGAGCGGTGCGAAGGTGTGGTCATCTCGGGCCTTTCGTTTCCTGGTTGGACGTGACGATCACGGTGCCTCCCGTGACGCTAGTCGGCGGGTTCGGCGACGGATCCGACGCGTGGCGTTCCGGAGCGCACCCGGAACGATCTGGCGTGGTAGCGACTGGTCCACGGGTCGGCCTTGTCGACGAGGAAGTACCAGTCCATCTGCGCCGCCGCCGGCGTGATGCTCAACACCCCGTAGCCGTGTGCGTCGAAGTCGTTCCACCGGACGTGTCGGTTGGCCGCCATGATCGCCGTCGGCACGGCGGCGCCGACGGTGTGCTCGGGCACTCCGAGGATGTCGTCGATGTTGGACGAGGTCACCGACGGGACCACCAGCTCGGTCGCGACCGAACCGCCAGCGGGAAAACGAGCCGCGTCGGCCGGGATGTCGCAGGCCCAGGACGAATGGATGTCGCCGGTGATGAAGACGACGTTGTCGACGCGATGATCGCGGATGGCGTCGAGCAGTCGACGGCGATCGGCGGTGTAGCCGTCCCATTGATCGGCGTTGTAGGGCACCCCGCCGGCGGGCAGGCCGAGTAATTCGGTGACGGCCGCGGTGTTGCGGGCATCGAGAGGCGGGATCAGGACCGGTGCGATCATCACCGGATTCCCGATGATCTGCCATCGCGTGGACGACGACGTCAATCCGCTGGTGAGCCAACGCATCTGGGCCGCTCCGGTGATGCTCCGGCGCGGGTCGTCGACGTCGGACGAGGTGGCCGACACCTGTTGGTCCCGATACGTCCGCAGGTCCAGCATCGACAGTTCGAGCAGCCGGCCGAAACGGAGCCTGCGGTAGAGATGCCTGCCGGTTCCGGTCGCTTCGGGACGCACCGGCATCCACTCGAAATAGGCGCGCTCGGACGCGGCCTTTCTTGCTGCCCAAGGCCCTTCGCCTGCGCTGTGGTTCTCCGCGCCGCGTTTCCAGGCGTCGTTGGACGACTCGTGGTCGTCCCACGTGCAGATCCACGGCAGGAGGCGGTGCAGCTCGGCGAGGTCGACGTCGGTCTTGTAGTGGGCGTGCCGAATCCGGTAGTCGCGCAGGGTCACCGTCTCGTTGGCCGGTTCCGTCTGCCGCACCACGCCGGACTTCCCGCCGTAGCCGCCGGTCTCGTACTCGTAGAAGTAGTCGCCGAGGTGCACGATCGCGGTGAGATCGCGGTGTGCGCGGAGATGGCGATATGCCCCGAAGTACCCGGCTTCCCAGTTGGCGCACGAGACCACGCCGAACCGCACCCGATCGACATCGGCGCCGAGGGCCGGTGCGGTACGGGTATGACCGGTCGGCGACGTCGCACCCGCCGTGGGTCCCGACGCGACCCGGAATCGATAGACGTACCGCGTGTCGGGTTCCAGCCCGGCGACATCGACCTTCACCGTGTGGTCCGCCGCGACGGACGCGCGGACGGATCCGGATGCGACCGTGCGCACGAAGGTGGCGTCACGCGCCACCTCCCAGATGACGTCGACGCCGGGGCCGCGACCCGAGCCCGGCGTCGCCGCGGCGGTCGGCGTGACGCGTGTCCACAGGATCACGCCGTGGGGGAGTGGATCGCCCGAGGCCACGCCGTGTGCGAACACAGCAGCCAAACGGGGCGCGGCGGAGGCGGGTGACATGGCGATGCCGGCGGTGGAGACCCCGGCCGCCACCGCGCCCGTGCGCAACACGGCTCGGCGGCTGATCCCGGATCGCTCCGACGGTTCTGCAGAGGGGGCGTCGGGCTGATCGGCGTCACGGGGGCCACGGAGGGCACTGGAATCACGGAGGGCACTGGAATCACGGAGGGCACTGGAGTCACGGGGCGGTGCGGACACGACGCTCATCATGCGGCACCCGATGCCACGGTGGCGACCGGCGCGCACTCCCAGATCAGCAGGCCCGTGGGGATTCTGACGGGTGTCGCCGAACGTTCATTCGGAGTCTGCCCGATCGACATCCGATCGCCGGTCTCCGCCGCGGCGAGGGTCTGGTGCCGCCCTGGCGGAAGGAGCAGGATTTCCATCATGGCGATCGACATGGACCGGTTCACGATGTCCCGACTCGGCGAACTCCGCTGGTGCGCGATGCGACGACGGGTGCGTGCTGCGGTCGCCGGCGAGACCGTCGTCGACTCACGTGATGTGCTCCAGGTGTGGGAGCCCGACCGGGTGGTGGGCTCCTATGCCGTACCGATCGCGGACATCTCGGCGGGGCTCATCGATCCGGTCGTGGTCGCACCGGCCGAGCACCGTCCGCCGATCCTGACCCCGGACGATGCATTTCTGCTGCACACCTGCCCGGGGACCGCCTGGAACATCGCCGTCGGGGATCACCCCCTGGTCGCGGCCGCGTTCACCCCGGACGATCCGGATCTGGGAGGCCACGCCGTCCTCGACTGGTCCGCGTTCGACGAGTGGCGGGAGGAGGAGCAGACCGCGCTCGCCCATCCACACGATCCGTTCAAGCACATCGATTGTCTGGACACGAGCCGGCATGTCGTGGTCCGTATCGACGACGTGGTGGTCGCCGAGAGCAACCGGCCCACGTTGCTGCTCGAGACCCACCTTCCGCAACGTCATTACCTGCCTCAGGAGGACATCCGGATGGATCTGCTCGTCGCCGGCGACACGCACACCACCTGCGCCTACAAGGGGCGCGCGTCGTACTGGTCGGCCATCGTGCACGGGCAGACCGTGGCCGACGTCGCGTGGTGCTATCCCGATCCGCTGATCGACGGTGAGCCGGTTCGTGACCTGATCTGCTTCGACGACGATCGGGTCGACATCACCGTGGACGGTATCGCGGGGTGACGGGGAGGGGTCTGCGCAACTGGTGGACAATCGACGGAACCGACCCCGCAGAAACGGGTGGCAGGTCGAACAGAATGCGGTGAGGAGGCAACGTGTCCGAGTTGGTGCCGTTGACGGTGCAGATGGTCGCCGCGACGCAGTTCACCCCACCGCCGGACGTGGATTGGAGTACCGACGCCGATGGTGGCGAGGCGCTCGTCGAGTTCTCGGGTCGGGCCTGTTACCAGAGTTGGGACAAGCCGAATCCCCGGACGGCGACCAACGCGGGCTACCTGCGGCACATCCTCGAGGTGGGCCACCTGTCGTTGCTCGAGCACGCGTCGGTGACGTTCTACATCACCGGTATCTCCCGTTCGTGTACCCATGAACTGATCCGGCACCGCCACTTCTCGTACTCACAGCTGTCCCAGCGATTCGTCCCGGAGCACGACTCGAACGTCGTGGCACCACCGGCGATCCGCGGCGACACCGAGCTCGAGGCCTTGTTCACCGAGGCGACCGATTCGGCGCGAAAGGCCTACAGCGAGTTGCTCGATGCCCTCGAGGCCAAGTTCGCCGATGTGCCCAATGCGATCCTGCGGCGCAAGCAGGCGCGGCAGGCGGCCCGGTCGGTGCTGCCGAATGCGACCGAGACCAAGATCGTGGTGACCGGCAATTATCGCGCGTGGCGGCACTTCGTCGGGATGCGCGCGACCGAACACGCCGACGTCGAGATCCGGCAACTCGCCGTCGAGTGTCTGCGTCAGCTCATGGAGGTGGCGCCGACGGTGTTCGGTGACTTCGAGATCGGCACGCTGTCCGACGGAACCGAGGTCGCCACCTCGCCGTTCGTCCTCGAGGGCTGAGCGGCGCCGCGCCGGGCGCCCGCACGCGTATCCGCGGCACGGAGAAGGTAGCCTTGAGCACCATGAACGCAGGCGTAGACCAGCCGCAGACGCATCCCTTCGGGACCATCGGCGTCGCCATGGTGACCCCCTTCACCCCCGACGGTGCACTGGATCTGGACAAGGCCGCCGAGCTGGCCGAACACCTGGTGTCCAAGGGATGTGACGGACTCGTGGTGTCGGGCACGACCGGCGAGTCACCGACGACCACCGTCCCGGAAAAGCTGGAGCTCCTGCGCGTGGTGCTCGACGCCGTCGGTGACCGCGCTCGCATCACCCAGGGCGCGGGCAGTTACGACACCGCCGAGAGCGTTCGCTTCGCCATCGAGGCGGAGAAGGTCGGCGCCCACGGACTGCTCGTGGTGACGCCCTATTATTCGAAGCCGCCCCAGGCCGGCCTGTACGCACACTTCCGCTCGATCGCGGACGCCACCGATCTTCCCGTGCTGCTGTACGACATTCCGCCCCGGTCCGTGGTCCCGATCCTCAACGACACGATGCTCGCGCTCGCCGAACACCCGCGCATCAAGGGTGTGAAGGACGCCAAGGGCGACCTGCATTCGGCGGCGGGCATCATCGCGTCGACCGATCTGGAGTACCTCTCCGGTGAGGACGCGCTGAATCTGCCGTGGCTCTCGGTGGGTGCGACCGGATTCGTCAGCGTGATCGGGCACCTGGTCGCGGATCGGTTGCGCGACATGCAGATGGCGTTCGAGAAGGGTGACATCGCGACCGCCCGGGAGCTCAACATCTCGATGCTCCCGCTGGTGAACGCGATGGGCCGATTGGGTGGTGTGACGATGGTGAAGGAATCACTGCGAATCCTCGGATTCGATGTCGGCCGACCGCGTTTGCCGCAAGTCCCGGCAGACGGGCCGCAGATCGAGGCGCTCGTGGCGGATCTCCGCACGGCCGGCGTGCTGAACTGATGACCGGGCCAGCGCGGCGTCGTCGTACCGCAAGCCGAAAGGCGGGACCTCCGGCCCCGCCCACCAAGGCGGCCCCGTCCACCAAGGCGGCCCCGTCCACCAAGGCGGCCCCGTCCACCAAGGCGGCCCCGTCCACCAAGGCGGCACCGCCGGCCGACGCAGCACCGCCTGCCAAGGCGGCCAAGGCGTCGGGCGCTACCGCGAAAAAGGCTCCCAAGAAGGCGGATTCGTCGGCTGCCCGGAGCAGCCAGGAAGCCGACCCGAAACACGCCGCGCGGGCCCAATCGGGGCAGTCACGCTCCGGCGGCGGACGCCACGAGCGCCGGGACCGGCGGGGCGACAACCGCGGATCGCAGGCCGCGACGGTGCCTGCGGTCGATCGACTCGGTACCCCTCGCCGGGCTCCCCGTAACGGTCTTCGCATCGTGGCCCTCGGCGGCATCGGTGAGATCGGGCGGAACATGACCGTCTTCGAATACGGCGGCCGCCTGCTCATCGTCGACTGCGGCGTGCTGTTCCCCGAAGACGCTCAACCCGGCGTGGACCTGATCCTGCCCGACTTCACATACATCGAAGACCGGATGGACGACGTCGACGCGATCGTCCTGACGCATGGTCACGAGGACCACATCGGCGCGGTCCCGTTCCTGCTCCGGTTGCGCAGCGACATCCCGGTGATCGGGTCGAAGTTCACGCTTGCACTGGTCGACGCGAAGTGTCGCGAGCACCGGTTGCGCCCCAAGCTCGTACAGGTGGTCGAGGGTGAGCGAACCACGCACGGCCCGTTCGACTGTGAGTACTTCGCGGTCAATCACTCGATCCCGGACGCCATCGCGGTGGCCATCCGGACCCCGGCCGGCGTGGTCCTGCACACCGGTGACATCAAGCTCGACCAGCTGCCCCTCGACAATCGGCTCACCGATCTCGCCGGTTTCAGCCGGCTCGGCGACGAGGGGGTCGACCTGTTCCTGGTCGACTCGACCAACGCCGAGGTGCCGGGCTTCGTGACGCCCGAACGTGAGATCGGCGGGGTCCTCGACCAGGTCATCGGTCGCGCCCGTCAACGGGTCATCGTCGCGTCGTTCGCCAGCCACGTCCACCGGATCCAGCAGGTCGTCGACGTGGCCCTCGCGCACAATCGGCGGATCGCCTTCGTCGGGCGGTCGATGGTCCGGAACATGCAGATCGCCCAGGATCTCGGATACCTGTCGGTGCCGGATGGCGTCCTCGTGGATCTCGACACAGCCGCGACGCTGCCCGACGACCGGTTGGTGCTGATCTCGACGGGCTCGCAGGGTGAGCCGCTCTCGGCGCTGTCGCGGATGGCGCGCGGCGAACACCGCCAGATAAACATCCGCGCGAACGATCTCGTGGTGCTCGCGTCATCGCTGATCCCGGGCAACGAGAACTCCGTGTTCGCGGTGGTCAACGGTCTGGCGAAGCGGGGTGCCACGGTCATCACGCAGCAGAGCGCCAAGGTGCACGTCTCCGGGCATGCGTCGGCCGGTGAGCTGCTCTACCTGTACAACGCGGTGCGGCCGTCGAACGTCATGCCGGTCCATGGTGAGTGGCGCCACCTGCGGGCCAATGCCGCGCTCGCGGTCGCCACCGGCGTCCCCGAGGACCGGGTGGTACTGGCCGAGGACGGCGTGGTGGTGGATCTCGTCGACGGCCTCGCGGAGATCGCCGGCCGCGTGCCGGTCGGCCACGTCTACGTCGACGGACTGTCGGTGGGCGACGTGAACGAGTCGACGCTGTCGGAACGATTGGTGCTGGGGGAGGGCGGTTTCATCTCCATCACGATCGCCATCGATGCCACCACCGGACGTGCGGTGAGCGTGCCCGAGGTGTCCGGACGCGGCTTCTCCGACGATCCGGACGCGCTGAAGGCGGCGGCGGATGTGGTGCATCAGGCGCTCGACTCGCTGGCGGCCGAAGGTGTCACAGATGCGCATCGCATCGCACAGACCATCCGCCGAGCCGTGGGACGCTGGGTCGCTGACACCTACCGCCGCCGGCCGATGATCGTGCCGACGGTGCTCGCCGTCGGATCCTGATCGCGCGAGCGCCGGCGGCGGTGGCCGCGGCTAGGGTGTGATCCGTGACCCTCGCACAAGATGAACGCGCCGCCCTCGTCGACACCCTCCACTCCGTCGGACCCGATGCGTCGACCCTGTGTGAGGGCTGGACGACCCGGGATCTCGTCGCCCATCTGGTGGTCCGGGAACGTCGGCCGGACACGGGTCCCGGAATCATGATCAAGCAGTTCGCCGGGCACACCGAGCGGGTGCGCGCCGGCGCCGCCACGCAGTCGTGGGACGTCCTGCTCGACCAGCTGGCGTCGGGTCCGCCCGCGTTCTCGCCCTTCAAACTCGTGGATCGCTGGGCCAATCTCGCCGAGATGTTCGTCCATCACGAGGACGTCCTGCGTGGCGGAACGCCCAGGGACGCGCCATGGACGCCGCGGCCGCTGTCGGCCGACATGCAGGAAGCGCTGGTCACCCCGGCGAAGTCGATGGCCAAGCTCACTCTCAAGGGCTCGCCCGCGTCGGTCACCCTGACCACCGACGATGGCCGTGAGCTGGTCACCTCCGGGTCCGGGAAGCCCGTGGTGGTGACCGGCACCGCCGGCGAGCTCGTGCTGTTCGCGTTCGGGCGGGCGCCGCTGGATGTCACATACGAAGGGGATGGCGACAGCGTGTCGGCGGTGATGAGCGCCAAGCGGGGCTTCTGAGACCGTCGATTCGGGCCGGTTACGAATTCGACACACAAATGCGTTGCCAGTGTTGCCTATGTGACTGAGGTGACGGTAGGCGACTAGTCTGTCTCCCATGGCTTCGAAAGCAACCGCTGGTGCCCAGAAACGGGGTGCGTCGCAGAGGAGTGCGCCGAGATCGGCATCGCGTGCGACCGCGGGAACGACGAAGTCGGGTGCACGGGGGTCGCGCGGTACGAGCACGCGGACGTCGACGTCGCGCTCGACGACGGCCGGTACCCGCTCCACCACAGCGCGCAAGAGCGGGACCTCCACGCGAGCTCGGGGCGGGAGCGGGAGCGCGGTGGCATCCGAGGACATCCACCGCCGGTCGGTCGCAGCGACCGGGGCATCCGCGGTCGGTCGCGGACTCGGCGCCGGATGGTCCCTGATGGCGCGCGGCGTGGGCGGTCTGGCACGCGCCGGGGGAGTGCGTTCGACGGGGGACGACCGTCTCGACGACCTCGACGTCGAGGAGACCGTCGACGACGGGTTCGACGGGTTCGACGGGCCGATCGTCGACGACCCACTCGACGAGGAGCGGCCCGTCGATCGGCGCGGGCGTTCGGCGCCGCGGCGCGACCTGAGCGGTCACTCACACCGCCGCGACGGCGTCGCGCTGGCGATCCTCGCCTTTGCTCTCCTGGTGGGAGCGAGCGTGTGGTTCGGGGCGGCCGGACCGGTCGGGGCGTTCATCGAGGCACTCATCCGAGCGATTGTCGGTGCCGCATCGGTGGTGGTACCGCTCGCTCTGGTCGCGCTGGCCGTGATGCTCATGCGGCGACCGCCGAACCCGCATCGACGAGCACGGTATCTCGGTGCCGGCCTGCTCGTGGTGCTGCCGGTACTCGGTCTCGTGCACCTCGTCGCCGGTGCACCGGAAGACCTGCCCGGCCGGTCGTCGGCCGGCGGTTTCCTCGGATTCGCCGTCGGCACCCCGCTCACCGACGGCGTGACGGCCTGGATCTCGGTGCCCGTCCTGCTGCTGTGCGTCGCCTTCGGCGCATTGATCCTGAGCGGCAGGACAGTTCGTGAGGTGATCGACGGAGCGGCCGGCTACCTGGGACTCGGCCACGCGTCATACGCCGACGACGTCGCGCCCTGGGACGAGTTCGACGGCGACGAATTCGACCGCGACGAGTTCGACGACGAGGTCGAGGACGAGCGGGCCGCACGCCGCGTCACTCGTGGTCGTGCTCGAGGCGCCGACGATCAGGCGACCGAGGTGCTGGACACGCCCACCGGTTACTCTCCCGACCCGTACGACAACTACCCGCCCGACGTCGAGCCGGTGCGCCGCCGCCGCTCACGCCGGCCCGTCGACCCCGATGTGGACGCCGCGGACTTCGCGGCCGCGACGACGATCTCGCTCGACGACGAGGTCACCGAGCAGATCGGTGCCGAACCCGAGGAACCGGCACCGCCGCGCAAGACACCGGCGAAACACAAGACCCCACGCGCTCAGACGCCCGCCGCCGAGCCCGAGACCTCAGGGGCCGCGCTCGTCGATCGCCCCGTCGAGGGCGCTTACCAGTTGCCGCCGTCGGACCTGCTGATCGACGGGGACGCGCCGAAGCAGGGCGGTCGCGCCAACGACGACATGATCGACCGGATCACCGGCGTCATGGAGCAGTTCAAGATCGACGCCGCGGTCACCGGCTACACCCGCGGCCCGACGGTGACCCGTTACGAGGTCGAACTCGGTCCGGGCGTCAAGGTCGAGAAGATCACGGCGTTGCAGCGCAACATCGCGTACGCGGTGGCCACCGACAACGTCCGCCTCCTCGCGCCCATCCCGGGCAAGTCCGCGGTGGGCATCGAGGTGCCCAACTCCGATCGGGAGATGGTGCGTCTCGCCGACGTGCTGAAGTCGCCGAAGACGCGCAAGGACGGTCACCCGCTGGTGATCGGGCTCGGCAAGGACATCGAGGGCGACTTCGTCAGTGCGAATCTGGCCAAGATGCCGCACCTGCTGGTGGCCGGCTCGACCGGTTCCGGCAAGTCGAGCTTCGTCAACTCGATGCTGGTCTCGTTGCTCAGCCGGGCGACTCCCGACGATGTCCGGATGATCCTCATCGATCCCAAGATGGTGGAACTCACCCCGTACGAGGGCATTCCGCACCTCATCACGCCCATCATCACCCAGCCGAAGAAGGCCGCGGCGGCATTGGCGTGGCTCGTCGAGGAGATGGAACAGCGCTATCAGGACATGAAGGCGTCCCGGGTGCGTCACATCGACGACTTCAACACCAAGGTGCGGTCCGGGGAGATCACCACGCCGCTGGGCAGCGAGCGTGTCTACACCCCGTATCCGTACATCCTGGCGATCGTCGACGAGCTCGCGGACCTGATGATGACTGCACCGCGTGACGTGGAGGACGCGATCGTGCGCATCACGCAGAAGGCGCGTGCGGCGGGCATCCACCTCGTGCTCGCCACCCAGCGTCCGTCCGTCGACGTGGTGACCGGTCTGATCAAGACGAATGTGCCGTCGCGCCTGGCGTTCGCGACGTCGTCGCTGACCGACTCGCGGGTCATCCTCGATCAGCCCGGCGCCGAGAAACTGATCGGTATGGGTGACGGTCTCTTCCTGCCCATGGGCGCCAACAAGCCGATCCGTATGCAGGGTGCCTTCATCACCGACGAGGAGATCCAGGCCGTCGTCGACTTCACCCGCGAGCAGAGCGAGCCCGAGTACACCGAGGGCGTCACCACCGCCAAGGCGGGCGAGAAGAAGGACATCGACGGCGACATCGGCAACGACCTCGACGACCTGCTGCAGGCCATCGAACTCGTGGTCTCCAGTCAGTTCGGTTCGACATCGATGCTGCAGCGCAAGCTCCGGGTCGGGTTCGCCAAGGCGGGTCGGCTGATGGACCTGATGGAGACGCGTGGGGTCGTCGGGCCGAGCGAAGGGTCCAAAGCCCGTGAGGTGCTGGTGAAACCGGAGGACCTCGCCGGTGTGATCACCTCGATCACCGGCGGCGGTGGCGACGACGCCGCAACCGAGTAGCGCGCGGTCGAGCACTGACCGGTCGAGCACTGACCGGTCGAGCACTGACCGGTCGACTGTCGATCGGGCGGGCGATCGGGCGCGCTCAGGTGAGCCCGTGCTCGGACAGCCAGGTCCGCGCACGCCGGGCCGATGCCCGGCTCAACCAGGCATCCTGGATCACCTCGGTCAGTTCGGTGCAGGTCAACTCGGCGATCCCGCACGTGCGCACGAGCACCGAGAGATGCCCGTCGAAATGGCTCGTGGTGAAGAACGGTGTGCCCTCGTCCTGGACCAGGGCGAGCTTGTCGTCCTCGGACGGGACCCAGATGACCACGACGTCGTCGAATCGCTCGCCGGTGTCGGGATCGCGGGCGTCCGGCCGGGGCGTGCGGAAGAACACGAATGACTTCCCGCCGACCTGATAGACCGGCCGATCCGCGGACGAACCGGCATCCGTGACGTGGGGCATTGCCTGTGCGACGGTGTGGATGTCGTCGACGGTCGCCGGGCGCTGTCGTGGCGCCATGGTGTAACCGTACCCGCGTGTACTAGGCTGGTCGACGATCGAAGAGGGGAGTATCCCCACTCTTTGCGGCGTCTCCGTCAATACGGTCGCCCCGGGCCACTATGCCGATCATCGTGGCGCGGACGACCCGGATTCGTCGGTCGGCCCGGTGCACACGTCATCTGATGTCTTGTCACCGAATCGCCGGCGGGAGAGACCTCTGGCATCGCAAGCTTGTGCTGCGCGCTGGAGGAGATCACTTTCATGGATATCACGACAACGGTCTGGATCGTCACCTGCGTGGTGATCGCGGCCCTGTTTGTCTTCGACTTTTTCGCCCACGTCCGAGTGCCACATGCCCCGTCCCTCAAGGAGTCGGGCAGTTGGTCGGTGGTCTACATCTCGATCGCGGTCGTCTTCGGCCTGTTCGTGTGGTGGAAATGGGGTAGTACCTACGGCGGCGAGTACTTCGCCGGCTACGTCACCGAGAAGGCACTCTCGGTGGACAACCTGTTCGTCTTCGTCATCATCCTGTCGAAGTTCGCCGTGCCCAAGGAGTATCAGCAGAAGGTCCTCCTGCTCGGCATCGTGATGGCGCTCATCATGCGTGGCCTCTTCATCGCTGTCGGTGCCGCGGCCATCAACACCTACAGCTGGATCTTCTACCTGTTCGGCGCCTTCCTGCTCTACACCGCGGTCAAGCTCGTCAGCGACAGCGACGACCCGGTGGATCACGAGGAGCAGCGCGAGACCAGGCTCGAGCGGTTCGTCAAGCGCTACCTGCGTACCTCCGACGAGTATGACGGCGACAAGCTCTTCACCAAGGCGAACGGCAAGCGACTGGCCACCCCGATGCTGATGGTCCTCATCGTCATCGGCTTCACCGACGTGCTGTTCGCCCTCGACTCGATCCCCGCCATCTACGGGCTCACCCAGGAGCCCTACCTGGTGTTCACCGCGAATGCGTTCGCACTGATGGGACTTCGCCAGCTGTACTTCCTGCTCGGCGGTTTGCTCGACCGGCTGGTCTACCTGTCCTACGGACTCTCGTTCATCCTGGCGTTCATCGGTGTGAAGCTCGTACTGCATGCCCTGCACGAGAACACCCTGCCGTTCATCAACGGTGGCGAACACGTCTCGGTGCCCGAGGTGTCCACGGCGGTGTCGCTGTCGGTGATCATTCTGACGCTGGTGATCACCACCGTCGCGAGCTTGATCAGGTCGCGCAATTCCGAGTCGACGCCGAGCTGACGACCGCCGATCGGCGGTGTCCGGGTCGATCAGGCGTCGAGCGGCCCGAAGACCTGGGTCCATTCGACCACCCGGACACCGTCGACGGCCTCGTGCGCGATGAACGGGTCGTTGGCCAGGAACGCCTCGCCGGCGTCGAGGCTCTCGGCGCGGATGACGATCAGGGCGCCGGAGCCGTCCGGGTAGGGGCCGGCCAGCAGCACGTTGCCCGCGGCATTCTCCTCGCCCAACCACTCACGGTGCAGTGGCCGGTACTGGTCACGCAGGGCCGCCTTGGGGGGTTCGTAGGTGTAGTGGACGGCAAAGGTCGCCATCGGGGCTCCTGTCGTGATCAGTTGAGGGTGGCCAGCATTCGGGTGTTGCCGAGCGTGTTGGGCTTCACGTAGCTCAGGTCGAGGAACTCGGCGACGCCGGTGTCGTAGGAACGGCACATCTCCTCGAACACCTCGCGGGTCACGGGTGTGCCGTCGATCTCGCTGAAACCGTGCCGCGCGAAGAACGAGGTCTCGAAGGTGAGCACGAATACCCGGGACAGCTGCAGCTCCCGGGCCATGTCCATCAGGCGCGCGACGATCCGGTGACCGACGCCGCGGCTTGCATACCCGGTGTCGACCGCGACGGTACGCACTTCGCCGAGGTCGGCCCAGAGCACGTGCAACGCGCCGCAGCCGACCACCACACCGTCGAGGTCGGCCACCCAGAACTCCTGGACCGCCTCGTAGAGGGTGACGAGGTTCTTCTCCAACAGGATGCGACCCGCGTACTGGTCGATGAGTTCTTTGATCCGGGGTACGTCGGAGGTTCGTGCCCGGCGGATCGCGGCGTCGCGTACCTCCGTCGCCGAGACGTTCTCGTCGTCGGTAGCGGTCGGTCCCGGGGTAGCAGTCGGTGGCGTCCGGGGTGCCGGGTCGGGGACGGCAGGGGGCATGGGACCTCACAGTAGTCGTGCCCGGGAGGGGCGCGCACGTGCCTTTGCGCCCGAGTCTGCCCTCGCGGACTGCCCGCGACCGGGGTGCCGATAGGCTGTGGGCGTGCGGGAGCAGTATCGCCTGGTCGGCTGGCGACCACGAGAGATCGGTGCGTCATGACCGATCGGATGCGCCGTGCCGTGCACGAGAACGGGATCGCAGGTGCCGGCCGTGGGCCCGACCACATCACCGACCCCGTCGACCCGGTACCCCTGGTCAACATTGCGAACGCGCTCACCGTCTTCCGGATCGTCCTGGTTCCCGTGTTCGTCGCGGCCTTGTTCATCGGCGGCGGCCACGACACGGCGTGGCGGATCACGGCAGCCGCGATCTTCGCGATCGCGGCCATCACGGACCGATACGACGGGCGTCTCGCGCGGGAACGAGGCCTCGTCACCGACTTCGGGAAGATGGCCGATCCGATCGCCGACAAGGCGCTCATCGGTGCGGCGCTCGTCGGCTTGTCCGTCCTCGGCGACCTCTCGTGGTGGGTGACCGCCGTGATCCTCGCCCGGGAACTCGGTGTCACCGCTCTTCGGTTCTGGGTCTTGCGTCACGGTGTGATCCCGGCCAGCCGGGGAGGCAAGCTGAAGACCCTGCTCCAGGCGGTGGCCATCGGCCTCTACCTGCTGCCGCTGGGCGGACCATGGCATGTGGCCGCCGCCGTCGTGATGGGCCTTGCGCTGGTCGTCACGGTGTTCACGGGCTTCGATTACATCTGGCAGGCCCTGGTTCTGCGGAATCGGTCCGTCGCGGCCGCCCGAACGGGGACCGGAGCCGGCGACGGGTCGTCCGACGCCTCCGGAGCGCCCGATGTTCGCCCTCGGCGCAACACCGGATGACGTGCGCGATACGGCGCGGCAGCGGCCGTGATATTCGACTACTGTCGTCGTCACGGCGGCGACACCCGCCGAACCGGCGAACCCGGGTCGTCGGGAACCGGTGCGGTGTCGCAGACGTTGTGGTGATGGTCTGGTCCGGCGACCGACGAGGTGGTCGTGGCCGGAAGACAACCGAGCAGTGAGGAGGACGCCCGATGGCAGTGCTACTGCGAGAGGCGCTGGGCGAGAGCCTGCGCCGGGTACGCACGACGCAGGGCCGGACGCTGCGTGAGGTGTCCACCGACGCCCGGGTCAGCCTCGGCTACCTGTCGGAGGTCGAACGTGGGCAGAAGGAGGCGTCCAGCGAGCTCCTCGCTGCGATCTGTGACGCACTCGACGTGGAGATCGCCGAGCTCCTGCTCGACATCGGCCTCGCCATGCTCCCCGCCGACAGCGACCGTCTGATCGGCGCCGAGACGATCGCGACCACGGACATGGGCGTGCTCGACGCCAAGGTCGTCATCCCGGGGCCCGCCGGACGTTCCGAGGAGGCGGCGCTCGCCGCCGCATGATGCTCCGCGGTTCGCGCCGCACCCGACCGCGCCGCGGGCGCGACCGGGATCATGGTGTGTCACCGTGTGACGGTCCCAGACGCTAGATTGGTTACACACTCACCGACCACCCGGAATGGAGTTGACGCAAGAATGGCGAACCCGTTCGTGAAGGCGTGGCGCTACCTGATGGCACTTGGTAACGCCAAGATCGACGAGAACGCAGACCCGAAGATCCAGATCCAGCAGGCGATCGAGGACGCGCAGCGTCAGCACCAGGCCCTGTCCCAGCAGGCGGCGTCGGTCATCGGCAATCAGCGTCAGCTGGAGATGAAACTCAACCGTCAGCTCGAGGAGATCGAGAAGCTCCAGGCCAACACCCGCCAGGCACTGACACTCGCCGACCAGGCGACCGCGGCGGGCGATTCGGCGAAGGCGCAGGAGTACACCAACGCCGCCGAGGCCTTTGCCGCCCAGCTGGTCACCGCGGAGCAGAGCGTCGAGGATCTCAAGGTGCTGCACGACCAGTCGTTGCAGGCGGCCGAGCAGGCCAAGAAGGCCGTCGAGCGCAACGCGATGACGCTGCAGCAGAAGCTGGCCGAGCGGTCCAAGCTGCTGAGCCAGCTCGAGCAGGCCAAGATGCAGGAGCAGGTGAGCGCGTCGCTCAATCAGATGAGCGAGCTCGCGGTGCCGGGCAACACACCGAATCTCGACCAGGTGCGCGACAAGATCGAGCGTCGCTACGCCAATGCGTTGGGGCAGGCCGAACTCGCGCAGAACACCGTCCAAGGTCGCATGCAGGAGGTCGAGCAGGCCGGGGTCCAGATGGCCGGCCACGCACGACTCGAGCAGATCCGCGCCAGCATGCAGGGTGGTGCCCTCCCGTCCGCCGGCACGGGTGCTGCGCAGCCGGCCGCCCAGCCCGCGCAACCGTCCACACCGGCGACCGAACAACCGCCCCAGACCGGCAACTGAGCCGACCGGACACGATCGACCACGACGAACGGCCTCCCGCCGAGTGGGGGGGGGCCGTTCGTCGTCCGATGCGCATGCCGACCGGTGCGTCCTGCGCGGTCCCGGGTGCGTGTGGCAGCGAGGAGATCCATGGCACGCGTGGCCATCGTGGCGGGACCTGATGCGGGACATGCCTTTCCGGCTTTCGCACTCGCCGAACGTCTGGGGACAGACGGCATCGGCACGACCGTCTACACGGGGCTTCGATGGCGCGCGGCCGCTGCCGAACGAGGCATCGAGGTGGTCGAGCTCCCGGGGCTGGCCGTCGAGGACGGGGACGACGACACCGACGCCGGTGCGAAACTGAGCGGACGGGCCGGTCGGATCGCGGTGTCGCTGGCGCCCGTGCTCGCCGAGCGTCGGGTGGATCTGGTGATCTCGGACGTGATCACCGTCGGGGGCGGATGGGCGGCCGAACTGGTGGGTGTCCCGTGGGTGGAACTGTCGCCGCACCCGCTGTACCGACCGTCTCGCGGCCTGCCGCCGATCGGCGCAGGTCTCGAACCCGGTACGGGCTGGTCGGGTCGGCTGCGCGACGCGGCGATGCGCGCGGCGACCGCGCGATCGTTGCGACGCGGTGAGCGGCAGCGTGCGCGGGCGCGGTCCGAGATCGGCCTCGGCACATCGATACCCCGCCCCGCGGCGCGGCTCGTCGCGACGTTGCCCGCGCTGGAGGTGTACCGGCCGGATTGGCCCGCGGACGCGCATCTCGTGGGCCCGTTGCTGTGGGAGCCGACCGGATCGGTGTTCGAGCGGCCGCCGGGGACGGCACCGCTGATCTTGGTCGCGCCCTCGACCGCGGTCACCGGCGCCGCGGACATGGCCGGCGCCGCGATCTCCGCACTGTCCGCCGACGAGCTCGGATTTCCTGTGCGGGTGGTTCTCTCGGCCCTCGACCCGCCGTCGTCGGGACAGCTCCCGGATCATCTGGTGGTCGGCACGGCGCGCCAGGACGAGATCCTGCCCGACGTCGACCTGGTGATCTGCGGTGGCGGGCACGGGATGCTGGCCAAGGCGCTCGCGGCCGGTGTTCCGGTTGTGACGGTTCCCGGGGGCGGTGACCAGTGGGAACTGGCGAATCGGGTGCAGCGCCAGGGGAGTGGCTGTCTCGTCCGGCCGGTGGAAGTGCGCTCTCTCGCGTCGGCGGCGCGCGAGGTGCTCACCGATCCGGCGTACGCCGATGCGGCACGGTGTGCCTCGGCATCGGCAGCCGGGGTCGTCGACCCGGTACAGGTGGTTCGGCGCCTGTTGTCGCAGTGAGAAGGGACGTCCGGCGTGGGTAGGCTGGCCGCGTGCGTCTGACCGAATTCACCGAGCTGATCACCGCCGAGTTCGGGGGGCGGGCGGCCGATTCGATCCTGGTCGACCACGTTCTCCTCGAATTCGGTGGACGTACCGGGGCGCAGGCGATCGAAGGCGGCGCCGATCCCCGGGACGTCTGGATGGCCATCTGTCGCGACTTCGACGTCCCCCGCGAACGCTGGTGACGGCGACGCGGGACTGTCGGCCCGCCTGCCGGTGATCCGCGCGCGGCGATCTGTCCACGCGGCGTGTCGGTGCTTGCCATCGAACACATGTTCGTTCATTGTGGGTGTTGTCGGAACCACGGACTCCGGGCGTGCGTCAGACATTGAGACGACAAAGCAACGACGCGCGCAGACGGAAGTTGTCGGATCCCGTGGCTAACGTGCAACCCACATCAGCCACACATGAGACCACCTGGCCGGTCACCGGCCCCGAGTTCGGAGGAGAACCCCATGGCAGCAGCACCGCAGGACAGGGAGAAGGCGCTCGATCTGGCCCTCGCGCAGATCGACAAGAACTTCGGCAAGGGATCGGTCATGCGGCTCGGCGAGGAGACCCGTCAGCCGATCGCGGTCATCCCGACCGGCTCCATCGCCTTGGATGTGGCTCTCGGCATCGGCGGCCTCCCACGTGGCCGGGTCGTGGAGATCTACGGCCCGGAATCCTCGGGTAAGACCACCGTCGCCCTGCATGCGGTGGCCAACGCCCAGGCCGCCGGCGGCATCGCCGCCTTCATCGATGCCGAGCACGCTCTCGATCCTGATTACGCGGCCAAGCTCGGCGTCGACACCGATGCGCTGCTGGTGTCGCAGCCCGACACCGGGGAGCAGGCGCTGGAGATCGCGGACATGCTGATCCGTTCGGGCGCGCTCGACATCCTGGTCATCGACTCGGTCGCCGCGCTCGTACCGCGTGCCGAGATCGAGGGTGAGATGGGCGACAGCCATGTGGGACTGCAGGCGCGCCTGATGAGCCAGGCACTGCGGAAGATGACGTCCGGGCTGAGCAACTCGAAGACCACTGCCATCTTCATCAACCAGCTGCGCGAGAAGATCGGCGTCATGTTCGGGTCCCCGGAGACCACCACCGGCGGCAAGGCCCTGAAGTTCTATTCCTCTGTCCGGCTTGATGTCCGGCGTATCGAAACCCTCAAGGACGGCACCGATGCAGTCGGTAACCGCACCCGGGTGAAAGTGGTCAAGAACAAGGTGGCACCACCGTTCAAGCAGGCCGAGTTCGACATCCTCTACGGCCAGGGCATCAGCAAGGAAGGCTCGCTCATCGACATGGGCGTTGCCGAAGGTTTCATCCGCAAGTCGGGTTCATGGTTCACCTATGAGGGCGATCAGCTGGGCCAGGGCAAGGAGAACGCCCGGAAGTTCTTGCTGGAGAACGACGACGTCCGGGATGAGATCGAGAAGAAGATCAAGGAGAAGCTGGGCATCGGGGCCGTCGTCGACGCCGACGAGGTCGCACCCGCTCCGGTGGAATTCTGATCGAGCCGTGAGCAGTACCACACCGGACCCCGAAGAACGGGCCGGTCCCAGCGCATGGGACGCGGCACTCCGACTCCTCGGGGTCCGTGCTCGTTCCCGACAGGAAATGGCCGAACGGCTGGCCCGCAAGGGCTTTGATGCCGACACCGTGGACGACGTGATGATCCGACTGGAGAAACATCAACTCGTCGACGACTCCGAGTTCGCGAACGAATGGGTGCGGTCTCGGCACACCCATTCGGGCCGGGGGCGTGTGGCGCTCCGTCAGGAACTCCGCAGGAAGGGGATCGACGCCGGCATCATCGAGGCCGCGCTCGACGACGTGGATCCTGACGACGAGCGTGCCGTCGCCGGCGAACTCGTCGCCAAGAAGCTCACGCCAATTCAGATCGACCGTCTGCGCGCCGATCCCGCCGTGCGCGACACCATGTTCCGACGGCTGGCGGGCATGCTGATGCGTCGGGGCTATCCGCAGTCGATGGCCATCGATGTCGTCACCGAAGCGCTCGACGGCGTGAACACCGAGGTCTGAGCAGGTGGACTGACACCGAGGTCTGAAGTCACGGCTGCTCGTCTCGAATCCGCCCTACTTCGGACCTAACGTCGGCAGGTTTTCCATCGCCGCCAGGTCGGCGGCCTCGGCGTCGGGGACCACTCGCTTTGTCCGGCCCTGACGCAACCGCTGTTCGAGATAGGTGGCCAGCGACGACAACCCGAAGTTGATGACGATCATCACGATGGCGACCACGACCAACGCGGGGAGATAGTTCCCGTAGTAGGACGCGGACTGGATGCCGGAACGGACCACCTCGATGTAACCGATCGCGTATCCGAGCGCGCTGTCCTTCAGCGCGATGACCATCTGGGAGATCAACGCCGGCAACATCGCGGTGATCGCCTGCGGGAGCAGGATGATGCGCATCATCTGCGATTTGCGGAGACCCACGGCCATGGATGCCTCGGTCTGGCCCTTGGGGAGAGAGTTGATCCCGGAACGGAGGATCTCGGCGATCACCGAACCGTTGTAGAGGGTCAGGCCGGTGACCACGGCCGCAAACGCCAGTTGTGACGACGGGAAGATCGCATAGTCGGCGAACAGGTAGTAGGCGAAGATCATCAGGATCAACACCGGGATCGCACGGAAGACCTCGACGAACAATCCGGACAGCGCCCGCAGCCACCGGTGATCGGACAACCGGCCGATGCCGAGGATCGAGCCGAGCAGCAACGCCAGGACGATCGAGAGTGCCGCCGCCTTGAGCGTGCCCCACAGGCCGGGCAGGACGTAGGTGGTCCAGGTGGTGGACTTGACGAAGGGGTTCCACTTTTCCGACGTCAGCTGGTCGTTGCCGCCCAGGATGTAGAGCACGTAGGCGGCGATCGCGATCAGGATGGCGATGAAGACGATCGCAATGATGCGATTACGCATCCGCGCCTTGGGTCCGGGTGCGTCGTAGAGGACGGTCGCGTTGGAGCTCATCGTTTCACCGCCAGTCGTTTGGCCAGGTACCCGAAGACGAAACCTTCGGTCAGCGTGATGATCATGAAGCCGATCGCGATGATCGCGAACACCGCGATGATTTGATCGGAGAACGTCTCGAGTTCCTCTTTCATCAGCAGCGAGGCCTCGGCCACACCGATGACGGACGCGATCGTGGTGTTCTTGGTCAGCGCGATCAGCACACTGCCCAGCGGCCCGATCACCGAGCGGAGCGCTTGCGGCAGGATGATGATGCCGAGGACCTGCGGGAACGTGAGTCCCAGCGATCGTGCGGCCTCGGCCTGGCCGATCGGCACGGTGTTGAAACCCGAACGCAATGTCTCGCACACGAATGTCGCCGTATAGAGCACGAAGGCCAGGACCGCGAGCCAGAAGTTGTTGTTGTCGATGAAGTTCTCGTTGTCCGGTGCCAGGGTGAGACCGAGATTCTGGTACAGACCGATGGAACAGAACAGGATGATCAGTGTCAGTGGGGTGTTGCGGACCACGTTGATGTAGACCTCGGAGAACCCGCGCATCACCGGAACCGGGGACACCCGCATCGCGGCCAGCAGGGTGCCCCAGATCAGCGCCCCGATCGACGAGAAAAAGGTCAGTTTCAGCGTCACCCAGAAGGCGGGCCACAGTTGCGGCCCCATATCCGCCCAGAGTTCGCTCATCGGCGATCAGCCCTTCCTCGTCAGCTCAGGCCCGGCGGGCACGGGGTGGAAGTGGAATCGAGGAACTCGAGATTCCCCGGATCGGGGGCGAACTTGTATTTCGAGTCGGGGCTGTCGGCCCGGGCGATCATCGAGTCCACCGTCTCGTTGCCGATGGCGTCGCGGAGCGCCCGATCCCAAGGGGACTGGCCATCCGGGCCGGGGACGAGCATCGCGTCTATCGCCTCGTTGACCTTGGCCACGGCATCGGGATGCTCCTTGGCCATACCGACCCCGTAGTACTCGGTAGAAAACGGCGTGCCGGCCTTCTTCAGCGCGTCCTTCACACATGCGTCCTCCGGATAGGACATGCCCACCAGTTTGAACTCGTCGGGGAAGAAGTTGGCATAACCTGCCAGGATCACCTCGTCGGTGGTCAGCGCGTCGACCTTGCCGCGGCGCAGCGCCTCCACACATGACGAGTAGGAGTCGTACTCCTGTAACTGCACGTTGGGCAGCTGCGCCTTGACGTTCTGGGCGGGAGTCGAGCCGGTGACCGAACAAAGCTTCTTCCCGGCGTTCAGGTCGGTCAGGGAGGAGATCGAGTTGTCGTCGTCGCGGACGAGTAGACCCTGGTAATTGATCAGGTAGGGCCCGGCGAAGGCGACCTCCTTCGCCCGGGCGGGGGTGATCGAGTAGGTGGCCGCGATCATGTCCACCTCGCCGTTGTCGATCAAGGTCTCGCGCTGCGCCGACGGTGTTTCGCGCCACCGGATCTCGGGATGTTTGACACCCAACGAATCGGCGATGTGATTCACGACAAAGGTCGAGACCGACGGATCGAATCCGGTGACGGACTTGTCCGGGTTCCGGATACCGAGGCCGGGCTGGTCGTATTTGGTGCCCAGGACAACCGAGCCACTGCGGATCGAGTCGAGCAGGTTGCGCGGATCGGTGTTGCCGCACCCGGCCAGTGCTCCGGCGACGAGCGCAAGAGTGAGGGTGAGGATTCCGATACCGGTGGCCCGGTGCGCACGACGAACCGACGTCGATGGTGATGTGGACCCCATGTCAGTGGCCCAGGATCTTCCCGAGGAAATCGCGGGCGCGTTCGGATCGGGGATTGGAGAAGAAGCTCTCCGGGTCGGAATCCTCCACGATCGCACCGTCGGCCATGAAGATCACCCGATCGGCCGCCTTGCGCGCGAAGCCCATCTCGTGGGTCACAACGATCATCGTCATCCCCTCCTTGGCGAGGGAGACCATCACGTCGAGAACCTCATTGACCATCTCAGGGTCGAGCGCCGACGTGGGCTCGTCGAAGAGCATGATCTTCGGGGCCATGGCGAGCGACCGCGCGATGGCGACACGCTGCTGCTGGCCGCCGGACAGCTGGGCGGGGTATTTGTCCTTCTGACTCTCGATGCCGACGCGTTCGAGAAGTTCGAGTGCACGTTTGTTGGCATCGGCCTTGCTCTTCTTGCGCACCTTGGTCGGGGCGAGCGTCACATTCTGCAGGATTGTCTTGTGCGCGAACAGATTGAAGGACTGGAACACCATCCCGACGTCGGCGCGCAGACGAGCGAGATCCTTGCCCTCGTCGGGCAGCAGCTTGCCCTCGACGTAGATCTCACCGCTGTCGACGGGCTCGAGGCGGTTGATGGTGCGGCACAGGGTCGACTTGCCCGAGCCCGATGGGCCGAGCACCACGACAACCTGCCCGGCCGGAACCTCGAGGTTGATGTCGCGCAGCACGTGCAGTGATCCGAAATGCTTCTGAACGTCTTTCATGACGATCATCGGCTGTGACCCGGCCGTCGGCTCGGTCGTCGCGGGTTCCTCGATCGGCGAATCGGTCATAAGGGATCAGCCTAGTGTGAGCGGGGCGGCGCGTCCTGTTCATCGGCCGTCCGAGTGTCGAAAAGCGGATTTGCGCAGGCCCGTACCCTGGGAGGCGTGAGTATCGAGTTGTCCGAGCGGCGTGGCGCCCGTGACGCCGGAGCCGGCGTCGGGTCAGACGTTGCCGCACCCGCCCGCAGCTATCAGGTGCGGACGTACGGCTGTCAGATGAACGTGCACGATTCGGAACGTATCGCAGGCCTCCTGGAGGCCGCCGGATACACCAAGGCGCCCGACGACGCCGATGCCGATCTGGTCGTGTTCAACACCTGTGCCATCCGGGAGAACGCGGACAACAAGCTGTACGGAAACCTGTCACATCTCGCGCCCGCGAAGTCGGAGCGCCCCGGCATGCAGATCGCGGTCGGCGGGTGTCTCGCGCAGAAGGACAAGGACACGGTGCTGCGCAAGGCGCCGTGGGTCGACGTCGTGTTCGGCACGCACAACATCGGCTCGTTGCCCGCATTGCTCGAGCGCGCGCGGCACAACGAGTCGGCGCAGGTCGAGATCCTCGAATCACTCGAACGGTTCCCGTCGACCCTGCCGGCCAAGCGTGACTCCGCCTACTCCGGTTGGGTGTCGGTCTCCGTCGGCTGCAACAACACCTGCACGTTCTGTATCGTGCCGTCGCTGCGCGGCAAGGAGGTCGACCGCAGACCGGGCGAAGTCCTGGCCGAGGTGCAGGCGCTCGTCGACCAGGGCGTCAGCGAGGTGACCCTGCTCGGTCAGAACGTGAACGCATACGGGATGTCGTTCGCAGATCCCGACCAGCCCCGCAACCGTGGCGCCTTCGCGGAGCTGCTGCGTGCCTGCGGGAGCATCGAAGGGCTCGAGCGCGTCCGGTTCACGTCACCGCATCCGGCCGAATTCACCGACGACGTCATCGAGGCGATGGCGCAGACGCCCAATGTCTGCCCGCAGTTGCACATGCCGCTGCAATCGGGCTCCGACCGCATCCTGAAGTCGATGCGGCGCAGCTACCGGCAGCGCAAATTCCTCGGCATCCTCGACAAGGTGCGGACGGCCATGCCACACGCCGCGATCACCACCGACATCATCGTCGGCTTCCCGGGTGAGACCGAGGAGGACTTCCAGCAGACGCTCGACGTGGTTGCCGCGGCCCGGTTCTCCAGCGCGTTCACCTTCCAGTACTCGCCGCGTCCCGGAACGCCGGCCGCCTCGATGCCGGACCAGGTCCCGCCGGAGGTGGTCGGGGAGCGCTACCGACGGTTGATCGCCCTGCAGGAGGAGATCTGTCTCACCGAGAACCGGGCCATCGTCGGTACCGAGGTCGAACTGCTCGTCGTCGCCGACGACGGTCGGAAATCGGCGCACACCCGGCGGATGACAGGCCGGGCGCGCGACGGACGTCTCGTCCATTTCGCCGCGGGGGAGCGGGACGGGAGCGACGTGATCCGTCCTGGTGACGTGGTGACGACCCACGTGACCGGTGCTGCCCCACACCATCTCATCGCCGATGCGGGGGTGGTGACGCACCGCCGGACCCGGGCCGGAGATGCCCACGAGACGAGCCGCACGCCGACGACACCGCCGGTCGGAGTCGGACTCGGTTTACCGACGATCGGTGCGGCGCCTGTCGAACCGAGCGCCACCGGATGTGCAGGAGGTTGTGGCTGATGGCCGACGCGAGTGACCGTCCGGAGGACGGAACGGACGGGGCCGAGGTTCCCCCCGACCGCGACAACGCGACCGATGCGGGCCGCTTCGCGGAGTACGAAGGAGATCTGCGCAAGGCCGAACGCAAGGTCGCCGGTGAGATCGATCCCGGCATGCGAGCCCTGGTGGTCGCCGTGGCGGTCCTCGTGGCGATGCTCTCGCTCGTGCTGCCGCACACCGGCTCCGCGAGCGGCATCGACGTGCTCACGTTCTCCCCGGACGCGGTGGCCGAGCGGGTCACGATCACCTCGAAGGTGTTCGTCTATTTCGTTGCCATCTTCGGGATCGGCGCCTCGGTTCTGGCGTTGCTGACACGTCGCTGGATCATCGCGTGGATTGCGCTGTGTGGCAACGCGATCGCGTGTGTGGCCGGAATGCTCGCCTGGTGGTCGCGGAACACGCCGGGCGTCGGTGGCATCCAACCGCCGTCGGGCGTGGGTATCGGGCTGATCATCGGCTGGCTGGCCGTCTTGGTGCTCACCTTCCACTGGGCCCGCGTCGTGTGGGCCCGCAGCACCTATCACCTGGCACTCGAGGAAGAGCGGCGCAAGGAAGCAGCGACCCGCGACGCCCTGGCGCGCTCGTTGCAGCGCAAACCCGGTCAGGACAACTGAGAGTTCGAGCGCTACCGGTCAGCGGTCGGCGATCGCGCTGGCCGCGGCGTCGGCCCATTCTTTCCACTGCGCCGCCTGGTCGCGGAGCTTGGCGGCGTCCTTGGCCTTGCCGCGCTCCTCGGCCTTGCGGGCCTGATCCTCGAACTGGGCCGCACGATCCGCGAACTGGGCGGCCCGCGCCTGGGCCTCGGGGTCGGTGCGCTGCCACTGGGCGTCTTCGGCGTCGCGAATCCGCTTCTCCAGCGCACGGGCACGGCCCTCGAGGCCGCTCATCTGTTCACGCGGTACCTTGCCGATCTCATCCCACTTTTCGCGGAACGCCCGGAACTCGCGGCGCGCGGCGTCGAGATCCGACGACGGGTTGATGGTCTTCTCGGCGGCGTCGAGGAGGGCGACCTTTGCCGTGGCGTTGGCCGCGAACTCGCTGTCCCGCTCGGACGTGGCGGCGTTGCGTGCCGAGAAGAACACGTCCTGGGCGGCCTTGAACCGCTGCCACAAGGCATCGTCGGCGTCGCGCGGGGCACGCCCGGCCGCCTTCCATTCGCCGAGGAGCTCGCGGAACTTCCCCGAAGTCGGACCCCAGTCGGTGGAGTCGGAGAGTTCCTCGGCGCGCGCGATCAGCTCTTCCTTGCGGGCCTTGGCACCGGCCCGCTCACGGTCGAGTTCGGCGAAATGGGCGCCGCGACGACGGTTGAAGGCGTCCCGCGCCTTGGCGTAGCGCTTCCACAGGGCATCGTCGGTCTTGCGATCGACTCCCTTGATGGTCTTCCACTCGTCGAGAATCGCGCGGAGCCGGTCGCCGGCCGCTTTCCACTGTGTCGAGTCGGAGCCGATCTCCTCGGCTTCGGCGGCCAGCACCTCCTTGCGCGCGATCGCCTCGGTGCGCAGCCGGTCCCGCTCGGACTTGATCGAGTCGGCCACCTCGTCGGCACTCCCGACGATCAGGTTCAACCGCTCCTCGAGTGCCGCCACGTCGCCGATGACCGCCGCCGTCGGCAGCGCGTCGAGCAGGTGTTGGGCGGCCGCCTGGGCCTTCCGCGGATCGCCGGACCGCGCAGCGAGGCGTTCCTCGAGGATCTCCACCTCGGTGGCGAGGTCGTCGAACTTGCGCGCGAAATGGGCGAGGCCGTCCTCGACCGAACCCGCTTGCCAGGACCCGATCTCCCGTTCACCGCCGGCCGCCTTGAGCCAGACCACACCGTCCGCGTCGATTCGTCCGAACTGGTGCGGGTCCCCGTGCGGGACGGGGGTCGGCACCGGGGGCAACTCGCTCGGTCGTGGGTGTGGGCCGGGCCGGGGACCGGGTTTCGGCCCCGGTCTCGGCCGCGGTGGTGGCGTCGCTTGCTCTGCGGACGGCGACGGACTACCTGTCGCCGCGGTGTCGGCAGGGGTCGTCGACTCCGTCACCTCGGAGGCATTCGTCGGATCGGTCGGATCAGTCATGTGCAGGTGCCCTCTCCCGCAGGTTGGTTGCCGCGCGTCACGGCTGCCGTCGCATCGATACCTCTGTGGCGCCCGGCGTCGACACGGAGGTCTCACCATTCAAACAGGTCAGAGCTCTTCGTGGGGCCGCTGCCACGACATTGCACCGCGATGCCGGTGCTGAGCGCGCCTCATCGCTCGACTAGCGTCGTGGTCGTGCTGGCGTCCGTGGTGTTCGTGCCGAGTGCTCCTCTGCTGGTGCCGGCTCTGGCCGGCCCGCTCGCCGTCGACACCGACGAGGTGCGCGCCGCGACCCGGGCCGCGGGCCGAGATCTGGCCGTGACGGCGTCGACGTGGATCGCGATCGGCGCCACCGATACCGGCGTCGACCAGGTCGGGACGGCCGGGACCTTTCTGCCCTATGGGGTCGACGTTCCGGTATTCCTCGGCGCGGGTGATGTCGGTGGTCGACCGGGCGACACCCGCGGCCTGCCGTTGTCGTTGCTCATCGCGGGCTGGCTCCGTGCCGAGGCCGGGGCCGAGGTCGTCACGCCCGTCCCGGTGGCAGCCGGCGCGACGCCCGAACAGTGTGCGCAGTTGGGTGCAGAGGTCGCCGGGCGTGTCGACGGCCAGTCGGAGCGGATCGGGGTCCTCGTGGTCGGCGACGGTGCGATCTCGTTGTCGCCGCGGGCGCCCGGCGGCGGACTGCGGGAATCGGCCGTCCGTCTCCAGCAGCTCATCGACGACGCGCTCGGCTCCGCCGACGCCGCAGCGCTCGCCGGGCTCGATCCCGAGGTGTGCGCCGCCGAGGGCGTGGGCGGGCGACCGGCCTGGCAGGTCGCCGCAGCGCTCTGCGCCGGTCGTACGATGCGCGGCGAACTCCGATACGCGCGCGCGCCATTCGGGGTCGGTTACGTGGTCGCGGTCTGGACACCACAATGACCGCTCCGATTCCGGTCGCGGTCGTCGGTCCCACTGCGAGCGGCAAGTCGGATCTCGCGCTCGACCTCGCGGAGCGACTCGACGGCGAGATCGTCAATCTCGACGCGATGCAGCAGTACCGCGGGATGGACATCGGCACGGCGAAACTGACGGCGCGCGAGCGTCGCGGCATCCCGCACCATCAGATCGATGTCCTGGACGTGACCGAGACGGCGACCGTCGCGCGGTATCAGCAGTCCGCCGCCGCCGACGTGGAGACGCTGCTCACGGCGGGCCGGACCCCGATCCTGGTCGGCGGGTCGATGATGTACATCCAAGGGCTGCTGGACGATTGGCACTTCCCGGCAACCGACGCCGACGTGCGGGCGAAGTACGAGGCGATGCTCGCCGATGTCGGGGTGGCCCGTCTCCATCAGCGTCTCGCCGAGGTCGACCCGCAGGCCGCCGCGTCCATCCTCGCCACCGACGGACGACGGATCGTGCGCGCCCTCGAGGTCGTCGAGATCACCGGTGAACCGTTCGCGGCGTCGGCACCCACCATCGGGGACCCGCGATGGGGTACGCGGATTCTCGCACTCGACCGGGAGACCGGCGCCCTGGACGAGCGGATCCGGTTGCGCACCCGGCAGATGTTCGCGGGTGGGTTGGAAACGGAGGTGCGAGATCTCTGTGAGGTCGGTCTGCGCGAGGGGCGGACGGCCTCCCGGGCCATCGGATATGCACAGGTCCTCGCGGCTCTCGACGGCGAACACGACATGGCGACGGCCGAGGAACTCACCTTCATCGGGACGCGGCGTTACGTCCGCCGGCAGCGTTCGTGGTTCCGCCGCGACCATCGCATCGGATGGCTCGACGCTGCAGAACGCGACCTGATCGGTGCCGCACTCCGCGCGATCGGCCACGGCTGATCGGTGCGTGGCCGGGTCCGACAGCAGGCCCGTACCCTGGATCGGGTGACGGCGACACAGTCCACTTCCACTGCACAGTCCACCGCCCGGCCCGAACCGGCCTCCGACCGTCGGCGTTTCGTCAAGGGGCACGGTACCCAGAACGACTTCGTCATCCTCACCGACCCGGCGGCCGACCTCGAATTGACCGAGCCCGTGGTGGCGGCGCTGTGCGACCGTCGGCGCGGCATCGGCGCGGACGGACTTCTGCGGGTGGTGCGCTCGGCCGCCCTGGTGGAGCGGGGAGTGCTGACCGCGCTGCCCGACGGTGTCGCGCCCGACGACTGGTTCATGGACTACCGCAACGCCGACGGATCGGTCGCCGAGATGTGCGGGAACGGTGTGCGGGTGTTCGCCCACCACCTGCGGGCCTCGGGTCTGGTCTCCGACGACGAGTTCACCGTCGGGTCGCGTGCCGGTGCCCGACCGGTGATCGTGCACAGCCACGACGACGTCCGCGCCGACGTGACCGTCGAGATGGGGAAGGTGCGTCTGGACGGTGAATCGATGGTGCGGATCGGCGACGACGCGTATCGCGGTGCGATGGTCGATGTGGGCAATCCGCACCTGGCCTGCGTGGTGCCGGACATGACCGCCGCCGACCTCGCGACTGTCGACTTCACCGCGGGGGTCGAGATCGACGGCCAGGCCTTTCCACACGGGGCCAATGTGGAGCTGGTGACGCCCGCCGGGCCTGTGGACAAGCGTGGACGTCTACCCGCGGCGATGCGGGTTTTCGAGCGCGGTGTGGGCGAGACGCGCAGTTGCGGGACCGGCCTGGTGGCGGCCGGAGTCGCGGTTCTGGCCGCCGGTGGCCAGTCCACCGGCACCCTGTGCATCTCCGTGCCCGGTGGTCGCGTCGAGGTGGGCATCCGGGCGGACGGTTCCCACCTGCGCGGACCGTCGATGCTGGTCGCGGACGGGGAACTGCGGGCCGGTTGGGACCGGCTCCAGGACTGATCTCGGCGGCCACCCGGCGGTCACCGGAAATCCAGGTGCTGAGTGGTCCCATGACGTGAGATCATGGTCTTGCCTATGACCGAATCAGCATCCACACCATTTTCCCTGTCCACCCCGGACGACGACGATCTCACCGACCTCCCCGAGACCGCCACCGAGCCGGGTGCCGGCCGCGACATCCTCCGCGGTCTGGCCCAACCCACGACGGGTGAGCTCCAGCTCTCCGAGCGCGCCTCGCTGCAGCGTGTCGCCGGACTGTCGACCGAACTCACAGACGTCACCGAGGTCGAGTACCGGCAGCTGCGACTCGAACGCGTCGTGCTGGTCGGTGTCTGGACCGAGGGTAGTGCCGCCCAGGCGCGCGCCAGCATGGTCGAACTCGCCGCGCTCGCCGAGACGGCCGGCTCGGAGGTTCTCGACGCGCTGATCCAGCGGCGATCACGGCCCGACTCGGCCACCTATATCGGGTCCGGAAAGGCCGAGGAACTCCGCGAGGCCGTGCTCACCTCCGGGGCCGACACGGTGATCTGCGACGGCGAACTCACCCCGGCCCAGCTCACCGCGCTGGAGAAGATCGTCAAGGTCAAGGTCATCGACCGCACGGCCCTGATCCTCGACATCTTCGCCCAGCACGCGACGTCGCGCGAGGGCAAAGCCCAGGTGTCCCTCGCCCAGATGGAGTACATGCTGCCCCGACTGCGCGGGTGGGGCGAGTCGATGTCGCGCCAGGCGGGTGGACGCGCGGGAAGCAACGGTGGGGTGGGCCTGCGTGGTCCGGGCGAGACGAAGATCGAGACGGATCGTCGGCGCATCCGTGAGCGGATGGCGAAGCTGCGTCGCGAGATCCGCGGGATGAAAAAGTCGCGCACCGTGATGCGCGCGGCGCGGGAACGCAACGCCATCCCGCGGCTGACGGTCGCCGGATACACGAACGCCGGCAAGTCGAGTCTCGTCAACGCGATGACCGGGTCAGGAGCGCTGGTGCAGGACGCACTGTTCGCCACCCTCGACCCCACCACCCGTCGCGCCACCCTCGACGACGGGCGCGCAGTGGTGTTCACCGACACCGTCGGATTCGTGCGGCACCTGCCGACGCAGCTCGTCGAGGCGTTTCGCTCGACGCTGGAGGAGGTGGTCGACGCCGACCTGGTGCTCCACGTCGTCGACGGTGCGGATGCCTTTCCCGCCGAACAGATCTCGGCCGTCCGCCAGGTGATCAACGAAGTGGTCGCCGAGGAGGGCGCCGCGCCGCCGCCGGAGCTGTTGGTCATCAACAAGATCGACGCCGTCGACGCCACCAGGATGGCCGAACTGCGCGGGGCGTTCGGCGATGCGGTGTTCGTGTCGGCGCGCACCGGTGAGGGACTGCCGGAGCTGTTCGACCGGCTCCGCGAGTTCATCGGGCGCTCCGACGTGGAGCTGACGATCGACGTGCCGTACACCCGTGGTGACGTGGTGTCGCGGATTCACGAGGAGGGCGAGGTGGTGTCGAGCGAACACACCGCGAACGGCACCCGGATGAGGGTGCGCGTCCCCGCCGCCTTCGCGGGCGCGCTCGACGATCTCACGGTCACGACCGCACGGTGATGTAGCCAATCCGCCGACCGGGCCCAGAATTCCATCGAGCGGGCACAGAAATCCGCCGAGCGTGCGTAGGCACTGATGCCCACGCACGCTCGACGGAATGGTGCGCACGATCGACAGGATTCTCCGCACGCTCGACGTGAATCCGTCAGCGGACGGCGGGATTCCGAGCCCCTCGGCGACGGGAGGCGGGAACCGCTCGGGAGGGCGCCGACCTCAGTCGGCGTCGAGATCCTTCGCGACCAGGGTGGCGATCGCATCGAGGGTGTTCTGATCCTCGGCGGTGACCACGACGTTGGTGCCCTTCTCGGCGCCGAGCGTCATGATCATCAGAGCCGAACCGGCATCCACCGGGTCTCCGCCCTCGAGGCCGATGGTGACCGCGGTGCCGGCGTCCGCGACCGCCTCGGCGATGATCGTCGCGGGGCGGGCGTGCAGTCCGACGGCGGAGCCGACGGCGACGGTGGTGCTGGGCATGTGGGTGTCTCCTCACTCATTTGGTGGTGATGTCTGAATAGTGTCGCTGACGACGATTGTGCACGCGTTTCGCGACGACGTGGTACGGCTTGGCCGATCAGCTCAGGCTGCGACGGTCTCCAGTTCGGGTACGGTCGTCGCCTCTTTCCGGGCCGTATTCCATTGCTTGGCCGCGACGACGAGGAACGCGGACAACGCCGTTCCGGCGGCCAGCGCCACCAGGAAGAGGACCCAGTGGTTCATCGTGAAGAACACGAAGATGCCGCCGTGCGGAGCGCGCTGGGTGACTCCGAACGCCATGATCAGCGCACCGGACAGTGCGCCGCCGGCCATCATCGACGGGATCACGCGGAACGGGTCGGTCGCCGCGAACGGGATCGCGCCCTCGGAGATGAACGATGCACCGAGCAGCCATGCGGCCTTGCCGTTCTCACGCTCCGGCTCGGTGAACAGCTTCGGGCGCAGCACGGTGGCCAGGGCCAGCGCCAGCGGCGGGACCATGCCTGCGCACATCACCGCGGCCATGATCTCCAGCTGTGCATTGCCGCCGATCGCGAGGCCCGCGGTGGCGAACAGATACGCCGCCTTGTTGACCGGGCCGCCGAGGTCGAAGCACATCATCAGGCCGAGCACGATGCCCAGGATGATCGCCGAGCCGCCGGACATGCTGTTGAGGCCGTCGGTCATCTGATCGGTGACCCACGCGAGCGGCTTGCCGAGCAGCATGTACAGGAGGACGCCGATGATCAAGCTGCCCAGCAGCGGGATGATCACCACCGGCATCAGCCCTCGCGCCCACTGCGGCAACGGGAGTCGGGCGATCCAGAAACAGGCGACACCGGCGATGAGACCGCCGACCAGACCACCGATGAAACTGGCACCGACGGCGACCGACACCAGTCCCGCGACGAAACCGGGTGCGATACCGGGTCGATCGGCGATGGCGAACGAGATGTAGCCGGCCAGGACCGGGACCAGCATGCTCATGGCGAGACCACCGACGGCGAACAACACCGCGCCGATGTATTGGCCGAGGCCGCCTGCCGGCAGATCCCACAGACTGTTGTTCAGCGCGATGAACTGTCCGTCATTGAGCGCACCGGACGTGTCGAGTGTCGAGTTCGCGATCTCGTAGCCGCCGAGGAACGGGAGGAAGGCGAGAGCCATGAGTAGACCGCCGGCGGCGACGAACGGGATCATGTAGCTGACGCCGGTCATCAGTGCCTGCTGGACCTGTTTGCCGAATCCGACGCCGCCGGCTTCCGCTGTGCTGTCCGGGACGCCGTCGCCGGAGCCCGCCACCACTGCGGCGTTCGGATTATCCGAGGCTGCAACCGCTTCGGCGATCATTTCGTCGGGCTCGTTGATCGCCCGCTTGACTCCGGAGGAGATGACAGGCTTGCCGTGGAAACGTTCTTTGCCCTTCACCCCGACGTCGGTGGCGAAGATGACTGCGTCCGCGTTCGCGATCACCTGCGGATCGAATGCGATTGTCGCCGAGGACCCCTGAGTCTCCACGTGGAAGTCGATGTCGGCGCGTTCGGCCGCGTACTTGAGGGCATCTGCCGCCATGTAGGTGTGCGCGATCCCGGTCGGACACGCAGTGATCGCGACGATCGACTTGCGCTCGGGGCCGGCAGGCTCGGGTGTCGGGGGCGAGGCGCCGGCCGCTGGTGCGGTGGCCGCGCCGGTGGCCGCGGCAGTGGATGCCACCGGTTGTGCGGGTGCGGGATTGATCGCCTGATCGACGAGTTGCACCACACGGTCATCGCTCTCGGCTTCGCGAAGTGACGCGACGAAATCGGGGCGGACCAGTGAACGTGCCAGGGAGCTCAGCAGCTTCATGTGTTCGGACGCGCCGCCGGATGGCGCGGCGATGAGGAACACGAGGTCTGCCGGGCCGTCGGGTGCCCCGAAGTCGACCTTGGCGGACAGCCGCGCCATCGCGAGACTGGCCTCGGTGACCGACTCGGCGCGGGCGTGCGGGATCGCGATACCACCGGGCAGTCCGGTCGCGGACTTCGCCTCACGGGCGAGCGCTCCACGGGTGAGATCGGCGGCATCGGTGGTGCGGCCTGCGGCCTGGAGTGCTTCGGCGAGATAGCCGATCACGGCAGCCGGGTCGGCGCCCGCGTCGACGTCGAGACTCACCGTCTGCGTCGTGATGATCTGTTCGGACATCGGATTTCCTTCTACATCGGGATGTGCGGTCGTCGTGTTCGTGGAGGCTGGATGGTGGCAGGCCGTTCGGCGGGAACGAGCCCGTGCATGCGATCGTCGAGTGTCATCCGACCCGGGCGGCTCCGGAGAGGTCGGTGACCGTCACCCCGGCGAGATCGAGCTGACCCGGTGCAGGCGGCTGAGTGCCGGCGAGAGCGGTGGCGGCCGAGCCATAGGCGACCGCCGAGCGGAGCCGATCCGGTTCCGCTGCGCCGCGGGTCTCGGCGAGCAGATAGCCGGCGAGTGCCGAGTCACCGGCGCCGACGGTGCTGCGGGGCACGATCGGTGGTGGTGTGGCAAACCAGTTTCCGGTGTCGGTGACCAGGATCGCCCCGGTGGCGCCGAGGGTGGCGAGGACGGCGGCCCCGGTCCGGTCCACGAGGGTGCGCGCCGCGGCGAGCAGTGGCTCGTAGTCACCTCGTGACGTCGCGGCGACGAGACGTGCGGGATCCGCGCCGGTGGCCTCGGCCAGTTCCTCGTCGTTGGGCTTCAACAGGTCCACCCGACCCCGGACGGTCGCCGACAGCGGGCCGCCGGAGGTGTCCACCGCGACGCGGCACTGCTGTCCGTCGAGCTCGTCGATGACGGTTCGGTACCAGTTGTCGGACGGCCCCGGCGGCAGTGACCCGCACAGTGCCACCCAGCTCGCGCCGCGCGCATTCTCGACGACGAGATCGACGAGGGCATGTGCCTCGGCGGGGTCGAGGCGGAAGCCGGGTGCATTGATCTTGGTGGTCGTGCCGTCGGGGTCGGCGACCGTGACGTTGGACCGGACGTCGCCGTCGATCGGCAGCGCGAGATAGGGGAGGCCGACCGTGTCGAGCGCTGTGAGCAGCGGGTCGCTGGTCCGCGCGGGCAGGAGGGCAAGGGTCGACAGACCTGCCTCGGACACCACCCGCGCGACGTTGACGCCCTTGCCGCCGGGTTCGGCACGCACCGATGTCGCGCGCTGCACCTCTCCGCGACTGAGCGGTGCGGCTAGCTCGAGGGTCCGGTCGAGGCTCGGGTTGGCGGTGACAGTAACGATCACCGGATCCGCTGATGGTCGTGTCATGGGGTCCTCTCGGTCACGCGATCACGACATCGATTCCGCGGACCGACAGGGCCGCGGAGGTGGCCGGGTCGATCCCGGCGTCGGTGACCAGCACGTCGATATCTGCGAGATCGGCGAACGAGGACAGGTCCTCGCGATCGATCTTTGATGAATCGGAAAGCACCACTACGCGATTGGCAACCCTGACGATCGCTGCCTTGATGGCGGCCTCGTCCGGATCGGGTGTGGAGAGTCCGTGTGACTCGCTGATCCCGTTCGCACCGACGAAGGCCGTCGAGATGCGTAGTCGCTCCAGGGCCGCCACCGTCTCGGAGCCCACGGTCGCCTGTGTGAGTCCGCGGACACGGCCGCCCAGGACATGGAGGTCCGACGAGTGGTGGCCGGCCAGCGCCGCGGCGATGGGGATGCTGTGGGTGATCAGGGTCAGACGGCGGTCACGTGGCAGGGCGAGGGCGGCCTGGAAGGTGGTGGTGCCGGCGTCGAAGAAGACAGAACCACCGTCCGGTGGGAGGAACCGGATCGCCGCTCGGCCGATGGCGACCTTTTCATGCGTGTGGGTCATCTGTCGTTCGTCGATGCCCAGCTCACCGAACACCGGTGTGGAGCCCGGCCGAACCGCACCGCCGTGTACCCGCTGGAGATGTCCTGCGCGTTCGAGGGTCGCGAGGTCCCGACGGACCGTCTCACTGGTCACGTCGAACAGCGTGGCCAACGCGGCGACGGATGCGCGGCCGTTGGCCCGCACCTGATCGGCGATCGCCTGCTGACGTTCTTCGGCGTACACGGAAGTCCTCGTCTGTTGGAATCTGTGGATTTGTCTGTTGATATATCTGTGTTTACGCCTGTTTATGTTGACAAGTCAAGGTTTTCTTGTAACTTGAATCACATAACCTTCAGTGCGGGCTCATTACCCACAGGACCCGCTGTTCGAGACAGGCCGGTAAGTCCTGGGCCGGAACGGCTCGCGGACCGACGGACGGATAGGGACTTCGGTGACACAGACACAGGTTCTGCAGGGGACGCCGGTGGTGGCGGGTAAGGCCTTCGGACCGGCGATCTGGCCGGGCGCTCGTCCGGAATACGACCCGAGCGCGGCGGAGGCTGCCGTCGCCGAGGACGAGCGTGATGTCGAGACCAAGCGCTTCAGCGACGCCGCCGCGGCGGTGGCGGGACGGCTCCGGGAGCGGGCCTCGCATGCCTCGGGCGCGGCGTCGGAGGTGCTCGTGGCGACCGCGGGTCTGGCCGAGGACCGTGGTTGGGTCGGTGCGGCGTCGGCATTGATCGCCACCGGCACCCCCGCGCCGGCCGCGGCGGTGGCCGCGACCGAACAGTTCGCCGCGATGTTCACCAAGCTCGGCGGACTGATGGCCGAACGGGTCACCGATCTCAACGACGTCCGGGATCGGGTTGTCGCCGAGTTGCTCGGGGTACCCGAGCCCGGCGTACCGGAACCGCCCGTGCCGTCGGTGCTGCTCGCCGACGACCTCGCCCCGGCGGATACTGCCGGACTCGATCCGACACTGATCATCGCGTTGGTCACCCGTCTCGGAGGTCCGACGAGTCACACGGCGATCATCGCCCGTCAGTTGGGGATTCCGTGCGTTGTCGCAGTCGGCCGGCTCGCGACCGTGGCCGTCGGCACCAGAGTGCTCGTCGACGGTACGGCGGGCACTCTGGAGATCGAACCCGACGAGGCGAAGGCGCTCGCCGGTGTCGACGAGAGCCGCCGCAAAGCTGCTGCGGTGGCGTCGTGGACGGGCCCTGGGGCGACCGCGGACGGACATCGGGTCTCGGTGCTCGCGAACGTCGCCGACGGGGCGTCGGCACGGACCGCATCCGGCTATCCGGTCGAGGGGGTCGGGCTGTTCCGCACGGAGCTGGCGTTCCTCGATCGCGCCGAGGCGCCGACGATCGCCGAGCAGACGACGCTGTACCGCGAGGTGATCGACGCGTTCGCCGATCAGAAAGTGGTGATCCGGACGCTCGACGCCGGGTCGGACAAGCCGCTGAAATTCGTGACCCAACTGAATGAGGCCAATCCGGCGCTGGGCGTCCGGGGCAATCGCATCGCCATCGACCATCCCGATATCCGCGCGGTGCAGCTCGATGCGATCGCGGCCGCCGCGCAGGAGGGCGGAGCCACGCCGTGGGTGATGGCCCCGATGATCGCATCGCCTTCCGAGGCAGCGGAATTCGCGGGCGAGGTGCGTCGCCGTGGGTTGGTCGCGGGGGTGATGGTCGAGGTGCCGGCTGCCGCGATCCTGGCTGCGGCGATCCTGGCGGAGGTCGACTTCGTCTCGATCGGCACCAACGATCTGACGCAGTACACGATGGCCGCCGATCGGATGTCGGCCGAACTCGCCACGCTGACGGATCCGTGGCAGCCGGCCGCGCTCGCGCTGATCGACATGGTCGCCCGCGCCGGTCAGGCGGCGGACAAGCCGGTCGGGGTGTGCGGTGAGGCGGCCGCCGATCCGTTGCTGGCGTGTGTGCTCGTCGGCATGGGTGTCAGTTCGTTGTCCGCGGCGCCCGCCGCGGCTGCCCCGGTCGGCGCACGCCTCGCGGAGGTGACTCTCGACCAATGCCGGTCTGCCGCACAAGCGGTGCTGACGACCGCCGGTCCCGCCGAGGCCCGTGCGGTCGCGTCGGCGGCGCTCGACGGCTGACCCTCAGGCGACCCTCACACGCGCCGCATCACCGTGACGACCTTGCCGAGGATCGCGGCCTCGTCGCCGGGGATGGGATCGAAGAGCTCGTTGTGCGGCATCAGCCAGACGTGACCGTCCTTGCGCTTGAACGTCTTCACGGTCGCCTCGCCGTCGATCATTGCTGCGACGATGTCGCCGTTGTCTGCGACGTTCTGTTGCCGGACCACCACCCAGTCGCCGTCGCAGATGGCGGCGTCGATCATCGACTCGCCGACGACGCGCAGCAGGAACAGCGATCCCTCACCGACCAGTTCTCGCGGGAGCGGGAACACGTCCTCGACGGCCTGCTCCGCCAGGATCGGTCCGCCGGCGGCGATCCGACCGAGGACGGGCACGAAGGTCGGCGTGGGCAGCTCCTGACCGTCGGCGAGTCCGGCAGCGGCACCGCCCGGCGGGGTGTGGTCGCCGTCCTGGATGTTCACCGCACGCGGCCGGTTGTGATCGCGCTTGAGCAATCCCTTGCGTTCCAGGGTGCGGAGCTGATGCGCCACCGATGACGTCGAGGTCAGTCCGACCGCGTCGCCGATCTCGCGGATACTGGGCGGATAGCCACGCTCCCGCACGGACTGGCGGATGAACTCCAGGACCCCGCGCTGGCGTGCGGTGAGGGCTGTCTCCGCGAACTCGGGGTCGGCGACGACGGGTGCCGGATCGGACGACTCGTCGGGGGCGTCTACGCTCTCGTGGATCGCGCGGGAGGCTCCGCGCCGCCCGCCGGCCTTGTCGCTCATCGCTGAGTCCTTCCTGTCGGCTGTTGCATCGTCGGCTGTCGCCGAATCGGGTTCGTCTCGCAAAATTGCTGGTCGATCGCGTGTCTCACGGCCGAGGTTAACCGAACCCGCCGACAGGTTCAAACATTTGTTCGACGCGTGTCGAGACTTTGTCGGGGCATCGTGCTACAAATCGAACATGCGTTCCATCGAACATGTGATCGAGGGGACGGCCGATTCGGATCCCAGGAGGACACGATGAGCACAGCCACCTTGACCCGTGAGGCGTCGACCCGCGAGACGCTCGTGCGCGATCTGCCGAGCAGCGGGACCCGGTCCCGCGAGACACCGACGGGCGCGCCGCGACGGCCGGTCACGTCGGGCGTCGGCACGCGTCCCCGGCGCGCCGCCAGGGTCGAGCCGACCCGTCCGGCCGACCGACGTCCGGCCGGGCGTTATAACCCGGGCACGACGATCGTCGGCACCCGGTGTGCGGCACCGGCGGACGATCGGCGGGTCTATGCCCGCCGTCGTGCGGCCGCACTGGCGGTGCTGGTCGGGGGTGCACTGGCCGCGCTCGTCTGGGTCGTCGCCATCGTGGGGACGAACTACGCCGCGTCCGTCGCCCCGCAACCGGTGGGCACCGAGGTGGTGCATGTGCGGCAGGGCGACTCCCTGAGCTCGATCGCCGATCGGGTGGCGCCGGATCTGCCGCGCCAGTCGGTCATCGATCAGATCGTCGAGCGCAACGCCCTGCCCGCCTCGGGCCTCCATGTCGGGCAGGCGCTGATCGCGCCCGCATACCGCTGAGCAACGGACGGTATCCTCCATGGCACAGGTTCCAGCCGGGAACCGGCACGGCGTAGCGAGCATCCGGTGCGCCGGAGTGTCCCGAGATGTGCGTGAGGACAACATGCGCTGCCCGTTTTGTAAGAACGAAGACACCAAGGTCATCGACTCGCGTGTCGCCGATGAAGGGCAGGCGATCCGACGGCGCCGTTCGTGTGCGGAGTGTGGTCGCCGGTTCTCGACGGTGGAGAGCGCCGTGCTGTCGGTGGCGAAACGCAACGGGGTCACCGAGCCGTTCAGTCGTGAGAAGGTGATGCGCGGAGTTCGTCGGGCGTGCCAGGGCCGCGCGGTGGCCGAAGACGCGCTCGCCCAGCTCGCGCAACAGGTCGAGGATGCCGTGCGCGCATCCGGATCGGCCGAGATCCCCAGCAACGAAGTGGGATTGGCGATCCTCAAGCCGCTGCGTGAGCTCGACGAGGTGGCCTACCTCCGATTTGCGTCGGTGTACCGCTCGTTCGACTCGCTCGAGGACTTCCAGCGTGAGATCGATGACCTGCAGGGCGACTTGACGCACGGGAAGACAGTGGACGCCACGGGGTCGATCGTCTCGGAATGACGGCGCCCGGGCGATGTGCGCTCGGACATGCGCTCAGCGGAACCCGTCCAGAGAGCTCAGCGGAACCCGTCCAGAGAGCTCAGCGGAACGCGTCCAGAAAGCGGAGCGCTCGCTTCTCGGAGATCGGATAGGCGGTACCGAGGCGCTGCGAGAACAGACCGACCCGCAGTTCCTCGACCATCCAATGTGCGTACTCGTTGAAGGCATCGCGCCGACCGACGGGGAGCTGGGCGACTCGCTGATTCCAGTGCGCGATCACGCGGTCGACCGCGGCCAGGGCATCGCGATCGCGGCTCGATGATGCCAAGAGGTCGGCCAATCGGTTCTCCGCCGCCTGAAGGTATCGGGGGATCTCGGTGAGATATGTGCGTGGGGTGGCCGCCACGAATCCGTCGAAGACGAGATTTTCCAGTTGCTCGGACACGTCGTCGGCCGCGACGGACCCGCTGTCCTGGTCGATCTCCGATCGGAGCGGGGCCAGATGTCGGAGAACGTCGGTGGCGAGCGCGAAGTACTCGGGGGCCGCGTCCGTCACGGTCGATCGGATCTGGTCGCGGAGCCGCGTGAACTGGTCCGGCGTCCGGATGATGGTGAGATCTCGGGTGGCCACGGCATCGCGGACCGCGCGCCGGGTGCAGTCGGCCAGCAGATCGTCACCTCGCCGATACGGGCTCTGACTCAGCGCCAACCGTCCGGCGGGGTCGAGGGTGCCGATGATCTTCTTGGACAGCGTCGGGATCGTCGTCTCCAGCAACACCACCACCGCGTTCGTGAGCTTGTGGTCGCGTTCGGTCGCGGTGACGGACTCGGTCCGTGTCACGCCGGTTGCTCGGCCTGCATCGTCCCGCACGACATCGAGGCCCGGATAGCGGGTGATCGTCTGGCCCGCGACAGTCGTAGTGGTGGTTTCGGGCAGGTCGCCGATGCCGTCGGCACTCCACGAGGTGTGGACGGCGCGGGGATGAGAGGTGTCGTCGTGCCCGGCGAACCCCTTTTTCAGGTCCGCCAGTGATTTGCCGCTCGCGACCACCGTCCCGGTGCGATCGGTGACGGCGAAGTTCATCGTCAGATGCGCGGGGACACGCTCGAGCGAGAAGTCACCCGGCGACACCGTCATGCCGGTGATCGAGGTGAGCTCGCGAGCCAGACCGGTCAGCAACGGCTCCGACCGGGGTGTCAATCGCGACACCGCGAGGTCGGCGAAGCGCTGAGCGGGCGCCATGGACTTGCGGACGACCTTCGGCAGGGATCTGACCAGCTCGGTGGCGAGCTCGGAACGCAGGCCGGGGACTGACCAGTCGAAGCCGGCGGGTCGTACGTGATCGAGCAGCGGCCGGGGGATCACGACGGTCACCCCGTCGTCGGGAGCGCCGGGCTCGAATCGGTAGCGCAGTTCCAGGCGGGTCTCACCCTGCTGCCAGGCTCCGGGAAAGTCGGTGTCCGCCACGGTGACATCGGCGGCCACGTCCTCCGGTTTCAGGTCGAGCAGCTCCGGATGCTCGCGCCGCGTCTTCTTCCACCACGTGTCGAAATGCCGCGCCGACACCACGTCACCGCCGACGCGTGCATCGTAGAACTCGAAAAGCTGTTCCTCACTGATCACCAGGTCGCGACGACGGGCGCGGTGCTCGACGTCGGCGGCCGCCTCGAGGAGGTCCCGATTCCGGTGGAAGAACACATGATCGGTGCGCCAATCGCCCTCGACCAGGGCGTGGCGGATGAACATCTCCCGTGAGGTCGGCGGATCGATCGCGCCGTAGGGAACGCGTCGCTGAGCGACGAGGGTGACGCCGTAGAGCGTCACCCGCTCGTAGGCCATCGCCGACGCGCGCTTGGCGGACCAGTGCGGCTCGCTGTACGACCGGCGGACGAGGTCGCCCGCGAGTTTCTCGGCCCAGAGGGGGTCGATGCCGGCGACGGTGTGCGCGAACAGTCGTGAGGTCTCGAGGATCTCGGCGGCCATGATGAAGGGTGGTGGTTTACGGGCGAGCGACGAGCCTGGGAAGATCGCCAGCGATGTGTTTCGGGCACCGATGTAGTCGCGTGAGTCTCCCTGGCGGACTGCGATGTTGCCCAACAGTCCGGACAGGATCGAACGATGGATGGCGTCGGCGTCGCGTGGCGACGCGGTGGCGGTCCAATCGAGGTCGGAGACGATCCGCGACAACTGGCGGTGGAGCTCCTGCCATTCCCGGATTCGCAGGAAATGCAGGAACTCGCTCTCGCACATCCGGCGGAACCGATTGCCGGACAACTCCTTTCGTCGGTCATTCAGGTATTCCCAGAGTTCGAGATACGAGAGGAACTCGGAACCCGGCACCGCGAAACGGCGATGCGAGGTGTTGGCCGCCTCGCGATGTTCCGCCGGCCGTTCGCGGACGTCGGGCACCGACAACGCCGCCGCGATCACCAGGACGTGGTCGAGACATCCGAGTTCGTGCGCGGAGATCAGCATCCGTGCCAGACGCGGATCGACCGGTATCCGGGCCATGTCCCGACCGATTCGGGTGAGGACCGGCTCATGATCGTCGCGAGCGGTCTCACGGATCGCGCCGAGTTCGGTGAGCGCGGCCATGCCGTCACGGATGGCGCGAGCATCGGGCGGCTGCACGAAGGGGAATGCCGACACGTCGCCGATGTGCAGGGCGGCCATCTGGAGGATCACCGCGGCGAGATTGGTCCGCAGGATCTCCGGATCGGTGAACGCCGGGCGGTTGTCGAAATCCTCTTCGGAGTACAGGCGAATGCAGATGCCCGGCGCGACCCGACCGCACCGACCGGCGCGTTGCCGGGCGGAAGCCTGGGAGATCGGCTCGATGGGAAGACGATTCACCTTCGATCGGGTGGAGTAGCGCGAGATGCGGGCGGTGCCGGTATCGATGACGTAGCGGATACCCGGGACAGTCAGCGAGGTCTCGGCGACGTTGGTGGCGAGGACGATGCGCCGCCCGCTCGACGGCGCGAAGACGCGTTGCTGGTCGGCGACCGACAGCCGCGCGAAGAGCGGGACGATCTCGGCACCCGCCGAGACACGATGGCGCAGGGCATCCGCGGTCTCGCGGATGTCCCGCTCGGTCGGCAGGAACACCAGGATGTCGCCGGTGCGGTGCGACGACCACAGCTCGCCGACGGCCTGGTCGACGGCTTGGACCTGATCGAGGTCGCGATGGTCGGAATCGGGGTCCCGGTCATCCCCGAACGGGCGGTATCGGACCTCGACGGGATATGCGCGCCCGGACACTTCCAGGATGGGTACGTCTCCAGTGGGCCGGTCGCCGTCCGCAGGTCCGTCGGATGCGAAGTGCCGTGCGAACCGATCGGGCTCGATGGTCGCCGAGGTGATGATGACCTTGAGGTCGGGGCGGCGCGGCAGCAGTCGCTTCAGGTACCCGAGGATGAAGTCGATGTTGAGGCTGCGTTCGTGGGCCTCGTCGATGATGAGGGTGTCGTAGTGGCGCAGCAGAGGGTCGGTACCGATCTCACGGAGCAGGATGCCGTCGGTCATCACCTTGACCAGGGTGTTGGCGCCGGCCCGGTCGGTGAACCGCACGGAGTATCCGATCGCCTGACCGATCTCGCTGTCGGTTTCGTCCGCGATGCGGCGCGCGACCGAACTCGCAGCGATCCGCCGTGGCTGCGTGTGGCCGATGGCGCCTCGAATGCCTCGGCCGAGCTCGAGACAGATCTTGGGTAGCTGGGTGGTCTTGCCCGAACCGGTCTCACCGGCGATCACCACCACCTGGTGATCGGCGATGGCGGCGGCGATCTCGTCGCGAGCCGCCGACACCGGCAGGTCCGGCGGGAAGGTGATCGTCGGTACCGTCGCACGGCGACGATCGACGCGGTGCGTCGCGGCATCGACATCGGCGGCCAGCTTGTCCCAGGCCGCCCGTTTCGGTGAGCGACCGAGTTTGTCGAGACGTCGGCGCAGACGGTGCGCGTCGAGGATGGTCACGTCGGCGAGGCGATCGGTGAGCGCTCGTCGGTCCTCTGCGGTCGGAACGGGCATGATCTGTCCAGGATATGGGGTCGACGGAGGTGACCCGGCGCACGCCCGGCATGATTGGGGGATGGCTGGTTCACTGTGGCACGGTTTCGCTGATATGGGTTCGGTCTCCACCAAGGGGCCGTTCGTGGTCACTCGCGGACAAGGAACGCGGATCTGGGACGCCTCCGGACGCGAGTATCTCGACGCGACGGCGGGTCTCTGGTTCACCAACATCGGCCATGGCCGAACCGAGGTGGCCCAGGCCGTCGCGGATCAGCTGGGTCGCCTGGCGCACTACTCAGGGTTCGGCGACATCACCGCCGACGTCACCGCGGAACTCGCCGAACGGCTCGCCGCAATCGCCCCGGTTCCTGACAGCAAGATCTTCTTCACGTCGGGTGGCAGTGACTCTGTCGACACAGCGGCGAAGCTGGCCCGGCGCTACTGGCACGAGCAGGGCAGGCCGGAGAAGAACATCATCGTCGGCCGCACCAAGGCGTACCACGGCATGCATGTGGCGGGCACGGCGCTCGCGGGCATCCCGGGCAACCGCGAGGGCTACGGCGAACTCATGCCCGACGCCGAGTCGGTGGAGTGGGACAACGCGAAGAGTCTCCTCGGCCTCATCGAGCGTCTGGGCGCCGACCGCGTCGCGGCGTTCTTCTGCGAGCCGATCATCGGTGCCGGCGGGATATATCTGCCTCCCGAGGGGTACCTCGCCGAGGTCCGTCAGATCTGCCGCGACCACGACGTGCTGTTCGTCGCCGACGAGGTGGTCACCGGATTCGGCCGCATCGGTGGTGATTCCTGGTTCGCGTCGTCCCGTTTCGACCTCGCGCCCGACATGATGACGACCGCCAAGGGCCTCACGTCCGGATACGTGCCGATGGGTGCGGTGTTCATCGCTCCCCACATCGCCGAGCCGTTTTTCGCGGGCGGGGTGTGGTGGCGCCACGGCTACACCTACGGCGGGCATGCAGGTGCTGCCGCGGCCGCGATGGCGAACCTCGACATCATCGAGCGTGAGGGTCTGCTGGCCGAGGCGACCCGCCTGGAAAACGATCTGGCGCAGGCGCTCTCGCCGCTGGCAGACCTCGACTCGGTGTCGGAGGTCCGCACCGGCCTGGGCGCGGTCACCGCGGTCCAGTTGTCCGACCCCGCGCAGGCGGTACCGATGGTCGGCAGGCTGCGCGAGCACGGAGTCAGCGGCCGTGCAGCGGGCCAGGGTGCGCTGCAGATCTCGCCCGCCTTCGTGATGACCACCGACGAGGTCGGCGAGCTCGCCGACCGGATGCGGGCCGCGCTGGGCTGAGCCCGGGAGAATCGAATCTGCCCCAGGCCCTCCGTTGTCGGAGAGTCGGGGGCAGATCTGTATACGGGGTCGGTCAGACCGACGCAAGCACCTCGGTGGTCGCGATCGCCTGGGCGACACCGGCGACGATCGAGGCGACTTTGAGAGCCTCGAAGATCGCCTCACGATCCACGCCCGCCTCGCGCAGCGTGTTCTCGTGCGCACCGACACAGTGCTCACAACCGTTGATCGACGACACCGCGAAAGACCACAGCTCGAACAGCGCCTTGTCCACTCCGGGATTGCCGATGATGTTCATGCGCAGACCGGGGCGCAGGTCGTCGTACTTGCCGCCGAGGAAGCCGCGGCCACGGTAGAAGACGTTGTTCATCCCCATGATCGACGTCGCGGCGAGTGCGGCGTTGTAGGCCTCGGCCGACAGTGTGTCGGCGGCCTCGTCGGCGATCTCGGCCAGCACCTTGGCATTACGCGTCGCGGCCGCGGTGGACAGCAGGGTGCCCCACAGCTGCTCTTCGCTCAGCGCCGTGGTCCGGCTGATCGAGCCAAGGTTCAGCTTGAGGTCCTTGGCATACTCGGGCAGCGCTTCCTTGAGATTGTCGATGCTCATGTGGTCCCCTCTCAGACGCTCGCGGTCAGGAGTTCACCGGCGTCGATGGTCGGATCACCCTTCTTCCAGTTGCAGGCGCACAGCTCGTCGGACTGCAGGGCGTCGAGGACACGGAGAACCTCGTCGACGTTGCGGCCGACTGAACCGGCGGTCACCGAGACGAACTGGATCTCGTTGTTCGGATCGATGATGAAGGTGGCCCGGTCGGCCACCCCGTCCGCATTGAGAACGCCCGCCGCGGAGGCGAGTTCGCGCTTGAGGTCGCTCAGCATGGGGAAGGGGAGGGTCTTGAGGTCCTCGTGCTGTGCCCGCCACTGGAAGTGCACGAACTCGTTGTCGACCGAGGCGCCGAGTACCTGGGCGTCACGGTCGGCGAACTCGTCGTTGAGCTTGCCGAAAGCGGCGATCTCCGTGGGGCACACGAAGGTGAAGTCCTTCGGCCAGAAGAAGACGATGCGCCACTTGTCGGGGTGATCGTCACTGGTGACCGTGGTGAAGTAGTCGTCCGGCTTCTGGGCGTCAACCTTGGACAGGTCGCCCCCGATGACCGCGGTGAGGTGGTAGGAGGGGAATTGGTCGCCGATGGTCAGCAAAGCCATGCTCTGTTTCGCTCCTTGGTGGTTCGATCAGCGTCGGTGCGTCATAAGAGGACGCGGATTCGTCGTCAGACATGCACCATCGTGCCGGAATATCGGCAAGAGCGAAACGTGATGATACGCACTATATTGATAGGCATGGCCAATAAAAGTCATCAACCGTCGACGACCGCTCTGCGCGCATTCGTGGCCGTCGCCCATCGCCGTCATTTCGGTTCTGCAGCAGATGATCTCGGGGTGAGTCAACCGACCCTGTCGCAAGCGCTCGCCGGTCTCGAGGCCGGTCTCGGAGTGCAACTCGTCGAGCGGACGACGAGACGTGTCTTCCTGACGCCGGAGGGGGAGAGGTTGCTGCCCAGGGCAATCGCCGCCGTGGATGCGATCGATGAGCTGCTTGCCGAGGCGTCGGGAAGCGGTGACCCGCTCGCCGGGCCGATGCGGGTAGGCCTGATACCGACGGTCGCCCCGTACATCCTTCCGGCAGTGCTTCGTGGTGTGGCAGAACGCATTCCGGGGCTGCAGATCCAAGTGGTGGAGGATCAGACCGCGCGGCTGCTGCGGCAGTTGAGAGACGGATCACTCGACGTGGCCATCGTGGCGTTGCCCACGAACGAACGTGGGATGGCCGAGGTTCCGCTGTACACAGAGGATTTCGTCCTCGCGTTGCCTGCCGCCCATCCGCTCGCGGGCCGACGCAGGGTGGACCCGGCGTCGCTCGCCGACCTGCCGTTGCTCCTTCTCGACGAAGGTCACTGCCTCCGGGATCAGGCGTTGGAGGTGTGCCGGCTCGCGGGCGTCCGGCCGGACGTCGGGCAGACACGGGCGGCGTCTCTGGCGACTGCGGTGCAATGCGTGGAGGGTGGTCTGGGGGTCACTCTGATCCCGCAGACCGCCGTGGCGGTCGAGACCGACGGTGGTCATCTGGCCACCGCAACCTTTGCGCGGCCCCGTCCGGGCCGGCGGGTGGGGTTGGTGTATCGCGAGTCGGCGCGACGGGCCGAGGCGTTTCACACTCTTGCGGGCGTCATCGCCGATCTGGTGGTCGCGACCGGCACTGTGCGGCGGGGCTGATCAACCCGCCGACAGCAACCCGATTCGCGCCGACAGCAACCCGATTCGCGCCGGCAGAAACTGAAATCACCCCGAGAGCACCACATGTCCTGGCAGCGCTCCGGTCGACAGGGTGCTGTCGGCGAAATGTCGGTTGCTGTCGGCGCGATCCCGGTTGCTGTCGGCAGGAATCGGGTTGCTGTCGGCGAGGGGTCGGTTCAGCGGCGGGGTTCGAGGACGAACACCGGGATGACGCGGTCGGTCTTGGTCTGGTATTCGGCGTAGTCGGGCCAGGCCTCGACGGCACGGGCCCACCAGGTCTCGCGTTCTTCGCCGGCGACCTCGCGCGCGGTGTAGTCGCCGACCTGCTCCCCGTCGCGGAGTTCGACATGCGGTTCGGCGACGAGGTTCCAGTACCAGACCGGATGCTTGGGGGCGCCGCCGAGCGAGGCCACGACCGCGTAGTCGCCGTTGTGTTCGACACGCATGAGTGGCGTCTTGCGCAGCTTGCCCGATTTGCGGCCGACCGAGGTGAGGACCACGACGGGTTTCCCCTTCATGGTGGTCGCGGCGGTGCCGTTCGACTCCTCGTATTCGCGGACCTGATCCGTGGCCCAATCCGCCGGGCTGGGTTCGTACTCTCCGGTGAGTGGCATATCTCCTCCAACGTGGTCGGTGGACCCGACTATTCCACACCCGCCCGGCTGAGTTGCTCCCATTCGTCGACCAGGCTGGAGTCGACCTCGCGGACCATCGCCCCGACCCGGTCGGTGATCTCGACGACCTCCGGGGTGCTGACCGCAGTCGGAAGGCCTTGTCGCAGAACTCGATAGCAATCGGAAAGATACCGCAAGACGACGCCCTCGCTGCGGGCGAGTCCGTACTGGGAAATGAGTTCGGTGAACGTCATCGACCGTTCGAGCATCTCGCGGAGCACCGACTTCGGCGACGGCGGATACGACGACACCCAAGGGTGTCCGCGACGGTAGACGCCGAATGCGAACTCGATCTCGTCGGCGAGCGGACGGGGCCAGGTGATCTCCTCCAGCCGGGTCATGCGCTCCTCGTATTCGATACCGTCCGACTTCATCTCGGCTATCGCCGCGTCGCGCGCGACCTTGCGCTGGGCGAAAAGCAGTGGGCGCGGATCCTCGAGGGTGGACTCGAGGATCGAGAGCACATCGAGTGAGTATGTTCCCGAGTCGGGGTCGAGGATCTCGAAGGCGGCCAGCGCGAACGACGAGAGCGGATTGGTGAGCGCGAAGTTCTCCGGCATGTCCACCGACATCGCGACGTTCTTGCCGTCCGGGTCGGGAGCATCGAGTTGGATGACGATGCCGGACTCGCGCAGGCCTCGGTACAGCTCGATGGTGTGCCGGATGTGGCGGAGTTGCCGGTTGCGTGGCTCGTGATTCTCCTCGAGCAGATGCCGCAGTGCCGCGAAGCAGTCACCCGGCCGCGTCAGCACCTCCATCAGGATCGCCGTGGTCATCCGGAAATGCGACCGCAATGGCTCGTCGGGTGCATCGATGAGTTGGGTGAATGTCTTCTCGCCCCAGGAAACGAAGCCCTCCGGCGGCTTCTTGCGGACCAGCTTGCGGAGCTTCTTGGGGTCGTCGCCCGCCTTTGCCACCGCCCGCGCATTGTCGACGTCGTGCTCGGGCGCCTGGACCACCACATAGCCGATGCTGTCGAATCCGGCGCGGCCCGCGCGCCCGGCGATCTGGTGGAACTCACGCGCGCGAAGACGTCGGACCCGGGTGCCGTCGTACTTGCTCAGCCCCGCGAACAGCACGGTGCGGATGGGCACGTTGATGCCGACGCCGAGGGTGTCGGTACCGGCGACGACCTTGAGTAGTCCTTGTTGCGCAAGACGTTCCACGAGCCGTCGGTAGCGCGGCAGCATCCCGGCGTGGTGCACGCCGATCCCGGAGCGCAGCAGTTTGGACAGGGTCGCACCGAAACCGGTGTGGAAGCGGAAATCGCCGATGGCCTCGGCGATGAGCGCCTTCTCGGTCTTGTCGGCGATCTTGGCCGACAACAGCGCCTGGGCGCGTTCCACTGCGGAGGCCTGGGTGAAGTGGACCACGTAGACGGGCGCGCGACCCGCGGAGATCAGGTTCTCGATGGTCTCGTGAATCGGCGTCATCGCATACGTGTGCTCGAGTGGTACCGGCCGATCGGTGCCGGTGATCGCCGACGTCGGGCGTCCGGTGCGTCGCTGAAGGTCGTCGACGAAGAACGAGACGTCGCCGAGAGTCGCCGACATCAAGAGGAACTGCGTGTGCGGCAGTTCGATGAGTGGCACCTGCCACGCCCAGCCCCGGTCGGTCTCGCCGTAGTAGTGGAACTCATCGGCGACGAGAGTGCCGATGTCGCTGCGCGATCCGTCACGGAGTGCGAGGTTGGCCACGATCTCGGCCGTGGCGCACACGATCGGGGCATCGGCGTTGACGGCGGCGTCGCCGGTCACCAGACCAACGGACGCCGCGCCGAACATCGCACACAGCTCGAAGAACTTCTCACTCACCAACGCCTTGATGGGCGCGGTGTAGTAGACCCGCTCGCCACGACAACGCGCGAAGTGGATCGCGCCGGCAGCGACGAGGGATTTGCCGGACCCGGTGGGTGTCGCGAGGATCACGTTGCTGCCGGCGATGAGTTCGAGAAGGGACTCTTCCTGGTGCGGATAGAGCTCGATTCCCCGGTCATTCCACCAGTCGGTGAACGTTTCGAATGCGGTGTCCTCGTCGGCCACCGGGGTCAGGACGGACCCCGGTGCCGCGCTCACATCGGGGATGGGGGACCGCCTGCGCCGTCGTCCGGACCTTCGCTGTGCGTGTTGCCACCATCGGGGTTGTCACTGTCGCGCACCTGCTCGGCGAGGAAGCGTTCGAGTTCGGCGCCGAGTTCGTCGCCGCTCGGGAGGTCCTCTTCGGCCGCCAGCAGCGACGCACGTTCGGCCTGAGCCTGCGTGAAGGTGTCGTACTGCGTCTCGAGCGCGGCGACCACCGACTCGATCTCGGCGTTGCCCGAGACCTCGTTGTCGACCTGCAGACGGACCTTCTCGGCTGCGTTCTCCAGTGCGACGACCGGCAACTGTAGGCCGGTCACCTCGCCGACCGCGTCCAGCAGACGCGCGGAGGCCGCCGGGTAGTCGGTCTGCGACAAGTAGTGCGGCACATGGACGGACAGGCCCGCTGCGCGGTGGTCATGTTCGCTCATCCGCAATTCCAGCAACATCGACGCGCTGGCCGGCAGCTTCATCTCCGATCCCCAGCGCGGCAGATCGCCGAGCCGGTCCGGATCGTCGCCGTGTGCGGTGATCGACGGCGGGCGGGTGTGCGGGACGGCCATCGGGATGGCGTTGAGTCCGATGACATCGGTCACCCCGAAGCGTTCGGCGAGCCGCCGCACCGCGTCGACGAACTGTTCCCAGCGCAGGTCGGGCTCCGAACCCGCGAGCAGGAGGAACGGTCGGCCCGCGGTGTCGCGGATCGCATGCATCGTCAGTGATGGCATCTCGACATCGGTGAACTTGTCACCGCTGAAGGTGACGGTCGGTCGACGTGACCGGTAGTCGATCAACTCGTCGGTGGAAAACGTCGCAACCAGTTCGGAATCAAACGCATCGCGCAGGTGCCGTGCTGCCAGCGCGACAGCGTGTCCTGCATCCGCAAACCCCTCGAGGGCATGGAGCAGCACCGGTCCGGTGCCCTCGTCGTTCGAGACCTGGGGCGCGGGGAACTCCAGCGAGTACAGCGAACTGTTCTCGGCGGGCCGCTCGTCCATGGGTCGTCCCTCCTCGTCGTGTGTATGTCGATTCTCTCGCATCGGCGCCCGGCAGGGCCAATTTCGCAGATCGATGCGGTATTCGTCAGTGTCAACACGCCGACGCCGGCCCGGATTCCCGGCCGGCCGGATTCGCCGGGGTGTCGGTGCGCCGGGCCCGCACCGGTCGATGGCACAGTAGGCCCTTGTGACCACAACCAAGAGGCACCAGTTACGACGTCCCGTCGTGCTCGCCCCGCTGCTGGTCGGGACGGCGATTCTCGTGGCTTCCGGGTGCACGGTGGACGGGCAGGGGGTAGCCGGAGCGGCCGATCTCTCCGGCGACTCGGTGGCGGCATCGGATTTCCCGGGCGGTTCGGCGAGTCGCGTGCCGGCACCCGCGGTGCCGGCCGCCCTCGCCGACATCACCGGTCGTCCACTCCATGGATCGGTGACCCCGCCGCAGTGCACGCCCGCGGGCCTGCCCTCCGACGGCGCGGCGGTGTTGGTCGGTTCGGATCCCGACGATTCGACCGCGACCTTCACCTCCGCGGTCACCAGGGCAGGCAAGTCCCTCGCCGACGTGACCACGCAGGCCAGGAATTGCCCGCGGGTGCTCTCCGGTTCGGCCCCGACCGCGACATCGCTGGTGACCGTTCAGGTGCTCCAGGCCCCGAAAGCGCAGTCGGTCGACACCGCGGGACTGCGTCGGCAGATCGCGACGGGCAATGTCGGGTCGTCGGCGCTGACAACCGGGACGACCGCTCTGATGGCGCAACGCCGCGGGGTGCGGGTCACCGTCGAGTACCGGCATCAGGGCGCCGAGCCGATGTCGGCACGAGAAAGCGATCAACTCGCGGCACTCTTCGACAAGGCGGTCGACGCGGCCTTCGGTTGATACGGCCGTCGGCCGACCCGAACCCGGACCGCGCGATGTGCTTTCCGCATCGTGCCTGCATGATCTGTGGATTTTCGCGAGTGTGTGGACAACCTCGTGTCAACTGGCGGTCGCAGGGGTCGGCGGCGTCGGTTGCGCCGGTGCCGCACCCGACGATGACCGCATGTCTGCATCCACCAATTCCAGGTCCCTGTCATCATCTGCACTGCTGACGGCCGTGCCGGGTCTGCTCGGCTTCATCCCCGACCGTTCCTTCATCCTGCTCGCATTCGGCGACGACCCGCACGTGGTCCGGACCGCGATGCGTCACGACCTCGTCCTCGACGAGAGCGGCGACATCGTCCCGGCCCTGAAGTCGGTGCTCACCGATCTCGCAGAGGTGTGCGTACGCAACGAGATTCGTGCCGTCGTCGCGGTGATCGTCGATGATCGCCACCCGGCAGGCGACGATCGGTACCGGCGGCTCTGTGCGATAGCTGATCGCCGATTCGTCGAGATCGGCGGGATCTCGGCGGGGTTCGTGGTGCCGGAGTTCGCGGACGGGGTGCGATGGCAACGGATCTGGGACCCACGCCCTGCAGCTGTCCGCCAGATGTGCGCGCCACACACACCGCCGATCGCACCGTCGGCGTCGCCCCGCGGTCGGCTCGGCAATCCGCACACCAGCCCGACCGCTGTTCAGCAAGCGGTGACCACCGGCCGGCGGGTGCTCGCTCGCCGCTCGGACATGGCGGCGATGCTCGCACCGCTCGACCATTGCGCGGGAGACCACTGCGCACGAGACCACTGCGCACGAGACCAGCGCGAAGGAGGCCACGGCGCAGACGATCACGGCGACGATAACCAGTGCGAAGCCGATCCGGCGACCGATGCCGGGCTCCTCCGTGGTGTCGTCGAACAGGTGATCTCCACGATGCCGTCGCCGACGAGCAAGGTGACCGGACCACGGGCGCTCGATTGCGCGACGGTGACGATGCTCGGTACCGCACTGACCCGCCTGCCGGTCCGGGATGCGGCACTCGCGCTCGCGGTGACCGATCTACGGCACGCCGCCGAGATGTTGTGGCGAGAACTGGCGCGGCGGCTCACCGGCTCGCAGCGGGCGAGTGCGGCAACGCTGCTGGCGCATCTGCACTACATCAACGGGGAGGGCGGATATGCCGGTGTCGCGCTCGACTGCGCGCTCGCGGCGGACCCGGAGTGGTCATTGGCAGTGCTGCTCGACAGCGCACTCCGTGGCGGTATGCCACCACGGATGCTCCGCGCGATGATCGACGACAGCTACGAGGTTGCGCACTCCCTCGGCGTTCCGATGCCTGCGCCGACACCGGAGCTCGAGGCGAGCTGAACGATCAGACCTTGTCGACGAAGACCGAGTGGGCCATCTCCTCGGACAGCTCCAGACCGTCATGGCCCGGCGAGGTGACCATTGCCTTCTCGCGATTGATCGTGACCGTCACACGGGCGTTGGGCACCACACCTGCATCGCGCAGTTCGCTGATCAGATCCTGGTCGGACTGGGCATGTTCGGACAGCCGCCGCACGATCACGACGACGGGGTCACCCTGGGGCAGGTCGGACAGCCGGGTGGCGCCGTCGCTCAGCGGCGCCTGCTCGGCGCCCAGCAGTTCCAGCCCGGGAATCGGATTGCCGTAGGGGGAGGTGGTCGGGTTGTCGAGAACGGTCAGCAGTCGCCGCTCGACGTTCTCGCTCATCACGTGCTCCCAGCGGCAGGCCTCCTCGTGGACCTGGTCCCAGGGCATCCCGATGACGTCGACCAGCAGACGCTCGGCCAGGCGATGCTTGCGCATCACGGCGACGGCCAGGTCACGGCCGCGGTCGGTGAGTTCGAGGTGCCGGTCGCCTGCGACGTGCAGCAGGCCGTCACGTTCCATCCGGGCCACCGTCTGCGAGACTGTCGGACCGCTTTGCTCCAACCGTTCGGCGATGCGGGCGCGGAGAGGGACGATCCCCTCTTCTTCGAGGTCGTAGATCGTCCGCAAGTACATCTCAGTGGTGTCAACCAGATCGTTCACTGTGCGCAGTCCCTTCGTCTAGGCCCAAGGGTACCCTGATCAGGCCATGTGACCCTTGCGCGTGTCGGACGACACGCATGGCAGTGCGGCAGTGGGGGGTACGTCGGTGCCGCGCTCGGGACGAAGTGCATCGGTGGCCATCGGAAGCCACTAGCCTGAGGTCGTGACGCGGACGACGAGCGACGAAGCGGCGGCAGTCATCTGGAGCGAGGATTTCCTGTCCTACAAGTGGGCGCACACCCACCCGATGAACCCGGTCCGCCTCGCCCTGACGATGACGTTGGCGCAGAGCCTCGGCGTGCTCGACGGCGTCGACAGTCGCGCTCCTCTCGACATCGATGACTCGGCTCTGACAGTGGTGCACTCCACCGACTACATCGACGCGGTGCGGGCTGTCGGATCGGGGACGGCGTCGCTGTCGGGGCCACTGCTCGAGCGGCTCTTCGGGCTGGGGGATTCCGACAATCCGGTGTTCGACGGGATGCACGAGGCCGCCCGGTTGCTCGTCGGCGGCACGCTGGCCGCTGCGCAGGCGGTGGCGTCGGGGTCCGTGCGACGGGCGGTGAACATCGGCGGCGGGATGCATCATGCGATGAAGGCGAGGGCGGCCGGCTTCTGCATCTACAACGACTGCGCCATCGCCATCCGGTGGCTGCTGGAGAACGGGTATGACCGGATCGCCTACGTCGACATCGACGCGCACCACGGAGACGGTGTCCAGGTCGAGTTCGCCGCGGACCCGCGCGTGCTGACCGTCTCACTGCACCAGCACCCTGCGACACTGTGGCCCGGAACGGGATGGCCCACCGAGGTGGGTGACGGTGACGCCCAGGGGTCGGCGGTGAACGTGGCCCTGATGCCGGACATCACGGATCGATTGTGGCTGCGCGCCTTCCATGCGGTGGTGCCCTCGGTCCTCGAAGAGTTCCGGCCACAGATCCTGATCAGTCAGTGCGGCGTGGACAGTCACCGCGCCGACCCCCTCACCGATCTGGCACTGACGGTCGACGGCCAGCGTGCCGCGATGCAGGCGATGCGCGGGTTTGCCGACAAGTACTGCGACGGGCGTTGGATTGCAGTGGGCGGCGGCGGCTATGGCGTCGTGAACGTGGTCCCCCGCAGCTGGGCCCACCTGATCGGGATCGTCCTCGGCCGTGACGTCGACGTCGAGACCACGATCGACGAATCGTGGTGTGCCACCGCCGAGCAGATCGCCGAGCAGGTGCACTCCGATTACTCGCAGGCCCCGGTGACGGTGATGGGTGACGGCGGAGATGTCGGCTATGTGGCGTGGGACGGCGACACGGGTCAGGACCCGCCCGAGGGGATCAGCGACTCCGCGCAACGCCAGACCGACCGGGCGATCCTGGCCACCCGCCGTGCGGTGTATCCATTGCACGGTCTCGATCCGGAGGACCCCCGTGACTGATCCGAGTGACGACCTGATCCCATCGAGAGACCCTGCGACGGAATCGAAACCGACGGACGCTACGGCGCCGGGGAGTACGGCTGCACCGACCGGGGAGGCGGCCGACCGGCCTCAGCCGCGTGAGCCGTGGGACTACCCTCGCCATTGGATCGCCGATGTGTTGGCCTCCGACGGCGGCGTCGTTCACCTGCGGCCGATCATCCCCGACGACGCCGATCGTGTGGTGCGGTTCCATGCCGGGCTGTCGGAGCGGACCCGATACATGCGGTACTTCGGGCCGACGCCGACGTTGCCGCCGCGCGAGGTGGCGCGCATGACGACGGTCGACTATCAGAAGAGAGTCGCGCTGGTCGCAGTGCTCGGGGGCGACATCATCGCGATCGGCCTCTACGAAGGACTCGAGTTCGACGGCAAGCCCGAGTCGGCCGAGGTCGCCTTTGTGGTCGCCGATGATCACCAGGGCCGTGGGCTCGGCCCGATCCTGCTCGAGCATCTCGCCGGGGCGGCGGCGGAGAGTGGCTTCGTCCGCTTCGAGGCGGAGGTGCTCAGCGAGAACCCGAACATGGTGGCCGTGTTCCGCGATGCCGGGTACCAGCTGTCGCGCAACTTCGACGGCAGCACCGTGCACGTGGAATTCCTGATCGACCCCACCGAAGCGCTGTTGTCGGTGCGCAACGCGCGCGAACGCGCCTCCGAGGCGCGCAGCGTCGCCAACCTGCTCCGGCCGTCGTCGGTGGCCGTGATCGGTGCCTCCACCGACCCGAAGAAGGTCGGTAATGCCTTGCTCGCCAACATCATCGCCGGGGGATTCACCGGCCCGGTGTTCCCGGTCAACGGGCCCGGCCCGGCCGACGACGCCGACGAGACCGCGGCGGCGACCGGCGCGCCACGAACGGCGCACGGACCGGGTCCCGTGCGGTCCACACCGGCGCAGCGACGCAGTCATGAGCGGCCGCCCTCAGTGCGCGGGATCCGGGCGTACCCGACGGTTCGCGACATCCCGGATCCGGTGGATCTGGCGGTGGTCGCGGTACCCGCGGCCAGTGTCGACGAGGTCCTCGACGACTGTCTCGTGAAGGGGGTCCGGACGCTGGTCGTGGTCTCGTCAGGGTTCGGCGAGAGTGGCGAGGCGGGCCTGGAGAGTGAGCACCGACTGCTCGAACAGGTCCGTGAACACGGCATGAGGCTGGTGGGCCCCAACGCACTGGGCGTCGCCAACAACGAGCCGTCGGTGGCGCTCAACGCGACGCTGGCACCACGCATCCCGGCCACCGGGCGGGTCGGCTTCTTCTGTCAGTCGGGCGCACTCGGGATCGCGATCCTCGACACCGCCGCACGCCGTCAGATCGGCCTTTCGACCTTCGTGTCGGCCGGCAACCGCGCCGACGTGTCGGGCAACGACCTGCTCCAGTACTGGGACACCGACACCGCGACGGACGTGATCCTGCTCTACCTCGAGAGCTTCGGAAATCCACGCAAGTTCTCCCGGATCGCCCGACGCGTCTCGCGTTCGAAGCCGATCGTGGCGGTCAAGTCGGGAAAGGGGGCGATGACGGCTGCGCGCGCGGCCCGGTCGTCGGCGGCCAGCCTCGACGACCAGATCGCCCAGATGGTGCTGGAGCAGGCGGGGGTCATCCAGGTCGACACCATCTCCGAACTCTTCGACTGCGCAACGATCTTCGCGTACCAGCCGTTACCGCGCGGCCCACGTACACGCATCATCGGCAACTCGTCGGTGCTGGGCAGCCTGGCCGCGGAGACCGCCCGCGGTGGTGGCCTGGAGGTGACCGACACGATCGACCTCGGCGCGGGCGCGAGTGAAGACGCGTTCGAGGCCGCGGTGACCGACGCGATGGCGGATCCGTCGGTGGATGCGGTGATCGTCGTGTTCGTCCCACCGGTGGCCGTGGACGCCGACTGGCATGCGCGCGCGCTGATGGCGGCGGCCAACACACAGATCCCGCGTGCCGGAGATGCCGCCGGCGGGCCGGACTCGAATCACCCGAAACCGATCGTGACGACATTCCTCGCCGTCGAGGGCATCCCGCCCGGGCTGATGAAGCCGGGCGTCAACGGTCTGCCGGACGTCGGGTCGATCCCGTCGTACGGGAGCCCAGAACGCGCGGCCAACGCGTTGGCCCGCTCGTGGCAGTATGCGCGGTGGCGAGAGCGGCCGGAATCGGAGATCCACCGTTCCGGCAACACCGACCCGGAGGCCGCGCGCGGCTATGTCCGCGAGGCGATGGAGAATCTCGTCACCGGCGGTGGCGACACCGACCCCGGCCTGACTCTCGGACATGTCGAGTCGGCGACCGTGCTGGGCTGGTACGGCATCTCGATCGTGCCGTTCCGAGAGGTCACCACCATGCACGAGGCGTCTGCCGCAGGACGCGACCTCGGGTTCCCGGTCGCGGTGAAGGCGACCTCCCAGACGTGGCGCGGGCGCCTCGACCGTGAGGGCGCCCGGCTCGACCTCCCCGATGCGACCGCGGTTGTCACCGCCTTCGCCGAACTCAGCGAGCTGACCGGTGATCGGGTGCTGCACATCCAGAAGATGGCTCCGAAGGGGATCGGGACGATGATCCGGGTGCGCGACGACCGTTCGTTCGGATCGCTCATCTCGTTCGGACTGTCGGGGCGGACATTCGATCTGTTGGGTGACCACGGATACCGGGCCATCCCGCTGTCGGCGCTCGATGCGTCGGACCTGATCGACGAACCGCGGTCATCCGCACTGCTGCGTGGCTATGCCGGCGAACCGCCGGTGGACCGAGCGGCGCTGGCCGATCTGCTCCTGCGGATCTCGACGCTTGTCGAGGACATCCCCGAGGTCCGCGAGGTGGTCCTCGACCCGATCCTGGCTTCACCGGACGGCGCCGCGGTGCTCACGGCCCTGATACGTGTCGGTCCGGTGCCCACACGAGCGGACACCGGACCGAGACGATTGGGTTAGAGATCAGCTGGCATAGGCGCGCAGGCGCTCGGCGCGCTCACCCTGACGGAGCTTGCCCATGACCTCGCGTTCGATCTGCCGCACGCGCTCGCGCGACAGCCCGAACATCCGGCCGATCTGGTCGAGAGTGCGCGGCTGGCCGTCGTCGAGGCCGTAGCGCATCCGGATGACCTGCTGCTCACGCTCGTCGAGGGTTGCGAGCACCGAGCGGATGTCAGAGTGCAGCAGACCGGCGATCACGGCGTTCTCGGCGGAGGTCGCCTCGGCGTCCTCGATGAAGTCGCCCAACGGCGCCTCCTCGTCGCTGCCGACCGGCATGTCCAGGCTGACCGGGTCACGGCTGTGGTCGAGCAGGTCGGCGATCTTCTCCGCCGGGATACCCGACTCGCTGGCGAGCTCGTCGTCGGTCGCCTCGCGGCCGAGTTGCTGGTGGAGTTCGCGCTTGATGCGCGCCAGCTTGTTGACCTGCTCGACGAGGTGGACGGGCAGCCGGATGGTGCGACTCTGATCGGCCATACCGCGGGTGATGGCCTGACGGATCCACCATGTCGCATAGGTCGAGAACTTGAAGCCCTTCGCGTAGTCGAACTTCTCCATCGCGCGGATCAGACCCAGATTGCCTTCCTGGATCAGGTCGAGCAGCGGCATACCGCGACCGGTGTACCGCTTGGCCAGGGAGACCACCAGCCGGAGATTGGCCTCGAGCAGGTGCGCCCGGGCGAACTCGCCCTCGCGGACGATGACGGCGAGGTCACGCTTGCGGGTTGCCGACAACCGCTTCTTGGTGGCCAGGAGGTTCTTGGCGTAGAGGCCTGCCTCGATCATCTTGGCGAGTTCGACCTCCTGCTCGGCGTTGAGCAGAGCCGTACGGCCGATGCCGTTGAGATAGACGCGAACGAGGTCGGCAGCCGGGGACTGTGCATCCAGATCCTGCTCCGTCATGGCGGGGCGGGTCCGGGTGGAAGTGGGATCGTCGGCGAATCCAGTAGTCGTGGTCGGGCGTGAAACTGTCGAGCGTGACATTCGGCCTCCTGACTTGAGTGCGTTCATGAGGTCCAACGCGTTCGGGGGGGTGAAAGTTCCCGGGGGTTCCCGCGACTGCGTCGTCTGAGATGGACGTGACCAGCGGTTACCACGAGCCGATTCAGCGGGCTACATGAGAAGTTGCTGAGAGTGTGGGTCAGCGGGAACCGCGTTCCGAATCGTCCTCGGCCTGATCGCGTGGGGTGTCCGTTGTCGAGTCGACGACATGGGATTCGGGACTGGCGGCGGTGCTGCCCAGCGACATCGGTTCGACGACGGAATGATCGGCGCCGTATTTGTATTGCGGCGCCTCGCCACGCTTGCGCGGCGGCCGGTCGTTGGCGATCAGGACCGCGACCCACGGGATGGGGATCGAGATCGCGACGATCGCGAGCGCGAGCAGACCGTTGTGTGTCGAGCTGTAGACGATCCCGGCGATCACCAGGGCGGGAACGCGAAAGGCCATCAACGTGAGGTACTTGCGCACCCTCGCGCGCTGCTGATCTTCGAGAGATCGATGGGCATCGGTGATCAGGAAGGCGTCGCGGTCGTCGCGATGGGGTACTCGGGCACCATCCGTACCGGTGCCCCCGCGTGCCCCAGATCCGTCGCCAGCCATGATTCCACTGTCCCACTTTCGGGTGCGGATTGCATCGGCGGGATCGTTAGGTCGGGCTGCCCTGCGACGATCGATCGGACCGCGACGGCGGGCGATCGACGCGGCTGGCAGCGGACACCTGGTGTGTCGCACAATGGAGCACATGGGAACGCAGACGATTGAGCGGCCGGACCTCGACGAACGGACCGACGTCGACGAACGGCCTGATGCCGACGCCACCGACAGGGGCGACGACGACCGCCCCAAATTCTTCCACTACGTGAAGAAGAACAAAATCGCGGAGAGCGCTGTGATGGGGAGCCATGTGGTCGCGCTGTGCGGCGAGACCTTCCCGGTCACGCGCTCGGCCAAGCCCGGGTCTCCGGTGTGCCCGAAATGCAAGAAGATCTACCAGCGGATGAAGAAGAGCTGAGCGTCGCGGTCGCTCACGCGACCGGACCGTCGTCGGGCGGACGTGCACGGGTGGGGCGTGGACGTACCGGTTGATCGCGCCCGGTACCGGGATCATCCGAGGACCGGCCACGCCGGATCGGTCCGGAGGACAGGCGGTCGGGCAGCGTCTTGAGCTGGCCGGTGATGTCAGAGGTCTGCGACGACACCCAGTCGCGCACCTGGGTGGACGCGGCCGGCTTGGCCGGCCACAACGACTGGACCGCGGCGTTGAACTCGGCGCCGACCACGATCGCGAATCCCAGAAAGAACGTGAACAGCAGGAACGCGATCGGGGTCGCCAGCGCTCCGTAGGTGTAGCCGGCCCGGGTGATCGCGGTCAGGTAGATGCGCAGGATATAGCTCGCGATCCAGAAGAACACCCCGGCCACCACCGCGCCGCCGACCAAGCGGTGCCAGGGCAGCGGATTGGGCAGCGCCAGGTGGTAGAGCGTGGTGAGCACGATCAGCATCAGGGCGGCGACGAACGGGAAGTAGCCGTAGTCGATCAGCTGGGTGACGATCGGATCCCAGGATTCGGGCACGATCTCGTGCAGATAGTTGGGGCCAAGGGCGACCAGGGGCAGCAGGAACACCGCGATGATCAGGAACCCCACGTAGAGGAACAGGGCGAAGAAGCGCTGCCACACGGGATTTCGGACCTGGTGCTGGTCGTGGGCTCGCACGATCGACGCGACGAAGCAGGAGACCGCCGACGAGCCGGCCCATAGGGAGATGATGAAGCCCGCCGAGATCACCACGACCTTGCCGCGCCCGAGGACGTTGTCGACGGTGGGTTTGATGATGTCGCTGACGACGTTGTCGGAGAAGGTGCGGTTGGCGAACGCGATGATCCGCTCATAGATCACGTCGACCGTGTCGGGGCCGAACCATCCGGCGATGTAGCCGACGCTCCCGAGGATCCCGAGTACGAGCGGTGGCAGCGAGAGGGCCTGCCAGAAGGCGGCCTGCGCGGCCCAGCCGACGACGCCGTCGTCCCAGGCCTTCTTGATGGTCCGCCATACCAGCCGGTGCAGATTCGGCAGCACCGGCGGGCCGGGCGGGTGCGGGATCTCGACGGCGGGGTCGTCGTGGCCGGTCAGCGCTCGCGTATCGCCGCGGTCCGGTGGACCCTCCTGTTCACGGCCGAGCGTCTCTGGGGCGGGTGACCGTCGGCGGTTGCGCGTGGACCCGGGTTCCGTCTGCCGGCGGTTCGGTCGGGACGCCTGAGGGACGGTCGGTGGGGCAGGATCGACGATGGGGGTGGTCGGCATGCTCCCGTCGGGGCTCCGGCCCGCAACACCCCGGTTCCGCGCGTACGGCCCAGCCGCCGACGACGTGCTGTCCTCGGTGATCGGTACAGGGTTCCGGTTGCGACTGTCTATGGCTCCAGCATCCCTGATCACGCACCGAAGCGGGTGACCGGTCCCGGCGTGGTGTGTGGTGTGTCGGATCCGCCACCCGCAGACGGGACGATCTGTGCCACACCCGCGACCGAGTGCGCGTCGCCCGAGCCGTCGTCGGCGGCCCCCGGTAGCATGGCCCGCGTCCCCTTGAGTGTGCGGATGGATCGGGAGCCGAGCGACCGGGCCGGGCGAAGATCTCGTGCACGAGGGGATGTTTCATGCCCCCGGAACGTGGTGTCCGGCCCCGATGACAGGTGTCAGGAGCAGTGCAGGAGTGACTTCAGCAGCCCACGACGACCCATCCGCCCACGAGGTGCCGGTTCCGGCAGACCCGGCGCTGCGAGCCTGGCAGCGGCGCGCACTGACGAAGTACCTGACGCGCCGTCCCCAGGACTTCCTCGCGGTGGCCACGCCCGGTGCCGGTAAGACCACCTTCGGGCTCCGGGTGGCGCGCGAACTGCTCGACGACCGGACAGTCGACCAGATCGCCGTCGTCGCGCCGACGGAGCATCTGAAGCACCAGTGGGCCGAGGCTGCCGCCCGAGTGGGGATCGCGCTGGACTCTCGGTTCAGCAACTCGACCGGCCAGACCAGTTCGGATTACCACGGGGTGGTCCTCACCTATGCGCAGGTCGCTGCGCATCCCACTCGGCATCGCGTGCGGACCGAGAACCGGCGGACCCTGGTGATCCTGGACGAGATCCACCACGGCGGCGACGCCAAATCGTGGGGCGACGCGATTCGTGAGGCATTCTCCGACGCGACGCGCCGTCTGGCGCTGACCGGCACACCGTTCCGGTCCGACGACTCGCCGATCCCGTTCGTCACCTATGAACCCGAGGCGGGCGGGGTGCTGCGGTCCAAGGCCGACCACACCTACGGCTATGCCGACGCGCTCGCCGACGGAGTGGTCCGCCCGGTGGTCTTCCTCGCTTACAGCGGGCAGGCCAGCTGGCGGACCAGCGCAGGCGAGGAGTTCACGGCGCGCCTGGGTGAGCCACTGTCCCAGGAGCACACCGCGCGGGCCTGGCGGACCGCGCTCGACCCGCATGGCGATTGGATTCCCGCGGTCCTCGAGGGCGCGCACACGCGTCTGCGTCAACTACGCGCCGGCGGTATCCCCGATGCGGGTGGGCTGGTCATCGCCACGGACCAGACGACCGCGCGTGACTACGCCGAGCTACTCACCGCGATCACCGGCAAGCGACCGACGATCGTGCTCTCCGACGATCCCAAGTCGTCGTCGCGGATCGCCGAGTTCGCCGCGTCCGATGACGAATGGATGGTCGCGGTGCGCATGGTGTCGGAAGGTGTCGACGTGCCGCGACTCGCGGTCGGCGTCTACGCCACCAGCGCCTCGACGCCCCTCTACTTCGCACAGGCGATCGGTCGCTTCGTGCGTTCCCGGCGCCCGGGGGAGACGGCGAGCGTCTTCCTGCCGTCGGTGCCGGTACTTCTCGGCCTCGCGAGCGAGATGGAAGCGGAACGCGACCACGTGCTGGGCAAACCACACCGCGAGAGCGACGGTCTCGACGACGCGCTGCTGATCGATGCGAACAAGCAGAAGGACGAACCCGGTGAGGATGAGAAGGCTTTCGAGTCGCTCCACGCCGACGCCGAACTCGATCAGGTGATCTTCGACGGTGCGTCGTTCGGCACGGCGACCTTCGCGGGCACCGACGAGGAGTCCGACTACCTGGGGCTCCCCGGTCTGCTCGACGCCGAGCAAATGCGCGCCCTGCTGCGCAAGCGGCAGGCCGAGCAGGTGTCGGATCGCACGGCCGCCGCGGCGGTGGACGCACCCGCGCCGACCCCCCGCCCCGCCGGCGAGAATCTGCACGCGTTGCGCAAGGAGCTCAACGGGCTGGTCGCGATGCATCACCACCGGACGGGCAAGCCGCACGGCATGGTGCACAACGAGCTGCGGACGCGGCTCGGCGGGCCCCCGACGGCCATGGCCACCGCCGATCAGTTACGAGATCGGATCGCCGCGCTGCGCGAGTGGCGCTGATCGGTCGACGTCGGACCCGGATACGAGAAGGCCCGGCCGGAATCTCCGGCCGGGCCTTCTCGGTTGCTCGTGTCGATCAGACCAATTCGCTCGCGGATTCCACGACCGTGGCGGACAGCTCGACGAGCTTCGCCTCGTGTTCGTTGAAGTGATGACGGCAGAAGAGAAGCTCTCCGCCCGCGGGCAGTACTGCCCGAACCTTGGCGGCTGCGCCGCAGCGGTCGCAGCGGTCGGCAGCGGTCAGCGGCATGGAGATCGGGGATGTGGTGGCGGTGTCTGACATGGTTCCTCCGTCCCGGTCCGGCGGGTCCGTCCGAGGTCGGTCGCCTTTCCCTTCGTGAGCCGACACATCGGTCTGATGCGTCGCCCTCACCTTCTCAGACGTTTGGGGGTTTCGTATTGTTCCGAGAGCCCGCGCGGGTGTGTCGTCACTCACCCGTAACACACCGATCCGCGCCGGCAACAAGCCCAGGATCGGGTGTTACACCGAGTGCGACCCCGATCACACCTCCGATCACACTTCGGGCCGTGCCCGCGCGTCGCCGCGGCGGATCAGCCGGCTGACGACACGGACTCGACAGCGGTCGGTGTCACATCGACCGCACGCTCTTCGCGCTCCCGGCTCACCGCGTCCGAGGACTCGTTCTCGCGGTCGCGCAGGTACTCGCGCAGCGAATAGACGAACGCGGCCGCCCAGACCGCGACGACGACCACGTAGATGGCCGTCTGCACCGCGGACGGGACGTCGACGAGCTCGCTGTGCAGGAGTGAGCGCGTGTTGGTGAGCACGATCAGACCGCCGACCGACGCGCCGAGCAGTCGCGGCGGGATGTGGCGCACCAGCCAGGCCGCGATGGGAGCCGCGACGACACCGCCGACCAGGATCGCGCCGACCCACGCGAAGTTGATGCCCTGGGATCCGAGGCTGAACAGGAAACCCAGGCTGGCGGCGACCGCGATGATGAACTCGCTGGTGTCGATCGAACCGATGACCTTGCGAGGCTCGAGCCGTCCGCTGGCGAGGATCGCCGGCGTGCCGACCGGTCCCCAACCGCCGCCACCGGTGGCGTCGACGAACCCGGCGACGAGGCCGAGAGGGGACAGGAACCGTTTGCGCAGCGGCTTGCCGAGGTGATGGCGGGGGATGCCCTGCAGCGTGAAACGGGCCAGGATGTAGATGCCGAGGAGCAGCAGGATGATCGCCATCAGTGGGGCGGCGGCCTCGGTCGACAGGTTCGAGAGCACTGTCGCACCCAGGAAGGAACCGATGGCACCCGGTATCGCGATCCGTCGGACCACCTTCCAGTCGACATTGCCGAAACGCCAGTGGGAGATCCCGGACACCAAGGTGGTCCCGATCTCGGCGAGGTGGACGGTGGCCGACGCCGCGGCCGGGTTGGTGCCGACGGCGAGGAGCAGCGTGGTGGTGGTCACGCCGTAGGCCATACCGAGGCTGCCATCGACGAGTTGCGCGGCGAGGCCCACGAGGCCGATCAGAACGATGGTTCGCATGGTTGGGGTCTTTCAGGTCAGGTGACGGTGACTGAGCAGAAGTCCACCGGACCCGACCGTGCGCCAGATGCGGCGTCGAGGTACGGAGATCGTGACCGGGACTTCGTGGGTCGACGCGCCGCGGGGATCAGCTGATCGGGCCGCGACGCCGACGACACAACATCGACGCCACGCGCAGCAGGTCGACGGGCCGTCGGGTCACGAGCATGCGCAGAATCGTAGGACGTGCGGCACGCGAACCGGGTATTGCGCACCCGTGGAAATCTCTGCGGGCGCAACCTTGACAAATTGGCTGTCGTCGGGCACTTCTGATCGGCATGACCGGACCCGATGAATCACACCGTGGCATCGACGACGACGGACCGCGATACCTCGTACACCTGTGCACCCGCGACGAATGGGAGACCGCGCGACAATCCGGCCACCGTCAGCCGCCATCGCTCACCGACGCGGGTTTCGTCCACCTGTCGGCTCCTGTGCAGGTGCATCTGCCGGCGAATCGATTGTTCGCCGGACACGACGACCTCGTGCTGCTCATCGTCGACAGCGCGCTGCTCGACGCGCCCGTCGTGTGGGAACCCGGGGTGCCGGACGATCCCGAGAGCATGCGTTTTCCGCATCTCTACGGCGCGCTGCCCACTCACGCGGTGGTCGAGATGCGCGCCTATCGTCCAGACGGTGCCACCGGAATGTTTCTGCCGCCGTCGATCTGAGATCGGCGGCGGCAGAAACAGGATTGCGGCGGTCGGGCGCCTAGTCCAGGTAGTCGCGCAGCACCTGGGAACGTGACGGGTGCCGCAGTTTCGACATCGTCTTCGACTCGATCTGGCGGATACGCTCGCGGGTGACGCCGTACACCTGCCCGATCTCGTCGAGGGTGCGCGGCTGACCGTCGGTCAGACCGAAGCGCAGGCGGACCACGCCGGCCTCGCGCTCGGAGAGCGTCTCGAGCACCGACTGGAGCTGATCCTGCAGCAGGGTGAAGCTCACCGCGTCGACCGCGACGACGGCCTCGGAATCCTCGATGAAGTCGCCGAGCTGGCTGTCACCCTCGTCGCCGATGGTCTGATCCAACGAGATCGGCTCACGCGCATACTGCTGGATCTCCAGCACCTTCTCCGGCGTGATGTCCATCTCCTTGGCGAGCTCTTCGGGAGTGGGCTCGCGGCCCAGATCCTGGAGCAGCTCACGCTGGATGCGGCCGAGCTTGTTGATGACCTCGACCATGTGGACCGGGATGCGGATCGTGCGTGCCTGATCGGCCATCGCGCGGGTGATCGCCTGTCGGATCCACCAGGTGGCATACGTGGAGAACTTGTAGCCCTTGGTGTAGTCGAACTTCTCGACGGCGCGGATCAGACCGAGGTTGCCCTCCTGGATCAGGTCCAGGAACGCCATCCCGCGGCCGGTGTACCGCTTGGCCAGGGAGACCACCAGTCGCAGGTTCGCCTCGAGCAGATGGTTCTTGGCGCGGTTGCCGTCCCGCGAGATCCAGTTCAGATCACGCTTGGACGCGGTGCTGATCTTGTCACCGGAATCGACGAGTCGACGCAGTCGCTCGGTGGCGAAGAGGCCTGCCTCGATGCGCTTGGCGAGCTCGACCTCCTCTTCGGCGTTGAGGAGGGCGACCTTGCCGATCTGCTTGAGATAGGCGCGGACGGAGTCGGCCGATGCGGTGAGCTCGGCATCCTTGCGCGCCTGACGGAGCGCTTCTGACTCGTCCTCGTCCCAGACGAAGTCGCCTGCCGTCCGTTCTTTCTCCTCCGGGACCTGTTTGCTCTTGGCCGCGGCAGGCTTGGCTGCGCCTGCTGCTGCCGGGACCACCACGGTCTCTTCGGCGTCATCGGTCTCGGCGTCCTCGCTGTCGGGCGAGTCGTCATCGTCATCGTCGTCGGCGGCGATGTCGTCGATCTCGACATCCTCGTCGATCTCGCCGTCGGGGGCGTCGATGTCGTCGATCGTGCCGGAGTCTTCGACGTCCTCGGTCGACTCGACACCGTCGGCATCCGACGGTGTGGTGGCCTTCTTGGCTCCGCGCTTCGCAGGGGCCTTCTTTGCCGCCTTCTTGGCGGTTGCCTTGCGAGCGGGCGCCTTCTTGGCCGCTTTCTTTGCGGGTCGCTTGGCCGGCGCGTTCTCCGTGGCGGTCGTCGCGTCTGTCGAATCGTCGACGTCGGCCTGGCGGGTCTGGGTGGCTGCCACGTACAACCTTTCGGAACTGACTATCGTGAATCTCTCACGGCGGCATGCGCCGACGCGGATCAGGGCTTGATTTCTCGGTGCGTGATCACCGGTGAGGACCATTGTAACGACATCGCCCCGCCGGATGTGACAAAGACCAGGTCAGTGAGTTGTCGGGACGGTGCCGACGGTCCACAACCGGACTAGGTGCGAAGGCCGGCATCGACGGCCATCGCCGCACCCACGATACCCGCGGTGTTGAGCAGGGTGGCCGGAACCACGGGCGTCTTGTTGGTCAGGTGCGGGATCCATTTGTCGGACTTGCGGCTGATCCCGCCCCCGACGATGAAGAGCTTCGGCCAGAGCAGTGCCTCGTATGCCTCGAGGACATGCGAGAGCTTGTGCGCCCACTTCTCGTAGGTCCAGCCCTTGTCCTCCTTGACCTTCGACGACGCCCGGTGCTCGGCCTCCTTGCCGTCGATGATCATGTGGCCGAGCTCCGTGTTCGGGACCAGGGTGCCGTTGATGAGGATGGCGGTGCCGATGCCGGTGCCCAGGGTGAGCAGCATGACCACCCCGTCGACGCCTGCGCCGCCGCCGTGGCGGTCCTCGGCCATCCCGGCCGCGTCGGCGTCGTTGAGCACGGAGACGGTCCTGCCCGACAACGCGGAACTGAACAGCTCATAGACGTCCGTGCCGATCCAGCCCTTGTCGATGTTGGCGGCGGTGCGCATGGTGCCGTCGGTGATGACGCCGGGCAGCGTGAGCCCGACCGGTCCGGTCCAATCGAAGTGGTCGACCACTTCTGCGACGCCGCCGGCGACGGCATCGGGGGTGGAGGGTTGCGGGGTCAGCACCTTGAATCGGTCGCCGACGAGCAGTCCGGTGTCGAGGTCGACGATCCCGCCCTTGATCCCGGAACCGCCGACGTCGACTCCGAATCCGAGATTGGCTCCCGGGTGGGCGGTGCTCGCTACCTCGGCGTCGGTCATGTCGGAGTCCTCTCTGATCCACCCAATGGGAACTTGCGCGGCCTCAAGGCTATCCAGCCCGAGCACACCGTGCGCGAGGTCGATGCAAAGTCGTCACCCACTGCACGGCCGCCGTGTAGGACGCGATGGTCAGGACCGAGCCCCTGTGGGCAGATCACGCCGCGGTGTGCTCACATAGGGACGTGACGGATCATTCCGGGCCAGAGGTCCTCGAGCGCGTCGCGATTGATGTGGCGCAGCGTGCGGCCGACCATGTGCGACGACGCCGCCCGGAGCTGTTCGGTCCGGGACCGGGCCACGATCCCGATGCGGTGCGCACGGATGCGGACACCCCGGACGCGGATGCGGCACCCGTCAGCACCAAGTCGACCCCGACCGATCCGGTGACCCTCGCCGATACCGAGACCGAGCAGCTGATCCGCTCGGAGCTCCGGTCCCGGCGCCCGGGGGACGAGATCCTCGGCGAGGAGGCCGGTGGAACCGTGGACGTGCCCTCCGGAGTGCGGTGGGTGGTCGATCCGATCGACGGCACGGTGAACTTCATGTACGGCATCCCGGCTTACGCGGTCTCCGTCGCGGCCCAGGTGGACGGTCGGTCGGTCGCCGGTGCGGTGGTCGATGTGGCTCGCGCCGTCACGTACTCGGCCGCACTCGGCGGCGGCGCCCATGTGGATGCCGGTGACGGGCGGATCAAGCTCTCCTGCAACCCGATCGGTCGTCTGGATCTGGCTCTGGTGGCCACCGGGTTCTCCTACGACGCCGGCCGTCGCGCCACGCAGGGGGCGATCATCGCGGAACTGCTTCCGCGGGTGCGGGACATCCGCCGTGTCGGTGCTGCAGCACTCGATCTGTGCATGGTGGCGAGCGGTGCGGTGGACGCGCATTTCGAACACGGGCTGAGTCCGTGGGACTGGGCCGCCGGTGGGCTGATCGCCGCCGAGGCGGGCGCGCAGGTGTCCACGCCGCCCCCGGACTCGCGTTCGGGTGACGGCCATCCGACGATCGCGGTGGCGCCTGGCATCGCGGACGACTTCCTGCGGCTGCTCGACGGCCTCGGGGCCCGCAACCTGATGCCGTCGGCCTAGATCTCGCCGCCGGCCGGGCCGGCCGGCAGGAGGGCCTCAGCACGACGGTGGCAGCACGAAGGTGTCAGCAGGACGCCGAATGTACGGCCTTGACCAACGTCGGGTCCGCGCCGGTGCGCGGGTCCTTGGGATCGGCCGATCGCAGCGCCTCGAGGGCGGCCTGTGCATCCTGCGATTGCTCGCGGCCCTCGTAGTACTTGCCGAGCGCGACATCGACCCCGGTGCCCTGGCGCCCGTCGTCGACCAGCTGGGCACAGGGGAGTGCCAGCCAGACCGCGGCGGCGCTCGCCTTGCCTGCCGGACCGAATCGGATCTGCGCGTAGCAGGACAGGTCCTGGTTGGTGTAGACGGTGTCGTCGCCATACGGGTTGTCGGGAACCGGATTGAAACCCTGGGCGGTCAGGTCGTCGGACACCGACCGCGCCGCGCCGCGCTGCGACGACGCGTTGAGCACCCGGACCTGGAACGTCGACAAGGCGGCCGGCGTCGCCGCCAGCATCTCGTCGCGGTTGGCCGGGGCGACCGTGGCGGGCGCCTGCGATGGTGCGGGCAGCCCGGGATCCGGAGCGGCCGCGGCCGAGGGTTGAGCGGGTGCCGGCATCGGCTGGTTGCAGTTGGTCGGCACCGCGACCGGACCTGAATCGGCTAGCGCGACCGCCCAGGTGATCAGACCTGCAACCAGCAACACGACCGCGACGATGATCGCCGGACGCATTCGGCGTCGACGAAACGGCCGACCCTTCGCGTCGACCGAGGACCCCGATGTTAGCTGCGACACCACCGTGAACTGGCTCCTTCTCCGACGCGCGACCTTGGCGCCCACTGTAAACGGTGGTCGTCGGCGCGCGACGCAGGCAGGCCGCACTGTGGAATAACGCCTGTACAGGGCGCCCTGCCCGTCGCGTTGGAGCGCGGGTCCGGCGCCGCCGCGCCGTGCGCATCGACGCGCCGGGGAATGATCCGCCCGAGGTGATCGTTGACCGAGCCACGTCGGTGGACTAAGCTTCGGGCGCCCGCCCCTCCAAACAGCGGGGGGCACGTGGATTGAATGTGATGAAGATCACGCCGATCCGCAGGGTTCTGGGTAACGAATTGCACCGGTCACGACGTTGTAGAGACGCCGCCGGCAAGACAATCCCGGCGGGCTCGCGCACCTAGGTTTGTTCGGTCACAAGCCGACATCCGAGAGCGCCCCTCACACTCTCTCAAATAGGTAAGGCACACAATGGCTACTGATTACGATGCGCCACGACGCACAGAGACCGAGGACGTCAGCGAGGATTCCCTCGAGGAGTTGAAAGCGCGACGAAGCGAAGCCCAGTCCTCGGCCGTCGATGTCGACGAGAGCGACACCGCCGAATCGTTCGAGCTGCCCGGTGCGGATCTGTCGGGCGAGGAATTGTCGGTCCGGGTGATCCCCAAGCAGGCCGATGAGTTCACTTGCACGAGCTGCTTTCTCGTCTACCACCGCAGCCGACTCGCCCGCGAGAACGGCAGTTCGATGATCTGCGTGGACTGCGCCTGACGAACCGATGAGGGAGGCGGGTCGTCGATGCAGACCCCGCCTCCACGCTCAGTCGGCGATACCCGCCTCCGCTGCCGCGTCGGGTAGGTCGAGAGCGGCGAGCAGCGCCGACGGATTCCGGGTCGACACGAGCCAATACGGTGTCGGGTCATCGGGATCGTCGAGCACCAGCAGCACCATCGTCTTGACCCAAGCCTTGTGCATGAGGAATGCGGCCGGGTCGAGCTGGCGACCCAGTGCTGCACTCTTCGCGGTCGCGGGGACGGTCGCCCCGCGAGCGATGACCGCCCGCGGCAGCCGGGCGCGGCCGGCATGCAGTTCACGATCCGGGGTCACCCGGACCGATGCGCGGCCCAGCGACCACAGCATCCACGCGCACAGCAATCCGACCACCACGTAGCCCGCCACGCTCCACGTCGCGCGGTGCGCCGACAGCTGGATCTCGTAGCCGAGCACCCCCGTCACGACCGCTGCGGCCACCCACCACCACCACGGCACGTGGAGGCGTTCATGGAAGCGGTCCGACCCCGAGTTGCCTTCTCCCGCCGATCGGTCTGCGTCGCCGGGGAGCCCGGGATGATCGTCGCCGGACGGCGAATCGGCCGGATTCTCAGGTGATGCTGGAGGAGTCACGCGACCAGCGTAGTCTGCCCTCGTGACGCCGAAATCCTCCACTGCGGCATCTGGCCGACCCGACCTGATCGGGGCGCTGCGGGTCCGCCGACTCGATCCGGACATTCCATTGCCCACCCGCGCACATCCCGGCGACGCGGGTGTCGACCTGTGTTCGACGATCGACCTCGAGCTGCCGCCGGGTCGCCGCCAGCTGGTCGGCACCGGCCTCGCCGTGGCTCTGCCCCTCGGTACCGTCGGACTTGTCCATCCCAGGTCCGGCCTGGCCGCACGTGCCGGGCTGTCGATCGTCAATTCGCCGGGCACGATCGACGCCGGATACCGCGGGGAGATCAAGGTCTGTCTGATCAATCTCGACCCCGACGAGCCGATCTCGATCGCACGCGGGGACCGGATCGCCCAATTGCTCGTCCAGCGCGTCGAACTGCCGGAGCTGGTCGAGGTCGACGAGCTCGACGACACGAGTCGCGGTGCCGGGGGATACGGCTCCAGCGGTGGTCATGCGGTGCTCGCAGATGCTGTTCCGGAGATCGACGGGGATTCTGGTCCGTGATCCGACCGGCGATGCACCCGACGAGCGAACACTTCCCGAGGAGTACACGACATGGCACGAGATGAGCAGGGCGAGTTGCGGATCGGCTCGGCCGAGGGCCCGTACGACATCGAGGCCCTCGACACTCCCGCCGAGGAGCTCGAGAACTCGCACCTCGACTTGGGTTCGGTGCTCGTGCCGGTGGTCGAAGGTGGTCAGGTCACGGTGGAGATGTCCGCCGAGCACGAGCCCGAGGCCGTCTACCTGGTGACGCCGCACGGGCGGATCAGCGTGGGTGCGTTCGCCGCACCGAAGTCACCGGGACTGTGGCGTGAGGTGGTGACCGAGCTCGCTGCCTCGCTGCGTGACGAAGGTGCGCAGGTGGCGATCGAGGACGGCCACTGGGGACGCGAGATCATCGCCACCGTCCCCGGCGCGGCTCATCGTTTCATCGGCGTGGACGGCCCGCGATGGATGGTGCGTTGCATCGCAAGCGGGCCCGACGAGACCGCCGACGAGCTCGGCAGGCTCGCTCGGGCGGTCCTGGCCGAGTCCGTGGTGCGCCGCGGTGACGAACCGCATCCGCCGCGGGACGCGCTGCCGATCGTGTTGCCCCCGGTCCTCGCGGAGCAGGTCGCGGCAGCGCAGCAGCAGATGCTCGACGATCAGACGGCGGGCGATGACGCGGGCGCACCGGCAGATTCCGCCGAGGCGTCGGTGCCCGGCGGAGCGCTGGAACAGGTCGCTTCGGCCACCGTCATCAGTGACGACGCGGTGCCGCCGGCGATGGAGGAACCCGCGCCGATCGAACAGCCAGTGGTGGAGGACGACGAGCAGATGCCGCGCTCATCCGGGTCGGCGATGCAGCGCTTCCGTCGCAACCGGCGCGGCTGAATCGGTAGTCGACCGTCTCAGCAGATATCGAGCCACCCTCGCGCGCAACCGAACCCGAGAACTGCAGGGTTGTTCCCCCAGTCCGCGAGGGTCACCTCGGTCAACGCGGACCTCGGTGCCGCGGCCGCCCATTCCCGGCCGACCTCACCGGGATGGACGGGGTCGTCGACGGCCGTGGTGATCGCCAACGGCGCGGTGAGAGTGGCGATCTTCGAGAGGTCGGGGGAATGGAACCCGGCAGCCTCGGTCAGCTGATCGGCGAGACCGGGATGCAGTGCCCGCCATGAACGACTCAGTTCGGCCGCGAGCCAATCGGGACTCGAGGCGGCCATCGCGACGATGGTCGGTTCGAGGCCGTCTGCCGCGAGCGCGCCGGCTGTCGCGCGGGCGCTCCACGCGGCGGGCGCGGCGGCGGGGTCGCCGGTCCAGGCCGGCAGCGCCGCCCACACCCCGGCGCACGGGCTGTGCAGGGCCCAGGAGAGCGCGATGGCGGCACCGATGGACACACCGCCGACGATGAGTGGACCGGCATCGTCGGCGAGTTCGTCGAGACTGCGGAGATGCCCGTCGACCAGGTTTTTCGACGGTTCGAGCGCTATCAGTGTGAGACCGATCTCATCGGCGGCGGGTCCGAACGCGCGGTGCACGTAGTCGGCGTCGGAGCCCGTACCGGGCATGGCCACGATCGTTGTCGGCACCCTCCGATCGGACCCTGCTGTATCGGGCATGTCATGATCATGCCCGACGTTGAACAGGGAGCAAGAAGAGGATTACGCTGGCGAGTGCGAGCAGGGTTTCAGCCCAGCCCACTTCGCCTCGCAACAAGTCACCCAGGAGGGTGTGATGGCCACCACCGGTTATCTCAAACGGTTGACGCGCCGATTGACCGAAGATCTCGGAGATGCCGACGCCGTACAGATCGCGGAGGAGTCGCGTGCCACGGGTGCGCAACGCGCCGCGGAGTGTTGTCGTGGCGATGAGGTCACGATGCACGGTGAGCTGCGAGCGGTGGAGACCTGTTCGCGATCCGCGAAGGTCGGGGTGAAGGCGGAGTTCTTCGACGGTTCCGACACCGTCGTACTCAAGTGGCTCGGCCGGAACCGGATCCCAGGGATCGAACCCGGCCGGAAGTTGACCGTACGGGGTCGGCTGGCCGAACACGACGGCACCAAGGTGATCTACAACCCGTACTACGAACTCTATGGCTCAGACGACGAATGATCCGTCGGCCGGCGGACCCGCCGATGACGCGGCCGGCGTCGACGGCCGACCGGACCGTGTCGACGAATCCACCGATCACGACTCAACGCCCGCTCCGACGATTCTCGAGCAGATGGGCGGGGTCTCCGGGCTGATCTACTCGACGGTGCCGATCGTCGTCTTCGTCCCCGTCAATGCGGTGTGGGGCCTGACGGCCGCGATGATCGCGGCCCTCGTCGTCGCCGTCACGATCTTCGGCGTGCGTCTCGTCCGCCGCGAGCCCCTCAACCCGGCCATCTCGGGCCTGATCGGTGTCGCGATCTGCGTGTTCATCGCGCACAAGGTCGGAGACGCCAAGGGCTACTTCCTTTTCGGCATCTGGACCACGCTCGCGTACGCCGTGGCCTTCGTGGCGTCGATCGTGGTCCGATGGCCGTTGGTCGGCGTCGCCTGGAACCTGATCAGCGGCGATGGCATGGCGTGGCGCAAACATCGAAAGACCTTGGTCGCCTACGACATCGCCACCGCGTTCTGGGCGCTGGTGTTCCTCGCCCGATACCTCACCCAGTCCGAACTCTACGATCACGGCAGTACCGGATGGCTCGCTGTCGCGCGCATCTCCATGGGCTGGCCGCTGACCGCGCTCGCGGTGCTGGCCACCGTTTTACTCGTCCGGCGTGCGACTGGTGAAGAGGAACAGATGGAGATCTCCGACGATGCGGCCGGACCGGACCGGGATGCCGCTGCGGGGGTCGCGGACAACCCGCTTCGCTGACATCCAGCTCTGCTGACGTCCAGCACCACTGAGTACCGAAGGCCCGCCGGTCGCGGCTCGGCGGGTCGCCCCCTCGGCGGGTCGCCCCCTCAGTGGATCTGCCCCCTCAGTGGATCTGCCCCCTCAGTGGATCTGCCCCCTCAGTGGATCTGCCCCCTCAGTGGATCTGCATCGCCTGGTGCAGTTCGGGCTCGGCTTCGGCGGGTGCGATGAAGACGAGCTCGTCGCCGCCCTCGATGGCGTCGTCGCTCTGGGGCACGATCACCCGACCGCCGCGCAGGATGGTGACCAGTGCCACATCCCGGGGGAGTGCCAGTTTCCGCACCGGCTTGCCGGCCAACGGGGTGTTTGGAGGCAGGGTGAGCTCGACGAGGTTGGCCTGTCCCTGCCGGAATGTCATCAGGCGGACCAGATCGCCGACCGAGACCGCCTCTTCGACCAGGGATGCGAGAATGCGTGGCGTCGAGACCGCCACGTCGACACCCCAGTCGTCGCCGAACAGCCATTCGTTGCGCGGATCGTTGACCCGGGCCACCACCCGATTGACCGCGAATTCGGTTTTCGCGAGCAGGCTCACGACGAGATTGGCCTTGTCGTCGCCGGTCGCCGCGACCATCACGTCGAACGTCTGCAGCGATGCCTGCTCGAGATTGCTCAGTTCGCAGGCGTCGGCCTGCACCCATGTCGCCTCCCGCACCGACTCACGATCGATGTGGGAAGGGTTGCGCTCGAAGAGGGTGACCTCGTGCGAATTGAGCAGGAGCTCGCGGGCGATCGAGCGCCCGACTGCGCCGGCACCGGCGATGGCGACCTTCATCGTGTGTTCTCTCTCACCCTCAGTCAGTTGCGGTGTACGGTGCCCGCGCGGTTGCGCGGGCATTGACGAGATTGTCGGTCAGTGTGGCTGCGTAGATGACATCTTCTTGTTGGAGAACAGTTTTCATCTCCGGGAGAATCGGACGGCCGAGCCGGGTGAGGAAGGCGATCCGGGCGCCGGTCTCCTCCTGGAACTTCCCGACGGTCACCCCGATCCACGTTTCGTCGATGTCGAGCTGGGCGATGGCGAGTGATCCCGACGGATCCCGCCACGCAGTGGTCGTCGAGGTCTCCCCGAGGGCCGAGACGAAGCGTTCGGTCGTCCACGGCACGGTTGCGACGGTCGGGATGCCGAGTCGTTCGTAGACCTCGGCCCGCTTGGCGTCGTAGATGCGTGCCACGACGCGCTCCACGCCGAATGTCTCGCGGGCGACACGTGCCGCGATGATGTTGGAGTTGTCGCCCGAGGAGACCGCGGCAAATGCGTCGGCGGTCTCGATCCCTGCCCGTGTCAGGACATCCCGGTCGAAGCCGACGCCGATCACGGTGGTGCCGCGGAAATCGGGACTGAGCCGGACGAAGGCCGAATGATCGCGATCGATGACCGACACGGTGTGGCCGCGCTTCTGCATCGCCATCGCCAGCGCCGACCCCACGCGCCCGCAACCCATGATGACTACCTGCACGTCCATCCTCTCCACGGCGTTTGTGCCCGAGTCTGTGCCCGGCGCGGTACGCGCTGGACGCATCGAACCTACCCGCACGGGTGGACCGGCGCGCGAGACCTCCGACACCGGGTCGTTTGCTCCTTGTGGCCCGGGCCCGTGGGCCCTTGTGGCCCGGGCCCGTGGGCCCTTGTGGCCCGGGCCCGTGGGCCCTTGTGGCCCGGGCCCGTGGGCCCTTGTGGCCTTTGTCTACTACACGCTCTAGTGTTGCCTGGTGTCCACCGTGTCCAAGGCGTCCGTGGCGACAAAACGTCTGCTGCTCGGCCGCCCGTTCCGTAGCGACAAACTGGGTCACACCCTGTTGCCCAAGCGCATCGCGCTTCCCGTGTTCGCCTCCGACGCGATGTCGTCGGTGGCCTACGCGCCGCAGGAGATCTTCCTCGTCCTGTCCGTCGCGGGTCTGAGTGCACTGGCCTTCACACCGTGGGTCGCCCTGGCCGTCGCCGTGGTGATGGTCGTCGTCGTGGCCAGCTATCGGCAGAACGTCCACGCGTATCCGTCCGGCGGCGGCGACTACGAGGTGGCCACGGTCAACCTGGGCCCCAATGCGGGTCTGACGGTCGGCAGTGCGCTGCTGGTCGACTACGTCCTCACGGTCGCGGTGTCGATCTCGTCGGCAGCGGAGAACATCGGCTCGGCGATCCCCTTCGTGTCCCAGCATCGGGTGTGGTTCTGCGTCGCCGCGATCGTCCTGATGGCCGCCGTGAACCTGCGCGGGATCAAGGAGTCGGGCTCGGTGCTCGCCATCCCGACGTATGCGTTCATCATCGGTGTTCTCGTCATGCTCATCTGGGGATTCACCGAGCTGTACATCCTGGACGAGCCGGTCCGGTCGGAGGCCGCAGATTTCGGCATCCGTCCCGAGCAAGATCACCTGACCGCGATCGCCTTCGTCTTCCTGATCGCGCGGGCGTTCTCGTCGGGTTGTGCGGCGCTCACCGGTGTGGAGGCCATCAGCAACGGAGTGCCGGCCTTCCGCAAGCCGAAGTCCCGCAACGCGGCGTCCACCCTGTTCCTGCTCGGTGCGTTTTCCATCACATTGCTGCTCGGTATCGTCCTGCTCGCCCAGCGCATCGGCGCGAAATATGTGATGAACCCGGCCACCGACCTGATCGGCGCCCCCGAGGGATACCAGCAGAAGGCGATGATCGCCCAGCTCGCCCACGCCGTCTTCCATTCCTTCACGCCCGGCTTTTACTTCGTCGCGACGGCCACCGCCCTCATCCTGTTGCTGGCCGCGAACACCGCGTTCAACGGGTTCCCGGTGCTCGGCTCGGTGCTCGCGCAGGACCGTTTCCTGCCGCGGCAGCTGCACACCCGTGGCGATCGCCTCGCGTTCAGCAACGGGATCCTGTTCCTGGCGCTGGCGGCCATCATCTTCGTGGTGGCATTCGGCGCCCAGGTCACCTCGCTGATCCAGCTCTACATCGTCGGTGTGTTCGTGTCGTTCACCCTCAGCCAGACCGGCATGGTGCGGCATTGGACGCGTCATCTGCGCACCGAGACCGACCCGCGGGCCCGGCGGCGGATGATGCAGTCGCGCGTGATCAACTCGATCGGCCTGGTGATGACGGCCACCGTCCTGGTGGTGGTGCTGATCACGAAATTCCGTGCGGGCGCGTGGATCGCGATATTGGCGATGGTGGCCCTCTTCGTGATCATGAAGCTGATCCACCGGCACTACGCGACCGTGCAACGCGAACTCGAACTCGAGGAAGACGAACCGGTACTGCCCAGCAGGACTCATTCGATCGTGCTGGTATCGACGCTGCACCTGGCCACGAAGCGTGCGGTTCTCTACGCCCGCGCCACCCGGCCCGACGTCCTCGAGGCGATCACGGTGAACGTCGACGATCGCGACACCCGCAAGCTGGTGTCGCAGTGGGAGGCGAGCAACATCACCGTGCCGCTCAAGGTGATCGCCTCCCCGTACCGCGAGATCACCCGCCCGGTCATCGAATACGTCCGCCGGGTCCGGCGCGAATCCCCTCGGGACGTCATCACCGTGTTCATCCCCGAGTACGTGGTGGGGCACTGGTGGGAGCAGATCCTCCACAATCAATCGGCCCTGCGTCTCAAGGGACGTCTGCTCTTCGAGCCCGGGGTGATGGTCACTTCCGTCCCGTGGCAGCTGACGTCGTCGGATCGCCTCAAGAACCGCGACCTCGCATACTCGGCTCCCGGTGACACCCGTCGCGCCCTCGGTGGCGACTCGGATCAGCCGTGAACGAATCCGGCGCCGGCGGTGTGGGTGCCGAACTGATCGTCCGGCCCGACCGCCCGGCGAACGGCGGTGAGTCCGTCGGCCGCGTGGACGGGCGCGTCGTGTTCGTTCGTGGGGCCATCCCCGGCGAGGTGGTCCGCGTGCGGGTCACCGACGACCGGCGGGAGAGCTTCCTGCGCGGGGACGTGATCGAGGTCCTGGAACCGTCGGTGCACCGGATCGATCCGCTGTGCGACGCCGCCCGTCACGGGGCCGGGTGTTGTGACCTCGGTTTCGTCGACCTCACGCACGCACGGGATCTGAAAGGGCAGGTCGTCCTCGATGCGCTGGCCCGGATCGGCGGGTTCTCGGCAGCCGATCTCGAAGGCGTCGGCGCGGGCGAGGTCCTCGCACTCGGGGACGACGGCACCCACTGGCGGGTACGCACCCGACTCGGTGTCGACGCCGAGGGGCGCGCCGGGATGCACGCGTTTCACGGTTCGTCGATCATCACAGATCATTCCTGTGCCGCACCGGAACCCGGGATGGTCGACGGACTCGGTGCGTACTCCTTCACTCCAGGTGCGGATGTCGCGGTGGTGGCCGACATGGCAGGCCGTCGCCATATCACCGAACTCGCGCCGCCCCGGGCGCGCGTCCGCGGGCGCCGTCCCGGCGCGCGGGGGCGCACACAATCGGCGCGCCGGGGCCGCGACGCCCCCCGCGCTCACCGGGTCGTCGACGGTGATCCCGTCGCCGCCCATCGCGTCGGGGACCGGATCTGGCAGATCCCGGTCGCCGCGTTCTGGCAGGCTCACCGGGCGGCGCCATCGGCGTATGCGCGCACCGTGATCGAACTGCTCGCCGACGCGGAACTCCCGGCCCGGCCCGATCCGCTCGTCGCGTGGGATCTCTACGGCGGCGCCGGCGTCTTCGCGGCGGCGATGCTCGACGCCCGGAACGATGTACTCGACGCCCTCGGTTCCGTTCATGTGGTCGAGTCCGATCCGGCCGCCCTGTCTGCCGCCGAGCAGACGTTCGCCGACGACGACCGCGTCACCCTTCACCGTGGCGAGGTGGCCGGTGTGGCGGCCGGTCTGCCGGCGCCCGATCTGGTGGTCCTCGATCCACCGCGCACCGGCGCCGGGCCGACCGTGATCGACGTCGTCGCCGACGCAGATCCGGCCGTGATCGTCCATGTGGGCTGCGATGTCGGGCGCTTCGCCCGTGATCTGGCGCTCTTCGCCGAACACGGCTACCGGCCTCGGGCGATCCGCTCGTTCGATGCATTTCCGCTGACACACCACGTGGAGGCCATCGCCTGCCTGGTGCCCGCCCATCGCGGGGTGTGACGGAGTCGTCGCGCAGGCGCCGCCTTGCGGGGCGAGGAGCCGATGGTCGGGTCCGTAGACTGTTGAGAACATGACCGTGTGTGCCGTAGGGCCCGGTATGCCGATCGCGCCGACAGCCCCGGTGCGCTCATGAGCCGGACCGTGGAATTGTGATGGAGGATTCGATGGGCGTGCTGGACACGATCGGTTCGCCGGCCGACCTGCGGACGCTGTCGTCGGAAGAGATGATCGCTCTCGCCGGGGAGGTTCGGGAATTCCTCATCGAGAAGGTCTCGGCCACCGGTGGCCACCTCGGCCCGAATCTCGGAGTGGTGGAGCTGACGCTCGCGTTGCACCGCGTCTTCGACTCGCCGACCGATCCGATCATCTTCGACACCGGTCACCAGAGCTACGTCCACAAAATCGTCACCGGCCGCATGGATGGGTTCGACACCCTGCGGCAGAAAGACGGACTGACCGGCTATCAGGACCGGGCCGAGAGCGAGCACGACTGGGTGGAGTCCTCGCATGCATCGGCGGCGCTGTCCTACGCCGACGGGCTCGCGAAATCCTTCGAACTCACCGGGCAGGACACGCGCACCGTGGTCGCGGTGGTGGGCGACGGCGCGCTCACCGGCGGCATGTGCTGGGAGGCCCTGAACAATATCGCCGGTGGTGACCGGCCTCTCGTCATCGTCGTCAACGACAACGGGCGCTCCTACGCCCCGACGATCGGCGGGCTGGCGCGGCATCTGTCGGGGCTGCGTCTGCAACCGGGTTACGAGCGCTTTCTGGACGAGAGCCGCAAGGTGGTCAAGCAGTTGCCCGTCGTCGGTCCGCCGGCCTACGCCGTCCTGCACGGCATGAAGAGCGGGTTGAAGGATCTGATAGCGCCGCAGGCGATGTTCACCGATCTCGGACTGAAGTACGTCGGTCCGGTCGACGGGCACGACATCGGGGCGTTGGAGTCGGCATTGGGTCATGCGAAGGCCTTCGGCGGCCCGGTGATCGTGCACACCGTCACCCGTAAGGGGATGGGCTATGCGCCGGCGGAGAACCACGAGGCCGACCAGATGCACTCGACAGGCATCATCGATCCGCGGACCGGCCGCGCCACCAGCGTGTCGCCGCAGGACTGGACCTCGGTGTTCTCGGCCGCCCTGGTCGAGGCCGGCGCGCACCGCGACGACGTCGTCGCCATCACCGCGGCCATGCCCGGGCCCACCGGGTTGACGCCGTTCGGCGAGAAATTCCCGGACCGCATGTTCGACGTCGGGATTGCCGAGCAACACGCGATGACCTCGGCTGCCGGATTGGCGCTGGGCGGGTTGCATCCGGTGGTCGCGATCTACTCCACGTTCCTCAACCGCGCGTTCGACCAGCTACTGATGGATGTGGCGCTGCTGCGGCTGCCGGTCACGCTGGTTCTCGACAGGTCGGGCATCACCGGACCCGACGGTCCCAGCCATCACGGCATGTGGGATCTGTCGCTGATGTCACTCGTCCCCGGTCTGCGCGTGGCAGCGCCCCGTGACGCCGTGCGTCTGCGTGAGGAGTTCGACGAGGCGCTGGCCGTCACCGATGGCCCCACCGCGTTGCGGTTCTCGAAGGGTGCTGTGCCGGAAGATATCCGGGCGGTCGAGCGTCTCGACGACGGCCTCGACGTGCTGTACCGGGCCGCACCGGGGGTGGGCGACGCGTCCGGCGATGTGCTGATCGTCGCGGTCGGTGCGTTCTGCGGGCTCGCGATCGACACGGCACAACGGTTGGGGCAGCAGGGCATCGACGCGACCGTGGTCGACCCGCGGTGGGTGTTGCCGGTTCCGGCGTCGATACCCGCTCTCGCGGCGCGGCATCGGCTGGTCGTCACGCTGGAGGACAGCGGTGTGCGCGGTGGCGTCGGGTCGGCGGTCAGCGATGCGCTCTCGATGGCCGACGTCGCGGTTCCGGTGCAGCACCGAGGGATACCGCAGGACTTCGTCACGCATGCGTCGCGCGGGGAGTTGCTCGCCGAATTCGGCCTCACCGCACAGGATCTCGCGCGCACCATCACCGCAACGGTGGCCGGTATGCAAGCTGTTCCGGGCATGGACGACACGGCCGACCTCGGTGACCACACGGAACACGCCGAGAACGCGAATGTCGAACCGTCGAGTCGGAGCGTCGACCCCGACGCCTGAGCCATGTGGTCGGAGTCAGTCCGTCGGGTCGACGGTGACGTCGTTGAGCCCTTCGGCGATGGTCGCCGCGCACAGGTCCCGTTGCCACTGCCGGGCGCCGAGCGCGGCCAGGCGGTGGTCGACGGCCTCCGCAGTTGCGGGCAGATCGACACCGTCCCAACACAGTTGGCGAACCGTGTCGGGGGCGAGCAGATTCTCGACCGGTAGGTCGTGCGCTTCGGCGATGTCGCGGACCAGAGGTCGAACCATTGCGGCACGGGCGGCTGCCTCCGGATTGCGCTGATCCCATCGGTTCACCGGTGGCAGACCGACCGATGGTGACTTGCGGGACGGCAGTTCGTTGTCCGGCAGTTCGCGGGCCCGCTGCAGCGCCGCCAGCCAGATGTGTGCCTGCCGGCGCTGCCGGGGGCCGCCGAACACCGGCAGCCGGGTGAGTTCGGACTGCGTGGTCGGGTCGGCGTTGGCCGCGGTGACGATCGCCGAGTCCGGCAGAATTCGTCCAGGGGCGACATCTCGGCGCTGCGCGAGTTCTTCGCGGGCGGCCCACAATTCCCGGACCGCGGCCAGGGTGCGGGTGTTCTTGATGGTGTGAATGTTGGATGTCTTGCGCCACCGGTCGGTCCGCGGTGGCGGCGCCGGACGTTCGAGAACGGCACGGAACTCCTCGCGGGCCCAGTCCGACTTGCCGGCCTCGACGAGTGCGGCGTCCATCGCGTCGCGCAATTCCACCAGTACCTCGACGTCGAGTGCGGCGTAGTTGAGCCAGTCGTCGGGAAGCGGGCGTCGCGACCAGTCGGCGGCGCCGTGACCCTTGACCAGGCCGAGCCCGAGGAACTCGGCCACCATGGCCGCCAGATTCACCTTGGCCAGGCCGAGCAGACGCCCGGCCAGCTCGGTGTCGTAGAGCTCCCGGCAGACGAAACCGAGTTCACGCAGACACGGCAGGTCCTGGTCGGCGGCGTGTAGGACCCATTCCGGGCCGTCGAGCGCGGCGATGACAGGTGCGAGCGCGTCCGGGTGTTCGATCGGGTCGAGAAGAAATGAGCCTGCGCCGAGTCGCCGGATCTGCACCAGATAGGCCCGCTGGGAGTAGCGGTAGCCCGACGCCCGTTCGGTATCGACCGCGATCGGCCCGTCGGCGGCCGTGATCAGCGCGGCCGCCTCGGCGAACTCCGACGGCGTGGTCAGCACTGCGGGGACGCCGTCGACAGGGTTCAGGAGCGGCGTCGTGGGCGGTCCGGCAGGTTCACCCGCGGACGTGTCGTCGGACTCACCCGGTGGTGGGCCCGCGGGCTGATCGTCACCGGTGGTCATGGCCGAATCCGTGGCGACTCAGACCGAACCCAGTTCGGTGACGCCTGCCGGTGGCAGCCCGGCGGCCGCGGCCAGGGCGTCGCAGAACGCCTCGAGGTGCGCACCGAGGTCGAGGCCGGTCGCGGTCCACGAGGCGCGCAGTTCGAGCTGATGTGCCCGTGGCGGCCCGGCGATGTCGCCATAGCGCACCGACGTCGTCGACGTGACGGTGCCGCCTAGTGCGGTCACGTCGACGACACGTTCCGGCGACGACGCCTCGGTGGTGGCGGTCTCGCCCGGCGGCACGCCGAGGGCATCGGACAGCCAACTCCAGGCCACCTCCGGCAGGAGCGGGTCCATCGCGAGCGCCGCCTCCACCTCGGCCTGGATGTAGGCGACCAGGCGCATCGTCCCGTTCCAGGCGTCCTGGCCTGCCGGGTCGTAGAGGAGGATCAGACGCCCGAAGGAACTGCCGGTCGAGTCGACCGGGATCTCGTCGGGATCGTCGGTACCGGGCCGGACCTCGGCACCCACCGCGTAGCTGTAGGGGGCCAACCGTTGCGGTGGGCGGATCGGACCGACCTCGATTTCCGGCCGGATCCGCGCGGCGTGCAATGACTCGACCGCGGTGCGGAAGTCAGCAGGCTCCGTCGGAGCTCCAGAAGAGGTCACCGTTCGACGGTAGGGCGGGCCACCCCACCGTCGTCGGAGGCGCGCCGACACATGGCAGAGTAGGCAGTGATGTCCGAGACAACGCGATCCCAGGCCCGTCGTGCGCACCATCGTCCGATGGTCGCCGCGGCCACCGGCGAGACACCCAGCCGCCGACCGGTGTGGTTCATGCGCCAGGCGGGAAGATCCCTACCGGAGTACCGCGCCATCCGGGCCGACCACGGCATGCTCGAGTCGTGCTTCGATCCGGCACTGGTCTGCGAGATCACCATGCAGCCCGTGCGCAGGCACGACGTGGATGCCGCGATCCTGTTCTCCGACATCGTGGTGCCGTTGAAGGCAGCGGGCATCGACCTCGACATCGTGGCCGGTACCGGCCCGGTGATCGCGCAACCGATCCGGACGGCCGCCGATGTCACGGCGCTGCCGCGACTGGAGCCCGAATCCGTTGGCGCGATCGCGGGCGCGATCGAGCTGCTCCTCGACGAACTGCCCGAGGCCGCGGCGCTGATCGGTTTCGCCGGCGCGCCGTTCACGCTGGCGTCGTATCTGATCGAGGGCGGACCGAGCCGGAACTATGCGCGGACCAAGGCCCTGATGCACGGTGAACCCGAGACGTGGCATGCCCTGATGGGCCGGCTCGCCGACATCACCATCGCATTCCTGCGCGTCCAGCTCGACGCGGGCGTCGATGCCGTCCAGCTGTTCGACTCCTGGGCCGGCATGTTGTCGCTCGCCGACTACCAGACCTACGTGGCGCCGCACAGTGCGCGTGTCTTCGCCGAGGTCGCCGACTATGGTGTGCCCCGCATCCACTTCGGCGTCGGTACCGGCGAACTGCTGGCCGCGATGGCCGACGCGGGCGCCGACGTGATCGGGGTCGACTGGCGGGTGCCCCTCGACGAGGCGGTGCGCCGCGTCGGACCCGGAAAGGCCGTCCAGGGCAACCTCGACCCGACGCTCCTGTTCGCCGGACCCGACGTGGTCGACCGTGAGGTACGCCGGGTGATCGCCGACGGCGAGCGGGCGGTCCGCGCGGGCGCGACCGGGCACATCGTCAATCTCGGCCACGGTGTGCTGCCCGACACCGACCCCGAGGTGCTGACCCGGGCCGTCGAGCTGATCCACACCATCTGATGACCCGGGTCGCGGTAGTCGGCGGCGGGATCTCCGGACTCACCGCCGCATACCGGCTGCGCCGGGCACTCGGCCACCACGCGCAGATCGATCTGTTGGAAGCGGGCGAGCGACTCGGCGGCGATCTGCGGACCCTGGAGGTCGGTGGTCAACACGTCGACGTGGGGGCCGAGGCGTTCATCGTGCGCCGGCCCGAGGCGCTGGCACTGATCACCGAACTGGGACTGTCCGATCGGGTCGTCTCGCCGACACCGCGTCGGCCCGCCGTCTGGGCCGGGGGGCGGCTGCACCCGATGCCCACGCCGGCTCTGATGGGTATCCCCGTCGACGCGGAAGCCGTTGCCGGACTGGCTGATCCGGCCGATCTGGACCGAATTCGGGCCGAACCGGAGCGGGCCCTCGGCTGGAATGCGGACAGCGCGCCGACGGTGGGGGAGCTGGTGGCGGACCGCTTCGGCCCGTCGGTCGTCGCGCGCAGCGTCGACCCCATGCTGGGTGGCGTCTACTCGAGTCTGGCGGGCGACATCGGCGTGCGCGAGTCGATCCCGGCCCTGGCGGCCCGCCTGGATGCCGGCGCACCGAGTCTGTCGGCGGCGGTCGCCGATCTGACCTCCCCGGCGACGGGCTCCGGCCCGGTGTTCGGGACGCTGACCGGCGGTTACTCCGTACTGCTCGACACCCTGGTCGACGCCGCCGGGATCGAGCCGCAGTTCTGCTCGTTCGTGAGAGGAGCGACGCCACGGTCTGACGGCTGGACCCTCGACCTCGGTGACCGGGCCACCGACTACGACGGGGTCGTGCTGGCGACCCCGGCCTGGCTCGCCGGTCACATCCTGCGCCGCTCGCTGCCGGACCTCGCCGCTCCGCTGATCGCCGTCGAGCGCGCCTCATCGGTGGTGGTGTCCATCGCGCTCGCGCCGGGCACGCCGCTGCCGGACCATTCCGGGGTGCTGGTTGCCACCGGAGACAGCTTGCGCGCCAAGGCCTTCACGTTCAGCTCGCAGAAGTGGCCGCATCTGTCGGGCGACGACCGTCCGGTATCTGTGCGGGCATCCTTCGGCAGGTTCGGCGCTTCGGTACCCGACGACTGCATCGAAGGAGGAGTCGACACCCGGATACGTGACGAGGCTCTCGAGGATCTCGACGAGGTCTGTCGGGCGGCGGGGGTCCCGGCGCCGTCGGCACGCGTGACCGATGCGTTCGTGCAGCACTGGACGAACGGGTTGCCGGTCTATCGCCCGGGACACCTCGCGGCCATGGCCGACGTGCTGGCGTCGCGGCCCGCCCGCCTCACTTTCGCGGGCTCTGCCTACGCCGGGGTCGGCGTGCCCGCCTGTATCGGCCAGGCCGGGCGTGCGGTTACCGACCTGCTCGCGGATCTCACCTGACCGAGCCGACCTCGACCGGCCGTACCTGGCTGGCCGGATGGATTCGTCCGGTGGCACCATGAACTCATGAGCCGCTTGGACTATGCAGACCTCAATTCCACCGTTCGTTATCTGATGTTCTCGGTCTTCGCGGTCCGGCCCGGCGAGCTCGGGACCGACCGCGATCAGGCGAAGGCCGACGCCACGGACTTCGTCAAGTCGCTGGAGGACTCCGGGGTGGTGGTCCGCGGCGTGTACGACGTCTCGGGCCTGCGCGCCGATGCCGACTTCATGATCTGGTGGCATGCCGAGGAGGTCGAGCAACTGCAGGCGGCGTATGCGCGGTTCCGTCGAGAGACGATCCTCGGGAAGGCCTGCGATGCGGTGTGGAGCAACGTCGCATTGCACCGTCCGGCCGAGTTCAACAAGAGTCACATTCCGGCGTTCCTGGCCGGCGAGGAGCCCGGCAACTACATCTGCGTCTACCCGTTCGTCCGGTCCTACGAGTGGTACCTGCTGCCCGACGAGGAACGCCGCAAGATGCTCGCCGACCACGGCATGGCCGCCCGTGCCTACAAAGACGTCCGGGCCAACACCGTGTCGTCGTTCGCGCTCGGCGACTATGAGTGGTTGCTTGCGTTCGAGGCGCCCGAGTTGCATCGGATCGTCGACCTCATGCGTGACCTGCGCGCCACCGAGGCGCGTCTGCACGTACGTGAGGAGACCCCGTTCTTCACCGGCCCGCGGGTCGAACCGACCGCGCTCATCGACGCATTGCCCTGAGTATTTTTGCCCTGAGTATTGCGTGGTCTCGATATACCTCCGGCTACTCGATCGGCGGTGTGGTTCTGCTGATCGAGTAGCCATCGAACGGAGTGCGGAGATGTATCGACATCGCTCTCAGTCCTCGGCGGGCTCGAGCGTGAGGCTGATCGAGTTGATGCAGTACCGGAGATCGGTCGGGGTGTCGTAGCCCTCGCCTTCGAAGACGTGCCCCAGATGGCTGCCGCAGTTGGCACACAGCACTTCCACGCGGCGCATGCCCAGTGTGGTGTCGACGCGTTCGATGACGGACTCCCCGGCAAGTGGGGAGAAGAACGACGGCCACCCGCAATGCGACTCGAACTTCTGCTCACTTCGGAACAACTCGGCGTCGCAGGCGCGGCAGCGGTACACGCCGAGGGTCGTGGTGTCGGTGTACTCGCCGGTGAACGGTGCCTCGGTGCCTGCCTGCCGCAGGACGCGATACTCCGCAGGGGTCAGCCGTTCCCGCCACTGCTCGTCGGTGATCTCGGCAGCGTCGGAATCGGCAGGAGGGTTCGAGGTCATTTCTCCACGGTAGCCACTGCGCCCCGGCCCTCGCCACCGTCGCCGGACAGCGCAGGCGGCACCGGGACCGCAGTGTCGGCACCGGCACCGGCACCGGCACCGTCGTCGAGCGACGTGACGCCGGCGCGACGCATGTCGAGGTACCGGAACAGCAGCGAGCAGAAGACCGCGATCATCAGCAACGACCAGCCCCAGGTGACCTTGTTGAACTCCAGCTGTCGGCCGAAGGCCTCCCACCGCACGGAGTAGAACGAGTCGAAACTCATGCAGCCGTACACGCCCAGCCATGCCGGCCAGTTGCGCATCGTCGAGCCGGTCAGGAAGACGGTCATCAGCAGCGGGAACAGCAGCATCGAGTAATAGCCCTGGCCCAGTGCGCCCACCAGGAAGGTGGTCACCAGCAGCACCCCCGACGACGTGGTGAGCCACAGCAGTTCGTCGGTGCGCCGGTAGTACCGGTAGAGGAACCAGAGGGCGAACACCGCCATGGCCAAGAACGCGACGCGGAGCAGGATGATCAGCCAGTCCGCCACCCCGAAGTAGGCGCCGTTGCCGGCGATCGAGCTGTTGTAGTAGTCCCGGGCCTCGTTGAGATACGGCATCGTCCGGGTGATGAATTCCTTCGGATCGACCACGAGCGGCCAGGCCACCACGGTCAGGATCACCGGAATCCCGATGGCAGTGACCAGGACCCGCCACTGCCGGTTGAGCAACGGCAGCAGCAGCAGCGGCAACAACACGGGTTTCACCGCGATCGTGAGCCCGATCGGGACTCCGGCCCAGAGATCTCGGCGCCGCATCATCAACAACATGAAGGCGAGCATGCCCAGCAGGACAAAGGAATTGAAGTTCGTGAAGATCAGTGTGTGCGCGACGGTCTCGGTACTGAAGAAGAAGAACAGGACCACCGGCACGACCCACGACCGCGCGGAGTATCCGAAGAGTTTGGCGAGCAGGTAGGCACTGGCGACGAGCGCGATGACGCTCAGCGCGATGAACAGCCAGCGTGCGCGCTCGGGATCGATGATGGCCATCGGGGCCATCAGCAGGGTTCCCGACGGCGGGTACAGGTAGTGCGGATCGACGGTGTTGAGGTTCTCGCCGTAGACCGGTTGACGATTCAGGAACTGCAGCGCCGCCTGGTAGACGGGCTTGAAATCGTCGGTGCGGTCGCCGTTGACGCCGAGGATCACCGAGCGGTGGAAGATCATCATGATGGTGATCGGCCACAACACCAGCGGGATGGTTCGCTGCGCACTCATCTGCGGGTGGAGGTACCTGTCGAGAATCGCCACCCGCGAACCGTACTACGTCGGCGTGCCCACATCCGCACAGCCTGTGCCCTTCGCGGTGCGCCGGTGCAGGTCGGTCAGGTGGGGCAGCCGCGTTCGGTGGGCTCCCCGAGGGGCCGATTGCCGAGGTACTGCGTCACCGTGTCGGCGGCGCATGCGCTGCGCGCCAGCACCGAGTAGCCCAGACCGTCCCACGAGACGGTGGTCGGTGTGACGCCGGCCTTGATGAACAGGGCCTTGAGGGCGTCCGCCCCACCGGCGCCGTTGATCGGATCGTTCGCGCCCGCGAGCACCAGCGGATCGATCGGGAGCGCATTGGGCGGATTGGTCGGCGTCGAGGAGGCCCAGCCGTTGCACCGCAGCATCGAGAGTGCGCTGTCGGCGCCGGTGAGCGGGTTCTGCTTGGTCCACGCATCGACCAGCCCCGGGATCTCGTTCTGGCCGATCGGGCCGCTGACGTCGTTGCAGCGGGAGACCAGCTGCCCGTCACCGGTTCGCAGTCCCTCCGCGCGCTCGGCGAGCGCACTCAGCGCGGCGGTGTCGCCACGGTCGGCGGCAGAGATAGCCGAGGCCAGATCGGTCACCGCCTGCGGGCGGTTGGGGGCCAGCGCCAGTGCGGTGGTGATCGCCGACAGGGCCTCCGTGTCCGAGATACCGCCGAGACGCCCGGTGCGGCCCTTGGCGAGGACGTCGCCGATGGTCGACGCCCCATCGGCGCCCAGCGGGCAGGATCCGGCGGTGACGCAACTCTGCGCGAACGACCGCAGGGCGGCCTGCACCCCGGTCGCCTGGGCGGCGGCACGGTCGCGCGCGTTGGCCCCGTACGCGGTCGGGGTGTCGAGGACGATGCGTCCGGCACGTCCCGAGTAGTTACTGGCGTAGGCGAGCACCACGTCGGACCCTTCGCCGACCCCGATCAGACCCAGATGCTCGACGCCCCATCGGATGCGCAGGGCCTCGATGTCGGCGGCGGCAAAGCCCGCGCCGAAGTCGAGCTGGTGTGGGGTCAGCGTCTCGGTGCAGCCGTCCGACGCCGACGATGCGGCCCGCGCGAGCCGGTTGATGCGCTCGGACTGGTCGGCGGCCCCGGCCTCGGGGAGTCCGTTACGGCTCATCGCCGACCGCTCGATCCGCGTCATGCAGTCGAGGTCGCCGCTTGTCGGGGTGCCCCGACGGTCGATCGCCACCACCGGGTGCTGCGACAGCAGGCTTCGGCCGGGTCCGGTGGCGAGCATGAGGAGCGTGCGCGACGACGGCAGGTCCGAACCGGAGGTGAGCACGAGCGGTGCGGCGTCCTTGGGCGTGGCGGCCACGCGTGCCCGGGTCAACGCGACCGCCAGCGTGTCGCCGGTCGGATTGTTCGGATTGACGGGGACGTCGAGTTCGGCGCACTCGAGGGTGACCCCGCCGGGCACCGGTACGCCGAAACGGGCTGCGAACGGCCGGGCGCAGCCCTTCCAGTCGAGGTCGGTCCTGGGTGCACCGAGTGCTGGCAGGGCGGGGGCGGCCTTCGACGACGACGGTGGGGCGTCGCCACCGCCGCCGCCCGTCACGGCGTCAGGACCCAGGTCGGGCCCGATCGCGCATCCCGACAGGCCCATCACCGCCGCCATCGCCGCGGCCGCGAACAGCATCGCGGCGGACCGTGATCCGATGCCGGCGGGCCGCCGGGGTGCTCGTCGCATGTCCGCGAGCCTAGTCATCCCGGCGGGGCATGCCTGTCATGCCTCCTCCGGGGATGCGCGGGTCCAGCGGATGAACACGAAGCCGTCGTCGTCGGTGATGATCGTGACCGGGCGCATCCGGTGCAGGGCCGCCTGCGCGGGGTGATGCGCTATGCGGCCGGCGTCGCCGGCGACCGCGTTCGGACTGGTGGTGACGCAGAGTTCGTCGAGGACGTCGTCGTCGATGAACGATCCGAGCAGCGTCGGGCCACCTTCGCTGAGAGCGCGCACCCAGCCCCGCTCGGCGCACACATCGAGGACCGCGTTCATGTCGACGTCATCGTCGCCGCAGTCGATCAGGGTGGCACCGGCGTCGCGGAGTGCGGCGCGCCGGTCCGCGGACGCGGCCCGGCAGGTGAATACCACGGTGTCGGGTTGGGCGAGGGGGGCGTACTCGGTGGGGATGGAGAGGGTGCGTGAGAGCAGGGCGAGGGCCGGCGCCGGGGCCTGGTCGCGTTCAGCGCGCACGGCCGTGAACACCTCGTCGGGCGATGGCTGACGGTACCCCTCGACGACGGCCGTCCGGGCGCCCACGATGATCACGTCGGCCAGCGCCCGCAGCACCCGGAAGACGGCTTTGTCGCCGGGTCCGGCGAGGCCACCGGAGCGGCCGTCGTGGGTGACCGCACCGTCGATGGAACTGACCATGTTGACCCGGAGATACGGGCGGGGGAGGCACGGTGGCGAGGCGGGCCGATCCGGATAGGGATACTGCTCGGCGAGCCACCGCAGGGTGGTGGCCTCGTCCTGCGTCGATGTGACCTGGGTCGCTTTCTGAAGACCGAACATGACTCCATCATGTCCGAGGTGGCTACCCTCCCCTTATGACGGCACGACTCTGCGATCGGAATCCGATGGTCGCCCCCGAGGCGCTCATCGACGAGATGGTGCCACCGTCGACCTTCGATACGGTCAGCTTCGATTCGTACATCCCGGATCCCGCCGAGCCCTCGCAGGCGCAGGCGGTGTCGAAGGCACGGGATTTCGTCGCGCGCGCGAGCAAGGTCCGGGGCGGCAAGCGTGGCCTCTTCTCACGTAAATCGACCGGTCAGGGCGTCGGCCTCTACCTCGACGGCGGGTTCGGTGTCGGCAAGACCCACCTGCTGGCCTCGATCTACCACTCCATGCCGGAACCGAAGGCGTTCGCGACCTTTGTCGAGGTGACCCACGTGGTGGGTGCACTCGGATTCGTCAACGCGGTCGAGCGGCTCTCCGATCACACCGTGCTGTGCATCGACGAGTTCGAGCTCGACGACCCGGGCGACACGATGCTGGTGTCACGACTGCTGACCGAGCTCACCGCGAAGGGGGTTTCGATCGCCGCGACCTCCAACACGCTCCCCGGTCAGCTCGGCGAGGGGCGATTCGCCGCGCAGGACTTCCTGAGGGAGATTCGCAAGCTGTCGGCAGTTTTCGAGACGATCCGGGTGGACGGCCCCGACTACCGGCACCGCGACCTCCCGCCCGCTCCGGAACCGCGCAGTGACGCGGAACTCGAGGAGGTGGCCGCCTCGACGCCGGACGCCACTCTCGACGACTTCGACGCGCTGTGTGATCACCTGAGCACGCTGCACCCGTCCAAATACAAGGATCTGGTCGCGGGTGTCTCGCTGGTCTGCATCGAGGGTGTGCATCCGGCGAAGGACCAGTCGGTGGGGCTGCGTCTGGTGGTGCTGGCCGACCGCCTCTACGACGCCAACATCCCGGTGACCGTGTCAGGGAGCAAACTCGACGAGATCTTCACCGACGAGATGCTCGCGGGCGGGTATCGCAAGAAGTATCTGCGTGCCACGTCGCGTCTGCTCGCGCTGTCGCGGTTCGCGGAATCCACCGTCTGACGGGCATTCCCGGTCAGTTCAACCGCTGCGCCATGATGAAGTCGTGCTCGATCGATCCGTTCAGGTCGAAGGTCTTCACACCCACTCGGGTGAAGCCCATTTTCGCGTAGAAGCGAAGTGCGCGAACGTTTTCCTGGTTGACGCCGAGCCACGCCAGTACGCTGCCGCGCTCCCGCGCCAGATCCAGTGCGGCACGCATCAAATCGTGCGACGGTGGAGTATCGCGCCCGAGCGCGTGATGATCGGGTGCGACATACATCTTGGAGATCTCGGTGACCGGCCGCGCGGTGACCACCGCCGCCACATCGGGGTGGGTCGGGGCGCCGTGGTGGATCAACGCGTAGCCCACGATCGGGCCCTGGACGCCGTCCCGCGCGGTGAGTACGTCGCTGTCGGGGCTGTGGATGTACCCGGCGAACCGCTCCGGGCGCAGGTTCTCCCGGATGAACCCCGCGATGTCGTCCGGCGTCGAGTGCGGTGGGCACGCCAGGGGGAAGGTGGCTGCCGCGACCTCGGCCACGGCACTCGCCTGGGCCGGGTCGGTGACGGTCTCGATCAATGCTGCGACGGGCACATTCGCAATCTACGCCCGGGTCGTGAGAGCGTCACTCGCCGGGCGTCGGGGCAGCAGCCGGCGGAAGCCCACCGGAGCGTCGTGCGGCCTGTATGTCCCGGGCCACCGCGTCGCCGATGAGTTGTCCACCGCTGGTGAGCATTGCCCGCCGCCAGGGCACCACACCGTCGATCTCGATCTGGATCGACATGGACAGGACCGTCCGGATCAGCACGATGAGGCCCAGGATCAACGCGTCCTCGATGGACGGCTTGGACGTGATGGTGCGGATGAGGTCGGCGGCGACCAGGACTTCGAGCCCGAGGAGGATCGCTGCGCCGAGGGTGTTCCGGAGGATGCCGAATGCGACCCGCCCGCCGTCGTCGCGAAGCAACGATCGGGCGCCGAGCACCACCGCGATGACGAATCCGCCGATCATCGCGAGCGCACCGATCACCTCGAACGCCACTGCGACGCCGGTGAACACGGACTCGAAATCCATGGGCGTCAGCCTACGCACCAGCGAACGGTGAGGAGGGGTCTACTCGCCTGCGAGATCGGCGGACAGGTCGGCCACCTCCACGCCCTCGGGCACCTGCACCTCGGTGATCCGTTCGGGGACATCGTCGAACTCGAGTTTCAGTGCCTTGCTCATCGTCGCGTGCATGTCGTACATCGTGGTGATGTAGGTCAGCTGGAGGATCTGGTCCGGCGGCAGGTGTTCGGCGAGCACGTCGAACACGCCGTCCGGTACCCGCCCGCCGTCGAGCACGAGCGCATCGGTGTAGGCGAGCACCGCTCGTTCGAGCGGGGAGAACAGGTCGCTGACCTGCCACGCCGGGATGGCCGCGATCTTGTCCTCGGGCATCCCGAGCGATCGCATCTGCTTGCAGTGCTGCGAGAAGACGAACTGGCTGCCGCGCGCATACCCCGCCCGGCCCTGGCCGAGCTCACGCAGCAGCGGATCGACGGTCGAGTTGCGGTACAGGGCGAATCCGCGCACCGCGTGACCGAACACGGCGGGGGACTGGGCGAAGACGGTCCACCAGTCGCCCGGCGTCGCGTGGATGGTGCCGTGGTCGACGGCCGGGTCCTTGTCCTTTCCGAAGAGGTGATCGTAGAAGTAGAGGATCTTCTCATCGGTGACGTCGGCACGGTGGACCTCGGGCAGGCGTGGCATCGGGTTCCTTTCTCGGCGGTGCAGGTCAGTTGGATGCGTGAACGTGGCGGTCGGCCGCCGTCTTTGGTTCATGGGAAACATCCGCATCGGTGAATTCTCTTGTCCAGCAGGCGAACTCCAATAGAACGCCATCGGGATCCTGGAAGTAGAACGACCGCACGAAGGTACCCGGGTGCACGTGGCGCGAGACGCCGGCAGGGCTGTCGTCGTGGTTGAGCACCGGGCTGACCGCGACGTCCTCGGCCTCCAGTCGGGACCGGTACTCGTCGAACTGTTCCGGCGGCACGGCGAAGGCCACATGGTTCATCGACCCGACGGCGCTGGCGAGTTCGCCTTCGTCGGGCCGTCCCTTGGGTGCGGCGATCCCGGGTGCGGCCTCGGGGGAATTCGCCAGCCAGAAGAACGCCACCGTGTTGCCGCCGCCGCAGTCGAAGAAGAAATGCTGGCCGAGTCCCGCCGGCAGGTCGAGTGTCTTGACCAAGGGCATGCCGAGCACGCCCGAGTAGAAGTCGATCGTCCGGCGCATGTCGGCACACACCAATGCCAGGTGATTGATGCCGCGGAGTTCGAACTTGGGGTTCGTGGTCGACATGGAGCTCCTTCCCGAACATGACTTGACTGTCATGTCATCTTCTTGGATAGTCTTGAACGTGGCGAAGTCGTCTGTCAACACCCCGACAGCACCGGTTGATTCGCTGTCGCCGCGGGGGAGGGCGACGCGTGACTCGCTGCTCGACGCCGCCACCCGGGTCTTCGAGCGCGTCGGCTTCCTCGACGCCCGGGTCGAGTTGATCGCGCAGGAGGCCGACGTCTCGTACGGCACCTTCTACCGATACTTCGAATCGAAGGAAGAGGTCTTCCGCGAGCTGAGTACGCGGCTGTTCACCGATGTCCATCTCCGCGAACCGTCGGCACCGGGCCGGACGCCGGCCGAGCGGCTGATCGCCTCCAATCACGCCTATTACCAGGCGTATCGCCGCAACGCTCGCATGATGGCCATCGTCGAACAGGTCGCGACCTTCAACTCCGAGTTCCGAGAGTTGCGGCATCGGCATCGGGCGCAGTGGATCGAGCGGACCGCCACCGCGATCGCACGATGGCAGGACGAGGGTCGCGCGCGGGCCGCGCTCGACCCCACCATGGCTGCGCGGGCGATGGCGGCGATGGTCGACCACAGCCTGTACCTGTGGTTGGTCCAGGGCGAGGACGCCGACGAGACGAAGTTGCTCGACACCCTCGACCAGATGTGTCTGGGCGCGTTGGGCCTCGACGATTGAGACCACGGTCGTCCACGCGTGGGCGGCCGGAGACGAACGGGGAGATCGATGACGATCGACGAGTTCGCGGATCCTCCACGACGGCGGATTCGTTCCGGAGCACGCGCTGACCGGGTCCCTCGCCGACGCCACGGAGTTGTCGATTCCGGGTACATCGGCCCGTTGCATGCCGTGGCGGTTCGACGCCGCGCGACCTGGACACAATGATGACCCGATGAGAAAGAGCACATGATGACCGACCTGGCGACTTCCGTACCGGGCGACGACTTGGCCCAGCTATGCGCTCGCATGCGCGCCTTCATCGACGACGAGGTGATCCCGCGCGAGCGCGAGCTGACCGGCGACGAGGATGCCTCCACCGAGGTTCTCGGCGGATTACGCTCCCGTGCAAAGGAACTCGATCTGTGGGCACTCGGCCACCCGTCGGACGTCGGCGGTGGTGGTGTGCCGTTCATGGACTTCGTCCACCTGAACGAGATCATCGGACGATCGGAGTTCGGTCAGCTCGCGGTCGGTTCGGTGACCATGCAGGACACCATCATGCTGCACAAGCACGGCACCGAGGAACAACAGCGTCGGTGGATCCCCGGCATGGTCGCCGGTGACCTGCTCCCGTCGGTGGGGCTGACCGAGCCAGAGGTCGCCGGATCCGATCCGACACTGATCGCGACCCGTGCGGAGCTCGACGGCGAGACCTGGGTGATCAACGGCCACAAGTGGTTCACCACCGGCGTCAACCGCGCGGCGTATTGCTCCGTGTTCGCGCGGACCGAAGACGAGTCGGCGCCCCGACATTCGCGGATCAGCTCGATCATCGTGCCGACCGACACTCCGGGCTTCGAGATCGTCCGCGCGATCCCGACGATGGGTCATGACCCGAGTGACCACTTCGAGGTCCGTCTGACCGATGTCCGGGTTCCGCGGGAGAACCTCCTCGGCGAACGGGGTAAGGGCTTCGTGATCGCGCAGGACCGGCTCGGTCCGGGCCGGATCTTCCACTGCATGCGGTGGCTCGGCCAGGCCCAGCGCGCATACGAATTGATGTGTGAGCGCGCCAATTCCCGCTTCGTCCATGGCTCGTTGCTGGCCGAGAAGGGTGAGATCCACCGATACATCTCGGAGTCTGCGGCGGAGATCCAGGCGGCCCGCCTGATGACCCTCGATGCTGCCCGGGTGATGGACACCGGCGACGATGCGCGCGTCCAGATCGGCCTGATCAAGTTCTGGGGTGCACGTATGCTCCACAACGTGATCGACCGTTCGATCCAGGTGCACGGCGCTCTCGGCCTGACCGCCGACACGCCACTGGAGCGGATGTACCGACAGGCCCGCTACGCGCGCATCTACGACGGTCCGGACGAGGTGCATCGGATGTCGACCGCGCGCCGGTTGCTCCGCGACCCCGACGCCGCGCCGTGGCGGTGAGCACGACGATGACCGACAGCAGTGAGGCGCTGGCCGCCGGGATCGGCGCCGTGCTGGCGAAGGCCACCGGCGCGGAGATCGTCGTCGACGGCGTCCGCCGGCTCACCGGCGGAGCCAGCCGTGAGACCTGGGCGGCGCGCACGCACTCCGGTGTCGGGGAGCGCACCGTGGTGCTGCGGCGCGACCCACCGGGCCATGGCGAACCCGCCCGGATGCGTGCCGAGGCCGCCTGTCTGCGTGCCGCGGCCGATGCGGGCGTTCCGGTCCCGACCCTGATCGCCGCGGGCGACGACTCGCCGGGGATCGACGCCCCCTATCTCGTGACCGACATGGTGGCCGGCGAGGCGATCGCCCGGAAGATACAGCGCGACGAGGAGTTCGCCACGGTGCGTGGCCACCTCGCCCGGGAGATGGGCCGGGTGCTGGGGCTGATCCATCGCACTCCTACCGACACGCTCGACATGCTCGACGACCGCGATCCGGTCGACCTCATCGAGACGATCTATCGGGACGTCGACGACCCGCGACCCGCGGTCGAGACCGGCCTGCGATGGCTTCGCGACCATCGACCAGGCCGACGGCCGGACACCCTGGTGCACGGCGACTTCCGCATGGGAAACCTGCTGATCGACAACTCGGGCATCCGGGGTGTGCTCGATTGGGAGCTCGCTCATCTCGGTGACCCGATCGAGGATCTGGGGTGGTTGTGTGTGCGCGCGTGGCGCTTTGGCCAATCGCCGCCGGTGGCGGGGGTCGGCTCACGCGAGGACCTGCTGGACGGTTATGGCGACGTCACCGGCGACCGTCCCGACCCCGAGGAGCTGCACTGGTGGGAGGTCTACGGAACACTTCGATGGTTGGTGCTCAGCCGATTTCAGGCCTACCGGCACCTCAGCGGCGCCGAACACTCGCTGGAACTGGCGGCGGTCGGTCGCCGGGTCTGCGAATCGGAGTACGACCTGCTCCTCGCACTGGGCCTGCTCGACGAGCCCGGGCACGATGTGCATGCCACCGCTGCGGCCAACAGACTGCACGATCGGCCCGCGCTGACGGAGATCCTGGACCTCGTGTCCGAGACGCTCCGAGACGACGTCCTGGGTGCGTTGCCGGCCGAGAGCGGACGAGAGAAGTACCTGCTGAGGATCTGCCTGAATCTGCTCGGCATGGTCGATCGTGAGATCGACAGCAGCGCAGATCAAGTCGTCGTAACGGATGGTTTGGCGGCACTGGGTTTCGCCGACGAGGTGACGCTCGCACAGGCGATCCGCGCCGGAGACGTCGATCCGGCGGCGGCCGGTGTCCGTCCCGCGATGTCGGCGGCGGTGCTCGCTCGTCTTCGGGTTGCGAATCCCCGTCATTTCGATCGTTGATGACGGCGTGAGGTCCACAACGGCCGGGACCCCGTGGTCGGATGGCGGCGGAGACACCCACAATCAGTGCCCGTGACCGCGCCAATCGTGGTTCACTTGTCGCGGTCAGCCTGTGCCGGTGGATGTCCGCGCCTGGACAGTCATACGTCGTCGCATCGCCGTCCCTGACGGGCGCAGGTTGGGGGAGTGCCGGGTGGGCTGGGGGAAATGGGGGAGGACCTTCATGTGGCGGAAACCTGTCGTCGTGGGCATTGCCGTGTGCATCGCGATCGTGGGCGCGCTGACGGGAGCCCCGTCCGCGGGGGCGGTACCGGCACCGGTACCGGACGTGTCGACTCCCGCCGCGAGCGGGGCGAGACTCGTCGCCGTCACGATGTCGTCGCCGGCACGCGCGACGGTGACGGTCTATTCCGCCGCGATGGGGAGGCCCACCAACCTGTCGGTGCTTCTTCCGCGGGATCAGGGGACGCCGCGGCCGACGCTCTACCTTCTCGACGGTATCGACGGCGGTGTGTATACGAACTACACCGAGAGCGGGTGGACTCGCCAGACCGACGTCGCGCGATTCATGGCCGACAAGGATGTCAACGTCGTGCTGCCCATCGGGGGAACGGGTTCGTATTACACCGACTGGACGTCGCGGGATCCGGTGCTCGGACTGAACCGCTGGGAGACGTTTCTGACCAAGGAATTGCCGCCGCTCATCGATTCCCGCTTCCGGGGAAACGGGGTGAACGCCATCGGCGGGCTCTCCATGGGGGCTTTGGGCGCAATGTCGCTTGCCGTGCGGAATCCCGAGCTCTATTCGGGCGTCGCGGCATTCAGCGGTTGCCTCGACCAGGGGAGTACCGAACTCCGCCAGGCGACCGCGGCAACGGTGGCCACCCGCGGCGGTAACCCCGACAACATGTGGGGACCGCCGGGCGACTCGGACTGGGCGGCGCATGATCCTGCTGCTCGTGTTTCCGCGCTCAAAGGAAAGCCGATCTATGTCGCGGTCGGCAACGGGCTCCCTGATCCCTCACTCGGGCTCGCCGGTATCGCGTCGCCCGTGGGCGGCATCCTCGAGAGTGTTGCTCTGCGATGCACGATGAGTTTCCGGGAGAAGGCGGACCGGGCCGGCGTCAGGGCGACCTACGACTTCCGTGCCGGACTGCACTCGTGGGGTTACTGGGATCAGGATCTCCACCGCGCGTGGCCGACGCTGGCCAAAGCTCTGCGCGTCGGCCGCTGACGGGCCGCGCGACGCGGACGCCACATCGTCTTCGTCGCGAGAATCATCCAGTGCCTAGATCGATCCGGCCCAGCGTGCGATCAGATCGCGAATGCGTTGCTCGGTGAAGAGGTCCGCGCCGGTGTCCGGGTCGATGTACGGCGAGGCATCGGCGGCGACGACGAGCCGGTACCGATCGGGATTGTCCAGGTTGTGTACGACCCCGCCGATTTCCACCCGTGCGGACCTGCCGGGCGTCGTGACATGGAAACCGTGCGGCCGCGTGAGCGCGTTCAGTTCCTCGATCTTGGAATGTGACGGACCCGGGACCTGAAAGCTCACAATGCGACCTCCTCGGTGTCGACGATCTTTCCCACTGCCCCAGGGTAGGGCGGTGGCGGCTGGAGGCGGACGTCCGTGCGGGCAGTGGTGCGCAACAACAAGAAAGGTACTCTCGGAAGGGTGCCTGACCTGCGATGACAGTCGTGCGAAACCGGGTCACTCCTCAGGCACCGGCGCCGCCGTCGACCGGCACGATCGCGCCGGTCACCATCGAGGCGCGGTCACTGAGCAACCACGCGGCCGCCTCCGCCACCTCGCGGGGCTCGGCCATCCGGCCGAGCGGGATAGACGCGTTGATGTGCTCGATGATGCCAGGTGTCGCTGCCTCCCACGTGTCGATCATCTCCGTGGCCGTGCCGCCGGGGGCGATCCCGTTCACGCGGATCTTGTGAGGGGCCCAGCTCACGGCGGCACTCTCGGTGATGCTGTTGAGTGAGCGCTTCATGGCACCGTACGCGGGCAGGTCGGGGTTCGCGCGCCTGCTACCGATGCTCGAGGTGTTGACGATCGCCCCGCCGCCGCCTCGTCGCATGAGCGCGGCCTCGGCGGTCATCGCAGTCCAGTGCGCCCGGAAGTTCACCGTGAATTGCTCCTCGATGTCCTCGTCACTCGTCATGTCGAGTGGGCCGGGCTGCTGGATCGCAGCACCGTTGTTGAACGCGCCGTCGAGCTGTCCGTGAAAGTGCTCGATGCGGTCGATCGCAGCGCCGATACTTGCGCGGTCGGCGAGGTCCACTGGCACGGCATTCGCCTCGGCACCGTCGGCACGGATCTCTTCGACGATCTGCTGCAGTGCATCGATGCAGCGGGCAGCGAGCACGACGCGAGCGCCTTCCTGCGCAAAGAGCCGGGCCGCGGCCGCCCCTATCCCGCGGCTCGCGCCGGTGATGAACACGACCTTTCCGACGAGCAGGCCGATGGGTGCGATGTCTTTGTTGTTCGTCATGGTGACAGCGTCAGGCAGCCTTCACGCCGGATACAGGCACAGTCAGTACCAGGATCCATCGGCGCACGAGCGTCCATACTCGGGGTATGGACAGGCAGGAGCTCGGGGAGTTTCTCCGGAGCCGTCGCGAGCGACTCCGCCCGGAGGACGTCGGCCTCCCGTCCGGTTCGCGCCGGCGGACACCAGGTCTTCGTCGCGAGGAGGTCGCGGTCCTCGCGCACATCTCGACCGAGTACTACGTCCGCCTGGAGCAGGGCCGGGCGCCGCGACCGTCGAGTGAGGTCCTCGCCGGGATCGGAGGCGCGTTGCGGCTCACCGATACCGAGTCCGATCATCTCCACGTCCTCGCAGGGACCGCTCCGAGCCGTACCGCACTGCATCGACGCGACGTCCGCCCCAGCATCCTCGCGCTCCTCGAGCGGCTACCCCAGACGGCCGCTTTCGTGACGTCCGCGGTCTTCGAGGTGCTGGCGTGGAACGACCTCGCTGCCGCCCTCATGGAGGACTTTGCCGCACTCGCGCCGGGCGACCGCAATCTCGCGCGCCGAGCATTTCTCCGGCCGACCCACGCCGAGACGGCGCTGTACGGGGTCTCGGACGCCGCAGAGTTCCGGCATCACGTTGTCATGGAGCTTCGCTCGACCGTTGCCCGGTACCCGTCCGACCCCGCCGTGTCAGCCCTCGTCGAGGAGCTCCGCAATGCCAGCCCCGAGTTCGCCCGACTCTGGGAACGCCATGACGTGCAGGCTGCGCCGATGCTCACGAAGACTTTCCGTCATCCGGTCGTCGGGGAGATCACCGTCGACTGCGACTCACTCACACTCACCGACCGCGACCAGACGCTCGTGCTCTACAGCGCACCCCCGGGGTCCCCGTCCGCCGAGGCCCTGGCGCTTCTGAATGTGCTCGGCGTGCAAGCCAGGGACTACCTGCCGTAACCGAGTGGCAAGGCGCAACGGCCGGACAGCAGAGACGCGGCCCCCGATCATCTCGGAAACCGCGTCTGAACTGTGTAAATAGTGGTGCGCGATACTGGGATTGAACCAGTGACCTCTTCCGTGTCAGGGAAGCGCTCTCCCACTGAGCTAATCGCGCGTGACTATGAAGTTGGTGTTCTTTGGAGGCGGCGACGGGAATCGAACCCGTGTGCACGGCTTTGCAGGCCGTTGCCTCACCACTCGGCCACACCGCCAATTGCGAGAGGACTCGCTCGCCGAGCGGATGACGGGATTCGAACCCGCGACCCTCACCTTGGCAAGGTGATGCGCTACCAGCTGCGCCACATCCGCATGGTCGGGAGCTGATCTTGTGGATCTTTTGTTGCTCTCGACGCGAAGCAGAACACTATCGGACCACTCCACACCTAGCCAAATCGCCTGGTCAGCGCATCGCGTCATGCCGGTGAAACATGACGACACGACGACAGGGTGGGGATTTGGGTTCCGCATGCCAACCCGTGTAATCTTCCTCCTCGTGCACTGGCGCCGAGCGCGCCGAGCGCGGTCCCGTGGCTCAGTGGAAGAGCGTCCCGTTCACACCGGGAAGGTCGCTGGTTCGATCCCAGCCGGGACCACCGAGTCAAAGGCGTCATTGCGCTGTCGCGCACAACATCTGCACTACGTCGGCTGTCTTCCGGGCCGGGGTCGGCACCCAGGCCAGGAAACCGACTCTTTGCGCTTATGTGGGACACCGCGGCGGATATCAGTGGGTATGTACCGTCGCGGTCGATCCGACATTGCGCAACGCGGGAACCGCGTGCTCTGGCAAGGCCTTCCGCCTCGCACGCGGCCCAGAGGGCAAAGGCCTCATGTGTGACCGCGGGCGCTGGATTCACGTCCGCTCGATGTGACACCACGCCCACTTGCCGCAGAGTGCGGCGCTCCGACGCCGTCGCCGTAAATCACCCGCCCGGCGGCGGCCCCGTGACCATGTGCTTACGCTCGAACTCCGGTGCTTCGGGATCGCTGTGGACGATTTCGCAGTAGGTCACCGGCGGCTGACGGAGTACGAGTCCGGAGGCGGGTGAACATCGGTTGATGTCAGAGACGGCGATGCGGCGGGTCACCTGCCACGTCGTCAGATCGCATTCCGGCGAGACCGCCACCAGGTTCCCGCGCTCACTACCGGGCGAGTAGCAACTCCCGACGTGCAGATTGGGGGCCAGGCACATCGCGCCGTAGAACGTCATCGTCGAGGTATGTCGACCGTCGAAGTCCTTGATCACGTAGCGTCCGAAGGCGGTCTTGCCCTTGTCCCGGTCCGCGCACGTGGTCGTCCTCTCGAACGTGTGCGACACCACCACGTATCCGGCCTTGGGTGAGGAACAATTGAGGGCGGTGTTGGCGGCATGGCCGCCGCGCATCATGTTCGCGACGACCGGGTTGTCGAATCCACTCACACACTGACCGACCTCGACGTCGTCCCAGTGCTCGCCGTTGTCACGGGTCTTGAGCCAGTAGCCACCGCCCACGACCGCAACGATCAGGATCAACGATCCCACCAACCGGCCTCTGGCGCCCCACCGATCGCACCGTCCCGACATGACCCAGATCCTACGTGTGGGTGACTCGCGGCTCAGTCGACCGGATGAGTGAAATAACCTGCGGCGCACGGCCGGTAGACCCCCCCTGGAATCGCTGCCCGACTGTCCGCTTCGAGGCAGCCCGGGCGGTCACCACCCGGCGCAGGTCAGGTAGCGGGTCCGCCGACGCGCCGGCGCCGGTAGCCGTCGCGTAGGCTTGACGGGCAAATTCGGTCGGGCGGTAGCGAAGCGGGGAAAATGTCGGCCTGGAAGCGGTTGCGTCTGTGGGGCCGCCAGCGGCGTTACATCATCCGTCGCAACCCGAAACTGCACCGCGTGTATCGCCTCGCAGTGGGTGTGGTGGGCACGTTGGTGCTCGCGTGCGGCATCGTCGCCATCCCGTATCCGGGTCCCGGCTGGCTGATCGTGTTCCTCGGGCTCGGCATCCTGGCCTCGGAGTTCGCCTGGGCGCACCGCGTGCTGACCTTCGCCCGGGGTAAGTACGACGCATTCATGGACTGGATGCAGCGTCAGCACTGGTCGGTGCAGGCCGTCGCGTGGCTGGGGACCGCCGCGATCGTCGTCGTCACCTTGTGGCTGCTGGGCGCGATCGGGATGGTCGCCGGTTGGGTGAACATCGACGCCGACTGGCTCGCGAGCCCCATCCTGTCCTGACGACGCGGGTGCGCCGCGCCGAACGGGTCGGCGGATGCGGGTCGTCGAACAGGCGCAGATACGATCAGAGGCGCAACCAACCCGCCTCGACACGTCCATCGTGTTCTGACTGCTGAGGAGCGTCCTCGTGCCCGACGATCTCCAGGTGACCACCCCCGCCACCATCCGTGTGCCGGCCGGGACCACCGCGGGTACGGCGCTTCGCGATCACGACCTGCCCAACAAGGGGCCGGACGCGATCGTCGTGGTCCGCGACGCGGCCGGGCAACTGCGCGACCTCTCGTGGACCCCGGATCTCGACACCGACGTCGAGCCCGTCGCCGCGAACACCGAGGCCGGGCGCAGCGTGATCCGGCATTCGTGCGCGCACGTCCTGGCACAGGCCGTGCAGGAACTGTTCCCGAACGCAAAGCTGGGGATCGGGCCGCCGATCAAAGACGGCTTCTACTACGACTTCGACGTCGCTGAGCCGTTCACCCCCGAGGACATCACCGCCCTCGAGAAGAAGATGAAGCAGATCATCAAGGCGGGACAGCGGTTCTCGCGGCGGGTCTACTCGTCGAAGGACCAGGCGCGGATGGAGCTGTCCGCCGAGCCGTACAAGCTCGAACTGATCGACGACAAGGGCGCCGCCGCCGACAGCGAGGTCATGGAGGTCGGCGGGGCGGAACTGACCGCCTACGACAACCTGAATCCGCGCACCGGCGAACTCATCTGGTGCGACCTGTGTCGGGGTCCGCATGTGCCGACGACCAAGTACATCTCCGCTTTCAAGCTGACCCGTAGCTCCGCGGCCTATTGGCGAGGTGATCAGGACAACGCCGATCTGCAGCGGATCTACGGCACGGCCTGGGAGTCCGCGGAAGCCCAGGACGCCTATCTCGAACTGCTCGCCGAAGCCGAACGACGGGACCACCGCAGACTCGGCGCGGAGCTCGACCTGTTCAGCTTCCCGGACGAACTGGGTTCCGGTCTGCCCGTCTTCCATCCCAAGGGCGGCATCATCCGCACCGAGATGGAGGACTACTCGCGTCGGCGCCACATCGATGCCGGTTACGAGTTCGTCAACACCCCACACATCACCAAGGGTCATCTCTACGAGGTCTCCGGCCACCTGGATTGGTACGCCGACGGCATGTTCCCGCCGATGCAGCTCGACGCCGAGCTCAACGACGACGGCACCGTGCGCAAACCGGCGCAGGACTACTACCTCAAGCCGATGAACTGCCCGATGCACAACCTGATCTTCCGGTCGCGCGGTCGGTCGTATCGGGAACTGCCGTTGCGGCTCTTCGAGTTCGGGTCGGTCTACCGATACGAGAAGTCGGGCGTCATCCACGGTCTGACCCGGGTGCGCGGCATGACCCAGGACGACGCGCACATCTACTGCACCCGCGACCAGATGCGCGACGAGTTGCGGTCACTGCTGACGTTCGTGCTCGATGTGCTCAAGGACTACGGCCTCGACGACTACTACCTCGAGCTGTCCACCAAGGACCCGAAGAAGTTCGTCGGCGACGACGAGTCGTGGGAGATCGCCACCGAGACGCTCGCCGAGGTGGCCCGCGAATCGGGCCTCGACCTGGTGCCGGATCCCGGCGGCGCGGCGTTCTACGGCCCGAAGATCTCGGTTCAGGTGAAAGATGCGCTCGGGCGCAACTGGCAGATGTCGACCATCCAGCTCGACTTCAACCAGCCCGAACGATTCGAACTCGAGTACACCGGTTCCGACGGCGCCAAGCATCGGCCGGTGATGATCCACCGCGCACTGTTCGGCTCCATCGAGCGCTTCTTCGGAGTCCTCACCGAGCACTACGCGGGCGCCTTCCCGGCGTGGCTGGCGCCTGTCCAGGTGGTCGGTATCCCGGTCGCCGAGGCCTTCGCGGATCACCTGCAGGCCGTCGTCGACGAGCTCAAGAAGCGGGGCATCCGCGCCGAGGTCGACCATTCCGACGACCGGATGCAGAAGAAGATCCGCAACCACACCACGGGCAAGGTGCCGTTCATGCTCCTCGCGGGCGAACGCGACGTGAACGCCGACGCGGTGAGTTTCCGGTTCCGCGACGGCTCCCAGGTCAACGGGGTGCCGGTGGCCAGTGCCGTCGAACTCATCGCGGGCTGGGTGACCGAGCGCCGCAACGACTCACCCACGTCGGACAGCCTCGACCACGGGGTCGACGGATCGAATGCCGCCGATGGCTGAGCAGGCCGACGCCGCCGGCGATCGGGAGATCCGTGACTGCGGAACTGGGGACCCGGATCGGCTGCAGCGTCTCTGGAGCCCGCACCGGATGACCTACATCACGTCCGATCCGCCGCCCTCGGCGAAATCGACGGGACATCCGTTCCTCGACATCCCGCTGATGTCCGACGAGGACGGGCTGGTGGTGGCACGGGGGGCCGCGGTCTACGCGGTGCTCAATCTCTACCCGTACAACCCGGGCCACACCATGATCGTCCCGTATCGCCAGGTGGCCGACCTCGAAAACCTGACGGCCGAAGAGTCCGACGAACTGATGTCGTTCACGCAGCGGATGATCCGCACTATCAAGTCGGTGTCGAATCCCAACGCGTTCAACGTCGGTCTGAACCTCGGTTACGCCGCAGGCGGCTCACTCGCCGAACACCTCCATCAGCACATCGTGCCGCGCTGGATCGGCGACGCGAACTTCATCACGGTTGTCGGGGAGACGAAAGTCATGCCACAGTTGCTGCGCGACACCCGTTCGTTGCTCGCCGACGCGTGGCTGGACCAGCCGTGACACCGACAGCGTCGATTCCGGCCGGGCGGGGGAGGAAAGGAGCGGTCAGATGCTGAGCATCCGGGGCCGGTCCTCGGTATCCAAGGTGACATTGCCCCTCGGACGCGCACTGCTTCGTACCGGCCTCAGTCCGGACATCATGACCCTGATCGGCACCGCGGCCACCATCGCGGCGGCGCTGACATTGTTCCCGATGGGGTATCTCTTCGCCGGCACCCTGGTGATCTGGCTCTTCGTGATGTTCGACATGCTCGACGGCGCGATGGCCCGTGCCCGCGGTGGCGGCACCAGGTTCGGTGCGGTGCTGGACAGCACCTGTGATCGTGTCGCCGACGGAGCGATCTTCGCCGGACTGGCATGGTGGTGCGCGGTGACCGAGCCGCATCGACTGCTGCTGATCGCCACCCTGATCTGTCTGGTCACCTCCCAGGTCATCTCGTACGCGAAGGCGCGGGCGGAGGCGAGCGGGCTCAACGGCGACGGTGGGTGGATCGAGCGTCCCGACCGGCTGATCATCGTCCTGGTCGGCACCGGCCTCACCGGGCTGGGGCTGGATTGGGCTGTGCACGTGGCGGTCTGGGCGCTCGCCGGGTTGTCGGTCATCACCGTCGGCCAGCGGATGTGGTCGATCTACTCCTCGCCGGGCGCGCGGGATCTGATCCCGCTCGCCACCCAGAACGCCGACGACGACGAACCGCCGACGACGGGCACTCAGCCGCAGGCCGGAGCACACTGACACACATGGTGACGGGGGAGAGGGCCCGATGAGCTCGGTCACGGGCACGATGGCAGGCCTGGGGTACGCGGCCGGCTGGGCAGCGGTGCGCTATGCGCCGGAATCGGTGGCACGGGGGCTGTTCGACCGCTTCGGCGATCTCGCCGGACGTCGCAAGGGCGGGCCCGCGCAACTGCGCCGGAATCTCGCCCGGGTGGTGGGCACCACGCCGGAGGAAGTGCCCGACGACCTCGTCGCCGCCGCGGTGCGTTCCTATGCCCGGTACTGGTGCGAGGCATTCCGGCTGCCGGTCCAGGATCTCGCCGCGACAGCGGCGACGGTGACGGTCCCCGGACCCGACCAGGTCGTCCTCGATGCCGCCATCTCGGCCGGGCAGGGGGTGATCCTGGCCCTCCCGCACACTGGGAACTGGGACATGGCCGGGGTCTGGCTCGTGCAGAACCGCGGAGACTTCGCGACGGTCGCCGAGCGCCTCGAACCGGAGTCGCTGTTCAGACGGTTCGTCGAATACCGGGAATCCCTGGGATTCGAGATCTTCCCGCTCAGCGGCGGCGAGGAGCCACCGTTCGCGCGCCTCGCCGAGAGGTTGCGGGCGGGTGGCGTCATCTGCCTGCTGGGCGAACGGGATCTCGCGCGGCACGGGGTGCCGGTGACCTTCTTCGGTGAGAAGACTCGGATGCCCGCGGGGTCGGCGAAGCTGGCCATCGAGACGGGCGCGGCGCTGTTACCGGTGCACCACTGGTTCACCGACGCACCGAACTCGATGATCTCCGTCGGGACCCCGATCGACGTGTCGGGCGGTGTGGGACCGGCGACGCAGGCGTTGGCGAACGTGTTCGAGAAGAACATCGCCGCACATCCGCAGGACTGGCACATGCTCCAGCCGCTGTGGGAGGCCGACTGGTCGTCGGAACGACGGGCGCGTATCGAGGGCGACTCCGCGACCGAGGAGTCGGGCCGGTGAGAATAGGGATGGTCTGCCCGTACTCCTTCGACGTCCCCGGTGGCGTGCAGGCGCATGTCGTCGAACTCGCGCAGGTGTTCATCGGACGCGGACACGAGGTCAGCGTGCTGGCGCCGTCAGCGGACGAGGGGCGCCTGCCCGACTACGTGGTCTCGGCGGGTCCCGCGCTCGCGATCCCGTACAACGGGTCCGTCTCCCGGGTGAGCTTCAGCCCGACGGGCTATCTGCGCCTGCGTAAGTGGGTCGACGAGAGCGGCTTCGACGTTTTGCACGTGCACGAACCGAACGCACCGAGCATCTCGATGTTGTCGTTGATGGTCGCGTCCGGCCCGATCGTGACGACCTTCCACACATCGACGACGCGTTCGATGTGGCTGACCGTCTTCCAGGGCATCCTTCGGCCGTACCACGAGCGGATCTCGGGAAAGATCGCCGTTTCCGAACTCGCGCGCCGCTGGCAGATGGAGTCGCTGGGGTCCGACGCGGTGGAGATCCCCAACGGCATCGACGTGGGCGGGTTCGCCGATGCCGAACCGCTGGACGGCTATCCGTGGCCAGGGCACACGATCCTGTTCCTCGGGCGCTACGACGAGCCGCGCAAGGGGATCGACATCCTGATGCGCGCGCTGCCGTCGATCGTGGTGGAGTTCCCCGACGTGCGGGTGCTGATTGTCGGTGGCGGCAGCGAGCGCGCACTGCGGCGCCGTGCCGGATCACTGGCGTCACATCTCGTCTTCCTCGGCCAGGTCGACGATGCGACCAAGGCGCGTGCGCTGCGTTCGGCGGATGTCTACTGCGCCCCCAACCTCGGCGGGGAGAGCTTCGGCATTGTGCTCGTGGAAGCCATGGCCGCGGGGGCGGCCGTGGTGGCCAGCGACCTGAATGCGTTCCGGCGCGTCCTCGACGACGGTCGGGCCGGACGACTGGTGTCGACCGGATCACCGGATGCACTGGGCGCCGCGGTCATCGAACTGCTCGGCGACGACGAGGCCCGGGAAGAGTTGGTGAGAGCCGGCCGACGACGTGCCGACCGGTACGACTGGTCGCGGGTGGCCGACCAGATCCTACGTGTCTACGACACGGTGACGGTCGGCACCGGGCCGGTCGTCGTGTCCGATTGAAGGAGGTGGGCAGATGACGATATCGGGCCTCACGATCCTCGTGATCGGGGTGATCATCTTGCTTGCCGTCCTGGCCGGCGGGTGGGCGTTCCAGACCGCGAATCGTCTCGACCGGCTCAACGTCCGGGTGGATCTCGCACGTCAGGCGCTCGATGCGGCGCTGGCGAGGCGGGCGGTGGTGGCGCGGGCGATCGCGTCGGGAATGGTCGTCAGCTACGACGAGGAGACACGGTCGGCAGGACAAGCGCTGGCCGCGGCGGCCGACCATGCCGAGCATGCGCCGGCGCACGCCCGTGAACAGTCGGAGAACCGGGTGTCGGCGCTCCTCGCGCAGACCGACACACAGACCAGGCCGCAGGGCCTGGTCGTGGAGCTGGCCGATTCCGAGACCCGCGTGATGATGGCTCGACGGTTCTACAACGACGCCGTGCGTGACACCCGCAACCTGGCCGAACGTCGGCTGGTCCGGTGGTTGCGCCTCGGTGGTACCGCCGAGCTGCCGCAGTACTTCGAGATCATCGAACGCGTCACCCCCAGCGGCCACGGCTGAGAGGCGGCGCAGGAGGTGTGCGGCCGTACCAGGTCGGATGGGTGACCGACGATGACCGCTGTCCTGTGGCTCGCCTAGACTTGTGGGGCAACCGCGTCATGCGGACCCGGCACCCGGTGCCGGAATGACGACATCAGGAGACATCACAGTGAGTCAATTCCAGTCAGGGAACACTCCCGGACCGGACGCCCCGAACACCCTCAACGGCACGGACGGGAACGGACATCGCGATCCGGCACCGACCGTTGGGCAGGGAACGGCCCGGGTGAAGCGCGGCATGGCGGAGATGCTCAAGGGTGGCGTCATCATGGACGTCGTCACCCCGGAGCAGGCGAAGATCGCCGAGGACGCCGGAGCGGTCGCGGTCATGGCCCTCGAGCGCGTGCCCGCCGACATCCGGGCGCAGGGCGGCGTGTCGCGGATGAGCGACCCGGACATGATCGACGGGATCATCTCGAAGGTCTCCATCCCGGTGATGGCCAAGGCCCGGATCGGTCACTTCGTGGAGGCGCAGATCCTGCAGAGTCTCGGCGTGGACTACGTCGACGAGTCCGAGGTGCTGACTCCCGCCGACTACGCGAACCACATCGACAAGTGGCAGTTCACGGTGCCTTTCGTGTGTGGTGCCACCAATCTCGGTGAGGCGTTGCGACGGATCACCGAGGGCGCGGCGATGATCCGCAGCAAGGGCGAGGCCGGTACCGGCGACGTATCGAATGCGACGACGCACATGCGCAAGATCCGCGACGAGATCCGGCGGCTCACGTCGCTGCCGAAGGACGAATTGTTCGTCGCGGCAAAGGAACTGCAAGCGCCCTACGATCTCGTCGTCGAGGTCGCCGAGGCAGGCAAGCTGCCGGTCACGCTGTTCACCGCGGGCGGTATCGCCACCCCGGCCGACGCCGCGATGATGATGCAGCTCGGCGCCGAGGGCGTGTTCGTCGGTTCGGGCATCTTCAAGTCGGGCAATCCGGAGCAGCGGGCGGCCGCGATCGTGCAGGCGACCACGTTCCACGACGATCCGGATGTGCTGGCCAAGGTCTCGCGCGGCCTGGGAGAGGCGATGGTCGGGATCAACGTCGACGACATCCCGCAGCCACACCGACTCGCAGAGCGGGGCTGGTAAGTCCGATCTGCCGTAGGATCTGCTGATCATGGACGCGGCGACGATCGTTCGGGACGCATCCCGTTGCGGCACCGACACACTGGCGGGCCTGCAGCTCGAGTGGGCGGCGGTGTGCAACGTCGGCCGAGTACGCGAGGCCAACGAGGATGCCGCGCTGGTGGAACCGGGGCGCTACCTGCTGGCCGACGGCATGGGCGGTCACGACAGCGGTGAACTCGCCAGCGAGGCCGCCCTCGAGACGCTGGCCGCGGTCGAGGCACTGGGAGACCAGACCGAGACCCAGCTGGCACTCATCGAGTTGCTGTCGGACGCCCAGATCCGGATAGGGGAGATCGACACCGAGTCCGAGCGCCGCGCCGGTACCACCGCGACCGGAGCCGTGCTGGTGACCCACGACGGTGAGCCACACTGGCTGGTCCTCAACATCGGCGACTCACGGACCTATCGCCTCCAGAGCGGCGAGTTCGAGCAACTCACGGTCGATCACTCGCAGGTCCAGGAGTTCGTGGACGCGGGCTTCCTCACCCCCGAACAGGCCCGGGTCGACCCGCGGCGCAACGTGATCACACGTGCGCTCGGGGCCGGCATGGCAGAGCCGGAGGCGGACTTCTTCTCGCTACGCGCGTTGCCCGGCGACACGCTCCTGATCTGTTCGGACGGCCTCACCGGCGAATTGCCCGACGAGGAGATCGCAGACCTCCTCCGGAGTGCGGCAACCGCGCAGGACGGTGCCGAGGCGCTGGTGGAGGCGACCCTCGCGCTCGGTGCACACGACAATGTCACGGTCATCGTCATCGTCGTCCACGAGGCGGCGACCGACGCCGGTGACGTCGACGGGACCGGTCGGGACGGCGCAGCGGTCGACGGGAGCCGAGTCGATGGCGGTCTTGTCGATGGCCGTGACGTCGAGGACAGCGAGGTCGGCGACACCGACACCGACGCCGACGTCACCGACTGACCCGCCGCCTCGACGCGTCGATATTTCCCTGTCAGAATCGCGGAACCTTGCGGCGACTCGTCGCGTCTAACTCACGACAGCAGGGCACACACCGGATGCCCCTCGAATGAGTGAGGACAACCATGACGGTCACCGCACAGCACGCTTCGCAGCGTCACTCGTCTGTCGCTGCCGACGATCGGCCCGTGCACGATGCGGGCCGACACACCGAGGCGACACGTCGTCGGCAGGAGGCGCTCGCGCGCCTCGCACAACGACGGATGCCGCTCCCCGGTCAGCCGCTCGATGGAACCGTGGTCACTCCGCGCCGCACCCGGCCCGCCCGTGCGCACATGACGCTGGTGACGTCGGAGGTACGCGCGGATTCGAATCGTCCGCACTGCTCGTGCGGCACCGACTCCGCGGACACCGAACATCCGGCGCTCACCATCCGCGAGATCGAGGTGCTGCGCACCTGGTTGATGCTCGACTCCAAAACCGCAGTGGCAGAAGCGCTGTTCATCTCGCTCGGCACGGTGAACACGCACCTGACAAGAATTCGGGCGAAGTACTCGGAGGCCGGGCGGACCGCGTCCACCAAGGCCGCGCTGGTGGCACGCGCCGTTCAGGACGGGCTGATCTTGCTCGACGAACTCTGACGAATCACCTGCGCCGCGGGACGTGAGGTCGGCAACACGGCCGATCAGACCGCGCGGGCAGCACGCTCGCAGACCGCCTGGTGCGCGATACTGGGGCCGTGGCAACCATCGAAGAGATCCTCCAGGTCGAGCCCATCGAGACCGACATCTATCGAGGGCTGGCGTTTCCCACGCTCATGCAGCGGACCTTCGGTGGTCAGGTGGCCGGGCAGGCACTGATGTCGGCCACCCGCACGGTGGCTGCCGAGTACGCGGTGCATTCGTTGCACGGCTACTTCGTGCGGCCGGGGAACCCGGAGAAGCCGACGCTGTTCCTCGTCGACCGGATCCGGGACGGCCGGTCGTTCGTCACGCGGCGCGTGACCGGGGTCCAGAACGGCGTCGCGATCTTCACGATGTCGGCGTCGTTCCACGTGCGCACCGATCACGGCATCGAACATCAGGACCGGATGCCACCCGCGCCGGCTCCCGAGGAGTTGCCCGATGAGGCGAACGAACTCCCGGAGGATGCCAAGGCGATCTTCCGAGAGTGGAAGAACTTCGACATCCGGCTGGTGCCACCGGACCGCCTCGCCACCTCCGATTACTTCGCGGCGCAGCAGCGGGTGTGGTTCCGCTACCGTCACCGGCTCCCGGACGACCAGGTCTTCCACGTGGGCACCCTCGCGTACATGAGCGACATGACCCTGCTCGGCTCCTCGAAGGTGCCGCATCCCGATGCCGATCTGCAGGCGGCCTCCCTGGACCATGCGATGTGGTTCATGCGTCCCTTCCGGGCGGATCAGTGGCTCCTCTATGACCAGACCTCACCGTCGGCCTTCGGTGGGCGAGCGCTCACCCAGGGCCGGATCTTCGACCACGCCGGGCGGATGGTCGCCGCGGTCACCCAGGAGGGACTGACCCGCGTCGGGCGGGAAGCGCCCGCGGATCGGTACGACGGGCAGGCGCGGTGAGCGGCGTCGACACTCCGCGGATCGGGGTCCTGGCACTCCAGGGTGACGTCCGGGAGCATCTCGCCGCCCTGACCGAGGCGGGCGCGCAGGCCGAGGCCGTTCGCCGCCCGGCCGAACTCGCGGCCGTCGACGCGGTGGTCATCCCAGGAGGGGAGTCGACCACGATGAGTCATCTGCTGAACGTGTTCGATCTGTTCGACCCACTGCGGGAGCGGCTGGCCGCGGGCATGCCCGCCTACGGTTCCTGCGCCGGCATGATCATGCTGGCGAGCACGATCCTGGACACGCGCGCCGACGCCCGCCACCTCGACGCCCTCGACATCACGGTGCGGCGCAATGCCTTCGGTCGGCAGGTGGAGAGCTTCGAGACAGACCTGGAGTTCACCGGTATCACCGACCGGCCGGGGGATGCCCCGATGCGGGCGGTGTTCATCCGGGCGCCGTGGGTGGAGTCCATAGCCCCGGAGGTCGAGGTACTTGCACAGGTGCCGGACGGTCCCGCCGAGGGACGGATCGTCGCGGTGCGGCAAGGTGACGTCCTCGCGACGTCGTTCCATCCGGAGGTGACCGGCGACCGGCGGGTGCACCAGTACTTCGTCGACATGGTGCGGGCCTGATCATCACGGCGCCGGGAGCGTAGCGGCAGTTGAGTCGGCACGCACCGGTAAGATCTTGACGTTGGGCCGATCGTCATCGGATGGTCGCGCCACGTGGTACTGACGTCGAGAAGGATGTGGGAGTCTCATGAGCGGCCATTCCAAATGGGCCACCACCAAGCACAAGAAGGCGGTCGTCGACGCCAAGCGCGGCAAGATGTTCGCCAAGCTGATCAAGAACATCGAGGTGGCGGCGCGCACCGGAGGTGGTGATCCGGCCGGCAATCCCACTCTCTATGACGCCATCCAGAAGGCCAAGAAGTCGTCGGTGCCCAACGACAACATCGAGCGGGCCCGCAAGCGTGGTGGCGGTGAAGAGGCGGGCGGCGCCGACTGGCAGACCATCATGTACGAGGGGTACGGCCCGAACGGCGTCGCGATCCTCATCGAATGCCTCACCGACAACCGGAACCGCGCCGCAGGCGAGGTGCGGACCGCGATGACCCGCAACGGCGGCAACATGGCCGATCCCGGTTCGGTGGCATACCTTTTCACCCGTCGGGGTGTGGTCACGCTGGAGAAGAACGGCCAGTCCGAGGATGACCTGCTGATGGCCGTCCTCGATGCCGGTGCCGAGGAGGTCAACGACCTCGGAGAGTCCTTCGAGGTGGTGAGCGAACCGACGGATCTGGTCGCGGTCCGGACGGCGTTGCAAGAGGCCGGCATCGATTACGACTCCGCCGAGGCGGACTTTCGGGCGTCGGTCGAGGTGCCGGTGGACGCCGACGGCGCGCGCAAGGTGTTCAAGCTCATCGATGCGCTCGAGGACTCCGACGACGTGCAGAACGTGTTCAGCAACGTCGACGTGAGTGACGAGGTGCTCGCCGAACTCGACGAGTAGGACAGTCGCGAATCGTTCGGCGGACGTCAGGACATCCGGTCCCGGTGGCGTGTCGTGCGTGGATGGTCGACGGCGACGGCCGGGCGGTCCGGGTGGTCGTAACGGACCTCGATGTCGGCGTCGCCCGATGCCTCCGCGTATCGCAGGATCGGCTCGACGGTCCACTGCGCGTCCGGCGACGAGATCCGGCGGAGGGTGGCCCCGCTCATCCGGAGCCGGATCGCCAGATCCACGTCGAGATCCCTGCCGACGAGCATCGGCCCGGCCAGGATCAGCACCTGGTCGGACGCCGCGTCCTGTCGTCGGTCGCGGAAGGAACGATCCTGTTCGGCATCCCACAGACGCGGCAGCCATCGGCCTGCGACGCGGAGCGCGGAGACGACCTCCCGATCGAGCGCCGGGTAGTCGAACCACGTGGATCGAAAGCTCTCCGGGTCGGTATGCCCGTACTCGAACCGCAGCGACGCCGCCCGCAGATAGTCGGCCATCCGGACGACGGCCGCGGCACGTCCGACGACCCGGAGCCGGGCAGCGAGACGGTCGGCGAGGTCGTCGGGCCGGGCGGCGGCGGCACCGTCGATCACCACCACCACACGGCCGTCGCGGGCGGCGACGTGGGAGAGGCAGAGTTCGACGAGCCCGTCGGGCGTGGTCGGCGTGTACGTGGGCATGGCACCTTCGATTGTCGCGTGTTGTTGTCCGTCGTCGTCGGCGCCTGCCGATAGAATCTCGAACAACTGTTCGGAAATGCTTGCACGGTGGAGGTGTACGTGCGTGTGATGGGAGTCGATCCCGGCCTGACGCGCTGTGGGATCGCCCTGGTCGAGTCGGGTCGGGGACGGAACGTGACCGCGCTCGACGTCGACGTGGTCAGGACGCCCACCGACATGGAACTCGCGAACCGGTTGCTGGCCATCTACACGGCTGCGAGTCACTGGCTCGATGTGCACCAGCCGGACGTGGTCGCGATCGAGCGGGTGTTCGCACAGAATCAGGTGTCCACGGCGATGGGGACCGCACAGGCGGGCGGGGTCATCGCGTTGGCTGCCGGTCAACGCGATGTGCCCGTGCGATTCCATACCCCGTCCGAGGTCAAGGCGGCCGTCACGGGGAGTGGCCGGGCCGACAAGGCGCAGGTCACGATGATGGTCACCCGCATCCTCGGGATGCAGACGAAGCCGAAACCGGCAGACGCCGCCGATGCCCTGGCGCTGGCGATCTGCCACTGCTGGCGAGGAGCCACCACGGAGAAGATGATCGAGGCACAACGCAAGGCCGAGGAACTGGCACGGCGCCATCGTGAGCGCGTGGCGCAGGCGTCCGCCGATCGTGCGTCGTCGTCGCAACGACGGTCGCGGGCCGGGGGAGCGGCATGATCGCCTCGGTGCGGGGTCCCGTCGTCGACGTCGCCCTCGACCACGTGGTGATCGATTGCGCGGGCGTCGGCTACCGCGTCCTCGTGACGCCCGGAACCGTCGGGTCGCTGCGGCGCGGCGAGGAGGCGACGTTGCTCACCTCGATGATCGTGCGCGAGGACTCGATGACGCTCTACGGTTTCACCGATGCCGATGCGCGGTCGTTGTTCACCCTTCTGCAGACGGTGACCGGGGTCGGCCCGCGCCTGGCGATGGCGACCCTGGCGGTCCTGGAGCCAGACGCGCTTCGCCGCGCATTGGCCGAGTCCGATGTGAAGGCGCTGACCACCGTTCCGGGGATCGGGAAACGCGTGGCCGAACGACTTGTCGTGGAACTTCGGGACAAGGTCGAGGCGCCTGCGGCACGAGACGGTGTGGCGTCGACCACCGCGATCGGCGGCACGGTGCGGGACCAGGTGGCCGAAGCGTTGCTGGGTCTCGGGTTCACGGCCGCACCCGCCGACCGGGCCCTGGCCGCGGTACTCGCCGACGCGCCCGATGTGGATGCCTCCACCCTTCTCCGGAAGTCGTTGGCGCTCTTGGGGAAGACCGCATGACCGACGATCAGGCGCCCGGGCCCGAGGAGCGCGACATGAGCGCCGCGGAGTTGCACTCGGACGGCGAATTCGATGCCGGGCTGCGTCCACGGTCATTGGCCGACTTCATCGGCCAGCCCAGGGTCCGCGAGCAACTCGAGCTCGTGCTGCGCGGTGCCAAGGGGCGCGGCGGCACCCCGGATCACATCCTGCTGTCCGGACCACCAGGGCTCGGCAAGACGTCACTGGCGATGATCATCGCCGGCGAGATGGGCGCCGCGATCCGCGTGACGTCCGGTCCGGCGCTCGAGCGTGCCGGCGATCTCGCGGCGATGCTGTCAAACCTGGTCGACGGCGATGTGCTCTTCATCGACGAGATCCACCGGATCGCCCGCCCGGCCGAGGAGATGCTCTACCTCGCGATGGAGGATTTCCGGGTCGACGTGGTGGTGGGGAAGGGGCCCGGTGCCACCTCCATCCCGCTCGACGTGGCACCGTTCACCCTCGTTGGCGCCACCACCCGATCCGGGTCGCTGACGGGTCCGTTGCGTGACCGGTTCGGGTTCACCGCGCACATGGAGTTCTACGAGAACGACGAGCTGGTGCATGTGCTGCGCAGGTCGGCGGGGATTCTGGGTATCCGGCTGCTCGAGGACGCCGGGGTCGAGATCGCCGGTCGGTCACGCGGCACCCCCCGCATCGCCAACCGGCTGCTGCGCCGGGTCCGCGACTACGCCGAGGTGCGCAGCGATGGTGTCATCACCCTGGACATCGCACGGGCAGCGCTCACCGTCTATGACGTCGATCAGCTGGGTTTCGACCGCCTCGACCGCGCCGTCCTCAACGCTCTCGTCCGAGGGTTCGGTGGCGGACCGGTCGGGGTGTCCACACTGGCGGTCGCGGTGGGTGAGGAGCCCACCACCGTCGAGGAGGTGTGTGAACCGTTCCTGGTGCGCGCCGGGATGATGGCGCGGACCCCGCGTGGCCGCGTCGCGACGGCCGCGGCCTGGCATCACCTCGGTCTCACACCGCCGGCCGGCGCGATGAACGCAAGCTTCGGCGTCCGCACCCGCGACACCCTGACCGAGAGCCTGTTCGACGATCTCTAGACCTGCCGCGAACCCGAGGATCGCGGCGACTTTCCCGGGCATGGCACACTGGGGAGAGCCCGCCGGAGGACTTGGTGCGATCACGCGCGCCTGCGAGCGGCACTCGGCTGACCGGCCGAACCCGACATAACGCCCACAACACGACCGAACCGACAAGGATTGTTGCTGTAATCATGGAGTCCCTCTTCTTCCCCCTTCTGCTGGCCCTGCTGGCCGGTTTCATGTTCCTGAGCATCCGCAAGCAGAAGAAGCGCGTGTCCGAGATGCAGGACATGCAGAACTCCGTGGCCACCGGTGCACGTGTGCAGCTGACCTCGGGAATGTTCGCCACCGTCGTCGAGGCAGGAACCGGCGATTTCGTCGACCTCGAGATCGCGACCGGTGTCGTGGCCCGCTTCAATCGCGCCGCTGTGGTGCGGGTGGTGCCGACCGAGGACGCCGCCGAGACCTATCCGGGCGCTCTGATCGGGCGGCCCGAGGAGATCGTCGACGATCCGTCGCCGTCGCTCGGTGCAGATTCCAGCACCGACGACAGCGTGTGGACCGAACGTCCGGGCGACACCCCCTCCGACGAGAAGTGATCAACCTGCGGGCGCGTGAACGCGCCCGCAGGCCACCGAGCGCGGTGGCACCGGAGGACGGTTGCTACCGCGCAGTCAGTAGAGTGGGCGACCGACCGCCACGACCGCGCGGCGGGGCCGCATGGTGCCCGGCGCGCATTCCCTAGGAGACCAGAACAGCAGTGACCACACCTCGCCGGGCGTCGACGAAGCGGTCGGGACCTCCACGTGAGATTCCGCCGTGGAGACCCCTGACCGCTTTCTTCGTGTTGTTGGCCGTCGTCTGGGGGCTGGTTTTCTTCACCGGAGGCGGATCGCCGACACCCAAGCTGGGTATCGATCTGCAGGGCGGCACCCGCGTGACGCTGACCGCCCGTACCCCGGACGGTCAACCGCCGTCGCGTGACCAGCTCAATCAGGCGAAGCAGATCATCGAGCAGCGCGTGAACGGGCTCGGTGTGTCCGGCTCGGAGGTCGTGGTCAACGGCAACAACCTGGTCATCACGGTGCCGGGCGACGACGGCAAGCAGGCGCGCTCGCTGGGCCAGACCGCCCGACTGTTCGTGCGGCCGGTCGAGAAGGTGCAACCCGCGACCCCGCAGCCGAAGACCGATGAGCAGAAGCAGCAGGAAGACAAGCAGTCCGGCGACACCTCGGCCGCCGCGATCGCCGAGCAGCGCAAGCTTCGGCAGGCGCCCGCCGGGGCCAATCTCGACGCGCTGACGGCGCAGATGACCAAGATGGACTGCTCGCCGGGCGCCAACGATCCGTTGCTGGGCAACGATCTGCCCGACCAGAACCTGGTGGCGTGCTCCCAGGACGGCAAGGAGGTCTACCTCCTCGGGCCGGAGATCATCGACGGCCGGGACATCAAGAACGCGACGGCGGGCACCACGCAGCAGGCCGGATCGTGGATCGTGCAGGTCGAGTTCAAGGGCGCGGCGCAGAAATTCTGGCCGACCTACACCGCCCAGAACACCGGCAAACAGACCGCGTTCACCCTCGACACCAAGGTGGTCTCCGCACCTCAGATCCAGGGCGCGATCACCACTCCGTCCACCGAGATCAGCGGCAACTTCAGCCAGCAGGAATCGAAGGATCTCGCCAACGTCCTCAAGTACGGTTCGTTGCCGCTTTCCTTCGAGGCCTCCGACGCCGAGACGGTCTCGGCCACACTGGGTCTCGCGTCACTGCAGGCCGGACTCATCGCCGGCCTCGTCGGACTGATCGCAGTCCTTCTGTACGCACTGTTCTACTACCGGATGCTCGGCATCCTGACGATGTTGTCGCTGGTGCTGTCGGGACTGATGGTGTACGGCATCATCATCCTGCTGGGCCGGTGGATCGGCTTCACCCTGGATCTCTCCGGCATCGCGGGTCTGATCATCGGTATCGGCATGACGGCCGACTCCTTCGTCGTCTACTTCGAGCGAATAAAGGACGAGATGCGGGAGGGCCGAAGTTTCCGGTCCGCGGTGCCGCGCGGCTGGGCGAGCGCGCGGCGCACCATCTGGTCGGGTAACGCGGTCAGCTTCATCGCCGCGGTCGTCATCTATGTCCTGGCCATCGGTGAGGTACGCGGATTCGCATTCACGCTGGGTCTCACCACGATCCTCGACGTCGTGGTGGTCTTCCTGGTGACCCATCCCTTGGTCGTCCTCGCGAGCCGGTCCGAGTTCCTGTCCAGACCGAAGGTCAACGGGCTCGGCGCCGTGAGTGAGGTGGCGCGGCAGCGGAGACTGTCGGCCCGTACGGCCAAGGTCGAGGCGTCGGAAGGAACGGCGAAATGAGCAGTACGCAACGCCCCAATTCCGGTCGATCGGACGGCTCCCGCGGCGCGGCGCAGCCCGACGTGGCGGTCGACGACACCGATGTGACGAGAGAGATGAGCCCGACGTCGGAGGCGAATTTCGTCGCGGAATCCGACCGGTCGTTCCTGTCCCGGCTCTACACGGGTACGGGCGCATTCGAGTTCGCCGGTCACCGTCGCGCGTGGTACATCGTCACCGCCGTGATCCTGGCCATCTGCATCGCCTCGATCGCCATCCGCGGTTTCACCCTGGGCATCGACTTCGAGGGCGGCACGCAGGTCTCCATCCCGGTCTCGGCCGGTGTGACGAGCGATTCCGTGGAGGAGGTCTTCGCAGACACATTGGGCAGCGAGCCCGAGTCCGTCCAGACCGCGGGCTCCGGCAGCTCCGAGACCGTCCAGGTGCGCACCGAGACCCTCACCATTCAGCAGACCCAGCAGGTGACGAGTGCCCTCGCGGACAAATTCGCACCCGAGCTGACCGCGGCCGAGGTGAGCTCATCCGATGTCAGTTCCACCTGGGGCGGCGAGATCACCAAGAAGATGCTGATCGCGCTGGCGGTGTTCCTGATCATCGTGTTCGTCTACATCGCGGTGCGCTTCGACCGGGAGATGTCGCTGGCCGCATTGGCGTCGCTGTTCTTCGACATCATCGTGACGGCAGGCATCTATTCGCTGGTCGGATGGGAAGTGACCCCGGCCACCGTCATCGGCCTCCTGACCATCCTCGGCTTCTCGGTGTACGACACAGTCGTCGTGTTCGACAAGGTGGCCGAGAACACCAGATCGGTGCTGCAGACGACGCGACGAACCTACGCCGAGCAGACCAACCTGGCGATCAACCAGACCCTCATGCGCTCGATCAACACCACGATCATCTCGGTGCTGCCGATCATCGCGCTGATGGTGATCGCCGTGTGGTTGCTGGGCGTCGGCACGCTCAAGGACCTGGCGCTCATCCAGCTCGTGGGCGTGGTCGTCGGCGCCTACTCGTCGATCTTCTTGGCGGCGCCGCTACTCGTCACACTCAAGGAGCGCCGTTCCGAGATCGCGCGCCACACCAAGCGGGTCCTCGACCGGCGTGCGCGGGTGGCGGCCGGGCAGGATGTCTCGGAGGATCGACCGGTCCGCGGCCGCTCGGCGGGGAGCCGGTCGGCGAAACGGTCCGACGAGGACGCACCGACGAGCCCGACCGGAAAACGTCGACGGTCGCGCTAGTCTACGGGTCGTGACTGTGCGCACCGGGTCGGATGCCCGGCGACGAATCGGCCTGCCCCTGACAACGATCGCCCTGGTGGGCGTGGTGGTGGTCCTCGCCGGACTGCTCGCCGGCTGCGGTGAGGACGGCCCGCCCACGATCGACTACGCGGTCGACGCGCGGATAGACAGCTACAACGCCAACACCGTCGAGGGCAACGCCAACGGCGTGCTGATGGCCACCACCCGGATGTTGCCCGGCTTCAGTTACCTGGGGGCACACGGCCAGGTCACCCCGGACCGCGACATCGGAACCGTCACACCGGTTCCCGGGTCGTCGCTGACCCTGCGTTACGACTTCAACCGGGCAGCCCGCTACTCGGACGGCCAGGCCGTCGACTGTGACGATCTGGTTCTCGCGTGGGCGGCGATGAGTGGTCGGTTCCCCGGGTTCCGTCCGGCGACGACCGCGGGCTACCGCGACATCGAACGGGTGGATTGCGCTCCGGGGGAGGCAACCGCGACCGTTGCATTCGCCCGCGGGCGCGACTACCGGGACTGGCTGTCGTTGTTCGGCGCGGGCACGATGCTGCCTGCGCATGTGGTGGCGCGCATGGCCGGCGTCGCAGACATCGTCGATCCGATCCGCACCGGCGATCAGGCCGTCGTGGGAAAGCTCGCCCGGGCTTGGAACACCGGGTTCGCGCTGACCCCCGGATCGGTCGATGAACAGCGTTTTCCGTCGTCGGGACCGTATCGGATAGACCGATATTCGCAATCCGGTGGGCTCGTGCTGGTGGCCAACGACAAGTGGTGGGGCGACGCGCCGAAGACCTCTCGGATCGCGATCTGGGGTCGCGGAACCGACGCTGAGAAGCGCATCTCCGACGGATCCTTCGATGTCGCCGATCTGACCGGGGGGATGACGACCGACGAGGTGGCGCCGTCGGGATCGACAGACGAGACGATCCAGCCGCTGCCGCAACCGAATCGGGCGCTGGCCGTCGAGGAACTGGTGCTTGCTCAACGCGGGGTGTTCGGCGATGTCCGGACCCGGCAGGCCTTTGCCTCCTGTGTGCCCCGAGATGTGTTGGCACGCCAGTTCGGTCAGGGTGCGCAACTGTGGAATCTGCGTGTCCTCGCCCCGGCCGACAACCTCGCAGGCCAACTCAACGGTGCATTCGGCCGTGCCTACGCGAGGCCGGATGTGGGCCGCGCCCGCGCGCTGGCCGAGACCACCGCATCGACCCGTTCGGGTCCGTTGCGCGTGCGGGTCGGATATCTCGCGCCGGCGGCGCGGCGGCAGCAGATGGTCGCGACGATCGCCGAGTCGTGTCGTCGGGCCGGCGTCGACGTGGTGGACGCTGGTTCGCCCGATCTCGCTCCGTCCGCGCTGGGCAAGGATGTCGATGCGCTGCTGGTCGCCGCCGGCGCCTCGTTCGCCGCGGCCGGAGCGGCCAATCCGTCCCGGGACGCGTATCAGCTGCACGGCGGGGACCCGTTGAACCTCGGTGGATTTCAGGATCCGGATGTGAGTGCCGCGATCGACCGGCTGGCGGCGGCGGACCTGGCCGCCGACCGGCTCGAATTCGTCCGCACCATCGAGAACGCTGCCTGGGCGGCGGTGCCGTCGATCCCGCTGTTCGCGGCCCCGCGCGTGCAGCGGTGGGGCGGCCGGGTCGATAATGTGGTGGCCGGGCTGGGCCGTAACGGAACCGGCTGGAACATGGATCGGTGGACAGTACGTGACTGACGACGCGCAGCAGCCGGGGTCCGCTCCCGACGACGACATCACCACGCGGGCGCTCGACCGGGCCCGTCGGGCCATCGACGAACACGCCCGGATGGTGGCCGACTTCCCCGCGCCCGGTATCGACTTCAAAGATCTGACGCCGGTGCTGGCGGACCCGGTGGGACTGTCGTCCGTCGTCACCGCGCTCACCCACGGCTGCCGCGGCATCGATCTGGTGGCCGGCATCGATGCACGGGGTTTCCTCCTCGGCGGCGCGGTCGCCCGTGAACTCGAGGTAGGGGTGCTGGCTGTCCGCAAGGGTGGCAAGCTGCCGCCGCCGGTGCACAGCACCAGCTACACGCTCGAATACGGGACCGCGGTCCTCGAGATCCCGGCGAGCGGCATCGACATCAGCGGTATGCGGGTGTTGCTGGTCGACGATGTGCTCGCGACCGGTGGCACCGCCGTGGCGGCCGCGCAGTTGCTGGATCGGGCCGGCGCCGAGGTGGTCGGCGTCGCGGTGATCATGGAGCTCGACGGTCTGGGCGGACGGGCGACCATCGCCGAGGGCCTCGGCGCGGATCTGCCGGTCCATGCCGTCGTCAGCGGCTGAGCGAACCGCGGTCCGTATCGGGCGGACTAGACTCGCCCTCATCCGGCGTTGTCCAGAGTGGTCGAGGACACCGATGGTTGACAACCCGCCGCTGAGATGCGGCGACGCCCGGACGAGGAGAGGAGGTCACGATGCACGACGAGGTCGATACCGATGCCCGGCGGGAATCCGCTGAGACGACGGGACCGGCTGTGCCCGATGTACGGAACGCGTCGGACCAGCCGCTCCCCGGCGCCGATGCGGTCGGGACCCCGTCGTCGTCGGCGTCCCGACGTGTGCGCGCGCGGCTGGCGCGCCGGATGACCGCCACCCGCAGCACGGTCCGTCCGGTCCTGGAACCCCTGGTGACGCTGCACCGGGAGATCTACCCGAAGGCCGACGTGGCGTTGCTGCAACACGCCTATGACGTCGCCGATGAAAAGCACGAGGGGCAGCAGCGCAAGTCCGGCGACCCCTACATCACACATCCACTGGCGGTGGCGACGATCCTCGCCGACCTCGGTATGGACACCACGACCCTGGTGGCGGCGCTGCTGCACGACACGGTCGAGGACACCGGGTACACCCTCGAACAACTCGAGAAGGATTTCGGCGCCGAGGTGGCGCACCTCGTCGACGGCGTCACGAAGCTGGACAAGGTGGCACTCGGCAGCGCCGCCGAGGCCGAGACGATCCGCAAGATGATCATCGCCATGGCCCGGGATCCGCGGGTGCTGGTGATCAAGGTGGCCGACCGGCTGCACAACATGCGGACCATGCGCTTCCTCCCGCCCGAGAAGCAGGCCCGAAAAGCCCGGGAAACCCTGGAAGTCATTGCGCCACTGGCACATCGACTCGGCATGGCGACGGTCAAGTGGGAACTCGAGGATCTCTCGTTCGCGATCCTGCACCCCAAACGGTACGAGGAGATCGTCCGGCTGGTGGCCGACCGCGCGCCCTCGCGTGACACCTATCTCGCCCGCGTGCGCGCCGATGTGAACAATGCGCTGGGGGGCTCGCGGATCGCGGCGACCGTCGAGGGCAGGCCCAAGCACTACTGGTCGATCTACCAGAAGATGATCGTCAAGGGTCGCGACTTCGACGACATCCATGACCTGGTCGGCATCCGGATTCTGTGCGACGAGGTCCGCGACTGCTATGCCGCTGTCGGCGTGGTGCATTCGTTGTGGCAGCCGATGGCCGGTCGGTTCAAGGACTACATCGCCCAGCCCCGGTTCGGGGTCTACCAGTCCCTGCACACCACGGTGATCGGCCCGGAGGGTAAGCCGCTCGAGGTGCAGATCCGCACGCACGAGATGCACCGGACCGCGGAGTTCGGCATCGCCGCGCACTGGCGCTACAAGGAACGCAAGGGCAAGAATCCACGCAGGTCCACCGACGCCGCCGAGATCGACGACATGGCCTGGATGCGCCAGCTGCTCGACTGGCAACGTGAGGCGGCCGATCCGGGCGAGTTCCTCGAGTCGCTGCGCTACGACCTGGCGGTCCAGGAGATCTTCGTGTTCACCCCCAAGGGGGACGTGATCACCCTGCCCGCCGGGTCGACCCCGGTCGACTTCGCCTATGCGGTGCACACCGAGGTCGGACACCGCTGTATCGGTGCCCGGGTGAACGGCCGGCTGGTGGCGCTGGAACGAAAGCTGGAGAACGGCGAGGTCATCGAGGTCTTCACCTCCAAGGCGCCGAACGCCGGACCGTCGAAGGACTGGCAGAACTTCGTCGTGTCGCCTCGAGCCAAGGCGAAGATTCGCCAGTGGTTCGCCAAAGAACGCCGGGAAGAAGCGCTCGAGACGGGCAAGGACGCCATCGCCAAGGAGGTGCGGCGGGGCGGACTACCGTTGCAGCGCTTGATGAGTGCCGAATCCATGGCGGCCGTCGCCAAGGAGTTGCGGTACACCGATCTGACCGCCCTGTACACCGCGGTCGGGGAGAGCCACGTCTCGGCCCGGCATGTGGTGAACCGCCTCGTCGCATCGCTCGGTGGCATCGACGATGCGGTCGACGAGATCGCCGAGCGGTCGACGCCGTCGACCCTGCCCACCCGCAGCCGACAAGGCGGCGACGCCGGCGTCGTCGTCGAGGGTCTCGACAACGTGATGGCGAAGCTCGCCAAGTGCTGCACACCGGTGCCTGGCGACGAGATCCTGGGATTCGTGACGCGTGGCGGCGGGATCAGCGTGCACCGCACCGACTGCACGAACGCCACGTCCCTGCAGGAACAGTCCGAACGCATCATCGAGGTGTCGTGGGCACCCTCACCGTCATCGGTCTTCCTCGTCGCCATCCAGGTGGAGGCGCTCGACCGTCACCGGTTGCTCTCCGACGTCACCAAGGTGCTCGCCGACGAGCGGGTGAACATCCTGTCCGCGTCGGTGACCACCAGCCGTGATCGGGTGGCGGTCAGCAAGTTCACCTTCGAGATGGGTGACCCGAAGCATCTCGGGCACGTGCTGAACGTGGTGCGCAACGTCGAGGGGGTCTACGACGTGTACCGGGTGACCTCGGCCGCCTGACCCCCTCGCGTCCACGTCAGGCGGCGGAGCCGCTGTCGACGGTGGCGGTGGTGATGTCCACCGGCTGCTTCGGCTTGCCGTCCTCTGCGCTGCCATTGGGGCCGGGGGTAAGGCCGTTCTTGGCGATCTTGTCCAGCACCGTCAGGCCGTCCGGGTCGACCTTGCCGACGACCGAGTAGTTCGCTGCCAGCTGGCTGTCCTGCATGACCAGGAAGAACTGACTGGAGCCGGTGTTCGACTGACCCGTCTGGGGATTGTTGCTGTTGGCGATGGCCACGGTCCCGCGCGGATAGATCACCGGTGCCTCACCGGAACTCGGATCCGGCTGCCCGGCGGGCTTGAGGTCGGTGGGCAGTTCGTCGGGGCTCGACCACCCCGGGCCGCCGGCTCCGGTCCCGGTCGGGTCGCCGCATTGCAGAACCTTCAGGGTCTGGCTGTTGGTGAGTCGGTGGCACGGCGTGGCGTCGTAGAACTTCTTCTCGGCCAACGAGATCACTGCGCCGGCGTTGCATGGTGCCCCGGTGCGCTGCAACGTGATCGGGATGGCGCCCTGACTCGTGTCGAGCACCATGTCGGCGGTGCCCTCCTTCAGCTGCTTCGAGTCGGGTTTGGGGGAGGTCCGTTGTTTCGCCTCGCCCGCCTTCATCTCGTCGAGGTAGGCCTGCGCCTGTGCGCGCTGATTCGCCGGGACCTCGGCCGGAACCTCCTTGGGGAGCTGCTCGAAACGACTCGGCTGGTCTTGGTACGAACATGCCGTCCAGCGAGCGGCCTCACGGTCGTCGAGGACCTTCTTCACGATGAGGGTCGTCGCGGTCGCCACGATGGCCACGACCACCACGGTCGAGACCGAGGCGATGATGATCTTGCGACGGCGTGTTTGCTGCCGTTCCCGTTCGAGGCGTTCTTCGAGCTTGCGCTTGGCGGCTTCGCGGCGTTCCTCGTTGGTGGACACGCGGTTAGACCCTCCTGAACTCGTGTGCCGTGACTCCCCCCGGGAGATGGCACGCCGGACGTGGTGTCGAGGCATGCGGTCGTCGCTGATGCTACGTCGACAGGCCAGTGTGCCAGCCGAACCTGAGAGATCCATGGCCGGGGCGCGCGACCGTACGGGCGGGCCGCACACCCTGGACGGGCCGTTTGTCACAATGGACGGATGCTGATCACCGGATTCGCAGCGGGGATGTTCCAGACCAACTGCTACCTGCTCGCCACCGAGGCGGGCTCGGAGGCAGTGATCGTCGACCCCGGGCAGGACGCCGCCGTGCGGGTACGTGAACTGCTGGCCGAACACGACCTGACGCCCGTTGCCGTGCTGCTCACCCACGGCCACCTCGACCACACCTGGAATGCGGCCGAGCTGTGCGACGAGTACTCCATCCCGGCCTACATCCATCCGGCCGACCGCCCGATGCTGGCCGACCCGGGCCGCGGCCTGGGACGGGCCCTCGAATCGGTGATCGGCACCCTCGAATTCCGTGAACCGGAGAAGGTCGTCGATTTCGTCGATGGTGAGGATGTCGATCTGGCCGGAATCCGGATCTCGGTCGACCTCGCACCCGGACACACGCAGGGGTCGGTGCTGCTCGGCATCGAGGTCCCCGTCGACGCGGAGCCCGACCATCAGGGCGAGGCGTTGCCGGAGGTGGTGCCGGTGTGCTTCTCGGGTGACGTACTGTTTGCCGGGTCCATCGGGCGGACCGATCTGCCCGGTGGTGATCATCAGCAGTTGCTCGACTCGATTGCGGCCAGACTCCTCCCGTTGCCCGACCAGACCCAGGTGCTGCCGGGCCACGGACCGCAGACCTCGATCGGTGCGGAGCGGGCGGGCAATCCGTTCCTGGCCGACATCTCGGGCACAGTGAAGAAGGGACGATACGGACTGTGAGCGCCGACTTCGCCGCGCCGCGGGGCATCCCCGACTATTTCCCGCCGAACTCGGCGGATTTCCGGCTGGTCCGGGACACCCTGACCGATGCGGCGCGCCGCGCGGGTTACGGCCACATCGAGCTGCCCGTCTTCGAGGACACCGCGCTCTTCGCCCGCGGCGTCGGTGAATCCACCGACGTCGTCAGCAAGGAGATGTACACCTTCGCCGATCGTGGCGACCGTTCGGTGACCCTGCGACCCGAGGGGACCGCGGGGGTGGTCCGGGCGGTCATCCAGCACGGACTGGACCGGGGTCAGCTGCCGGTCAAGCTCTGCTATGCCGGTCCGTTCTTCCGGTACGAGAAGCCGCAGGCCGGCCGCTACCGGCAGTTGCAACAGGTGGGCATCGAGGCCATCGGCGTCGACGACCCGGCTCTCGACGCCGAGGTCATCGCCGTCGCCGACGAGGGGTACCGGCGTCTCGGTCTCTCCGGCTTCCGCCTCGAGGTCACCTCACTCGGCGACGACGCGAGCCGAGGGCCGTATCGGGAAGCCTTGCAGCAGTTCCTGTTCGGGCTCGATCTCGACGAGGCGACGCGCAAACGCGCCGAACTCAACCCACTGCGGGTGCTCGACGACAAGCGCCCCGAGATCAAGGCGGCCACCGCGGACGCACCGCTGCTCATCGACCATCTCTCCGATGATGCGCGCGCACATTTCGATGCCGTGCTGACACACCTCAAACGGCTCGGCGTCCAGTACGAACCGAATCCGCGGCTGGTGCGCGGACTCGACTACTACACCAAGACCACCTTCGAGTTCGTCCACGACGGACTCGGCGCGCAGTCGGGGATCGGCGGCGGTGGTCGGTACGACGGGCTGATGTCACTGCTCGGCGCCAAGCAGGACCTGTCCGGTATCGGATTCGGTCTCGGCGTCGACCGCACCATGCTGGCGATGGAAGCGGAGGGTGTCGCCCATGCCGACACCGCCCGCTGTCAGGTGTACGGCGTACCGCTCGGTGGTGACGCCAAAGCCGAACTGGTCGGTGTCGCCGGGCAACTGCGCGCCGCCGGGATCAGTGTCGACCTGGCCTATGGCGATCGCGGTCTGAAGGGCGCGATGAAGGCCGCGGACCGTTCCGGCGCCCGTCTCGCGCTCGTGCTGGGCGACCGTGAGCTCGCCGAACGCCGGATCGAGGTCAAGGATCTGAGCAATGGCGAGCAGCACCAGGTCTCACTCGACGACATCACCGGCGAGGTGCTGCGCCTCCTGCGCTGATCGCATCCGGCGAGCGAACCGGCGGCGCGGCAGAGGGCGGGTCAGATGCGGGTGAGTTCGTCGGCCAGCACATCGAGCGACACACCGCCCAGCGCGAGGGCAGCCCCGTGGAAGTCTCTCAGGGTCCAGTCCGGGTGGGCGGATCGCGCCGCGGCGCGGGTCTGCTCCCACACCCGTTGTCCGAGTGCGTACGACGGCGCCTGACCGGGCCAGCCGAGGTAGCGGTTGAGTTCGAACCGCAACACCGCACGGTCCATCGCGACCGAGTCGGTGAGGAACCGCCACGCCTTGTCGGCGTCCCAGGTGCCGCCGCCGAGGCCGGCGGGCGCGGGTAGCCCGCAGTGCACACCGATGTCGACGATGACGCGGGCGGCCCGCAGTCGTTGCGAGTCGAGCATGCCCATCCGATCGCCGGGGTCGTCGAGCCAGCCGAGTTCGCCCATCAGGCGCTCGGCGTAGAGCGCCCACCCCTCACCGTGACCCGACGTGAATGAGGCCAGTTTGCGCCACGTATTGAGATCGCCGACGACGGCCGAACCGAGCTGCAGGTGATGGCCGGGCACGCCCTCGTGGAAGACCGTCGTCGTCTCCTGCCAGGTGTGAAAGACGGTCTGCTCCGGCGGTACCGACCACCACATCCGGCCCGGGCGTGACAGATCCGCGCTCGGCTGGGTGTAGTAGATGATCCCCGTCGACGACGGGGCGAGACGGCACTCGAGGCGGGTGAGCCGGGCGGGGATGTTGAAATGCGTGCCGGCCAGTCCCTCGACGGCCCGGTCCGAGAGGTCCTGCATCCACCGGACGAACGCGTGACGGTCGTGGATGGCGTACTGCGGGAAGGTGTCCAGATGTGCCAGCGCCTCGCGTACGTCACCACTCGGAACGAGACCGCGGGCGATGGCGGATTGCTCGTCGACGATGGCGGCGAGATGGTCCAGTCCCCACGCGTAGGCCTCGTCGGGGTCGACGTCGGCACCGAGATGGGCGGGCAGGAACCGCAGATACCGTTCGCGCCCGACGGCATCGGCGGATGTCGCGGCGGCCATCACCTCGCTGCGGAGAACCGCTGCCAGGGTCGCAAACGCCGCGGCGGCGTCGTCGAGAGCCGTTCGGAGCGGACCGGCGAGAGCCGGGTCGTCGGCGAGGGCCGCGGTGTCGGCTCCGATGGCGGCGGCCGCGCCCTGGGCCTGGTCGGCGACGAGTCCCACCTGTCGTCGTGTCGCAGGCGGGCCGTGTTCGATGCGGTGGCGCATACCGTCGATCACGGTGTCGACGCATCCGGGGACCGCCTGCAATCGTGCGACGAAGATCTCCCGCGATTCCGGCGAGTCCGTCGGCATCAGGTCGAAGACGTCGCGGATCGCCTGCAGTGGCGACGCGATCACGTTGCACTCGCCGACACGTTCACCGGCGTCCGCCAGGGTGATCTCCCGGCGCAACGATGCCGTCATGGTCGCCACGGTGACCCGGTCGACGTCGTCGGTCACGGGTGCATCGGCCAACGCGTGCATCGTGCTGCGTGCCTGGGCGGCGCGGGCCGCACAGGCGTCGGGGGAGAAGTCGGTCAGGAGGTGATCGTGTCCGTCGATACCGATCTCGGTCGCGAAGAGCGGGTCGAGCCGGGCCTGGTCGGCGAGGTGGGCCTCGGCCAGACGGTCGACAGGGGTCGGGAGGCGCTCGGCGCCGGATGCCTGGGCGCTCACAGATCGTTGGTCGCGAACGTGTCGCAGTGACGGGGGTCGCCGGACCGGTAACCGATCGTGAACCAGCGCGAGCGCTGCTGGGCCGAGCCGTGGGTCCAGCCCTCGGGGTTCGAGTTCGCGCCCTGGATGGTGTCGTCGCCGATCGCCTTCGCGGTCTGGATGACGCCGGCGATCTGTTGCTGGGTGAGCGGTTCGAGCATCGCGTCCGGTCCCTTGTCGGCGTGATAGGCCCACACGCCGGCGAGGCAGTCGGCCTGCAGTTCGACGCGCACGGAACCCGACAACGGGCCCTGCGAGCCCATCCGATTGCCCTTCTGCAGCGCGCCGGTCAGGTTCTGGACGTGATGGCCGTACTCGTGGGCGACCACGTACTCCTGTGCGAGAGGTCCGTCGCTGCCGCCCATCTGCTCGAGCTGGGCGAAGAACGACGGGTCGATGTACACCGTCTGGTCGGCGGGGCAGTAGAACGGGCCGGTTGCCGACGTGGCCGCGCCGCACCCGGTGCTCGTCGAACCGGTGAAGATCCTGGTCTTGGGTGGGGTATAGCCGCGCATTTCTGCCGACCACACCGTGTTGAGGCTGTTGGTGGTCGCCACGATGCGGCAGATGGCGTCGGTGTTGGCCTTCTCGATGGTGCAGGACTGGATGTGGTCGTCGAGCTCGGAGGCGTTCTGGCTGCTGACGGTTTCATTGCCGAGGCCGGAGCCCCCGGTGATCGAGCCGGGGTCGATGCCGAAGAACAACGCGACCAGCGTGATGATCAGCCCGGCGCCTCCGCCGAGAGCGATACGACCGACCCCGCCACCTCCGCCGCCGGAGACGCCGCTCGTGTCGAGTGGACCGTCGCCCTGAAAAACCATGTCGCTCCTTGCCCGCCTCCGCACCGTCCCACGCCCACAGCCGGTGTGAGTCGGAGATCGGCACGGTCGAGCTTATTCGCCGACGCGCCGGTGGTGACCTGATCGGACCCGATGCCGGGTTCGTGTCGACGGTGCCGATCCCCCGTGGGAGGCCGGGATGGCCGGGTGCAGGTCGGCCGAGGTCACGAAAGTAGGATTGGCGCAGATTCACCACGTATCCGCTTGGGAAGGACACTGAGTGCTCCGCACGCATCTCGCCGGTTCGCTTCGCCGCGCCGACGCCTCGCAGACCGTCACCGTCGCCGGTTGGGTCGCCCGTCGTCGCGATCACGGAGGCGTGGTCTTCATCGATCTGCGCGACAGCTCCGGACTGGTCCAGGTCGTCTTCCGTGACGAGGCCGTCGCCGAGGCGGCCCACCGACTCCGCGCCGAGTTCTGCGTGGCCGTCACCGGCGTCGTCGAGGAACGGCCCGCCGGTAGCGAGAACCCGAACCTGTCGTCGGGCGAGATCGAGATCAACGCGGTCGGCCTCGAGGTGCTGAACGCGTCGGCACCGCTGCCATTCCAGCTCGACGAGGCCCCCGGCGAAGAGGCCCGTCTGCACTACCGGTACCTCGACCTGCGTCGCGAGGGGCCTGCCCGCGCGCTGCGATTGCGTTCGCAGGTGAACGCGGCGGCCCGCGGCGTGCTCGCCGACCATGACTTCGTCGAGATCGAGACGCCGACGCTGACGCGCTCGACCCCGGAGGGCGCCCGCGACTTCCTGGTCCCGGCGCGCCTGCAGCCGGGCACCTTCTATGCCCTGCCGCAGAGCCCCCAGCTGTTCAAACAGCTGCTGATGGTCGCCGGGATGGAGCGCTACTACCAGATCGCGCGCTGTTACCGCGACGAGGATTTCCGTGCCGACCGGCAGCCGGAGTTCACTCAGCTCGACCTCGAGATGAGCTTTGTCGATCAGGACGACGTGATCGCGCTCGCCGAGGAGGTGCTGACGGCTCTGTGGAAATTGATCGGTGTGGAGATCACCACCCCGATCCCGCGAATCACCTACGCCGACTCGATGCGGCGGTACGGGACCGACAAGCCGGATCTCCGGTTCGGGCTCGAACTGGTCGAATGCACCGACTATTTCGCCGACACCCCGTTCCGGGTGTTCCAGGCGCCCTATGTGGGTGCGGTCGTGATGCCGGGTGGGGCGTCGCAGCCCCGACGCCAGCTCGACGCGTGGCAGGAGTGGGCCAAGCAGCGTGGGGCGAAGGGGCTGGCCTACGTGCTCGTGGGTGAGGACGGGGAACTCGGCGGACCGGTCGCCAAGAATCTCTCCGACGCCGAGCGCGCCGGACTCGTCGCCCACGTCGGTGCGAATCCGGGTGACTGTGTCTTCTTCGCCGCCGGTCCGGCCAAGGCGCAGCGCGCGCTGCTGGGTGCCGCCCGCGGTGAGATCGCCGATCGTCTGGGCTTGATCAAGCAGGGGGACTGGGCGTTCACCTGGGTCGTCGACGCGCCGCTGTTCGAGCCGGCCGACGACGCGACCGCGAGTGGTGACGTCGCCGTCGGTTCGGGCGCCTGGACCGCGGTGCACCACGCGTTCACCGCGCCCAAGCCGGAGTCGCTGGACGTGCTGGAGACCGATCCGGGGTCGGCGCTGGCCTACGCATACGACATCGTCTGCAACGGCAACGAGATCGGCGGCGGGTCGATCCGTATCCACCGGCGCGACGTGCAGGAGCGCGTGTTCGAGATCATGGGCATCGGCCACGACGAGGCTCAGGAGAAGTTCGGCTTCCTGCTCGACGCCTTCGCCTACGGTGCGCCACCGCACGGCGGGATCGCCTTCGGCTGGGATCGGATCACCGCGCTGCTGGCGGGGGAGAACTCGATCCGAGAGGTGATCGCGTTCCCGAAGTCGGGTGGCGGAGTCGATCCGCTCACCGACGCACCGGCTGCGATCACACCTCAGCAGCGCAAGGAATCGGGGATCGACGCCAAGCCGGTGATCCGGAAGCAGGCGGAGGCCGACGGAGACGGTGCGGCGGCGGAAGCAGGCGTCGGCGGCGCCTGATCCCAGCGGCGCCTGATCCCAGCGGCGCCTGAACCCGGGCGGCGGCTCGCCCGGAATCCATGGGCGGCATGGCCGTCCGGGCGTGACGCTGCCCGCATATCCGGCAGCGGGTCGGCATGTGTGATGTGATTTCACACCATGACGATTAAGGTGGCCCTCGAGCATCGCACGAGTTACGCATTCGATCGCCCGGTCAAGATCTTCCCGCATGTGGTCCGTCTGCGACCGGCTCCGCACTCACGTACGCCGATCGAGGCGTACTCACTGAAAGTCGAACCGGCCGAACACTTCCTGAACTGGCAGCAGGATGCCTTCAGCAACTACATGGCGCGGCTGGTGTTCTCGGAGCCGGCCAAGATGCTCTCGATCTCGGTGAGCCTGGTCGCGGACCTGACCGCGGTCAACCCGTTCGACTTCTTCATCGAGGACTGGGCGGAGGACTTCGGTTTCTCCTATCCCGACGATCTCCGCACCGACCTGGAGATCTTCCTCCGTTCGGTCGGGGTGACCGCGGGTGAGTTCGCCGGCGCGTCGGTCCATCCGTCCGTGGTGGAGTTCGCCGCCGACCATCGCCCCGCCGGCAAGGTCCGGATCATCGACTTCCTGGTCGGATTGAACCAGGCGGTGCGCGACGCGGTCGGCTACACCGTCCGTCTGGAGTCGGGCGTGCAGACTCCCGAGTACACGTTGTCCAGTGGGATCGGGTCCTGCCGCGACTCCGCCTGGCTGCTCGTCGCGTTGTTGCGGGAACTGGGGCTGGCCGCGCGGTTCGTCTCCGGGTATCTGGTGCAGTTGACGTCGGACGTGAAGTCGATCGACGGACCCTCCGGGCCGGACGCCGACTTCACGGATCTGCATGCCTGGACCGAGGTCTATCTGCCCGGCGCCGGGTGGGTGGGCATGGACCCGACATCCGGTCTGTTCGCCGGCGAGGGACACATCCCGCTCGCCGCGACGCCGAGCCCCGGTGGCGCCGCACCGATCACCGGCGCGACCGGACCCTGCCACGCCACGCTGGACTTCGCGAACACGGTGACCCGATACCACGAGGACCCGCGGGTGACGTTGCCGTACACCCCCGAACAATGGGATCGGGTGGTCGATCTCGGCGCTGCCGTCGACGCCAGGATGGCCCACAACGACGTCCGACTCACGATGGGTGGTGAACCGACCTTCGTCTCGATCGACAACCAGACCGACCCGGAGTGGACCACCGCCGCCGATGGTCCGCATAAACGCCTGCTGGCGTCGCGGCTCGCCGAGCGGCTGCGCGGGACCTACGCGCCTGCCGGCCTGGTGCAGCGCAGCCAGGGTAAGTGGTACCCGGGTGAACCGTTGCCGCGCTGGCAGATCGCACTGATGTGGCGGACCGACGGCCTGCCGATCTGGCGTCGCCCGGAACTCCTCGCCGATCCGTGGGCGACGCAGGAACAGGCCACGGCGAGCATCGAGGTGGAGAGCACCGGTGCGAGCGAACGTGCGACGAACGGCGCCACCGACTCGTCGAAGGCCGAGACGCTGTTGACCGCGGTGGCCAAGGCGATCGGGCTGCCGACCACACAGGTGATGCCCGCCTACGAGGATCCCCTGGTCCGGATGGGCGAGCTGGCGGCGTTACCACCCGGTGATCCCGGTGCGGACCCGACCGTGCTGACGGCGCGCGGTGCCGTGCTGGCGGCCGCGGCAGCCGAGGCCGACAACGAGACCGATCTCACGCCGCCGGCGGATTCGAGTGACACCCGCCGGGCCCTGCTGGAGCGTCTGGACGGCGCGATCACCGACCCGACCGCTTTCGTCCTGCCGCTCAGTCGTTCCGAGGACGAGACGGCGTGGCAGAGCGCCCGGTGGACCACGCGCCGTGGCCGTCTGGTGCTGACCCCGGGTACGTCGCCCGCGGGCCTGCGGCTGCCGCTGAACTCCCTGTCGTGGGGGCCGGCCCCGACCATGTTCGAGGTCGATCCGTCCGTCCGGGCGGGCGTGTTGCCCGCGGACCCGGCCGACACCCTCGGGCTCATCGTCCGTGACGTCGATCCGGCGGCCTTCGTGCCGCGATCCGCTGTGGTCGCCGAGGTCCGTGGCGGCGTGCTCGCCGTCTTCATGCCACCACTGGCCGCGCTGGAGGAGTTCCTGGCGATCATCGAGTTCGTCGAGGACGCGGCGACGGCCATTTCGACCCCGGTGGTGATCGAAGGCTATGGGCCGCCCTCGGATGCCCGGCTCACCACGCTCACCGTCACACCAGATCCCGGTGTGATCGAGGTGAACATCCAGCCGACCGCCGGTTTCGTCGAACAATCCGAGTTGCTCGACGACCTCTACGATCACGCGCGGCACACCCGGCTCGGTACCGAGACCTTCGACCTCGACGGCAGTCACGGGGGTACCGGCGGCGGCAACCACATCACGCTCGGCGGTACGACCCCGGCCGACTCACCGATGCTGCGCCGTCCGGATCTGCTGGTGTCGATGCTGACCTACTGGCAGCGGCACCCGTCGCTGTCGTATCTCTTCTCCGGGCGGTTCATCGGGACCACGTCGCAGGCACCGCGCGTGGACGAAGGCCGCGAGTCGGCTCTGTACGAACTGGAGATCGCGTTCTCCGAGATCGACCGGCTGGGTGTGAAGGGAGACGGTGCCGGTGGTGTCGACGCCCCACCGAATCCGTGGGTCACCGACCGTGCTCTGCGGCACCTGCTGACCGACATCACCGGCAACACCCATCGCTCCGAGTTCTGCATCGACAAGCTCTACAGTCCCGACTCGGCTCGGGGACGTCTCGGTCTGCTCGAACTCCGGGCGTTCGAGATGCCGCCGCACCACCGGATGGCGATGGTGCAGTCACTGCTGGTGCGGTCGCTGGTGTCGTGGTTCTGGGAGCACCCGCATCGCGGAAGGCTCATCCGGCACGGTGCGGATCTGCACGGCAAATATCTTCTGCCGCACTACATCATCGGTGACATCGCAGCCGTCGCCAAGGACCTCCGGGAGGCAGGCTATCCGTTCGACACGGCATGGCTCGACCCGTTCACCGAGTTCCGGTTCCCCCGGCTCGGTACGGTCTCGATCCGCGACCACGAGGTCGAGCTCCGCGGCGCGATCGAGCCGTGGAACACCCTCGGCGAGGAGTCGACCGGCACCGGGACAGCGCGGTACGTCGACTCGTCGATCGAACGTGTGCAGGTGCGGGTCCAGGGCGGTGAGGATGACCGTTTCCTGTTGACGTGCAACGGTTTCCCCATTCCGTTGAGTCCCACCGGCCGCACCGGTGAGCGGGTCGCGGGGATCCGGTTCCGGGCCTGGCAGCCGCCGAGCGCGCTGCATCCGTCGATCACCATCGACACCCCGCTCACGTTCGACCTGATCGACACGGTCGCCGGCCGGTCGGTGGGCGGTGCGACCTACCACGTCGTCCATCCGGGCGGCCGGTCATATGACCGGCCCCCGGTGAACGCGGTCGAGGCGGAATCGCGGCGCAACGGACGCTTCGAGGCCAGCGGTCACACCAGCGGCTCGGTCGACATCGGGCTCCTCCGGGAGCGGCAGGCCCGGCAGGCCACCGATACCGGGGTGCCGGCGATCCTGGATCTGCGCCGGGCACGTACAGTTCTTCGGTGATCGTTTCGTCGGGCAGCCCGGGCGGGAACCGACTGCCCGGGGTCTTCGACGGGTACCGGCCCGAGGGCTCTGCACTGTTCGATGTCGAGGGGTTGTCCCACGGCACAGCAGCGCCGGCGCCGTACGACGAGATGCTCGACAGCAGCGGCGGGACCAGGCAGGCCTGGACGGAACTGGTGTCCGGGTACGCGGCGCGTGGCGATGAACGCCTGCGGGGTGCCGCGGCGCGCCTGGCCACCGCGGTCAGCGACGAAGGCGTCATCTACAACGAGTTCGACGGCGCCGATACCGTCGCACGGGACTGGCAGGTCGACCCCGTTCCGCTCGTCGTCGACGGGGTGGAGTGGGCGGAACTGGAGAAGGCCGTCATCCAGCGGTCGATGCTGCTCGATCAGCTCCTGCGGGACATCTACCGCGATCAGAAGACGATCCGCCGTGGCCTCGTCCCGCCGGAGATGGTGTTCGGGCATCCCGGCTACATCCGGAAGGCGGCACGGCTGGAGGTCGCCGGACCGCACGCGTTGTTCCTGCATGCCCTGGATCTCGGTCGGACCTCCGACGGCAGGTTCGAGGTGTACGCCGACCGCACGCAGGCGCCGTCGGGCATCGGTTTCGCGATGGTCGACCGCAGACTGCTCTCGCGGACCTTTCCGCAGCTGTTCCAAACCATCGCGCCGAGATCCATCGCGACCTTCGCCGGCACTCTGCGGCTGGCCCTCTTCGACTACGCCCCACCGGGCGTCGACGATCCGACGGTCGCGGTGCTGAGTCCCGGGAGCATGTCGGAAACAGCTTTCGACCAGGCGTATCTGGCGTCGGTGCTGGGGTTCCCCCTGGTCGAGGGAGACGACCTGACGGTGCGCGACGGCGCCGTCTACATGCGGTCGCTGGGCAAGTACAAGCGGGTCGACGTCCTGCTGCGGCGGATCGACGCCGGTTATGCGGACCCGCTCGACCTGCGCACCGACTCCCGGCTCGGGGTCGCCGGCCTGGTGGAGGCCATCTCGCGCGGCACCGTCACGGTCGTGAACACCCTCGGCAGCGGCGTGCTCGAGAACCCCGCGCTGCACACGGTGTTGGACAAGCTCGCACCGGTCCTGCTCGACGAGGATCTCGCGCTGCCGTCGGTGTCGACGTTGTGGGCGGGCGACGATCTGCAGCGCACCAAGATCCGCGCCGATCTCGGCGAACTGGTGCTGTCGAACTTCGCCACCGACGAAGAGGTGATCGGCCCGATGCTCGATACCGCGCGGCGTGCCGATCTCGTCGCCCGGATCGAGGCACACCCGTGGCAGTGGGTGGCCCGGACGCTGCGACCCGTCTCGATCGCGCCGACGATGACGCCCGGGCGGACCACCTCGGATCGTCGGGGGGTGCTCCGCGCCGCCCAGGTCGGGGTCCGTGCGTTCAGCGTGGCGCAGGGGCCGACCTACGCGGTGATGCCGGGCGGACTGGGGATGGTGCTCGCCGACGGTGTTGCCGGTGCGGCCCAGCGGACCGTGTCGGCCAAGGACGTCTGGGTGACCAGCGCCGACGTCGGCGGTCACGTCTCGCGGAAATCGGGTACCCGGTCGGCGGCCACCGAGGAGCTGGTGGCGACGCCGCGTCCCGGCCGGACTCCGCGCACCGCGGCCTACTACGACGTCGCCGCGGCCGCGAGTCCCCGCGTCCTTGCCGACCTCTTCTGGTTCGGGCGCTACGGCGAACGTACGGAGTCGACGACGCGCCTGGCGAAGGTGGCTCGGGAGCGGTATCAGGAGGTGCAGTACCGCCCGTGGATGAGTGGATCGGCTGCGGTGCCGTTGGTGCTTCATGCGGTCGCGCGGGTGACCGGCACCGCCCTCTACCTCGGTACCGCCGACCTCGCCGCGGAACACGACGACCGGCCGATCGAGCCTCAGCGGGTCAATGAGGCCATCGCGAAGATCACGGATCTCACCATCGCGCGATCCGTGGCCGGGACCATCGCCCACTCCGCCGATCGACTCGCCGCGACGGCACGGGCGGTCCGTGATCAGATGTCGACGAGTACGTGGATGGTGCTGGCACCGGTCGAACGCGCGATCGACCAGCTCGGCACGCAGGTCCGCGGCGCCCGCGCCTCAGCAGGTCCCGGCTCCGCCGCCGGTGACTCGACCCTGGACCTGGGTTCCGATCTCGGCCACGCCCACGACGAGGTGCTGCACGGGGTGCTCGCGCTCGCCGGTCTGCAGGCCGACTCGATGGTGCACGATCCCGGCTGGTTGTTCATGGACATCGGCCGGCGCATCGAACGGACCATCACCCTCGCCGACCTCACCGCGGCACTGTTCGTCGTGGCGCAGGACCGCGAGGTCGAGCAGGCGTTGCTGGAGTCCTTCCTGGTCGCCAACGAGTCGTCGGTGATCTACCGCAGGCGCAATCGCGGGCTCTACCAATTCGACGCCGTCGGTGGTCTGCTGTTCTTCGACGAGACCAACCCCCGGGCGATGATCTACCAGCTGACGCGGATGCACGACGACCTGTCCGCGCTGCCCGACGAACTGCGTTCCGCGAGCTCCGAGCGGATCGTCGAGGAGCTGATCGCCGAACTGCGTCGGTCCGATCCGGAAGATCTCGCTGCCGTCGACGCGGCGGGCCGCCGCGCACAGCTCGGTGAGTTGATGACCGCGCTGGGCGCCGGAGCACGAGACCTCTCCGACGTCCTGACCAGCACCCGGTTCGCCTTGCCGCGGCAGGCGCAGCCGATCTGGGGCGGGGGAGGTGACGGCGCATGACCAGCGCACCGGAACCGGATACGGAACCGGCCGCGATGATCGCCGATCACCGGCGTCGCTACCGGGTGATGCATCGCACGTCCTACACCTACGACGACGTGGTCTCGTCGTCGTACGGCCGCTGCTACCTCACCCCTCGCGAGCTGCCGCATCAGCGGGTGTTGTCAGCGGGGGTGACCATCGAGCCCGAGCCCGACGACTGGTCCACAGGGGTGGATGTCTACGGCAACGGTGATTCGTACTTCCACGTCCGGTCCAATCACGACGAGCTGGTCGTCACCTCGACCTCGGTCGTCGAGGTCGATCCACCCGACGCGGGGCTGCTCCTCTCGCCGGCGGCACTCGGTCCGTGGGAACAGGCCCGTCCGTCGGCGGTCGGTACCGCGGGTGCCGGTGCGGTCGAGTTCGTCCTCGATCTCCGGCCCCCCGAGATCACCCCCGCGGTGGCCTACTACGCGGCGGAGGTTTTCCGGCCCGGCCGCCCGCTGATCGAGGCCGTCACCGACCTGACCTCGCGGATCTTCCGGGAGTTCACCTACAAGTCGGGATCGACGGCGATCAGCACCCGCGTGGACACCGTCCTGGAACGGCGCATGGGTGTCTGTCAGGACTTCGCCCGCGTCGCGATCGCCTGTCTGCGCTCGGTCGGGCTCGCCGCGCGCTATGAGTCGGGCTATCTGGCCACCGATCCGCCGCCTGGTCGGGAACGGATCTTCGGCGCCGACGCGAGCCACGCATGGGCGGCCGTGTGGCTGCCCGGTGACCGTTGGCTGGCCTTCGACCCGACCAACGACAAGCTCGTCGACGAACGACACGTCACGGTGGCGTGGGGTCGCGACTACGACGACGTCCCGCCGCTGCGCGGGGTCATCTACACCGAGTCGAAGAAGAGCCGGATCGATGTGTCGGTGGACGTCAGCCCGATCGGTCCCGGCGATGTGTCCGAGATCACCGAGGGGTCGTCGGGAACGAACGCGGACTAGCGTCACCGGCCCATTCGGGTCGGGTCACCCGAACGGATGACACCCACCGGCGTCGGGCTGGACCTCGACCTGACCCTTGTTGTGCGAGACGGGATCTGACATCTGCCGAGGTGGGCGTGGTTTACCAGTGGCAAATGCATTGCAGATGGATGAAGAGTCGTGACGCCGTGATCGGCGATTGGGTAGGTTGGTGGGTGACATGACGGTAATCACTGAGAGTCGCATCGCCGGTGTGGTGCGCGCGGCCGAGGCGGTTCTCTCGCATCGGGCCGGTTCCCCCGTCACCCTCGCAGACCCCGAAGACCTCGGGGGTAGTGGCCGTACCGTCGTGGTGCGGGCCAGGGTGGCGGTCAATCCTCTGTCGATGGATCGCACCCTGGTGATCAAGGCACTGCCTGCCGACGAGGACCCCCGTGCCTTCCATCGCGAACTCGCCTCGTACAAATACGCCACCGCGCTGCCCACCGAATCCCGACCGGGACCACAGCTCATCGCATCCGACCCCGACATGCGGGTACTCGTCCTCACCGACCTCGGACACGGACGCTCGCTGACCTCGCTGTTGTCCGGTACCGACGTCGTCGAGACGTCGCACGCGGTCAGTGCCTGGGGCCAGGCCCTCGGCCGGATGCACACGGCGACGGTCGGCGGTGAGATCGACTTCCTGGCCATCCTGCGACGCGGGGCGAACGGCACCGACGACGTCGACGTCCTCGGCGAGGCCGCCGCGCGGGCGGTCGAGGACGCCCCGGGGTTGACCGAGCGCCTGGGTGTCGAGCTGCCGGATGACGTCGCGAAGCGACTGACGATCGCCTGCGGGCTGTTCGCCGACGGTGAGCACCGGGCCTTCAGCCCGTCGGACGTCGGTGCGGAGAACATCGTGCTCAACGACGAGGGCGTGCAGTTCATGGACTACGAGTGGGGCGGCTTCCGCGACGCCACTCTCGACATCGCGTATGCCCTGGTCACCTTCGGTGCGCAGTTGTCGCACGTCAACGTCGATCACCGCGCCGACCTCGAGATCGCGATGGTCGACGCGTGGCGATCCGAGGTCTATCCCATCTGGCCGGGGCTCGGTCACGACGGTGAGGCGACCCGCAAGATCACCACCGCCCGGTTGTTGTGGACGTGGCTGTCGACCGTGTGGATGCTGCCCGACGACGGCGCCGCATCGGTCGCGGAGCCACGTTCGGCCCACGCAGGCCAGACCCACGACTGGGCGCTGCACACCAACGACCCCCGCGTCGTCGTCGCGCGCTGGGCGGATCTGTCGGCTGCGGCGGTTCGGGCCGGTGAAGCGGAGATCGCCGAGTTCGCGTCCCGGCTCGGTGCCGCGCTGCAGCGCACCTGGCTCACCTGACGGCGCGCCGTGGAAGGGCTGTTCGACACACCGACGGCCGCCCCGGGTCCCGGCTCGGGCGGCCTCGCGTCACCTCCCGGCGCGCACGCCCCCCTGGCGGTGCGGATGCGTCCGGAATCGCTCGACGAGATCGTCGGCCAGCAGCATCTGCTGGGTGCCGGGTCGCCGTTGCGACGCCTCATCAACGGTTCCGGCGCGGCATCGGTGATGCTCTACGGCCCGCCCGGCACCGGTAAGACGACGATGGCCGCCCTGATCTCCCGCGCCACGGGCGGGCGGTTCGAGGCGCTCTCGGCCCTGTCGGCGGGCGTCAAGGAGGTGCGCGCCGTCATCGACGTCGCCCGGCGGCGGCTGATCGAGGGACAGCAGACCGTGCTGTTCATCGACGAGGTCCATCGGTTCTCCAAGACGCAACAGGACGCGTTGCTGGACGCGGTGGAGAACCGCATCGTGCTGCTGGTGGCCGCGACCACGGAGAACCCGTCGTTCTCGGTGGTCGCGCCGTTGCTGTCCCGGTCACTGGTGCTGCAGCTGCGTTCCCTCTCCGACGACGACATCCGCGAGGTACTGCGCCGGGCCGTGGCCGACCCGCGCGGGCTGGACGGGCGCGTCGAGGTCAGCGACGAGGCGATCGACCATCTCGTGGCGGTGGCCGGTGGGGACGCGCGTCGCGCCCTCACCGGACTGGAGGCCAGCGCGGACGCGGCGCTGCGCGGCGACGACGAGGACTCGGCGGGGGGCGACGGTCACCGGCCCGTCCTCGACGTCACCGAGGTGGAGGCGGCGATCGACCGCGCCGCGGTGCGCTATGACCGCGACGGTGATCAGCACTACGACGTGACCAGCGCATTCATCAAGTCCATCCGCGGCTCCGATGTCGATGCCGCGTTGCATTACCTGGCTCGGATGATCGTCGCGGGCGAGGACCCGCGATTCATCGCCCGTCGGCTGATGATCCATGCCAGCGAGGACATCGGCATGGCCGATCCGACCGCCCTGCAGACGGCCGTGGCCGCCGCGCAGGTGGTGGCATTGGTCGGTATGCCGGAGGCGAAGCTGGCCCTCACGCAGGCCACCATCCATCTGGCGACCGCGCCGAAATCCGGGGGAGTGGTCTCCGCGATCGGTGCTGCGATCGCCGATGTGGAGGCCGGGAAGTCGGGGGCGGTGCCCGCACATCTACGGGACGGCCACTATGCCGGCGCCAAGGGCCTGGGCAGCGGCATCGGCTATCGATACCCGCACGACGACCCGGACGGGGTGGTCGCCCAGCAGTACGCGCCCGATGAGTTGGTCGGGGTCGACTACTACCAGCCGACCGATCACGGATACGAACGCGAGATCGGCGCCCGGCTGGGCAAGTTGCGGTCCATCGTGCGGGCCGCGGTCGCCCGTTCGCGTCGCCGATAGGCCTCGCGGTCGGGTCAGCCGACCTCGACGACCGCCTCGTGGCGGACCGGGAAGTTCACCGGGTTCGAGTCTGCCACCGGGCTCCGACACGATGCCGGACACGGGCTCGTTCCCACCGCGGCGGTAGTCTGGAGTGTCGCTGACCGGTCTCGACCGCCGGTCCGGACCACCAGACGTCAGACCGACCACTCACCAAGGACGAACTCAGTTGCAGACGCATGACATCCGGCAGCGCTTCCTGGATCACTTCATCAAGGCGGGCCACACCGAGGTCCCGAGCGCCTCGCTGATCCTCGATGACCCCAACCTGCTGTTCGTCAACGCGGGCATGGTGCCGTTCAAGCCCTACTTCCTGGGTGAGCAGACCCCGCCCTTCGACCGGGCGACGAGCGTGCAGAAATGCGTGCGCACCCTCGACATCGAGGAGGTCGGGATCACCACGCGTCACAACACGTTCTTCCAGATGGCCGGCAACTTCTCGTTCGGCGACTACTTCAAACGCGAGGCGATCACCTTCGCCTGGACGCTGCTGACCAACAACGTCTCCGACGGTGGCTACGGGATCGCGGGCGACAAACTGTGGCCGACGGTCTACCTCGACGACGACGAGGCCGAGGCCATCTGGCGCGACGAGATCGGTGTACCGGCCGAGCGCATCCAGCGGCGCGGTCTGAAGGACAACTACTGGTCGATGGGTGTTCCCGGACCCTGCGGCCCGTGCTCGGAGATCTTCTACGACCGCGGGCCCGCCTACGGCAAGGAAGGCGGACCCGAGGCCGACGAGGACCGCTACATCGAGATCTGGAACCTCGTGTTCATGCAGAACGTGCGCGGTCCGGGTGGTGGCAAGGAGGGCTACGAGATCCTCGGCCCGCTGCCGAAGAAGAATATCGACACCGGTATGGGAATCGAGCGCGTCGCCTGCATCCTGCAGGGCGTCGACAATGTCTACGAGACCGACCTGTGCAAGCCGATCATCGACCTCGCCGCGCGACTCACCGGCCGGGCCTACGGCGCCGGCAATCACGATGACGACGTGAAGTTCCGGGTGATCGCCGACCACGCCCGCACCGCCACCCTGCTCATCGGCGACGGCGTCCTGCCCGGCAACGACGGTCGCGGCTACGTCCTGCGCCGCCTGCTGCGACGTGTGGTTCGGTCGGTCCGCCTTCTCGGCGCCGATCAGCCGACGATGGGCGACTTCATCAACCTCGTCGTCGACACCATGTCGCCCTCGTATCCGAACCTGGCAGAGCAGCGCAGGCACATCGTCGATGTGGCGATCGGCGAGGAGGCGTCGTTCAGCAAGACGCTGGCCGCCGGTTCCAAGCTCTTCGCCGACGCGGCGCAGGCCACCAAGGCCGCCGAGAAAACCACGATCAGCGGTGACGATGCCTTCACCTTGCACGACACGTACGGCTTCCCGATCGACCTGACACTGGAGATGGCCGCCGAGGCCGGGCTGTCGGTCGACCAGCAGGGGTTCACCGCGCTGATGGCCGAACAGAAGCAGCGCGCCAAGGCCGACGCGACCGCCCGCAAGACCGGTCATGCCGACATGTCGGTGTACCGCGAGTTCCTCGACCGCGGGCCTACCACTTTCACCGGATTCGACGAACTCGTCTCGGAGGCAAAGGTTCTCGGACTTGTGTCCGACGGCGCCCGAGTGCGCAGCGCGTCGCCGGGACAGGAACTCGTCGTGGTCCTCGACCGCAGTCCGCTCTACGCCGAATCCGGCGGTCAGATGGCGGATGTCGGGACCATCACAACCGGAGACGGTGTGCGCCTGCGTATCAACGACGTCCAGAAGGCCGGCAAGTCGGTGTGGCTGCACAAGGTGACCGTCGACGAGGGTGAGATCGCCGAAGGCGACGAGGTCATCGCATCGGTCGACCAGACGTGGCGGCACGGTGCGACACAAGGACATTCGGGCACCCACATGGTGCACGCCGCACTGCGCGAGGTACTCGGACCCACCGCGACACAGGCGGGATCCCTGAACCGGCCGGGCTATCTCAGGTTCGACTTCCACTCCGGGAAGCCGTTGTCGGAGAGCCAGCGTCGTGAGATCGAGGAGATCAGCAACGCGGCGGTCGAGGCCAATTATCCGGTGCACACCTTCGAGACCGGACTGACCGAGGCGAAGCAGATGGGGGCGCTGGCGCTGTTCGGTGAGAACTACGGCGACGTGGTCCGCGTCGTCGAGATCGGCGGGCCGTTCTCCATGGAACTGTGCGGCGGAACGCATGTCGCGTCGTCGTCACAGATCGGTCCGGTCACCGTGATCGGCGAATCGTCGGTGGGATCGGGTGTCCGGCGTGTGGAGGCCTATGTCGGCATGGATTCCTTCCGGTTCCTGTCCAAGGAGCGGGCGCTGCTGGCCGGCCTGGCGTCGTCGCTCAAGGTGCCCTCAGAGGAAGTGCCGGGTCGGGTCGAGCAACTGGTGAACCGACTGCGCGATGCGGAGAAGCAGGTCGAACGGATGCGCGCGGATTCGGCTCGTGCGGCGGCCGGGGGGCTGATCGATTCCGCCGTCACGGTGGGTTCGACACTGATCGTTGGTGGGCGTCTGCCCGACGAGCTCGACGCCGACGGGCTGCGTTCGCTCGCAACCGATCTGCGCGGCAAGGTCGCCGACCGGCCCGCGGTGATCGCGCTCTTCTCATCGACCACCGACGGTGCGACCACCAAGGTGCCGTTCGTCGTGGCCACCACCGATGCCGCTCGTGGACTCGGCGTCAAGGCCGGTGACATCGTCAAGGAGGTCGCCGGACTGGTCGGCGGCCGTGGCGGCGGAAAGCCCGATCTCGCTCAGGGATCCGGTTCCGATCCCACCGGCGTCGACGCTGCGATGACCCGCCTGCGCGAACTCGTCCGGGACCGATGACGGCGTCCCGCGGACGTCGCATCGGCGTCGACGTCGGATCGGTTCGCATCGGTGTCGCGGTATGTGATCCGGACGGGATCCTCGCGACGCCCGTGGAGACCGTTCGGCGGACACCGGCCGGCAAGGCGGACATCGAACGGATCGCCACCATCGTGGCCGAGTACGACGCCGTCGGCGTGGTGGTCGGTCTGCCCAAGACATTGCGCAACGAGGACGGGACGGCGGCCGGGCTGGCACGTGAGTTCGGTGATGAGCTCGCGGACCGGATCAGCCCGATCGGTGTCGAATATCACGACGAACGCCTGACCACGGTGACTGCGACCCAGGCCCTGCGTGCGAGCGGGGTGAAAGCGAAATCCTCGCGCGCCGTGATTGATCAAGCGGCCGCGGTCGCTATTCTGCAGGGGTGGCTGGATACGCGACGATGAGTTCTAGATCCGTCCGGCCCCACAGCCCAGCGCAATTCGCGATCGCGAATCGGCGCTGCAGTGCAGCCGACTTTCGCCGGAACCGGAGAGGAACCACTCGGTGACCGACGAGCACCAGCATCGGCCGCGATCGCGGCGACATGACATCTCCGAACAGCCCACTGAGCAGCTCGATCTCGATCGACTGCGCTACTTCACCCAGCCCGCCGACGGCAAGCCGTCGACCCGTCATCGTCGCCGCCGCGAGATGGAGTCGGTCGAGCCGGAGGTCGGGCGACCTGCGCAGGCGGCGGCCCCGCCGAACCCGCCCGCGGGTTCTCAACCACCCCCTCCCAGCGGTCCGATGCCCAGTGCTCCGATGCCCAGTGCTCCGATGCCCAGTGCTCCGCCGGTGCCGAGCCCTCCGCCGCCGCCCGCCCCGCCGCGGACCGCTCCGCAGCGCGTGGCACCCGAAGCCCGCCGACGGGCGCCGAGCGCACCGCCGCCACGGAGCCGACCCGAGCGGATCCCCCCCGAGCGGATCCCCCCAGCGGACGACGCCGATCCGGACCGGCCCCTGACGCTCTCGTCGGGCGAGTACAGCGACCCGCTGCGCAGCGCGGTGCCGCACCGGGTACGTCCACAGACGATCGAGCCGCAACCGCCGCGCACGCACTTCCTCGACAACGACGAGGACGTCGCGGGCGAGACCGCCGACGACCTCCCGGATCGTGGTCGTCGTCGTCCGCGACGGGAGAGCGGCGCCGGGCGTTCCAGGGAAAAGCGTCCCCGCCGTGAGAGAGGCGGCTCGCCGAATCGCACGCGACGTCGCGTCATCCTCGCGCTGGTGATGGCCTGCATGCTGGTCCTGGTCGCCGGGGTCGGATTCGTCGGTCTGCGCTCGCTCGGGGTCTTCGAGAACCACAAGGACTACTCCGATGCGGCAGGCACGGCCGATGTGATCGTCGACATCCCGCAGAACTCGACGCTGATGGACTTCGGCCGGATCCTGGAGAAGGACGATGTGGTCGGCAGTGTCAACGCGTTCCTCGACGCCGCAGGCGGACAGGCCATGTCGGGCGGTTACTACAAGCTCCGAACCCAGATCCCCGCGTCCACCGCGGTCGCCATGATGACCGACGACAACGAACACCGCGTCGGTCGCGTGGTGGTGCCGGAAGGGCTGCAGCTCGACAACAAGAAGGGCGTCGACGGCAAGACCACTCCGGGAATTTTCCAGATGATCTCCGACGCCACGGCGGTGACCGTGAACGGTCAGCGGGTCGGTGCGGACGTCGGACAACTCGAGAAAGCGGCCGCCGAGTCGACACCGGACCAGCTCGGGGTGCCCGCGTGGGCTCGCCCCACTGTCGAGCAGCTCACGGGTGATCATCGTCGGATCGAGGGATTGATCGCGCCCGGGACCTGGGAGACGATCGATCCGAACCACTCGGCGACCCAGATCCTGCACGATCTGATCGTCGCGAGCTCGATCCGCTTCCAGCAGTGGGGACTGCTCGAAACGCAGGACTCCGGACTGACCCCGTACGAGACGCTGGTGGCGGCGTCGGTCGTCGAACGTGAGGTGACCGACCCCGAGGATTTCCCGAAGGTGGCCAGGGTGATCCTCAACCGCCTGGCCAAAGACCAACGGCTGGAGATGGATTCGACTACCAATTACACGGCGAACGTGACGAACATCGACGTCTACGGCGACGCCTACAAGGCCGACAACAAGTGGAACACCTACCGCAACACGGGACTGCCGGTGACGCCGATCGGGGCGGTTGGTGAGCGTGCGCTGAGTGCGGTCGAACATCCGAGCGCAGGTGACTGGCTCTACTTCGTCACCGTGGACCGGCAGGGCACCACGCTGTTCGCGAACACTTTTGAGGAGCATCAGCAGAACCGCGAAAAGGCTTGTGAGAACAAGCTCCTGAGCACCGGGTGCAGCTGATCGGATGGACCTGACAGCTCGCCGGGCCGCGGTACTCGGATCACCGGTCGGTCATTCGCGTTCGCCGGACCTGCACCTGGCCGCCTATCGTGCGCTGGGTCTGACCGACTGGACCTATGACCGGATCGAGTGCACTGCCGACGAGCTGCCGGAGCTGGTGGGTGGCCTGGGCCCCGACTTCGTCGGCCTGTCGGTGACCATGCCGGCCAAACTCGCGGCCCTCGCGTTCGCCGACGAGCGCACGACGCGGGCAGAACTCGTCGGGTCGGCCAACACGCTGGTACGCACCGAACATGGCTGGCGCGCCGACTGCACCGACATCGACGGCATGGCAGGCGCACTGCTCGAGGTGGGCGCCGACGCCGCGGCGAACTCGTCCGCCGTCGTCGTGGGTGCCGGAGGTACCGCGCTGCCCACGGTGGCCGCACTCTCGGACGCCGGCTTCACCGATCTGGTGGTCGTGGCGCGGGATGCGGGCCGGGCCGCACCTGTGATCGAGCTCGGACGGACCGTCGGCATGACCACCGCGGTGCTGCCCTTCGAGCCCGGCGCCGATCTCGAGGAGCGCGCCGCTGCGTCCGGCGTGGTGATCTCCACGGTCCCCGCCGGCGCGACCACACCACTCGTCGGTTCGCTGGCGTCCGCGGCGAAAGTCGTCGACGTGATCTATCACCCGTGGCCGACGCCGTTGGCGGCCGCGGTGTCGACCGCGGGCGGCCGCGTGGTCGGGGGACTGGTGATGCTGCTCAATCAGGCATTCAGCCAGGTCGAACAATTCACGGGTCGCCCGGCGCCTCGGGAGGCAATGGCCGCCGCGCTCGGCGGCGCCGGATGATCGACCCGCGGTAGCACGGTTCCGATACCGGAGCGATCGACCCTCCACAGGGGAACAGCGATCCACAGCGCCGTCGAGCGAGTGATGCCCCGGGTCCGCGCGACCGGCACTCTCGGCGGATGAGCTCATTCCTGGTGCTGATCTGGCTGGCGGTCGTGGCGGTGGGCGATCTGCGCACGGGACGGATCGCGACGGCCCTCGTCTGGCCGGGAATCGCGGCGACGATCGGCATGTCGGTCGGACACCCGGGAGTACTGGCCGCTGCCGTCGTCACGGCGACCCCCTACCTGGTGGCGGTGCTCGCCCGCGCGTGCGGGGGCGGCGATCTCAAGCTCGCCTTCGTCATCGGCGGAATGGTCGGCGACGTCGGTGCGGGGCTGGTCGTCGTCGTCCTCGCCGCGATGGTCACGCTCGGCCCACATCTGCGAGCACATGCGGGCGAGCCCGGTCGACCGCACGGTCCGGCGCTGGTCACCGCCGCGCTCTTCACTCTCGGCATCGCATGACGGGGTCTACGAGGTGGGGTCGTCGGGTGACGACGAGGTCATGGAACAATTGACCACTGTGTTGCGCTGGATAACTGCCGGAGAATCCCATGGCCCGGCCCTGGTCGCCCTCGTCGAGGGGATGGTGGCCGGAGTGGAGATCACCTCGTCCGACATCGCCGAACAATTGGCGCGTCGTCGCCTCGGCTACGGGCGAGGGGCGCGGATGAAGTTCGAGGCGGACAAGATCACCCTGGTCGGCGGGCTGCGGCACGGCGCGACGATGGGCGGCCCCGTTGCCATCGAGATCGCCAACTCCGAGTGGCCGAAATGGGAGACGGTGATGTCTGCCGACCCGGTCGACCCCGCCGAGTTGGCGGGCAGCGCGCGCAACGCGCCGCTCACTCGGCCGCGGCCCGGGCACGCCGACTACTCGGGCATGCTGAAATACGGCTTCGACGATGCGCGTCCGGTCCTCGAACGTGCCAGCGCGCGCGAGACTGCGGCACGGGTGGCCGCCGGTACCGTCGCCCGCAACTTCCTGCGCCAAGTGTTCGGGATCGACGTCCTGTCGCACGTGATCTCGATCGGCGCGAGTGAGCCCTATGACGGCCCGGCCCCCCGCATCACCGATCTGCCGGCGATCGACGAGAGCCCGGTCCGCGCGTTCGACGCGGATGCCGGGCAGCGGATGATCGACGAGATCGAGGCGGCGAAGAAGGACGGCGACACCCTCGGCGGCGTCGTCGAGGTCGTCGCGACCGGTGTGCCGGTCGGTCTGGGGTCCCACGTGAGTGGCGAGACCCGCTTGGACGCCAGGCTGGCGGGGGCCCTGATGGGCATCCAGGCGATCAAAGGTGTCGAGGTCGGCGACGGCTTCACCACGGCACGACGCCGCGGCAGCCAGGCCCACGACGAGATGGTGCCGGGCCCCGACGGTGTGCTGCGATCCACCAACCGCGCCGGCGGTCTGGAAGGCGGCATGACGAACGGCGAGGACGTGCGCGTGCGCGCGGCGATGAAGCCGATCTCGACCGTGCCGAGGGCGCTGTCCACCGTCGACATGGCAACCGGCGAAGAGGCCGTGGCGATCCATCAGCGCTCCGACGTGTGCGCCGTACCCGCGGCCGGCGTGGTCGCGGAGGCGATGGTCGCCCTGGTGCTCGCCCAGGCCGCCCTGGACAAGTTCGGTGGCGACTCGGTGACCGAGACCGCGGAGAACCTGGCCGGCTACCGCAAGCTCATCGACGCGCGGCCGCCGCAGCGATGAGTGCGCCCCGTCCCGAGCGTCGTCCGGTGGTGGTGTTGATCGGCTTCATGGGCGCGGGCAAGTCCACGGTCGGCCGCATCCTGGCCGACCGCCTCGGTGTGGACTTCCTCGACACCGACGCCGAACTCGTCCGCAGCACCGGACGGACCATCCCGGACATCTTTGCCACCGACGGTCCGGAACGATTCCGCGAGATCGAACGTGACGTCGTCCTCGAGATCCTGCGCTCACACGGCGGTGTGCTGGCGCTCGGTGGCGGTGCGGTGATGACGCCTGCGGTCGCCGCGGGACTGGCCGGCCACCGGGTCGTCTACCTGAAGATCGACGCGGAGCAGGGTTTCGCGCGGGTGCGCGACAGCGACCGCCCGCTCATCGCCGGTGACGATCCGCACCGGCGATACGGCGAACTGCTCGCCGAACGAGACGAGACATACCTCCGCACGGCCAAGTTCACCGTCGACGCGGCAGCGGGCGAGCCCGGGGACGTGGCGGATGCCATTCTCGCCGAACTCGCCCGTGCACTCGTACCAGAAAGGGCGGCCACCACATGACCGAGCCGATATCCATCACCGTCAACGCCGGTGCCCCTTACGACGTGGTCATCGGACGAGGTCTGCTCGACGATGTCGCGACCGCGGCCACCGGGGCGGACCGGATCGCGATCCTCTACCAGCCGACGCTGGCGAAGACCGCCGAGGAGATCCGGGAGTTCCTGTCGGACAAGGGTTTCGATGCCCACCGGGTCGAGATCCCGGACGCCGAGGCGGGCAAGGATCTCTCGGTCGCGGCGTTCTGCTGGGACGTATTCGGCCGGATCGGACTCAAGCGCAACGACAAGGTGATCGGTCTCGGCGGCGGTGCCGCCACTGATCTCGCGGGTTTCGTCGCCGCCACCTGGATGCGCGGCATCGGTGTCATCCACATCCCGACGACACTGTTGGCGATGGTCGATGCCGCGGTTGGCGGGAAGACCGGGATCAACACCGACGCGGGGAAGAATCTCGTCGGATCCTTCCACGAGCCCGACGCCGTCCTGATCGACACGGCGACGCTCGCGACGGTCCCGCGTAACGAGGTCGTCGCCGGTCTGGCGGAGGTGATCAAGACCGGATTCATCGCGGACCCGGTGATCCTCGACATCATCGAGGCCGACCCCGCCGCCGCGATCGACGCGGCGGGCGATGTGCTGCCCGAACTGATCAGGCGGTCCGTCCAGGTGAAAGCCGACGTGGTGTCGGCGGATCTCAAGGAATCGTCACTGCGTGAGATCCTGAACTACGGGCATACCCTCGGGCACGCCATCGAGCGGCGCGAGCGCTACCGCTGGCGCCACGGTGCGGCGGTCTCGGTGGGTCTGGTGTTCGCCGCGGAGCTGGCCAGACTGGCCGGCCGGCTCGACGATGCCACCGCTGACCGTCACCGTACGGTGCTGGAGCTGGTCGGCCTGCCGACGAGTTACGACGCCGATGCCCTGCCGGACCTCCTGGAGGCGATGTCGGGGGACAAGAAGAACCGCTCCGGCGTGCTCCGCTTCGTCGTCCTCGACGGTCTGGCCAAGCCCGGTCGGCTGGAAGGTCCAGACCCGGGTCTCGTCGCCGCCGCCTACTCGGCGATCGCGGGGGATGCCGCACCGTCGGGCGGCGTGCTTCTCTGACCCGGGCCACAGAAAACTCCCACCGGCACGAGATCTCGTGTGCTGGTGGGAGTTTTTTCGTGACCTGAGTTCAGCCGGCGACGTGTTCGCCGTCGCGGTCGGGGTGCACCGACCAGTCGTCCTCGGTCTCCTGACCCTTGCGCTGATCCCGGCGGACCAGGAATCGACCGACGGCCGCACCGACGAACGCGGGTGCGAACACCAGCAGTGCGGTGAAGGAGCCACCCGCGATCAGTTCGACGAAGAGGCTTGCCTCGCCGATGCCGGCGAACACGAACCGGCCGAGGATCCAGCAGATCAGTCCGGCGACGACGCCGGCGAGCAGACCCGCCTGCAACCAGCGGACGGTGAGGTCCCGGTAGTCGTCGGGATCCGGATTCGCACGGGCATCCGCAGTGCCGTCGATGCCGCCCCACAGGAGCGCCACGAGCACGACCGCGGCGATGGCGATCGTCTTCCAGACGGTGGAATGGAGCGGGGCGTTGACCACGGCCACACCGAGCAACACACGGGCGATGACGTGTACGGCGGTCATGACCACACCGCGCAGCAACCACGAAGACATAGGCGACAGGGTACGCAACGACGAACGTGTTCCAAAACACATCCCCCGCGGAAACGTCCGCGAGGACATGCCCGCGGACCCCAGACGTGCCGCGCGGTAGCGTGAAGAGATGTCTGCCAGTGCCATGACCAGCGACTACCGAGCCCGCCGCGATCGTGTCCGCACCGCTCTCACTCGGTTGGACGAGCCCGCCGATGCCGTGGTCGTCACCGATCTCGTCAACGTCCGTTACCTCACGGGGTTCACCGGCTCCAACGGCGCGGTGCTCATCCGCGCAAACGACGCGACGGCCGACCGCATCTGCACCGACGGTCGCTACCTCACCCAGGTCGCCGAGCAGGCCGGGGATCTCCAGGCGGTGATCGCCCGCGACTGTCTGACCGAACTCGCGACGCAGGCGCGCCGAGTGGGCGCCCGGTCGATCGGTTTCGAGGCCGACGCGGTGACGGTGGCGGCCCATCGAGCCCTCGTCGGTCGGATGGCGGAGCAGGACGGTCCGGCCGCGCAGTTGATCGGCTGCAGCGGGCTGGTCCAGGAGTTCCGGAAGATCAAGGACGCCGCCGAGGTGGAACTGCTGCGCCGGGCGTGCGCGATCGGCGATCAGGGCCTTGCGGCCATCATCGATCGCGGAGTGATCCGCGCCGGCGCGACCGAACGGGAGGTCGCCCGCGCGCTCGAATGGGAGATGTATGCCCTCGGCGCCGACGACATCGCCTTCGAGACCATCGTCGCGGCCGGCGCGAACTCCGCGGTTCCACATCACCGGCCCACGGATGCGATCCTGGCTGACGGCGATTTCGTCAAGATCGATTTCGGGGCGGTGGTCGGCGGCTATCACTCGGACATGACCCGCACCTATGTGCTGTCCCATGCCGCCGACTGGCAGCGCGAGATCTACGAACTGGTGGCCACCGCCCAGGCCGCGGGCCGCGCGGCCCTGCGCCCGGGCGCGGACCTGCGCGACATCGATGCGGCCGCTCGGACGGTGATCGCCGACGCGGGCCACGGCGATCACTACGTCCACGGTCTGGGCCACGGCGTCGGACTGGAGATACACGAAGCGCCGGGAATCGGGTCCCTGGCGACGGGTACACTGCCTTGCGGCGCAGCGGTGACCGTGGAGCCCGGCGTCTACCTCCCTGGGCGAGGTGGCGTCAGGATCGAGGACACGCTCGTCGTCACCAGTATGGGGACGGCTGGGGACACGCCGGACCTGCTGACCGCCACCGACAAGACATTCACCGTCATCTGACGGTCGTTGACCCCGAGAAGACAGGGAAGAGAACCACATGGCGACCACCGCCGATTTCAAGAACGGCCTCGTGCTGCGCATGGACGACCAGCTCTGGCAGATCCAGGAATTCCAGCATGTGAAGCCCGGCAAGGGGCCGGCCTTCGTCCGCACCAAGATCAAGAACGTGCTGTCCGGGAAGACGGTCGACAAGACCTTCAACGCCGGGGTGAAGGTGGAGACCGCGACCGTGGACCGGCGCGACATGACCTACCTCTACAACGACGGCACCGATTATGTGTTCATGGATGGCGAGACCTTCGACCAGATCTCCATCCAGCCTGGCACCGTCGGTGACGGCGCCCGCTTCCTGCTGGAGAACATGACCGTGCAGGTCGCCATGCACGAGGGCAATCCGCTCTACGTCGAGCTCCCGGTCACCGTTGAACTCGTCGTCTCCCAGACCGACCCCGGTCTGCAGGGCGACCGATCGACCGGCGGTACCAAGCCGGCGACCCTGGAGACCGGCGCGGAGATCCAGGTCCCGCTGTTCATCAACACCGGCGACAAGCTGAAGGTCGATGCCCGGGACGGCGGTTACCTCGGCCGCGTCAACGGCTGATCGAGCGATTCTCCCGTGAAACAGCCCGGTACCAGACACAAGGCCCGCCGTCGCGCGGTCGATCTGTTGTTCGAGGCGGAGGCCAAGAAGGTCAGCCCGGCCCAACTGGTCTCCGAGCGTCGGCTCTATGTCCGCGACGACGAGAGCGTCGGGACCATCCATGACTACACGGCGACCGTGATCGAGGGCCTGGCCGCCGACCTGCCGCAGGTCGACGCGGTGGTGTCCTCGCACCTGCGTGGATGGATGCTGGAGCGGTTACCCGCTGTCGACCGCGCGATCCTCCGGCTGGCGACGTGGGAGCTCTTCAACGCGACGGATGTCGACCCGGTCGTGATCGTCGACGAGGCGGTGGAGTTGGCGAAAGAGCTCTCGACCGACGACTCGCCCGCGTTCGTCAACGGCGTCCTGGCGCGGATCGCCGAGCTCGCACCCCAGGTCCGCGCCGCGGCCGCCGCCGGGAGCGGAGTCGACGATGCACCCGCCGACCGTGAGCGCAACGACGGCGTTTGATCAAGCGCACACCTCGTCGGCTCGGTTCGGCGGGGTGGTGGCGTGTAAAGTGTCGCGAGACAGACATCCTTTAACGATCCGTCCGGCGAGGCGGAGAAGGAGGTCGGCTTGACCATGCCAGCTGATGGTGCGCGGCCAACCGATGGTGCCCGGTCCATGGGACGGGTCCTGCTCGACGCGTCCGACGTCGCCCGCACGATTGCCCGGGTCGCCCACGAGGTGATCGAGAAGACCGCACTCGACTCGCCCGATGCCCCACGGGTGGTGATCATCGGAATCCCAACCCGTGGAACCTATCTGGCTTCGCGGCTGGCTGAGAAGATCAACGAGTTCGCGGACACCCAGGTGCCCGTCGGATATCTCGACATCACGCTCTACCGGGATGATCTCCGCGCGAAACCGCATCGCCCTCTCGAACGGACCGTGGTGCCCGCCGGTGGCGTGGACAACGCGGTCGTCATCCTGGTCGACGACGTCCTCTTCTCCGGCCGGACCGTGCGTGCCGCCCTCGACGCGCTGCGTGATCTGGGCCGTCCCGCGGCGGTTCAACTTGCCGTGCTGGTCGATCGCGGGCACCGGGAACTGCCGCTGCGTGCCGACTATGTCGGCAAGAACATCCCGACCGCGCGTGACGAGAACGTCTCGGTGCATCTCGTCGAGCACGACGAGGTCGACGAGGTCGTCTTGAGTCCGGCACCCGCCGCCCAGCCGTCGACGGCGGGAGGGGAGGCCTGATGCGACATCTGCTGTCCACCCAGGATCTGACGGCAGACGAGGCGACCGGACTGCTCGACGAGGCGGAACGGTTCGAGCAGGCACTCACCGGGCGCGAGGTCCGCAAGCTTCCGACACTGCGCGGTCGGACCGTGATGACGGTGTTCTACGAGAACTCCACCCGCACCCGGGTCTCCTTTGAGGTCGCCGGCAAGTGGATGAGCGCCGATGTGATCAACGTGAGCGCGTCGAGTTCCTCGGCAGGCAAGGGAGAGTCGTTGCGGGACACCGCGAAGACCTTGCACGCGTTGGGTGCCGACGCGCTGATCGTGCGTCATCCGGCGTCGGGCGCCGCTCATCAGATCGCGGCCTGGACCGCCGGCGTGACGAACGGCGAGACAACCGGGCCGGCGATCATCAACGCCGGCGACGGCACCCACGAACACCCGACCCAGGCGTTGCTGGACGCGCTGACCCTGCGTCAACGGCTCGGCTCGCTCAAGGACCGGCGGGTGGCCATCGTCGGTGATGTCCTGCACTCCCGGGTGGCCCGCTCCAACGCGCACCTGCTCGCGACGCTCGGCGCCGAGGTCGTGCTCGTGGCGCCGGAGACACTGCTGCCGGTCGGAGTGGAGGACTGGCCGGTGGTCACGTCGAACTCCCTCGATGCGGAATTGGCCGCGGCCGACGCGGTGATGATGCTGCGCGTGCAGGCCGAGCGGATGAACGGCGGGTTCTTCCCCAGCGCCCGCGAGTACTCGGTGCGGTTCGGTCTGAACGACCGACGGATGGCTCTCCTCGCCGACCATGCGGTCGTGCTGCACCCGGGTCCGATGCTGCGCGGGATGGAGATCGGCTACTCGGTCGCCGACTCGCCGCGCGCAACGGTCCTCGAACAGGTCCGAAACGGAGTGCACGTGCGGATGGCGGTCCTGTTCCGCCTACTCGTCGGCACCGACAACCCGGGGGCCCAGTGAACAAGCCAGGAGCTCAGCGAGTGGAGATGCAGAAGTGACCGCTCCGACAACCGGTTCGATCCTGATCGCCGACGTCCGGCCCTACGGGGAGGGCGATCCGGTCGATGTCCTCGTCGTCGACGGTGAGATCACCGAGATCGGCACCGACCTGACCGTGCCAGAGGACGTCGACCGGGTCGATGGCGGCGGAGCCGTCCTGCTGCCCGGCTTCGTCGACCTGCACACCCATCTGCGCGAGCCCGGACGCGAGGACACCGAGACCATCCGGTCCGGTTCGTCCGCCGCCGCGCTCGGCGGTTACACCGCCGTGTTCGCGATGGCCAACACCGACCCCGTCGCCGACAACGCGACCGTCACCGACAACGTCTGGCGGACCGGTCGCGAAGTCGGGCTGGTCGACGTCCACCCGGTCGGCGCCGTCACCGTCGGCCTCGCCGGTACGCAGCTCGCCGAGATGGGCATGATGGCCGCAGGCGCTGCGGGTGTGCGGATGTTCAGCGACGACGGGAAATGCGTCGACGACCCGCTGCTCATGCGTCGCGCACTGGAATACGCGAAGGGCCTCGACGTCCTCATCGCGCAGCATGCCGAGGAACCGCGACTCACTGTCGGGGCGGTGGCCCACGAGGGCCCGAACGCCGCCCGGCTCGGGCTCAGCGGATGGCCCCGCGCCGCCGAGGAGTCCATCGTGATCAGGGATGCGCTGCTCGCCAGGGATGCCGGCACCCGGGTCCACATCTGCCACGCCTCGACCGAGGGCACCGTCGAATTGCTGCGCTGGGCACGGGACCAGGGCATCGCGATCAGCGCCGAGGTGACGCCGCACCACCTGTTGCTCGACGACTCGCGCCTGCTCGGTGCCGGAAGCGGAGCAAGCGGGTCGAATTTCCCGGCCTATGACCCGGTGAACAAGGTCAATCCGCCGCTGCGGGAGGCGCGCGACAAGCTCGCACTCCGGCAGGCTCTCGCCGACGGCGTGATCGACTGTGTCGCCACCGATCACGCGCCGCACGCGGCCCAGGAGAAGGCCTGCGAGTTCGCCCAGGCCCGGCCCGGCATGCTGGGTCTGCAGACCGCGCTGCCGATCGTCGTCGAGACCATGGTGACGCCCGGCCTGCTCGACTGGCGTGGCGTCGCGCGCGTGATGAGTGAGCGGCCCGCGCAGATCGTCGGGCTGTCCGATCAGGGCCGTCCGATCGCCGTCGGCGAGCCCGGCAACCTCACGCTGGTCGACCCGGACACGTCCTGGATCGTCGACGGTGACGATCTGGCCAGCCTGTCGCGCAACACACCGTACGAGGCGATGACGATGCCCGCCACCGTGACCACCACCGTCCTGCGCGGTGTGCTGACCGCGCGTGACGGCGAGGTCGTGCGATGAGCGGGCTCGAGGTTGTGGTGGTGCTGGTCGTGGTGCTCGTCTGGCTCGGTCTGATCGCACTCGTGCTGCGCGGCTGGCGAAACCGGGGGCGCCGCCAGGCCGACCTGATCGGCGTCCTGCCCACCGTCCCCGCCGAACTCCCGGCGCCCACACGTGGACCCGACACCGGCCTCTACGTCGGCAGCACCATCGCACCGAGCTGGCAGGACCGGGTCGCGGTGGGAGACATCGGAGACCGGGCCGCCGCCGAGATCTCCGCCTACCCCGAGGGAATCCTGATCGAACGGCAAGGTGCGTCCGGTATCTGGATTCCGCGGCCGTCCATCACCGCGGTCCGCACCGAACGCGGTCTGGCAGGCAAGGTCATGACCGCCGACGGGGTCCTGGTGATCCGCTGGGTACTGCCCAGCGGCACCGAGATCGACTCCGGACTCCGGGCCGATGACAAGGCCATCTATCCGGGGTGGATCGCCGACCACGAGTCGGCCACGGCTGCGCCGGGTGGCGCCACCGAGCCCGATGACGACAGTGAACAGAGGAAAGATCAATGAGCACAGCAGTTCTGGTGCTGGAGAACGGACAGGTCTTTCGTGGCCGGGAGTTCGGCGCGACCGGCGAGACGCTCGGGGAAGCGGTGTTCTGCACCGCCATGACGGGCTATCAGGAGACCTTGACCGACCCGAGTTATCACCGCCAGATCGTGGTCGCCACCGCGCCGCAGATCGGTAACACCGGCTGGAACGACGAGGACGGGGAGAGCACCGGAAGCGCCGGCAGCGATTCGGCCTCCGGGGACACCGGAAAGATCTGGGTCGCGGGTTATGCGGTGCGCAATCCCACCCGCCGGGTGTCGAACTGGCGTGCCACGACCTCACTCGAGGACGAGTTGCGACGGCAGGGGATCGTGGGGATCTCCGGTATCGACACACGCACCGTCGTCCGGGTTCTCCGTGACCACGGGTCGATGCGCGCCGGGGTCTTCTCGGGTGCCGCCCTGTCGGCCGACGACGAACTCGTGGCCCGGGTGCGTGATCAGCCGGAGATGAAGGGTGCCGATCTCGCCGGCGAGGTCACCACCGATACCGGTTATGTGGTGGAACCCGCCGACGGCGAGACCCGATTCACGGTCGCGGCACTCGATCTCGGGATCAAGACCAACACGCCCAGGATGTTCGCCCAGCGTGGCGTCCGCGTCCACGTCCTGCCGTCGACCATCGGTCTCGACGCGATCACCGAACTGCGGCCGGACGGCGTGTTCCTCTCGAACGGCCCGGGTGACCCCGCGACCGCCGATGCGATGGTCGAGCTGACGCGCGGAATGCTCGGGGAGGGGTTGCCGCTCTTCGGGATCTGCTTCGGCAACCAGATCCTCGGCCGGGCGCTCGGACGGGACACGTACAAGATGAAGTTCGGCCACCGGGGCATCAACATCCCGGTTGTCGACCATGTCACCGGCAAGGTGTCGATCACCGCGCAGAACCATGGGTTCGCGCTGGAGGGCGAGGCCGGTGAGGAGTTCGACACGGACTTCGGGCGGGCGCGGGTCAGTCACGTGTGCGCGAACGACGGAACCGTCGAAGGCGTGGAACTGCTCTCCGGGCAGGCCTTCTCGGTTCAGTACCACCCCGAGGCCGCGGCCGGTCCGCATGACGCCGCGTACCTCTTCGACAAGTTCGTCACCCAACTCGAGGGTGACCCCGCAGATGGAACGAGGGCCTGATGCCGCGCCGTACAGACATCTCCCACGTCCTGGTGATCGGCTCCGGCCCGATCGTGATCGGCCAGGCATGCGAGTTCGACTACTCCGGCACCCAGGCGTGCCGGGTCCTGAAGGCCGAAGGCCTGCGGGTGAGTCTGGTCAACTCGAACCCGGCAACCATCATGACCGATCCGGAGTTCGCCGACGCCACCTACATCGAGCCGATCACGGCCGAGTATGTCGAGAAGGTGATCGAGGCCGAGCGTGACGCAGGGCATCCGATCGACGCGGTGCTCGCGACCCTCGGTGGGCAGACGGCTCTCAACACCGCTGTCGCGCTGCATGATCGTGGCGCTCTGGAGAAGTACGACATCGAGTTGATCGGCGCCGACTTCGATGCCATCCAGCGTGGCGAGGACCGGCAGATGTTCAAGGACATCGTCGCGAAGGTGGGTGGCGAGAGTGCCCGCTCACGCGTGTGTCACACGATGGACGAGGCGTACGACACGGTCGCCGAGCTCGGCTATCCCGTCGTCGTGCGGCCGTCGTTCACCATGGGCGGGCTCGGTTCCGGCATGGCCTACGACCGCGACGACCTCGAGCGCATCGCCGGTGGCGGACTGGCGGCGTCGCCGACCGCCAACGTGCTCATCGAGGAATCCATCCTCGGCTGGAAGGAATACGAGCTCGAGCTGATGCGCGACAACCGCGACAACGTGGTGGTCGTCTGCTCCATCGAGAACGTGGACCCGGTCGGTGTGCACACCGGTGACTCTGTCACGGTCGCGCCGGCGATGACCTTGACCGATCGCGAATACCAGATCATGCGCGACCTCTCCATCGACATCCTGCGCGAGGTCGGCGTGGACACCGGCGGTTGCAACATCCAGTTCGCACAGGACCCCACCGACGGCCGCCTCGTGGTCATCGAGATGAACCCGCGTGTGTCCCGCTCATCGGCGCTGGCGTCGAAGGCGACGGGCTTCCCGATCGCGAAGATCGCCGCGAAACTCGCCATCGGCTACAGCCTCGACGAGATCGTCAACGACATCACCAAGGAGACCCCGGCGTGTTTCGAGCCGACGCTCGATTATGTCGTCGTCAAGGCGCCCCGGTTCGCCTTCGAGAAGTTCCCCGGCGCCGATGACACCTTGACCACCACGATGAAGTCGGTGGGCGAGGCGATGTCACTGGGCCGTAGCTTCGCCGAGGCGCTGGGCAAGGTGATGCGGTCACTGGAGACCAAGGCCGCCGGATTCTGGACCGAGCCGAATCGCCCCGATCCCGCGACCATCGATCTCGATGGTCTGCTGGAGTCGCTGAAGACGCCCAAGGACGGGCGGCTCTACGGACTGATGCTGGCCTTCGAGGCCGGTGCCTCGGTGGAGCAGCTCTACGAGGCGACCGCAATCGACCCGTGGTTCCTGGCCGAGATCGGCGGTGTCGCTGCGCTCGGTGCCGAGCTCCGTGACGCCGACACGCTCGACGAGGCACTGTTGCGGGAGGCCAAGGGCTCCGGCTTCTCCGACCGCCAGATCGCCGCTCTGCGAGCCGATTTCGCCGACGAGGCGGCGGTGCGCGAGTTCCGGGTCAGCGCCGGCGTGCATCCGGTCTACAAGACCGTCGACACCTGCGCCGCGGAGTTCGAGGCGAAGACTCCCTACCACTACTCGACCTACGAGCTCGATCCCGCCGCGACCAGTGAGGTTGCGCCGCAGCCGGATCGCCCCAAGGTGCTGATCCTCGGGTCGGGGCCCAACCGCATCGGTCAGGGCATCGAGTTCGACTACTCGTGCGTGCATGCGGCACTCACCCTGTCAGAGGCCGGGTACGAGACCGTGATGGTCAACTGCAACCCGGAGACGGTCTCCACCGACTACGACACGGCCGATCGCCTGTACTTCGAACCGTTGACGTTCGAGGACGTCCTCGAGGTCTACCGCGCGGAGTCGGAATCCGGCACCGTGGCGGGCGTCATCGTCCAGCTCGGCGGGCAGACGCCGCTGGGCCTGGCCCACCGCCTTGCGGCCGCCGGGGTCCCGATCGTCGGGACCAGCCCGGAGGCCATCGACCTCGCCGAGGACCGGGGTGAGTTCGGCAAGGTGCTCACCGCCGCCGGACTGCCCGCCCCGGCCTTCGGCACCGCGACCAGCTTCGACGAGGCGCGCGCGACCGCGGCGCGGATCGGCTACCCGGTACTGGTGCGTCCGTCGTATGTCCTGGGCGGTCGGGGCATGGAGATCGTGTACGACGAGAAGTCCTTGGAGGACTACATCTCCCGGGCCACCGAGTTGACGTCGGATCATCCCGTGCTGGTCGACCGCTTCCTCGAGGACGCCGTCGAGATCGACGTCGATGCATTATGCGACGGCGACGAGGTCTACATCGGCGGGGTGATGGAGCACATCGAGGAGGCCGGGATCCACTCCGGTGATTCCGCGTGCGCGTTGCCCCCGGTGACGCTCGGCCGATCGGATCTCGCGATGGTCCGTGCGTCCACCGAGGCGCTGGCCAAGGGCATCGGCGTACGCGGCCTGCTGAACGTGCAGTACGCGTTGAAGGACGACACGCTGTACGTCCTCGAGGCCAACCCGCGCGCCAGTCGCACCGTGCCCTTCGTCTCGAAGGCGACCGCGGTGTCCCTGGCGAAAGCGTGCGCGCGGGTCATGCTCGGCGAGTCGATCGCCGAGTTGCGCGGCCAAGGGCTGCTCGACGCCGTCGGCGACGGCGGTGAATCCCCCACGGACGCACCGATCTCGGTGAAGGAGGCGGTACTGCCTTTCAACCGATTCCGACGTCACGACGGCAGCGGTGTCGACTCACTGCTCAGTCCGGAGATGAAGTCGACCGGCGAGGTGATGGGCATCGATGCCGACTTCGGGCGCGCGTTCGCCAAGTCGCAGACCGCCGCCTACGGCTCGCTGCCCACCTCGGGGGCGATCTTCGTGTCCGTCGCCAACAAGGACAAGCGTGCGTTGATCTTCCCGGTCAAGCACATGGCCGATCTCGGGTTCGAGATCCTGGCCACCGAGGGGACCGCGGACATGTTGCGGCGCAACGGCATCGAGTGCCGAACCGTGCGCAAGCACTTCGAGGCGCAGCCGGGGGAGCCGACCATCGTCGACATCATCCGTTCGGGTGCGGTCGCGATGGTGATCAACACCCCGTACGGCAACTCGGGTCCCCGGATCGACGGCTACGAGATCCGCAGCGCGGCCGTCTCGGTCAACATCCCGTGCATCACGACGGTTCAGGGCGCGAGCGCCGCGGTCCAGGGCATCGAGGCAGCGATGAACGGTCAGGTGAACGTCGAGTCGCTGCAGCGACGACACGCGGTGCTGGTGAACCGGCGGTGACCACGGCCCCGGCGTCGGGATTCGCGACCCGCTACCTCGATGCGGTCGGGGAGCGTGGCCGCCTCTGTGCCGGCATCGACCCACACGCCGAACTGTTGGAGCAGTGGGGTCTGCCGGTCTCGGCGGACGGGTTGAGTCGTTTCGGCGACATCTGTGTGGAGGCCCTCGGACCGGTCGTGGCGGTGATCAAGCCGCAGGTGGCGTTCTTCGAGGTGTTCGGCGCGGCCGGATTCGGTGTGCTGGAACGGGTCATCCGGGGCTGCCAGGCGGCCGGGGCATTGGTGCTCGCCGACGCCAAGCGCGGAGACATCGGCTCCACGATGGCCGCGTACGCGACCGCGTGGCTCGACGACAGGTCGGCGCTGTGCGCAGACGCGGTCACGGTTTCGCCGTACCTCGGTTTCGGATCCCTCGCCCCGGCGGTCGATGCCGCTCGGGCCGGGGAGCGGGGCCTGTTCGTCCTGGCGCGGACTTCGAATCCCGAAGGCGCCTCGGTCCAACTCGCCGACGCCGATGGACGAGCCGTCGGACAGACCGTCGTCGACGATGCCGCCGCCGAGAACGTGGACGGCACAGGCACTCTCGGGCTGGTGGTGGGCGCCACTCGTGCGCACGGTCTCGACCTGGGCGCCCTGCGCGGGCCGATCCTCGCACCCGGCCTCGGTGCGCAGGGCGCGACGGCCGGCGATCTCCCCGAGGTGTTCGACGGTGCCGACACCGCGTGGTTGCTCCCGGCAAGCAGTCGAGCCGTCCTCCGCGCCGGCCCGGACATCGGAGCGCTCCGTGCGGCGGCGGAGCAGTCGCGGGACGACGTGGAATCGGCACTGCGCTGACAGGTCACTGTTCGCCGGGCTGATCCGTCGCTGCTCGCTGTGCGGCTTCGGGGCCGTGTGTGCATGGACGAGGTGGACCCGGGGTCGTGGTCGGTGTGATCGTCCGACCACGGCTGCCTGAGACGTACTTCTCCTGGGGTCGTCGACTGGTGGTCCCACCTGTCGGCGACTTCTCCCGGCGGATCGCGAGCTCGGCGTCGGGGTTGTCCCGGCGACACGCGCGACGAGCGATCGATTCCAGAGAAATTCCTGATCATCACTCCCGTCACACCCGTATCAGTGCAGGCAGACGCGAAATTGGGCACCGATCGGCGGCGCCGAGGCGCTCGGGTCTACGGGCATCGGCGATGACCTGCGGTTTCGCGGCAAATTGCGTAGTCAGAGCGCTGTCGTGGTCGTTGTCGGGCCGATGGTTTACGTTCGAGGGGCGAGGGACGTTACAACACAGGAATCCGGTGGATTTCCCGGGGGTGGCACTCGCAAATGCCTGCTCACGTGAGTACGGTCGCTTTCGCCGCACCATTCGGCGGCGGTGGCATTGTCGCTGATCGCGACCGCACCGGTCGCGCCGGCGACCAACCGCCATCAGGCGCCTTCGGGCACCTGGTGACAGTCCAATCGAAGACACGAAAGACGGAGGAACCCCGTGGCCCTTCCCCAGTTGACAGACGAGCAGCGCGCTGCAGCGTTGGAGAAGGCAGCTGCCGCTCGGCGGGCCCGCGCCGAGCTCAAGGAGCGCCTGAAGCGCGGCGGCACCGATCTCAAGCAGGTGCTGAAAGACGCGGAGAACGACGAGATCCTGGGCAAGATGAAGGTGTCGGCGTTGCTCGAAGCGCTGCCCAAGGTGGGCAAGGTCAAGGCGCAGGAGATCATGACCGAACTGGAGATCGCTCCGACGCGCCGCCTGCGCGGTCTCGGCGATCGCCAGCGCAAGGCGCTGCTCGAGAAGTTCAGCTCCTGATCGAGCGGAAGCAGCGCGGACGCGTGACGACGACTCAGGTTCGGCGGTGACCCGACCGCCGCAGCAGCCGCAATCCGAGCGCACGAGGGGTCGACTGGTGGTACTGGTCGGCCCCTCAGCCGTCGGTAAGTCCACCGTGGTGGCGAAGGTGCGCGAGCTGCTGCCGACCATGCACTTCAGCGTGTCGGCGACGACACGTGCACCGCGGCCCGGAGAGGTCGACGGACGCGACTACCACTTCGTGTCCGGCGTCGAGTTCGACCGCATGATCGCCGACGACGAGCTTCTCGAGTGGGCCGAGATCCACGGAGGTCTCCAGCGGTCGGGAACCCCGATCGCACCCGTGGTCGAGGCGCTCGAGCAGGGCGTTCCCGTGCTGGTGGAGGTCGATCTGGCCGGCGCGCGCAACGTGGTCCGACGACTGCCGGAGGCGGTCAGCGTCTTCCTGGCGCCACCGAGCTGGGACGAATTGGTGTCGCGGCTCACGGGTCGGGGCACCGAGACGCCCGATGCGATCGCCCGCCGTCTGGAGACGGCACGCACCGAGATGGACGCTCAAGGCGAGTTCGCGCACGTGCTGGTGAACCACCAAGTCGACCAGGTGGCCTCCGAGTTGGTATCCTTGCTGGTCGGGTCCGAAGATTCGGCGTCTCGCCCGGCTCCGACCGGACAATCGACCTCAGACGTTTGAGTAAGGCGGACGGCCGTCGCCACCCGGTGGCCGCCGCACAGAGCACAGTGATGCAGGAGAATGCGTGAGCACCCAGACGAATTTCGACGTGACCGAGATCGCCGACGCCCCGGCTTATGACACCCCACTGGGTATCACCAACCCGCCGATCGACGAGCTGCTCGAGCGCGCGTCGTCGAAGTATGCGCTGGTGATCTACGCGGCCAAGCGCGCCCGGCAGATCAACGACTATTACAACCAGCTCGGCGACGGCATCCTCGAATATGTCGGCCCCTTGGTGGAGCCCGGTCTGCAGGAGAAGCCGCTGTCGATCGCCATGCGGGAGATCCACTCCGACCTCCTCGAGCACACCGAAGGCGAATAGAACCTCGGGCGCGGGGATGACCACAGCGCACACAGGTACGCCGGGCGCCCCACGACGCCGGGTTCTGATCGGTGTCGGCGGCGGCATCGCCGCATACAAGGTCTGCTCGGTGATCCGGCACTTCACCGAGGCCGGCCACGAAGTCCGCGTGGTGCCCACCCGATCGGCCCTCAAGTTCGTCGGCGCCGCGACGTTCGAGGCGCTCTCCGGCAACCCCATCACCACCGACGTCTTCGACGACGTCGACCAGGTCGCCCACGTGCGCCTCGGTCAGGGGGCCGACCTCGTCATCATCGCGCCCGCGACCGCGGACCTGATGGCACGGGCGGCATCCGGACGAGCCGACGACCTGCTCACCGCGTCGCTGCTCACCGTGCGATGTCCGGTGCTGGTCGTTCCGGCGATGCACACCGAGATGTGGGAGCACGCTGCTACGCAGGCCAACGTCGCGACCTTGCGTGAGCGCGGGGTCACGGTCATGACGCCGGCATCCGGCCGTCTCACCGGCACCGACAGCGGCCGTGGCCGTCTGCCGGATCCGCAGGAGATCGCGATGATCGGCGAGCTGCTGCTCGAACGTCCGGACGCGCTGCCCCACGACCTCGCCGGAGTGCGAGTGGTGATCAGCGCAGGCGGCACCCGCGAACCGCTCGATCCCGTGCGCTTCCTCGGCAACCGGAGTTCCGGCAAGCAGGGTTTCGCGCTCGCGCGCGCGGCGGCCCAACGTGGCGCGATCGTCACCGTCGTCGCAGGCTCGACCGCCGATCCGGGGGATCCGGCCGGAGTCGAGATCGTCCCGGTGGCGAGCGCGCAGGAACTGGCCGACGAGATGACGAAACGTGCCGCGGAGGCCGATGTCGTGATCATGGCCGCCGCCGTCGCCGACTTCCGGCCGGTGTCGGTCTCCGAGGCGAAGATCAAGAAGGGGAAGTCGGGGCCCGCGCCGATCGAGCTGACCACCAATCCCGACATCCTGCGGGGGTTGGTCGAGAGCCGCGAGGCGGGCCGCGTCCCCGCGCCGACCGTCATCGTGGGGTTCGCCGCCGAGACCGGCGACGAGACCGGCGGCGTGCTCGACCACGGGCGGGCCAAGTTGCTTCGTAAGGGTTGCGACCTGCTGGTGGTGAACGCGGTGGGCGACGGCAAGGCGTTCGGAACCGAAGACAACACCGGCTGGCTGTTGTCGTCGAGCGGCACCGAGACGGCTCTGCCACTCGGCTCGAAAACGCTCATGTCGAGCAGAATTCTCGACGAGGTCCGTGCTCTGGTGTCCGATGGTGGCGGCACGGCCTGACCCGCCGGGCCGCGTCCGACGGGTCGGAGCCGGTGTGTAGTTTGGAACGCGTTCACATGGGGTTCGACCCGGAGTGCGAGAACCCCTGTTCAGAAGTCACAATTGCTGAGTAGCCATAATTGCCCAGTAGAGACAACCAACGGCAGCGACGACTGCCGGCGCGCCCGTCCGGGCCCGGAGAGCCTGAGAGGACCAGATGACCACCTCTGCGTCACGCCTGTTCACCAGTGAATCCGTCACCGAGGGTCACCCCGACAAGATCTGCGACGCGATCAGCGACTCGATCCTCGACGCCATGCTCGCCCAGGATCCCAAGGCACGTGTCGCCGTGGAGACCCTGGTCACCACCGGCCAGGTGCATGTGGCCGGTGAGGTCACCACCACCGCGTACGTCGACATCCCCGGCATCGTCCGCGAGAAGATCCTCGACATCGGCTACGACTCGTCGACCAAGGGCTTCGACGGTGCGTCGTGTGGTGTCAATGTCGCGATCGGCGCGCAGTCGCCCGACATCGCCGGTGGTGTGTTCACCTCGCACGAGAGCCGCAGTGGCATCTCCGAGGACGAGATCGACAGCCAGGGTGCGGGTGACCAAGGGCTCATGTTCGGGTACGCCACCGACGAGACCCCGGAGTTGATGCCGGTCCCGATCGCCCTCGCCCACCGGTTGTCGCGTCGCCTCACCGAGGTCCGCAAGAGCGGCGTGCTCCCGTACCTGCGTCCCGACGGCAAGACCCAGGTCACCATCGAGTACGACGGCGACAAGCCGGTCCGGCTCGACACCGTGGTGATCTCGACCCAGCACGCTGCCGACATCGACCTCGACAACATGCTCACCCCCGACATCCGCGCCAAGGTGCTCGAGCCGGTGCTCGCCGACCTGTCGCTGCCGGGCCTGGACACCTCGGTGGTCCGGTTGCTGGTCAATCCCACCGGAAAGTTCGTCCTCGGTGGTCCGATGGGTGATGCCGGACTCACCGGGCGGAAGATCATCGTCGACACCTATGGCGGGATGGCCCGCCACGGCGGTGGTGCATTCTCGGGCAAGGACCCCTCGAAGGTCGACCGCAGTGCTGCGTACGCCATGCGCTGGGTCGCCAAGAACGCGGTTGCCGCGGGTCTGGCCGGGCGCATCGAGGTCCAGGTCGCGTATGCGATCGGCAAGGCCGCACCGGTCGGGCTCTTCGTCGAGACCTTCGGTACCGAGCGCGTCGACCCCACCGTCATCGAGAAGGTGATCGCCGAGGAGTTCGATCTCCGCCCGCTGGCGATCATCCGCGACCTCGATCTGCTGCGCCCGATCTACGCACCGACCGCCGCCTATGGTCACTTCGGCCGCACCGACGTCGACCTCCCGTGGGAGCGCACCGACCGTGCCGAGAAGCTGCGGGCGGCCGCAGGCCTCTGAGCACACGTGAGCGGGCCACCGAGCGGCCGATCGGCAAGGTCTTGCCGATGCTCGGGCTGGCCCATCTCGATCGGCCGTTCGACTATCTGATCGACACCGATCAGGACGTGTCGGCCGTTCCCGGCGTCCGGGTGCGCGTGCGGTTCGCCGGACGGCTCGTCGACGGGTACCTCCTCGATCGCGTGACCGAGAGCGACCACACCGGCAAACTCGGCTGGCTCGAACGGGTGGTGTCCCCGGAGCCGGTTCTCGGTGCTGATCTCGCAACGCTGTGCCGTGCCGTCGCCGACCGCTACGCGGGCACGATGTCGGATGTGGTCCGGCTGGCCATCCCGCCGAGGCACGCCCGGACCGAGAAGGAGGACACCCCGGTGCCGGGGTCGTCCGGACCCGTCGCGATGCCCGACACCTCGGCCTGGACGATGACCTATCCGACCGCGGATTCCTTTCTTGCATCGATGCATTCGGGTCATCCTCGGGCGATCTGGCAGGCGACGCCGGGAGAGGACTGGCCGTCCCGCCTCGCCGAACTGGCCGCTACGGCGGCAGCGGCCGGTCGCGGCGCGATCCTGGTGGTGCCGGATCAGCGCGACCTCGATCGTCTCGAGGCCGCATGCGGCCCGATCTTCGGGGAACGCTGTGTCACGCTGGCGGCCGGGCTCGGCCCGACTGCCCGTTACCGGCGGTGGCTGGCCATCCGCCGGGGAGCGGTCGACGTCGTCCTCGGTACCCGGAGCGCGGTGTTCGCGCCGGTGCACGATCTCGGTCTGGTCGTGGTGTGGGACGACGGCGACGACAGTCTCAACGAGCCGCGGGCGCCGTATCCGCATCCTCGGGAGGTTGCCGTGCTGCGGTCTCATCAGCAGCGGTGTGCCCTGGTGATCGGCGGGTTCGCACGGACCACCGAGGCACAGTCACTGGTGACCGCGGGTTGGGCACATGACCTCGTCGCCGATCGTGCGACAGTTCGGTCGCGCACCGCCCGGGTCGTCGCGCTCAGTGCCGAGGATCGACGGGTCGCGGGCGACCCGCTGGCCCGCTCTGCCCGTATCCCCGGAGTGGCATTCGAGGCGGCGCGGTCCGCGGTGGCGGCCGATGCGCCGGTGCTGTTCAGCGTTCCCCGCCGCGGTTACATGCCCTCGCTGGCCTGCGCGCGGTGCCGGGCGCACGCTCGCTGCCGGGCGTGTCACGGGCCGGTGCAGCTCGATGCGGGCAACGTGTTGTCGTGCCGCTGGTGTGGACGGGTGGAGAGGTCCTTCCGCTGCGCCGAGTGCGGGGGGAGCGAGGTACGTGCACTCACCACCGGCGCACGCCGGACCGCGGAAGAACTGGGTCGTGCCTTCGCCGGAGTCCCGGTCGCGACTTCCGGGGGTGCGTCGGTCCTCGACGAGGTGGAGACGGGCGCCCGGATCGTGGTGGCAACACCCGGGGCCGAACCCGTCGTCGCCGGCGGCTACGGAGCAGCTGTGGTGCTCGACACGTGGGCACAACTGGATCGGGCTGATCTGCGTGCCGCGGAGGACGCGGTACGGCGCTGGATGGCGGTCGGGGCACTGGTGCGTCCGCACGCCGAGGGCGGCACCATGGTCGTCGTCGCGGATGCCGGACTCGCACCGGTCCAGGCCATGATCCGTTGGGACCCGGTGGGTTTCGCGCAACTAGAGCTGGCCGAACGTGCCGAACTCGGCTTTCCGCCCGCGGTCACCATGGCCTCGGTCGACGGTCCGCCGGAGACGATCGGCGCCTTTGTCGACGGGGTCGGATTACCCGACGGTGGAGAGCGACTCGGCCCGGTTCCGCTACCGGCGGGTGTGCGGGCACCGGCGGGCTCGGGCGATCCGTTCGACGGCGATGTCGAGCGCATCCTGCTGCGCGTCGACCGTCGCGACGGCAAGGACCTCGCCGCGGCGCTGGTGGCCGCTCAGATGCGGCGCAACGCGAATCATGACACCGGACCGATCCGCGTCCAGCTCGATCCCCCTACGATCGGATGAGCACGGACATCACCGTCGTCCGGGACGAAAGGGTCGTATGAGGGTCGTATTCGCCGGAACCCCGGAGGTGGCGGTGCCGTCTCTGCAGCTACTGCTGCAGTCCCCGCAGCACGAGGTGGTCGGGGTGATCTCGCGTCCCGATGCCGCGTCGGGGCGCGGTCGTTCGGTGGTCCGGTCGCCGGTGGCGTCCCTCGCCGACGAACACGGCCTCGACGTGATCACCCCGCGACGGCTCAGCGATCCGGGGGTGCTCGACCGGCTGCGATCCTGGCGACCCGATGGCGGAGCGGTCGTCGCCTACGGTGGGCTGGTTCCCGCCGGCCTGCTGGACCTGCCGACCCATGGTTGGATCAACCTGCACTTCTCGGTGCTGCCCGCCTGGCGGGGCGCGGCACCTGTCCAGCACGCGATCGCCGCGGGCGACGAGATCACCGGCGCGAGTACGTTCCGGTTGGAGGAAGGCCTGGACACGGGGCCGGTCTACGGTCTGATCACCGAGAACATCGCGCCTGCCGACACCAGCGGGGATCTGCTCGGACGGCTGTCGAAGGCGGGCGCGCACCTGTTGCTGTCGACGCTCGACGGCGTCGAGTCGGGCACGCTGACCCCGGTGGCCCAATCCGCCGCAGGCGTCAGTCACGCACCGAAGGTCGACGTGGACGACGCGCGGATCCGATGGGATCTGCCCGCCCACATCGTCGACCGACGAATCCGGGCACACACCCCGGCACCCGGCGCCTGGACCACCCTCGACGGTGCCCGTATCAAGGTCGGTCCGGTGTCGCCGCTCGAGGTTTCCGACGGCCCGGCCCGGCCCGCGCCCGGCGCGCTGGTGGTGGCGAAACGTTCGGTGGACATCGGTACGGCCACCGGACCCGTGCGACTCTCCTGGGTGCAGCCGCCCGGGAAAAAGGCCATGCCGGCAGCGGATTGGGCGCGCGGTGCACATCTGGGAGACGGGACGGTGGTGGAATGAAGCGCTCGCCGATGATCCGCGACAAGTCGGTGGACCCCGCTCGGGCGGCGGCTCGGGACACCCTCCGGGCAGTTCGCGAACGGGATGCGTATGCCAACCTCATCCTGCCGAAGATGCTGCGGGAGAGGGGGATCACCGGTCGCGACGCGGCCCTGGCCACCGAGCTCACCTACGGTTCGGCCCGCGCTCAGGGATTGCTCGACGCGGTCATCGCCTCGGCCGCCGATCGTCCGGTCGACCAGATCGACGGTGGGGTGCTCGATGTACTGCGGCTCGGTGTCTACCAGTTGTTGCGCACCCGGATCGGCGCACATGCGGCGGTCTCGACCTCCGTCGACCTGATCCGATCAGAGGCGGGGATGGGCCCGGCGGGCTTCGTGAACGCGGTGCTGCGCAAGGTGTCCCAGCGTGACGAGGACCTCTGGATCGACGACCTCGCGCCCTCGATCGCCGACGATCTGATCGGGAACCTGGCCTTTCGTTACGCCCACCCACGGTGGATCGCGCAGGTGTTCCATGACGCTCTGGGTGGTTCCGCCGGTCAACTCCAGGCGGCGCTGGCCGCCGACGACGAACGCCCGCCCGTGCACCTGGTGGCCCGCCCGGGTCTGATCACGGCCGAGGAACTGGCTCTGGTCAGCGACGGCGAGGTGGGGCACTACTCGCCGTACTGCGTTTATCTCCCGGGTGGTGACCCGGGAGACCTCGAGGCCGTCCGCGACGGCTACGCCGGCGTGCAGGACGAAGGCAGTCAGCTCGTCGGTCGTGCGATGACGGTGGCCGAGGTGGCCGACGACTCCGGTCGTTGGCTGGACATGTGCGCAGGCCCCGGGGGAAAGGCGGCGCTGGTGGCGGCGATCGCCGACATCGACGGTGCGCGCCTGGACGCGGTCGAGGTGTCGGATCATCGTGCCGAACTCATCCGCAAGGTCGTCCGTGACCTGCCGGTCGATGTGCACGTGGCCGACGCGCGCTCGAGCGGATTGGCACCGGGGTACGACCGGATTCTGCTGGACGCGCCGTGCAGCGGGCTCGGTTCGCTGCGCCGTCGGCCGGAGGCCCGGTGGCGGCGCACGCCCGACGACGTGGCCGAACTCGTCGTGCTGCAGCGCGAACTCCTCGCCGAGGCGCTGCGGTTGCTCCGGCCCGGGGGCGTGGTCGTCTATTCGACCTGCTCACCGCACCCGGCCGAGACGACCGGGGTGATCGCCGACATCCTGGCCGCCCATCCGGAGGTCGAGCAGATCGACGCCCGTCCGTTGGTGTCCGCCGACGCATTGGGCGACGGGCCGCATGTCCAGCTGTGGCCGCATATCCACGGCACCGACGCGATGTTCCTGGCGGCCCTGCGGCGCTGAGCGCCGCTGCCCGCCGACGACACCCGAGACCGACGCTGCCGGACGGACCGTGCGCCCTACAATCTGAGGCCATGTGTGATTCCGGATCTGCCCCGATGATCGCCCCGTCCATCCTTTCCGCGGATTTCGCGAATCTCGCCGCCGAAGCCGAGGCCGTCGCCGGGTCGGGAACCAATCGCGCCGACTGGCTGCACGTGGACGTCATGGATGCCCACTTCGTGCCCAACCTGACGCTGGGACTCCCGGTGGTGGAGAGCCTGCTGAAGGCGACCGACATCCCGTTGGACTGTCATCTGATGATCGAGGACCCGGGCCACTGGGCTCCGCCGTACGCCGAGGCGGGCGCCTACAACGTCACCTTCCATGCCGAGGCCACCGACGATCCGGTCGCCGTCGCCCGTGATGTCCGGGCAGCAGGCGCCAAGGCTGGTCTGAGCATCAAGCCGGGCACCCCGCTCGAGCCCTACCTGGAGATCGTGCGCGACTTCGACACGCTGCTCATCATGAGTGTGGAGCCCGGGTTCGGCGGACAGAAATTCATGCCCGAGGTCCTGGCCAAGGCCCGCGCGATCCGGAAGATCGTCGACTCGGAGGGTCTGCGGCTGCTCGTCGAGATCGACGGCGGCATCAACGCCGACACCATCGAACAGGCCGCCGAGGCGGGGATCGACTGCTTCGTGGCGGGGTCGGCCGTCTACGGGGCCGCTGATCCCGGCGCCGCCGTCGGTGCACTGCGCGCGCAGGCCGCGGCCGCGCGCGCGAGTGCGGGCTGACCGCGACATGGTCGACGATCCGGTGCCGGCAAGAACGGACATGGCGCGTGCGATGGATCTGGCCATCGACGAGTCGCGCCACGCGCAGGGTGCCAGCTCGCCCAATCCGCCGGTGGGTGCGGTGATCCTGTCTGCCGACGGCGCGATACTCGGCCGCGGCTTCACCCAACCGGTCGGCGGCCCGCATGCCGAGGTGATGGCCCTGCGCGAGGCCGGCGCGGCGGCCGCCGGGGCGACGGCGGTGGTCACGCTCGAGCCCTGCAATCACACCGGGCGCACCGGCCCCTGCACACGAGCACTCATCGATGCCGGCGTCACCGCCGTCTACTACGCCCTCGACGATCCGAATCCGGCCGCGGCCGGGGGAGCGCAGACGATGCGCGACGCCGGGCTGACCGTGGTCGGCGGTATCCGAGCCGGCCAGGCCGAGGTCGGCCCACTGCGGGGATGGCTGTGCCGGCAACGGCATGGTCGCCCGTTCGTGACTGCGAAGATCGCCGCGAGCATCGACGGACGAGTCGCCGCACCGGACGGCACCAGCCAGTGGATCACCGGTGCGCTCGCCCGCCGCCGAGCGCACCGACAACGCGCCACGCTCGACGCGATCGTGGTGGGTACCGGGACCGTGCTGCGCGACGACCCTGCCCTGACGGCCCGACATGCCAACGGCGACTTGCGTACTCATCAGCCGATCCGGGTGGTGATGGGGCAGCGGGATCTCCCCGCGACCGCGCAGGTCGCCGACGGCGCCGCGCCGCTGAGACACGTCCGCACCCACGATCCGGCAGCGGTGCTGGCCGACCTCCCGGACGCGTTGTGGGTCCTCGTGGAGGGCGGGCCGTCCATCATCGGGGCATTCCTCGCCGCGGATCTCGTCGACGAGATCGAGGCGTATGTGGCACCGATGGTCCTCGGCGGTGGCCCGGCGTCGGTGGCCGTCCCCGACGTGGCGACACTGGCCGACGCGAGGCGCTTTTCCCTCAGCTCGGTCGAAACGCTCGGTTCCGATGTGCTGCTGCGTCTGTCCCGCTGAGCTGTACTGCGCTGAGCTGCACTGCATTGAGCTGCACTGCGCCGGGCGGGTCTGTGCTCGTGATCTCACCTGTGACGGACGCGAAATGTCACGGTGAGTTGGGGCGTGCTAATTTCGATAACAGAGTTCTCGGGGCGGGGTGTGATTCCCCACCGGCGGTGATGGTGTCCTCCCACACGAGGGGATGTCGAGCCCGCGAGCGCCTGCCGGCCGGCAGGGACAGCAGATCCGGTGTGAATCCGGAGCCGACGGTCATAGTCCGGATGTGAGAGAACGGGCACCACCGACGGCCGCCCTCGTCTCACCTCGCTGCATGCTCCGAGCGAGTACTGAGGAGCGCCACGTGTTTACCGGGATCGTCGAGGAACTCGGCACCATCGTCCGTCGAGACGATCTGACCGATGCCGCCCGACTGACCGTCCGCGGACCCCTTGTGACCAGCGACGCCGAGTTCGGTGACTCGATAGCGGTCAACGGCGTGTGTCTGACCGTCGTCGAGCAGGGACCGGACGAGTTCACCGTCGATGTGATGGCCGAGACCCTGCGACGCAGTTCGCTCGCCGCACTCGGTACCGGCAGTCCCGTGAATCTCGAACGAGCGATGGCCGCCGGCGGACGTTTCGGGGGTCACATCGTGCAGGGGCACGTCGACGGCGTGGGCGAGGTCGTCTCCGTCACTCCGTCGGACCATTGGACGATCGTGCGGATCGCCGTCCCGGACGACCTGAGCCGCTACATCGTGGAGAAGGGTTCGATCACCGTCGACGGGGTCTCACTGACCGTCGCGGCACTCGGCACCTCCCCCGGGACGGGGTCGTGGTTCGAGATCTCCCTCATCCCCACCACGCTGAAACAGACCAACCTCGGGGTCGCCACCACGGGCAATCCGGTGAACCTCGAGGTCGACGTGATCGCCAAGTACGTCGAGCGCCTGCATCCCGCTCTGCGGGACCAGGTCGACTCGCGGGTGCCGGTCGCAGGCGACGATGGCGTGCGTGACGCGTCAGGAGTGGAGTGAATGATGACGAGTGAAGCAGCAGTGGGCAGCGGCGACCTTGCCGATCCGCCGGGCCGGGTGGCGCAGGCCGACGTCCGGCTCGACTCGGTCGAGCGGGCGATCGCCGACATCGCGGCCGGAAAGGCCGTCGTGGTGGTCGACGACGAGGACCGCGAGAACGAGGGCGACCTGATCTTCGCCGCCGAGAAGGCGACGCCGGAGCTCGTCGCGTTCATGGTGCGCTACACCTCGGGCTATCTGTGTGTGCCGTTGGCCGGCGAGGACTGCGACCGTCTCGGCCTTCCGCCGATGTACTCCATGAACCAGGACAAGCACGGGACGGCGTACACGGTCACCGTCGACGCGCGCGAGGGCATCGGCACCGGGATCAGCGCGTCCGACCGGGCCACCACGATGCGACTCCTGGCCGATCCGGACAGCAGTGCGGTCGACTTCACCCGGCCCGGCCATGTGGTGCCGCTGCGTGCCAAGGAGGGCGGCGTGTTGCGCCGTCCCGGACACACCGAGGCAGCGGTCGACCTCTCCCGACTCGCCGGGCTGTCGACCGCCGGGGTGATCTGCGAGATCGTCAGCCAGAAGGATGAGGGCTCGATGGCGCAGACCGATGAGCTCCGGGTGTTCGCCGACGATCACGACCTGGCCCTCATCTCGATCGCCGATCTCATCGCATGGCGCCGTCGCCACGAGAAGCATGTCGTGCGGGTCGCCGAGGCACGCATCCCCACCCGGCACGGTGACTTCCGTGCGGTCGGGTACTCGAGCATCTACGACGACGTCGAGCATGTGGCGCTGGTCAAGGGCGACATCTCGGGGCCGGACGGACACGGCCACGACGTTCTGGTGCGCGTGCATTCGGAGTGCCTGACCGGCGACGTCTTCGGGTCCCTGCGCTGTGACTGCGGACCCCAACTCGATGCCGCGATGGAGATGGTGGCGGCGGAGGGACGTGGCGTCGTGCTGTACATGCGGGGTCACGAGGGACGCGGCATCGGCCTGCTCCACAAACTGCAGGCGTATCAGCTGCAGGACTCCGGATCGGACACCGTCGATGCGAACCTTCAGCTCGGCCTGCCCGCCGACTCGCGCGATTACGGGCTCGGCGCGCAGATCCTCGTGGACCTCGGCGTCAGCTCGATGCGCCTGCTCACGAACAACCCTGCCAAGCGAGTCGGCCTCGACGGGTACGGCCTGCAGATCGTCGATCGCGTGCCGATGCCCGTCCGGGCGAACTCGGAGAACCTGCGGTACCTGCGGACCAAGCGTGACCGGATGGGCCACGACCTGGTGGGTCTGGACGAGTGGGTGGAGAGCGACGGGGAGGCGGGGCCGGCGTGAGCGGACACGGTGAACCCACCTTGGATCTGGCCGACGCGAGCGCGGTTCGACTGGCGATCGTCTCGTCCCAATGGCACGCCACGATCTGCACCGCGCTGCTCGACGGCGCCGTGCGCGCCGCGGCCGAACACGGCGTGACCGATCCCACGGTCGTGAATGTGGCCGGGGCCATCGAGCTGCCGGTGATCGTGCAGGCGCTGGCTCGCAACCATGATGCGGTGGTGGCTCTCGGTGTGGTGATCAAGGGCGAGACACCACATTTCGATTACGTCTGCGATGCGGTGACCGCAGGCCTGACACGGGTGTCGCTGGACGAGTCGACGCCGGTCGGCAACGGGGTGCTGACGACGCTGACCGAGGAGCAGGCGCTGGCCCGGGCGGGTCTGCCCGACTCCAAGGAGGACAAGGGTGCCCAGGCGACGACAGCGGCGCTCGCCTCCGCGCTGACCTTGCGAGCGCTGGCACCGGGTGAGCTCAGGTGAGCGCCGGTACGACCGTGGCGTGGGACCTCGACTACCGGCCGCACCGGATGCCGCGTGTGGCGATCGTGGCGGCCGTGGTGGTCCTCGCGATCCACATCACCTTCGCCGCACTGCTGACCATCTCGGACACCGGTGTGCATGTCGGCGGCGCCGACCAGTTCGGGCTCGCCCTGATCGGGCTGGTGGAAGCCGGCGTGATCCTGCTGTTCACACAGCCGAGGCTTCGGGTGGGACCGGCCGGCGTGGCGATCCGCAACCTGTTCGGTGAGCGGGTGTTCGGGTGGGACCGGGTGCGCGGGATGACCTACCCGGACAAGGGCTTCTCCGCGCGCCTGTTGCTCCCCTCCGACGAGCACGTACCGGTCCTCGCAGTGCAGGCCTGGGACTCCGATCGTGCCGTCGACGCGATGACGCGATTCCGGGAGCTGGCAGAGCAGTACCGCGCCGGCGGCTGATCGGGTAGTCGACGAGCGCAGCTGGGAGGCCGATCCGCCGGATCGAGCCCGTCGAGTTCGAGATCTCACCTCCGAAGACCGCGGGGCCGGCCCCCGACCGGTCGCCCTGCCGATTCCCGTCGCAGGCCTCGACTAGCCTGGGATCCGTGGCCGACCCGACAACGTACCGTCCAGCCGCGGGCACGATTCCCACCGAACCCGGGGTCTACAAGTTCCGCGACGCGCACGGTCGGGTCATCTATGTCGGCAAGGCCAAGAACCTGCGCTCGCGACTCACCTCGTACTTCGCGGACCTGGCTTCGCTGCACCCCCGTACCCGGCAGATGGTCACCACGGCGTCGTCGGTGGAATGGACGGTGGTCGGCACCGAGGTCGAGGCGCTGCAACTCGAGTACAACTGGATCAAGGAATTCGATCCGAGATTCAACGTCCGGTATCGCGACGACAAGAGTTACCCGGTCCTCGCCGTCACGCTGAACGAGGAGTATCCACGGCTGTTCGTCTACCGCGGTCCCCGACGTCGCGGGGTGCGTTATTTCGGCCCGTATTCCCACGCCTGGGCGATTCGCGAGACCGTGGATCTGCTCACGCGGGTGTTCCCGGCGCGTACCTGTTCGACCGGGGTCTTCAAGCGACACAGGCAGATCGACCGTCCCTGTCTGCTCGGCTACATCGACAAGTGCTCGGCGCCGTGCGTGGGACGGGTCACCGCCGACGAACACCGCGCGATCGTGGACGACTTCTGCGACTTCCTGGCCGGTCGCACGGATCAGATGATCCGCCGGCTCGAACGTGAAATGGGCTCGGCTGCAGAAGATCTCGATTTCGAAAAGGCGGCAAGGCTGCGCGACGACGTGGCGGCGATGCGGCGTGCGATGGAGAAGCAGGCGGTGGTCCTCGGCGACGGGACCGATGCGGACGTCGTCGCCATGGTCGGCGACGATCTGGAGGTGTCCGTCCAGGTGTTCCATGTCCGCGACGGTCGCGTGCGTGGTCAGCGCGGCTGGGTGGTGGAACGTGCGGACGACGACTCGATGGGGGAGCAGGTGGCGCAGTTCGTCACCCAGTTCTATGGCACGCAGGCCGATCTCGACGCCTCGGTCCAGATCGACGACGACCGACTGCGTGGCGAGTCGATCCCGCGGGAGGTCCTCGTCCCCGAATTGCCCGACGAGCACGAGGATCTGCAGCAATGGCTGTCGGATCTGCGTGGCAGCAGGGTCGCGCTGCGCGTGCCGCAACGCGGCGACAAGAAGGCACTGTTCGAGACGGTCGGGCGCAACGCCTCGGAGGCGTTGGCACAGCACAAGTTACGACGCGCAGGCGACTTGACGACACGTTCGGCGGCGCTCACCGAGTTGCAGGAGGGACTCGGTCTGGACCAGGCCCCCCTGCGTATCGAGTGCATCGACATCTCGCATGTGCAGGGCACCGACGTGGTGGCGTCGCTGGTGGTGTTCGAGGACGGTCTACCGCGCAAATCGGACTACCGCCACTACTCGATCCGGGCCGCCGCCGGAGATGGCCGCTCGGATGACGTCGCGTCGATCGCCGAGGTCACCCGTCGCCGCTTTCTCCGGCACCGTCAGGACCAGGAGGCCCCGGCACAGCCGGCCGTCGACCCGGAATCGGGGCGCCCCCGAAAATTCGCCTACCCACCAAACCTTTTCGTGGTGGACGGCGGTGCGCCGCAGGTCCACGCCGCGGCGTCGGTGCTCGACGAGCTCGGTGTGAACGACGTGGCAGTCATCGGGTTGGCCAAACGGCTGGAAGAGGTATGGGTTCCGGGTGATGATGAACCGGTGATCCTGCCACGGACCAGTGAGGCCCTGTTCCTGCTGCAGCGTGTCCGGGACGAGGCGCACCGATTCGCGATCACCTTCCATCGCAGCAAGCGCAGCAAGCGGATGACGGAGTCGGTGCTCGACGGGGTGCCCGGCCTGGGACGGACCCGACGCACCGCGCTGGTGACCCATTTCGGTTCGGTCGCCCGCCTGCGGGAGGCGACCCTGGAGGACATCTCGGGTGTGCCCGGTATCGGGATGGCCACCGCCCGCGCGGTCCGTACCGCGCTCGCGGACGACGTGGCCCCGGCCGGCGCCACGACGACGGATGCCACCGACACCTACGCCACAACCACCGATGCCACGACAGTCGATGCGAAACCAGCCGACGCGCACACAGCCGATCGAGTGGAGGAGACGACGGGTGACTGACCCAACCGATGCGACCGGCGACGGCACCGCCACAGACGCCCGGTCCGAGTTGACGGTGTTGTTCGTGGCCGGGATGTCCGGGGCCGGGCGATCGACGGCGGCGAACGTGCTGGAGGACGACGGCTGGTACGTCGCCGACAACGTCCCCCCGACGTTGATCTCCACGATGATCGAGATGGTCCGGGCGAGCGATCCGGACATCACTCGGCTGGCGATGGTGATCCGCGCATCCGACGACGAGATCGGCGGGCAACTGGACCGACTGCGAAAGACGTTGGAGGCGTCCGGCGCACATACGAAGGTTCTCTTCCTCGATGCGAGCGACCAGATCCTGGTCCGCCGGTTCGAGCAGGTCCGACGTCGACATCCATTGCAGGGACGGGAGACGCTGATCGACGGGATCGCCCGCGAGCGGGTCATCCTTGCGCCCATCAAGAGTTCCGCCGACCTGGTGGTGGAGACGTCGGCGCTGACCGCCGCGAAACTGCGTGAGGTCATCGAAGGCGTGTACCCGGACGAGGCCGACAACCTGCTGAGCGTCGCTGTGCAGTCCTTCGGGTTCAAGTACGGGCTGCCGATCGACTCCGACCTCGTCGCAGATGCCCGGTTTCTGCCGAATCCGTACTGGGTGCCCGAACTGCGAGAGCAGAACGGACGAGGCGACGCCGTACGCGACTACGTGCTCGGGCAGGACGGCGCCGGACACTTCGTCGATCTCTACCTGGAGATCCTCGATATCGTGTCGACCGGCTACCTGCGAGAAGGCAAGCGGTACATGACCATCAGTATCGGATGCACAGGTGGCAAACACCGGAGCGTCGCGATCGCCGAGGAGATCGGCCGCCGTCTGCGGGCGATGACGGATCGGACCGGCGCGCCCAACTACGACGTGCGCGTCATCCACCGTGATCTGGGGCGCGAATGAGTCGCGGGGGCGGCGCCGAGCCGGGCCGGATGCGGATCGTCGCGCTCGGTGGCGGTCACGGTCTGTACGCGACCCTGACCGCGATGCGGTACCTCAGTCCCGACGTCACCGCCGTGGTGACCGTCGCCGACGACGGCGGGTCGTCGGGCCGGTTGCGGGCCGAGCTGGGCGTCATCCCGCCGGGTGACCTGCGGATGGCGCTGTCGGCCTTGATGTCTGCGCCGGCCGCCCTGGCCGCCCGGGAGGGGCAGCCGGGCCGGCTCGATCCGGCCGGACACGAGTTGTGGACCAACACCTTCCAGCATCGGTTCGGGGGTTACGGCGCTCTCGCCGGTCACCCGATCGGCAATCTGCTGTTGGCCGGCCTGACCGAGGTGACCGGCAGTCCGGTGGCGGCGCTCGACGAGCTGATCGACGTGTTCGACATCGACGGCCGCGTGCTGCCGATGTCGACGGTCCCGCTGGAGATCGAGGCCGACGTCTCGGGTCTGGAGAGCGACCCGCGGATCAGCCGATGCATCCGTGGGCAGGTGGCGGTGGCGACCACACCGGGAAAGGTGCGGCGGGTCCGACTGCTCCCGGCCGAGCCGCCGGCGTGTGCGGAGGCGGTCGAGGCGATCCGGAACGCCGACGTGGTCGTGCTCGGGCCCGGGTCGTGGTTTTCCAGCGTGATCCCGCACGTCCTCGTACCCGACCAACTGAATGCGTTGCGGGAGACCGCCGCCCGCAAGATACTGTTCGTCAACCTCGCACCGGAACCGGGGGAGACGACCGGTTTCTCCGTCGAACGGCATCTGCATGTGCTGCATGCGCACGCCGATGTGTTCCGGGTCGACGACGTGATCGTCGACGCCGCGTCGGTGCCGGCCGGCCGTGAGCGGGATCACCTGGTGCGGGCCGCTGCGTCGTTCGGCGCACAACTCCATGTCGGCGACCTCGCGGTTCCCGGTCGGCACGTCCATGACCCGGAGAAAGTTGCCACCCTGGTGAACGAACTGTGCGAAGGTGAATTGGGTCGATAAGCTGTCCGGGCGCAAGAATCTTCAGTCGTGACCACCGATGACGGCGACATGTCGGTGAGACGTCAGGAGTACGAGGTCGACCACCGTGCGGCCGGGATTCGGGGGCGAGCACCCCGGCGATCCGCACGCAGTGGCGCGGACGCGACCGGAGCACGGCTCCCGGCGGGACCACGGCGCGACCCGGGACAGGAGGACCGTGACAGGAGGGCAGGGACCGGTGGCGATGACCGCGGCGGTGAAGGATGAGCTTTCGCGACTGACCGTGACCCAGATGAGTGCACGCAAGGCCGAGGTGTCGGCCTTGTTGCGATTCGCGGGCGGCCTGCACATCGTGGCGGGCCGGGTGGTGGTGGAGGCCGAAGTGGATCTCGGCAATGTCGCCCGTCGCCTTCGCCGAGAGATCTTCGACCTCTACGGCTACGGCTCCGACGTCCACGTCCTGCGCAGTGGCGGCATCCGCAAGGGTGCGCGCTACATCGTTCGTGTCACCAAGGACGGCGAAGGTCTCGCGCGGCAGACCGGCCTGCTGGATCTGCGCGGACGCCCGGTCCGGGGGTTACCCGCCCAGGTCGTCGGCGGAAGTGTCGCGGATTCGGAAGCCGCCTGGCGCGGTGCGTTTCTCGCCCATGGTTCGCTCACCGAGCCTGGACGGTCATCGGCGCTCGAGGTCAGCTGCCCCGGCCCGGAGGCCGCGCTGGCGCTCGTCGGGGCGGCCCGGCGACTCGGGGTGTCGGCCAAGGCCCGAGAGGTGCGTGGGGCCGACCGTGTGGTCATCCGCGACGGAGAGGCCATCGGTGCGCTGCTCACCCGGATGGGTGCCCACGACACCCGGCTGGTGTGGGAGGAGCGTCGGATGCGGCGCGAGGTCCGTGCCACCGCAAACAGATTGGCCAACTTCGATGACGCCAACCTGCGGCGTTCGGCGCGCGCCGCCGTCGCGGCGGCGGCCCGGGTGGAACGTGCGCTCGACATCCTCGGGGACGAGGTCCCCGATCATCTGATCGCGGCCGGGCAATTGCGCGTCACCCATCGTCAGGCCTCACTGGAAGAACTCGGTCAGCTCGCGGATCCGCCGATGACCAAAGACGCGGTGGCCGGACGGATCCGTCGGCTGCTGTCGATGGCGGACAAGAAGGCGCGCACCGACGGGATCCCGGACACCGAATCGGCGGTGACGTCCGACCTCCTCGACGAAGCGTGAGGCGGGCGGGTCAATCAACCCCTTAGATCACTCATCGTGTGGTGGCCTACTAGGCTGAGGTGTGCCGTGGGTACGTTCACCTTCGCCAAACACCGACCGCGACCCCGGCCGCAGCGCTCGATGATGAACACGCTAAGGAGCACAACAGTGACTGTACGGGTAGGCGTCAACGGATTCGGCCGGATCGGCCGCAACTTCTTCCGCGCCATAGAAGCACAGAAGGCATTGGGGACCACCGATATCGAGATCGTCGCGGTCAATGACCTGACCGACAACGCGACTCTCGCGCACCTGCTCAAGTTCGACTCGATCCTCGGGCGTTTCCCCGAGGACGTCAGCGTCGACGGCGACTACATCGTCGTCGGAGACAAGCGCATCAAGGCGCTCGAGGTCAAAGAAGGACCTGCCGCCCTCCCCTGGGGTGACCTGGGCGTCGACGTCGTCGTCGAATCCACCGGTATCTTCACCGCCCGTGCGAAGGCGCAGGGCCACCTGGACGCGGGTGCCAAGAAGGTCATCATCTCGGCGCCCGCCAGCGACGAGGACATCACCATCGTCATGGGCGTCAACGACGACAAGTACGACGGCAGCCAGAACATCATCTCGAACGCGTCCTGCACCACGAACTGCCTCGGGCCGTTCGCGAAGGTCCTCAATGACGAGTTCGGCATCGTCTCCGGTCTGATGACCACCGTGCATGCCTACACCCAGGATCAGAATCTGCAGGACGGTCCCCACAAGGACCTGCGTCGTGCGCGCGCCGCTGCGATCAACGTGGTCCCCACGTCGACGGGCGCGGCCAAGGCGATCTCGTTGGTCATCCCGGAACTGAAGGGCAAACTCGACGGCTACGCGCTGCGTGTCCCGATCCCCACCGGCTCGGTCACCGACCTCACCGCGGTCCTCGAGAAGTCCCCGAGTGCCGACGAGGTCAACGCGGCCATGAAGGCTGCCGCCGAGGGGCCGCTCAAGGGCATCCTCAAGTACTACGACGCACCGATCGTGTCGAGTGACATCGTCACCGACCCGCACTCGTCGCTGTTCGACGCCGGACTCACCAAGGTCATCGGCAACCAGGTCAAGGCCGTCTCCTGGTACGACAACGAGTGGGGCTACTCGAACCGTCTCGTCGACCTCGCCGGCCTGGTCGGCAAGTCGCTCTAGTACCTCACCCTCGAAGACTCTGGAGCAACCCTGCCATGGGCGTACCCACGCTGAAAGACCTTCTGGAAGAAGGCGTTTCGGGTCGGGGAGTGCTGGTCCGGTCGGATTTCAACGTCCCTCTCGACGGGACGACGATCACCGATCCGGGCCGCATCCTGGCCTCACTGCCGACCCTGTCGGCGCTGGTCGACGCAGGTGCCAAGGTGATCATCACCGCGCATCTGGGCCGGCCGAAGGGCGAACCCGACCCCAAGTACTCGCTCGCGCCGGTGGCCGAGCGACTCGGTGCCGAACTCGGACGTAATGTCCAGCTCGCGGGCGATGTGGTCGGTACCGACGCGCTGGCCCGCGCCGAAGGGCTGACCGACGGTGACGTCCTGTTGCTGGAGAATGTGCGGTTCGACCCGCGCGAGACCTCCAAGGACGAGGCGGAACGGGACTCGCTGGCCAAGGCGCTCGTGGAGCTGGTCGGCGACGACGGTGCCTTCGTCTCGGACGGCTTCGGTGTGGTGCATCGCAAACAGGCCTCGGTGTACGACGTCGCCAAGCTGCTCCCGCACTATGCCGGGAAGCTCGTCGAGGCCGAGGTCGAAGTGTTGTCGAAACTGACCCACGAGGTTTCCCGGCCCTACGCGGTCGTCCTCGGTGGATCGAAGGTCTCGGACAAGCTCGGCGTGATCGAGGCGCTCGCTCCCAAGGTCGACACCTTGGTCATCGGCGGCGGCATGGCGTTCACCTTCCTTGCCGCGCAAGGGCATCCGGTGGGCACATCGCTGCTCCAAGAAGATCAGATCGGTGTGTGCAAGGACCTCCTGGACCGGTTCGGTGACGTGATCCGACTGCCGGTCGACGTGGTGGTGGCCGACAAGTTCGCCGCCGACGCAGAGTCGAAGACGGTGTCGGTCGAGGAGATTCCCGACGGGTGGATGGGTCTGGACATCGGGCCGGAATCCGTCAAGCGGTTCGCCGCGGTGCTCTCGGGCGCCGAGACGGTGTTCTGGAACGGGCCGTCGGGCGTCTTCGAATTCGAGAAGTTCGCGGCGGGTACGCGGGGCGTCGCGGAGGCCATCGCCGCCACCACCAAGGGCGGGGCATTCACCGTCGTCGGAGGTGGCGACTCGGCTGCCGCGGTACGAACCCTCGGATTGCCGGACAGCGATTTCTCGCACATCTCGACCGGCGGCGGAGCGTCGTTGGAATACCTGGAGGGCAAAGAACTGCCCGGCCTGAAGGTCTTGGAGAATTGATGGCGGCCAAACGCAAACCGCTGATCGCGGGCAACTGGAAGATGAACCTGAATCATCTCGAAGCTATCGCGCTGGTCCAGAAGATCGCCTTCGCTCTGCCCGCAAAGTATTTCGACAAGGTCGACGTGACGGTCATGCCGCCGTTCACCGACATCCGCAGTGTGCAGACCGTGGTGGATGGCGACAAGCTCCTGATCACCTACGGGGCGCAGGATCTGTCGGAGCACGATTCGGGTGCGTACACCGGCGAGATCAGCGGTTCCTTCCTGGCCAAGCTGGGGTGCACGTTCGTGGTCGTCGGACATTCCGAGCGCCGCACCCTGCATGCCGAGACCGATGAGGTGGTGCTCGGCAAGACCAAGGCAGCACTGCGGCACGGACTCACGCCGATCGTGTGCATCGGAGAGGGACTCGAGATCCGGGAGTCGGGCGAACACGTCGCGTACAACGTGACCCAGCTGAAGGGCTCGCTCGCCGGTCTGAGCGCCGACGAGATCGCGAAGGTCGTCATCGCCTACGAGCCGGTGTGGGCCATCGGAACGGGTCGCGTGGCGAGCGCCGCCGATGCGCAGGAGGTGTGCGGCGCGATCCGCGGTGCGCTCGGTGAGATCGCCGACGGCGCCACCGCGGATTCGGTCCGCGTGCTCTACGGCGGGTCGGTGAACGCGAAGAACGTCGGCGACATCGTCGGCCAGCAGGATGTCGACGGTGCACTCGTCGGTGGCGCCTCGTTGAAATCTGACGAGTTCGCGACCCTGTCGGCGATCGCCGCAGGCGGCCCACTGCCCTGACCCACACCCCAACCCCCTAACCCACCCACCCACTCACTCACCAACACCCGGAACGTACCCCGCAGCCGCGACCCTTTCCGTCATCCGCGACGGCAAATCCGGGTCGCGGATGACGGGAACCGTCGCGGCTGCAGAATGGGCTGCGCGGTGGGGACGGGGTGGGGAGGGTCGGGGTCGGTGAGGCGTGACGCGTAGACTGTGGCAGGTTGTGCCCGTCCAGCGGGCGTGACCTGCCACAGTTGCCTTTTGTCGACCGCAAAGGTCGAAGTACCCGACCGAACAGGACTGACTACACGTGAAGCTCGCACTCGACATCGGATTGGTCATCACCAGCGTGCTGATGGTGGTACTGGTGTTGCTGCACCGCGGCAAGGGCGGCGGTCTGTCGTCGCTGTTCGGTGGCGGTGTGCAGTCCAGCCTGTCGGGGTCGAGCGTGGTCGAGCGCAACCTCGACCGCCTGACCGTTTTCGTCGGGCTCATCTGGTTCATCTTCATCATCGGCATCGGCGTCGACATCAAGCTCTCCTGAGCGACCCGCCGACATCACCTCGATCAGTCCGGCCCGCGGCCGGACTGACCCCGTCTGAGGGGTGTTCGGCATCTGACGGCGAATCCTTCCGCGGTGACAGCGGTCTCTCGGACCGGATCCCGGCCCGAGATGCCCCCGCCCGCGAATGACGGGATACTGGACGTCATGAGCGAAGCGATCTCGTCTGCCTCGAACACGTCCCGTGGTGCGCCTGCCTGGCGGCCGTCGATCTCCATCGTCGACCACATCTCCGTCGACGACGAGGGTCGAGCCCTCACCGAACCGTTGCGTGAGGACATCCGGCTGCTCGGCGGGATCCTCGGCGACATGGTTCGCGAGCATTCCGGCACCGAGGTCTTCGATCTCGTCGAGAACGCCCGGGTCGCGGCCTTCCGGATCCGACGTTCGGAGATCGATCGCGACGTGTTGGCCGACATGTTCACCGATCTGGACATCCGGGTCGCATTGCCGGTGATCCGCGCGTTCACCAACTTCGCGTTGCTGGCAAATCTCGCCGAGGACATCCACCGAGAGCGTCGCCGGACGATTCATGTGCGTGCCGGGGACCCTCCCCAGGACAGCAGTCTGGCCGCCACCTATGCCAAGCTCGCTGCTGCCGGATTGACCGACGAGCAAGTGGGTCGTGCGCTCGCCGACGCCACCGTGGTCCCCGTCATCACCGCCCACCCGACCGAGACACGCCGCCGAACGATCTTCGAGGCCCAGAATCGCATCACCGAACTGATGCGTTTCCGTGGCCGCACCGAGCTGACCGCGGACGAGGATGCGGAGGTCACCGAAGGGATTCGGCGACAGATACTGACGCTGTGGCAGACCGCACTGATCCGCCTCGAACGCCTGACCATCCAGGACGAGATCCGTTCCGGCCTGCGCTACTACGACGCCTCGTTCTTCGACGTCGTGCCGAAGATCAACACCAAGGTGCGCGCGGCGTTGCGATCTGCCTACCCCGATGCGGGTCTCGCCGACGACCCGATGATCCGGATGGGTTCGTGGATCGGTGGTGACCGTGACGGCAATCCGTACGTCACCGATGAGATCGTGACGATGGCGACGACACGCGCCGCGGAGACCGCGGTGGCGCACCATCTCGCCGAGCTCGAACGGCTCGCGGAGGAACTGAGCATGTCCGCGCGGCTGATCACCTCCACCGATGCACTGCTGGAACTCGCCGATGTATCCGCCGACGACCCGGCAGCCGACGAACCGTTTCGTGCGGCGCTGCGCCACATCCGGTCCCGTCTGGCGGCGACCGCGAACACAATGTTCGACACCGAGTTCCTGTCGTCGGGCGAACTGTTCCTGGTCGACGGCCGCAGCCCCTACGGCTCGGCCGACGATCTGCTCGGCGATCTCGACATCATCGACGTCGCCCTGCGGGACAACCACGACGACACCATCGCCGACGACCGTCTGTCGCGGTTGCGGGAGAGCGTTCGGACCTTCGGTTTCAACCTCTCCGGCCTGGACATGCGGCAGAACTCCGACATGCACGAGGAGATCATCGCCGAACTGCTGGCCTGGGCAGGCGTGCATTCCGACTACCTGTCGCTGGGTGAGGCAGACCGCGTCGAGATCCTGACAAAGGAACTGGCGGCGCGGCGCCCGTTGACGAGGCCGGATGCCACGCTCAGCGAACTCGCGACCAAGGAACTGAACATCGTCCGCGCGGCGGCGCGAGCGGTCGACAAATTCGGCCCGCAGGCCGTGCCGAACTACGTCATCAGCATGTGCACCTCGGTCAGCGACATGCTGGAGCCGATGATCCTCCTCAAGGAGGCGGGGCTGATCGACATCGATGCGGAGAGCGGAAAGCTGACGTCGACCGTGCGGGTGGTGCCGCTGTTCGAGACCATCGAGGACCTCCAGCAGGGCGCGGAGACGCTGTTGGCGGCGTTGGACATCCCGCTCTATCGCGAACTCGTCGAGGAACAGTCGGGTATGCAGGAGGTGATGCTCGGTTATTCCGACTCGAACAAGGACGGCGGCTACATGGCCGCGAACTGGGCGCTGTACCGCGGCGAACTCGACCTGGTCGAGGCGGCCAAGAAGGCCGGTATCCGGTTGCGCCTGTTCCATGGTCGTGGCGGCACCGTGGGTCGCGGCGGCGGACCGAGCTATGACGCCATCCTGGCGCAACCGCCCGGTGCGGTGCAGGGTTCGCTGCGGATCACCGAGCAGGGCGAGATCATCGCCGCCAAGTATGCGGAACCGGTGCTGGCGCAACGTAATCTGGAGACCCTGCTGGCCGCGACGATCGAGTCGTCGCTGCTCGATGTCGAGGGGCTGGGCGACGATTCCGAAGGCGCCTACCGCGATATGGACGAGATCGCCGCACTGGCGCGCTCGGCCTACAGCGAACTCGTCCACGAGACACCGGGTTTCGTCGAATACTTCACCACCTCGACCCCGCTGTCGGAGATCGGTGCACTCAACATCGGCAGCCGTCCGGCGTCCCGTAAACAGACCGAGAAGATCTCGGATCTGCGAGCCATCCCGTGGGTTCTGTCATGGACCCAGTCGCGGGTCATGCTGCCCGGTTGGTACGGCACGGGCTCGGCCTTCCGAGAGTGGGTCGCCGACGACGACAAGCGGCTGGCGACTCTGCGGCGCTACTACGAGGAATGGCCGTTCTTCCGGACCGTCATGTCGAACATGGCGCAGGTGCTCGCGAAGTCGGACATGGGACTGGCCCACCGCTACGCGCAACTGGTTCCCGACGAGACGTTGCGTGACACCGTGTTCGGCATGATCGTCGACGAACATGAGCGCACCATCGAGATGTACGCGAAGATCACCGGCACCGACGACCTGCTGATCGACAACGCCGCCCTCAAGCGTTCGGTCTACAACCGGTTCCCATACCTCGAGCCCCTCAACATGCTCCAGGTGGAACTCCTGCGCCGGTTCCGCGCCGGCGAGGACTCACCTGCGGTACGCCGCGGCATCCAGCTCACCATGAACGGGCTCGCGACGGCGTTGCGCAACAGCGGCTAGCCACGATGCGCGCTTTTGTCCGTGACGCCGGGTGCGACATGGGGCAACAGCCGGATCGCGTGATCGTAGAAGCGTTCGTCGAGCGGCAGATAGGGGATGGGCGGTTCATCGCCGATCCCGGTCAGCCGCGACCGCAGATCCGCTTCGACGCCCGCGATGGTCGACTCGTCGACATCGCGTGCCCGCGTGACGAGATGCGGTGCCAGCGCCTCCATGCCGGTGTACCAGAACGTGCCGTGCAGGGTGGTCCACAACACATCCTCGATACTGCCGCTGATGCCGCGTTGCTCCAGGCTGCCGGGGCGGTCGCCGGCGGTGACCACGGCAAGGGCGCGCCGCCCGACGAGGCCGCCGTTGCCGTACTTGCGTGCACGTCCGGTCTCCGGATCGATCACGTCGTAGGCGAACCCGCGCTCGAAGACCCGATCAACACAACCTTTCATGATGGCCGGCATGCCGTACCACCAGAGCGGGAACTGCAGCACCACCAGATCGGCCGCACAGAGCTTTGCCTGTTCGGCCTCGACGTCGGCACCGCCCTCGGCCTCCAGGATCGGATTCCACTTCATCGCGTAGAGGTCGGATTCGTCGACCTCCCAACCGTTCTCACGTAAGGTCTGCACGCCGACGTGTCGCAGTCGGCTGCTGAGCGAATCGGGGTCGGGATGAGCCAGTGTCCACAGCGCTCTCATGTCACCCACAACCCCGCCGGCGGTGTCGGTGATTCCCGGCACCGGCCGTTGCCGACGCTAGGAGATCCGCGACGCGGCGGGACCGTCCAGGAACCAGACGGTCTCATCGGTGCCATGGGCTCCCGCGCACGGCCAGTCGGCGGCGCTCGCACCGGTGTGGGCAGCGGCGACGGCCTCGGCCTTGTCGTCGCCGGCCACCAGGAACCAGACCGCACGGCTGCGGTTGACCACCGGAAGGGTCAGGGTGATCCGGCGGGGCGGCGGCTTGGGTGAATCCTCCACGGCGACCACGGGGCGCTCCGACTCCGCGGTGGCGGGGGTGTGCGGGAACAGCGAGTTGATGTGTCCTTCGCCCCCCATCCCCAACAGGTGCAGGTCGAAATGGGGTACCTGACCGGCGCCGACATCGCCGAGCATCCGCGCATAGTCGGCGGCCGCCGCATCGATGTCGTCGCCGAACTCGCCATCGGACGGAGCCATCGGGTGAATCCGGTCCGGATCGACCGGTACGTGATCGAGCAGGGCGTCGCGGGCCTGTCCGTGGTTGCGTTCCGGATCGTCGGCGGGAACGAAACGGTCGTCGCCCCAGAACAATTCCACCCGCGACCAGTCGATGTCGCCGCTGTCGGCCGCCAGGGCACGCAGGATCGCGATACCGTTGCTGCCGCCGGTCAGCACGACCGTGGCGACGCCGCGCTCGGCCTGGGCACGCACCACCAGGTCCACGAATCGGTTCGCAGCCGTCGTGACGAGGTCGTTCTTGTCGTCGAACACCAGGGATTCCGGGATCATCGCGCCACCACTTCGCTGAAATCGACATCTGCCACGCCGCGCAGTGCCTCCTCGTACACCTCGTCGACATCGAGACGACGGAGTTCCTCGACGAGGAGTTGGGGGAGATCGCGCCGCGTCATCGCGACCCGGCCGTCCGGCTTGCCTGGCTGGGAGAGCACCGCGTTGCGGTTCTCGTCGATCGACAGCACCGTCGGTCCGTCGTCGCGGACCAGGCGCACCTCGAAGCTGCCGACGTGGCGCCGGGTCGGCACGTGCAGAGCCGACTGCAGCCAGCCTGCGAGCAGGTCGACGCCCGGGGAGTCGGACGGGCCGGTGACCTCGGCGGAGATGACCGGCGTGTGCGGCGGTCGGCCGAGCGCGGAGGCGAGCAGTCCACGCCAGTGCGTGATCTGTGTCCAGGCGAGATCGGAGTCGCCCGGCGCGTAGGTCGCGAGGCGGCGGGCCAGCACCGATTCCGGGTGTTCGGACTTGGATGCGTCCAGGATGCGCCGGCGGCCGAGGGTGCCCATCGGGTCTGCGATGGGATCCTCGGGCGCACTGCCCGGCCACCACGTGACGACCGGCGTGTCGGGAAGCAGGAATGGGGTGACGACCGAACGCGGGTGATCGGCGAGATCCCCCTCGAGGGTCAACACCACGACCTCCGAGGCACCCGCATCCCCACCCACGCGGATCTCCGCGTCGAGTCGGGACTCGGCGTCGCGGTCGCCGCGGGAGACCACGATCACGCGGCTGGGATGCTCGCGGCTGGCCCCGATGGCCGCCTCGATCGCACCTTCGGTCGGTTCGTTGTGTTCGGCGCAGACCACCAGGGTCAGGACGCGTCCGAGACTGATCGCCCCACCGGATTCACGCAGCGTGACGATCTTCTTCGCCACCTCGTTGGTGGAGGTGTCCGGTAACTCGACAATCATCGTGCGCCATCCAATCCGACGATCACGGGCGTCGCCATGCGCGCCCGACCCTGGTCATCATGTCGTCCGCCGACGCCGGACCCCACGTGCCCGACTCGTAGGTGTCGGGCTTGCCGCTCGACACCCAGGCCTCGATCACCGGATCGAGGATCTTCCACGCCAATTCGACCTCTTCGTTGACCGGGAAGAGCGACGGTTCGCCCAGCAGCACGTCGAGGATCAGCCGCTCGTAGGCCTCCGGCGACGCCTCGGTGAATGCGGTGCCGTAGCTGAAGTCCATGTTGACGTCTCGGACCTCCATGCTGGAGCCGGGGACCTTGGAGCCGAACCGCAATGTGATGCCCTCGTCCGGTTGAACCCGAATGACCAGCACGTTCTGACTGAGTTCCTCGGTCATCGTCTTGTCGAACGGGAGGTGCGGGGCACGCCGGAAGACCAGCGCGATCTCGGTCACCCTGCGGCCCAACCGCTTTCCGGTGCGCAGGTAGAAGGGGACCCCTGCCCATCGGCGGGAGTCGACCTCGAGTGCGATCGCCGCATAGGTCTCGGTGATCGAGTTCTTGGAGAATCCCTCCTCCTCGAGCAGCCCGGGCACCTTCTGGCTGCCCTGCCAGCCAGGTCCGTACTGACCGCGCGCGGTGTTCTCGTCGTGCGGAAGGATATTCCGTGTGGCGGCCAGCACCTTGATCTTCTCGGCCTGGAGTTGCTTGGGCTCGAACGAGATCGGCTCCTCCATGGCGATGAGTGCCATCAGCTGGAGGAGATGGTTCTGGATGACGTCACGTGCGGCGCCGATCCCGTCGTAGTATCCGGCCCGGCCGCCGAGGCCGATGTCCTCGGCCATGGTGATCTGCACGTGGTCGACGTAGTGGGAGCTCCACAGGGGATCGAACAGCTGGTTGGCGAACCGCAGCGCCAGGATGTTCTGGACCGTCTCCTTGCCCAGATAGTGGTCGATGCGGAACACCGACGACTCGGGGAACACGCTGTTCACGATCGCGTTGAGTTCCTTGGCCGACTCCAGGTCATGCCCGAACGGCTTCTCGATGACGACTCGTCGCCAGCTGTCGCCCTCCTCGGTGGCGAGCCCGCTCTGCTGCAGCTGCTCACACACGGTCGGGAACGCCTTGGGCGGGACCGACAGGTAGAAGGCGTAATTGCCGTCGGTGCCGCGCTCCTTGTCGAGGCGGTGGAGCGTGTCCCGGAGCCGGGCGAACGCGTCGTCGTCGTCGAAGGAGCCGGACACGAAGCGGAACCCCTCGGCGAGGCGTTCCCAGACTTCCTCGCGGAAGCCGGTCCGCGCGTGATCGCGAACCGCGTCATGCACCACCTTCGCGAAATCCTCGTCGTCCCAATCTCGCCGGGCGAACCCGACCAACGCGAACGACGGCGGCAACAGCCCCCGGTTGGCGAGGTCATAGACCGCGGGCATCAGCTTCTTGCGTGCGAGATCACCGGTGACACCGAAGATGACCAGGCTGCTGGGGCCCGCGATCCGCGGGAGCCGTTTGTCCCGGGGTTCGCGGAGGGGATTGCTCCAGGCCGAGCCGCTGGCGGACAACAGGTCAGCCCTTCGCCGCAGCCAGTTGTTCGGCGGTCGCGGTGAGCAATTCGTTCCACGCGTCCTCGAACTTGCTGACACCCTCGTCTTCGAGCAGTGCGAACACATCGGCCAGATCCACTCCGAGAGCTGCGATCTTGTCGAAGACCTCCTGCGACTCCTGCGACAGACCGATGATCGATCCGGTGTTCACCCAGCCGTGGTCGGCGAAGGCGTCCATCGTCTTGCCGGGCATGGTGTTGACCGTGTTGGGAGCGACGAGCTCGCTGACGTAGAGGGTGTCGGGGTAGTCGGGGTTCTTCACCCCAGTCGAGGCCCACAGCGGACGCTGCGGCCGGGCGCCCTGGGCGAGCAGGTCGGGGAAGCGTGACTCGACCTCGAAGACCTCCTGGTACGCCTGATACGCCAGGCGCGCATTCGCCAGCGCGGCTTTGCCTTTCAGCTCGTCGGCCGCCGGGGTCCCGATTGCGTCGAGACGCTTGTCGATCTCGGTGTCGACGCGGGAGACGAAGAACGACGCGACCGAATGGATCGTCGACAGGTCGTGACCGCCCTGTGCGGCGGCGTCGAGCCCGTCGAGGTAGGCGTCCATCACGCCCTTGTAGCGCTCCACCGAGAAGATCAGGGTCACGTTGACACTGATGCCCTCCGCGAGGGTCCGGGTGATGGCCGGCAGGCCCGCCTTGGTGGCCGGGATCTTGATCAGCAGGTTCGGCCGGTCGACGATCTTCCACAGCTCGATGGCCTGGGCGACGGTGGCGTCGGTGTCGTGGGCCAGGCGCGGATCGACCTCGATGGACACGCGACCGTCCACTCCGTCTGATTGTTCGTAGACCGGGTGCAGCACGTCGCAGGCGTTGCGGACATCGTCGGTGGTGACCGTGCGGATGGTGGCGTCCACGTCGGCTCCGCGCGCGGCGAGCTCGGTCACCTGACTGTCGTAGCTGGTGCCCTTCGACAGCGCGGCCTGGAAGATCGACGGGTTGGTGGTCACACCGACCACCGACTTGGTGGCGGTCAGTTCGGCGAGGTCGCCGGAGCTGATCAGGTCACGGGACAGGTCGTCGAGCCACACCGATACCCCGGCGGCGGACAGTTCGGCGAGCTTTTCGTTCTGGGTCACGATTCTCTCCTCTGACTCATGGCCGGGTCGCGGCCAATTGTGTTGGGCCCTCGGCTATGTGGTGACGGCCCGCTGCGCAGCGGCGATGACCGCCTCGGTGGTGATGCCGAACTGCTCGTAGAGCACCTTGTAGTCGGCGGATGCCCCGAAGTGGTCCAGCGACACGATCTCGCCGCCTGCGCCGACGATCCGGTACCACGGCATCGCGATGCCGGCCTCGACCGAGACGCGTGGGACCGTGGGCGGCAGCACCGCGTCGCGGTATCCCTGCGGCTGTTCGTCGAACCACTCGACGCACGGCATGGAGACGACACGCGCCGCGATACCTTTGTCCTTCAACGCCTTCTGGGCTTCGACCGCGAACTGAACCTCGGAGCCGGTCCCGATGATGGCCACCTCGGGATCGCCGTCGGAATCACTGAGCACGTATCCGCCCTGTGCGACGCCCGCGGCGCTGGTGCCCTCGAGGATCGGCACGTTCTGCCGGGTCAGGGCGAGCCCGACCGGGTGGTTACGCCGGCCCAGCAGGGTCTGCCAGGCATAGGCGGTCTCGTTGGCGTCGGCCGGACGGACCACGTCGAGGTGCGGGATCGCGCGGAGCGCGGCGAGATGTTCGACCGGCTGATGGGTCGGGCCGTCCTCGCCGAGGCCGATCGAGTCGTGGGTCCAGACGTAGATCGGATCGATCTCCATCAGCGACGCCAGGCGCACCGCGGGGCGCATGTAATCGGCGAACTGGAGGAAGGTGCCACCGTAGGCGCGGGTCGGACCGTGCAGCGCGATGCCCGACAGGATCGCGCCCATCGCATGCTCGCGGATGCCGAAGTGCAGGGTGCGGCCGTAGGGGTTCGCGGACCATTTCTTCGTGCTGATCGACGTCGGCCCGAACGACGCCGCACCGTCCATGGTGGTGTTGTTGCTGCCGGCGAGGTCGGCCGAGCCGCCCCACAGTTCGGGCAGCACGGGACTCAATGCGGAGAGCACCTTGCCCGACGCGGCGCGGGTGGCGACATCTTTGTCGCCGGGCGTCCAGGACGGCATCGCGTCGGTCCAGCCGTCGGGCAGTTCATGCGCGTGCAGACGGTCGAACAGGGCCTTGGTGTCCGGATTGGCGCTCGCCCAGGTGTCGAAGCCCTTCGACCACTCGGCCTTCGCGGCGGCGCCCCGTTCGAGGAGGGCGCGGGTGTGGTTGATCACCTCGTCGGAGACGTCGAAGTTCTTGTCCGGGTCGAAACCGAGGATCTTCTTGGTCTCGGCCACCTCGTCGTCGCCGAGTGCCGATCCGTGGGCGGCGCCGGTGTTCATCTTGGTCGGTGCCGGGTAGCCGATGATGGTGCGCAGACAGATGATCGACGGTTTGTCGGTCACCCCCTTGGCGGCCTCGATCGCCGCCTCGATGGCCACCACGTCCTCGCCGCCCTCGACGGTCTGCACATGCCAGCCGTAGGCCTCGTAACGCTTCGCCACATCCTCGGACAGCGCGATGTCGGTGTCGTCCTCGATCGAGATCTGGTTCTGGTCGTAGAACACGATCAGGTTGCCGAGCTGCTGGGTGCCGGCGAGCGACGACGCCTCGGAGGTGACGCCCTCCTCGATGTCGCCGTCGGAGGCGATCGCGTAGATGAAATGGTCGAACGGGCTGGCGCCGGGCGCAGCGTCCGGGTCGAACAGTCCGCGCTCGTACCGCGAGGCCATGCTCATGCCGACGGCGGAAGCGAGACCCTGACCGAGTGGTCCGGTGGTGATCTCCACACCCTTGGTGTGGCGGAACTCGGGGTGACCGGGGGTCAGAGAGCCCCAGGTGCGCAGCGCCTCGAGGTCGGACAGTTCGAGTCCGAATCCACCGAGATAGAGCTGGATGTAGAGGGTGAGGCTGGAGTGCCCGCAGGAGAGGACGAATCGGTCGCGTCCGACCCATCCGGTGTCCGCGGGATCGTGGCGCATCACGCGCTGGAACAGGGTGTAGGCGAGTGGGGCGAGGCTCATCGCCGTGCCCGGATGGCCGCTGCCGCATTTCTGCACGGCGTCGGCGGCCAGCACTCGGGCGGTGTCGACCGCGCGGGTGTCCACCTCGGTCCAGTCGTCGGGGTGGGCCGTCTGGGTCAATACGCGGATGTCGTCTGTGAGCGCCACGGTCGTGCTGTCTCCTGTGCAGGTCGGTGCGAATACGGTCGCAAGTCCTCGGTTGTACAAGTTCACGGTGTGTGCGTGCGGGCCGCCCGGGAGTTCGGCAGCTACCCGTCCAGACTAATCTGCTGGACCGTCGCTTGCTTCGGCGAGTGACGCGAAACCCACGACTGTGGGTTCCCGTCGAGGTCGCCCGGCCGCGACGGACTCGATTATTCGATCGTCGATACCACCGTCTACCATGCTCTGTAGTAGCCCTGGTCGTGGAGCAACACCCTCGGGGCAGACGAGGAGAGGCCATGAGGATTGGGGAGCGCGTGAGCGGAGATCTGTCCGCCGCATCCCGCGGTACCCAGGAGGCCTCCATCGCGCACGACGCGTCGTCGGAGCGTTCCGGTGGGTCGATTCTCTCGCGGACCAAGGCGGCTGTCCTCGCCTACGTCGCACTGACCAAACCGCGTGTGATCGAGCTGCTGCTGGTGGCGACGATCCCGGTGATGCTCCAGGCCGATCGCGGCCACGTCGACATAGCGTTGATCGCGTTCACCCTGCTCGGCGGCTGGCTCGGGGCCGGCAGCGCAAACACACTCAACATGGTCGCCGATGCCGACATCGATCAGAAGATGAAGCGCACGGCACGCAGGCCGCTGGCACGCCACGCCGTCTCCACCCGAAGCGCGCTGATCTTCGGCATCGTCCTGTGGATCGGGTCATTCGCGGTTCTCTGGTGGGCCGCCAACCTGCTTAGCGCCCTCCTGGTGACCGCGACGATCGCGTTCTATGTGGGCGTCTACACGCTGATCCTGAAGCGCCGCACGTGGCAGAACGTGGTGTGGGGCGGCGCGGCCGGATGCATGCCGACCCTCGTCGGCTGGGCCGCCGTGACCGGAAGTATCAGTTGGCAGCCGATCGTGCTGTTCCTGGTGATCTTCTTCTGGACGCCACCACATACGTGGGCGCTGGCGATGCGCTACAAGGAGGACTACCGGGCGGCCGGAGTGCCGATGCTGCCGGTGATCGCCACCGAGGAGCGGGTGACCCGCCAGATGCTCTGGTACACCTGGGCCACCGTGCTCTCGTCCCTGGTACTCATCATCGGGACCAGCTGGATCTACGCGGGCGTCGCCGTTCTCGCCGGTGCCTGGTTCACCAGCCGCGTGCAGCGGCTGTACCGGGAGACTCGCGCCGGTGCCGAGGTGACGCCCCTGAAGGTATTCCTGCAGTCGAACGAATACCTCGCCATCCTGTTCTGCGGCCTGGCCATCGATGCTGTGGTCAATCTGCCGCTCATCACCAGCTACTTCTGACGCTCGCTCAGCCGCCGACGGCAACCGGTTTCGCGCCGACAGCAACACGAAACTCGCCGAAAGAACCGGTAGATGGGTTCCCTCGGCGAGAATTCGGTTGCTGTCGGATCTCAGCCGGGAACGAGGACCGTGGTGCCGGTCGTCGCGCGCGCCCCGAGGGCGCGTTGGGCGTCGGCGGCATCCGCGAGTCGATGGTGCTGGCCCACCCGGACATCGATGTCGCCGTCGGCGATCGCGCCCAGGAACTCGCCCGCCCGCCAGGCCAGTTCGTCAGCGTCGGCGATGAAGTGCGCGAGTGTCGGCCGGGTCACCGACAACGAGCCGGCCGCGTTCAGACGCTGGAGGTCGAAGGGCGGCACCGGTCCAGACGCAGCGCCGAACAGGACAACGATGCCGCGCACCGCAGTCGACGCCAGCGACTGTTCGAAGGTGTCCGCGCCGACACCGTCGAAGACCACCCGGACGCCGTTCCCGTCGGTCAGTGAGCGCACCTCCTCCGCGAGGGCGTCGCTGTACCGCAGGACGTGATCGGCGCCGGCTGCGGTCGAGAGAGCGGCCTTCTCGTCATCGGACACCGTGGTGATGACACGGAGTCCGCGGAGCTTGGCGAGCTGTGTGAGGATGAGTCCGACACCACCCGCACCGGCATGGATGAGCACGGCGTCACCCGATCGGGGATGTGCGCTGCCGTCCAGGAGATAGTGGGCGGTCAGACCACGCAGCATGGCCGAACCCGCGACGTCGTCGGCGACGTGGTCGGGCACCGGGATCGCACGGACCGCGCGGACGGCGACCAGTTCCGCATAGCTCGCAGGAGCATCCACCCAACACACACGTTGTCCGACGACGACGGTGTCCACTTCGGAACCGACCGACACCACCTCGCCGGCGCCTTCGGTACCCGGGATGTACGGCGGTACCGACGGGTAGAGGCCGCGCCGCAGGTAGGTGTCGATGAAGTTGACCCCGATCGCCGCGGTGCGGACCAGGATCTCGTCGGGTGCCGGGATCGGGTCGTCGACGGTGGCGAACTCGAGAACCTCCGGGCCACCATGGCGAACCACCTGAATTGCACGCATGGCTCAGTTCTACCGCAGCGAGCGGGCCGATCGGCCCCCGGTATGCTCGGGAACCATGAGCGAGCAGCCTGAATCCGACACCGCCGACGTGACGACCACGCCCGTCGAGGCTCCGCAGAGCGTGGTCGCCTCGATCAAGGGATTCATCGGCCGTGAAGGCGGTTCCGCCAAGGCGGTGCTGCAGCCGATCGGTGCGGCCGGCGTACGGATCACCCTGGTGGGGGAGCAGGGCGGGATTCTCGGTGACCGGGTCGTCGACGATGTCGCGACCGCGGAGGCCGTCGTCGAGGCCGTCGACGGTCTGGAGACCGCGGAGTGGGACCGCGACCTGACGTCGGCGGCCACCGTGTCGCCATCGCACTATCGCAAGATGGCGGGCTGGGTGGCCCGTCAGAGCCGCTTCCCCAAGGCCCGCAACCGCGCGATTCTCTGAGCGCACGGGCCAGTCTCTCGGGGAGGCGGTCCCGTGGCGGGACTCCGTGGTCGGCGCTGGACGTGATCGGCGGACGGCGCTAGACGTCCGTGGTCGTGGTCTCCGTGGTCGTGGCGTTCTCGTCGGTCACCGTGCGGGTGCCGAACTGCAGGATCATCCAGGTCGCGACGATCAGCAGCATGGCACTGACGGTCATGTGCGCGATCACCAGGGCGATCGGCAGCCCGGTGTTGTATTGGACCACTCCCAGGATGCCCTGCACGGCGATCAGACCGAGGAACGTGTAGGCCGTCCGCTGTTCGGGGAGTCTGAGCGCCCGGGTGAAGACCGCGGCCGCGACGGCGAGCCCGATCAGCACGAAGACCGCGTCGGCGTGCAACTGGGTGGCGTGATCGGGGGCGAGCCCGTTGCGTCGCGCCTCGGTGTCGCCGGCATGCGGACCGGACCCGGTGACGACGGTGCCCAGGTAGATGGTTGCCCAGGTCACCAGGTACTGCAGTACGGCGAGACTGCGACCCAGTCGGGTTCCGGGACCGACCGGCGGGGGCGGCGGAGCATCGGGGCGCAGCCGGTACACGAGGACGGTCGCGCCGGACACCAGGACCATCGAGAGCACGAAGTGCAGCGAGACGACCCACGGGTTGAGCTTGGTCAACACGGTGATCCCGCCGATCACCCCCTGGAACGGGATGCCGAGGGCGAGCAGGGTGACCAGCCATTTGTCCCGCCGGGCGGAACGCGCGTAGCGCAACACCGCCACCCACGCCGCGATCGCGACGATCGTGAGGACCCAGGTCAGCATGCGGTTGCCGAACTCGATGACGCCGTGCACACCGAGTGCCTCATGGGGCACGAAGGAGTCGTCGGTGCACCGCGGCCAGGTGGGGCATCCGAGCCCGGATCCGGTCAGGCGGACCGCGCCTCCGGTGGAGACGATGCCGACGTTGGCGACCAGGAGGGCGACGGCCCACCAGTAGACGAAGCGGGCGGTCGGGCGGCCGAATCCGGGCAGCCGCGCGAAACGGCCCGTGCCGGCCTTCGGAGGCCGCGCATCGGCTTCCACCACAGGTGGATTCGCCGCCCCGGTCGTCTCGGGAACTGACGTCTTGGGAACTGTCATTGGAACCGGAACCACCTCACCGCGAGCACGGCGGCACCGACCGCCCATGCCAGCAACACACCTATGCCGAAGAAATCCACCGAGCCGTGGGTCGCCTGATCGAGCGCCTCGGTCAGCGCTCCCGACGGAACACAACGGGCTATCCAATGCGCAGCGGCCGGCACCCGGTCGCCCATCACGACGAGACTGCCGATGCCGACCAGCGCGAACCACAGCAGGTTGGCCAGCGCCAGCACGACCTCCGCCTTCAACGTCCCACCGAGGAGCAGGCCGAGTGCAGAGAAGGTGGCGGTGCCCACCGCGATGACCACCACGCCCAGCGCCAGTCCGAGCGGGGAGGGTCGCCAGCCGAACGCCACACCGATGCCACCGATGATCAGGGCCTGCAAGGCGACCACGATCACCACCGCGATCGATTTTCCGGCGATGATGCCCCAGCGCGGGATCGGTGTCGCGCCAAGACGTTTGAGTGCGCCGTAGCGACGGTCGAAACCGAGGGCGATGGCCTGTCCGGTGAACGCGGTGGACATCACCGCGACGGTCATGATGGCCGGCACGAAGGTGGCGGCACGTTCCGCCGGCGTCGAACCGAGACCTGTGTCGACCGGGAGAAGGCACAGCCCGATCAGCAGTGTGATCGGGATGAACATGGTGAGCAGGAGCTGCTCGCCGTTGCGCAGCAACAACGTCAGCTCCATCCTCGACTGCGCGGTGAGGATCGCGGGCAGCGATGCGGGGCGCGGCCGCGGGGCGAACGTCCCGGCGGCGAACCGGTTGGTCGTCGTGGTCATGATCGCAGCGCCCGTCCGGTGAGGTCGAGGAAGACATCCGAGAGGCTGCGCGTCTCGACCCGAAGGTCGGTGGCAAGCACGTCGATCTTCGCGCACCACGCGGTGACGGTGGCGAGTATCTGTGGGGTCACGGGACCACGCACGAGGTAGACGCCGGGGGTGGTCTCCGAACAGCGGTACTCCTCGGGCAGCGCGAGCCCGAGCATCGTCATGTCCAGCCCACGGGGAGCGGAGAACCGGAGCTCGTTCTCGGCACCCCGGTGCGTGAGGTCCTTCGGTGTGCCGGACGCGACGACGCGCCCGTTGTCGATGATCACCACCTGATCGGCGAGTTCTTCGGCCTCGTCCATGAGATGGGTGGTCAGCAGTACCGACACGCCGTCATCGCGGAGTCGATCGATCAACTCCCACACCATGATCCGCGCGTGTGCGTCGAGGCCGGCAGTGGGCTCGTCGAGGAACACCAGATCGGGCCGCCCGACGATCGCACAGGCCAGCGAGAGGCGCTGCTGCTGGCCGCCGGACAGTCGCCGGAACGACGTGCGCGCACAATCGGTCAGCCCCATCGCCTCGAGTAACCACGCAGGGTCGATCGGGTCCGCGCTGTAGGCCGCGCAGAGCCTGAGCATCTCCTCGGCACGGGCACCCGGATAGGCGCCACCGCCCTGCAACATCACGCCGATCCGGCGGCGCAGGGCGTCGTTGTCTGCGACCGGATCGAGTCCGAGAACCTCGACTCGTCCCGCGTCGGGCGCGAGGAAGCCCTCGCAGATCTCGACGGTCGTGGTCTTGCCCGCGCCGTTCGGGCCGAGCAGCGCAAGGATGGTGCCGGCTTCGAGCCGGAGGTCCAGCCCGTCGACAGCGGTACGGTCGCCGTAACGCTTCACCATGCCCGTGGCGCAGAGGGCCGGGGCCCCGGAGCGCCCCGTACTCACCGTGCGGCCATCGTCCGGTCGATGATCAGGTCGTCGATCATCACCGTCGTACCGCTGTCGGATCGTCGTGCCGCGCACATGGGCCAGACTATTCGTTCGGCGTCGTCGTCCCAAAAACGCGGATTCGCCGCGCCGGGTCCGTCCTCAGTCCGCGTCGGTGCCCTCACGGACCGATTCACGTCCCCGACGACCCCGCCACCATCGGTGCACCGGCAGGTCCTCGAAGAACAGCGCGGTCATCACCGCGACCATGATCACGCCCGCCAGGAGCCCTTGGGCCAGTACGACTCCGCTGGTGTTGGAGCTCGTCGGCATCACCACGATCGCGATGATCGCAGAGACCGCGATGGTGGTCAGGCGGAACCACGGGCGGGTCGCCCAGGCCGCGAGCGGGATCACCGCCCACAGCAGATACCAGGCCTGGACGAAGGGGAAGAAGACGACGACTGTGGCCATTGACACACCGAGAGCACCGAGCGGATGCAATCGGCCGCCGAGGCAGGCGAGCATCCAACGCACGATGAAGACCGCCGCCACGAGCTCGCCGAGCGGACGGCCGACCTCGAGGATCGCCTGGGTCTGGTCGCCGAGGCCCAGTGCGAGCCCGAGACGGCCCGTGGTCACCGACAACAACGTCGGCATGGACATCCAGGACCGCACCACTGCGCCGGTGGACCCGGTGCTAGTCCATCCGAAGCCGAGTCCGGTACCGACCGAGATCCCGACCATGACGACGGCCAGGACGGCCGCGTAGAACGCCGCCGACGAGCCGAGTGCCGCGATGCTCCGGCGTGATCGTTCCCACCATTGGTCGATCGGTGCGTTGCGAAGTGCCGGCAGGATGGCACCCCATCGTTGGGCGAGCGCGATACCGACGAATCCGAGTGCCAGCAGCGACGTCACCTTGACCATCGCCGATGCCGAGATGACCGCGGCGCCGGCGATCAGCGTCCACCCGGCGGCACTGGGCCACCACGACGAGGACCTGCGTAGTCGATCCGCACCGTAGATCGCGCGGAAGGACAGTTCCAGGCCGACCAGCATCATGCCGAGCATCAGGGCCTCGTTGTGGATGCCACCCACCAGATGCAGGATCAGCAGCGGGTTCATCGCGCCGAGCCAGAGGGCCGCCACCGATGACACCCCGCAGCGCCGGGCCAGCCGCGGCAGCGCCCACACGATCAGAGCGATTCCGAACAGTGCCACCAGGCGATGCAGGAAGATCGCCGCGGTGATGTTGTCGCCGGTGACGGCCGTGATGCCCTTGCCGATCCACAGGAACAAGGGGCCGTAGGGGGCCGGGGTGTCCCGCCACAGATTGGGCACCGACCGGGTCAGCACGTGATCGACACCGAGTCCGCGGACCGGACTGACCACATACGGATCCATCCCGCGGAACGCGATCGCGCTCTGCGCGAGATAGGAGTAGATGTCCTTGGACAGCAGCGGTGGCGCGACGATGATCGGCGCGATCCAGAGCATGAGGGTGCGGTCGGCCTGCTGACGCGTCATCCGGCGTTCCGGGCTGCGTCCCCGGCGTACCTCGACGCTGAAGCGTCCGACGGCAAATCGGCCGATCAGCAACCAGGCGACGACCAGCATGATGGTGCCGCCGATCGAGAGCGTGAGGGCCGTACTCCACATCCGCGACGGGAGGGACAGCACGCGCATTCCGGCCACGGGGTTCTGCAGCACCGGGACCTGCCCCGTACCCAGTGACCCGATCAGCAGGAGGATCGCTCCGGTCGCCCCGAACAGCTTGATGCGCAGGAGGCGCCGGTTCTCGGCCGCGTTGAGCGGGCCGACCTCGCGCTCGTCGTCGTGCAGACGCGCGACGGTCTTGCCATAATCGCCTCGACGGTCGATGGTGTCGTCGACGTGGGCGGGGTCGGTACGGGATCGGTTCCGGCTCAGCCCGAGGTAGTCGACGCTCCGGCGCAGGGCCTGGTGAGGCGAGCGAGCCCATTGCGGCAGCGCGCGGCCCCGACTCCGCGGCACTGTGGTTTCTGGCACGCCGACGACTCTAGTGCCCCGACTCTAGTGCCCCGTCCGCGCTGCGAGGATTCGCCACACGTGCGGCACTGACCAGGTTCGGTAAGGGCAGCCTTGCTGGCATGCGGGAAGCAATTACGACACACTTGTGTTGTGAAAACCATGAGGAGCGATACAGCGCTGCCCAAGGGCGCGCCCAGCGGCCCCTCTGATGGGGCCACCGCGAATGCCGGTCATCACGACGGGCAGACACGTGCTGCCGTGATCTCCCTGCTGGTCGAGGACGGTCCGCTGACCGCGAGTGAGATCGCCGATCGCCTCGGTATCAGCGCTGCGGGTGTCCGACGGCACCTCGACGCACTCGTCGAGGTGGGCGACGTGGAGACCTCATCCTCGGGATTCGGACGCCGTGGTCGCGGCCGTCCGGCCAAGTGGTTCCAGCTCACCGCGACCGGCCGGGGCAAGTTGCGCCACGCATACGACGACCTCGCGGGCGCGGCGATGCGCAGACTGCGGACCGTCGGCGGCGAGTCCGCGGTCGAGGCGTTCGCCCGCGACCGCGTCGAGGAGATCGTCGCGACCGTGGTGCCCGCCGACGAGTCCGGATCGGTCGCCACCACGGTGAACGACATCGCCGATGCATTGACCAGTGCGGGTTTCGCGGCCAACACCCGTGAGGTCGGTACCGGGATGCAGATCTGCCAGCATCATTGTCCGGTCGCCCATGTGGCCACCGAGTTCCCGGAGCTGTGCGAGGCGGAGACCGCGGTGTTCACCGAACTGCTCGGCACCCACGTGCAGCGGCTGGCGACCATCGCGAACGGCGATTGTGCCTGTACCACCCATGTTCCGCTCCACCCCCCGCCGGAAGGGGTCACGGTCCCGTCCGGCACCACCATCCAGACGACAGCGAGCGATGCACAGCCCGCATCCGCTCACCCGATGAAGACGAGTCGAAAGGCTTCGCGATGACAGTCACCGAACCAACCGCGACCGACACCGCCACCCCCGTCAAGCCCTCGCCCCTCACCCAGGAGCAGACCATCGCGTCGCTGGGCAACTACGGGTACGGCTGGGCGGATTCCGACGTCGCCGGTGCCAGCGCAAAGCGCGGTTTGTCCGACGCGATCGTCGCCGACATCTCGGCGAAGAAGAGCGAGCCGGAATGGATGCTCGAGCAGCGTCTCAAGGCCTTGCGCATCTTCGATCGCAAGCCGATGCCGCACTGGGGTGCCGAACTCGACGGCATCGACTTCGACAACATCAAGTACTTCGTGCGGTCGACCGAGAAGCAGGCGGCAACCTGGGATGATCTGCCTGCGGACATCAAGAACACCTACGACAAGCTCGGCATCCCCGAGGCCGAGAAGCAACGTCTGGTCTCCGGGGTCGCGGCGCAGTACGAGTCCGAGGTGGTCTATCACCAGATCCGTGAAGACCTCGAGGAGCAGGGTGTCATCTTCCTCGACACCGACACCGCGCTCAAGGAGCACCCGGAGATCTTCCAGGAGTACTTCGGATCGGTGATCCCGGCCGGCGACAACAAGTTCTCCGCTCTCAACACCGCGGTGTGGTCGGGAGGATCGTTCATCTACGTGCCGCCGGGGGTCCACGTCGACATCCCGCTGCAGGCCTACTTCCGGATCAACACCGAGAACATGGGTCAGTTCGAGCGGACGCTGATCATCGTCGACGAGGGCGCGTACGTGCACTACGTCGAGGGTTGCACCGCGCCGATCTACAAGACCGACTCGCTGCACTCGGCCGTCGTCGAGATCATCGTCAAGAAGGGCGGCCGCTGCCGGTACACGACCATTCAGAACTGGTCGAACAACGTCTACAACCTGGTCACCAAGCGTGCCAAGGCCGAGGCCGGCGCCACCATGGAGTGGATCGACGGCAACATCGGTTCCAAGGTCACGATGAAGTACCCGGCCGTCTGGCTGACCGGTGAGCACGCCAAGGGCGAGGTGCTCTCGGTCGCGTTCGCCGGCGAGGGACAGCACCAGGACACCGGCTCCAAGATGGTGCACCTGGCGCCCAACACGTCGAGCAACATCGTGTCCAAGTCGGTTGCCCGCGGCGGCGGCCGCGCCTCGTATCGCGGCCTGATCAAGATCAACAACGGTGCACACGGCAGCCGCTCGACGGTGAAATGTGATGCCCTGCTCGTCGACACGATCTCCCGCAGCGACACCTATCCGTATGTCGACATCCGTGAGGACGACGTGACCATGGGTCACGAGGCCACGGTGTCGAAGGTCAGCGACGACCAGCTCTTCTATCTCATGAGTCGCGGTCTGACCGAAGACGAGGCGATGGCCATGGTGGTGCGCGGATTCGTCGAGCCGATCGCCAAGGAACTCCCGATGGAGTACGCGCTCGAACTCAACCGCCTCATCGAACTGCAGATGGAAGGAGCCGTCGGCTGATGGCAGATCCCACATTGCCCGTGTCGGCGACCCCGGGCGCGCCGGTCGCCCCCGTCAACCGCGGCGAAGCTGCCCCCGTCAACCGCGGCGAAGCCGCCCCCGTCAACCGCGGCGAAGCCGCCCCCGTCAACCGCGGCGAAGCCGCCCCCGTCAACAAGGGGGAGATGTTCACCTCCTTCGATGTCGAGGCGTTCGAGGTGCCCAGTCCCCGCGAAGAGGTGTGGCGGTTCACCCCGTTCCGCCGGCTGCGCGGACTACACAACGGCTCGGCTCAGCGCACGGCTGATCCGACGTTCGAGATCTCCGGCCCCGACGAGGGCGTGAGCGTGGAGACCGTCGGCCGCGACGACAAGCGCCTCGGCCAGGGTGGCATCCCGTTCGACCGAGTGTCCGCCCAGGCGTTCTCGTCGTTCACCGACGCCACCGTGGTGACCATCGGCCGTGAGGTCGAATTGTCCGAGCCCGTCGTCGTCGACATGACCGGTCCGGGAGAGGGCGAAGTCGCCTTCGGCCACCTGCAGATACGCCTCGAGGCCTTCGCCCGCGCCGTGGTCGTCCTCGACCAGAAGGGCAGCGGCACCTACGCCGAGAACGTCGAGTTCGTGGTCGGCGACAGTGCGGCGCTGACCGTGGTGAACGTGCACGACTGGGCAGACGACATGGTGCATGTGGCAGCGCACCATGTCCGGGTCGGACGTGACGCCGTCGTGCGGCACTTCGCGATCAGCCTCGGCGGCAACCTCGTCCGGCTCTCTCCGGTCGTCCACTACGACGCGCCCGGCGGGGACGTCGAGTTGTGGGGCCTCTACTTCGCCGATGCCGGCCAGCACCTCGAACAGCGTCTGCTGGTCGATCACAGCCAGCCGAACTGCCGGTCGAACGTGGTCTACAAGGGTGCCCTGCAAGGCGACCTCAGCGGTGACCGCACCCGAGAGGCCCACACGGTCTGGATCGGCGACGTGCTGATCCGTCCGGCAGCCGAGGGGACCGACACGTTCGAGCTCAACCGCAACCTCGTCCTGACCGACAACGCCCGCGCCGACTCGGTGCCCAACCTGGAGATCGAGACCGGCGAGATCGTCGGTGCCGGACATGCCAGCGCAACCGGTCGATTCGACGACGAACAGCTGTTCTACCTGCAGGCCCGAGGCATCCCCGAGGATCAGGCCCGTCGCCTGGTGATCCGTGGGTTCTTCCGCGAGATCATCGCCAAGATCTCCGTGCCCGACATCCGTGAACGGCTAGAGGCCGCCGTCGAATACGAGCTCGAGATCGCCGGCGCCTGAGCCGGTTCACGAGCACAGCCCCACCCACGAGCATCAAGGAACACAACTACCGTGACCACACTGGAAATCCATGACCTGCACGTCGACGTCGCGCAGAGCGACACCGACGCCGACCCCATCCACATCCTGAAGGGTGTGAACCTGGCCGTGTCGTCGGGTGAGACGCACGCCATCATGGGCCCCAACGGCTCGGGCAAGTCCACCCTCTCGTACGCGATCGCCGGCCACCCGAAATATCAGGTGACCCAGGGCTCCATCACCCTCGACGGCGAGGATGTCCTCGAGATGAGTGTCGACGAGCGCGCCCGCGCAGGGCTGTTCCTCGCCATGCAGTACCCGGTCGAGGTGCCCGGGGTGTCGATGTCGAACTTCCTGCGGACCGCCGCGACCTCGGTGCGCGGCGAAGCGCCCAAGCTGCGTCACTGGGTCAAGGAGACCAAGGAGGCGATGACGGCGCTGGAGATCGATCCGTCCTTCGGAGAGCGCAGCGTCAACGAAGGGTTCTCCGGCGGTGAGAAGAAGCGTCACGAGATCCTGCAGCTCGGCCTGCTCAAGCCCCGGATCGCCATCCTCGACGAGACCGACTCGGGCCTCGACGTCGACGCGCTGCGCGTCGTCAGTGAGGGTGTGAACCGGTACAAGGACCATGAGCACGGTGGTGTCCTGCTGATCACGCACTACACGCGCATCCTGCGCTACATCCAGCCGGACTTCGTCCATGTGTTCGTGAACGGACGCATCGTCGAGTCCGCCGGACCGGAGCTCGCCGACGAACTCGAAGAGAACGGTTACGTCCGCTTCACGTCGGCGGCCGCTGCCGGCTGAACCCACCCGGTGAAGGAGGTACCGTCATGACGCTCTCTCCCGAAACCGTCGCGCCCACCTTGGATGTCGAACGACTGCGCGCGGACTTCCCGATCTTGTCGCGCACGGTCCGTGACGACAAGCCGTTGGTCTACCTGGATTCGGGTGCGACGTCGCAGCGGCCGGTACAGGTGCTCGACGCCGAGCGTGAGTTCCTGACGACGCACAACGCGGCCGTGCACCGGGGGGCTCACCAGCTCGCCGAGGAGGCGACCGACGCCTACGAGGGCGCGCGGGCGACCATCGCCGCCTTCGTCGGTGCGACGCCCGAGACGATCGTGTTCACCAAGAACGCGACCGAGGCGCTCAACCTCGTGACCTACACGCTCGGCGACGACCGGTCGGCCGAGGTGCTGGGTGGTCGTCCCCTCGGTCCGGGTGACACCGTGGTGATCACCGAGCTCGAGCACCACGCGAATCTGGTCCCATGGCAGGAACTCTGCCGTCGGACCGGTGCCACGTTGAAGTGGTACGGGGTCACCGAGGACGGCCGGATCGACCTCGATTCGCTGACGCTCGACGAGACGGTCAAGGTCGTCTCGTTCACCCACCAGTCCAACGTCACCGGCGCGGTCGCCGATGTGGACGAGATCGTCCGCCGGGCCCGCGAGGTGGGTGCGGTCGTCGTCCTCGACGCCTGCCAGTCGGTGCCACACACAGCCGTCGACTTCGCCGCGCTCGGCGTCGACTTCGCCGCGTTCTCGGGGCACAAGATGTTCGGGCCGTCCGGCGTCGGTGTGCTCTACGGCCGGGCAGGGCTGCTCGATGCGTTGCCGCCCTTCATCACCGGTGGTTCGATGATCGAGACCGTGTCGATGGAGGTGTCCACGTATGCGCCGTCGCCACAACGATTCGAGGCGGGCGTGCCGATGACGTCGCAGGTCGTCGGGCTCGGCGCAGCCGTCGACTATCTGACCGCGATCGGTATGGATACCGTTGCGGCACATGAGCATCAACTGACCGCGTACGCACTCGAACGCCTGGCGGCGATCGACGGTCTGCGGATCGTCGGCCCGACCGCTGCCGAGCAGCGGGGCGGCGCCGTCTCGTTTCTCGTCGACGGTCTGCACGCGCACGATCTCGGTCAGATCCTCGACGACGAGGGCGTCGCGATCCGTGTCGGCCACCACTGCGCGTGGCCCCTGCACAAGCGCTTCGGGGTGGCCGCCACGGCTCGTGCCTCGTTCGCCGCGTACAACACCCTGTCCGAGGTCGACGCGTTGGCCGATGCGATCGTCAAGGCGCAGAACTTCTTCGGGGTGATCGGGGCGAGCGAGAGGGGGGACCGCTAGCGATGCGGATGGAACAGATGTACCAGGAGGTGATCCTGGACCATTACAAGCACCCGCATGGCCGTGGCCTGCGTGAGCCGTTCGGTGCCGAGGTACACCACGTGAACCCGACGTGCGGTGACGAGATCACGCTGCGGGTCGCGCTCTCCGCCGACGGGTCGACCGTCGAGGACATCTCCTATGACGGACAGGGCTGTTCGATCTCGCAGGCATCGACCTCAGTGCTCCACGATCAGCTCGTCGGGCAGCCGGTCGACGAGGCCCTCACCACCTTGGACTCCTTCAACGCGATGATGACCTCGCGCGGCGCGGACGAGGGCGACGAGGACGTCATCGGCGACGGCGTCGCGTTCTCCGGTGTCAGCAAGTACCCGGCCCGCGTCAAGTGTGCTCTGCTTGGATGGATGGCCTTCAAGGACGCGTTGGCCCAGACAGTCGACAGTGATGAACCTTCAGAAGTGGAGTCGGTATGAGTGACGAAACAACCACAGCACCGGAGGCCCCGACGACGTCGTTGCCCCAGCTCGAGGACGTCGAGGAGGCGATGCGAGACGTCGTCGATCCCGAACTCGGTATCAACGTCGTGGACCTGGGTCTCGTCTACGGCATCGAGGTCACCGAGGAGGCGGTCGCCAAGATCGACATGACCCTCACCTCGGCAGCCTGTCCGCTCACCGACGTGATCGAGGATCAGTCGCGGGCCGCGTTGGTGAACAGCGGGTTGTGCACCGATATGGAGATCAACTGGGTCTGGATCCCGCCGTGGGGACCGGACAAGATCACCGACGACGGGCGCGAACAGCTACGCGCCCTGGGCTTCACCGTCTAAATCGGGCGGCGCGGTCTGATGCCGGAGGCCAACGACGACCGGGCCTCGACCAAGGGCAGGTTCCGGCGCGTCCGACGATGGCAGCCGCCGCGTTACGAGTCGCGGGTGGAGAGGGTGATCCGCGAGGCCACCGAGCGCGGTGAGTTCGACAACCTCCCCGGCATGGGCAGCCCTCTCGACCTGAGCGACGCCGACGATCCCGATTGGTGGGTCAAGCGGAAGATCCGTGACGAGAATCTCGATTCGTCGGCGTTGCTGCCGATGCCGTTGCAACTGCGCAAGGAGGCCCAGGGCTTCCCCGAATCGCTGCGCAGCATCGCCGACGAGAGCGCGGTGCGCGAGATCCTCACCGACTTCAACCGTCGGGTACGCGAAGCCCACCTGGGATCGCGTGCCGGCCTTCCCACGCTGATCACGGCCCACACTGTCGTCGTCGACGACCTCGTCCGTCAGTGGCGAGATCTGCGGGCCAGGTAGATGGGGCCGGATAGGCCGGGTGTGAGGCAGTTCGACAGACCCGGAGACGTTGTTAGGCTGGATGACGTACGGACCTACGCGAGTTTCGAAAGAGGTGCGCGATGACCGTCAATGATGCGATCCCGTCTGCCGACGACGCCGACCTGATCGAACAGTCCATCGACGTCGAACGCGATGGAGCAGAGGACGATTCCGACGTGTATCCGGTCACCAGCCGCGACACCGTCGAGGATGAGGCCGACGCGTTCGCGCCCGTCACCCGCGAGCAGCGTCGCTGACGGGCGCGCGACCCGTCACCGCGCGGACGAGCGAACGTCGTGTCGTCTGGTCGGTGTGCGCGAACATCGTCGCCATCGCCGACAGCGTTCCGGTCAGGTCCTCCCGACCCGTCAGGTAGGCACGCTGTCGCTCGACCGGCAGACGTGCGAATGTCGCGAAGAAGCGACGTGTCTGCTCGGCATCGAGAGCCAGCACAGCGCGCAGGCCTGCGGATCTGAGCCGATACACCGCGCGGGCCGGAATCGGCCAGAGGGCCGACCGTGGATCCTCACCGGTGGCCACCGCATCCGCGACAACGTCGGCGGTTCTCAGCGAGGCACCGATGCTGTAGCCCGTGGCCGGGTGCAGTAGGCCGCCCCGGGCGCCGAACTGCAGTGATCGGCTTCGCCATGGCGTCCGTGGTCCACTCAGGGCGAAGGACACCGATTCCGTTTGCGTTGCCGACGCCACGGCCGCAGCGCCCAATCGCCGCTCGAGTCGGGAGCGCAGTTGTCCCATCGACAGCGGTGGGTCTCCCGCGAGACACGTTTCCTCCAGTAGGAATCGCTTGTCGTCGAGCGGCACGGCATAGAGAAACGATGCGATACCGAGTGCGTCGTCCGGTGTGACAGGGGTCCAGTCCATCAGGACGGCATCGGCGTCCCGCAGGATCGGTCGTGCCCGCTCGCGTGGCACCACCACGCCCCAGGCCGTCTGGCGCGGTCCGCGGCCGGTCGTGCCGCGGGCGTCGACGACCCGTGCGGTTCGGATTGGTCCCGACTCGGTGATCACCTGATCATCCGCCACCACTTGTGCTGTCCCGGCGACAATCCGCGCGCCGTCGACGTCGAGGGTCCGGCGCAGGCCTGGGTTGTCGAAGATGGCGTAACCACGCTCGATGCGTACGGCGTCAGGGGCCCGGACCTCCACCGAATCAGTCTGTGCGGACAGGGCATCGACGGGGATCCAGGCGGGAATCTCGTCGGCCCAGCATGCATAGGTCGGCCGCCACGGCCGGGACGGATGCGGATCGACGAGCGTGACCTCGACGCCGCGTCGCAGCAGACGGTGGGTCAGCGCGCGACCTGCCGGTCCCGCGCCGACCACCACGACGTCGGTCATCGCATCTGTCACAAGCTCGTCTCTGTCACGAGTGCGTTTCTGTCACAGCGTGCGGGTCACGCCGGCGGGTCATCGCTGCCCGGTCACATCGATCCCGTGGACAGCATGCCACCGTCCACGTTGAGCGTTTCCCCGGTGATCCACGCCGCCTCATCGGAGGCCAGGAAGGCGGCCGCGCGGGCAATGTCCTCCGGCTCGCCGAGACGGCCGAGGGGGTAGCCCTTGACCGCGCGGGCCTCGTTGTCGCCCGCGATCAGATCGGTCGCGAACCGGGTCTTCACGATTGCGGGGGCGATCGCGTTGACCCGGATGTTGTTTGATCCGAGTTCCCAGGCGAGTTCCGAGGTCAGCCGGATCAATGCGGCCTTGGATGCCCCGTACGCGGCGATCACACCGGTCGAGCGGATACCTGCGACCGACGAGATGTTCACCACCGCGCCGCCGTTGTCGCGCATCCCGGCCCGAAATGCCTCCTGGATGAAGCCGAGGGCAGCAACCACGTTGGTGTCGAAGATCTTGCGGAACGCCGCCAGGTCGGCGTCCATCAGGGGACCGAAGATCGGATTGATCCCGGTATTGTTGACCAGGATGTCGATCCCGCCCTGTGCGACCGCCGCGGCCACCGCTTCGGTGCGGTGAGTTTCGTCACCGGTGTTGCCGGGTGTGGCGATGACTTTTGCGCCGGCCACCGCGGTGCGGATCTGCTCGGCCGCCTCCTCCAGCGGCTCGGGCTTGCGGCCCGTGATGACCACCGCTGCGCCGCGTCGCGCCAGTTCGGTGGCGATGGCGAGGCCGATTCCGCGGCTCGCGCCGGTCACCAGTGCGGACTTGCCGGTCAGGTCTGAGGACATGTGTGTCGGTGTGGTTTCGCTCACGGTCCTCACGGTAATGGTCGCCTCGGGGGACGGTGGAGCGGTCGGGCGGAAAAAGAGATGGCCCCGCGCAGGTAGACTGGACCGCCGTGATCACCGCAACCGACCTCGAAGTCCGAGCGGGCGCTCGGACGTTGTTGTCGGCGCCCGGGCCTGCACTGCGTATTCAGCCCGGCGACCGGATCGGCCTCGTCGGCCGGAACGGCGCGGGCAAGACGACGACCCTGCGAATCCTCTCCGGCGAGACGGAACCATATGCCGGGACGGTAGTACGCAGCGGCGAACTCGGTTATCTTCCGCAGGACCCCAAAGAAGGCGATCTCGACGTCCTCGCCAAGGATCGGGTGCTGTCCGCCCGCGGCCTCGACGCGATCATGCATCAGATGGAGAAGCAGCAGGCCGTGATGGCCGAGGCGGCCGACGATAGGGTCCGTGACCGGGCAGTGGCCAAGTACGGGCAACTCGAGGAGCGGTTCTCCGCACTCGGCGGCTACGTGGCCGAATCGGAAGCCGCTCGCATATGTCACAGCCTCGGTTTGCCGGATCGGGTTCTCGGCCAGGCGCTGCGGACGTTGTCCGGAGGGCAGCGGCGTCGAATCGAGCTGGCGCGCATCCTCTTTGCGGCCTCCGACGGTGCCGGCAAGTCCGACACAACGCTTCTCCTCGATGAGCCCACGAACCACCTCGACGCCGACTCCATCACCTGGCTGCGCGGATTCCTGCAGAACCATGAGGGCGGTCTCGTGGTGATCAGCCACGACGTGGAACTGCTGGCCGACGTGGTGAATCGGGTGTGGTTCCTCGATGCCGTCCGCGGCGAGGCCGACATCTACAACATGGGCTGGCAGCGTTACCTCGATGCCCGCGCGACCGACGAGCAGCGGCGCAAGCGCGAACGCGCAAACGCCGAGAAGAAGGCGGGTGCACTCCGGGCGCAGGCCGCCAAACTGGGCGCCAAGGCGACCAAGGCCACAGCCGCACAGAACATGCTGAAGCGGGCGGACCGGATGATCGACGCTCTCGACGAGGAGCGGGTGGCCGATCGGACCGCGCGAATCCGGTTCCCGGAGCCGGCGACCTGCGGCAAGACTCCCTTGATGGCGAGCGGCCTCACCAAGATGTACGGGTCCCTGGAGATCTTCACGGGAGTCGATCTGGCGATCGACAAGGGCAGCCGAGTCGTCGTGCTCGGACTCAACGGCGCCGGCAAGACCACCCTCCTGAAGCTGCTCGCAGGTGTCGAGTCACCCGACCGCGGTTCGCTCGATCCCGGCTACGGCCTGAAGATCGGGTATTTCGCTCAGGAACACGACACTCTCGACGACATGGCTTCGGTGTGGGAGAACATCCGCCACGCCGCGCCAGACGCGGGGGAGCAGGAGCTGCGCGGTCTGCTGGGTGCGTTCATGTTCAGCGGTGCTCAACTGGACCAGCCTGCGGGCACGTTGTCGGGCGGCGAGAAGACCCGCCTGACGCTGGCGGGGCTGGTCTCGTCCGCGGCCAATGTCCTCCTGCTCGACGAGCCCACCAACAACCTGGACCCGATCTCGCGGGAGCAGGTCCTCGACGCGCTGCGCAGCTACACCGGCGCCGTGGTCCTCGTGACCCACGACCCCGGTGCCGCCGCCGCCCTCGACCCGCAGCGCGTGATCCTGCTGCCTGACGGCACCGAGGACCACTGGTCCGACGAGTATCAGGAACTCATCGAACTCGCCTGAGGCCCCGGGGCCGGTTCATCGCGGGTAGGTGACGATTTCCTGTCCGGTTGTGGGGTTGTGCCAGGTGATGGTGCGGTCGGTGTGCATGGTGGGG
>NZ_JBNCLX010000005.1:0-380192 GCF_049844895.1 Gordonia sp. DT101 | reverse complement strand
CCCCCCCCCCCCCCCCCCCCCCCCCCCCCCCCCCCCCCCCCCCCCCCCCCCCCCCCCCCCCCCCCCCCCCCCCCCGCCCCCCCCCCCCCCCCCCCCCCCCCCCCCCCCCCCGCGGCGAGCCGGTCATCACTGACCTTGGGCACTTCTCGTGCTCCCTGAATTCCTGATCAACGCCGTCAGCTCTTGATCATGTTGCGCAGCACGAACTGCAGGATTCCTCCGTTGCGGTAGTAATCGGCCTCGCCGGGCGTGTCGATCCGCACCTTGGCGTCGAACTCGATCGCCGAGCCGTCCTCCTTGGTGGCAGTGACATGCACGGTCTGCGGCGTCGCACCGGAGTTGAGTTCCTCGATGCCGGCGATGTCGAAGGTCTCGGTGCCGTCCAGCCCGAGCGACTTGTGTGACTCGCCATCCGGGAACTGCAGCGGGATGACGCCCATGCCGATCAGGTTCGAGCGGTGGATGCGTTCGAAACTCTCGGTGATGACGGCCTTCACACCCAGCAGGCTGGTGCCCTTGGCGGCCCAGTCGCGCGACGACCCGGTGCCGTACTCCTTGCCGCCGAGCACGACGAGCGGGGTGTCCTGCGCGGCGTAGTTCTGCGCGGCGTCGTAGATGAACGACTGCGGGGCACCGTCCTGCGTGAAGTCGCGGGTGTATCCGCCGGACACGCCGTCGAGCAGCTGATTCTGCAGGCGGATGTTGCCGAAGGTCGACCGGATCATCACCTCGTGGTTGCCACGACGGGCGCCCAACGAGTTGTAGTCCTTGCGCGCAACGCCATTCGCATCGAGGTACTGCGCCGCCGGCGTACCGGGCTTGATCGTCGAGGCCGGTGAGATGTGGTCGGTCGTGACCGAGTCGCCGAGCTTTGCGAGGACCCGTGCGCCCTTGATGTCGGAGACCGGTGACGGCTCGAGCTGCATGCCATCGAAGTACGGAGGCTTGCGGACATAGGTCGACTTGTCGTCCCACTCGAAGGTCTTGCCCGCGGGAGTGGGCAGACCCCGCCAACGCTCGTCGCCCTTGAAGACGTCGGCGTAGTCGGAGGCGTACTGCTCGGACGAGATCGACTCATCGATCGTCGTCGCGATCTCCTCGCCCGACGGCCAGATGTCCTTGAGGAACACGTCGTTGCCGTCGGTGTCCTGACCGAGCGGATCGGCCTCGAAGTCGAAGTCCATCGTTCCGGCGAGGGCGTAGGCGATCACGAGCGGCGGCGACGCGAGGTAGTTCATCTTCACGTCGGGGTTGATCCGACCCTCGAAGTTGCGGTTACCCGACAACACCGCGGTGGCGGTCAGATCGTGGTCGTTTATCGCCTTGCTGATCTCCTCGGGCAGCGGACCCGAGTTGCCGATGCAGGTGGTGCACCCGTAGCCGACGAGGAAGAAGCCGAGCTTCTCGAGATAGGGCCACAGGCCGGCCTTCTCGTAGTAGCCGGTGACGACCTGCGAGCCCGGGGCCATCGAGGTCTTCACCCACGGCTTGGCGGTCAGGCCCTTCTCGACGGCCTTCTTGGCCAGCAGGCCTGCGCCGAGCATCACCGACGGATTCGACGTGTTGGTGCAGCTGGTGATCGACGCGATGGTCACGATGCCGTGGTCGAGGATCATCGTGCCGCGCTCGGCCGACTCGACCTTGATCGGCTTGGACGGACGGCCCTCGGCGCCCTTTGCCGCATTGTGGGCCGGTTCGTCGTCGGCGAAGGACAGGGTGGCGGCGCCGGGGCTGACGGACGGTGCGTCGGAGGCCGGAAAGCTCTCCTCGTTCGCCTCGTCGACACCGTTGTGGGCCGGGCTGTTGCCCTCCTCGACGTAGTTGTGGATGTCCTTGCGGAAGGCGTTCTTCGCGTCCCACAGCTCGATCCGGTCCTGTGGGCGCTTGGGGCCGGCGATCGACGGCACCACGTCGGCGAGATCGAGCTCGAGGTACTCCGAGTAGACGGGTTCCTTGTCGCCGTCGTGCCACATGCCCTGTTCCTTGGCATAGGCCTCGACCAGGGCGAGGGTCTCCTCGCTGCGGCCGGTCAGCTTCAGGTATTTGACGGTTTCCTCGTCGATCGGGAACATCGCGCAGGTCGAGCCGAACTCGGGGCTCATGTTGCCGATGGTGGCGCGGTTGGCCAGCGGGACCTCGGCGACACCCTTGCCGTAGAACTCGACGAACTTGCCGACGACACCGTGCTTGCGCAGCATCTCGGTGATGGTCAGGACCACGTCGGTGGCGGTCACGCCGGGCTTGGTGGCGCCGGTCAGCTTGAAGCCGACCACGCGGGGGATGAGCATCGAGACGGGCTGACCGAGCATCGCGGCCTCGGCCTCGATGCCACCGACGCCCCAGCCGAGCACGCCGAGGCCGTTCTCCATCGTGGTGTGCGAGTCGGTGCCGATGCACGTGTCGGGGTAGGCCGCGCCGTCGCGCACCATGATCGAACGTGCGAGGTGCTCGATGTTGACCTGGTGGACGATGCCGGTGCCCGGGGGGACGACGCGGAAGTCGTCGAACGCGCCCTGACCCCAGCGGAGGAACTTGTAACGCTCTTCGTTGCGCTGGTATTCGATCTCGACGTTCCGCTCGAATGCCTGCGCGTTGCCGAAGGCCTCGATGATCACGGAGTGGTCGATGACCATCTCCGCGGGAGCGAGGGGATTGACCTTGTCCGGGTCGCCGCCGAGCTCCTTCACCGCATCACGCATGGTGGTCAGGTCGACGATGCACGGCACGCCGGTGAAGTCCTGCATGATCACACGGGCCGGGGTGAACTGGATCTCGATGCTCGGATCGGCGCTCGGATCCCAGTTCGCGATCGCCTCGATGTGGTCTTTGGTGATGTTGGCGCCGTCCTCGGTGCGCAGCAGGTTCTCGGCGAGCACCTTGAGCGCATAGGGAAGTTTCTCGGCGCCCTCCACGGCACTCAGCCGGTAGATCTCATACGAGTTGTCGCCCACCTCGAGGGTGCCCTTGGCGCCAAAGGAATCGATACTCACGTCTAATCCACTCTCCTCAAGTGCCGGCGGGCTGCGCCGGCGTGCTTTCTCCGGTCCGCTCGTCCAACCGGGCGAACCGCTGGGGGTCGTCGGCAAGCGTGGCCGGCTCGTCGACTCTGACCGTGGCACCGACGGGCTGCGTCGATGCGGGGTGCAACAAGTGTGTCCGTTGCGATCGCTGTCGCGTGTCCGGGATCGATCTGCGGGGCCGATCTGCGGGGCGGCGACGACGTCATCAACCCTAACAGTACGTCCGTACTGTTAACAAGCCGACGCGCCACCGGCGCGCCGAACGGGCGCCGGATCCGGACCGCGAGTATCCGGCCCCTGCCATTCTGTCGTACCGTGCAGCAGGAGGTTTGGCGAGCAGCGACTGTCCGTGCGAATTTAATGCTCGCGAAACCTGGTCGCAGACGCTGTGACACGGCTCGTGACGGTTACCGGGTACCGGTGCGGATGGATGTGAGGATGGCCAGATGAGTCCGGGTGCGACGACTGAGAATGTGGTGGCCCTGCCGGCCGCCGGAGGAACCGCACCGCAGATCATCCCCAGCGACCTCGACATGAACGCGATCCTCGCCGACATCGAGGACGACCATGTCTCGGCGCCCGCGGATCAGGTCGCGGGCCTCCGAGAGGTCGTCGCGCACGCGGACTCCGAGGGCTACGACGTCAGCTTCGTCGTCTTGCCGGACGCGATGAAGTTCACCTACTACCGCGACATCGCGACCGAACTGCAATCCGAGGTGGGCGGGACCGTGATCGTTCTCGGGCCCAACTCGGTCGGCAGTTCCTCGCCGTACTTCAGCCGCGTGCAGCAGGAAGAGGCGACCGACAACCTCACCCTGACCAATCCGCCGGTCGCCGCCCGCCAGATGTGGGACCAGATGAACGGTCCGTCCCTGAACTGGACGGCGATCAGCCTGGTCCTCATCGTGATCATCATCATCGGCGCGGTGATCGCACGCCTGCGGACGCGCCGGACACGTGGTGCCGCGGCGGAGGGATCGGCTGCGCCCTCTGGTGGTGGCCGTTCCGAGGAGGCCCGAACCGACGAGGCCCGAACCGACGAGGTTCGCGCTGACGAGGACCGCGCTGACGAGGTTCGCGCTGACGGAGCCGTCGCGGATCCGTCGGACTCGGATCCGTCGGACTCGGATCCGTCCGACTCGGATCCGGACGGCGAGCCATCCGTGGCGGGGCCGGGCACCACAGATCTCTCCCGCGACCTGCCCTAGCGTCGCGAATCCTCCCGGCCTCTCACGGCCCGGAGCGGGGCCGTCGGGGCCTCTGCTACACCGCGTTTCGAACCGTTTTCGGCGTGGCATGCACGCGCTGCCTTTTCGTTGCGAATTCGATACCTCGACACGGCTCGGGTCTTTGGCCAGTTCACGGCATTTTCCCAGGTAATCACGCCAATGTAATTCGTTACGCCTGTTTTCCGATGTGTCCGATGTGACGTACGGTTCTGTTGTCACGTGTGGTGTCCAAGTGATGCAGAACAGCACATGTGGTGCATGGTGCAGTCGAGGAAGGGTCGGGATCGGACGGGCACCGACGTCGCAACGGTGCGGATGTGGCGGGGCATGCCGCAAACGGCAAGGGAGATCTGGTGAGGCGAGGGAATACCGGTGTGGCGCGTGGGGGACCACCGGCGCCCGGAGCGCAGCGAATCGGCGGTCTGTCGCCGCTCGCACGCCTCTGTGTGCTCGTGGTCATCGTCGTCCTCGGCGGGATCGGAGCCGGAACGGCGCAGGCGGCCCCCGAACACGGCAAATCAGGAAAATCAGGTGTATCGGCACTGATCAATCAGATCGCCAAGGCCAACCAGAACATCGCCGACCTCGACAACGCGATCGCGGTGCGGCAGGAGAACGTCAACCGCGCGCTCGTCGACTATCAGAACTCGGTTGCCGCCCAGCATCTCGCCACCGTCGCCGCCACGTCGTCGAAGCGCTCCCTCACCCAGGCGGGTCGTCGAGTCGCACAAGCGCAGAAGGACTTCGACCGCTTCGCCCGGGATGTCTACCGACAGGGCAGCTCGCAGAACTCGATGTCGAACTACGTCTCCTCGGACAACCCGCAGTCGGTGCTCGACCGCGTGACCGTCCTCGACCGTCTGGGCAAGCAGCAGCGCGACACGATCGAACGCCTTCAGGTCGCCCGGAACCAGCAGGCCAACCGCGTCGCCGCGGTGGAGGCCACCAAGCGGCAGGCGGCCTTTGCCACCAAGAGCGCCCAGACGCGCAAGGACGACGCCCTGGCCGCCTTCTCGCAGGCGCGGTCGGCGGCGGCTTCCGAACAGCAACGGCGGGGCACGCTGATCCAGAAGCGCGACAAGGTGCAGGCTTCCCTGGACAAGATCCGCGGGGTCGCACCCAAGCGCGAGGTCGAGGGACCGTCAGCCGACGAACTCCTGCAGAACCTCTTCCCGGACTCGCCGAGCACTCCCAGTGCGCCTGGCACTTCCGGCGCTCCGGCGGCCGGCGGCGGCGACAACCAGGCACTCGCGGTCGCGGCCGAGGCCGCGGCGAAACTCGCCCTCGACGTCGGACAGAAGGTTCTCGCGGGGGTGGTCGGCAAGCAGCAGGTTCCGCATTCGCAGTTGCTCGACGAACTCGGCGTCGGCGGTTCCGACATGACCGGCAGCGGGGCAGACTCGTTGAGTTCGGCGCTGGGCTCCGGCAGCCTCGGCAGTTTGTTCGGCAGTTCGTCGGGCGGCGGCATGGTCCGTCCGGGCCTGCGCGGACCGCAGGCCGTCGAGATCGTCGTCAATCGTGGACTGTCGCAGCTCAACGTGCCGTATGCGTGGGGCGGTGGCGACGCGAACGGACCGACGCGCGGCATCCGCGACGGTGGCGTCGCGGACAGCTACGGCGACTACAACAAGACCGGTTTCGACTGCTCGGGACTGATGATCTACGCCTTCGCGGGTGTCGGGGTCGATCTGCCGCACTACACCGGCTACCAGTACACCTCCGGCCCGCAGTTCCCGTTGTCGCAGATGAAGCGCGGCGACATGATCTTCTTCGGTCCGAACGCGAGCCAGCACGTGGCGCTCTACCTCGGGGACAACAAGATGTTGGAGGCCCCGGAGTCCGGGTCCGTGGTCAAGGTGTCGCCGCTGCGCACCAGCGGGGCCATGCCCAACGTCGTGCGCCTGCTCTGAGTGTTCGCTCCCGGCGACCCTTCTTGGCGTCCGTTCAGACAACGCGACTACGCTGGCAGCGACACGACAGGCCGCCCCATAATGCTGCTCAACACGTAGATGGACAAGGAGCACCGGTTGACCTCTTCGCATCCCCCTGCCGAACCCGCGGGCGGAGCCGGCCGCGACGGATCGGTCTCGCTTTCCGACGCTGACGTCAAGCTGCTGGAACGAGCGATCTACGAGGTGAAACGGGTCATCGTCGGACAGGACGAGCTCGTCGAGCGCATCCTGGTCGGCCTTCTGGCCCGTGGCCACATCTTGCTCGAGGGTGTGCCGGGTGTGGCCAAGACCCTCGCGGTGGAGACCTTCGCCAACGTCGTCGGCGGCTCGTTCTCCCGCGTTCAGTTCACCCCGGACCTGGTCCCGACCGACCTCATCGGTACCCGCATCTACCGTCAGGGCCGCGAGGAGTTCGATACCGAACTCGGCCCGGTGGTGGCGAACTTCCTGCTCGCCGACGAGATCAACCGTGCTCCCGCCAAGGTGCAGTCGGCCCTGCTCGAGGTGATGGCCGAGCGGCACGTCTCGATCGGCGGCACCACCTACCCGATGCCCGATCCGTTCCTGGTGATGGCAACCCAGAACCCGATCGAGAACGAGGGCGTCTACCCGCTGCCCGAGGCCCAGCGCGACCGCTTCCTGTTCAAGGTGCTCGTCGACTATCCGACCGTCGAAGAAGAGCGCGAGATCGTCTATCGGATGGGCAACGTCCCACCGACCGCATCACAGATCCTCGACCCGGAGACGATGATCCGCCTGCAGCGGAGCGCCGCCGACGTCTTCGTCCACCATGCACTCGTCGACTACGTCGTGCGGGTCATCAATGCCACCCGTCGTCCGGGCGAGCTCGGGATGACCGACGTCGCCGCCTGGCTGTCCTACGGTGCATCGCCGCGCGCGACCCTCGGGATCGTCGCCGCCGCGCGGGCTCTCGCTCTGGTGCGGGGTCGCGACTACGTGATCCCGCAGGACGTCGTAGAGATCATCCCCGATGTCCTTCGGCACCGCCTGGTGCTCAGCTACGACGCGCTCGCCGACGAGGTGGACGCCGACCAGGTGATCACCCGGGTGCTGCAGACGGTCGGGCTGCCGCAGGTCGGCGCGCAACCCGTGGCACCAGCCGCATACTCGGGTCCGCCGCCGGGGGCGGGCCAGCAGACTGCCAATCAACAAGCACCGCAACAGCATCCGGGCCAGACGAATGGTGCTGCGGTGAATCAGGCGCCGCCACGGTATGCCGGCCAATAACGAGCTGCCGTCGCTCGGCGCCGGTCTCCTGTCCGAACCGCAGCTCACCGCCGCGTTACGGACTCTGGAGCTGACCGTGCGCCGCAAGCTCGACGGCGTGCTGCAGGGGGAGCACCTGGGCCTGATCCCGGGCCCGGGATCCGAACCGGGAGAGGCCCGGGCGTATCAGCCCGGCGATGACATCCGGCGGATGGAATGGTCGGTGACCGCGCGCACCACCCAGCCCCACGTCCGGCAGATGATCGCCGACCGCGAGCTCGAGACGTGGCTCGTCGTCGACGTGTCGGCCAGTCTCGACTTCGGCACCGTCAACTGCACGAAACGTGATCTGGCGGTGGCGGCCGCGGCCGCCCTCGTACACCTCACCTCCGGCGGCGGCAATCGCCACGGAGCCATCGTCGTGACCGGCGATCAGCTCGTGCGGGTGCCCGCCCGCAGCGGTCGGGCGCATGCCCAGAACCTGCTGAAGGCCATCGCGACCACCACGCGTGCGTCGACCGGGGTGCGGGGTGACCTGCACGCCGGGATGGAGGCGTTGCGCCGCCCTCAGCGGCGCCGCGGCCTCGCCGTGGTGATCAGCGATTTCCTCGGTCCGATCGACTGGGAACGCTCACTGCGCGCGATCGGCGCGCACCACGAGTTGCTGGCGGTGGAGGTGCTCGATCCGCGCGATCTCGAACTGCCCGACATCGGTGAGGTGACCCTCGCGGATGCCGAATCCGGCGAGATCCGCGACATCACGATCACCCCTGCGGTCCGCCGGGATTTCGCGGCCGCGGCGCGCGCCCACCAGCAGAAGGTGCATCGCACCATCCGTAGCTGCGGAGGACCTGTGCTGAGTCTGTCCACCGATCGAGACTGGATCACCGACACCGTCAAGTTCGTCGCCCAGCGTCGTCGCGGCCTCGCCGCCGGGGTCGGGTGACGCCGGCGTGTCGTTCCTGGCGAGCCCATGGTGGCTCCTGCTTCTCCTGGTCGTGGCCGGACTCGGCGTCGCATATGTCTACGTGCAGAGGCTGCGTCGCAAGCGGGCGCTGACATTCGCGAACCTCGACCTGCTCAACCGGGTTGCGCCCCCACAGCGCAACCGCTGGCGGCACGTGCCGATCGCACTGCTGCTCGTGGCGCTGACCCTGCTGGTCGTCGGGGTCGCCGCCCCCCAGGCGGATCGTCGGGTGCCACGCAACAAGGCCACGGTCATCCTCGTGATGGACGTGTCCCGATCCATGAATGCGACCGATGTCTCGCCGTCGCGTATCAAGGCCGCCCAGGACGCGGCGCGGAAGTTCGCGGACGAGCTGACCGACGGAATCAACCTGGGCCTGATCTCCTACGCGGGCACCGCGTCGACCCTGGTGTCACCGACGCCCGACCATAATGCGACCAAGGAAGCCGTCGACAAGCTCCGACTCGACGACAAGACCGCTACCGGCGAGGGGATCTTCGCGGCCATCCAGCAGATCAAGACCCTCAACGCGGTGCTCGGCGGGGATGAGGCGGCGCCTCCGGCCAGGGTCGTGCTGCTGTCCGACGGCAAGGAGACGGTGCCCGACGACCCGGACGATCCGCGCGGCGCGTTCACGGCGGCCCGCAAGGCCAAGGAGGAGCAGATCCCGGTGTCGAGCATCTCCTTCGGCACGATGAGCGGAACCGTCGACCTCGAGGGCGACCAGGTGCCGGTGCCGGTCGACGACGAGTCGTTGCGTAAGATCGCCAATCTCAGTGGCGGGCAGTTCTTCACGGCGTCGAGTTTGGATGAGCTCAACAAGGTGTACGAGACCCTCCAACAGCAGATCGGCTACGAGAAACGCCGGGGCGACAATTCTCGTCCGTGGCTGATCGCCGGTACGTTGTTGGCGTTGCTCTCGGCATTTGCGGCGCTGGCCATCAACCGGCGACTGCCCTGACAGCGACCGCAGTGACATGAGAACAGTGACGAACGGATAGGTTGGCCACCATGGCAGACAGCAACGAAGCTCAGCAGGCCTCCCGATCGGTCCTGGTGACCGGCGGAAACCGCGGGATCGGTCTTGCGGTCGCCCGCCGCCTGGCGGCAGACGGCCACAAGGTGGCGGTGACCCACCGCGGTTCGGGTGCACCCGACGGTCTGTTCGGCGTGCAGTGCGACGTCACGGACAACGAATCGGTGGAGCGCGCGTTCGACGAAGTCGCCGAGCACCAGGGCCCGGTCGAGGTGCTGGTGGCCAACGCCGGTATCACCGAGAACATGCTGCTGATGCGACTGAGTGAGGAATCCTTCGAGAAGGTCATCGACGCGAACCTCACCGGCGCCTTCCGCTGCGCGAAGCGGGCCACCAAGGGGATGCAGCGCGCCAAGTGGGGACGCATGATTTTTCTCGGCTCGGTCGTCGCGATGTCGGGCATTCCCGGCCAGGTCAATTACGCGGCGTCCAAGGCGGGCCTGATCGGTATGGCACGGTCGATCGCCCGCGAGGTCGGCTCGCGCAACATCACCGCCAATGTCGTGGCGCCGGGTTTCATCGATACCGACATGACCGCTGCGATGGAGGATCGCTACGTGGACATGGCCAAGCAGGCGATCCCGCTCGGCCGGGTCGGACAGCCGGAGGACGTCGCCGCCGCCATCAGCTTCCTCGCCTCCGACCAGGGCAACTACATCACCGGAGCGGTGATCCCGGTCGACGGCGGCATGGGCATGGGCAACTGACCTTCTCACCTCGGATCACCAGACACCTCAGGAGCAAACCGTGACAGGAATTCTCGACGGCAAGACCATCCTCATCACCGGCATCATCACCGATGCCTCGATCGCATTTCACGCGGCGGCGATGGCACAGGAGCAGGGCGCCAAGGTGATCATCACCGGTATCCCGGAGCGGCTGAGGCTGATCGACCGGATCGCCAAGCGTCTCCCACAGGAGGTGCCACCGGCGATCGGGCTCGACATCACCAGCGAGGACGACCTGAATGCCTTGGCGGACAAGGTCAGAGAACTGGCGCCCGAAGGCATCGACGGCGTGATGCATTCGATCGCTTTCGCCCCCCGCACCCTGATGGGTCCGGAGGCCGTGCCGTTCCTCGAAGGTCCGGGCCCCGACGCGGCCAAGGCCTTCGAGATCTCCGCGTGGAGCTACGCCTCGCTGGCCCGTGCCGTGCTGCCCGCCATGAACGAGGGCGGTTCGATCGTGGGCATGGACTTCGATCCGCGCACCGCGTTGCCGTACTACAACTGGATGGGCGTCGCCAAGGCCGCGCTCGAATCGGTCAACCGCTACGTGGCCCGCGAGGTCGGCACCGCCAAGAGGATTCGGTCGAATCTCGTCGCGGCGGGCCCGATCAAGACACTCGCCGCCAAGGCGATCGCCGGCACCGCCACCGATGACGCCAAGCAACTGACCATGCTCAACACCTACTGGGACGGCGCCTCACCGATCGGATGGGATGTCGACGACCCGACCGTGGTCGCGAAGTCGGTGTGCGCCTTGCTCTCCGACTGGTTGCCCGGCACCACCGGTTCGATCGTGTATGTCGACGGGGGTGCGAGCCACAACACCTGGTTCCCGGAGAACTTCGCCGGCTAGTGGACGCGTCCGCGCAATCATCGCCCACCGGTGCGCTCGCCCCGACGCGCTTCGACGCGGTCCTGTTCCTGAGCTTCGGTGGACCGGACGGGCCCGACGACGTGATCCCGTTCCTGGAGAACGTCACTCGTGGCCGGGGCATTCCTCGTGAGCGCCTCGAGGTGGTGGCGGAACATTATCTCCACTTCGGCGGCGTCTCACCGATCAATCGGCTGAACACCGAGATGATCGGTGCGCTGCGGTCTGCGCTCACCGGCCGCGGTGTCGAACTGCCGGTCTACTTCGGCAATCGCAACTGGCATCCGCTGGTCGAGGACACCCTCGCGCGGATGTACCGCGAGGGGCACCGGCGGATACTCGTGTTCCCGACCTCGGCCTGGGCCGGCTATTCGGGCTGTCGTCAGTATCACGAGGACATCGCCCGGGCCATCGACGCGCTGGCCGCGTCGGAGCCGGCCAGTGCACAGGATCCGGTCGTGTTGCGGAAACTGCCGCAGTACTGGGACGAACCGGCGGTGGTCGCCGCGGGTGCCGACGCGGTCCGCCGGGCACGGGCACAGTTGCCACCCGGCGACGTGGAGCCGCGTCTGGTGTTCACCGCGCATTCGGTCCCGGTGTCGGCGGACCGCGCCGCCGGCCCGGCCGCCGAGGGCGGTGGCCGGTATTCGGCTCAGGTGTACGCGGCATCGTCGGCGGTGGCCGACGCCGTCGGTTGTCGGGACTTCGACCAGGTCTGGCAGTCGAGATCGGGCCCGCCGCAGGTTCCGTGGCTCGAACCCGACGTCTGCGATCACCTGGAAACCATTGCCGAACAGGGTGTTCGGCAGGTGGTCGTGGTCCCGGTCGGGTTCATCTCCGATCATCTCGAGGTGATCTGGGACCTCGACAATGAGGCCGCCGAGGTGGCCGGGCGACTCGGCCTCGACTACGTCCGGGCCGACACTGTCGGAACCGATCGTCGGTTCGTCGAGATGATCGCCGATCTCGTCGAGCGGTATGTCGACGGCCACGGCGATCCGACCGCGATGGGCTGCGGCGACAACGGACGGATCTGCCGTCCGGACTGCTGCGTCCCGGTCGCCCGTCCGCGTCCGGTTTCCGACTGATCGCTGCCACAGTGCGGTGCCACAGTGGCGGTGGCGCAGATTCCGCTGCTGTGTCGGGTGCGTCCGGCAGGTACTTCCGGCGGGCGCCGACGGTGGCCGAGCTCACGGGGAAGACCGGGATCTGTGCGTAGGGTTGCGGCGTCAGCGATCGGCCGGCAGGTGCTCGACGATGACCCGGTTGACGGCCGCCGCCCGGGCCGCTCGCGTGAGGCCCGCCAGGCGTCGGAGGCGGGCGTCCCCGGTCTCGACGTGGCGCGCGGTCACGCCGAATGTGGGGGCGTGCGCGCCCGCCAAGGTGATGATCGCCTCGACCTGGGCGGCGGAGTCGATCACACGCGTGGCCCGGATGTCGTCATGCGGTGGCAGGATCACCTGATGTCGGCCGGTGAGGGCGGCCAGTGTGGTCCGCAACTCGGAACCGCCGGACCGGGAACCCCCGCTCCCGAGACCGCCGATGATCGTCGCTGTCTCCCGGATCGCCTCGCGCATATCATATTCGACCTGCCCGAGCGACTCGGGCGGGGAGATTGCCACCTCACCGCCAAAGCGATGGACCGTCCAGCGACAGGTGTCCCCGTCAAGCGTGGGGATCAGCCCGATGGTCGATGACGGCGCGACATCGCCGTGGATCAGCAGGATCTCGCCCGCCTCGAGAGCCGCGGTGGTGGCGGGGTCCGGTGGAAGACCCTGCGGGGCACCTGATGTCGGTAGCCGGACCTCGATCTGCCGGGCCCGGCGGAGGACTGTCAGCAGGCCCAGGCGTGCGTCCCGGTCGCCTGCGACGTCCACGATCGCATCGGGGTCGACGACGAGGTGTCGGCCGGCGAACTCGGACATGGTGTCGATCACATCATCCGGGGCACAACGGCCGCCGAGCCAGGCTGCGGCCCATGCGCCCAGCGCACAGCCCGGCCACGCGGGTGGGCCGGAGACGTAGAGGTCGATGCTGGTCATAGGTTTTCCACGATAGGCGAGTGGCCGGATACCGGGAAACCCGGCGTGGCTCGCATGGTTGGCGCGGTCGACGTCCTACGGTGGCTCTCCGTGACCGATGACCGTTATGGACGTGATGTGTTGGCGAGTCCGCGGAAAACCACACCGCGTGCTCCCGAGGTGGCCGCCGAGCGGGACCTCGTCGTCGAGGATGCGGCCACCGGTTTCTGTGGCGCGGTCGTCGGGTTGGAGAAGAGTTACTCGGGCGACCTGGTCCGGCTGGAGGACCGGCGCGGTGCGACTCGCGTTTTCCTCATGCACCCGGCGGCGTTCCTGATCGACGGGAAACCGGTGACCCTGGTTCGACCGCGGACCCGCGGCCCCCAGGCCCGCACCACTACCGCGTCCGGATCCCGTGTCGTACCCGCGGCGCGTGCCCGGACCGCGCGGGCGAGCCGGATCTTCGTCGAGGGGGTGCACGACGCGACCCTCGTCGAACGTGTCTGGGGCGCCGACCTGCGGGCCGAGGGCGTGGTGGTGGAGAGTCTCGACGGGCTGGACAACCTGGCCGCGACGCTCGACGCGTTCGGGCCCGCTGCGCATCGGCGGGCCGGCGTCCTCGTCGACCACCTGGTCGCCGGGTCCAAGGAGATGCGACTGACCGGATCGGTGGGGGAGCACGTCCTGGTCTGCGGACATCCGTACATCGATGTGTGGGAGGCGGTGAAACCCGCGTCGGTCGGGATCAAGGCGTGGCCGCAGATTCCCCGCGGAACCGATTGGAAGACCGGCGTATGTCGCGAGTTGCGTTGGGGTACACCTCAGGACGGCTGGCGGCGGGTCCTGGCCGGGGCACGTGACTTCCGCGACCTCGAGGTGGATCTCCTCAGGTCCGTGGAAGAACTGATCGATTTCGTCACGGCGGCCGCCGACGACGCCTGAGACCTTGGCGCCCTGCCGTTTCGGTCGACGGCCCGTTTCGTGATCTCTGGCACACTGGAGTCATGACCGCACTGCTGTGGTTGGTTGCCGCGATTCTCCTGGTGATCGCCGAGATGTTCGTCGGCGACCTGGTGCTGCTCATGCTCGGAGGTGGGGCGCTGGCCGCGGCGGGCGTGGACCTCGTGTTCGATCCCCCGCTGTGGGTCGATGCGGTCACGTTCTCGGTGGTGTCCGTGCTCTTGCTGGCAGTTGCTCGACCGGTCGCGCGCCGACACATGCTCAGTCGGCCGCCGGTCCTGACCAACACGGAGGCTCTCGAAGGCCGACACGCGCTGGTCACCGCGCGCGTGGACGAGCACGACGGCCGCGTAAAGATCGGCGGGGACGTGTGGTCTGCGCGTTCACTCAATCCGGGCGAGGTGATCGAACCGGGCATCGAGGTGACCGTGGTGCAGATCGATGGTGCCACCGCGGTCGTGTGGAAGGGATGACGTAATCATGGAGTATGCCGGATTGATCGTGCTGGTCCTGGTGGTCCTGCTGGTCGTGGTGGTGCTGGTGAAATCCGTGGCCATCATCCCGCAGGCGGAGGCCGCCGTCATCGAGAGGCTCGGCCGCTACACCCGCACGGTGTCTGGCCAGCTGACCCTGTTGCTGCCGTTCGTCGACCGGATCCGTGCCCGCGTCGACATCCGCGAGCGGGTGGTGTCGTTCCCACCGCAACCGGTGATCACCAAGGACAATCTCACGTTGTCCATCGACACCGTCGTCTACTTTCAGGTGACCAATCCGCGGTCGGCGGTCTATGAGATCAACGACTACATCGTCGGCGTCGAACAGCTGACCATCACGACTCTGCGGAACGTCGTCGGTGGGATGACTCTCGAGGAGACGTTGACGTCGCGAGATTCCATCAACGGTCAGCTGCGCGGAGTTCTCGACGAGGCCACCGGACGCTGGGGCCTGCGGGTTGCGCGGGTCGAGCTGAAGAGCATCATGCCGCCGCCATCGATCCAGGAATCGATGGAGAAGCAGATGAAGGCCGACCGCGAGAAGCGGGCGACCATCCTCGCCGCGGAAGGCCAACGCGAGTCGTCGATCAAGACCGCGGAGGGCAACAAGCAGAGTCAGATCCTGGCGGCCGAGGGTGCCAAGCAAGCCGCGATCCTGGGGGCCGAGGGCGAGCGGCAGTCACGGATAATGCGGGCCCAAGGTGACCGCGCCGCGGCATACCTGAACGCCCAGGGTGAGGCCAAGGCGATCGAGAAGACATTCGCGGCGATCAAGGCGAGTAAACCGACCCCGGAACTGCTGGCTTATCAGTATCTCCAACAGCTCCCGGAGATGGCCAAGGGCGAGGGGAGCAAGGTGTGGGTCATCCCGTCCGATTTCGGTTCGGCACTCCAGGGTTTCGCGAAGTCCTTCGGCGTGCAGGGCGACGACGGGGTGTTCCGTTACGAACCGCCGAGCGACGACGAGCCGAGCGCCGTCGACGAGTCCGAGACCGAGGATTGGTTCTCGCTGGCCTCGGATCCCAAGGTGGCACAGGCGGTCGCCGAGGCCGAGGCGGTCGCCCGGAAACCGGTCTCCCCGGAGGTGACGTCGCGGGTCGCCCGCGAACTGTCGTATGAGGTGCCGACGGATGCGCCGGGGGGAGACGCCGCGGAGGAGACGCGGCCAGGTCCTTCTGAGTAGTAGAGGGTCCGGCGTAGTAGAGAGCCCGATCCGATGTGCGGCGGACGTGTCAGTGGACGACGAGGTAGCAGACCCCGGACATCGACGCCGCCCACAGGACCGAGGCGAACGTTCCCATGATGAACTGCTCGCTGGCGTGCGGGGCGCGGAGTTCGGGAAAGCGGGCAAGGCTCTTGACGGCGAGGATCACGGCGAGTCCTTCGGGCCATCCGGCGAGGAGTGTGGCGGCGACGGTTGCTCGTTCCAGGTAGCCGATGACCCGGCCGCCTCGCAGCGGTCCGGACTCGGGCGCGCCGTCGGGTGGGGAGTCGGTGTTCTCACCGGACTTGCGATGTGGGCTCACCCCACCGGTCCACAGGACGATGCGCACCATGAAGCCACCGCCGCCGACCGCGACGGCCATCGCGGCGCAGGTGGCGATCACCAGTCCCGCCCCCCGCGCCGGGCCGGTCGTCGTCGCGATGATCGCGGTGGTTCCCGCGAGCGCGATCATCGTGCCGGCGGTGACGCCGTCGAGCAGCATCGCCGCTCGAGGCCGACTGGTGACGCCGCCGATGTCTCGGCTCCGGAGAACTGCGGGGAGGATCGGGATCAGCGCGGCCGCGACGAACACGGCGATGGCGGCGGCGGTCACGCGGTCCCGCCCGAGCTGTCGGTCATGTCTGCCCTCCTGAGGAGTTCGGTCAGTAAGAGATGGGCGTCCTCTTCGATGTCCCAGCGGGCACTTCGCAGACGCTGGGACATTGCTTGCGGCGTGATGCCGAGGCGGGCCGCCCCGTCGGCCTGGGTCACGCCGGTGTGCATCACCTGGACGGCTTCGGCGCCGGCTTTGCTGCGTGCGGAGACGACGTCGGCCAGCAGGCGCCCGGCAGTCTGGGCATGACGGGTCCAGGTGTCATCCGTACCCCGGATGGAGAGGGGGATCCGCTGGGCCTTGGCGGAGTCCACGGCTTCCCGCGCATATTCGAACGCGGGCCCTCGACCTGCACGTGTGGAGGAGGGGAGTGGCAGTGCCACCGGTCCCACCCCGATCCCGACGCTCCAGTGACCATCGGCGGCCAAGACCACCGCGAGCCGCGCGACGACCGCGGCGTCGTCGGCGACGGCCTGCACCTCGTCCCCGGCGGTCCGCTCGAAGGGTCGGATGAGATCCGCGTCCGACATGACGTCGAGGAGGCCGTCCACTCGATCGATGTCGCGTCGACTGTCTCGTTGATCGACTGTGAGTACAAACATCGAAACACCTCCGACCATCAAGTCTAATTGCTTGATAGGTAGAGATCAAGTCCTCTGGCTTTACGAAAGATGTCAGGGCTGAACCCTTGATCGGGTGAGATCAAGGGTACTTGCTTGTCTCGATCATTTCTCGGGAGCTGCTGACCGGCAGACGGGCGTCGAGGACGAGGCCGATGATGCCGACGGCGAAAAAGCATGCGCTGAGCAGTAGCAGGAGTGGATCGCGCTGCCCGGTCATGGCGTCGCCGAGAAAGACCACCGCCGCAGTCCCGGGCGCCATGCCGATCACGGTAGCCACGAGGTACGGGGCGAACCGTACCGAGGAGAGCGCCGAGCAGTAGTTCGCCACCGAGAACGGACAGGCCGCGATGAGACGCAGCGAGCCGACCGCGAGCCAGCCCCGCCGGCTCAGCCGGTACTCCACGGCGCGGACCACCGGCTTCTTCAGGTACGGCCGCACACGTTCGCGTCCGATCGTGCGTACGAACCAGAAGGCGACGATCGCGGCCACCGTCGAAGCGATCATCGCCCCCGTGAACCCGACGACCGGACCGAAGAAGATCCCGGACATCACGGTGAATGTCGACCGTGGGAACGGTGCGAGCGTCACCACTGCGTACGCGGCGAAGAAGGCCCAGGCGAACGCCGGACCCAGATTCTCACCCCAGGTCCGCACGCTCGCCACCGATGGCATCGGGATCAGATAGGAGCCCATCAGGACTACGGCGACGACCGTGGTCAACAGCAGCGCCCGGCGGATCACACGGGCATCGACACCGCGCCGAACGGGACGGAACGTGCTCGTCGCCCCGGGTTCGGTGATCCGGGATCCCGACGTTTCGTCGGGGACCGTCGAGGACTCGGTGGGCACCGCGCAATACTACGCGGGCGCGACCCGTGCGATGTGTCACGATCGGCCCTCGATGTGAGAGCCGAGCGAGCGTTCGGCTAAAGTCGGGTACGCGCTCGACCCGAGCAACACGGAGGTGTCACGCCCCATGCCGCAGACCACTGCGTCGAAATCCGATCGGTCCGACCGATCGCTCGACGAGGCCTATCGGGCCTGGTCGGAAGCCGCTGCCGCCGTCTTGGCGAAGTCCCGGCGGTCCACTGTCGAGGAATTGCCTGCCTCGGCCGAAGAGCTCTTGTCCACCACCACTCTCGACGGACTCCGTATCCGTCCGCTGTACACACGCAGGGATGAGAACGCGGAATCCGGCCTGCCCGGCGGATTCCCGTATGTTCGGGGTGCCGATCCCGATCGCGACGTCATCATGGGCTGGCGGGTGACCGAGCGATTCGGTGACGACTCGACACCGGCCGCCGACGTCAATCAGTCCGCACTCGATGCCCTGTCCAAGGGCACGAGCGGCCTGTGGTTGCACGTCGGCGCCGGCATCTCGGCCGACGACCTGACCGCCGTCCTCGACGGCATCTATCTCGATCTGATCCCGGTGACCCTCGACGCGGGAGCCGAGGGCATCGCCGCCGCGCGCGCACTCCTGACGGTCTGTGCGACAGCCGCAGCGGCACCCGAGTCCATCGCGCCGACGGCCTCGACCATCACCTCCCTCGGTCTGTCCCCGTTGACCGCGGCCTTCTCGGGTCGCGCGACAGTGGATGCCGCGGAGGCGACCTCGCTGGCCGCTGATGTGCCCGCCGGTGTTCGGACATTCCGCGTCGACGGCACTGATTTCGCCACCGCCGGGGCCGACAACGGACTTGAGCTCGCGCTGCAGATCGCGGCCGCCGTCACACACCTGCGTGACCTCACCCAGGCCGGTCTGTCGTCGGCGGATGCGCTGCGCCAGATCACCTTTGCGGTGTCCGCCGGAGACGATCAGTTCGCGACCATCGCCAAGTTCCGTGCGCTGCGCAAGGTCTGGGCCCGGGTGGCCGAGGTGGTCGGCGCGCCGGAGGCCGGGGCCGCGATCACCCACGGCGTCACCGATCTGGCGATGCAGAGTCAGCGTGACCCCTGGGTCAACATGCTGCGCACCACGATCGCCTCGTTCGGGGCGGGCGTCGGTGGTGCCGACCAGGTCACGGCCCTCGGATTCGACGCCGCGATCCCACTCGACAACCGCACCTCGAGTGCGTCGTTCTCCCGTCGCATCGCGCGCAACACGCAGCTGCTGCTGCTCGAGGAATCCAACATCGGCCGCGTGCTCGATCCGGCCGGCGGCTCCTGGTTCGTCGAGTCACTCACCGACGACCTCGCGTCGAATGCCTGGACCGTCTTCGGTCAGATCGAATCGGCGGGCGGGTACCGCGCCGCCCTCGACTCCGGCTGGATCGCCGACCGGGTGGGCGCCTCGCTGGCGAATCGTGACGATTCGGTGGCCCATCGCCGGACCTCCGTGACCGGTGTCAACGAATTCCCGAATCTCGACGAGAAGCCCCTGGGCTCGGGGATCGCCGATGCGACCGACGTACCGCTCGGGGCACCGCGACTCGCGCGGGTCGGGCGCTCCTTCGAGGAACTGCGCGATCGATCCGACGCCGTCCTCGCCGACACCGGCCGGCGCCCCACCGTTCTGCTGCTACCGCTCGGATCCGTGGCGGAGCACAACGGCCGGACCACGTTCACCGCGAACCTTCTTGCCGCAGGGGGGATCTCGGTGGTGAACCCAGGCCCCCTGACCACCGACGGTATCGCGGTGGCGGTGGCGGATGCGGACGCATCGATCGCAGTGATCTGCGGGACCAAGCAGCGGTATGCCGACGACGGCGCCGCGGCGCTGCAGGCTGCGCGCGCCGCCGGTCTGCGCACGGTACTCCTGGCCGGGCCCGAGAAGGAATGGCCCGACGGAGACGATCGGCCGGACGGGTCGCTGCGGGTCGGTATCGACGCGGTGGCGGTCCTCCGCGATCTTCTCGACCAGCTGACCCAAGAACCGGCGGGAGCGACATCATGACCCAGACCGAACCGAGCCCGACCAGTTCGCCTGCGGACACCTTCGGGGAGATCCCCAGTTTCGCCGACGTCGAACTGGTCACAGGAGCCGCCGTCGGATCCGGCCCTGCTGAAACCCCGACGGCTGAATCCCCGACGGCTGAATCCCCGACGGCCGAATCCCCGACGGCCGACGCCGCCATCGACCGGCTGGCGAAGGCCCAGGGGCAGACCGCCGACGAGATCACGTGGAGCACACCGGAACAGATCGGTGTCCGGCCGATCTACACCCGCGCGGACCGCGACGCCATCGCCACCGAGGGTGACCACCCGTATCCGCTGGATTCCATTCCCGGCGAGGCGCCGTTCATCCGCGGGCCCTACCCGACGATGTACGTCAACCAGCCGTGGACCATCCGGCAGTACGCGGGGTTCTCGACCGCCGCCGAATCGAACGCCTTCTACCGCCGTAACCTCGCGGCCGGACAGAAGGGCCTGTCGGTGGCCTTCGACCTCGCCACCCACCGCGGCTATGACTCCGATCACCCGCGGGTGGCAGGCGACGTCGGGATGGCCGGTGTCGCCATCGACTCGATCCTCGACATGCGGCAACTCTTCGACGGCATCGACCTCGGGTCGGTCTCGGTGTCGATGACCATGAACGGTGCGGTGCTGCCGATTCTGGCGCTGTACGTGGTGGCGGCGGAGGAGCAGGGGGTGCCGCCGGAGAAGCTCGCCGGGACCATCCAGAACGACATCCTCAAAGAGTTCATGGTCCGCAACACCTACATCTATCCGCCGAAGCCGTCGATGCGGATCATCTCCAACATCTTCGAGTACACCAGTCAGAAGATGCCGAAGTTCAACTCGATCTCGATCTCCGGCTATCACATCCAGGAGGCCGGGGCGACCGCCGACCTGGAATTGGCGTACACGCTGGCCGACGGTGTCGAGTACATCCGGGCCGGGCTGGACGCGGGTCTCGACATCGACAAGTTCGCGCCCCGCCTCTCGTTCTTCTGGGGCATCGGCATGAACTTCTTCATGGAGGTCGCCAAGCTGCGCGCCGCGCGGCTGCTGTGGAGCGAGCTCGTCGCACAGTTCGAGCCGACGAATGCCAAATCGTTGTCACTGCGCACACATTCGCAAACCTCCGGATGGTCCCTGACCGCCCAGGACGTCTTCAACAACGTTGCACGCACCTGTGTCGAGGCGATGGCGGCCACACAAGGACACACGCAGTCGCTGCACACCAACGCCCTCGACGAGGCGATCGCGCTGCCGACGGACTTCTCGGCCCGCATCGCCCGCAACACGCAGCTGCTCCTTCAGCAGGAGTCGGGCACCACGCGCCCGATCGATCCGTGGGCCGGCTCGAATTACGTCGAATGGCTGACGCATCAGCTCGCGGAGAAGGCCCGGGCGCACATCGCCGAGGTCGAAGAGGCCGGCGGCATGACGCAGGCGATCAACGAGGGACTGCCGAAGCTGCGCATCGAGGAGGCCGCGGCTCGCACGCAGGCCCGGATCGACTCCGGCCAGCAGCCTCTCGTGGGTGTGAACAAATACCAGGTCGACGTCGACGAGGAGATCGAGGTCCTCAAGGTCGAGAACTCCAAGGTGCGCACCGAGCAGCTGGAGAAGCTGAAGCGATTGCGCGCCGAGCGCGACGAGTCGGCCGTGCAGGCCGCACTCGCCGACCTGACCCGCGCAGCCGCCTCGGACCAGGGTGGCCTCGAGAACAATCTGATGGCGCTGGCCATCGAGGCGGCTCGCCACCAGGCCACCGTCGGCGAGATCTCCGACGCAATGGAAAAGGTCTATGGTCGCCACCAGGCAGAGATCAAGACCATCAGCGGGGTGTACCGACATGAGGCGGGCGAGGTGAGCAACGTCGACGCGGCGATCGAGATCGTCCGGCAGTTCGGTGAGGCCGAGGGCCGTCGCCCGCGCGTACTCGTGGCGAAGATGGGGCAGGACGGTCACGACCGGGGACAAAAGGTGATCGCGACCGCCTTTGCCGATCTGGGATTCGACGTCGACGTGGGCCCCTTGTTCGCCACGCCGGAGGAGGTCGCCGCGCAGGCCGCGGACAACGACGTACACGTCGTCGGCGTGTCCTCGCTGGCTGCGGGTCACCTGACGTTGGTGCCCGCGCTGCGACAGGCGCTCGAAGATGTCGGCCGTCCCGACATCATGATCGTGGTCGGCGGCGTCATCCCTCCGGACGACTTCGCCGAGCTGCATGAGGCGGGCGCCGCAGCGATCTTCCCGCCCGGAACCGTGATCGCCGACTCCGCAGTGGAATTGGTGAGCAAGTTGGCCGTCGGCCTCGGCCACCAGCTGACCGGCGTCGCCGGCGAGTGATGGGCGATCACGATGCCGGCGCGGCCACGGCGTCGCGGCGTCCGATCGACGTGGACGCCCTCGCCGCGGCCGTTCGGGCCGATCGGCGGTCCGACCTCGCCCGGGCCATCACACTCGTGGAATCGGCGCGGCCGGATCATCGCGCGGCCGCACAGGAGTTGCTGCTGCGGCTGACCCCGCACGCGGGGAACTCGTTCCGGGTCGGGATCACCGGCGTGCCCGGGGTGGGGAAGTCGACCACCATCGAGGCACTCGGGATGTACCTGATCGAGCAGGGCCACAAGGTCGCCGTGCTCGCGGTGGATCCGTCGTCGACGCGAACCGGCGGCTCCATCCTGGGCGACAAGACCCGGATGGGGCGACTCTCGATGTCGAAGGATGCCTACATCCGTCCGTCGCCGACCTCGGGGACCCTCGGCGGGGTGGCCAAGGCAACCCGCGAGAGCATCGTGCTGCTCGAGGCCGCCGGATTCGACGTGGTCCTCGTGGAGACGGTCGGCGTCGGCCAGTCCGAGGTGACGGTCGCGAACATGGTCGACACCTTCACGTTCCTGACCCTCGCCCGTACCGGGGATTCGTTGCAGGGCATCAAGAAGGGCGTTCTGGAACTCGCCGATGTGGTGGTGGTCAACAAGGCCGACGGGAAGCACCTCACCGAGGCCAAGGGAGCGGCGCGCGAACTCAAGAACGCGCTGCGGCTGATCTATCCACACGACGCCGTGTGGATGCCGCCGGTGCAGACGATGAGTGCGATCGAGAACACCGGCGTCGCCGAGTACTGGGACGCGGTGCTCCGCCACAAGCACACGCTCACCGACGCCGGCCAGTTCGCGGCCCGGCGCAATCAGCAGCAGATCGACTGGACGTGGGCGATGGTGCGCGACACCGTCCTCTCCCGGCTCGGTGAGAGTCCGGAAGTCAAGAGCATCCGCGCCGATGTCGAACAGCAGGTTCGGTCGGGCGATCTGACGCCGGCACTCGCCGCGCAGCGGATCGTCGAGGCGTTCGACGGCCGCAGGACGTCCTGAGCCCAGGCGTCCGGTCCGGATTCAGCCGAGTTCCGCGCGGATTCGCGTCGGCGACGATATCGAAGACGAGAGCCGACTGACGGGTCACCTGTAGATCGCGTGCCGCGATGGTCGCTCGTCGCACGAAGCCCGGCTCCAGTGCCAGTAGCGTGGCGAATCGCCAGGCGCTGTCGCCAAGAGCCTCGATCGCCTCGTTCAGCGAGAAGATCTGATGCTGTGCGAGGACGGCACAGGACGATGCCGAGGTCCAGCACGATATGGCTGTTGATACCGGACAGCATGTGCTGCAGGATGATCGGATCGGCGTCCGGTCGCGGGAGACCGTCGCACCTGGCGTCATCGGGGTCGTGGTGGCGACGTCGGGACTCAACCTCCAGATGTTCGACGACACGATCTACCTGCGCGTGATCCTGGTGGCGCTCGTGACCTCGATCATGGTCGGCCCGGTGCTGGTCCACACGACCCGACGACCCGTCGGGCATCTCCGCTGGGATCGGCCGACGGGCACGGCTCCGGCGAGTGAGGGCGATTCAACCGCTTTCTTCAGGTTAGGATAGTCTTACCTTCTGTCGGTCGTGTGGCCGCGCCCAATGGGTCGCTTGGTGACCGGACGATGGGGTGAGCAGGACGTGGTGTCCCTGAGGCGGCGCGTCGTGGGCCACGGGCGCGATCGGCCGGGTCGGGACATCGGTCACCGAATGGCGCACTGTCACAGAACGACGCAGAGGAGTACCGCTTGTCCAGTGACCATTCCCCGTTGGTCGATGTGGTCGGCATCGGGTTCGGACCGTCGAATCTGGCCTTGGCCATCGCGATCGAGGAGCACAATCTCTCCGCCGGCTCGCACGAGAAGGTGACGGCACGCTTCTTCGAAAAGAAAGACGCCTTCGGGTGGCATTCGGGCATGCTCCTGCCGGGCACGACCATGCAGGTCTCCTTCTTGAAGGATCTGGTGACGCAGCGCAACGTCCGCAGCGCGTACACCTTTCTCAACTATCTCGCCGAGCGTGGGCGCCTGACCCACTTCATCAACCGGCAGGACTTTTTCCCGTTGCGAGCCGAGTTCCACGATTATCTCGGCTGGGCGGCAGATCGTGTCGACATCCCGGTCGAATACGCGGCCGAGATCAAGTCCGTTCGATGGTCCGACGATCACTTCGAGGTCGTCTCACCCACGCACGGGATGATCCGGGCCCGGAATGTGGTACTCGGTGGCGGATTGCGCGCGAAATTGCCTACGGGGGTCACCGCGGGACCCCGTGTCTTCCACAATCATCGGATGCTGGCGCATTTTGCCGAACTGCCGAGCCGGCCCAATGGCCGCTTCGTGGTGGTCGGTGCGGGCCAGAGTGCGGCCGAGGTCGCGGCGTATCTGCACGACGAGACCGACGCGGAAGTCCACGGGGTCTTCGCGAAATACGGTTACACGCCCGCAGACGACAGTCCGTATGCGAACCGGATCTTCGATCCCGAGGCTGTCGACGAGTATTTCGCCGCGGACGCGGCATGGCGTGACCGCCTGATGCAGTACCACCGCGGTACGAACTATTCGGCGGTGGACCCGATCCTGATCGAAGATCTCTATCGACGTGAATACGCCGAGCGCGTCAGCGGCGAGCGACGGATGTTCGTTCACGGCGCATCGGAGGTGGTCGAGGTCACCGAGAGGGCGGACACCGCCCGGGTCCGCATCGCCCACCGGCTCACCGGGACCGAGACCGTCCTGGACTGTGATGCCGTTGTTTTTGCCACCGGTTTCGAGCCGACATCACTGGCGGACCTGATGGGCGATCTGGCGGGTCACTGTCGACAGGATCGGCACGGTCGTCCCGTTCTTGATCGCCGCTACCGCGTCGAGACCACCGATGACATCACCGGGCGGATCTTCGTGCAGGGGAACTCCGAGCACACGCACGGGCTCACCTCGACACTGCTCTCCAACATGGCCATCCGGTCGGGGGAGATCGTTCGTGCGATCGTCGACGACCGCGGGCTGGTCGGGGCGATTCCGGGCCAGGCGGCCCACGGCGGTCTCGTGGCCGACAGCGCATCGGGCCGGGACGGTTTCCGGTGACCCACGCCGAGCAGATGGCCGGCGTGACCGGGATCCGCGGCACCGTGTGCGAGATGACGACCAGCTGAACTAGCCGCCGATGAGTGGGGCGAGGGTCGATCCCAGCAACGAGACCCGGCCCGGCACATGGCCGTTGGCGGGCGCGTTGACGGTGACGCCGTCCACGCCGGTCGCGAGGAGCTCGGAGAACCGCGCACCCACCTCGTCCGGCTCGCCGACGATGGTGTTCGCCCGTCGGACTTCCGCCGCAGGATTCCGTTCGAGGTACGACTCGAACTCGGCGACCGCCTCGTCGTGGGTCGGCGCGATGCACGCCGAGGTCTGCAGGCTGACGGTGATCTCGGAGCGGTTGCGGCCCAGGCGCTCACAGTGTGCGGCCAGGGCGTCCAGCTTGCGGCCGATGTCATCGACCGCACAGATGAGATTCGATTCGTCGGCGTACTGGGCGACCATACGGAGTGTCTTGCGCTCGCCGCCGCCGCCGATCATGACGGGGATCTTCGAGAGTGGGGCAGGCACGTTGAGCGCGTCGCGCACTCGGTACCACTTGCCGTCGAGGCTCGGCGTCTTCCCGCCGAGCATGCCGAGGACGATCTGCAGGGATTCCTCGAGCTTCTCGAATCGGTCGGTGAAGGTGCCGAACTCGTAGCCCAGCGCGTCGTGCTCGAGTTCGAACCAGCCGGCGCCGATGCCCAGCTGGGCGCGTCCGCCCGAGACCACGTCCAATGCCGTCACGGTCTTGGCGAGAAGTGTCGGATTGCGATAGGTGTTACCCGTCACGAGTGCCGACAACCTCACCCTCGACGTGTGCTGGGCGAGGGCCGAGAGCAGGGTGTAGCACTCGATCATCGGTTCGTCGGGAGTGCCGAGGATGGGGAGCTGATAGAAGTGATCCATCACCAGCACGGTGTCGAATCCGGAGTCCTCGGCCTCGACGGCCTGCGCGACGACGGTGGGGAAGAGGCGATCCGCGGTGACATCGGGATAGGTGAAATTGGGGATCTGGTAGCCGAGTCTGGTCACAGCTCGACGCTACGCCTGCGGTATCCGGCACGCAGGCGTTCTACGTTCTGGCGACCATCCCGCTGCCCGAATTGTCCGATGGTGCAAACGATCTCGCAAAGGTGCCGATCGTGTCGATCAGATCGTCGAACACGGCGTCGATGTCGGTCGCGATGGCGATCCGTGCGTTGGGTTCCCCGGTCATCGACCGTTCGTCTGCGACGGTCATCCCGCGCGTGTGACGACCGACCAGCTCGATGTCGACACGCGCGGGGATCGTGGTCACGATGTCGGGCGCCAGTGCGACCATGGCCGCGAACGGATCGTGGAGATGTGCGATGTAGCCCTCGTCGTGGGCGTGATGGAACTCGAGGTAGAAGCGCACCGCGTCCATCAGATGCCGGATCAGCGCGTTGTCGGAGACCGACCGCAGGCCGGCCTCGTCGGTGGGATCGGGGTACTCGACTGGGCTGCTGCCGGCCGTCGCGGCGAGCCGGACGAGGTGATCGGGCGTCATCGCCACCGACTCGGTGAGATCGAGAGGACAGACGATGGGTGATTCCGTGTCGTCGCGCCCGAAAGCCGCGAACACCTCGGCGGCCGCCTCGGGATCCACCGCGACGTTCCACTCGGAGGTCGGCGTGGTGTTGCCGTGCACATGGAAGGCGCCGCCCATGATCACAAGTCGGGCCAGGCGGGTGGGGAGCGCGGGGTCCCGCCGGATCGCGGTGGCCAGGGAGGTCAACGGGCCGGTCACCAGGCCGATCAGTTCGCCGGGGTATGCCATGGCCGCTTCGATCCAGGCATCGGCGGCGTCGACCCGACTGGCCGACTGTGTGGCGGGCGGGAGCTCGGCGTACCCGATGCCGAGCGGACCATGGGTGTCCTCGGTCGTCATCAGCTCGGCCGTGAGCGGGTCCGGCGACCCGGTGTGCACGGGGATGTCGGTGCGTCCGCACAACTCGAGCCACGCCAGGTTGTTGGCGGTGACCACGTCCACCGGGACGTTGCCCGCCGTCGACACGATCCCGACCAGGTCGACTTCGCGGCGGCCGAGGAGATAGAGGAGGGCGAGCGAGTCGTCGATGCCGGTATCGCAATCGAGGAAGAGTCGGGTCACCGTCCCATTGTGGACCGCATCGTGAGATTCGACGCACCGCACGCCCCACACAGCGGCTGACAGCGGTCACGACTGGACATGGCCGATCACATCCGTACGGTCGTCACCATGACAGCTCAAACCCTGGCCTTCGAATGGACGGAGACAAATCGCGAGTGGATCATCGAGACCCCGATCCGCATCGTGACTTACATCGTTATCGCGCTGATCGTGCGCTACCTGCTGCACCGCGCGATCGATCGGGCCACCAGGCGGCCCAAGGTGGAGGCCGGCAACTCGGATCAGCGGAAGCCCGCGTTGCTACGTCACCTACGGGAACGGACTCCCGCCGCCGCGCGCAACCCGGCGGTTGCTGAGCGTAGGGCCCAGCGGGCCAAGACGATCGGCTCCGTCCTCAAGTCGACGGTGTCGATCATTCTGCTGGTGTGGGTCGTGTTGTCGATCCTGAGCGTCCTCGGCGTCAACATCGCGCCGTTCATCGCGTCGGCCGGGGTCGTCGGCCTGGCGATCGGTTTTGGCGCGCAGAACCTGGTCAAGGACTTCGTGTCCGGTGTGTTCATGCTTCTCGAGGACCAGTACGGGGTCGGTGACATCGTCGATCTCGGCGAGGCCATCGGCGAGGTCGAGTCGGTGGGTCTGCGCATCACCACGGTGCGTGATCTCGACGGCACGCTCTGGTATGTCCGCAACGGTGAGATCGCCCGTGTCGGCAACATGAGCCAGGAGTATGCGGTGGCGCGGGTCGAGGTGCCGGTCGCGCTGACCGCGGATCTCGACCGTGCCCAGGAGGTCGCGCTGGAGGCCGCCAACGAGGTACTGGCCGACGAGTCGGTGGCCGCCGACGTGCTCGGCACCCCCGAGATGCTCGGAATCCAGGAGGTCGCGCCCGACATGGTGGTTCTGCGGATGACGCTGAAGACCAAGCCGAACGCGCAGTGGTCGCTGCAAAGACGTATCCGCCGCGCGATCCTGCGCAGCTATGACGCGAACGACATCGACCTGCCGTACCGCAACGGAATGGCGGCGATCACGGCAGGTCGATGAGGGGTTGTCCGTAGCCGAGCGGTCAGAGCGAGACGATCGTCGCCGAGGCGGTGCCCGGGGCGCCATAGACCTGGGCCAACCCGACCTTGGGTGATCCGGGCACCTGTCGGTCGCCGGCTTCCCCGCGCAGTTGACGCACGAGTTCGTGCATCTGGCGGAGCCCGGACGCGCCGATCGGCTCGCCGTTGGCGATCAGCCCGCCGTCGGTGTTGACCGGGATCGAGCCGGTGATCTCGGTCTCGCCGTCGGCGAGCAGCTGCTCCTGTTCCCCGTCCTTGCACAGACCGGTCTCGGCCATGTGGATGACCTCGGCACCGGCGTCGGTGTCCTGCAGCTGGGCGATGTCGACGTCCTCGGGCCCGATACCGGCCCGCTCGTAGGCCGCCCGCGCCGCGTAGACCGTCGGCGACACGTCCTCCTCGATCGGCGCTGAGGTGGCGTGCACCTCATAGGCGCCGTAGCGACGTGTGCGGATCTCACTGGCACGCAAGAACACCGGTTTGTCGGTGAACTTGTGGGCAATGTCCCCGCGGCACATGATCACCGCCGCCGCGCCCTCGTCTGGCGAGCAGAACATGTACTGCGTCAGCGGGTAGTTGACCATTGCCGAGTTCAGGATCTGGTCGGCGGGGATCGGGGTGCGTCGGAACGCGTTCGGGTTCCGCTCGCCGTTGCGGAAGTTCTTGGCCGCGACCTCGGCGAGGGTGGCCTGCGAGATGTTGTGGTCGTGGATGTAGCGGTTGGCCTTGATCCCGAAGAACTTGGTGGTCAGGAACTGCCCGTTCTGCGCGTACCACTGGGGGAGCGCCAGCTTGGCCGGGTTGTCGGTGAACGCCCCGCGCGGGTGCTTGTCCATGCCGACCGCGATCCCGATGTCGTAGGTGCCGAGGCGGATGGTGTCGGCGGTCTGCTGGATGGCGCTGGCCGACGTGGCGCAGGCGTTGAAGACGTTGGTGAAGGTGATACCAGTCAGTCCGACCAGCCGGGTGACGGCATCCGGGTTCGAGATCTCGTAGCTTCCGCCGAAGCCGAATTGGATGTCCTTCCACTCGACACCGGCATCGCCGAGAGCGAGCTGGATGGCCTCTGCGCCCATCTGCATGGCGGTCTTGTCGAAGCGACCGAAGGGATGGAGGCCGACGCCGATGATGGCTACGTCGTTGGTCATGGGGTTCCTCTCTGGGGTCAGGCCGGGGCGAAGGCGAAGGTGTAGATCTCGTCACCGTCGTCGTCGGTGGCGAGCGGGATCATGGTCAGTGCGACGGCCTGTCCGAACTGCAACTTGGTCGGGTCGTTCTCGGTGAGCCGGCCCTCCACCCGCACCACGTCGTCGAGCTGCACCAAACCGACGCCGAACGGGACGAAGTCGTCTCCGGTGGGACCGATGTAGGGAGCGCCGGGAGGAAATCCCTGGACGGTCCAGGCCACCAGGGTCCCGGTCCGGGGAAGAAGGACATCCGAGGTGTCACCCGAACTGCATTTGGGGCAGTAGTCCTGGGTGGGGAACGTGGTGAACTCGCACGCGCCGCACCTCGTGCCGATCAGCTGCGCGTCCTTGTCGGGCCAGGTGGAGATCTCTGGCGCCAGCGCCTTGGGCATGGTCTTTTCCTCCGGCATCGTCGGACAATGGATTCTTCGTGATCGTACTCGACGTTTCCGAATATGAAAATGGCATTCTCACACGGTCGGCGCAGCACACCACCGGTACTGCTCGTGACGGGAAAAGAAAAACCCCGGCCGTGGCCGGGGTGAATCGAGATGAGATGACCTGGTCATCCCGAAGGTGGTGTCCGAGGGGGGACTTGAACCCCCACGCCCGTTAATAGGGCACTAGCACCTCAAGCTAGCGCGTCTGCCATTCCGCCACTCGGACCTCTCGTAGCGCGGGCATAACCCTAACCGAGGTTGCCCGTCTATCCCAAATCCCGTAGGAGTGAGGGGTGACTTCCCAGCCTGTACCCGATCGTGCGGTCGACGAAGTGGTCGACATCGTGAGCCGTCTCATCCGGTTCGACACGACCAACACCGGCGAGGCGGATACCACCAAAGGCGAAGAGGAATGCGCGAAATGGGTAGCGCAACTCCTCGAGGAGGTCGGGTACACCACCCAGTACGTCGAGTCCGGACGACCGGGACGGGGCAACATCTTCGCGCGTCTCCCGGGACCGGTCGACTCCGACCGCGGGGCACTGCTCGTGCACGGTCATCTCGACGTGGTCCCCGCGGAACCCGCGGACTGGAGCGTGCACCCGTTCTCCGGGACCGTCTCCGACGGCTACATCTGGGGGCGCGGTGCGATCGACATGAAGGACATGGTCGGCATGGCGCTGGCGCTCGCGCGTCAATTCAAACGCGACGGCACCGTGCCTCCGCGGGAGATCGTCTTCGCCTTCCTCGCCGATGAGGAGGCCGGCGGCACCTGGGGTTCACACTGGCTGGTCGAGAATCGGCCCGACCTCTTCGAGGGGATCACCGAGGCGGTCGGAGAGGTCGGCGGTTTCTCCCTCACCATCGATCGGCCCGACGGTACGCAGCGGCGTCTCTATCTGGTCGAGACCGCCGAGAAGGGTCTGTCGTGGATGCGTTTGACGGCCGACGCCACCGCTGGGCACGGCTCCTTCCTGCACTCCGACAACGCGGTCACCGAAGTCGCGGAAGCCGTTGCCCGCCTTGGCCGGCACACCTTTCCGCTGGTGATGACCGAATCGGTGAGTCAGTTCCTGGCCACGGTCTCCGACGAGACCGGCCTGGATCTGCGCCCCGACGCCCCGGACCTCGACACGACGTTGTTCAAGCTCGGCAATCTGGCCCGCATCATCGGCGCCACACTGCGCGACACCGCGAACCCGACGATGCTCAAGGCCGGCTACAAGGCCAACGTGATCCCGCAGAAGGCGGAGGCCGTCGTCGACTGTCGTGTGCTGCCCGGGCGTCTGGAGGCGTTCGAGAAGGAGGTCGACGAGCTCATCGGCCCCAACGTGACCCGCGAGTGGATCACCCACCTCGACTCGTATGAGACGACCTTCGACGGTCATCTGGTCGACGCGATGAACGACGCGATTCTCGCGCATGATCCACAGGGCATGACGGTTCCGTACATGCTCTCGGGCGGCACCGACGCGAAGGCGTTCGCCAAGCTCGGTGTCCGTTGCTTCGGCTTCGCGCCATTGCAACTCCCGCCGGAGCTGGATTTCGCCGCATTGTTCCACGGTGTCGACGAACGTGTACCGGTCGACGCGGTGGTGTTCGGAACCAAGGTGTTCGAGCACTTTCTGCTACACAGTTGATGTACTGGAGTCCGATGCGCGTTCGACCTGTTCCGCGCTGACCCGAGAAAGGTGTTCTGATGGCGTTCAACCCGTACGACCCGCTACCGACACTGCCCGGCTTCACCCTGACGTCGGAGAGCATCGCCGACGGCGGGCCGCTGCGCAACGAGCAGGTGAGCGGGATCATGGGGGCAGGCGGCGAAGATCTGTCGCCGCAACTGACCTGGTCCGGATTCCCCTCGGAGACCAAGAGTTTCGCGGTCACGGTGTACGACCCGGATGCGCCTACGGCATCGGGTTTCTGGCACTGGGCGGTTGCTGACATCCCGGTCTCGGTGACCTCGCTGCCCGCGGGCGCCGGTGACGACACCGGTAGCGGGCTGCCCTCGGGTGCGGTCACGCTGGCCAACGACGCGGCACAGAAGCGCTTCATCGGCGCGGCGCCGCCGCCCGGACACGGTCCCCATCGCTACTTTGTGGTGGTGCACGCCGTCGACGTCGAGTCGCTCGGTCTGCCCGACGGCGCGACCCCTGCGTACCTCGGCTTCAACCTGTTCTCGCATGCAATCGCGCGGGCCACCGTCGTCGGCACCCACGAACAGGCTTCCGAGGACATCTGAGTTGCCGAATCGTGGTCAGGACACGCGAATACCGTGTGTCCCGACTACGAAACCGCGCTGCCGACCGCGTCGGCCAGGCTCGCGAAGCCGCCGGCTCGCACCCGTTCGGCGATGCCGTCGTGGATCTCCTTGACCCACAAGGGTCCGCCGTAGATGAATCCGGTGTAGCCCTGCAGGAGATCGGCGCCGGCCAGGATGCGCTCCCAGGCCTGATCGGCGGTCTCGATACCGCCGACGCTGACGAGCGCGACCCGTCCGCCGACCCGCGCATGGAGTCGGCGAAGCACGGTCAGTGACCGGTCGGCGAGCGGGGCCCCGGACAGCCCGCCCGCGCCGAGGGCGGAGACGTCGTCGGCAGGGGTCTGTAGCCCGCTGCGCTCGATGGTCGTGTTGGTCGCCACGATCCCGCCGAGCCCGAGTTCGACGGCGAGATCGGCAACGGCGTCGATGTCCGCGTCGGCGAGATCGGGAGCGATCTTCACCAGGACCGGTACCGTGACCTCTTCCTGCACCGCCGCCAGGATCGGTCGCAACGAGTCGACGGCCTGGAGGTCGCGGAGGCCCGGCGTGTTGGGCGAGCTGACGTTGACCACGACGAAGTCGGCGAGGGGCCCGAGGGTGCGGGCGCTGAACCGGTAGTCGTCCACCGCCTCCTCGACGGGGACCACCTTCGTCTTGCCGATGTTCGCCCCGATCGGCACGCTCTTCGGGCCGGGTCGCAGTGCACGGAGATGCTGTGCGGCTTCGCGGGCGCCGGGATTGTTGAAACCCATCCGATTGATCAGCGCCCGATCCGCGGGAAGGCGGAACAGTCGCGGCGTGGGATTGCCGGGCTGAGCCTTTCCGGTGATGGTCCCGATCTCCGCATAGCCGAATCCGATCTGGCCCCAGGCGTTCACGGCCGAGGCGCTCTTGTCGAACCCGGCCGCCAGGCCGAGGGGAGCGGGGAAGTCGACACCGAACACGCGTTGCCGGAGCAGCGGATCCTCGGGTGCCAGTACCTTCGCGGTGCCGTAGCGCAGCAACGGGTTCCGGCCGGCGAATGCGATGGCCCCGAACGCGAGGCCGTGGATGCGTTCCGGCGAGAGACGGAACATCAGCCGGAGCAGGATCGGGTACACCGCGGCGTTGATCCGACTCAGCATGCGGTGGCCCCTGCGTCCGGGTAGCCGGAACTGACGCTGTCATCGTCGAGGATGATCCGTGTCCGCGGTGGCTTCTTTCGGCGTAGCAACACCTTCCGGGTGCCGTCGGAGTAGAGCCGAACGCGCTTGAGCTCCCAGCCGCCGAACTCCGCCTCGATGGACAGGCGCATCGACGCGGTGACCCGGGTGACATCGGGAGGCAGGGTGAGGAGCACACACTCGTGGGTGTCGGAGGTGACCTCCCAGCCACGTGGATGGCGCTGCCCCGACCGGGATATCGCCCGGCCGTGGCGAGCAGCGATGCCGTCGGTGTGGGGGTCAGGCGACATCGTCACGGACCCGATGGTGTGACGGGCGCGACCCCGCGCAACATGTAATCCGGCGGGGCGATCTGGAGTCCGCCCCGGGTCGAGAGGACGAACACGGTGCCCGACCCGTCGTCGACGGCGATACTGTCCGGTTGGGCGACGGCCGGGAACCGATGCTTCGCCACGGGTTCGCCACCGGACAGGTCATAGGCCACCACCTCGTTGTTCGCCGTCGTCGACACCCACATCAGGTTGTGGGTGTCGTCGTAGTCTACGGCGTACGGGCCGGCCGGCACGGGATACCGGAATCGCATGACCAGCGGGGATCCGAAGAATCCGACGACCTCGTCGTCGCGCGTGTTGGCGACCAGCACACGCCCGTATCGGTCGACGGTGGAGTTGGTGGCCCCGTTGCCCGCCCTCAGTGCGGGACCGAGGTCGCCGTCGGCGATGGTGACCGGGGTGACCGAGGACTGTGCACGATCGAGAACGACGACCTGTTCGTCGGAGAGGTCGGCGCCCGGTGGGGAGACGGTGATGTCATCGACCCGGATGAACTTGTCGATGACCCGGCCCGGCTTCAGATCGCGATCGAAGACCAACAGTCGACCGTCGTCGGTACCGACGAGCACCTGCCCGGATGCGGTGCGTGCCAACGCGGTCGGGTCGGTAGCCGAGATCGGGGTGGTGGTCACCGCGCCGTCGGCGGCGATGCGCGCGATGACGTCCGGTCCGACGCCGAGGAACGAACCGTCGCCACTGCCGACGATGCGGGTCAGTGGGGGTGTCGTCGATCGTCGCGGAGCGTCGGAAATGCGGTCGGTGGCGTAACGCAGGACGGTGGTCCCGGCCGGATCGAGCACCGCGACGGTGCCCGAGTCGATCGCCAGTCCACGGCTGTTCGCGGGAGTCGGCACCACCACACCGGCCGGCGCGGCAGCCGGACCGGGCGGGGCCTGCTCGGCGGTCGCCGGTGTGACGGTCGGCACGTTCGGGGTGGACGAACTGTCGCCGGACGATCCGCAACCCGACACCAGCACGACGGCAGCGATCGCGACGATCCCGGCGGCGATCGGCGCAGGCCTGCGCACCGCGGTGAACAGGGGGCTCCGGCGCGGTGATCTCGGCACGTGCATCTCACCATCTTGCGTCACGACGCCGATCCGGGACGCGCGGGGTCGCGTCGACGGCTCGTGTCGGATCTGCGGCGGATGCCGGGAAACGCCGGTGCGGGCGATGCGGTGCCGCAGCGGGTTTCCACGTAGCATCAGCCGCCGTGACAGACACCATGACGTGGGCCCAGTCGATCGTGCTCGGTGCCCTGCAAGGTCTCACCGAGTTCCTGCCGATCTCGTCGTCGGGCCATCTGCGGATCGCCTCGGAGATCATGTTCGGCGGGGATGCCGGCGCCTCGTTCACCGCGGTCACCCAGCTCGGGACCGAAGCCGCCGTGCTGGTCTACTTCGCGCGCGACATCGTGCGGATCGTGGCGGCGTGGTTCCGCGGTCTGACGAACGAGGAGGAGCGCGGCCTCGACTACCGCATCGGCTGGTACGTGATCTTCGCGACCATCCCGATCGGTGTCCTGGGATTCCTGTTCAAGGACCAGATCCGGACATCCGGGCGCAACCTCTGGCTGGTCGCGACCGTGCTGATCGTGTTCGCCGGCGTCATCTGGCTCGCCGAGCGCTACGGACGCAAGGAACGCTCGATGGAGCAGCTGACATTGCGGGACGGCGTGGTGATGGGACTGGCCCAGTGTCTGGCGTTGGTCCCCGGGGTCTCGCGTTCGGGCGCGACCGCCAGCGCCGGACTCTTCCTGGGGCTCGAGCGAGAGGCGGCCTTCCGTTTCTCGTTCCTGCTCGCCATCCCGGCGGTGACCGCGTCGGGACTGTTCAGCCTCCCCGACGCTTTCGACCCCAGCGGCGAGGGGATGGAGGCATCCGGATCGCAACTGCTGGTCGCCACTCTCATCGCCTTCGTCATCGGTTATGCGTCGATCGCCTGGCTGCTGCGCTTCGTCAGCGCCCATTCGATGAACTGGTTCGGCGCATACCGGGTGATCCTCGGCCTCATCGTGATGGGCCTCCTCGCCGGGGGTGTGATCAGCGCCACGTGAGTGGACCGGGCATGAGGTCGGCGGACTGTCGCGTCGCGATCCATGTTGTTGGCTACGCCTATGGTTGAGACATGACCGTGATTCTGGTGCGACACGGACGTTCCACGGCCAACACCTCGGGGGTGCTCGCCGGGCGGACGCCCGGAGTGTCACTCGACGACAAGGGGCGAGAGCAGGCCGCTGCCCTGATCGACCGGCTCGGAGTGTGCATCGGCGAGATCGCCGCGGTCGCGCGTTCCCCGTTGGATCGCTGTGCGCAGACCGTGGCGCCGTTGATGGCTGTGCTGGGCGCCGATGACCAGCGTGACGTCCCCGAACTCGTGGTGGACGCCCTTGCGGAGGTCGACTACGGCGAGTGGACGAACAAGCCCATCAAGGAGTTGTTCTCGGAGCCGCTCTGGAAGACCGTGCAGCAGCATCCGTCGGCCGCCGTGTTCCCCGGCGGGGAGGGCCTTGCAGCTGTCCAGGCGCGGGCCGTCGCCGCGATCCGCGACCTCGACCGGGTGCACGGGGGCGAGGACGGCAGCGGCGTCTGGGTTGCGTGTTCGCATGGCGACGTGATCAAGGCGGTGATCGCCGACGCGATGGGCATGCATCTCGATTCGTTCCAGCGCATCGTCGTCGAACCCGCATCGATCAGCGTCATCCGATACGGCTCCACCCGCCCGTATGTGCACACCGTCAACAGCACGGCGGTCCTGTCGGTCCCGCCACCGCACCGCGAGAAGGACGGGCCGCGTGACGGATCCGCCGAGGTCGCCGCAGGTGAGGACGCCGTGGTGGGAGGTGCCTCCGGCGTCGACGGTCGCGATCGTGGCGACAAGGCTGCGGCCACCCCCCTCGCACGCGGATAATGGACGAACAAGCCAAGGAGGTGTGATGTCTCGCGCGATACACGTGTTCCGAACCCCGGACCGGTTCGTTGCCGGTACGGTCGGCCAGCCGGGCGACCGAACGTTCTACCTCCAGGCCGTGCACGAGACGAGAATCGTCAGCGTGATGCTGGAGAAGCAGCAGGTGGCCATCCTGGCCGACCGCATCGGTGCGCTGCTCGACGAGATCCACCGTCGATTCGGGACGGCCATTCCCCCGGAGAGCGACCAGGTCGGCGACCTCAGTCCGCTGGTGATGCCGGTGGACGCGGAATTCCGCGTCGGCACGATGGGCCTGGGCTGGGATGCCGAATCCGAGGCCGTCGTGGTGGAGCTGCTGGCGATCACGGAGGGAGAGTTCGACGAGAGCGTCGTCCTCGACGACACCGACGAGGGACCCGACGCCGTTCGGGTGTTCCTCACCACCGAGGCGGCCCGTGAGTTCGCCGCCCGTTCCTCACGCGTGATCTCGGCCGGCCGGCAGCCCTGCCCGCTCTGCCACGAACCACTCGATCCGGACGGCCACCTGTGCGTGCGGACCAACGGCTACAAACGCGATGCCGAACTCAGCAAATCGCTCGACTTCGTCGATCCCGAGGTGTTCCGGAACCTGACGATCCAGGACGAGGGCGGTTACCTGGACGTGGATCCGACCGACCCGGACGACGACACCGATCCCGGTCCGAACCCGCAGGACTGATGTGACCGTCGGAGAACCGTCCGCGCCCGGGCCCGAGACGTCGGGTTCCGGCGACCGCCGAGACGATCGCGGTGCTGCCGAGGTCGAGGCGCTCCGCACCGGCGAGCTGGTCATCATCGGACGCATCCCGTCGGCGAGCAATGCGACGCTGGTCTGCGACGCCGTCCTCGGGGACACCGAGGTGCGCTGTGTCTACAAGCCGGTCCGGGGCGAGGTGCCGCTGTGGGATTTCCCCGACGGCACGCTCGCCGGGCGCGAGGTGTCGTCGTTTCTGGTGTCGGAGGCACTCGGTTGGTCGGTCATCCCGACGACCATCCACCGTGACGGTCCATTGGGACCGGGAATGGTGCAGCGGTGGGTGGTGACCGCGGAGAACGACGAGCCGCCATCGAGAGCGGGAGCGGCCGTCGACCTCCCGATCCCGCGGGTCGACCTGGTCGACCTGTGTCCCGCCGACACCGTTCCGACCGGCTACAAGGCGATCCTCCGCGCGCTCGACGGGCTCGGTGAGCCGGTCGTCCTCGTGCACGCCGACGACCCGCGGCTACAACGGATGGCCGTGCTCGACATCGTGCTGAACAACGCCGACCGCAAGGGCGGTCACGTCCTGGAAGGCCTCGACGGCGGGGTGTACGGCGTCGACCACGGGATCTGCCTGCATACCGACGACAAGCTGCGGACCGTCCTGTGGGGATGGGCGGGCGAGCCGATCCCCACACATCTGCTGGCCGATCTCGGCGGCCTCGTCGAACATCTGACCTCGGCTGACCACCCCCTCACCGCCGAGTTGGCCGGGCACATCACCGATGACGAGATCCTCGCGATGGCCGTACGTGCCGGCGAGCTCGTCGAGCACGAGACGATGCCGCACCCACCGGGTCACCGGCCGATTCCGTGGCCACCCTTCTGACCGCTGCCGAAGGTCGCACGGTCGAGCATCCGATCCCCGCGGGCCGCGTCGCGAGCCGGGCCATACAGTGGACCCATGCAGTCTTGGCCTGACCCCGCCCTTCCGGCCGTGCCGGGCACCGGGCCGGCACTCCGCCTCTATGACACCTCCGACGCACAGGTTCGTCCCGTCAGTCCGGGCGAGACCGCCACGATGTACGTCTGTGGGATCACCCCCTACGACGCGACCCACCTGGGGCATGCCGCGACCTACGTCACCTTCGATCTGGTGAACCGCGTGCTGCGTGACCTCGGACACGACGTGCACTACGTGCAGAATGTGACCGACGTCGACGATCCGCTCTTCGAGCGGGCCGAACGCGACGGCATCGACTGGCAGGACCTCGGTGCACGCGAGACCCAGCTGTTCCGCGACGACATGACCGCGCTGCGAGTGCTCCCGCCGCGCGACTACATCGGCGCCATCGAATCGGTCGGCGAGGTCGTCGAGGTGGTCGGCAAGCTGTTGGCGTCCGGGGCGGCCTACGTCGTCGACGATGCCGAGTATCCCGACGTGTATTTCCGCACGGACGCGACCGAACAGTTCGGCTACGAGTCCGGGTACGACCGCGCGACGATGGAGAAGTTCTTCGCCGAGCGCGGCGGCGACCCGGACCGGGCAGGCAAACGAGACCCGCTCGACGCTTTGCTGTGGCGCGCGACGCGCCCCGGTGAGCCGTCCTGGGACTCGCCCCAGGGGCCAGGACGGCCGGGCTGGCACATCGAGTGCTCGGCGATCGCGCTGAACCGCCTCGGCGTCGAGTTCGACATCCAGGGTGGTGGCAACGACCTCATCTTCCCGCATCACGAGTTCTCCGCCGCCCACGGCGAGGCGCTGACCGATTCGCGCCGCTTTGCCCGTCACTACGTACACACCGGGATGGTCGGTCTCGACGGCGAGAAGATGTCGAAGAGCCGCGGCAATCTCGTGTTCGTCTCCGGCCTGCGCCGCGACGGTGTGGACCCGGCTGCGATCCGGCTCGCCCTGCTCGCCGATCACTATCGGGCCGACCGGATGTGGACCGACGCGGTTCTCGACCAGGCGCAGGAGCGGCTACAGCGGTGGCGCACCGCGACGTCGGCGCCCACCGGCCCGGACGCGGCACCGGTGATCGCGCGCGTACGCCAGCACCTCGCCGATGACCTCGACACCCCGAAGGCGCTGGCCGCGATCGACGCGTGGTGCCGCGATGTGGCCGAGGGGATCGGCGGGTCGGCCGGGGCCCCCGCGGAGGTCGAACACGCCGTCGACGCGTTGCTCGGCGTCGCACTGCCCTAGCCGAACAGTCAGGGGCAGCAGGAGACCGGGCAGCAGGAGTCCGGGAAGCAGGAGTCCGGGGCAGCACGAGTCCGGGGAGAACCACCCGACGTCGTCGCGAAGGTAGGAAACGGGATCGGTACAGTTCTTCCGTGGCACGCGCTCAGCAAATCGATCCCGACACCACTGCCGGGGTGTGGACGGTGGTGACCCGCACATCGACCTACCTGCTGGACTTCGAAGACATGACGTTGCTCAGGGCGCCGGGGGTGGGTGGCACGGAGAGTGACGAATGGGCCGTCAGTCGGCTGCGTCGCGATTCCGAGGACATCCCGCTCCTGGGCGTGAAGTCCTGCCGGATCGGCGAATCCGCCCAGTTCTGGGTCCGGGCCGCCGATGACCCGGACGTGCGCACGTGGCGAATCACGACCCCGGTCGTGTCGATCGAGAGGATCGGCTGAGGGCCGGCCTGTTCGCTCTCAGCTCCCGAACGATCCCTGGCCGCGTCCGGCCCCGCCCGGTCCGCGACGCTTGAGGTAGCGCTCAAATTCGGCGGCGAGGGCGTCCCCGTCGATCTTGGCCATCACGTCATCGGCGTCGAGTTCGGCGTCGCCGCGCTCTTCGAGCCCGCGCACATAATCGGCGATCTCCTCGTCGTCCTCGGTCATCTCGGTGACCGCACGTTCCCACTCCTCGGCCTGCTCGGGCAGCGTCGCCAGCGGCACCTCCACATCGAGGACCTCCTCGACACGGTTCAGCAGTGCCACCGTCGCCTTCGGGTTCGGGGGAGTGGAGACGTAATGGGGCACCGCGGCCCAGAACGACACCGCCGGCAGCCCCGCCTGGACGAACAGGTCCTGGAGTACGCCCGTGATCCCGGTGGGGCCCTCGTAGCGGCTCTCCGCGAGGTTGAACTGCGCGGCCGACTCACTGCTGTAAGCGGTTCCGGTCACCGGAACAGGACGCGTGTGAGGCGTGTCGGCGAGGAGAGCGCCGAGCATGACTGTCGTCTCGACATCCAGTTGTCGAGCGAGGTCCACGATCTCTGCGCAGAATGCCCGCCAGCGCATGTTCGGCTCGATGCCGCGAACGAGTACGATGTCACGGTCCGCACCTTGGGGGGTGCAATAGGAAATGGACGTGGTGGGCCAGTCGATCCGTCGGGTGACCCCGTCGATCTGCTTGACCGTGGGTCGGTTCACCTGGAAGTCGTAGTAGTCCTCGGAGTCGATATCGGCGAGTGGAACGGCATCCCAGGTGAGCGCCAGATGCTCGATCGCGCTGCTGGCAGCGTCCCCCGCGTCATTCCACCCCTCGAAGGCGGCCAACAGGATGGGCTTGCGCAGCTGGGGAAGGTTCGACCTCTGCTCAGCGTTCACTGAACCAGCCTACGACCGAACCCCGAGAGAGGGCGAACTACGCTGACAACCATGTCGACCCGCACCACGGACCCGTCCGCCTACGACACGACATTCCTCACCGCGATGTCGCGCCGTGTGCTGATCGGCGATGGGGCCATGGGCACAATGCTGCAGGCCGCCGATCTCACGCTCGACGACTTCAACGGTCTCGAGGGCTGTAACGAGATCCTCAACGACACCCGCCCCGATGTGCTCGCGGACATCCACCGCGCCTATTTCGAGGCGGGCGCGGACGCGGTCGAGACCAACACCTTCGGCTGCAACCTCTCGAACCTCGGTGATTACGACATCGCCGACCGCATCCGCGAACTCTCCTACAAGGGCACCGGCATCGCCCGTGGCGTGGCCGACGAGATGGGTCCGTCGGCCGATGGGACGGCGCGCTTCGTGCTCGGCTCGATCGGGCCCGGCACCAAACTGCCCAGCCTCGGCCACACCACCTTCGCGGTGATCCGTGACGCCTACTACGAGTGTGTCGCCGGGATGCTCGACGGCGGTGCGGACGCGATCCTGGTCGAGACGTCGCAGGATCTCCTGCAGGTCAAGGCGGCGATCGTGGCGGCACGTCGCGCCATGAACGATCTCGGGCGCTCCATCCCCATCATCAGTCACGTCACCGTGGAGACAACCGGCACGATGTTGCTCGGCTCGGAGATCGGTGCGGCCCTGACCGCCATCGAACCGCTCGGCGTCGACATGATCGGGTTGAACTGCGCGACCGGCCCCGCCGAGATGAGCGAGCACCTCCGGTACCTGTCCAAACACGCGCGGATCCCGGTGTCGGTCATGCCCAATGCCGGCCTGCCCGTGCTGGGCGCCAACGGCGCCGAATACCCCCTGCAGCCCGACGAGCTGGCGACCGCCCTGGGAGATTTCGTCTCCGACTTCGGACTGGCATTCGTGGGTGGGTGCTGCGGGACCACACCCGAACACATCCGCCAGGTCGCCGACCACGTGGCCGACGTGACCGCGGCACAGCGGAAACCGGAGCACATCGCCGAGACGTCGTCGCTCTACAGCGCGGTCCCGTTCGATCAGGACGCGAGCTTCCTGGTGATCGGTGAGCGGACGAACACCAACGGCTCCAAGGCATTCCGTGAGGCGATGATCGCCGAGGATTACCAGAAATGCCTCGACATCGCCAAGGATCAGACCCGCGACGGTGCGCACATGCTCGACCTCAACGTCGACTATGTGGGACGCGACGGTGCGGTCGACATGACTGAACTGGCAGGTCGGTTCGCGACGTCGTCGACACTGCCGATCATGCTCGACTCCACCGAGCCCCCGGTCATCAAGGCCGGTCTGGAGGCGCTGGGCGGCCGCTGTGCGGTCAACTCGGTCAACTACGAGGACGGCGACGGGCCCGACTCACGGTTCACCCGCATGATGGAGCTGGTCGTGGAGCACGGCGCCGCCGTGGTCGCGCTGACCATCGACGAGGAGGGGCAGGCGCGGACCGCGGACTGGAAGATCCGGATCGCCGAGCGGCTGATCACCGACATCACCCAGAACTGGGGTCTGGCCGAGGAAGACATCATCATCGATGCCCTCACGTTCCCGATCTCCACCGGGCAGGAAGAGGTCCGACGCGACGGTATCGAGACCATCGAGGCCATCCGCCGCCTCCACGAGGCGCACCCGGACGTCCACTTCACCCTGGGTATCTCCAACATCTCGTTCGGCCTGAACCCGGCCGCCCGGCAGGTGCTGAACTCGGTGTTCCTGCACGAATGTGTGCGGGCCGGCCTCGACACGGCGATCGTGCACGCATCGAAGATCCTGCCGATCGCCCGGATTCCCGAAGAACACCGCGAGGTCGCGCTCGATCTCGTCTATGACCGGCGTCGTGAGGGCTACGACCCACTGCAGAAGCTCATGGAGCTCTTCGAAGGGGTGTCGGCGGCGTCGGCGCGCGAATCCCGTGCGGCCGAGTTGGCGAAACTGCCGTTGTTCGATCGTCTGGAGCGTCGCATCGTCGACGGCGAGCGCAATGGTCTCGAGGACGACCTCGACGCCGCGATGACCGAGAAGCCGCCGCTGCAGATCATCAATGAGACATTGCTCTCGGGCATGAAAACCGTCGGCGAGCTCTTCGGTTCGGGACAGATGCAGCTACCGTTCGTGCTGCAGTCCGCCGAGGTGATGAAAACCGCTGTTGCGCATCTGGAACCGCACATGGAGGCCACGGGCGAGGACGGCAAGGGCCGCATCGTGCTCGCCACCGTCAAGGGCGACGTCCACGACATCGGCAAGAACCTCGTCGACATCATCCTGTCCAACAACGGCTATGAGGTGGTGAACCTCGGAATCAAGCAACCGATCAACACCATCCTCGAGGCTGCCGAGGACAAGCGGGCCGACGTCATCGGCATGTCCGGGCTGCTCGTCAAATCGACGGTGGTGATGAAGGAGAACCTCGAGGAGATCAATTCTCGCGGGGTCGCCACCAGCTTCCCCGTCTTGCTCGGCGGGGCCGCGCTCACCCGTACCTACGTCGAGAACGACCTGTCGGAGACCTACGACGGCGATGTGCACTACGCGCGCGACGCCTTCGAGGGTCTCCGGCTCATGGACGAGATCATGGCGACCAAACGCGGTGAGGGGCCGGATCCGAACAGCCCGGAGGCGATCGCCGCAAGGCAGAAGGTCGAGGAGCGCAAGGCCCGGCACGAACGTTCGCGGCGGATCGCCGAGAAGCGCAAGGCCGCGGAGACCCCGGTCGAGGTCCCGGCCCGATCGGATGTGGCCACCGACAATGCGATTCCGGCGCCTCCGTTCTGGGGCACCCGCATCGTCAAGGGCGTGCCGGTGGCGGACTATCTCCAACTGCTCGACGAGCGTGCATTGTTCCTCGGACAGTGGGGACTTCGTGGCGTTCGTGGGGGAAAGGGGCCGTCCTACGAGGAACTCGTCGAGTCCGAGGGTCGCCCGCGGCTGCGGTATTGGATCGACCGGCTCGCAACCGAGGGAATTCTCCAGCACGCAGCGGTCGTCTACGGCTATTTCCCGGCGGTGAGCGACGGCGACACGGTCCATGTGCTCGCCGAGCCGCGGCCGGATGCCGAGGTCCGTCACAGCTTCGAATTCCCACGGCAACAGCGTTCCCGGTTCCTCTGCATCGCCGACTTCATCATGTCGCGGGAGCAGGCCAAGGCGGCCGGCCGGGTTGACGTGTTCCCGTTCCAGCTCGTCACCATGGGCCAGCCGATCGCGGACTTCGCGAACAAGCTGTTCGCCGAGGATGCGTATCGCGACTACCTCGAGGTGCACGGGATCGGCGTCCAGCTGACCGAGGCGCTCGCGGAGTACTGGCATCAGCGGGTCCGCAGCGAGTTGACCGTCGCGGGAACGTCATTCGCGGGGGACGACCCCGAGGACGCGCAGGGCTTCTTCGACCTCGAGTACCGGGGTGCCCGCTTCTCGTTCGGCTACGGTGCGTGCCCCGATCTCGACGATCGCGCGAAGATGATGGAGCTGCTCGAGCCCGAACGGATCGGTGTGGTGCTGTCGGAGGAACTGCAGCTGCATCCCGAGCAGTCGACGGATGCGTTCGTGCTGCATCACCCGGAGGCCAAGTACTTCAACACGTGACCTGAGTCGCGAAGCGAAAGACAGGCGGACGCGCCGGCGAGCTGGCGTGCAAGACAGTTGTACGCATACAATCGTTGTATGAGTACAACTGATTCGCGGAAACGCGGTGGTTCGGAGACGGCCGTACCGACGGCCACCGAACTCTGGTTCGCGATGAACAGCCTCGTCCGCGACCACGCCGTCGAGTCGCGCGCCCGGATCGACGCACGCGTCGACATGCCGTTCAGTCGATTCCGTGCGTTGCGCCGGATCGCCGTGCGTGACCTGACCCAGAGTGATCTGGCCAGGCGACTCGGAATCGATGCGCCGGCGACCAGTGGAATCGTCAACGACCTGGTCGACCGGGGGCTGGTCACGCGCGAGTCCCATCCCACCGACCGGCGGTACAAGGTGGTCACCATCACCGATGACGGTCGCCGGATCGTCGACTCGGTGATCGCCGACCCTGCCATCGCGCCGCGGATGTTCGCCTCGCTCGCCGACGAGCAGCTGCGCGATCTGGGCTCACTACTGGACGCCCTCCGGGAGGCAGCCGAATCATGAACATCCCGACCATGTCCGGACCCGTGGCGGACATCTCCGAGCTCGGCACGCGCCGCCGCATGGCGATCCTGGCGACGTGCTGTCTGAGCCTCTTCATCGTGGGGATCGACACATCCGGTGTGAACGTGGCCCTGCCGGCGATCGGCTCCGACCTCGGCGCGACGGCGTCCCAGCTGCAATGGGTGATCGACGCCTACACGCTGGTGCTCGCCAGCCTGCTGATGCTGGGTGGATCGTTGGGCGATCGCCTGGGTCGCAAACGAGTCTTCCAGGTGGGGCTCACCGTCTTCGGCCTCGGTTCCATCCTCTGCTCCTTGGCCGTGTCGCCCGAGATGCTCATCGGTGCGCGCATGCTCCAGGCGATCGGCGGAGCGATGATGAACCCCGTCGCGATGTCGATCATCACCAACACCTTCACCGAGCCGAAAGAGAGGGCACGGGCGATCGGCATGTGGGGCACCGCGATCGGCGTGAGCATGGCACTCGGCCCACTCGTCGGCGGTGCGCTGGTCGACGGTATCGGCTGGGAGGCGATCTTCTGGCTGAACGTCCCGGTCTGCGTCGCCGCGTGCATCCTCACCGCGATCCTGGTGCCGGAGTCGAAGGCGGCCCGTGCGCGCAGGCCCGATCCTGCGGGTCAGTTCTTGATCCTCGTCTTCCTCGCCACCCTCACCTACGGCATCATCGAGGGCCGCGGTCTCGGATGGGACTCCGGTCTGGTCGTCGGCGCATTCGCGATCGCGATCGTCGCGCTCCTCTTGTTCCTGGTCGTCGAATCGCGCAGGCATGAGCCGCTCCTGGACCTTCGCTTCTTCCACAGCGTCCCGTTCAGCAGTTCGGTGATCGGCGCCGTCCTCGCGTTCAGCGCTATGGGCGGATTCCTGTTTCTCAACACCCTCTACCTGCAGCAGGTCCGCGGGTTGAGCCCACTACAGGCCGGGTTGATGACACTGCCGATGGCGGTGGCGAACGCGGTGTTCTCGCCGCTGTCGGGCCGGCTGGTGGGCGATCGCGGCGCTCGTGTGCCGATGGTCGGTGCCGGTGTGATGGTCCTGGCGAGCGGCGTGATGCTGACGCAGGCCGGCCACGACACCAGCATGTGGTACCTCGGCGTCGCGTACCTGTTCCTCGGGGTGGGTATGGGATTGGTCAACGCCCCCATCACCAACGCGGCCGTCTCGGGTATGCCACGGTCGCAGGCCGGCGTCGCGTCGGCGATCGCCTCGACCAGCCGACAGGTCGGGATCTCGTTGGGCGTCGCGATCTTCGGCGCCGTCGCGTTCGCCGGCATCGACGGTCCGGTCTCCGACGGACTGGCGGCGGCGTCGCATCCGGCGTGGATCCTCATGGCGTTGTGCGGTGTCGGGATCATCATCGTCGGCTTCGTGTCGACGGGTCGCTGGGCGGCTGCGACCGCCGAGCGGACCCGGGAGCAGATCGTCGCGACGACCGCCCCGTGAACGTTCCGGTGTCGCCGATTCGAGACGGATGATCCGGCTTGGGCGAGTCCGCGTGAACCTCCCAGCCGGCTGACACCGGGTATACAGCTTCGCCACCCACAGTGGTGACCATGACCTTGGCTGCCCGTGCCCTCACGCCTGCACTCGACGACACACCCGAGTCGCATGCCGTCACCGGGACACCGCGCTGGACGCGGTGGCTCGTGCTCGGCGCGATCATCGCCGTCGCCATCGGAATCCGATACCGATTCCTCGACGTCGAGACCCTCGATTATCGAGCGTTTCTCAGCCGTTGGTACGACATCCTCGACGCGCAGGGCTTCGGCGCCTTCCGTGAGAAGTTCGCCGACTACAACTATCCGTACCTCTATCTGATCTGGATACTCACCGCCCTTCACATCCCGCCGCTGGCGGGTATCAAGGCGATCTCGATCCTCTTCGATTTCCTGCTCGGGTTCTTCGCGTACCGCATCGTCGGTCTCCGGACCGAGCGATTCTGGTTGCGCGCCTTGGCGTTCGCGGTGATGGTTCTGTTGCCGTCGGTGATCGCCAACAGTGCCTATTGGGGCCAGGCCGACGCCATCTACTCGGCGTTCGCGCTCGGCGGCGTGTACTTCCTCATGAGAGCGCAGCATGGGTCGCACCGCTGGAACTCGCTCTGGGCATGCGTCCTGTTCGGACTGGCCATCTCGTTCAAGTTGCAGGCCGTCTTCGTGCTGCCGGTGCTGGCCTGGCTGCTGCTCCGGCGCCGGGTGCCGTGGTACACGTTGGCGGCCATCCCGGTGGTCTACCTGCTGCTCGACGTCCCGGCGCTCATCGCGGGCGCCCCGTGGCAGACCGCACTGTCGGTGTATCTGGATCAGACCGACAGTTATCAGCAGTTGACCCTGGGTGCCGCGAATCTGTACCAACTGATCCCGATCTCCGGTGACGCCACCTGGCTGGCCCATCTCGGCATCGCTGCTGCTGCCACGGTCATCGTGGTGTTCCTGGCCTGGTCGGTGTGGAAGAAGCCCGAGGTGACCCCGACCTCGATCCTGGTCGTCGCGACCGCCTCCTCGGTGATCGTTCCGTTCCTGCTCCCGGCAATGCACGATCGCTACTTCTTCACGGCTGAGGTCCTGAGTGTGGTCATGGCCTTCTACCTGCCGCTTCGCTTTGTGCTGATCCCGATCCTCATCCAGGCCGCCGCGATCGGTGTCTACCACTCCTCGCTGACCGGCGACCAGGGACAGGGGATGGGCGGCCCGGGCGGCGGCGGTGGGCACGGAGGCGCGCCGGGTGGTGGACAAGGACGCCAGTTCGGCCAGGGGGGTCAGGGTGGTCAAGGCGGCGGCCCGGGCTCTGGCGGCCGCGGCCCAGTTGGCGGCACCGGCGGCAGTGACTCCGGCGGCGCTCCGGAATCGGGTCACGGCGCCGGCGGTGGCGCCCCGCAGGGTGGCGGCCCTGGCGGGCGTGGCGGCGGCTACAGCTCGGGTCGTGGCGATACCGCGCTGTCGATCTACGCGTCGATGATGGGTTTGGCCGCGCTCGGTGTCGTCGTCGCCGTGACCGACACATTCCGGCGTGGGCGGCTGCGGGTGACCTCCTCGGTGGGATGAGCCGTCCACCAGGCGACGATGCGATCGACCACGGCTTCCGGTGTCCGGGCCCACTGCACGTGGCCCACCGACCCACCGGGCGGGCAGTGGTCTGCCGAATAGGTCCAGGCGGTGCGGGCGGCCGGATGAAAGGCTCGCTCGAAGCGTTCGGCCGCTTGCGCGGTCACCAGGCGGTCGCCGTCGAGGCGGACTGCGAGCGTGGGGATCTCGATCGGATCGCCATCGTCGAACGGGGTGCGTCCGGTGCGGACCATGCGAGCCCACTCCCGCATCAGCGTTCGAGGCGCGGGGGCGCCGAATCCCGGGGTGGGCCAGTAGCCGAACGCTGCGGTGACGATGGGGACGGCTGCCGCGGTGCACCACTCCACCACACCGCCGCGCCCGTAGTGACGGAAATAGGGGACCGACGCCGCGACCGTGGCGATGATGTCCGGGGCGCCGTCGTCACCACGCCGTCCGAGGACCGCGCACAGCTGGGCACCCAGACTGTGCCCGAGGATCATGACCGGTGCATCGGGCGTCTCGGCGCGCGCACGACGAACCGCCACGGCGAGATCGTCGGCCTCGTCGGCATAGGACCAGTCCTCGTCCCGTGATGGCGCGCCGGAGCCGGCGTCGATCCCACGTCGCGGAACTGTTGTCGCAAACCACCCGTGCCGGGCGAAGGCGTCGACGAACGGTTGGTAATAGCGCGACGGCACCGCCATCGCCGGGGAGATCAGCACGTTCGGTGTGGTGTCATGGTTCATGGCTGCAGCGTGCTCGCCGTCGCGCTGCGAATCCACTACCTCCGAGGTAGTCGGATCCGATCCCGGCCGGCCCTAGGATGGCCACATGACGGCCGATGCGGGAACGATGTTGCGGCAGTGGCGTTCGCAGCGGTCGATCAGTCAGCTCGACCTGGCCTACGACGTCGGTGTCTCACCGCGGCATCTGAGCTTCGTCGAAACCGGGAAGTCACGTCCGAGCCCGGCGCTGCTCGAGGCGCTGTCCACCCGGCTCGACATCCCGCTGCGGGAACGCAACGCCCTCCTGCTCGCAGCCGGGCACGCGCCGCGCTACTCCGAGGAGTCACTCGATGCGGCGGCGATGCGGCGGATTCGGGCGTCCGTCCAGCGAATTCTCGACGCGCACAATCCCAACCCGGGTCTTGCGCTCGATCGGAGCTGGAATGTCGTGTTGGCCAACGACACCGCAGCATCGCTCGCCGCTCTGCTGCCGGCACACCTGCAGGGGCCGCCGTTCAACGTGTTCCGTGCGTCCCTGCACCCCGAGGGCTTCGCCCGCCTGACGGAGAATCTGGACGTCTGGGCGTCGTACCTGATGGATACTCTTCGTCGGCTGGTCCGCGTCACCGGCGATCCGCGCCTCGCCGCCATCGAACGTGAGGTGGGGGAGTACTCCACGGTTGCCGACCTCGACCGTCGCGCGCCGCGATCAACGGGACGGGGTGCTGCCGAACCGACTCTGCTGGTGCCGTTCGCCCTGCGCCTGGGCGACGACGTGTTGTCGTTCTTCACCACACTCACCACCTTCGGGACACCCCGCGACATCACACTCGAGGAGATGACCATCGAGCTGTTCTACCCGGCGGACGAGGTCACCGAGGAGGCGGTTGCGAGAATGCAGGGGTGAACAGCTCTCCGACCGCGTCCTCGTCCCGTGCCGCCCGATCGGGTCCCGCCGCCGTGCTCTGGGACATGGACGGCACGTTGCTCGACTCCGAGCCGTTGTGGGACATAGCGATGGCCGACCTGGCCCTACGGCACGGCATCATGATGTCGCCTGCTCTGCGGGAGTCGACGCTGGGCAACTCACTTCCCGATGCGATGACGAAGGTCTACGACGCCGCCGGCATCGTTGAACCGGACCGCGACCGGAACGGCGACTACCGGTGGCTCCTGGACCACGTCGCCGGACTCTTCGCTGCCGGGCTGCCGTGGCGACCGGGCGGGTCCGCGGCACTGGACCTGGTGGCCGCGGCAGGACTTCCGATGGTGTTGGTCACCAACACGGTGCGCGAACTGACCGACACCGCCTTGGAGACGCTGGGCCGCGACCGGTTCACCGCGACCGTCTGCGGCGACGAGGTCCCGGTCGGGAAGCCCGCGCCGGACCCCTACCTGCGCGGGGCGGCACTGCTCGGCCTGACGCCCGACGAATGCCTGGCCGTCGAGGACTCGCCGACCGGCACCATCTCGGCGACCGCAGCCGGTTGTCCGACGCTTGTCCTCCCGTCGGCGGCGCGGGTGCCTTCCGGCAATCTGCGCACCTTCCGCGAATCATTGGTCGGTCTCACCCTCGACGACCTCACCGATGCGTGGACCGGGCAGCACCCCGGCCATCGCTCCGACCACCGTGACATGCCAAGATAGGGGACCGTGAAGACATTCGAGGAGCTGTTCGCCGAACTGAGCGACAAGGCACAGCATCGACCCGCCGGGAGCGGGACCGTCGCGGCCCTCGACTCCGGGGCGCACACCCTCGGCAAGAAGATCATCGAAGAGGCCGGCGAGGTGTGGCTGGCCGCCGAGTACGAGTCCGACGAGTCGCTGGGTGAGGAGATCTCCCAGCTGGTCTACTGGCTGCAGGTGATGATGATCAAGCGTGGTCTCTCGTTGGAGGACGTGTACCGCCATCTGTAGGGGTCGGCATCGGATGTCACCGCACCGACCCCTCAGATCGCCCTCCACAGACCAGTCGGCAATCAGTTAGGACACCACTGAACATGTTGCGCGTAGCCGTGCCCAACAAGGGATCGCTCAGCGAATCGGCCGGGGCCGTGTTGGCCGAAGCCGGATACCGCAAGCGGTCCGACGCCAAGGATCTCACCGTCCTCGACAACGCCAACGACGTCGAGTTCTTCTTCCTCCGACCCAAGGACATCGCCATCTATGTCGGGTCCGGCACACTGGATCTCGGCATCACGGGGCGGGACCTCGCGCTCGACTCGGGCGCCACCGTGGACGAACAGATCTCGATGGGCTTCGGGTCGTCGACCTTCCGGTACGCCGCCCCGGCCGGGAAGGCCTGGACGGTCGAGGAGCTGGCGGGCAAGCGGATCGCGACGTCGTACCCGAATCTGGTGCGTGCCGACCTGGGCAGGCGCGGGCTCGACGCCGAGATCATCCGCCTCGACGGAGCGGTCGAGATCTCGATCCAGCTCGGCGTGGCGGACGCGATCGCCGACGTCGTGGGATCGGGTCGCACGCTGCGTCAGCACGGTTTGGCCGCGTTCGGCGACTCGCTGTGCGACTCCGAGGCCGTCCTCATCTCGCAGGGCGGCGCGGAGCGGACCAAGGCCGCCAAGCAGTTCATCGCCCGTGTCCAGGGTGTCGTTTTCGGGCAGCAGTACGTGATGATCGACTACGACTGCCCGCGAACCCTCCTAGAAGAGGCGTCTGCGCTGACCCCGGGACTGGAATCACCGACGGTGGCCCCCATGGCGGATCCGGACTGGGTGGCCGTGCGCGCGATGGTGCCGCGCAAGGAGCACCAGGGCCTCATGGACGAGCTGTCCGAACTCGGGGCGAAAGCGATTCTCGCCACCGACATCCGCTCCTGCCGCTTCTGACGTCAGCGGCCACCGAGGCCGTGATCGATGGCGATGCGCATGGCGTGCGCGCGGTCGCGAAGCGCAAGTTTGGCAAACAGATTGTTGATGTGGGTCTTGACGGTGGCTTCGCTGATCACCAGGCGGCGCGCGATCTCCCTGTTGGTGAGCCCCTCTGCGATCAACTCGAGGACCTCGGTCTCCCGGGCAGTGAGCGCGTCGAGAGGTGACTGGGCGTCAGACTTCGGGGAAGCGCCGACGGCCGAGACCGAACCGGAAGGCTGCCGGCCGATCGCGGCGATCAGCCGTGTCTGCACAACCGGATCGAGCACGGACTGGCCACCTGCGGCGACCCGGATGGCGGTGGCGATCTCGTCGCGTCCCGCGTCCTTCGTGAGATATCCGCGTGCCCCGGCCTGCAGGGCCGACAAGATGGACGTCTCGTCGTCGTAGGTGGTGAGCAGGACGACGACGGTCTCGGGGAAGTGCGCGCAGACCTCGGCGGTGGCGGTGGCGCCGTCCATCACCGGCATCCGCAGATCGGTCAGTAGGACGCGGGGGCGGTGCTCGGCTACTGCGGCCACCGCTTCCTGGCCGTTGCTCGCCGTCGCGAGCACAGTGATGTCGGCGACCAGATCCAGCATGGTGGCCAGAGCGTGCCGGATCGTCGTCTGATCGTCCGCGACGATCACGGTGATCGGCTCTGCCGCGGCCTGCGAATCGCTGTCGGTCATCGTTGCTCCTCGTGGTTTGCACACGGAATACGCAGTCGTACCGACCAACCGCCTGGGTACCCATGGTCGTCCGCGGGCAATGGACCCGCGTCCAGGGTGGCCCCGATCGACTCGGCACGCTCACGCATGCCGACGAGCCCCAGGCCGGAACTCGCGGTCGTATGCTCGGCAGCCTCGCGGGGTCGTGCGCCGCTGCGCGCGGTGAGGTCGATGGCGAACGGGGCGAAGGTGAGTGCGACGTGCAGTGGTGCGCCGGGTGCGTGGCGTCGGGCGTTGGTCACCGATTCCTGCGCGATGCGCACCAGGGTGTGTGCCCATCGGCCAGGCATCGGGCCGGCGGTGCCGATCACGGCGAAGGTCTCGGTCGGACCGGAGACGATCCGGCTGATCGCGGAGACCGGGTCGATGGTGTCTCCGCGCAGGGTCTGGACCGCGGCGCGGGCCTCGTCGAGCCCAGTGACCACCAGCTGGCGGGCCGTGCGCACTGCAATACGTCCCTCGTCGGTACGGTCCGAGTCGAACAGTGCATCGGCCAGAGACAGTTGCATGCTGACGCCGGAAAGGGAGTGCGCCAGGACATCGTGGATGTCTCGGGCGATCGCGGCACGCTCGCCGAGCGCGCGTGACCGGGCCTCGGACTCGGCGGCGCGTTTCGATTGTCGCACAACTTCATCGGCCGCGGCGAGTGTCTGCCGCCTGGTGTACCGGGCCATCCCGGGGATCACGCCCACGAAAACGAGGAGACTCGCCCACCACGGTGTGATGTCCACGGGCGCCCAGAACAGCTGGACGACGATCGCGACGGCCACGTTGAGCGTGATGACCGCAGCGGCGATCCGCGGCTGGAAGCGAATACTAGCGTGCAACGCAACCATGTACGAGAACGTGCCGGGCCACCCTTGTCCCCCGATACCCATGATCACGCCTGCGCAGATCGCGGCCAGGATGGCGATGAGCAGCCGGGACCGGCTGCCGATGACCGAATCGGACACCGTGACCGTCAGCAACAAGCTCGCCGACACCACGATCAGTACAACCTGGAAGGCTTCGCCCTCCGAGACCCTCTGGCGCAGGGTCACGATCATCGCGAAGGCGAATGCGACCACCAAGAATGGTTGGAGCACCCGCATCGCGCGATCCCACTCGGTCTCACGTGGGATCCCGCTCTCGAATCTCTGAACCTCCCACCAGCGCATCGTTCCATCGTCTCAGCCGATCCGAATGGCGACCAAGCACCCTTGGGTGGAGAGCGACCTCCACCCGATCTCCATCTCCACGCCGATGTCTCGACTCGCGGCCGCGAGTTCACTGACATCAGCAGACAAACACACTTCCCGAAAGGTACGACGATGTCGGAACTCGCTCAGGCCGCACTCATCAGCGGCGGAATCTTTTTCGTGGTGACGGCCCGCGGTTACGGTCGCCGCACCTTCGACCGCCGCACGCTGGTGCTGCCGTTGGTGATGGTGGCAATCTTCGGTTGGACGTATCTGAAGAATGCGCCGATCGACAGTGTCAACGACTGGGCGGTCTATGGGGTCGCGGTGGCGATCGGCCTCCTCTTCGGTGGCATGGCAACACTGGTCACACGCATCGAGACCGATGAGCGCACGGGCACGACGATGACCGGCACCGGACCCGCTTTCGTCGCGGTCTGGCTGCTCGCGGTGTTGATTCGCCTTGCCTTCGTGTGGGCTGTCACCGATAACCCGAGCGCACGGATGCACTTCGGCGAGTTCATGATCGGACATCACCTGGAGATGGCGACCATCGCCCCGTTCTTTCTGCTGTGGGCGCTGACCATGGTGCTCTCGCGGATGGTGGCACTCAAGGTCAGAGAGCGCGTGATGATTGCTCAGCGACGCGAGAGCAACACCGTCTGCGCCGACCGGCCGACGAATCCGGTGATGTCGTAGAGGTCACCGAAAGTCGCTCCGAAACCCTCCGGGCCCTGGACCATGTCGGCGTCGATGCCCACCCAGGGCCCGCGCGGGATCCGAGTGAGATGCACTGTGGTGTCGGTGTTCATCCACGTCCACTCGTCGGTACGCAGACGCGTACCCATGCCGTTCGCGATGTCGATGACGCTGAAGATGGACTCGAGATCGGAGATCTCCTCACCGCCGACGAGCGGAATCGCCGGCCGGATCCACACCGCCGGGGTGTCGCCGGTACGGCCCGCAATGGTTGCCGATTCGATCGATCCAATGAAACCTGTTGTGCCCCAATCGACTCCGAGGTCCTCGTTCCCCGTGACGCCCGCGACCGGCGTCAGTTCGGCAGGTAGCGGTGTGAGTGGGGCGGGCTCCTCGACGATCGCCGAGGTGTCGGCCGTCCGCAACCGCCAGCCGACAGACCGCGCGGCGAGCCGGAACGAGCCGTCGGCCTGCTGCACTTCCAGGTCCGTGCCCACCAGGCTGATCTGCCGTCCCGGACGGATCACCTGGGCGCGGATGCGGTTCACCCCAAATCCGATCGGACCCAGGATCTCGGTGGTCACCCGCGTGAACCGCTGACCCGGGTCGGGGTCACACCGCAGCAGCGACCGCATCATCAGACCCGATGGCGGTCCGCCGTGCTGCATCGTCGACGCCCACACACTCTGCGTCGCCTCGGTGGGCTGAAAGTACTCGTGGCCCGAGTCGGTCGAGACGCCCGACGGCCCCGTTTCTGGGGTCTCCATGTCCGGGCGGTCGATCGGCACGTAGTAACAGCTCTCCACACGGCAACCGTATGCCAACCGTCATAGTGGGCGGCCAAAGGGGTCGGCCGTCCGGCGATCAGGGGGTGAATCCGGGCGGCGGGCCCGGGTACGGCGGCACCTCGCCGCCGAACTCGGGACAACGCGCCTTGTGCTCACACATGTTGCACAGGCGCGAGCGGCGCGGACGGAAGTCGCCACTGGCGACCGCCGACCGGATCGCCGACCAGATCGCTTTCAGGGTGCGCGCGAACCGTTCGAGCTCGGCCCGGTCGGGTTCGTAGACGAGCTGCTGACCGTCCGACAAGTACATCAACTGAAGCCGCTTGGGCACCACGCCGCGAATACGCAGGATCGCAAGCGCATAGAACTTCATCTGGAAGAGCGCTTTGGCCTCGTAGGCCTCGCTGGGTGATCTCCCCGTCTTGTAGTCGACGACCCGAATCTCTCCTGTCGGTGCGATGTCGATCCGATCGATGAATCCCCGCATCAACACGTCGTCGACGTCGATCTCGACGTGCTCTTCGCAGGATTCGGCCTCGAAAGCGGTCGGGTTCTCCATCGTGTAGTACGTCGCGATGAGTTTCTGGGCCTCCGCCACGAACCGCCCACTCTGGCTCTCGTCGACCACGTCGGACAACTGTGGATCGGCCTCGCACATCGCCGCCCAGGCGCCCTCGACGAGCAGGTCGGCGGAGTCCTGGGTACGCAGCTCCGCCGGCATGTCGAAGAGATTCTCCAGCGCGGCGTGCACCACCGTCCCCCGCGTCTGCGCCTGCGTCGGGGTCTCCGGGAACCGGTCGATCGCCCGGTAACGGTAGAGCAGCGGACACTGTTTGAAGTCGGCTGCGCGCGAAGGGGACAGCGCCAGCGGGCGCCCGACCAGTCCCCGCGGCGGCGGCTCGCTCTCGGAGGGACCCGCGGCCTCCGCGGACCCGGGACCGGGCCCGGCTTCGGTTGTCGTACTCACAACTGGCAGGGTAGGTCGCGACAGTGACAGGTTCGGGGAACGACACCCTGACCAGCCGGAAGGACCTCAATCCGATGCCGACATCCGGCCCGTTCGCCGTGGGTGACCGCGTACAGCTCACCGACGCCAAGGGACGCAAGTTCACCGTGAACCTCGAGGACGGGAAGCTCTTCCACACCCACCGTGGCGCGATCGCCCACGACGACCTGATCGGCTCCCCGGAGGGAAGCATAGTGTCGGCGACGAGCGGGACACAGTATCTGGCGCTCCGGCCGCTGTTGGTGGACTACGTGCTGTCGATGCCGCGGGGTGCGCAGGTCATCTATCCGAAGGACGCGGCGCAGATCGTCACCGAGGGCGACATCTTTCCCGGCGCCCGGGTACTGGAGGCGGGGGCCGGCTCCGGTGCACTGACCTGTTCGCTGCTCCGTGCCGTCGGGCCCGAGGGCTCGGTCACCTCCTACGAGGTGCGGGACGATCACGCCGAACATGCCGTCCGCAACGTCGAGACGTTCTTCGCCGGCAGGCCTCCGAACTGGGATCTCGTCATCGATGATCTCGCACATCTGGACACGTCCGGACTGTCCGCCGGCGGCCGTTTCGACCGCATCGTGCTCGACATGCTGGCCCCGTGGGAGCCCCTCGAGGTGGTCCGGGACGCGATCACGCCTGGTGGCGTGCTGATCGTTTATGTGGCAACGGTCACGCAGTTGTCGCGCGTCATGGAAGCGATGCGCGAACAGGAGTGCTGGACCGAGCCCCGCGCCTGGGAGTCCCTGGTGAGGGACTGGAGTGCCGTCGGTCTCGCGGTACGTCCGGAACACAAAATGCAAGGCCATACGGCCTTTCTGATCACGACGCGACGACTTGCGGACGGTGTCACCACCCTTCGCCCGCAGCGTCGGCCGTCGAAAGGGTGAGAGTGTTGCATTCGTCGCGGGTCCAAGGGGTTTACCGCGCGAAACGTCGCGAATACGTTGCGAATACGTAGATTTAACAGACCGTCAACACCGTGAATCGCGCGGCGCACGGCGTTTTCCGGCCCACACCGGTAGCGTGGTGTTACGGCGCAGACACTCCATGAGAGAAGTGTTTGCCGGGGAGAGGAGTCAGCAATGACCGAATCTGACCGCCAGGGCGCCAGCGGCGCCGACCGCCTCGGGTCCTCGGGTGCGCACGACGACGGATCCGACCGCGACGATTCCGCACAGATGCCCGGAGAGAGTTTCATCCCCGCGTATGCGTCTCCCGTCGCGCGTCCGGACTCGCAGCGCTCATCATTCGCACGGCCGGCCGACTCCACGGACCTGCAAGAACGAGTCGACAACCTGACTGCGCGTAACGCGAAGCTGCTCGACACCCTCAAAGAGGCCCGCCAGCAGCTCGTCGCCCTCCGCGAGGAGGTCGACCGGCTCGGACAGCCCCCGAGTGGCTATGGCGTGCTGCTCGACATCCACCCCGACAGCACCGTGGACGTCTTCACCTCCGGTCGCAAGATGCGGCTCACGTGTTCGCCGAACATCGACGTCGAGTCGCTCAGCAAGGGGCAGACCCTGCGGCTGAACGAGGCGCTGACCATCGTCGAGGCGTGTGAGTTCGACTCCGTCGGTGAGATCAGCACGCTGCGGGAGATCCTCGGGGACGGAAGCCGTGCGCTCGTCGTCGGCCATGCCGACGAGGAACGCGTCGTCTGGCTGGCCGAGCCACTGATGGGCGAGGTCGACGGCGAGGACGGCAAACGCCGAAAGCTCCGCCCCGGCGACTCGCTGCTCATCGACACCAAGGCCGGCTTCGCCTTCGAACGGGTACCCAAGGCCGAGGTGGAGGATCTGGTCCTCGAGGAGGTCCCCGACGTCGGCTACGAGGACATCGGCGGACTCGGTCGCCAGATCGAGCAGATCCGCGACGCCGTCGAGCTCCCGTTCCTGCACAAGGACTTGTTCCGCGACTACGCACTGCGCCCACCCAAGGGCGTGCTGCTCTACGGCCCGCCCGGATGCGGCAAGACGCTGATCGCGAAGGCGGTCGCCAACTCGCTGGCCAAGAAGATCGCACAGGTGCGTGGCGACGACGCGAAAGAGGCGAAGTCGTACTTCCTCAACATCAAGGGCCCCGAGCTGCTGAACAAGTTCGTGGGCGAGACCGAGCGTCACATTCGGCTGATCTTCCAGCGGGCCCGCGAGAAGGCGTCCGAGGGCACCCCGGTGATCGTCTTCTTCGACGAGATGGATTCGATCTTCCGGACCCGTGGCTCCGGCGTCTCGTCGGACGTGGAGACGACCGTCGTGCCGCAACTGCTCAGTGAGATCGACGGCGTCGAGGGCCTCGAGAACGTCATCGTGATCGGCGCCTCGAACCGCGAGGACATGATCGATCCCGCGATCCTGCGACCGGGCCGTCTCGACGTGAAGATCAAGATCGAGCGCCCCGACGCCGAGTCTGCGATGGACATCTTCTCGAAGTACCTGACCGAGCAGCTGCCGGTGCACGCCGACGATCTCAACGAGTTCGGTGGCGACCGGACCGCATGCCTCAATGCCATGATCGAGCGGGTCGTGGAGCGGATGTACGCCGAGAGCGACGACAACCGGTTCCTGGAGGTGACCTACGCCAACGGCGACAAGGAGATCATGTACTTCAAGGACTTCAACTCCGGTGCCATGATCCAGAACGTCGTCGACCGGTCCAAGAAGTACGCGATCAAGTCGCAGCTCGACACGGGCCAGCCCGGTCTTCGGGTGCAGCACCTGTTCGACTCGATCCTCGACGAGTTCGCCGAGAACGAGGACCTGCCGAACACGACCAATCCGGACGACTGGGCGCGGATCTCGGGCAAGAAGGGCGAGCGGATCGTCTACATCCGCACGCTGGTCACCGGCAAGAGCGCGGGCGCGAGCCGTGCGATCGACACCGAGACCAACACCGGCCAATACCTGTAGCCCAGATTCCCGGCCGATCGGTTCCGAGGGCGATCGATTCCGAGGGCGATCGATTCCGACAGTGGAGGGTCCCACGCGAACGCGTGGGACCCTCCACTGTGTGCGGTGTCAGGCCTGTGCGCCGGAGTCCCGGCGGGTCCCGGCCAACGCCGGTCCCGCGTCGGCGGCCGTCCCGACGGGGTAGCGCACCAGACCGAGCTCGGCGTCGTCGGAGAGTTGCGCGTGCCGGGGCAGGACCCGCGCGGTGTATCCGTGGCGACCGGACCGGTCGGGTGACACGGTCGCCACGAACAGCGTGCGGCCGGACGGATCGGTAGCGGCCGTCGGGGACATCTCGGCGAAGACCGGATCGATGATCTCGCCCTCGTCGGTCACGCGGCCAACCAGGGCCTGGACGCGCACCCGGTCGGCCGTCAGCTCACCCAGAGCGACGTGGGCGGTGAGAGTCAGGCTCACCCGCTGTGGGCTGTCCTCGGCGAGGGAGTCGCCGGAGCCCGATTCGTCGATGCCGGCGATCTGCACCGCGGGCCAGCTCCGATCGAGCAGGTGCCGGTACGCGGCGAGATCGTGTGCCGGTGCGAACTCGTCCGCACAGATGGAGGCGAACTGTGTGGCGGCCGGCCCGTAGAGGGCGGTGGTGTAGTCACGCACCATCCGCGACGCCTGCACCTTCGGCCCGAGGCGGTTCAGCGTGTGCCGGACCATCTCCACCCAGCGCTCGGGCACACCCGCGGCCGACCGGCGGTAGAACATCGGGATCACGGTCTCCTCGAGGAGCGAATAGAGCGCCTCCGCCTCGAGATCGTCCCGGCGATGCTCGTCGGTGACCCCCTCCGCGGACGGGATGGCCCACCCGTTCTCGCCGTCGGCCATCTCGTCCCACCAACCGTCGAGGATGGACAGGTTGAGTCCGCCGTTCATGGCGGACTTCATCCCGGACGTCCCGCAGGCCTCCATCGGGCGAACGGGGTTGTTGAGCCAGACGTCACAGCCGGCGTAGATCTCGCGCGCCATCGAGATGTCGTAGTCGGGCAGGAAGACGATCCGGTCCCGGAGTTCGGGGTCGTCGGTGAATCGGACCACCTGCTGGATGAGTGCCTTGCCGCCGTCGTCGGCGGGATGGGCCTTACCCGCGATGACCAGTTGCACCGGGCGATCCGGATCGGCGAGGATGCGTCGCATCCGCTCGGGATCGCGCAGCATCAGAGTGAGTCGTTTGTAGGTGGCCGCGCGGCGGGCGAAGCCGATGGTCAGTGCGTCCGGATCGAAGATGTCGGCCGTCCACCCCAGTTCGGCGTCGGTGAACCCCCGGTCACGACCGCTGTCGTGCGCCCGTCGGCGCACCTCGTCGACCAGCCGGGCCCGCAGGGTCGAGCGGATCTCCCAGATCTCGTCGGCGGGCAGCTCCGAGACGACCCCGTCGCCGCCGTCCGCACCCAGTTCCTGCCAGCGCCGAGCCGTCCAGGTGGGACCGTGCACCCCGTTGGTGACGGCTCCGATCGGGACCTCGTCGGCGTCGAAACCCGGCCAGAGATCGGCGAACATCTCACGACTCACCGAACCGTGTAGTTGCGAGACCCCGTTGCTGCGCTGACCGAGCCGAAAACCCATGTGCGCCATGTTGAAGACACCGGGATCGGCCTCGTCGCCGAGGTCGAGCACGGTGGCCGCCGACAGCCCGGGCACCAACCGCGAGTTCCCGGCGTCGTCGGCGTCGAGGTAGTAGCGCACCATGTCGAGCGGGAATCTGTCGATGCCGGCCGGGACCGGGGTGTGGGTGGTGAAGATGTTGGAAGCCCGCACGACAGCCTCGGCGGTGTCGAAGTCGAGGAAGCCTGACGCTCCCGGCGCCGGATCACTGCACAGTTCACGGATCCGCTCGACGCCGAGGAAGCCCGCGTGTCCCTCGTTCATGTGGAACACCGTCGGGACGGCGTGCCCACTGATCCGGACGTACTCCCGCACTGCGCGTACACCCCCGATGCCGAGCAGGATCTCCTGCTTGATGCGGTGGTCCTGATCGCCGCCGTAGAGCCGGTCGGTGACGTTGCGGAGTTCCTCGTCGTTGGTGGGCAGATCGGAGTCGAGCAGCAGGAGCGGGATCCGTCCGACCGTCGCCACCCACACCTGGGCGTCGAGCGTCCGGCCGCCCGGCATGGAGATCGTCACGACGACCGGACCGTCGTCGTCGGCGAGAATGCTCAGCGGCAGTGAGGTCGGGTCGTTGACCGGATAACGCTCGACCTGCCAGCCGTCGTGGGACAGGCTCTGGTGGAAGTAGCCGGACCGGTAGAAGAGACCGACGCCGATCAGGGGCAGACCGAGGTCGGAGGCGGCCTTCAGGTGGTCGCCGGCGAGAATGCCGAGCCCACCGGAGTAGATGGGTAGCACCTCCGAGATGCCGAACTCCATCGAGAAGTAGGCAATGGCTTGCGGTGCAACGGCTTCCGGCCTGAGGTCGGCGGCGTAGTCGCCGAACCACCGGGGCCGGTCGGTGTAGCGTTCGAGGTCCTCGCGGACGATCGCGAGCCGGTCGAGGAAGGCATGATCCCGGGCCAGCTCGGCGATGCGGTCCGGGTCCGTCTCCGCGAGCAGTCGCAGCGGATCGGCCGTGTCGTGCCAGAGCGTCGGGTCGATCGCGGCGAACAGCTCCTGGGTCGGGGCGTGCCACGCCCATCGGAGATTGTGGGCGAGGTCGGCGAGGTCGGTGAGCTCGGCGGGTAATGGCACCCGAACGGTGAACCGGCGGAAGGCTTTCACCGCGTTGACGCTACCGAGACAGGGGCGAGGGTGCGACCGCAGCACGATGAACATCTACGCTCGTACCATGCAGCGAATCATCGGCACCGAGGTCGAGTACGGGATCTCCGCTCCCGGCGACCCGACCGCGAACCCGATCATGACCTCCACCCAGGCCGTGCTGGCGTATGCCGCGGCCGCGGGTGTACCCCGCGCCAAGCGCACACGCTGGGACTATGAGGTGGAATCTCCCCTGCGCGATGCCCGCGGATTCGACCTCGGACGGGGGGCGGGTCCGGCACCCATCATCGATGCCGACGAGATCGGCGCGGCGAACATGATCCTGACCAACGGCGCCCGCCTCTACGTCGACCACGCCCACCCGGAGTACTCGGCGCCCGAGGTCACCGACCCGATGGACGCGGTCATCTGGGACAAGGCCGGGGAGCGGGTCATGGAGGCGGCCGCCCGGCACGTCGCCAGTGTCCCGGGGGCACCTCGCCTGCAGCTCTACAAGAACAACATCGACGGCAAGGGCGCGTCCTACGGCACCCACGAGAACTACCTGATGAACCGCGAGACCCCGTTCACGGCGGTCATCGCCGGTCTCACCACGTTCTTCGCGTCGAGGCAGGTGATCACCGGGTCGGGTCGGGTCGGCATCGGCCAGTCCGGCGACGAGGCGGGTTACCAGCTCTCACAGCGCTCCGACTACATCGAGGTCGAGGTCGGTCTCGAGACCACCCTCAAGCGGGGCATCATCAACACCCGCGACGAGCCCCACGCGGATCCGGAACGCTACCGGCGGCTGCACGTCATAATCGGCGACGCGAACCTGGCCGAGACCGCGACCTACCTCAAGGTCGGTACGACCGCACTGGTCCTCGACCTCATCGAGGCGGGCGTCGACTTCTCCGACATCGAGCTGGCCCGGCCCGTCCAGGCGGTGCACGCCATCAGCCACGACCCGACCCTGGCGGCGACGGTCGCGCTCACCGACGGCCGGGAGCTGACCGGACTCGCGCTCCAGCGGGAGTACCTCGAGCGGTGCATGAAGTTCCACGAGACCGAACGCAGTGACGACACCCGCGCCGCGCACGTCCTGGAGACCTGGGCCGACGTCCTCGACCGGCTCGAGCGTGATCCGATGGAGTGCGCCGACATCCTGGACTGGCCCGCCAAGCTGCGCATCCTCGAGGGATTCCGCCAGCGCGAGGGTCTGGGATGGTCGGCGCCGCGTCTGCAACTGATCGATCTGCAGTACTCGGACGTCCGGCTGGACAAGGGTCTCTACAACCGGCTCGTGGCGCGCGGGTCGATGAAGCGACTCGTCGACGAGAACGACGTGCTGCGGGCGATCAACCAGCCCCCGGAGAACACCCGCGCGTACTTCCGCGGCGAGTGCTTGCGACGCTTCGGTGCGGAGATCGCGGCGGCCAGCTGGGATTCGGTGATCTTCGACCTCGGTGGCGACTCGCTGGTCCGGATACCCACCCTGGAGCCGCTGCGGGGGAGTCGTGCCCATGTCGGGGAGCTCCTGGATTCGGTGAACTCGGCCGCGGAACTCGTCGATCAGCTGACGACGACCACCTGAGGCGACCGCACGGCGGGCGTGTTCGCTTCCGCCCCTGCGGGCGTGCGCACCGGTAGTGTGTGGAGTTACACGATGTGGAGTCCGGCAACGACCTGCCGGATCTCGGCCCGAGCGGGCCGAATCGGTTGAAGGAGGCAGCAGATGGCGCAGGAACAGACCAAGCGCGGTGGCGGCGACGACGATGACGACATCGGTTCGGACGGCGGTGCCGGCCAGGAACGCCGCGAGAAGCTTGCCGAGGACACTGACGACCTGCTCGACGAGATCGACGACGTGCTCGAGGAGAACGCCGAAGACTTCGTGCGTGCCTACGTGCAGAAGGGCGGCCAGTGAGCGATCGGTTCGGATCACTGCACCCCTACCAATCCGCGCGGCCCACATCTTCCTCCCCGGCGTTGCTGGGGGCGGACATCTCGTCGTTCACCGAATACGTCCGGGCGCACGCGCCCGAGCAACTTCCGCAGCACCGGGCTGAGCGCATGAGCATCAGCGGCGCGGGAACCGCCGACGAGATCCCGCACGGCACCACGATCGTCGCGGTGGCGTATCCGGGTGGTGTGGTGCTCGCCGGCGATCGACGGTCCACCGCCGGGAATCTCATCGCCAACCGCGACGTGCAGAAGGTCTATATCACGGACGAGTACTCGGCGGCCGGCATCGCCGGTACCGCCGGGATCGCGATCGAGATGGTGCGACTGTTCGCGGTGGAGTTGGAGCACTACGAGAAGATCGAGGGCGTCTCGCTCACACTCGACGGCAAGGTGAGCCGTCTCGCCTCCATGGTGCGCGGAAACCTCGGCGCCGCCATGCAGGGGCTGGCGGCCATCCCGCTGCTCGTGGGTTACGACATCGATCACGACGATCCGACCGAACGGGGGCGGATCTTTTCCTTCGACGTTGCAGGCGACCGTCACGAGGAGGTCGGCGGCTACCACGCGATCGGATCGGGATCGGTCTTCGCCAAGTCGTCGCTCAAGAAGCTCTACCGCAACGACCTGGATGCCGCGTCGACGCTGTCGATAGCGATCGAGTCGCTCTACGACGCCGCCGACGACGACTCGGCGACCGGTGGTCCCGACCTCATCCGCAAGATCTTTCCGACCGCGGTGATCGTGGCTGCCGACGGGGCGCGCGAGGTCGCGCCGTCGGAGATCGAGGAGGCGGCGCGGGCCATCCTGGACCGGCGGGCCGCCGAGCACGAGGGGGATCCGCGATGACGTTCCCGTATTACGCCAGTGCCGAACAGATCATGCGCGACCGATCGGACTTGGCGCGCAAGGGGATTGCGCGTGGTCGCAGTGTGGTGGCGCTGACTTACGCCGACGGGGTGCTCTTCGTCGCGGAGAACCCGTCGAACACGTTGCGCAAGGTCAGCGAGATCTATGACCGCATCGGATTCGCCGCGGTCGGCAAGTACAACGAGTTCGAGAGCCTCCGCAAGGCCGGCATCCAGCTCGCGGACATGCGCGGCTACAGCTACGACCGTGCCGACGTCGCAGGTCTCTCGCTGGCCAACGCCTACGCCAACACCCTTGGCGCCGTGTTCACCGAACAGGCCAAGCCCTATGAGGTGGAGCTGTGCGTGGCCGAGGTGTCCAAGCCGGGTAAGCCGGGCCCGTCGCAGCTGTATCGCATCAGCTACGACGGTTCCATCTCGGACGAGACCCGGTTCCTGGTGATGGGTGGCGCCAACGACGCGATCACCGCGGCGTTGCGCGACAGCTACGAGTCGGACCTCGACCTCGCGGCGGCCCTCGCGGTCGCCGTGGCGGCCTTGGCGACGCCACCCGAGGCGAGCGGCAACGGATCCGCGTCGTCGTCGACGACGGCCGCCGCGACGTCGGTGCCACCACGGGAGCTGACCGCCAACGATCTCGAGGTGGCGATCCTCGACCAGAACCGTCCCCGCAGGGCGTTCCGGCGACTGACCACCACCGCGTTGACGGACCTGCTCCCCAGCGTCGCTCCCTCCGCCGAGTCATCGGCCGGTGACGGCGACGCGAACGATGCGGCCTCCTCCTCGGGGAACGCGGAATCCTGACTACGCCCGGGCGGTGAGCGGACCGGAACATCCGGTCGGGTCACCGCCCGTCGCGTCGCCGGGTCCGCAGGGTGTTCCGCGGGTAGGGTTGACGATGTGCAGCGTCGAATCATGGGTATCGAGACCGAATTCGGTGTCACATGTACCTTTCACGGTCATCGTCGATTGAGCCCGGACGAGGTGGCCCGCTACCTCTTCCGGCGGGTTGTCTCCTGGGGACGTTCGTCCAACGTCTTCCTGCAGAACGGCGCGCGCCTCTACCTCGACGTGGGATCGCACCCCGAATATGCGACCGCCGAGTGCGACAGCCTGATCCAGTTGATCAATCACGACCGGGCCGGTGAGCTTGTCCTGGAGGATCTCCTGGTCGATGCCGAGCAGCGGTTGGCCGACGAGGGGATCGGCGGCGACATCTACCTGTTCAAGAACAACACCGACTCGGCGGGCAACTCCTACGGCTGCCACGAGAACTACCTGGTGGTGCGGGCCGGCGAGTTCTCCCGGATCTCCGACGTCCTGCTGCCCTTCCTGGTCACCCGGCAGCTGATCTGCGGTGCGGGCAAGGTCCTGCAGACCCCGAAGGCCGCCACCTTCTGCCTCTCGCAGCGAGCCGAGCACATCTGGGAGGGCGTCTCGTCGGCGACCACCCGGTCACGACCGATCATCAACACCCGCGACGAACCGCATGCCGACGCGGAGAAGTACCGACGGCTGCATGTCATCGTCGGGGACTCGAACATGTCCGAGATGACCACGATGCTCAAGGTGGGTTCGGCCGCGCTCGTGCTGGAGATGATCGAGGCCGGTGTCGCGTTCCGCGATTTCGCCCTCGACAACCCGATCCGCGCCATCCGCGAGGTCAGCCACGACCCGAGCGGTCGCCGACCGGTACGCCTGGCCGGCGGCCGGCAGGCCAGTGCCCTGGACATCCAGCGCGAATACCATGCACGGGCCGTCGAGCACATGGCCAACCGCCGCCCGGATCCGGAGATGGACCAGGTGGTCGATCTGTGGGGCCGGATGCTCGACGCCGTCGAGGCCGACGATTTCTCCACGGTTGACACCGAGGTCGACTGGGTGATCAAGCGCAAGCTGTTCGACCGGTACCAGGACCGGTATTCGATGGATCTCTCGGATCCGAAGATCGCACAGCTCGACCTCGCGTTCCACGACATCAAGCGGGGTCGCGGGGTGTTCGACGTGCTCACGCGCAAGGGACTGGTCACCCGGGCCACCACCGACGAGGCGATCGCGAACGCGGTGAACGAACCACCGCAAACCACCCGGGCGAAACTCCGCGGCGACTTCATCTCCGCCGCGCAGAAGGCGGGCCGGGATTTCACCGTCGACTGGGTGCATCTGAAGCTGAACGACCAGGCGCAGCGCACGGTGTTGTGCAAGGACCCGTTCCGCAGCGTCGACGAGCGCGTCGATCGACTCATCGCGTCCATGTGATGCGTAAGCTGTTCCGGTGTCAACCCCGAAAGTCGAACGCCTGCTGAATCTCGTGATCTGCCTGCTGTCGACCAGCCAGTTCGTGACCGCGGAGTACATCCGCCGCAACGTCAAGGGCTACAGCGACGACGGTCAGTCCGTCGAGGCCTTCAACCGGATGTTCGAGCGCGACAAGACCGAGCTGCGCGACCTCGGCATCCCACTGGTGACGGGCCGCGAGCGGTTGTCGGGTGGTGCCGACGGGTACCGGATCAACCGGGACAGCTACGAACTGCCCGACATCGAGCTCGACCGTTCGGAGGCCGCCGTGGTCGCGATGGCCGCGGCGCTGTGGGATGCCCCGGAGATCGCGGCGATCTCACAGACGGCCGTACTCAAGCTCCAGGCCGCAGGCATCGACGTCCGCACCGACGACGAGATCGGCTTCTCCGCCGCACTGTCCGCCCGGTCGGTCGGCTCGGAATCGGCTCTGGCGACGTTGTTGTCGGCGATCGGGGCGTCGCAGGTGGTGACCTTCACCTACCGGTCGGGCGCGGCGTCGACAGCGGCCACCCGAACACTGGAGCCGTGGGGGGTGGTGACCCATCGGGGGCGCTGGTACGTCGTCGGGCACGACCGCGACCGCGCGGCCACCCGCACCTTCCGACTCTCCCGGATCTCGGACGTCACCGCGGTCGGCGACCCGGGTGCCGTCAGCGTCCCGGCCGACACCGATCTGCAGACCATCGTCACGACCGCCGTCGAGTCGGCGGCCGGTTCGGACGGCCGGACCGCGCGGATCTGGGTGGCGGCCGACCGTGCCGCCGGACTACGACGCCTCGCCACCCACGCGGCCTGCCACGACCACGACGGCGAGTCGGGCGACGTCCTGGAGATCGAGATCCGGTCGATGTCCACGCTGGCCCGCATGGCGCTGGGCGCCGGCGCCGACGCAGTGGTGCTGTCGCCTCCCGAATTGCGTGACATGGTGATCGCATCGCTGGACCGACTCACCGGGGCGAGCGCCTGATGGCCCCGCGTCCGGATCGGTTCAGTCGCTTGCTCGCGCTGGTCCCGTATTTCGCCGCCCGACGCGGTATCGCTCTGGATCAGGCCGCCCGCGACCTCGGCATCACTCCCCGGCAGCTGACCAAGGACCTCGAACTCCTCTTCGTGTGTGGCCTGCCCGGACACTTTCCCGACGACCTCATCGACCTGCAGTTCGAACAGGGTTACGTGGAGGTCGGGTTCACGGCCGGGATGAATCGTCCACTGAGCCTCACCAGCACTGAGGCGAGCACCATGCTCGTCGCCCTCCGCGCCCTGCTCGACATGCCCGGTGCGGTCGACCGCGCGGCCGCGCGTCGGGCCATCGCCAAGATCGAGCAGGCCGTCGGGGCTTCGGAGAAGCGCCTGCCGGTCCCGACCGGTGGCGGTGGCGACGAGGGTGACGACACCGACAACCCCACCTACACGACCATCCGCGACGCGGTACGAGCCGCGCGGGCCCTCGAGATCCGCTATTACTCCGCGACCCGGGACAGCGTGACCGAACGCGTCGTCGATCCGATCCGACTTCAGACCATGGACGGCAACACTTACCTCGAGGCCTGGTGCCGCAGCAGCGACGGCGTGCGGTTGTTCCGGTTCGATCGGGTCGAGACCGCGACCATCCTGGACGAACCGGCCACCCCGCCCGCCGAAGCAGTCGCACATCCGCAGTCGGCGATCCTCTCCGACAATCCGGATCTGCCGTCGGCCGAGATCGAGATCGACCCGGACGAGCTCTGGATCCTCGATTACTACCTCGTCGAGCCGCTCGAGCCGGTCGAGAACCGCACGGACCCGCAAGCGCCACTGCGCGCACGCCTCGTCTACGGCTCGGTGGACTGGCTGTCGCGGTTCCTGCTGGGTTTCGGGGGCCGCGTCAGACCTGTCTCGGACCTCGGCATCGCTGATATGGTCGCCTCGACGGCTGCGGCAGCCCGAGCACGCTATCAGTGAGGCCGCAGCGATCGGCCGTGCACTCGGCTGCCCGCCTTTCCTCGGGTAGCATTGGGAACGTCGCGATTCGGAGGTAGAAACATGGGCGCTTTGTCCTGGTGGCACTGGGTGATCGTCTTGCTCGTGGTGGTGATCTTGTTCGGCTCCAAGAAGCTGCCCGACGCCGCCCGCGGTCTGGGCCAGTCGTTGCGGATCTTCAAGAGCGAGGTCAAGGAGATGCAGAACGACGGCAAGGACGCCGACGAGCCGGCCGCGCCGACCACACGCGAGCTTCCTCCAGGCGAAGCTCCCACGAATTCCACGCCCACGAATTCCACGCCCACGAATTCCACGCAGACGAACTCCACGCAGGCGAATCCTGCGCCGAAATCGCCCGATGACGTGAAGAAGTCCGCGTAGGCGCTCGGCGGAACCGAGGCCAGGGCACCCGCGTGCGAATTTCTCTCGACCCGAGACGCCGTAAACGCAAGCTCAACCCCGACGGCACCATGCCGTTGGTGGAGCATCTCTACGAGCTCCGCACCCGAGTTGTCATCGCGATGCTCGCGATCGTCGTGACGACGATCATCGGCTTCATCTGGTACACGCACGGCCTGTTCGGCACCCCGTCACTGGGCGAGTTGCTGCGCGGGCCGTACTGCGATCTGCCCTCGTCCTCACGAGCAACGCTCACCGCCGACGGTTCGTGCCGCCTCCTGGCGACCGGTCCGTTCGATCAGTTCATGTTGCGACTCAAGGTCGCACTGACCGCCGGCGTGGTGCTCGCCTGCCCGATCTGGCTTTATCAGATCTGGGAGTTCATCACCCCCGGTCTGCACTCGAACGAACGCCGATACGCGGTCGGTTTCGTGTCTGCCGCCGCCGCCCTCTTCGTGACCGGAGCGATCCTTGCCTATCTCGTCGTCTCGAAGGCCTTCCATTTCTTGCTGACGGTCGGCAACGACGTGCAGGTGACCGCGCTGGCCGGCGACCAGTACTTCGGGTTCATGCTGCATCTGCTGATCATCTTCGGCGTCAGCTTCGAGTTGCCACTCCTGATCGTCGCGCTGAACATCATCGGCGTCCTGACCTATGAGCGTCTCAAGTCGTGGCGTCGTGGGTTGGTGTTCGCATTGTTCGTCTTCGCGGCGATCGCGACCCCCGGGCAGGATCCCTTCAGCATGCTCGCGTTGTCGGTCGCGTTGACGGTGCTCCTGGAGGTCGCGATCCAGTTCGCGCGGATCAACGACAAGCGGCGCAAGCGGCAGGCGGCAACGGATTGGTCGTCGATACCTGACGACCAGGCGAGCCCGCTCCCGGCGACCGGTCCCTCACCCACGGCGTCGCCGATGGCACCGTCGCAGCCCGCCCCCGGCGGGCAGAGCGCCTCGGCAGTCCGTACCTCGGTGCGAGACCGCGACACCTTCGACGACATCCTGTGAGCCGGCTCGACGAGTTCACCGACCGGCTCGCCTTCCGGCTCGACGACTTCCAGCGCCGCGCCTGCGTCGCATTGGAAGCCGGGCACGGCGTCCTCGTGTGCGCGCCGACCGGCGCGGGGAAGACGATCGTCGGTGAATTCGCCGTTCACCTCGCGCTCGCGGGCGGAACCAAATGCTTTTACACGACGCCGATCAAGGCACTGAGCAACCAGAAGTACGCCGACCTGGTCGCGATCCACGGGGCCGCCTCGGTCGGTCTGCTGACCGGCGACCAGTCGATCAACTCCGACGCACCGGTGGTGGTGATGACCACCGAGGTCGTGCGCAATATGATCTACGCGGACTCGCGTGCGCTGCAAGGTCTTTCCCATGTGGTGATGGACGAGGTGCATTTCCTTGCGGACCGGTTCCGTGGTGCCGTGTGGGAGGAGGTCATCCTGCACCTCGAACCGTCGGTGCGGGTCGTGAGTCTGTCCGCGACGGTCAGCAACGCCGAGGAGTTCGGCGACTGGATCCAGACCGTCCGCGGCGACACCACCGTCGTCGTGGACGAACACCGCCCGGTTCCGCTGAGCCAGCACATGCTGGTGGGCACCCGCATGTTCGACCTCTTCGACTCGGCCGCCGACACCCCGAGCCCGTCGAAAGCGGCGCGTGCGCAGGTGAACCCGGAGCTCAAACGCTACATCCGACACCGGGTCCTGACGGCCGACGACCGGGGCGACCGCGGTCAGGGCCGGGGCCGTCGCGGGCCGCCGCCGCGGGGCGGGCGACGAGGTGGCGGCGCTCGGCCGCCGTCCCGCCCCGATCTGGTCGCGCGTCTCGATCGGGAAGGTCTGCTGCCGGCGATCGGCTTCATCTTCTCCCGCGCCGGCTGCGACGGCGCCCTCGCGCAGTGTCTGCGGTCCGGGCTGAATCTGCTGACGCCACCGGAATCGCAGGCAGTGGACGAGGTGGTGGACCGACACCTGACCGAACTGTCACCGGCCGACGAGGAGATCCTCGGGGTCGCCGAGTGGCGGGCGGGGTTGCGACGGGGCTTCGCCGCGCACCACGCGGGGCTGCTGCCGACGTTCCGGCATACCGTGGAGGAGCTCTTCACGCTCGGTCTGGTCAGGATGGTCTTTGCCACAGAGACACTCGCGCTGGGCATCAACATGCCCGCCCGCACCGTCGCCCTCGAGCGGCTGATCAAGTTCAACGGCGAAGCCCACGTCGACCTGACGCCCGGCGAGTTCACGCAGTTGACCGGTCGGGCCGGTCGGCGAGGGATCGACGTCGAAGGGCACGCGGTGGTCGTGTGGACCCCCGACCTCGTGCCCGAAGAGGTCGCGGGTCTGGCGGGCGCCCGCACCTTTCCGTTGCGCAGCTCGTTCCAGCCCGAGTACAACATGGCGGTCAACCTGATCGGCCGCCTCGGCCTCGCCGGGTCGCGCGAACTCCTGAACCGGTCCTTCGCCCAGTTCCAGGCCGACCGATCCGTGGTCGGTGAGGCGCGCAAGGCCGACGAGGCCCGTCGCCGGTTGCGCAAACTCGATATCGAACTGACCGGGGCGGCCGAGAACCGGGGGCTCGAGCCGGGTGTCCTCGAGCCCGACGTCGACAATCCTGACAGCCACGACCCCTATCAGGGGTTCCTCGGGTATGTGCAACTGCGCGAGGACATCCGGCGCCGTGAGCGCGACCTCAAGTTCGAGCGCCGCACGGCAAACACGCAGTCGACGGTGGCCGATCTGGCTGCGTTGAAGCGCGGACACGTGATCGGCCTGCACGGTGGTCGCCATCGAGGTCTCGCGGTGGTTCTCGAACCGGCCGCGCAATCGGTCGATCCCAAGCCGCTGGTGTTGAGCGAAGACGCCTGGTGCGGCCGGGTCGGCACCCGCGACTTCGTCAATCCACCACAGGTCCTCGGCAACATGCGGTTGCCAAAACACCTCGATCGGCGCACCGGGAAAGGGCGCCGCGACCTCGCGTCCGCACTCCGATCAACCGGGATCGAGATGCCGCGCGGTCGCTCGAAGAAGCGCGCCGCGGCCGCGGATGATCGTGAACTCGGGCGTCTGCGGTCGATGTTGCGGAATCATCCGGCGCACCGGCTCGACGGCAACGACGAACTGTTCCGGCTCGCCGAGCGACGCAATCGGGTGGTCCGCGAGCTCGTGTCCGCCGACCGTGCGATCGGGGAACGTACCTCGACGCTGGGCGTGCAGTTCGGCCGGATCGTCGGAGTCCTCACCGAACTCGGGTATCTCGATGGATCGGGCGGACGGGAGACGTCCGTGACCGCGGCGGGTCATCTACTCAGCCGAATCTACAGCGAGAGCGACCTGCTCGTGACCGAGTGCATCAGGGCCGGGGTCTGGGACGCGTTGGCTCCCCATGAACTGGCCGCGGTGGTTGCCGCGATGGTCTTCGAGGCTCGCCGGGAGAGCTATTCGGGTATCGACGCCATGCCCGGCAATGCCGCGCAGCGCGACGCTCTCGCCCGTACCGTCGAGATCTGGCGGGAGGTGACCACCGTCGAGTCGAGGCATCGCGTCGACGCCACCCGGGAGCCGGACACCGGATTCTCGGTTGCGGTGTCGCTGTGGGCATCTGGACGTTCGCTCACCGAGTCGCTGGCCGCCGCGGGGGAGCGTGGTCAGTTGCTGTCGCCGGGTGACTTCGTCCGGTGGAATCGTCAGGTCATCGACCTGCTGGAGCAGATCAGGCTCGGCGTGGGGGCCGATACCCGGCTCGCCGGTTCCGCACGCGCGGCCGTCGGCGCGATTCGGCGTGGCGTGGTGGCTGCCGAGCTGCGCTGATGGCGACCCAACTGCTGTACCACACGCGCATCAGGAGCGCGCTGGGCTCCCGACGTGTGAGGTAACGTTCTCCACGCGGTCGGGAGTACGGGGTGGGCCGGTTCGACCACTCGCCGTGGGACCTGCGGCGGGGCGCTTTCCTCCCTCGACGACCGCCATGTCCAGGCGTAACGGTGCCCAGACACCGGGCAGAGCGGGAGAGACGCATGAGCGAGCCGAACGATCCGAACCGTCCGAGCGGACAGCAGCCGGAGTCGGATGGATCGGACCCGGTGACGGCACCGGATGCCTCGACGCCGGGCGCGCCACCCGCGCCGCAGACACCGCAACCCGAATACCCGCAACCAGGCTTTTCCCAGGCCGGCCATCCGGATCAAGGTCCAGGGCAGGCCGACCCCGCGCAACCGGGTCTCGGCCAACCCGTTTACGGGCAGCCGGTGTACGGACAGCCCGGCCCGGGGGAGCAGGTCCCGGGTCAACATGACTACGGCCAACAGGGCCAACATGGCCAACAGGGCCAACAGGGCCAACAGAACTACGGCCAGCAGAATTATGGACAGCCGAACTTCGGCCAGCAGGCTTACGGTCAGCCCGGGTACGGCAACCCGGCCGTTTACGGCGCACAACCGCCGACTGCCGGCACCTTCCCGCCGGCCCAGGGGTACCCCGGGCAGCCCGGCGAACACGGTGCACCGGGCCAGTACGGGGCTGCGGGGCAATACGGGGCTGCGGGGCAATACGGGGCTGCGGGCCAGTACGGGGCTGCGGGGCAAAACGTTGGCGGGCAGTACGCGGGCTCGGGTCAGTACGGTGATCCGTCCCAACAGGGGGGCGGCTACGGCCCGCCGCCCGGCGGTCAACCCCAGCAGCAGTATCCGGGCCGGCCACCGTACGGTCAGTTCGGTGGCGACCAGTTCTCGTCGATGGCCACGCCTCCGGCAAAGTCGGGTCGACGCAGACTGCTGTTGTTCGGTGGCGGCGCCGCGATCCTGATCGCGGCGATCGTCCTGATCACCGCATTCGTGGTGCCGGGCTGGGCGCCGAAGACGATCTCACAGGACGCCGTGCAAGACGGCGTCAAGAAGGTGCTCACCGAGGACTACCAGGCCAGCGAGGTCTCCGACGTCCAGTGCCCGTCCGGCGAACGCGTTGAGCAAGGGGCTTCCTTCACCTGCAAGGCCACCGTCGGCGGCCAGCAGCAGACCGTCACGGTGACATTCCTCGACGATGACGGCAAGTACGAGGTGTCTCGCCCGACCAGCTGATTCGCGCTCCCGACCGCGCGTGTGTTCAGGCCGGATCGGTGGTGATCGTGTACTCGCGGTGGAGATGGCGAGTGGCGGCGCTCCATTCCGACGTCGCGGCCCGACGTTGATGGGCGTCGAAGGCATCCCGGTCCGTGAAGCATTCCGCGACCATCATCCGGTCCGGATGATCGGGACTCGGAGTGACCGAGAAGGCGACACACCCAGGCTCGGCCAGGGTCAGCCGTCGATGCCGCTCGAGCAGCGCGTCCACGAGTGCGCGTTCTTCGACGGGGACGAGAATCCAGCCGGTGAGACGAACCTCGATCCCTGATCGTGGGTTCATCCGTCCGATCGGGCGGGCCAATCGAGGGCTTTGGCCAAGCGCGCCACCGACGTCCCGATGCCGAGTTGGTCGATCAGATCGGCGAGCCCGCCGGGATCGGCAGGCGCGTCCGGCAGCCGGTCGTCATCGGTGCTGTCGATGGTTTCCGCATCGGTGCGGACCAGCACCACCGTGCGGGCAGCCGTCAGATAGTCGGCGGAGGCCAGCAACGACTTCCGTGCTCGCGTGGGCAGTGACGATGCGCTGTCTCCAGCGGCGGTCTCCAGGGCGTCGAGGCTACCGAACTCGCGGATCAGTTTCGCCGCGGTCTTCTCACCGATGCCGGGAACACCGGGCAGCCCGTCGGACGGATCGCCGCGCAGCATCGCCATCTCGGCGTACGCGATGCCCGCCCGTTCCTCGGGAACCGCGTATTTCTCGGCGAGCTCGACCGGACCCATCATCTCCGCCTTCGCCAGGCCCCGACCCACGTAGAGCACCCGGACCTCGACCGGATCGTCGGAGACGACCTGCAGGAGGTCTCGATCACCGCTGACCACGACGACCGGGTCGGTCGACTCGTCGTAGGCCAGGGTGCCGATCACGTCGTCGGCCTCACAGCCGATCGCACCCGAGGTCGCGATCCCGGCGCAGCGGAGCACATCGAGGATCATGTCGACCTGCGGTGTCAGCGTGTCCGGGACCTCCTCGAGGTCGGTGACCGGAGCGCCGTCCGCGTCGTCGATGATCCCGCCAGGCGTGTGCGGGACCTCCTCGGCCACCCGATGGGCCTTGTAGGAGGGGATGAGATCGGTGCGGAACGCCGGCCGCCAGTCGAGATCCAGGCAGACGACGAGCCGGGTGGGCCGCTCCCGGGTGACAAGGGCGGCAATGGTGTCGACAAAACCCCGGACCGCGTTGACCGGGCGGCCATCTGGCGAGGTCATCTTCTCCGGCAGGGCGTAGAAAGAGCGGAACCACAGACTCGCTCCGTCGAGGAGCATCAGCGAACCAGCCATGCCCCAACTCTGTCATTGTCCGGCGTAGGCTGCGCTCATGGCCTACCGGTTCTCCTCCGACGTGTACCGCAATCGCCTCGAGAAGGCCCGACAGCTCACCGCCGATGCCGGCCTCGACGCACTCCTGGTGTCCACCGGACCGGACCTTCGATACCTCACCGGCTCGCGCGCGGACACCTTTGAACGCCTCACCGCGCTGGTCGTGCCGGCCGACGCCGATCCACGACTTGTGGTCGCCCGCCTGGAACTGGCGTCGGTCCGCGATTCGGCCGTCGCCGACCTCGGGATCGAGGTCACGGACTGGGTGGACGGACAGGATCCCTACGGGCTCGCCCTCGCCGGATTGCCGGCGTCGTCCAAGCTCGCCGTGTGCGACACGATGCCCGCACTGCACGTCATCCCGATTGCCTCGCACACCGGCTCGACACCCGCGCTGGCCACCGATGTGCTACGTGAACTCCGGATGATCAAGGACGACAGCGAGATCGACGCGTTGCGACAGGCCGGAGCGGCCATCGACCGGGTGCACGCGAGGATGGGGGAATGGCTGCGACCCGGTCGTACCGAGCGTGACGTCGCCGATGACATCCGCGCCGCGATCCTCGCCGAGGGGCATACCGAGGCCGCCTTCATCATCGTGGGGTCCGGCCCACACGGCGCGGACCCGCACCACGAGTACTCCGACCGCGTCATCGAGGCCGCCGACATCGTCGTCATCGATATCGGCGGCCCCGTCGACCCCGGATACAACTCGGACTCCACGCGCACCTATTGCTTCGCCGCGCCGGCTTCGGACATCGCCGACGCCTATGCCGCGCTGCACGATGCGCAACGAGCCGCCGTGGAGGTGATCCGTCCCGGGATCGCCGCGGAGCAGGTCGACGCGACCGCGCGAGATCGCCTGCGCGAGTTCGGTCTCGCCGACAACTTCATCCATCGGACCGGTCATGGCATCGGGTTGTCGGTGCACGAGGAGCCCTACATCGTCGGCGGTAACGACATCACGTTGCGGGCCGGGATGGCGTTCAGCGTCGAACCGGGCGTCTACTTCGACGGTCGATGGGGTGCACGCATCGAGGACATCGTGGTCGTCACCGACGACGGCTGCGAAGCGATGAACACCCGACCGCACGAGCTCGCGATCCTCTGATCTGCCGACCGGGCACAGAGTCTCGGCGATCGGGCGCGAACTCGACCCAGTGCGCACGATCGGCAGGATTCTGCGCCCGCTCGGCGGGAATCCAGGCCCGATGGGCGGGTGTGGAAATCAGCCCAGAAGTGTCTTCGAACCCATGACGCGTCGGACCGTGATCTCGATGACCACGCGCCGCGGATTGGGTTTCGGCTCGCGGTAGCGCAGGGCGTAGCGCTCCTCGGCATCCCGGACGTCGTCCGGTTCGCGGCGAATGGTGGCCGGCCCCTCGAGAGTCAGCCACCGCGGCCCGTCGACGTTGGTCACCGAGGCGTACCCACCGCGCTCGACGTTGCGGACCTTCTGATTCCCGTCCGTGGTGATCACCCGCGCGAGACCGTGCTCGCCATCCCAGGTGAAACCGACGGCGACGACGTGCGGGGTGCCGTCGGCGCGCGACGTCGCCAGCGTTGCGAGATGACGTTCGCTGAGGAATTCGGCCGCGGCCGGGCCCAGATCGGTAGGGGTGCGGGTCATGCCCGTCACGCTAGCGGGCGATGCGATACTGGCACCCATGGCCCTGCCACCGACGACCGGAACCATCGTGCTGTTCGGCGGTCGAAGCGAGATCGGCGTCGCGCTGACCCGACGACTCGCGCAGGGCCGCACCGTGGTGCTGGCCGCACGTCGCCCCGATGACCTCGGCGTCGAGGCGTCGCGGTTGATCGAGGCCGGCGCGGCCGAGGTGCACACCGTTGCTTTCGACGCCGACGACACCGCGTCCCATGGAGCGCTCATCGACTCGGTGATCTCCCGATTCGGCCCGATCGAGGCGGCCATCGTGGCGTTCGGGATACTGGGCGATCAGGCCCGCGCCGAGACCGACGTCGAGCATGCCCTGCAGATCGCGCACACCGACTACCTGGCCCAGATCAGTGTCCTGACCCCACTCGCGACCGCACTTCGTGCCCAGGGCTCCGGCACCATCATCGTGTTCTCGTCGGTCGCAGGCATCCGTGTCCGAAAGGCCAACTACGTATACGGGTCCACCAAGGCCGGCCTCGACGGGTTCGCCAGCGGTCTGGCGGATGCACTCCACGGCAGCGGAGTGCACCTTCTGCTCGCCCGCCCGGGGTTCGTCGTCGGGGCGATGACCAGGGAACTCATGGATTCGGGCGTGAAACCGGCACCATTGTCGGTCGATGCCGAACAGGTCGCCGACGCCGTCGCGCGGGCGTACCGACGGGGCAGAGGTGAGGTATGGATTCCGTGGGCCCTGCGACCATTGTTCGTCGGCATGCGGCTCCTCCCTCGCCCGCTCTGGCGGCGGTTGTCTCGATGACGGATCGGTACGTGGTGGTCGGGATCGGCGCCGATGGATGGGACGGCCTCGGCCGGCGGGCCCGCGACGAGCTCTCCGGCGCTGCGATGATCTACGGGTCGGACCGGCAACTCGGACTGCTGCCACCGCTCGCGGCGCAGCTCCGACCGTGGGCTTCGCCGATGAGCGCACACCTGACCGAGGTCCTCGAGACTGCGTCGCGCAGCGGCCCCGACGGGGATAGCACCGAGGCCGCCGGCGCTGTCCACATCCTGGCGAGCGGCGACCCGATGTTCCACGGCATCGGCTCCACGATCGTGCGCGCCGTCGGCGCGGCCCGGGTCGACGTGATACCGACCGTGTCCAGCGCGGCGCTGGCCTGCGCGCGGCTGGGATGGGATCTCACCGAGGTCGGGATCCTGACGACGGTCGCCCGTGACCTGGAATCCGTTGCCGACGCACTCACCGACGGCCGGAACCTGTTGATCCTCAGTCGTGACGAGACAACCCCGGCACAGCTCGCACACCTGTTGACCGACAACGGTTTCGGCTGGTCGTCGATCACCGTTCTGGAACAACTCGGCGGGCCCGCGGAACGGATCGTCCGAGGCATCGCCCGCACCTGGGCCGAGCCGACCGGCGCCACACTCAACATCGTCGCCGTCACCTGTGTCGGACCTCATCGCAGCCGGGCGCCGGGGCATCCCGACGACGAGTACGCCAACGATGGCCAGATCACCAAGCAGCCGATCCGCGCGCTGACCGTTTCCGCGCTCGCCCCGAGTCATCGACAACTCCTGTGGGACATCGGTTCCGGGTCCGGCAGCATCTCCATCGAATGGCTGCGGGCGGAACCCACCGGACGGGTCGTCGCATTCGAGCGCGACGACGCACGCAGCGCGCAACTGATCGCCAACGCCGCCCAGCACGGTGTTCGCGGCCGATTGACGGTCGGTGGCGCCGCACCGGAGGCCTTGGCGTCGGCACCCGAACCCGATGTCGTCTTCATCGGCGGCGGACTCAGCACATCCGTACTCGAGGCCGCGTGGGCGGCGCTGAGCGAGGATGGCCGCCTCGTCGCCAACGCGGTCACCCTGGAGAATCAGCATCTGCTCACCGAATGGTATGGCCGCCATGGTGGTTCACTGCGTCGTCTGTCGGTGGAGACGGCGGTCCCATTGGGCACGATGACCACGTGGCGCCCGTCGTTGCCGATCGTTCAGTGGGTGGTGGACAAACCATGACCGTGTACGTCATCGGCGCCGGACCGGGCGCCCCGGACCTGATCACCCTGCGCGGCGCCGAGATCCTCGGTCGCTGTCAGACCTGCCTGTACGCAGGATCGTTGGTTCCGACCGAGCTCCTCGACCGGTGCCCGCCGGACGCCATCCTCATCGACACCGCCCGGATGCCGCTCGCGGAGATCATCTCCCACATCGTCGCGGCGGATGCCGCCGGACATCACGTGGCGCGATTGCATTCGGGTGACCCGTCGTTGTACTCGGCGATGACCGAGCAGCGCCGAGAACTCGTGGCCCGCGGAATCCCGGTGGAGGTCGTGCCCGGCGTCCCCGCGTTCGCGGCCGCGGCGGCTGCTCTCGACTGCGAACTGACCGCACCCGGTGTCGGACAGAGCCTGCTGATCACCCGGGTCTCGACACTGTCGACGGACATGCCGCCGGGCGAGGAACTCGACCGTCTCGCCGCCACCGGTGTGACCCTCGCCCTCCACCTGGCCGCACACCGTGTCACCGAGCTCACCGCTGTCCTGACCCCGCATTACGGAGCGGAATGTCCTACCGCCACTGTCGCGTTCGCCAGTCGGTCGGATCAGCAGATCGTGCGCTGCCGACTCGCCGACCTGCCCACGAGCCTGGCCGACGCGGACATCCGGCGCACCGCGGTGATCTTCGTCGGTCGGGTTCTCGATCCATCCGCCCATCCCGCCGTCAGCGACAGCTACCTCTACTCGGAGGCCCGCATGACAAAGCTGCGGCGCGATGGATGACGCTGATGCGATGAAGGACGGGCCGATCCTGCTGCTCGGGGGCACCGGCGAGGCCCGCGCGCTGGCCCAGCGCATGGGCGACGCCGACATCGCGGTGATCAGTTCGCTGGCCGGCCGGGTCCGTGACCCGCGCTTACCGGTCGGGGACGTCCGCATCGGCGGGTTCGGCGGAATCGACGGTCTCACCGACTGGATTCAGAACCACCACGTCATCGCCGTGGTCGACGCGACGCACCCGTTCGCCACCACCATGACCGATCACGCCGCGACCGTAGCCGACCGAATGGCCCTTCCGCTCTTACGAGTTCGCCGCCCGGCGTGGACGCCCACCGCCGACGACAGCTGGGTGACGGTGCCCGACATACGTGCCGCGGCCCGCGAGATCGACACGCGCGCCGTCCGACAGGGAGATCTGCGCGTCTTCCTGACCACCGGCCGGCAGGACGTCGGGGTGTTCGCCGGCGTCACCGACGCCACATTTCTGATCCGGGTGGTCGACCCGCCGACGGCCGACCTGCCGCCGCGACACCGGATCCTGCGCTCGCGCGGCCCCTACGATCTGTCGAGTGAGCGGGAACTGATGCGTGCGAACGAGATAGACGTACTGGTCACCAAGAACAGCGGGGGAGAACTCACCCGGGCGAAGCTCACCGCGGCCGCCGCGCTCGGTGTCGACGTGGTGATGGTGGACCGTCCGGCCGAACCGGCGTCGGGAGACTCGGTCGATTCGGTGGCCGCCGCGATGGATTGGGTTCTCGACCACCTGGCCGAGAACTGACTCACCCCGGGTGATGCCGCGGCGTGTACACGAGGTCCCCACCCGCCCGCGTCACCGCGGTGGTCGCCGACGACCCGATGATGAGCAATGTGCGCATGTCGACGGTCTGGGGATCGAGTTCGCCGACCGAGATCGTCCGCAGACTCTCCGTCGGTCCGCCCACATCGCGACCGACGACCAGAGTCCGGTCCGGTGAGACCGACTCCAGCAGGATCTCCTTGAGTTTGCCCACCTGCCAGGTGCGATGCGACGACCCGGGGTTGTAGATCGCCACGACGAGATCCGCTGCCACCGCGTGCCGGATCCGGTCGGCGATCACCTCCCACGGCTTGAGCCGATCGGACAGCGAGATGATCGCAAAGTCGTGACCGAGCGGGGCGCCAACGGCCGCGGCGACCGCGCTCGCGGCCGTCACCCCGGGCGCCACCCGAACCGCGACATCGTGCCAACGTGGTTCGGCGGCCACCTCCGCGACGGCCGCGGCCATCGCGAAGACGCCGGGATCCCCGGACGAGACCACCGCGACCCGCGCGCCGTGGGCGGCGAGATCGAGGGCGAACTCCGCCCGCTCGGACTCCACCCGGTTGTCGCTCGCGTGGACTCGCTGCCCGGGTCGGGCGGTGACCCGTGACAGGTAGGTGGTGTAACCGACGAGATCGGTGGCGCGGGCGAGTTCGACCTGCACCTGCGGCGTCGTCTGGTCGTCGGCACCAGGGCCCAATCCGACCACCACGACCTCGCCGCGCGCCTCGGCGACGTCCGGCGGGCGATTCGGGTTGTTCAGCGGACCGGGCACCACGATCATCGAGAAATACGGCACCTCATCGGGATTCACGTCGCGCAGCGGCATCACCCGCTGTGCCGGGGTGGACGCACGCTCCACGTACCAGGCCTCGTCTGCCCGGCCTGCCGAGACAAGCGCGTCACGCACCCGGACGAAGGTGCGGCCGAGTTTCAGGACGGCGATGGCGTCCGCGGCGCGGAAGCGGACGACCAGTTCTGCCGCCGGCAGGGTCCCGGGCACCACCGTCAAGGTCTCGTCGGCTTCCACCAGCGGGATCCCGAGGGCCGCCGACGACGCGCTCACCGACGTCACACCCGGCACGATCTCGGCATCGAACTCGCCGACGAGCCTCTTGTGCATGTGCATGTAGGAGCTGAAGAACAGCGGATCACCCTCGGCCAGCAGCGCCACGTCGCGGCCCGCCCGTAGATGGCCGGCGAGGCGGGCGGCGCTCTCGGCGTAGAAATCCTGCATTGCGCCGGCGTACCCGCCCGGGTGATCGGTGGTCTCGGTCGTCACCGGATACATCAGGCGTTCTTCGGTCTGTCCATCGCGCACGTACGGTGCCGCCACCGACCGCGCAATGCTGTTCCCGTGTCTCGCACAGTGATACGCGATGACATCGGCAGACCCGATGATGCGGGCCGACTTCACCGTCACCAGTTCGCTGTCCCCGGGCCCGAGGCCGATCCCCCAGAGCTTTCCACTCACCGACGTCACTCCTCCGGACTGGCCAATGCATTGATCGCGGCGGCGGTGATCGCCGACCCACCGCGCCGACCGGTCACCGTGATGAACTCCAGGTCGCGGCGGAGCGCCAGGGCCGCACAGGATTCGGCGGCACCCACGAAGCCGACGGGCGCGCCGACGATCGCCGCCGGGCGCGGTGCCCCGTCGTCGATCATGTCCAGCAGCGCGAACAGAGCAGTCGGGGCATTGCCGATCGCCACCACGGCTCCGTCGAGGTGTGCACGCCAGAACTCCAGTGCGGCAGCCGTTCTGGTGGTGCCCAGTCGATCGGCGAGCGCCGGTAGTGATGGTTCGGAGAGGTGACAACGCACGTCGTTGTCGGCGGGTAGGCGTTTACGGGTGACTCCCGCGGCCACCATCGAGGCATCGCAGAGGATCGGTGCGCCCGCTCCGAGCGCCGCACGTGCGGACCGCACGACACCGTCCGTGGCGACCACGTCCTCGGTGAGGTCGGTCTGCCCGCAGGCGTGGATCATGCGCACCACCACCTGCGCCACATCGGGTGCGAAGGCCGCCAGATCCGACTCGGCACGGATCGTGGCAAAGGACTGGCGATAGATCGCGGCGCCGTCACGCAGGTAGTCGCTCATGGTGCGGCCAGCCTATCGGCGGTGCGTCACGTATCCACCGTCGGGAGTCGCCTCGACACTGCGGTGCGGACCGCTGGGGGAGCCGCATCGGCGTCCGCACCCCACCCAGTGTTCGCGTTCCGTCACCGGTTCGCCGTCCCGGATGCGTACCAGCAGATCGTCGCGGACCGGGGCCAGCGCCTTTGCGCATCCCGGGGCGCCGACACAGCAGCTGACCGCGGCCCATGGTGAGGCGGCATCGAAGATCAGGCCCATCGGGGCCAGGACTCGCACCACGGTCTCGGCGACCCCCTCGTCCAGATCGCAGATGAGGATCTCGCGGTCGGGGGTCACGACGATCGGTGCCTGCACGGCGGCCACGAACTCGGCGAGCCGCGCGGGGAGTCGGGCGAGCTCGACGACGGCGCCCAGGAGTACACCGCCGTCGTCCTGGTCGAACCAGCCGACGATCGGGTCGGGAGGCTGCGAGGCGGGAGGCTGCGAGGCGGGAGGCTGCGAGGCGGGAGGCTGCGAGGTGGGAGGCTGCGGGGTGGGACCGCCGACGGCGGGTGCCAGCCGCGCCCGAACCCGATCGTCGAGCTCGGTTCGTTCGGTTTCGGCGAGATCGGCGACCCGCCACGCACCGTGGCAGATATCGATCATGTCCGCCGCGACGGCCAGGAGCTCCGTGGCGACCGTCTCGTCGCCGCGGGCCGAACCGAGCACTGCGCCGCCCACCAGCACATCGGCGACGATCTCGCCCGGCACAGCGGCCGATCGGACGATTGCACAGACATCGGGTTCGCGGCGCGCGATGTCGCCGCGGCCGTCGTCGAGGCCGAACAGGAAACGGCCGGAGAGCGACGCCGACACGTCGGCGGCCTGCAGTCGGTCGTCGAGCAGATCCGCGAGCGGGCGCACGTCGGCGATACCGCCGATCCGGCCGGTCAGCGGGCTGACCTCGATGTTGCGTACCTTGTCGTGGGTCGAGCTCGGAGCGAGGCCCGCCTTGATGACCGCGTCGGCCACCGCATCGACGTCGGTGAGCCCGCGCAGCTGGAGATTGGCCCGCGCGGTCAACTCGAGATATCCGTCCCCGTGCGCGGCCGCGGCCTGCGCGAGGGTCTCGAGCTGATCGGGTCGAATCCGGCCGCCCGGGAGCCGCACCCGGGCAACCGCGCCGTCGGCCGCAACATGTGTCGTGAACACGCCGGGACAGCGGTCGGTGGCATCGCGACGTACGGGTTCGGTCACCTGTTCCAGGGTAGGCCCCCACCGCAGGCCCGCGATGCCCGCGCTGACTAGGCTGAACGCACCGAGGAGCGGCAGAAGCCGGTGCAAATCCGACGCGGTCGCGCCACTGTGACGGTGTTCGACGGTCGACGACCGAGGACATCGAAGCCAGACCTGCGCTCCGGTAACCGCGATACGGCACGACAGACGTCACCACCGACCACACACCGGGCGCGCCATCCCGGCGAGGAGAACCATGATCCTGCTGCTCTCGACTTCAGACACCGACCTCATCACGGCAGCGGCCTCCGACGCGGAGTTCTCCGGCGCCAACCCGTCGCGCATCCTCGTCGACGACATCGGATCGCTGGCCGCAGCCGCCGACATCGTCGTCGTGCGCATCCTGGGTGGCACGCGCGCCTGGGAGGACGGGCTCGCCGCGGTGGCGGCGACCGGCAAACCGCTGGTGGTCTGTTCCGGCGAGCAGCAGCCCGACCCGGACCTGATGGCGCATTCGACCGTGCCGGCCGGTGTCGTCGCCGAGGCGCACAACTATCTCGCGGCGGGCGGCGTGGAGAACCTCGTCAATCTCTACAACTTCCTGTCCGACACGGTCCTGCTCACCGGTCACGGCTTCGATCCGCCGCAGCAGACCCCTGCCTGGGGTGTGCTCGATCGCCCGGCACGGGTCGCCGCCACCTCGGCGCCCACCATCGCCGTCCTCTATTACCGCGCGCAGCACCTGGCCGGCAACACCCGCTACATCGAAGCGCTCTGCGCGGCGATCGAAGAACGCGGCGGGCGCGCCCTGCCGATCTACTGCGCGTCGCTGCGTACCGCGCCCGACGATCTCATCGAACTCCTGGGTACCACTGACGCGCTGGTGGTGACCGTCCTGGCCGCCGGCGGCGCGACGCCGGCGACCGCCTCGGCAGGCGGCGACGACGACGCGTGGAACATCGAACGTCTCGCGGCGCTCGACGTCCCGATCCTGCAGGGCTTGTGTCTCACCGGTTCCCGCGCCGACTGGGCGGCCACCGACGACGGACTCTCGCCCCTGGACGTGGCGACGCAGGTGGCCGTCCCCGAGTTCGACGGGCGCATCATCACGGTGCCGTTCTCGTTCAAGGAGTTCGACGAGAACGGCCTGCCCTGGTACCAGCCGGATCCGGAACGCTGCGCCCGGGTGGCCGGGATCGCGGTGGCACACGCGCGATTACGGCGTACACCTCCGGCGGATCGTCGTGTCGCACTGATGCTGTCGGCGTACCCGACCAAACACGCTCGGATCGGCAACGCCGTCGGGCTCGACACCCCGCGAAGTCTGCTCCACCTCCTCGTCGCGTTGCGGGCGGCCGGCTACGACATCGGACCCGATGCCGGCCCGGACGCGATACCCGGACTGGCCGAGGACGATTCCGATGCCCTCATCCACGCCATCGTCGAGACGGGTGGGCAGGACCCGGACTGGCTGACCGAGGACACACTGGCGGCCAGCCCGATCCGCGTCGCCGCCGAGGACTACCGCCGATGGTTCGCCACCCTGCCGGACGATCTCCGGAGCTCCGTGGAAGAACATTGGGGGCCCGCGCCGGGTGACCTGTTCGTCGACAGGTCGTCGCGCCCCGACGGCGAGATAGTGGTCTCCGCCATGCGCTTCGGCAACATCACCCTCATGGTGCAGCCGCCGCGCGGGTTCGGCGAGAACCCGGTGGCGATCTACCACGATCCCGATCTCCCTCCGTCGCACCATTATCTGGCGTCCTATCGCTGGCTGACCGGTCGCGGTGACGGTGCCGCCGACATCGACGGGTTCGGCGCCGATGCGATCGTGCATGTCGGCAAACACGGCAACCTCGAGTGGCTGCCGGGCAAGACCCTCGGCATGTCGGCCGCATGCGGTACCGACGCCGCCCTCGGCGACGTCCCGTTGATCTACCCGTTCCTGGTGAACGATCCGGGAGAGGGCACGCAGGCCAAACGACGTGCCCACGCGGTGCTCGTCGACCATCTCATCCCGCCGATGGCGCGCGCCGAGTCCTATGGCGACATCGCCCGGCTCGAGCAGCTGCTCGACGAACACGCCAACATCTCCGCCCTCGACCCGGCCAAGCTGCCCGCGATCCGTCAGCAGATCTGGACTTTGCTGACCGCCGCCAAGATGGACCACGACCTCGGCCTGTCCGAACGTCCCGACGAGGACGTCTTCGACGACATGCTGCTACACGTCGACGGCTGGCTGTGCGAGATAAAGGACGTCCAGATCCGGGACGGACTCCACGTCCTCGGCCAGGCACCAGAAGACGAGAGCGAGATCGACCTCGTCCTGGCGATGCTGCGAGCACGTCAGCTGTGGGGCGGCACGCAGGCGCTGCCGGGCCTGCGCGAGGCTCTCGGTCTCATCGAGGACGGCAGTGCGGCCCGCATCTCGGTCGATGACGTGGAGACCACTGCCCGCGAGCTCGTCGCCGCCTGCGCAAAGGAGGGCTGGACCCCCGAGGCCGTCGCCGCGACGGCCGCCGGCCATCCGCCCGCCGTGGCCGACGTCCTCGGGTTCGCGGCGCGCGAGGTGGTGCCGCGCCTGCGGCAGACCGGCCGTGAGATCGACCAGATCCTGCACGCTCTCGACGGCGGATTCATCGAGGCCGGCCCCAGTGGGTCGCCGCTGCGCGGGCTGATCAACGTGCTGCCGACCGGACGAAACTTCTACTCCGTGGATCCCAAGGCGGTCCCGTCGCGTCTTGCCTGGGAAACCGGTCGCGCCCTGGCCGATTCGCTGGTGGAAAGGTATGTCGGCGAGCACGGCCACCATCCGGCGTCGGTCGGCCTGTCGGTGTGGGGAACCAGCGCGATGCGCACCTCCGGCGATGACATCGCCGAGGTCCTCGCGCTTCTCGGCGTGATGCCGGTGTGGGACGAGGCGTCCCGACGGGTCGTCGATCTGGAGTTGATCGACCTCGCCGAGCTCGGACGCCCGCGCATCGACGTCACGGTGCGCATCTCCGGGTTCTTCCGCGATGCGTTCCCGCACGTGGTGACGATGCTGGACGATGCCGTCGCGCTGGCCGCCGCGGCCGACGAGCCCGACGACCAGAATTACGTCGCCGCCCACGTGCGTTCCGCGATGGCCGACCACGGTGATCGTCGCCGCGCGTCGACGCGGATCTTCGGTTCCAAGCCGGGCACCTACGGGGCCGGGCTATTGCAACTGATCGACTCGCGCGAGTGGCGCAGCGACGCCGATCTGGCGCAGGTCTACACCGAATGGGGCGGCTATGCGTACGGCCGCGACCTCGGCGGCATCCCGGCGGTCGACGATATGCGGACGGCCTACCGACGCATCGCCGTCGCGGCGAAGAACACCGACACCCGTGAGCACGACATCGCCGATTCGGACGACTACTTCCAGTACCACGGCGGCATGGTGGCGACCGTGCGTGCCCTGACGGGGTCGTCGCCGGATGCCTACATCGGTGACAGCACCCGACCGGACTCGGTGCGTACCCGCACCTTGTCGGAGGAGACCAGCCGTGTGTTCCGGGCGCGCGTGGTCAATCCGCGCTGGATCTCCGCCATGCAGCGGCACGGTTACAAGGGCGCATTCGAGATGGCGGCCACCGTCGACTATCTGTTCGGTTACGACGCGACGACCAACGTGGTGGCCGACTGGATGTACGAGAAGCTCACCGAGTCCTACGTCCTCGACGAGGACAATCAGCGATTCATGCAGCAGTCGAATCCGTGGGCGTTGCACGGCATCGCCGAGCGCCTGCTCGAGGCGGTCGATCGGGAGATGTGGGAGGAACCGCCGGCCGACATGCTCGACCGGCTGCGGCAGGTCTATCTGCAGGCCGAAGGAGATATCGAGGGGCGCGCCGAGTGATGTGATCACGGCGACCGTGTGGTCGGAAAGAAATCCTGCGGATTCGGGAGAAAACCGGCACGCTCGATCGTTGGACTGGGCAGAGACCAGGGCGACACCGACCAGCTCGGCCGGTGGACGAGGTCTCGGAAAGGCGGAGATCCTCATGCGGATGATCTACCTGATCGCCTACTTTGCGGTCGAGATCGGTGCTTTCGTCGCGATGGCGCACTTCCTCGGATTTGGCTGGGCGGTGTTGATCACCCTCGCCGCGGTGGTGGCCGGATTCGTGCTGCTCCAGCAACAGGGTCGCAAGGTCTTCGCCGAGCTCCGACGTGCCTCGCGCAACGAAGTCGACCCGCGCGGTCCGCTCACCGACACCGCACTTCTCGCCGCGTCGAGTCTTCTGCTCGTCATCCCCGGGATCGTGTCCACGGTCGTCGGCCTGGTGCTGCTGGCGCCGCCGGTGCGTCGGATGATGCGTCCGGTGGTCGCCGCCGCCGGTGCGCGCCGGTTCGCCGCGACCATGGACCGCGCAGGCATCTATGCCAGCGGCATGTACGTCGGCCGCGGCACCGTCGTCGACGGCACGGTGGTCGATGTCGACGGGTCCGTCGTCGATCCGACACCCGGGCCTGCAGATCGCGGGTTGCCTCGGGGGCGATAGTCCGAGCGCCCGCTCGTCAGGGCACACTGGACCATCGTGACCACGGAACTGCTAGTCGGCGGCGTCGTCTATTCACCGGCCGCCCCGGATGCCACCGCCATGGCCGTGACCGACGGCACCATCGTCTGGGTGGGCAGCGACGACGTCGGCCGGGCGCTGCACCCGGATGCCCGGGTCACCGACCTGCAGGGCCGCTTCGTCGGACCGGGATTCGTCGACTCGCACGTCCATCTCACCTCTACCGGCCTGGGACTCGCAGGGCTCACCCTCAACGAGGCCACGGACCGGTCGGATTGTCTGCGCCGAGTGGCCGCGTTCGCTTCCGTCACCGACGAGGGTGAGCTGATCTGGGGTCTCGGCTGGGACGACTCCGGCTGGCAGGGCGTCGATCCCGATGACCGCCGGTTCCCGACAACTGCGGAGATCGACGCGGTGGTCGGCAATCTGCCGGTCTACCTGGCCCGTATCGACGAGCATTCCGCCGTCGCGTCGACCGCGCTGCGGCGTCTGGTGCCCGACCTCGAAGCCGCCGTCGGTCACCACCCCGATGAACCGTTGGTCGCGGAGGCGCATCACCTCGTGCGCGGGGCGGCCCGCCAACTCGTGACCGCGGCACAGCGCACCCGCGCGCAGCGCCGCGCCCTCGACACCGCGGCCGCACATGGCGTGATCGCCGTCCACGAGAACGGCGGCCCGGACATCAGCGGTCTGGACGACTTCCTCGCCCTCGCCGACCTCGATCACCCGGTCGAGGTGCGTCGCTACTGGGGTCAGGCCGTGCAGAGCGCCGAGCATGCGCGTGAACTCCTGGCGATCAGCCACGCCGACGCCCTGGCCGGCGATCTCTTCATCGACGGGGCGATCGGCTCGCACACCGCCTGGCTGACCGAGCCGTACACCGACCATCCCGGTCACACCGGCATAAGCTACCTCGACTACGAGACCATCCGCGACCACATCCGGGCTTGTACCGAGGTCGGGATCCAGGCCGGATTCCATGTGATCGGCGACGCGGCAACCGCTTCGGTGGTAGCCGCGTTCCAGGAACTCGCCGCCGAACTCGGCACACCGGCCCTGGCCCGGTGCGCCCATCGACTCGAACACGCGGAGATGGTGTCGACCGAGCAGGCCGTGACCTTGGCACGCTGCGGTGTCGTCGCGAGCATGCAGCCGCTTTTCGACGCGGAGTGGGGCGGTCCGGGTGACCTCTACGAGCAACGTCTCGGAGTCGCGCGCACCGCCGGGTTGAACAACTTCGCCGGACATGCCCGCGAGGGGGTGATCCTGGCCTTCTCGTCCGATGCGCCGGTGACACCGATCGATCCATGGTCGTCGATCCGGGCGGCCGTGCATCACCACCAACCGCGCAACGCGATCTCCGCCCGCGGCGCCTTCGCCGCGTCCACGCGCGGCGGCTGGCGGGCCGCCGGCGTCAACGACGGGCTCACCGGAACCCTCGTCCCCGGCGCTCCCGCGAGCTACGCGGTCTGGGACATCGACGATCTCGTGGTCGCCGGATCCCACGCCGGGGTGCAGCGCTGGTCCACCGACCCTCGGTCGCGGGTACCGGCCCTCCCGGACATCACCCCGGGGGCACGACTGCCCAGATGCGTCCGTACCGTCCACCGCGACACCGTCCTGTTCGACAGCGGGGCGCTCGACGGCGGCCCCGCGTGAGTTCGCCTCGGTCCGCGTGGACCGTCCTGGTGGCCCAGACGATCGTCGCCGTGGTCGCGGGCATCGCGATGTGGGCGGCCTTCCCGCCCCGCAACCTCTGGTTCCTCGCGGTCGTCGGCCTCGGCCTGATGGCGGTTCTGCTGGGTGCCGGTCGCCCACGGGTTCGCACCGGGGCGTGGCTCGGCTTCGTCTTCGGGCTGGCGTTCTTCGTGCCGCTGCTCCCATGGATCGGTGTCTACGTCGGGCCGCTGCCGTGGCTGGCGCTCGCCGCGGTGCTGTCGGTGTATCTCGCGCTGTTCGGGGTGATCGCGGTGCTCACCATGCGGCTGCCGGTCCCACCCGTCTGGTTCACCCTGTCCTGGGTGGCGGTCGAGGGTTTGCGATCAGCCTTCCCGTTCGGCGGGTTTCCCTGGGGGAGGGCGGCATTCAGCCAGGTCGACGGACCGTTGCTGCCCATGGCGTCGGTGTTGGGCGCGCCCGGGCTCTCGGCGGCGGTGGCGCTCCTGGGCGCGTCGATCGCCTGGTTGTGCCAGATCGTCTTCCGTGCCGTCCGCGACGGCGAGCACCACGGTCGATCGGTGGTCCGCGGAGCCGCACTGGCTGTGGTGCTGGCCCTGATCGGCCCGGTCTCCGCCATCGCGCTGACCCCAGGCACCGTCGACCGCAACGTCGCGTCGTCGTCGGCGCAGGTGTCGGCGGTCCAGGGCAATGTGCCCCGGCTCGGACTGGAATTCAACGCACAGCGCCGCGCAGTCCTCGACAATCACGTCCGGCAGACCGAACGACTCGCCGATGCCGTTCGCAGCGGCAACGCCGTGCAACCCGACTTCGTGGCGTGGCCGGAGAACGCGTCGGACATCTCGCCGCTCACCAACCCGGACGCCGCGCAGGAGATCACCGCGGCGTCAGTCTCGGTCGGCGCGCCGATCCTGGTGGGCACCCTCGTGATGAATCCCGACGGTCGGCCGACCAACACGGTTCTGGTCTGGGATCAGGAACGCGGCCCCGTCGATCGCTACGACAAGCACATCATCCAGCCGTTCGGCGAGTATCTGCCGTGGCGCGGATTCTTCCGGAAGTTCTCGTCGTATGCGGACATGGCAGGCAATTTCCGGCCCGGCTCCGGACCGTCGACGCTGACGGTGCCCGGCCGGTCGGGATCCGTGCAGGTCGGTGTGTCGACGTGCTGGGAGGTGGCCTTCGACAGATCGGCCCGCGCGGCAGTGGACGATGGCGCCCAGATTCTCTATGTGCCGACGAACAACGCGACGTTCGGTCGTACCGAGATGAGCTATCAGCAGCTCGCGATGTCACAGGTGCGAGCAGTCGAACACGGACGCGCCGTTGTGGTCGCCGCCACCAGCGGTGTCAGCGCGATCATCGATCCCGACGGGATGATCACCGCTCAGAGCGGCATCTTCACCCCTGCAGTGCTGTCGAGCCGGTTGCCCTTGCGCAGCGACACCACGCTGGCGACCCGGCTGGGAAGCTGGCCGCAGACCGTGGCGATGATCATCGCGGCGGTGGGGCTTTTGTTCGCGGTGGGACGGCATACTAGGTTCTCACTCAGGCAACGCAGCCCACATCGCCGAGTCACAGACCGCGCCTCCGCGGACCTGGCAGAGCCCGTCGGCCAGGGAGTGGCAAAGGATCACGCGGGGCCCGACGATCAAGCGAAGGAGCTCGGTGGCATTGGGTAGTCCGACACCCGGGAATGAGCAACCGGGGAACAATCAGCCGGCGAGCACCGACCCGCACGACGAACTGCAGGCAGTCGTCGGAGCACAGGGGGAGCGCGCCCTGGTCGTGATCCCGACGTTCAACGAGCGCGAGAACCTGCCCACGATCGTCACCCGCCTGCAAGCGGCCCTTCCGGGTACGCATGTCCTCGTCGTCGACGACTCCAGCCCGGACGGCACCGGCGACGTGGCGGACAGTATCGCCGCGCAGGACCCGGCCCAGCGCGTCCACGTCCTGCACCGCACGGACAAGGACGGTCTGGGCAAGGCCTATCTGGCCGGATTCGCCTGGGGGCTCGCCCGCGAGTACGCGGTCATCATCGAGATGGATGCGGACGGCAGTCACGCGCCCGAGCAGCTCGGACGATTGCTCGAGGCGGTCAATGCCGGTGCCGACCTGGTGATCGGGTCACGCTACGTGTCCGGCGGGAAGCTGGTGAACTGGCCGAAACGTCGGGAGTTCCTGTCCCGTGGGGCCAACACGTATGCACGACTCGCGCTCGGCGCGAAGGTGCACGACATCACCGCCGGGTTCCGCGCGTATCGACGAACCGTCCTGGAGAAGATCGATCTCGGGTCGGTCGAATCGGCCGGCTACTGCTTCCAGATCGACTTGGCGTGGCGGGCAGTCCGGGCCGGGTTCGACGTCCGTGAGGTCCCGATCACCTTCACCGAACGCGAGGTCGGCGAATCCAAGATGAGCGGCGGCGTGATGACCGAGGCGTTCCTGATGGTGGCGCGATGGGGACTCGAGAGTCGGATGCAACGGTTCGGACTCCGTAAGAACTGACGTCGGGGCATCCCCCATACCGTGCAACCCTCGCAGACGCCAAACGGCCGGACGAGACGAGGTCTCATCCGGCCGTTGTCGACAGCAATCAGTTCGTGACGCCCTTGCGGCGCTGCTTGAGCAGGTCGAGACGCTCGTTCAGGAGCACCTCGAGCTCCTCCTCGGAGCGGCGTTCGAGCAGCATGTCCCAGTGGGTGCGCGGCGGCTTGGTCTTCTTCTCCTCGGGCTCGGCGCCCTCGAGCAGAGTGCCCTCCATGCCGTTCTTGCACGGCCACTTCGACGGCACCTCGGCGTCGTCGGCGAACGGAACGTCGAAGATCTCGCCGTTGTCGGTGCGGTACTGGACGATCCGTCGTGGTGCGAGGTCGTGATCGCGATCGGTCTCGTAGCTCACCGCACCGAGGCGGCTACCCCGAAGTACTCGATCTGCCATGGACAATTCCTCTCAAACATTTCGTCGGGCGCCGGCACGTTCAAGCGGGCCCATCGCTATCGGGCACCGGGAGTGCGTGCGGCACCTCGGCACTGAACAGATTCATTCTACGCGTCCATCGCGGCTCGCCGGGCGAGCCACGAGGGGCGACCTCCTGTGGCCCCAGGTACGGTCATAGCCGTGGACGACCCTCGCCGACGCCCGTACTCGTGCGCATGGTGTGGGCGGAGCATGGTCGACTCGGATCACGGCCGGCGACGCAAATACTGCAAGCAGTCCTGCCGCCAACGCGCCTACGAACAGAGAGCGCTCACGCAGGGCACTTCTATTCCCGTCGACGCGGTGATTCTGACGGCCGCGGAGGCCGACGCCTTCGGCGACCGGATGTTCGCGCTCCGATGCGCCGCCGAGGATCTGGTCACCGCGGTCTCCGAACGGGCGGACGTGGCCACTCTCCACTCACTCGGCGACGATCTGCTGTCACTGGCTCGTGAAGCCGAGCGACTACGGTGATCCTCCGGACCTTCGGACTGTCCGCTCTGGTCACCCTCGCGGCGCTGCTGGTCGCGTTCCTCTATCAGGGTTGGACCGGTCTGGCGCTGTGCGCGATCCTCGGCATCCTCGAGGTGTCGCTCTCCTTCGACAACGCGGTCATCAACGCGACCGTGCTCGAGCGGATGAGCCGGTTCTGGCAACAGATGTTCCTGACCGTCGGGGTGATCATCGCGGTCTTCGGGATGCGACTGTTGTTCCCGTTGGCGATCGTGTGGATCACCGGTGGCCTCAATCCCGTCGAGGCCCTTCGCCTGGCCATGAACCCGCCTGCAGATGACGCCGGGTATTTCCCCGACGGCAGCCCGAGTTACGAGACGATCCTGCTCGAGGCGCATCCCCAGATCGCGGCCTTCGGAGGCATGTTCCTCCTGCTGCTGTTCCTGAATTTCGTCCTGAGCAATCGCGACATCACCTGGTTGTCGTGGATCGAGAAGCCGTTGGGCCGGCTGGGCCGGCTCGATCAGCTGTCGATCGTTCTCGCCGCCATAACGCTCGTCGTCGTCGGGGAGTACCTGGTGCCCGACGACGGTCGGTCCACTGTGCTCATCTCCGGGTTGCTGGGCATGATCACCTACATTCTCGTCGACGGCCTGAGTTCGCTGTTCCAGAGTGAACAACCGGGCAGCGACGATCACCTGCCGTCCGCGGAGGCCACCATGGCCGAGGCGGGCTCGGTGCGACGACCGAGCCCGGTGACCGTGGCCGTCGGCAAGGCGGGTTTCTTCCTGTTCCTCTATCTCGAGGTGCTCGATGCGTCGTTCTCCTTCGACGGGGTGATCGGTGCCTTCGCGATCACGCCCGACCCGATCATCATCGCCCTCGGACTCGGTTTCATCGGTGCCATGTTCGTCAGGTCCATCACGATCTATCTGGTCCGTCAGGGCACGCTCGGTCAGTACCGCTACCTCGAGCACGGGGCACACTGGGCGATCGGCGCGCTCGCGGTGATCCTGCTGCTGAGCGTGCACATCCACATCAACGAGGTCATCACCGGCCTGGTGGGCGTCGCGTTCATCGGTGCGGCGCTGGCCAGCAGTATCGGGGCCAACCGCCGTGATCGACGCCGCAGGGAACACCGGGCGCAGACCCGGGTCGCGCATTGAATCGACCGTGATGGCGTCACGCGCCGGCCGGGACGTCCGCATCCGCGATGACCGTCGGGTACCCGGCTAGACTTGCCCTCGTGACCGGTACGGACGGAGACGCGGTGGCATCGGGGGAGCAGCAGGACGATCGACCCGCGGTCGCGCGCCCGACCCGGCGGGCCGCCGACGCTCTCGCGAGGTCCGATGCGAACGCCGGAGCGGTGCGTGCCGCTCGAGCCGCACGCAGCCTCATCCCGGACACCCGGTCCGCGCCACTTGGCGGCCGCGCGTCGGATCGTGTCGCCCGCCTGATCGGTGAATCCCGTCCGGACCGCCCCAGTGTGCTGCGGGAACTGGGCCTCGGCGCGGTCCAGGTGTGGCAGGCGCTCGTCTCGCGCCGCACTTTCCGCGACGACGACCCGGTGCCGGCCACGATCCTGTTCACCGACCTGGTCGGGTTCTCCACGTGGGCTCTCGATGCCGGCGACGACCAGGTCCTGCGACTGCTCGCCCAGGTGAACGACGTGACCGAATCCGTGATCACCGCTCGTGCCGGCAGCGTCGTCAAACAACTGGGCGACGGTTCGATGGCGGTCTTCCTCGACGGGACCGAGGCCATCGAGGCCGGTTACGAGGCCATCTGCGCGGTGAGCGCATTGACCATCGACGGTTATCGTCCACAGTTGCGGGCGGGCCTGCACACCGGGACACCGCGCGCCGTCGGCGACGACTTCCTCGGCGTGGACGTCAACATCGCGGCGCGGGTGGCCGACGCCGCCGGCCCCGGCGAACTCCTGGTCAGCGACGCCACCCTCGCATCCGCGGACGCCGAGAAGTACCACCGGCGCAGGCGCAGGTTCAAGGCGAAGGGCGTGCCTCGCGACCTGGAGGTCTTCGCCGTGGTACCCCGCTACGAGACCGAAGCCTGACGCCACGGCATCGCAGCGGGCAACGAGTTGGTCATCCCGAGGTCGGGGAGCATTCGATTTCAGGTCATGTCGACGTCTGCTCATGTGGTGACACTGGTCGGTGACCCGGCGCACAATGGGGTCATCTCTGTCGGGCGACCGCGTCGAGTCGGCGGCGCAGGTCGCCGCGGGTGGCAGTGTCCGGAAGACAAATCACGGGGTGTGATGAAGATGGACAACAAGCAGCAGCAGATGCTGGCGTTCGAAACGGATTGGTACCAACTCGGCGGTGGTTCGTCGCGTGTGATCACCGAGCGGTTCGGCCTGACCGATCGAGACTTCTTCAGCGAGGTCGATCGGATCGTCGCGTCAGATCCGCCTCCCTCGCTGACGCATTCGGAGTTGGGCAGGATGCGCAGCGTGATCCGCAGCCGACTGTGGATGGCCCGCTGAACCTGCCATTGGCCCCCGTGCCTGACGGAAGAGCTCGACAAGACGCTCGACTCCTGACCTCTCGGACGCTAATCTGACAACAGCAGTCCTCAGAATGCCTGTCGTCTGAATGCGTGGAGGTCCGACATGACGATCACACAGCCGTACCCGACCGAGTCCGCTGATGCGGTGATCTCGCACGCCGACGACGAGATCGAGCTCGTCCCGCCGGACTCGCTGACCGCCGAGCTCACCGGGCGGTTCACCTTCCTGCCGGTGAACGGCGCGGCCTTCGTGATGCAGGTGATGCACCCGACCATCGGTGACATCGTCGGGGAGTACTCGGTGTTCCGGACGGATCCGCTCGGCCGGGCCGTCCGCTCGATCGACTCCGTGCTGCGCTGGGTCTACGGTGGTACCGAGGCGATCGAAGAGGGCAAGCGACTGCGGCGGATGCACCAACCGCTCCAGATGCGGAATGCGCAGGGCGATCACATCAGTGCCCTGAATCCCGAGGCCTACCAGTGGGTCATCGCGACCGCCTTTCCCACCTCGTGCAGCGCCGCGCCACTGATCCTCGGGCGGGAGTTCACTGCGGCGGAGCGCGACGAGGTCTTCCGGGACAACCGGCGGATCGCGAAGATCGTGCAGGTACCGATGCGCGGCTATCCCGAATCGATCGAGGAGTTCGGGCCGTATTACGACGACATGGTCGAGAACACCTTGATCGCGCATCCGGTGGCCCTCGACCTGATCGCCCAGATGAAGGCGGCGCCGAGACTCGACGGTGCGGTCCCGCCAGCCGTGCTCCGGCTGGCCAACACGGTCGCGCGGGTCGCCGCCGTACCGGTCCAGAAGCTGAACTACCTGACCACCGTCGGCGTCATGGAGCCTCGCGTGCGCGAGATCCTCGGCTTGTCGTGGAGCGCCGACGAGCAGCGTGAATTGGAGCGGATCCACTCGGCCATCCGGTTGTCGTATCGGGTCCTTCCCGAGCGGCTCACCTACTTCCCGTTGGCCTACCACGCGCGCCGCCACCACGCCGCGCTGCAGGCGATGAAGCGCCGCGAGGGCGCCGGTGCCGCCTACCAAGTCGCAGACCGCGTAGGTGCCCCTGCCGCACCCCTGGGGCCGACCGCGAAGTTCTAAACTGAGCTGGTGCCGTTCTCCGACGATGACCTCGACGCTTTCTATCGGGACATCGAGGCGCGCACCGCCGCGTCACCTCCCCGGCGCCGCCGACGAATCGGTGTCGACCGGCGTGGTGTGCCCGCGTGCCCGACCCCGGAGAAAGACGCGTTCGCCGCGGAGATGCCCGCACGCGACAGCATTGCGCGGATTCGCCACCGGATCCCTCCCGACGTCACGCTGCGTTGTTATGAATGTGTCTGCGGCGCATGGCATATCACGAGCCGGTCACCGCGATGACCGGTCTCGTGCCGGCCGGCGCGATGATCGACCTGGCCACCGTCGACACGGTGGCCACTGCCGATGCATATGCGCGCCTGCTGGACAGCGTGGTGGCGACGTCGGTATCTGTGGGCAACGGGTCGGTGCGGTGGCATCCGGTGAACCCGAACGCCGAGAACGCACGGGCCACCGAGGGGGATGTGCATGACGATGATCCGGCCGGCACCCACCAGGTGTCGTTCGGCGTCACCGACAGCGTCTCGGCCAGGAGGCTGCTCGATCGTCGTGGACTGCCGCACGACGAGCCGGTCGGCGTCACCGACCACACCGGTCTCATCGAGATCGGCGACGTCGACGTCGAGGCCATCGATCATCTCGTCTTCACCGCGCCATGCCGGGATCACGCGCTGGCGATCTTCGGGGCCTGCCTGGACCTCGACTTCCGGCTCGATCGCGAGATCGGCAAGGGCGCACGCCAACTGTTCTTCCGGGCAGCGGATCTCGTGGTGGAGGTGGTGACCGGCCGCACGTCGGCGACCGGTGACCCACAGCCCTGCGCCCTGTGGGGTGTCGCCTGGCGATCGCGAGATGCCGCGGTGACACACCGTCGCCTCGGCGATCTCGGAGTGCCGACGAGCGAGGTCAGGATCGGACGAAAGCCGGGCACGCGGGTGTTCACCGTGCATGATCGCGCACTGGCCACCCGGACCGTGGTGATCGATACGGAGACGCGTCATGCGGAGTAGGCACGGATGTGTGGAAGTCGGTGGATGCCCCGCCCGTGCCGCCCCGAGCCCGACAGGGTCACCCGAGGTGGACAGGGCCGAGAGAGCCACGGTGTCGTCGCCGAGCACAGACCTGTGCGAGATCTGATGGAAGACTGGCCCCATGACAACTCCGTCCGCCGAAGCGGGGCCGCGTCCCGTCGTCGTCGTGGTGTCCGCCGATCATGCCGACACCCTCATGTCCGAGTTCGAGCGATACCGGCGTGACTACGACATCACCTGCGCGAGTTCGGCGATCGAGGCGATTGCGCTGCTCGGCCGGCTCCGCAGTGAGGGTCATCAGGTGGCTCTGATCGTCACGGAATCCGAACTCTCCGACATGAATCTCCTCGAGGCGCTCTCGGCGTTCCGCAGTATCGTTCCGACCGCCCGGCGTGTTGTCGGCATCCACTGGAGTCGGTTCCTACAGCACAGTGAGACGCTGCGGCCTGCCCTGCAGAAGGGCAAGTTCGACACGTTCCTCCTCATCCCGCGCGGACCGCGCGACGAGGAGTTCCACTATGCGATCACCGAGCTGCTCTCGGACTGGGGCGCGACCGTCGCGGCGCCGGAGGTCGAGGTGCTACGCATCATCAGCCCCGCGCTCACGCCACTGACCATGTCGATCCGGGACTTCCTCGAGCGGATGGGCATGCCGTACCGGACATATTCTCCCGACAGCTCCGCGGGACGATCCGCCCTCGCCCTCTGGTCCGCCGACGGCAACCGGATCCCCGCCGACGGCACCGTCGTCGAGGTGGCAGACGCGCCGGGCGGGGCCCACACGCCGGTACCCACCCCGCTCGTGCATTCGCTCCGAGGGACCGCCGACACGGTCATCGCGCCGGCCTCGGTGCGTGACGTCGCGGAGATGCTCTACGGCCGACCCTCCGACATCGAGCTCGAGACCATTGTCGACCTCGCGGTGGTCGGGGCGGGACCGGCCGGCCTCGCAGCCGCTGTGTACGCGGCGTCGGAGGGACTGAGCACCGTCGTCATCGAGTCGGAGGCCGTCGGCGGACAGGCGGGCACGAGTTCGATGATCCGCAACTACCTCGGCTTCCCCAGAGGTATCTCGGGCATGCGACTCGCCCAACGGGCGCGCACCCAGGCCGTTCGCTTCGGTGCGCGGTTCTTCACGGGGTGGCCGGTGGAGAGTCTCGTCGTCGAGGACTCGGCGGCGCCCTACCGCCTGCGGACCGAGGGCGGCGAGGTCTGTGCCCGCTCCGTCCTGATCAGCACCGGTGTCGCCTACCGCCGCCTCGGCATCGCCGATCTCGAGGATCTCGTCGGCCTCGGCGTCCATTACGGCGCGGCGATGAGCGCGGCCCGGGAGATGGACGGACACGATGTGTTCGTGGTCGGCGGCGGCAACTCGGCGGGCCAGGCAGCAATCCATCTCGCCAGATACGCACGGTCGGTCACGATCGTGGTCCGACGACCGGATCTCACCTCGACGATGTCGCAGTATCTGGTCGGCGAGATCGCCTTCAACCCGCGGATCACGGTGCGCGGCTCCAGTGAGGTCGTCGACGGCGGGAGTGCCGGCCATCTGGAATGGATCACGTTGCGCAACAGATCAACCGGAGCTCAGGAGCGATGCGCGGCCGCCGGCCTGTTCCTGCTCCTGGGCGCGTCGCCGCATTGCGACTGGCTGCCCGACGATGTGGAGCGCGACGACGATGGCTTCGTCCTGACCGGTCGGGATGTGTCGCACGATCGATGGACCGGCGACGTGCCACCGGCCAACCTCGCCACCAGCGAACCCGGCCTGTTCGCCGCCGGTGACATCAGGGCGGGATCGATGAAGCGGGTGGCCGCGGCCAGCGGCGAGGGGGCCAGCGTGGTACCGCTCGTGCACACCTGGCTGGAATCGTTGCGACAGATCCAGACCTCGTGATGAAGAATGCGCGCGGCCGAACTGCAGAAACGTTTCGGCGACGATGCGTCCGAGGTGCGCCGCTGAGTCCGCACGATGACGCGGACCAGTCCGATGTCGCAGATCTGGTCGCCGCGCCACGTGCGTGGGATCAGTCGCGGATCCCCCGATAGATCCCGCGTCGAACGATCCACGGCTGGAGCACCGAGTCGATCGACCACGCCGGGAACCGGAAGGGCCGGCCATTGGGCGCGAAGACCTCGAGTCCGTCGGGTTGGACACCGAGGACCGATCCCCAGCGTCGACTCCGCGGCCGGTAGCTGCGCAGCTGTCGCCCGGCGAACGAGGCCATCACGTTGTGCGCCACCAGCCGGTCGGCGCGGTTGCGTGCGGAGTTGCGTAGCGGGTCGGTGGCGGCGACGTCCCCCACCGCGAAGACGTCGTCGCGGCCGTGGACCCTCAGATCTGTGGTGACCCGAACGAAGCCGCGGTCGTCGACGAGATCGGCGGGGAGCCATTCGGTGTTGGGCCGGACCGCACCGATCGCCCAGATCACCGCATCGGCGCGCGTCGACTGCTGTCCGGTTGACCAGCTCACCGGTTCAGCGGTGATCCGATCGATGGCTTCTCCGCCGGGGATTGTCGCGCGGTGCCCGGGGTGCACCGCCACCCCGAGTCGATCGAGCCGACGACGCACGTGACGCCAGACGCGTGGATGATGCTGGGGGAGTGCACGATCGCCGGGAAAATACAGATCAATCGTTTTTCCCGGCCATACGCCCGCGACGTTGGCTGCCGCACTGACTGCGGCGGCTCCGCCACCGATCACCGCCACCGACGACGCAGACGACAGCCGCTCGTGCGTGGACGCAAGGTCTGCGTCGACCTGCTCAGCAGACTGCAGCGTCGGCTGTCGCCAGAATCCGTTGCGCACCCCGGTCGAGATGACAAGGGCGTCATAGCTCTCGACAACCGCGTCACCGTCGGCACGACGTACGGCGACGGTGCGTGCGGCCGTGTCGAGCCCGGTGAGGGTGCCGTGGACGACGCGCACACCGTCGAGCCCGCGGAATCTGCCGAACGGGATCCAGTAATCCCGGCGCCAGGTGTCCGGCCGGGCGATCCGGCTGCCGACCTCCTGACCGCTGACGAGACCTGGTTTCACCGAGATCCCGACGACGTCGTGGTGGCGAGCCAGATGGATCGCGGTGAGGATGCCGGTGTCACCGAGCCCGGCGACGACGATCCGCCGGGCAGTGGAGCCGTCAGCCATGTGACGCCGACCGCGGCGGTCGGGGCACGAACCGTGGCACCCGATCGATGACCGTCTGGTATCCGGGACGACGCTCGAGGCTGCGCTTCTCCATCATCGGGATACTCGCTCCCTCGAACAGCGCCAACATGACCACCGCCCCGGCGAACAGCCACCATGCGTCGGCCGGTGCTGCGGCGACACCGAACAGTGCCAGCGCGAACCAGAACGAGAACTCGCCGAAGTAGTTCGGATGCCGGGACCAGCCCCACACGCCGCGGTCCATGACCTCACCAGGGTGTCGGCGGTCGGCGAACACCCGCAGTTGCCGATCGGCGACGGATTCGAGCAGAACGGCGCCGAGGCCGACCACGAACGCCACGACGACGAGCCAGAACGGGCCGTCGGAGGGGCGGGTGACCGCCACGTACACCGGGAGCATGCCGACGAACACCTGAAGGGTGGGGATGACGTGGATCGCGAACAGGTCCGCCGGCCACGACCAGCGTCCCGCGTTCTCGCGGATCAGGCCGTAACGCCAGTCCTCGTGATGGAGACCCGGAAACGTGCTCACCCAGTTGGCCGTCAGCCGGATCGCCCACACCAGCACCACCATCGTCACCATCCACGATCGGGGATCATCGATGCCGAGATCGCCTCGCCACCACCAGAAGACCAGCATCAACGGGGGTATGACACTCCAGTAGGCGTCGTAGAAACTCGAGTTCTGGTAATGGCGACTGAACCCGAAGATCACCAGCGTCGCGAGGAGGTCGGCGATCAGCGTGTCCAGCCACAGCGCCGATGTGGCGGGGCCCCAGATCAGCCACACCGCCGCGACGGCGACAGCCACCACGTAGGCGATCGTGATACGGACGAGGCCGTGAGTCCGGCTGCTCGTTTCGAGGGTCGACATGATGCGGTGCTCCGCCGTCAGCTCAGGGTCGCGAGTTGTTCGACCTCGGCGACACTGCCGGGCGACACCAGCATCGTCGTCACCCCGGCGGCCTCCCAGCGGGCGACCTGCTCGCGGACGTGCGCGATGTCGCCGACGATCGCGGAATCCTCCACCACCTCGTCCGGGACGATGCGGGCCGCCTCATCCTTGCGTCCGGCGCGGAACAGGGCGGTGACCTCGTCGACCACCTCGGCATACCCCATTCGGCGGTACACCTCGGCGTGGAAGTTGGTGTCCTCGCTACCCATGCCGCCCATGTAGAGCGCCAGGAACGGCTTGATCGCCTCGTAGCTGGCAGACCGGTCGTCGGTGATCACGATCTGGGCGGTCGCGCAGATCTCGAAATCGTCGCGGCTCCGACGTGCCCCTTCCCGTGCGAAGCCCTCGTCGAGCCATTCGTTGTAGGTGTCGGCGAGGCGCGGCGTGTAGAAGAGCGGCAACCAGCCGTCGGCGATCTCGGCGGCCAGCGCGATGTTCTTCGGCCCCTCGGCACCGAGCATCACCGGGATGTCGGCGCGTAGCGGGTGCGTGATCGGCTTGAGCGGCTTGCCGAGTCCGGTGGTGTCATCGCCGGTGAGCGGCAACGGATAGTGCGGTCCAGCGCTGGTCACGGGCGCCTCGCGGGCCCATACCTGTCGCATGATGTCGATGTACTCGCGCGTCCGGGCCAGCGGCTTGGCGAATCGCTGCCCGTACCACCCCTCGACGACCTGTGGGCCGGAGACACCGAGGCCGACGATGTGCCGCCCACCGGAGAGGTGATCGAGGGTCAGGGCCGCCATCGCGCAGGCCGTTGGCGTCCGCGCGGACAGCTGGAGCACCGATGTGCCGAGGCGTACGCGTTCGGTCGCCGAGCCCCACCAGGCCAGCGGCGTGTAGGCATCCGACCCCCAGGCCTCGGCGGTGAACACGCTGTCGAAGCCGGCAGCTTCCGCGGCAGTCACCAGTTCGGCGTGGTTCTTTGCCGGCTGCGCACCCCAATATCCCAGCTGTAGACCGAGTTTCATATCGCTCCTGTCTTGATCGTCGCCGCCCGGAGGGGCCGGATGCCCTCAGCCTAGAGTGTCGTCTCCCAGCGTCTCGCAAACAGCACTGGCCAGGGCAAGGCAGGACGTCAGACCCGGCGACTCGATGCCGAACATGTTGACCAACCCGGGCATCCCGTGCTCGGCCGGGCCCTGCAGGAGGAAATCGGCGGCGGGCTCGCCGGGACCGCTCAGCTTCGGCCGAATGCCCGCGTACGCGGGCACCAGCGCGTCGTCGCGGAGCCCGGGCCAGTACCGACGGATCTCGGCGTAGAACCGGTCGGCGCGGTCGGGATCGACCCGATAGTCCACGCGGTCGGTCCACTCGACGTCCGGGCCGAAGCGCGCTGCACCTGCCATATCCAGGGTCAGGTGAACCCCGAGTCCGCCATCTGCGGGCACCGGGTAGACGAGTCGCCGGAAGGGGGCCGAGCCCGTGGACAGCGCGTAGTAATTCCCCTTCGCCAGCCGGCGTGCCGGGATCCGGTCGGTCGGGAACCCGTCGAGCGATCCGGCGAGGTCCCATGCTCCGAGACCCGCACAGTTGACCAGCGCCCGGCACCGGAGAGACCCGGCATCGGCGACCTCGAGTGTCATCGGTGAACCTTCCCGAACCGACCCCGCGACCACGCGGCTGCCGAGCGCGACGCCTGCTCCGGCCGCCTCCGCGTCGGCCCGCAGCGACCGCATCAGGGCGTGGCTGTCGACGATGCCTGTCGACGGCGACAACAGCCCTGCGACGCCTGCGAGGTGCGGCTCGAGTGCGTGCAGCCCCGACGCATCGAGCTTCTGCAGATCCGTGACACCGTTGGCCGCCGCATGCGCCGCGATCTCGTCGAGCCGACCGATCTGGTCAGTTGCCGTTGCGACGATGATCTTGCCCAGACGGCGATGCGGCACCCCACGGTCGGCGCAGTATCGGTATAGGAGCTCTCGTCCGCTGACGCAGGCGGTCGCCTTGCGACTGCCCGTCGGATAGTAGATGCCGGCGTGGATGACCTCGGAATTGCGGGAACTCGTCTGCGTGCCAACGGCATTCTCGGACTCGAGCACGAGCACCTCATGACCGGTGCGCGCCAGGTCGCGGGCCACGGCAAGGCCGATGACACCGGCGCCGACGACGACAGCATCGACAGTCTCCACCACGATGTCGAGGGTAGTGAGCCCGACCGGCACTGAGAAGACTAGATTGGGCCACACCTGCCATCGTCGCTCGAGGGGATCTCTGTGAACCGGTTTCAGCAGACAGCATCGATCGTCAACAAGCTCGTGACCCCGGTGCTGCGGCTCCCGGGTCTCAGCTCGCTCCTGGGCCGGTCGATGATGGTCCTCCGGTACACCGGGCGCACATCGGGCAAGACCTTCGAGCTCCCGGTGGGCTATCGCCGCGACGGCGACCACATCGTCGTCGGGGTGGCGATGCCGGACAAGAAGAGCTGGTGGCGCAACTTCACCGGTGCGGGAGGCCGCGTCACCATGGTGACCGACGGTGTGACCCGCACGGGACACGCGATCAGTCGACGCGACGACGAGGGCCAGGTCCTGGTCCGGATCGCCGTGGACACCGACAGCGCCGTGGACACCGACCACTGAGACCACACGAACTCCCGGAGGATCTCCGATGACCGCCATCGACACACTTCTCAGCTCCCTCGCCGACGGCTCGGTGTCGGTCGTCGACCTCACGGCGCCGCTGAGCCCGACCACGCCGGTCCTGCAGCTGCCGCCGCCCTTCGCCAACACGATCTCGATGTCCCTGGAGACCGTGAGCAACTTCGACGACAACGGACCGTTCTGGGGCTGGCACAACATTCACACCGGTGAACACACGGGTACCCATGTCGATGCCCCCAGCCACTGGGCGACCGGCCGCGACGGTAGCTCCGTGGACCAGATCCCACCGGGTCGTCTCGTGGGCCCGGCCGTGCTCCTCGACTTCACCGACGAGGTGACCGCCGATCCGGACTTCCTCTTGGAGCCAGAGCATCTCGACGCCCACGTGGCCGAGAACGGACCGCTGCCGGACGGTGCCTGGCTCCTGTTCCGAACCGGATGGAGTCGGTTCAACACCGACGCCGACCGGTTTCTCAACGCCGACGACGACGGCCCGCACAGCCCGGGTGTCTCGGTGGCGGCCGCGCAGTGGCTGGCGTCGTCGCCCATCACCGGATACGGCGTGGAGACCGTGGGCATCGACGCCGGACAGGCCGCGGCGATGGACCCGATCTTCCCGGCCCATCACCACCTGCTCGGCGCTGACAAGTACGGACTGACGCAGCTCCAGAATCTCGGTGCCGTTCCTCGTTCCGGCGCGATGCTGGTCGTCTCACCATTGCCGATCGTGGGCGGAACCGGCTCGCCGGCAAGGGTTCTCGCCCTCGTCCCGGCCTGATCGGTCGACACCATGGTGTGCGTGGCGGACGTCGTCGCCCAGACCCTCGCCGACCTGGGCGTCGGGACCTGCTTCGGGGTGGTCGGTAGCGGCAACTTCGTCCTGACCAATGCCCTTCGGGAACGCGGTGTGCCGTTCGTGGCCACGCGTCATGAAGGCGGCGCCGCGTCGATGGCCGACGGGTACGGCCGCGTTGCCGACGTCCCGGCGCTGGTGTCGGTGCACCAGGGCTGTGGCCTGACGAACGCGATGACCGGCATCGCCGAGGCGGCCAAGAGCCGCACCCCGATGCTGGTGCTCGCCGCGGACACGGCGGCGGGTGCGGTGCTCTCGAACTTCACCATCGATCAGGACGCTCTGGTGCGTAGTGTCGGTGCCGTCGCCGACCGTGTCCACGGACCAGGTTCTGCGGTGGCCGACGTGACACGGGCTTATCGCACTGCCGTACAGGGCAGGCGTACCGTCGTCCTGAGTCTTCCACTCGACATCCAGGCCGCCGAGCTCGACGCGCCGGATGCCGTCGCCATCGTAGGCACTTCTGATCCGGTTCGGCCGTCCGCGGATTCCGTTGCGGCACTGCAGGAGGCGATCGAGGCGGCGGAGCGGCCGGTGTTCGTGGCCGGGCGTGGGGGCCGTGCTGCCGGAGCCCGGATCGCCGAGCTCGCGGCGCGTACCGGTGCACTCGTCGCGACCTCCGCCGTCGCCAACGGTTTGTTCCGTGGCGACGATTTCGATCTCGGCATCTCCGGCGGCTTCTCCACGCCACTCACCGCCGAGCTGATCCGTTCCGCGGATCTGATCGTGGGGTGGGGCTGCGCACTCAACATGTGGACGATGCGGCACGGAACACTCATCGGCGCCGGGACGGCCGTCGTCCAGGTCGACGACGATCAGAGCGCGCTGGGAACGCATCGTCCGATCACCATGGGAATCCACGGGGATTGCGGCGCGACCGCCGATGATCTGCTCGACACGGTGGTGCAGGAGCGCACCGGATACCGGACTGTGGAGGTCGCAGGACGCCTGGCGACCGCCCGACGCTGGAACGACGTGACAACACCGGATCTCTCGACGGCCGACCACATCGATCCGCGGGTGTTCAGCGACCTACTCGATCGCGCGCTACCGTTCGAGCGCGTCGTCGCGGTCGACTCCGGCAACTTCATGGGTTATCCCAGTGCCTACCTACAGGTCCCCGACGAGAACGGTTTCGTGTTCACCCAGGCCTTCCAGTCCATCGGGCTCGGCCTGTCCAGCGGGATCGGCGCCATGCTCGCACGGCCGGACCGGCTCGCTGTGGTTGCGGCAGGCGATGGCGGATTCCTGATGGGCATCGCGGAGCTGGAGACCGCTGTCCGGCTCGGTCGACCGATGCTGATCGCCGTGTACGACGACGCCGCCTACGGGGCCGAAGTGCACCATTTCGGCCCCGACGTCGACCTCGGTGCGGTGACCTTCCCGGAGACCGACATCGCCGCAGTTGCCCGCGGATTCGGCGCCTCCGCCGTGACGGTCAGAAGCCGCGCCGACATGGCAGACGTTGTCACGTGGCTCGATTCACCCTCGGGCGTGCTGGTCATCGATGCGAAGATCGCGTCCGACGGCGGGGCCTGGTGGCTGGTCGAAGCCTTCACCGGACATTGATTCGGAATGCGTCGGAACGGCTCTCGAGGGCACGTCGCGGGCGCAGTTCGGAACGAAGCCACGCATAGATGCCGTCGTGGTTCAACAGCGTGAAATGATGCGCGCTCCCGATATGGAAGCCGTCCGATGATCGCAAACCGATTGTGCGGTAACGGCTCTGTCCGCGTCCGCTGCCGGCGAGGACCAGTCCATCGCCGAACAGTCGGCCCAGCGGGTGATCGGCGCTCCGGGTCACCGACGCGGTCGCGAACAGATGGCGGACGTTCGGCAGTAGAGGCGCGTCACCGGGCAGCGGCTGCCGGAGCACATCGCGCTCGACGTCGCGCCACCCCTCCTCGGTGAGCGTTCCGTGAAAGAGGTCGCGGACCCCCGCGCTACGCCTACGGAGCAGATTGCCGAACGGATTCGTCACGGGCAATCCGCCGAGGGCCGCGGTGGCCGCATGCACGCCCCTCGCCATCGGCGCGCCGAGATGCGGCGTACCGAGATACACCGTATGCCTCAGCAGGGCTGCCCAATACAGATCTTCTCGGGTGGCTCGCTCGCAGGCGCTCCGGATGATGAGCCCGCCCATGGAATGACCGATCAGCGACAGATCGGTCACCGGTACCGGCCACAGCAGAACGAGGGCCCACAGGACATCGGCGAGCAGACGGCCGTTGTCGCTCACGTGGCGACCCGAGTTGTAGCGGATTCGGATCTCGGTGCTGCCGATGTCGTCGCTCAATCGTCGGCCGTAGGTGGGACCGCCGCCGATCTCCCAGGCGTATTCGGATTCCATCAGGCCGTGGAGGAACACCGTGAGGTGTCCACCGGCAGTGGGAAACGCGGCCCGCAGTGCTTCGGCGGTCGGCGGGATCTCCCGGCCATCGACACGAATCGTCATCCCGGCTGCCAATGGTGAAGCTTCCTCGGACAATTCGTCGCCGATCAAGCCGTTGAGGATGCCGAGGGCGACGGCTCCACCGGAGGTCTCGGAGGGGGCGCGTCCGGCCGTCGGAACCTCTGCGACGATACCGGCCAGTTTCCCGACGAGATCGGCGGACCCTCCGGCGGTGCTGTAGGCCGCGAGTGCGAACGCGTTGTGGACCATGCGGGCGGGGTCGGCTCGACGTCCGAACGCTATACGCAACCCGCCGAACACGCCGTCGGCAATGGACGCATGTACCTTGGCGACACCGGTGGTCGCCCGGCGGAGCTCGGTCCCTGCCAGCCCGGCGAGGGCGCTGAGCTCAGCCTGGCGACGATCGACGAAAGGAGCCACCGGCTCAGTGTACATCTGTGCACCGAGGTGCCGATGGGCTGCGTATCGTCGCTGCTATTGGTCCCAGACGATCTTGGCCAGTGCGTCCCGATCGGCGACGTCCAGCTTGATGGACGCTCGGTAGATGTGCCCCTCCACGGTCCGCACCGACACCGTGAGGCGTTCGGCGATCTCGCGGTTGGTCAGCCCTTGGGCCACCAATGCCGTGATCTCCCGTTCCCGCGCGGTGACCGGCAAGGGTCGGGCGGCCAGTCGGATCGCGGGACTGGTCGCCCCGTCGCAGATCTTCGAGAGGCGCAGCGCACGCGCGCTCGACTCCGCGCGTTTCCCGCGACGCCCGGCGTGCTCGTGCAACGCCACCGCCTGGGCCGCGGCATCGGCGGCCGAGAGGAGCAGGCCGGCATGCTCGAAATCTCGACTCACCTCGTCGAGTGCCGCCGCGTCCGCGTCGGCGACCGCCACGGCGTGCCGTGCGTAAAGGCGCGCCACGACTCCTTGTAGCCCGGGTGCGACGGCGGCCAGACGGTCCGCGACGGTGCGGTCACCGAATCTCGCGGCGTGATGCAGGGCCTCGGCTTCCAGGGCGAACTGCCCACTGTCGTGGGCGACATCGGCTGCGGTACGCGCGAGTTCGACCGCTGAGCGATCGCTCCCGCCGGCGGCGGCAACCCAGGCGCGGGCGATGATGCGTTGCGGCTCATGCAGCGCCACATGCGATCCCACGTGCTCCTCGGCGTCGTCGAGCACGCGCTCGGCCGCCGCCACATCGTTGAGGGCAGCGTAGGCACGGGCCAGCAGCAGTCGCGCGGGGAGCCGCCAGGGCAGCGACGTCTCGGCGTTGAGGGCGGCGAGAGCCTGCTCGATCGACGAGATCGCGTCGCGGAAGCACCCGCGGTAGGTCGCCACCAGACCGGACATGATCTTGGCGATGGCCCATCCGAGGAACTGTCCCGATGACGAGAACTCGGTGTACCCGGCCACCCGCTGTTCGGCGGTGACGAGGTCGCCGACCATCGTCAGCGCGAGGGCGTCGCAGTACCGCACCATGACGCGGATCATCCCGTCGGTGGCCTTCTGTTCGGCTCGGCACCGCTCTGCGATCGGTTCGTAGTCGTGACCGCGACCGGCGACCGGCATGGCCAGACCGGCGGCGAACGCCGCGAAGTCGATGGCCTGCTTCGGCACGTCCGGCTGGGCCAGCACCCGTTCGGCCTCCTCGATACCGTCGGCGATCCGGTTCTCGTGCACCGCCATTGCGGCGCCGGCGGCGTCCACGACCAACATGATCGCGGGATAGTCGACCCTGTCCCGCATCAGTTCGAGCAGCCGATGGCTCTGCACGACGTCGCCGATCGACCAGAACAACAAACTCATGCGGGGCACGCCCCACTGCACGAGTTGCAGCTCGTCCAGATCGTCGGGGTCGAAGCCGGCCAGGATGTCGTCGGCCTCCACCGGGCGACCCTGCCAGAGGAGTGCCCGCGACAGTAGTTCACCCGCGGCGAGTCCGCCGTCACGCTCGAATGCCGCTCGGGCCAGGCGTTCTCCCAACGGGAGATTGGCCAGGAAGACTGCGTCTTTGGCGGCCGAGATCAGCAGGCCCGGGTCGATCTCCTGGTCGCTGTCGACGCACAGCCGGGCCAGCCGGATGCGGTCGGCTGCCGACCCGAACTCCCGATCGCGCAGTTGAGAGACGATGCGTGAGCGCAGCTTCCGGCCGGCCATCGTGCCGATCCGGCGGCGGATGACGTCACCGTAGAGTGGGTGGACGAACCGTACGTTGGTGGTCCGGCCGTCCCGCGTGACGCGGATCAGATTCTGCACCTCGGCGGCGTCCAGCGCGTCGGCCCCGACCAGCTCGATGAGCGTGTCGATGTCGAGGGGCTCGCACAACGCCAGCAGCTTGAGCGCCTCCATCACCGCCTCACCCGCGCGATCGAGGCGATCGTCGAGCAATGCGACGAGGCCCGAGGGCACCGCGGTCGGGCCACGGAGCTGCCAGACCCCGTTGGTCTCGGACAAGGTGCCAGCGTCCACGGCGCCTTCGACCATATTCCGCAGGAACAACGGGTTACCTCCGGAGGACTCCCAGATCACATCCGCACTCAGACCCTCGAGTGTCCCGCCGAGCACCCGTTCGACCAACGTGGTGCATTCGTCCTTGCCGAGCGGCTGCAGTTCGATCCGCGTCAGATAGCCGTCCTTCCACAGGGACGTCACCGCATCGGGAACCGGCTCGCCGCTGCGCACCGTCGCGACGATGCGGGCCGATCGCTCGATGGCGATCTGGTGGAGCAATGTGGCCGAGAGCTGGTCGAGCAGATGTGCATCGTCGACACCGACGATGGTGCCGGGTTCGGCCAGGAGAGCTTCCCGTGCCGACACGAGGGCCGCGATCGGGTCTCGTGATGCGATCGGTTGCACCCAGGGCGCGAACGCGCCGAGTGGGATCGCGTGCGACGATTCCGTGCAGGCAGCCCACTGAACAGGCACGCCCAGGGCTCCGGCCACGGTCCGCGCCAACGTTGTCTTACCCACGCCTGCGGCGCCCACGAGCACCACACCGCGGCCATCGGAACTCGTCAGCGCGGTTCGAAGGGCATGGTCTTCGGTCGGTCGACCGAGCAGCTGCCAGCGGCCTCCCATGGGGGCCGAGTATAGATCGGACGACCGGTCAGGTGTGACTGTTCGGCGCAGTCCCTCGTCCTCGTCGGGCATACCGCTGAGGGTGCTCATTCGGGCAGATCGCCCGCGTCGGCGGGTTCACTCATCGGCGCGTTGTTGACCTGGTGGCGAAACTGACTCGACGCGTCATAGACCTTCCGCTTCAGCCGGTTGATCGACCCCAGCGGCCGGTGCGCGTCGAGCCCGCGCCAGGAATTGAACGACAACACGTCATCGCCGTAGGCCCGTCGCTCGGGTGTGTAGGGGTCCTGCTGGGCGAATCGAATGGTCGCGACCGTCCGGTGTGGCGACACGTCCTCCGGCCAGTCGAAGGTCGCATCCTCGATCCACCGGCGGTCGCTGCTTGCGCAGAGTTGGACCCGCAGTTCGTATTCGGCGCCGTGGCAGGAGAAGAAGTCGACCACCATGTCCTGGAACGCGTTGACTCCGGTGCCGTCGTCCACGGGCATCCCCGCCAGCGCATGCACCTCCGGCGACGACGGGACGAACGCCATCCGGGCCACGTACTCGCCGTAGCGAAGGGGAGCCGACGAATAGAAGGTGTCGCCCAGGATGTGGGTGTTCGGTCGGACGAAGACGGCAAGACTCTCCGGGAGCGGCCGGCCGATGGGGCATAGCAGACGCTTGTCGACGCCTGCCAGGAGTTCGCTGCCGATCTTGAGTGCTGGGTCCGGGAGACGAGCCAGAGCCCAGGCGGTGGGCATGCCCCGTTTGTAGTACGCCTCGGCATCGGCGAACAGGAAGTCCCGGTGGGTCACCATGATGAAGTCCTGGGTCATCGCGGTGTCGTCCGGGAGTGCCCGCTCGCCCCCCACACCGAGGACCTTGATGCCGAGACCGCGCACACCTCGCATCTGATCACTGCGAATGGCGCCCGACGTGCTCGACAGTCTCGTGATGATGTCGAAACTCCGGCCGCCATGAGCGAAGAGTCCCTGTGCCAGTTCATCGTCCAGCTCGTCGTGGACCTCGAGTGTGCCGCGAAGTATTCCGTGGCTCTTGGCATGGGCATCGCGCAGACCGCGTTTGGTCTTGCGATACGCGCGTTCGTTGTTCCCACGCAGGCTGCCGACGATCTTGTCGATGTAGGTGTCCTCGTCGGGTTTCGGGCGCTCCAGGTCGGGGTCGTAGGGCACGTACGTCGTCGTGCTGGTCATCGTGCTGCTGTCCTCTCGGGTCATCGGCCCGGCCAGGGTGCGAACGGATTGTCGACACCTGCGAGAGCCGGTGCCAGGGTGGGGAAGTGGCGCAACAGGACCGAACGCATCGAATTGTCGCGCACCCAGGCCATGCCCACCTCGGTGTAGATCTCCTGACGAAAGTCGGTGGTGAAGAATCGGTCGCTGGACAACCGTCGTGACGCCATCAGCACGAACACCCGAAAGGCGGTGTCACTGAAGCCGAATCCGGGGGGCTTACGTTCCGCGTGCAGGCCGACCATCAGGTCGAGGTTGTCGATGTCGCCATAGATGTCCTCGAGTTCCTCGGCCCACGCGGCGTTGTCGGTCAGAGCTGCGAACGAGGCGATGCGAGGGAGGCGAAACAGACGGCGGAACTCGTTGTAGCGCGGCACCCCTCGTTCCCGATCTCGCAAGATGTCGACGGTCGCCAGGTCGATCGGCCGTCCATCCGGCCGGGCGAGCTGCTGCAGCGCGGCAGGGTAGTTGTGCAGGGTCAGCTCGCCCGCTTTCGCACGGCCGAAGGAATAGAGGAGATCCGGCATCGACGTCTCCGCCAGACGATCGCGGACGTGCTCGGCGAGCAATTCGTCCAGTGCGTGAACCGCTTGCGGCCGGTTGCCGTCGATGTCGCGGATCTTCACCTCGTCGGGGAGCAGTGAGTGCATCCGGTAGACGGCGACGAACTCCTCGGTCAACGAGTAGGGGACGCCGTGGTGGTCGGTCGTGCTGCCGGGGATGCCGCACAGCACCTCGCTCTCGGCCACCCGGCCGAACCTGCGGGCGAACCGCTCGCCGAGCAGGCCGAACCAGTTGCCGCGCATGGCGGAAACCGTGGTCGGGTGCGAGATGATCGCCGGAGTCCAGTCGATGGTGTGGATCTTGGCCATCAACGCCGTGTTGACCAGCCGCGCGGTGTCGTAGAGCTGCTGATCGGTCATGAACGGGTAGGCGGCGGCCAGCCGTCGGCAGATCGCGTTGTGTTCGCGCAGGAACAACGAATGCAGCAGGGCCAGGCCGACCCAGAAGTTCGCGACCGGCCCGTCGGGATCGAGCAGGGTGTCGGCCTCGGCGGGCGGGAGTCCGTTGTCCGCCAGGAGGATCTGACCCCGATCGCCTGACCGGATCGCGTCCGCATAGTCCTGTCGACTTCCGTAGATCTGTGAGCCGTCCCACCAGTGGGTGTCGCGGTTCGCAAAGGTCGGTGGGGCATCGGGATCCGCACCGGGCGCGAGCGCCGACCGGTGGACGCTCATGGGACGGTGCTCTTCGGGCCAGTCATCCGAGGCGGGCAGGGGGATCTCCCGGCGCGGCGCCTGCTCGTCGTCCGGGTGACTGAACCAGTCGTGCACCTCGAACTGAATCCATGCCGCGGCAAGGAGGTTCAGCGAGTCAACCGGCCGGAACTCGTCGCGGGTGAACAGGCGCTGACTGATCTCCCGCGGATTCGGATCCAGGAGTCGCGCTTTGTCTGGAGACGAGTTCGCCGGGGGCACGTTGCGCCCGAATCTGCTCGACGCCGCCCCCATCAGCGGTGCGTCGAGGTCGTTGTGGGTCCCGCCGGGCAGGCGGGCCCGCAGCGCTCGGGAATCCCAGTGCGGTGGCCGCTCGTCGGGATCTCGACCGCTGTCGTACAGGTTCAGGGCACGCAGTTGGCTGCGGAGGCCGACGAGGACTGCCAGACCGACCGGGCGCCACAGGGTCGGCCATCCGACTGCCCGATCCACCACTTCGGCGGCATGGGCCAGATTTCGGGTGATCGGACCTCGCCGGTCCGGTGACGGTTCTCGATCAGCACCACTCGACGCCATCAACAGCGCCAACCACACCCACCGGGGCACGCCCACCTCCGCTTCGCGTCGCGATGACATCCGGACACCCGGAATGTTCTGCGACCAGTATGTGGTCCGATCACGAACTCGGCATGAGTAATCGACTACTCGTTGCCGACGACAGAGCGACCCGGGGGAGCGGCGCGACCACTGGAGAGGCGGGCGTTTCGGTACCTGAAATGAGGTAGTCGCCTACTCGCGTCGGCCACGATCAGGGCAGACAGGATGGTCACGTGCCCGGGTCGATCATCACCCGTCGCGCTTCTGGCAGAGAAAGGCGGCAGGTGTGATCGCACCGATCGACATCAAGGTGAACCTCGACGACCCATCCCGGGCACTATCCGCGCTGGACCTGACACATCAACAGGGCCGGCATCGCGAGATCTGGTTCGCCGAGGTCCGCCCAGGGGTCACAGAGTCGCCGTTTCCGCTGCTCAGCAACCACCTGATCATCCGTATCCGCAGCGGCGATGTCGATGATCTGACCGTGAAGCTCCGGCCGTGCCGTCAGGGTCAGCTCGCCAAACCCTGGACTCATCCGTTCGACACCGACGCAGTGAGCTACCGCCTGGGTTGGGACTGGAGCGGAACACACCGCGTGCTCGCGGCATCGGCGGTCTGCGGACGGCCGCCGGGATCACTCGCCGCCGAGATGGCCGTCGGAACGGACCCGTTGTCGGTGCTCGACCCTGCACAGCGTCAATTCGTCGTCACCTGTACGCCGGTCGGGGTACCCATCGACCACCTGCGTGCCTTGGGGCCCATCTCCTCGACCACCTGGTCGGACATCACCATCGACCGATGCACGGTGGACATCGAGAGGTGGACCGTCGGCGATGTGGATCTCCTCGAGCTGTGTGAACAAATCAGCCCGCACGACGGCGAGAGCCTCGAAGAGTTCGAGGCTCGCGCCGCCGCGCGACAACAGTCCTTGGAACGCTCGATCCGCGCCCGCGGCCTTCAGCCGGCCGACACCGAGGTGAAGACCGAACGGGTGCTCGCCAGCCTCACCGGTGAGTGATACGTGGCGACGCGCAGGCCCTGGCGGGCCTCACGATCAGCCCGCCCGCACCTTCTCCTGCATCGATGTCCGCGCCGGATTGCCCTGCTCGTCGACCTTCGGGTCCGGCTCGTCGCGCTTCTCGGTGACGCCCGACTTGATCCGCGCACCGATGTCGGGGTCGACTCGCGACCAGTACTCGAACGCCCGCTCCAAGACCGGTTCGGAGACGCCGTTGAGCAGGTGCCCGACCACGTTGTCGACGAACCGCTCGCGGGCAGCGTCGTCGAATACCTCACGGACCATCGTGCCCGCCTGACCCCAGTCGTCGTCCTCCGGGTGGTCGACGTAAGCGCTGCGGACGATGTCACCATCAGCCGCCCACTGCGGTTCGGACTGGCCTGCGTACACCGCCGCCGGGCCACCCTTCGAGTTCGGCGCGTACACCGGGTCGGTCACCGGGTCGATCCGCATGTGACCGTCCTTGGTGTAGCTGTGCACCTCGTTGCGCGGAGCGTTCACCGGGATCTGCTTGTAGTTGCCACCCAAACGCGCACGGTGGGCATCGGCGTAGGCAAAGACCCGACCGAGCAGCATGCGGTCGGGACTGAACCCGATGCCGGGGACCACGTTGTTGGGTTCGAACGCCGCCTGCTCGATCTGGGCGTGATTGTCGGTCGGGTTGGTGTGCAGGGTCATCTTCCCGACCTCGTGCAGCGGATAGTCGCCATGTGGCCACACCTTGGTCAGGTCGAACGGATTGAACCGATAGCCGACCGCGTCGTCGTACGGCATGAGCTGCACCTTCAGCGTCCAACTCGGGTGATTGCCGCGCTCGATCGACTCGAAGAGATCGCGCGTGTGGAAGTCGGTGTCGGCGGCCGCCATCTGGTCGGCTTCGTGCTGGGTGAAGCATTCGACGCCCTGATCGGTGATGAAGTGGTACTTCACCCAGTGCTTGACTCCTTGGGCGTTGACCCAGAGGTACGTGTGCGAGGTGTAACCGTTCATGTGCCGCCACGTCTTCGGGATCCCGCGGTCACCCATCAGCCACGTTACCTGGTGGGCACTCTCTGGTGAGAGGGTCCAGAAGTCCCACTGCATGTCGTGATCACGAAGATTGTTGTCGGCACGACGTTTCTGCGAACGGATGAAGTGCTGGAACTTCATCGGGTCCTTGACGAAGAAGACCGGCGTGTTGTTGCCGACCATGTCGTAGATGCCCTCGGAGGTGTAGAACTTCAGGGCGAACCCACGAGGGTCGCGCCAGGTGTCCGGACTGCCCCGTTCGCCGGCGACGGTGGAGAACCGCGCCACCATCTCCGTCTTGGTGCCGGGCTGGAACAGTGCGGCACTGGTGAACTCGGAGATGTCGTGGGTGGTCTCGAACGTGCCGAAGGCGCCACTGCCCTTGGCATGTGGCTGTCGTTCCGGAATCCTCTCCCGGTTGAACTGCGCCATCTGCTCGATCAGATAGTGATCGTGCAGGACGATGGGACCGCCTGCCCCGACGGTGAGCGAATGCTCATCGCTCCCGGCCGGCGCCCCTGAATCATGCGTCGTGTACACGGAATTTTTGTCGGACATTTCGCCTCCGAAAAGGTCGATCCGTTGTGGGCTGTGGCACCCGAACTGCTTCAGGTCCTGCGGTGAGCCTACGCCAGCTCCGCGTCAGGCGAAGCCGAATCGCGCCGTCTACGTCGTGACGGAAAGTATAAGTCATTGTTGCACAGCACTATTCGAGAAGTAGGAATCAGGCGACCATCTTGGGGCCGCCATCACCGCGGGTTTCTACCCGGCGGCGGTGCGGAGCTTCTCGAGCAGGGGGCCAGCTGCCTGCGCCAGGAACGCGTCCTGCGACTCTCCACCGATCTGGATGAGTGCGATATCGGTGAAACCGGCTTCCCAATACGGCCGGACGGCGTCGACGATCGCATCGAGATCGGGCCCGCACGGGATCGCATCCGCAACGTTCGCAGGGGTCACGAATTGCGTTGCCGCAGCGAATCCGGCAGTGGTGGGAAGATCGGCGTTGACCTCCCAGCCGCCACTGAACCATCTGAACTGGTCGTGGGCGCGGGTGACCGCAGCATCACGGTCGGGGTCCCAGCAGATGGGGATCTGCCCGATCGCCCGGCTGTCCACACCGACTGTGTCGGTGGATCCGTATCCGTTCCATTGCTCGACGATGCCGGCGTCGGGTTCGACGGCGATAAGATGGTCGGCCAGCGGGCGGAACTCGCCGATTCCACGTTCCCCGGACACGGCGACGCCGATCGGCACCCGGTCGTCCGGAAGATCCCAGATCCTCGCCGAATCGACCTGGAAATGCTCTCCACGAAAATCCACGAGTCCGCCGTCATGCAGGTCCCGAATGATCTCAAGGGCCTCGACCAGCATGGATTGTCGATCGACGATGCCCGGCCACCCCATGCCGACGACGTGTTCGTTCAGGTTTTCCCCGCTTCCGAGCCCCAGGGTGAAGCGTCCGTCGGCGAGAATCTGCAGAGTGGCGGACTTCTGCGCGATGATCGCCGGGTGATAGCGGATGGTCGGGCACGTCACGTAGGTCATCAATCCGACTCTCTCGGTCGCGTGGGCGACCGCGCCGAGCACACTCCACGCGTACGGCGCGTGGCCCTGAGACGACAACCAGGGAAAGAAGTGATCGCTCGACACCTCAAAATCGAATCCGACGCGCTCCGCGTCGATCGCATACCGAACGAGGTCCTTGGGTCCTGCCTGCTCGGTCATCAAGGTGTATCCGAATTGTGTTGCCGAAGGCGTAGCGGTCACGGTCTCGCTCCTTTGCTTGGGCGGTTGTCCGGGATTCCTGAGACGCTGGACGACGAGTACGTGATCGGCGGCCAAACCAGGAGGCTCACATGGACGGTTCGGACACTGCTTCACCGATCGGCACCGGTGCCGCGGTCGACACCGTGCTACTCGATGTCGACGGTACCCTCGTCGATTCGACATATCTGCATGCTCTGGCATGGATGCGGGCCTTCGCCGCCCACGACCTCGTGCCGCCCTGGTGGCGGGTGCATCGCACCATCGGCATGGGCGGCGACCTCCTGGTTGGGGAGGTCTGCGGTGACGATGTGGAGCGCCGCCTCGGCAGCGCTCTGCGCGCGGAATGGGCGGACAGATACCGCGAGTTGCTGCCCGAGGTCCGGCCACTTCCGGGTGCCCGACAACTGGTCCACGCGCTCACCGACCGTGGCCTCAAGGTGGCCTTGGCCTCATCGGGCGCCGCCGAGTTCACCGATGCCGCGATCGATTCCCTTGGGATGACCCGCGGCGAATTCGCGGCGGTGACGTCGGCCGAGGACGTGGACAACTCGAAGCCCGAGCCCGACATCCTCGCCACCGCACTCGAACTCGCGGACGGGCATCACGCAGTGGTCGTGGGGGACACGATCTGGGACATCGAGTCGGCGCGTCGTCTGCAGGCGGCTTGCGTGGCGGTCCGCACCGGGGGGTTCTCCGAGTCAGAGCTGGCCGATGCCGGCGCGACGCTGGTCGTCGATTCGATTCATACCCTCGCTGAACAGGGTTGGATACCTTGACAACTCGCATCGCCCCCACAGCCGATCTCGCGACTCGGGCGATCGTCCGCGGCACCTCATGCAGACCGAGTGTGCTGGGCATTCGCACTCCGACGTGGCACGATCGTATACGTGACCAGCACGTCTTCTGACGATCAGCGCCTACGTGACCTCGCCCGACTCCGCCGGGTCCGGGATCGCATCAATCGGGAGTATGCGCAGCCGCTGGACGTGGAGTCCCTTGCCCGCGGAGCGCATATGTCCGCCGGTCACCTCAGCCGCGAGTTCCGCCGGGTGTACGGGGAGTCGCCCTATTCGTATCTGATGACCCGGCGGATCGAGCGTGCGATGGCGCTGCTGCGCCGAGGCGACCTCAGTGTCACCGAGATCTGTTTCGCGGTCGGATGTTCGTCCCTCGGTACCTTCAGTACGCGGTTCACCGAACTGGTGGGGATGTCGCCGAGCGCTTACAAGCGTCACGACGGCGACATCACCGACGGCATACCGGCGTGCCTGGCGAAACAGGTCACGAGACCGATCAGGAATCGAGAAGCACAGGCCACCGAGTCGCGCTTACGGTGATCTCCATGAACATCACCATTCAGTACACCTTCTTGCCGCAGACCGATCCGGACGCGACGTTGGCCTTCTATCGGGACGTCCTCGGCTTCGAACTCCGTAAGGATGTCGGTTACGAGGGGATGCGGTGGCTCACCGTCGGGCCTCCGAATCAGCCGGGCACGTCGATCGTGCTCCATCCGCCTGCCGCGGATCCGGGCATCAGCGACGAGGAGCGCCGGACGATCCTGGAACTGATCGCCAAGGGCAGCTACGGCGCGATCACGTTGGCCACCGACGACCTCGACGGGCTGTTCGAGCGACTCGAGGCCAGCGGCGCCGAGGTCCTCCAGGAACCGACGGATCAGCCATATGGTGTGCGCGACTGCGCATTCCGAGATCCGTCCGGTAATCTGATCAGGATCAACCAACTCAGCTGATCGGCGGGAATCCCCATGTGCAGGTTCCGCGAGGGACGCCTGACCGACGACGAGTTCGGGACACTCGTCCCGACATATCCGACAAATCCGTCTGGCATGGTTGGATCGACGCCGAGCCCGTCACCCGGAGATGTGCAGACCGCAGCGACCAGATGGAGGCACGATGAGCACGGCCACGAAGGCGAAGAACAGGTCGCCTGAGGAACATGTCGCCGACACCCACGACCTGATCCGGGTGCACGGCGCGCGTGAGAACAACCTCAAAGATGTCAGTCTCGACATCCCCAAGCGCAGGCTCACCGTGTTCACCGGAGTGTCCGGTTCGGGGAAGAGTTCGTTGGTGTTCAGTACGATCGCCGCCGAGTCACAGCGGATGATCAACGAGACCTACAGCGCGTTCGTGCAGGGGTTCATGCCGAACCTCGGCCGTCCCGATGTCGATGTCCTCGAGGGATTGACGACGGCGATCATCGTCGACCAGGAGCGGATGGGCGCCAATCCGCGCTCCACGGTCGGTACCGCCACCGATGCCAACGCGATGTTGCGCATCCTGTTCAGCAGGCTCGGCAAGCCGTACATCGGTTCGCCGCAGGCATTCTCGTTCAACGTGGCGTCCATCAGCGGTGCGGGCGCGGTGAGTATCGAGAAGGCCGGTCGTACGGTCAAGGAGCGCCGCAGCTTCTCGATCACCGGCGGCATGTGCCCGCGATGCGAGGGCCGCGGTGCGGTCTCCGACTTCGACCTGACGGCGCTCTACGACGAGTCCAAGTCGCTCAACGAGGGCGCCCTCACCATCCCCGGCTACAGCATGGAGGGCTGGTATGGCCGGATCTACCGGGGGTGCGGATGGTTCGATCCCGACAAGCCGATCAAGAAGTTCACCAAGCGTGAACTCGATGATCTGCTCTACAAGGAGTCGACGAAGATCAAGGTCGAGGGCATCAACCTCACCTACCTGGGCCTCATCCCGCAGATCCAGAAGTCGTTCCTGTCCAAGGATCGCGAGGCGATGCAACCGCACATCCGGGCCTTCGTGGATCGCGCGATCACGTTCACGACCTGTCCTGAGTGCGACGGCACACGCCTCGCAGAGAGCGCACGGTCGTCGAAGATCAAGGGCAAGAACATCGCCGACCTCTGCGCGATGCAGATCAGCGACCTCGCCGACTGGGTCCGAGACCTCGACGAGCCATCGGTGGGACCGTTGCTGACCAGTCTGCGGGAGACCCTCGACTCGTTCGTGGACATCGGGCTCGGCTACCTGTCCCTCGAGCGTCCGGCCGGCACCCTGTCCGGCGGCGAAGCCCAACGCACGAAGCTGATACGACACCTCGGTTCGTCGCTCACCGACGTCACGTATGTGTTCGACGAGCCCACGATCGGCCTTCACCCGCATGACATCGACCGGATGAACGACCTGCTGCGGCAACTCCGGGACAAGGGCAACACCGTACTGGTCGTCGAGCACAAACCGGAGGTGATCACCATTGCCGATCACGTCGTCGATCTCGGCCCTCGGGCCGGCCGGGACGGCGGCGAGGTGGTCTTCGAGGGCACCGTGGTGGACCTGCGGAAGAGCGACACACTCACCGGCAGACATCTCGACGATCGGGCCACGCTGAAGGAGTCCGTGCGTACCTCGACCGGAGCCATGGAGATCCGCGCGGCGTCGACCCACAATCTGCAGGACGTGGACGTCGACATCCCCCTCGGCGTACTCGTCGTGGTAACCGGCGTCGCCGGCTCGGGGAAGAGTTCCCTGATCGACGGCTCGGTGGCGAAACGCGACGACGTCGTGTCGATCGACCAGGCGGCCATCAAAGGCTCGCGCCGCAGCAACCCCGCCACCTACACGGGTCTGCTCGATCCGATCCGGAAGGCCTTCGCCAAGGCGAATGGCGTGAAACCTGCACTGTTCAGCGCAAATTCGGAAGGGGCATGCCCCAACTGCAAAGGGGCGGGGGTCATCTACTCCGATCTCGCGATGATGGCCGGTGTCGCCACCCCGTGTGAGGTCTGCGAGGGCAAGCGCTTTTCCGCAGATGTGCTCGAGTACACCTTCGGCGGTCGGGACATCAGTGACGTCCTCACGATGTCGGTGGCCCAGGCCGAGGAGTTCTTCGGTTCCGGCGACGGAAAAGTTCCTGCCGCACATAAGATCCTGGTCAGGTTGCGGGACGTGGGGCTCGGCTACCTCACCATCGGGCAGCCCCTCACCACATTGTCCGGCGGCGAACGTCAACGGCTGAAGCTCGCGTCGCAGATGGGAGACAAGGGCGATGTCTACGTGCTCGACGAGCCGACCACCGGACTTCACCTCGCCGACGTCGAGCAATTGCTTGAACTCCTCGACCGGCTGGTCGACTCGGGGAAGTCGGTCATCGCGATCGAGCACCATCAGGCCGTGATGGCGCACGCCGACTGGATCATCGACCTGGGGCCCGGCGCCGGGCACGATGGCGGGCGCGTCGTGTTCGAGGGGACACCGACCGACCTCGTCGATCATCGGTCGACACTCACCGGCCGTCATCTCGCCGACTACGTGGGAGCGCATTCCTGACCCGGTGCACGGAAAAGAGACTTTCGGAGACATCGGGTCGCGAGCGGTCCTGGACTCCGGTTGGAACAGATGCAACAATCCGTTCCAAGAGTGCACGGGCAGCCCATCGTCCGTGTCGACGTCGATCAGACGAGGGAGTGGACGTCGGTGCAATCCGCGAAGAAGACTTTTCAGGCCGGCCTCGGCGCGCTGTCCAAGGCATACCCGAGCAAGCCCAGAGTGTTGGCCGAGCCACCCGCCGGGTCGGACCTCAAGCCGGTGATGGGCGACGCAGGCATGCCGTTCCTGGGGAACACCCTGGAAGCGCTGGCCGACCCGCTGGGCAGCGCCATGGCCCGCTACGACAGGTTCGGCCCGGTCTCCTGGTCGGGTTCATTGAACATGAACATCGTCACGCTGGTCGGGCCGGAGGCGATCGAATGCGCCTGGATGAACCGGCAGAAGGCCTTCTCCAGCGAAGAGGGCTGGGAACCCATGATCGGCCCGTTCTTCCGCCGGGGCATCATGCTGATGGATTTCGACGAGCACATGCATCACCGCCGAATCCTGCAGCAGGCGTTCACGCGTCCGCGGCTCAACGGCTACCTCGACATCATGACGCCCCACATCGAGAAGACGCTGTCCAACTGGCAGGTCGGCACGGGCTTCCCGATGTACTCCCGCACCAAGGACCTGACCTTGTCGCTCGCCACCGAGGTCTTCGTCGGTGCGTCGCTCACCGAGGGCGAGGCGCACCGACTCGAGAGTGCGTTCGAGGCGGCCGTCCGCGGCGGGCAGGCACTCGTGCGTGCCGACGTGCGGGACTGGACCTGGGCGCGGGGTCTGCGCGGGCGCGAGGACCTGCAGCACTACTTCCGATCGGAGATTGCCGCTCGGCGGGCCGGCGACGGCGACGACCTGTTCAGCGTCCTCTGCCACAGCGAGGACGAGGACGGTAACACCTTCAGCGACGAGGACGTCGTCAATCACATGATCTTCGTGATGATGGCCGCGCATGACACCAGCACCATCGCGTTGTCCATGCTGACGTATTTCCTGGGCCAGCACCCAGAGTGGCAGGAGCGGTTGCGAGAAGAATCCCTCGCCCTGGGCAAGTCGACGCTCGGCTACGACGACATCGATTCGTTGCCGAGCCTCGACCTCGCGTTCAAGGAGACACTGCGGATCAATGCCCCGGTGGGCATGCTCTTCCGGAAGACCATCGCGGACACCGACATCCTCGGTCACTACGTACCCAAAGACACGCTCGTCGCCATCCACCCCTGGGCCTCGATGCTGCGTGAGGAATGGTGGCCGAACCCCACGCACTGGGACCCTGACCGGTTCTCACCTGATCGTCGTGAGGACAAGGTGCACCGTTTCGCGTGGGCGCCGTTCGGCGGCGGCGCACACAAGTGCATCGGCCTCTACTTCGGTGGGATGGAGGTCAAGTCGATCATGCACCAGATGCTGCAGCGTTTCGAATGGTCGGTGCCCGCCGACTATCGGCTCGACCTCACCTACGGAACGGGCCCGACACCCGCTGACGGCCTGCCGATCGACATGCGACGGCGCGTGAGTCCCTGACCCACCGCAGTCCATCCCGGAGGATTCACGCATGGATTTCGCGCTGCCCGAATCATTGACCGACTACCTGGCCGAACTCGATGCGTTCATCGACGACGAGATAGTCCCCTTGGAGCAGGCCGACGACAACGTCCGGTTCTTCGATCATCGACGTGAGGACTCCAGAACCGATTGGGAACGGGACGGACTCCCGAGCGCCGACTGGGAAGCGCTGCTCGGTGAAGTGCGTCGACGCGCCGACGCCGCGGGGCATTTTCGCTACCCGTTCCCCCCGGAGTTCGGCGGACGCGACGGTTCCAACCTGGCCATGGCCGTCATCCGGGAGCATCTCGCGGGCAAGGGGCTCGGCCTGCACTGCGACCTCCAGAACGAACACAGCATCGTGGGTAACAACATCGGCCTGCTGCTGATGCTGGAGTACGGCTCACCCGAGCAGCGCGCGGAGTGGGTGGAAGATCTGGCGGCCGGCCAGAAGTTCTTCGCTTTCGGCATCACCGAACCCGACCACGGTTCGGACGCCACGCACATGGAGACCACCGCGGTCCGCGACGGCGACACCTGGGTGATCCGCGGCGAGAAGACGTGGAACACCGGCATCCACGCCGCCCATCGGGACATCGTCTTCGCCCGCACCAGCGGCGACGCCGGCGACGCCCGTGGCATCACGGCATTTCTGGTGGATCCGAAGTCCGAGGGCTTCACGGTCGAGGAGTACCTGTGGACCTTCAACATGCCCACCGACCACGCACACATCAGCCTGCACGACGTCCGTGTGCCGCACTCGGCAGTCCTCGGCGAGGAGGGCCGCGGACTGCAGATCGTGCAGCACTTCTTCAACGAGAACCGGATTCGTCAAGCGGCCTCGAGCCTCGGCGCCGCGCAATATTGCATCAACCGGGCGGTCGCGTATGCCAACGAACGCTCGCCTTTCGGCCGGAAACTGTCCACAAACCAGGCGATCCAGTTTCCCCTCGTCGACCTCCACACGCGTGCTGCGATGCTTCGGGCCCTCGTTCGGGAAACGGCGTGGAAGATGGACACCCAGGGTCCGTTCGCGGCCTCCCAGGAGGTCTCCATGTGCAACTATCAGGCCAACCGGTTGTGTTGCGACGCAGCAGATCAGGCCATGCAGACCTTCGGCGGACGTGGTTACTCACGCCATGAACCGTTCGAACACATCTACCGCCATCACCGCCGGTACCGCATCACCGAGGGGGCCGACGAGATCCAGATGCGCCGGGTCGCCGGATACCTGTTCGGTTTCATGTCGGCAGGCGCGCCCAAAGGGGTCGGCCCGACTCAGGCCTGACGCGACGAGGACGGAGTCTGCTCGCCCAGCTGTGAGCGCACCCAGGCGAGCGCGTGGTCGACGACCGCCTCCCATCCCGGCTCGGCGCACGTCCAGTGCGAGCGGCTGGCAGGTGACAGGTACAGGTCTGCAGGACTACATCATCGGCCGGCGCCTCGACCAGGCGCGCTACTCACTACTCGACAGCCACATCTGACGATCGCTGCGGTCGCCCGACGACACGGATCAACCGGTGAGCGGGTGGGTTCGGAACGTTCACGCACCGACGACCCGACCGATGGGGTTCGGTGCGAGCGTTCGCGCACGGCCGCGGACGCGCCGGGACCCCATCAATCGGAGGTGGGCATCTCCGGAGGTCACGAACAACGCGATGTCGTCCGGAAGCGCCCTCGCGATCCGACGTACTTGACCCGTCGGCTGCTCATCTCGCATTCCCACCACCAGGTGCGCCGCCCCGAACTCTCGTGCGGCCCGGGAGAGGACTCTTACCGGATCACCCTCGATCGCGACCGCGGTTTCCGGCTCCAGCGAATGTGCGTGCAGCGCTTCGACGCCGCGGCGGAGCTGTTCGTCGATGGACGCCCGATCCGATAGTAGATACGCCTCCGATTTCAGGGCGTCGTGCAGGAATGACGTCGATCGCGGCGGGCGGACCGGGTTGATCGCGCAGACCAGCGCTATGCGTACATCTGCGTCGGCCGCACGCAACACGGACTCCAATGCCCGGGCCGACACCGGGGAGCCGGTGTAGCCCACGACGATCCTGCCGCCGGCCGGCAGCCGGTCGATCGATGCTGCCGTGCGCGCCTGGTGCGGGTGGAAGATCTCAGTTATGGTCACGGCTCTCACCTCTTGTCGTCACGGACCTGCCTCTGACCTCTGTATTCGACGGTAGGGATTCGAGTCCGGGGGATCCGCATGACGCAGACGGACCTGTCCTCCATCCGTGGGTGGAGTCACGGTTCCAACCGGAGACAGATGACTGCACGGCCACTCGGCCTATCCTTTTGTTGTGTCGGTGACGTCAGTGGTCGCGGTGGTCCGCCGCCGCGTCGAACTCGCGGGTGATGGCTACCCGCCGCTCTATCCGGCCGTGACCCTCGCGGCCTCGGCCGGGCTGACCATCGGCGCAGTCGTGCAACGACTGCCACTGGAACCCCCGTGGTGGGCACTCCTCGGAGCCGCGATCGCCACACTGTCGCTCGTCGTGGACCTGTGGATCCCGAGCAAGGTGGTCTGCGCCGTCCTTGCTGCGGTTGCCGTCGCGGTGATGTTGATGGACCCGGTACCGGTGGACGTGGCCCCGCTGCTCCTCGCCCTGACGACCGCGATAGCCGCGGCCATGGAGTCACTGCGCCGCGGACTGGCCGTGGCGGCACTGTCGGTGGCTGTCGTCCTGGTCGGCAGCCAGGCCGGGCACCTGCAGTCTCCGGCGGTCTATGTCCTCGCGATCCTGTGCGGATGGCTCGTCGGTTATATGATTCTTTATCAGAAGCTGCTGTCCCAGAATGAATTACGTGACCAGCGGGCCCGGTCGGAACGAGCCGCCAACGAGGAGCGCCGCCGGATCGCCCGCGAGGTCCACGACGTCATCGCGCATTCGCTGTCGATCACGATGTTGAACGTCACGGGCGCGCGCCGCGCGCTTCAGCAGGGTGCCGATGACGAGGCGCTCGAGGCACTCGAAGATGCCGAGCGACTCGGACGCCAGGCCATGACCGAGATTCGCTACATCGTGAAAGTCCTGGGTTCGTCGGACGATTCGGCGGCCCCGACGCCCAGTGCCCGCGACATCGATCGACTGGTCGACGATTACCGAAAGGCGGGCGTCGCAGTGAGCTTCGACGTGGACGTGGACCTCGAGGCGATCCCGGCTCCTCTCGGGGCGGCGCTCTATCGGATCACCCAGGAGTCTCTGACCAACGTGGTGAAGCATTCGCGCACCCCCACCGCGACAGTCACCTTGACCGCGGATTCGGACATCGTCCTGTGTGTCCGCAATCCGCATTCACCGGTGACGGGTCGCGCGTCATCGGACGGTTCGGGCATCGACGGCATGAAGCAGCGGGCGCAGTTGCTCGGCGGAGTCGTCGACGCCGGCGGTCACCAGAAGGCATGGGTGGTCCGTGCGGCGTTTCCCGGCGCCGCCGCCGTCCGGTGGGCCGGCTGATGACGTCAACGCGATCGGTTCCGGTGAGCCCGTTCGGTATCCGCGTACTCCTCGTCGACGACCAGGAACTCGTGCGGACCGGACTGCGTCGTATCCTGCGGGCCCGCGACGGATTCGACATCGTCGGTGAATGCGGCGACGGCAACGAGGTGATCGAGAAGGTTGCCTCGTGCGCGCCGGACGTCATCCTGATGGATCTGCGGATGCGTCATGTCGACGGCATCACCGCCACCGCCACCGTGCGGACGCTACGCGAGCCTCCGCCGGTGCTCGTGTTGACCACCTTCGACGACGATGAACTGCTGTCGGGCGCTCTGCGCGCGGGTGCTGCCGGTTTCATCCTCAAGGATTCACCTGCCGAGGCGTTGATCTGGGCGGTGCGGGCGGTGGTCCGCGACGGCGCGTTTCTCGACCCGGCCGTGACCGAACGGGTGCTCCGCGGATTCCGTCGGGCGGTACCCGAGCCGCGTGAACCCGCCGACAGCGGATTGACCGACCGTGAACTCGATGTCCTGCGCCTGATGGCGCGCGGACTCACCAACGCCGAGATCGGCGCCCGCCTGTTCATCTCCGAGGTGACCGTGAAGAGCCACGTGAATCACATCTTCACAAAACTCGACCTGCGGGACCGGGCGGCGGCGATCATCTACGCCTTCGAGAACTCGCTTGTGACGCCCTTCGGCAACCAGTGACCGCGGCGGCGAGCGAGGCAGGCCGTCATGCCGACGTGATCATCGGAATGGGTCCGCTCCGCTAGCGGGGACCGACGAGTGCAGGCAGAGCAGGGGACGGCCGTTCCCCGCCAGCGCACCCTCGCGTGGCATTTGGTGAGTCTTCGGATCCAGCTCGGCGCGGGTCTCGACGGACTCGAGACCGTGCTCGGTGTTGCGAACCCAGGGTGCGACGTGCACGACGATCCGCGATGACCGGCCCGCGGCCGTCACCTTCGCCGATCTCGTCGAGTGGCCTGCCCCGGCGGGGCCCGGGCGACAGCACAGACGTCGAGCGTTCGTCTGTCCCGAGGATTGGCAAGCTGTCGTCGGTTCGCTAGCGTGAAGCATGGCAAGAGAGCTGGTAGAGGGCATGACCTTCACGACGCCGGACGTTGTCGTCGTCGACGGCGAGCTCTTGGCAGGCTTCGCCGACGCCCTCGGCTCGGACTCGGACGACTTCGGCTTACCGGTGGTGTTCCGTGTCACGACCGAGTTGGCCCATCAGGCAATGCATTCCGGGACCGTGCCCAGTGACGGCATCGTCCACACATCCGAATCACTACTGCTGCGCCGCGAGCCCCGGCTCGGTGACCACCTGAGCGGGCTGTTGACGGTGGAGGAAATCCATCGACGTGGGGGCGCCACGCAGCTCCTCGTCCGCAGCGACATCCTGGCGGAGGGTGACACGTCGCCGATCGCCGTGACGACGTCCACCCTCACCTTCAGGAGCTAGGCGGCGACCGACGATGCCCCAGGTTCCCGCTCCCGTCGAGCCGGTCGACCCCGGAGAACAGCTCTGGGACGTGACCGAAGAGATCACCATGGACCGCGTCCGCCGCTACGCGCGAGTGTCCGGAGACAACAACGCCATTCACATCGACGCCGACGCCGCCGAGGCGGCGGGTTTGTCCGCGCCGGTGGCACACGGCCTGCTCATACTGGGAATCGTGGTCCGCCATGCCGACGATTGGGTGCGCAACCGCGGCGGCCGGATCACGGGCTGCGACACGCGATTCGTCCGTCCGGTGTACCTCGTCGACCACTCGGTCACGCTCTTCGTGACCGCGCACCTCGTCGGGACCGGCCACATCGCCGCCACCGCATCCGTCCTGTCCGACGACGGATCGACACACCGAGCGATCCTCCGCCCGATCCGGATCTCGTACTCGGACGGTCGCCCGGACGATGTCGGAGCGACCGATCACACCCGCCGCTGATCCGTGGTGAGGGTGGATCGGCTCCAGAAGTCGACGATTGCCGACGCCGTCGCCACGGGTTGTTCGAGCGCGGGTATCACTCGCGCGCCGTGCACTGTGACCTCTTGAGCGTCAGTCATTCTCGATGCCATCGCACCAGCCTCGGCCGGCGTCCACTCACCCCGGTCGTCGGTACTCACGAACAGTGTCGGACACGTGGTGCGCAATGCCGCCCATTCGAGATCGGTGCGATTCATGATCCCCGAGCGGATTGCCGCGATCATCGAACGACCGGATGTACGCAACGAATCGTTCAGGAGCCCGAGGGCTTCGGCATCGTGGGCGCGGGTGGCGTCGGTGAAGATCGCCGTCTCGATCGCGGCGCGCACGGGCCCCCGTGGGCCGACGAGGCGATAGAGCGGTAGCAGCATCCCGACCTGCCGGCGTAACGCGGGGTCGATGGGAAATGTCGGGGCACTGATCGCAACGAGGCTGCGGACCATCGAGGGCTGCGTGGCCGCGAGATGGAGACCGACGTGACCACCCCAGGCGCAGCCGACCCAGTCGACACCGGTTTGATCAAATCTCGTACACAGGTCCGTCACGAGTGCTGCGGCGGCATCCGCGCAGGCGGCGATGTCGACAGCGCGATCGAGTCGGTCGCTGCGCCCGGACGACGGCCCGTCGACGAGAACCAGCGTTCGGTGTTCGGCGAGCGTCGGTACCACCCGCTGCCACGATCGGGCGTCGACGAACATGCTGTGCCAGAGCACGGTCACCGGCCCTTCGCCGAAGATGGTGGCATGCAGCTGTCCGAGATCGGTTCTCACGGTGTGATCACGCATCAGGTCTCCTCGGTAGGGATTTCAATTCCCATTACACAGCGTAATCTCAATTATGTCTAGACTGTGTTCGTGGCACGCACCTACAACTCCGAGCTCCGTGCCCGACGCGCGCTGGAGAACCGTGGCCGGGCACTCGCGGCTGCCACCGAGATGTTCTGCGGCCGTGGCTGGGTCTCCACCACGATGGCCGACGTCGCCAGCGCCGCGGGCGTCACGCGGCAGACCGTCTATCAGCAGTTCCCCAACAAGTTGGCCCTGCTCGACGCGTGCATCGACCACGCGCTGTCCGCAGGAGAGGGGATCCCGGTCCGCGAGCTCGCGGAGTATCGGGCGATGGGGAACGGACGGCCCGACGAGCGTCTCGCCGCGGGCGCTCGATGGCTGTGTGCCGCGCACATCAGGTCGGCGGCCATTCAGAACGTGCTGGACGACGCTGCGGTGACCGATCCCGCTGCCGCGCAGCGTCTCCGAGTGCGTGAGGCCAACCGTTGGGACGAGGTGCAATGGGCACTGACCGTGATCACCGGTGAACGTCCCGACGACGTGATCGTCGACGCTGTCTGGTTGTTGGCTGCCCGACGCAATTGGCTCCGGCTGATCGGCGAACGCGGCTGGACGCCCGGACAATGGACCGAATGGTTCATCGACCACGCCCGGGTCGATTTGTCGGGTGGCGGGTCGACTGCCCCCGGTTCGTCGACTCAGTAGCCTCCGACTATCGACGCCGCCGAACGCAGATCGGCACGTAATGCGCACGGCGACAGTATTTTCAGTGCCAAGGTGGGCGGTAGCAGGATCAGTGGGACGGTGAGGTACGCGCGAGCTCGCACATCGGTGCGGCCATCCGGCAGCGCCTCGGCCGCAAGGCTCAGACTCGCGTCGACGAACCACCATCGACCGATCTCCCGCCAGCGCATGGGGTCCGCATACTCGGCGACCTCGAGAAGAGGCCGAACCCACGGCACGAAGGTGATGTCCGTCCACGACGTACCGGTGTCTCCGGGACGATTGCCCACCGGTGACAGATCCTCGATCCGACGCAGACTGGATTGCCAGTGCGGACGGTTCTCGGGATCGACCAGATAATCGAATGTCGTCGCCGGCGGCGCTGCGAAAGGCACCGTCACATCTGCTATCAACACGCGGCGGGTCGGTGACATCTGGGCTCCTGATCGGTCCCGCCAGTGTAGTAGGGGGGCGAGCGTGGTGCGCTCGATCCCACGACGCCGCCGGCCGCGCATGACAGGATCGAGCCATGTCGCGCGTGGCCACCGGAGAGTCCGTCATCGCCCGTGCCGTCCGCATCGTGGAGGCCTTCGGTCTCGATGAACCCTCGCTCACGATCGGCGAGATCGCGCGACGAGCGGAGCTGCACGTGGCGACCGCGTCACGCATGGTCGAGGAGCTGGTACGGGCCGGCTGGCTCGAGCGCTCCGGCCGGGAGGTCCGAATCGGGATACGGTTGTGGGAGTTGTCGACTCGCGCATCACCCGTGATGGGACTGCGCGCGGCCGCGTTGCCGTTCATGGAGGATCTCCACCAGGTCATCGGGAACGACACACAGCTGGCGGTTCTCGAAGGGACCGAGGTGTTGTTCCTGGAGCGCCTGTGGTCGCCGGGGCCGGTCGTGAACTACTCCCGGATCGCCGGCCGATTGCCGGTGCATGCGTCATCGTCGGGCCTCGTCTTGCTCGCGCATGCTGCGCCTGACATCCAGCAGTCGGTGATGGACACGCCCATGAAGGTGTACACCGACCAGACGATCCACTCAGCTGCGGAGCTGCGCACGATGCTCGCCCACATCCGCCGCGAGGGTTACGCACTCTGCGCAGGACATATCTACCCGGACACCACCGGCATCGCTGCGCCGGTCCGTGACGGTCGAGGCACCGTGGTCGCCGCCCTCGGGATCATCGCACCCAACGACACCTCTGCGTACAGCAAGATCCCGGCGGTCCAGGCGGCAGCGCGCGGGATATCGAGGGTGATGACCCACGTCCGTTCGCCTCACCAGTGATCCAGACCACGATTATTCTCTCACTCATTGAGAAAGCCCTGGGGCGGCACCAGACCAGAGCGCGACCCTTGATCCACGCGTCACATGAGGAGAGTGGACATGGTTCAGGAGGGACACCCGGCACACGTGTTGCGGGTCCGCACAAAAGAGGTCGTGGCAGATGGTGTCGTCGTCCTCACGCTCGAGCATCCCGACGGTCGACGACTTCCGGACTGGGCTCCGGGCGCCCACATCGACCTGACGTTGCCGGGCGGCCTCACCCGCCAATACTCACTCTGTGGGGATCGCTGGGACGCGCACACCTATCGGGTCGCGATCCGACGCGAGGCCAACGGCTCGGGCGGGTCGGCGTACATCCACGACACGCTGCAGGTGGGTGCACAGGTTCAGATCGGCGGACCACGCAACAACTTCGCGATGGCACCCGCAGCGCGCTATCTGTTCGTCGCGGGCGGGATCGGTATCACACCGATCGTCCCGATGATCGTGCAAGCCGAGATGCTGGGTGCGGCATGGCATCTGCTCTATCTGGGACGCAGCCGATCGGCGATGCCGTTCCTCGACGCTCTCGCCGTGCACGCGGAACGTGTCACGGTGTGTGCGCGTGACGAGAGCGCCAGGCTCGACGTGATCGGCCACCTGGGCGACCTGGAGGCCGGCACGCAGGTCTATGCGTGCGGCCCGCGGCCACTGCTGGACGACCTGGCGGCCTCGACGTCCCACTGGGCGCCCGGGCGGCTGCGCATCGAACGCTTCTCCGCGACGACGGTGGCGCCCGCACGTACCGCGCCATTTGAACTACACCTCGCGCGCTCGCGACGCACGGTGACGGTCCGGCCGGAGCGCAGCGTCCTCGACACACTCTCCGATGTCGGGATCACCGTTCTCTCGTCGTGCCGGGAGGGGCTTTGTGGCACATGCGAAACCGCCGTGATCGCCGGCGAACCGGACCATCGCGATTCTCTGCTCGACGATGACGAACGTGCGGTCGGCGACTGCATGTTCGTCTGCGTATCCCGCTCGCGTTCCGATCACCTGGTCATCGACCTGTGATCCCCACCCAAGGACGAATCATGACGACCACGATCTCCCCGCGCACCGCGATCCCGGTCTCGGACCTCGACCCGTTCGCGCTCAATGTGCTCTCCGACCCGCTGCCGAGTCAGCAGGAGTTGCGCGACATCGGACCGGTTGTCCTCCTCGAGAGGTACGGCGTCTACGGAATGGCCCGATACGAGCAGGTGCATGCTGCCCTGACCGACTGGCAGTCCTTCCAGTCGGCCGCCGGGGTGGGACTGACCAATTTCCGTCACGAGAAACCGTGGCGCCCGCCCAGCGTGCTCCTCGAGGCCGATCCTCCCCATCACGACGCCCCGCGGGCGGTCCTGAGCAAGATCCTCGGTCCGCGCGCGTTGCGCCGGTTACGCGATGACTGGATGGCCGATGCCGACGATCTGGTCGAGTCCGTCTTGTCACGGTCGACCGAGTTCGATGCGGCGATCGAACTCGCCCAGGCCTTTCCGCTCCGCGTCTTCCCGGACGCGGTGGGCATCTCGACCACCGGGCGAGAGAATCTGCTCCCATACGGCAACCACGCGTTCAACGCCTTCGGTCCGTCGAACAGCCTGGTGGCCGACGGCGCGCCCCGCGTCGCCGGATTGTCCGCGTGGGTGAGTACGCAGTGCACACGAGAGGCACTGACCGACAACGGTTTCGGTGCACAGATCTGGGCGGCGAGCGACCGCGGCGACATCACCGTGGAACAAGCCCCGCTGGTGGTGCGGTCATTGCTGACCGCGGGCGTGGACACCACCGTCAACGGTCTCGCCGCAGTCCTCTACGCGTTCGCCACCAACCCGGCGCAATGGCAGCAACTTCGCACCGATCCGGCATCGATACGCAATGCTTTCGACGAGGCCGTGCGTTGGGAGTCGCCGGTGCAGACGTTCTTCCGCACCACGACACGTGCCGTGGACTTCGCCGGCGTCACCATCCCGGACGGGTCGAAGATCCTGATGTTCCTCGGGGCCGCGAACCGCGATCCGCGACGTTGGGAACGCCCCGATGCGTTCGATCTCGATCGTGATCCGTCCGGTCACGTCGGATACGGGATGGGACTCCATCAGTGCGTCGGCCAGCACGTCGCACGATTGGAGTCCGAGGCCCTCCTCACGGCACTCGTCCGCCGAGTCGAGAGCATCGAGCTCGCCGGTCCGGCTCGTCGTCACCTCAACAACACATTGAGATCGTGGGCGTCGGTGCCGATCCGGGTCAGGCGGGCACGCTGAGCGCACCTCGGGACGCGGCCCCGCCAGATCCCAAGATTAGAACGTGTTCTAGTCTTGGGTCGTGACGATGACAGGGAAATCTGTACTCATAACCGGTGGCGGCAGCGGAATCGGCGAGGGCATCGCCACCGTTCTGGTCGGCCTCGGTGCCAAGGTGACGATCGTCGGCCGGACCGCCGACCGACTGACAGCAGTGCAAGAACGGCTCAACCTGGATGCACCGGCGGGCGCCGGCGCGCACGCGCACGCCGCCGATGTCACCGACGAGGACCAGGTCGTCGCTGCCGTGGCTGCCGCGACCGAGTTCGGCGGCGGCCTCGACGGAGTGGTGGCCTGCGCGGGCGGCAGCGAGACCATCGGCCCGCTGACGCAGATGGACAGCGAGGCCTGGAAACGTACCGTCGATCTGAACGTCAACGGGACAATGTTCACTCTGAAGCACTCGGCACGGGAGTTGGTGCGCGCCGGTGGGGGATCGTTTGTCGCGATCTCCTCGATCGCGGCCAGCAATACGCACCGCTGGTTCGGCGCATACGGGGTGACCAAGTCCGCGGTCGATCACATGGTCGCGCTCGCGGCCGACGAACTCGGACCGAGCCGGGTACGGGTCAACGGCATCCGGCCGGGTCTGATCCGGACGGATCTGGTGACCGCCGTGCTGGATGATCCGCAGCTGACCGAGGACTATCGAGTGTCCACACCGATACCCCGGATCGGCGAGGTCCAGGACATCGGCCACCTGGCGGCATTCCTGTTGGGCGAGGACTCCACCTGGATCACCGGCCAGGTGATCAACGTGGACGGTGGCCAGATGCTGCGCCGTGGACCCGATTTCAGCTCTATGCTCGAGCCGCTGTTCGGGGCCGACGGACTCCGGGGTGTCGTCGCGACCGACGAGAATCCCGCGGCGCCGGAGGTCTGATCGGCGGCACGTCACCGAGGTGCGTGCTTCGCCCCCTGCACTGATCCTCCGGCGGCTCGCCAGTCGATGAGTCCCTTCGTCATGTTCCTCGCCTCGAAACCCAACTCGATCAACATGTTCGCGGCACCGCCTGAACGCAGGCCACCGGTGCAGAAGGTGATCAGGAGTCGGTCGTCGGGCAATTCCACGCAGCGATCGGGCAGTTCTTCGAGCGGAATGTGGACTGACCCGGGAATGTGGTTGCGGTTCCACTCGAAATGACGGCGCACATCGACGATCAGTGCGCCGTCGGCCACCATGCCGATCGCTTCCGCCGCGGTGACCGCTGGGGCGTGGCGCAGCTAGTGACGAATACCCATGGGTGGAAACCTCTTTCGAGACCTCGGTCGGAATTGTCCAGAAGTCGCCGTGAACGACGGTATCAGCCAGCCTGAAGGTGACGATCAGGGGTTGTCCAGATGACCGATGCCGTCGCTGTCCGCCCGCACGCTCGGGGGAGCGGTCGCCCGGTCGTAACAGCCTGCGGCGGCGCGGAGGGGGACGCCCCCCTCACGGTGCTCACTGTTGCGGATCCCGAGGGCCGAAACCATGCCGCCGGCGATGAACAGCACGGCCGTGATGAGCACGGTGCGATGAAAGCCGGCGGTGTCGAGCACTCCGCCCACGATGATGCCGGTGCACGCGACTGCCACCAGCCCGGACACCCGTGAGATCGCGTTGTTGATCGCCGAACCGATGCCACTCTGCTCCCGGCTCACGGCCGCGAGCACCGCAGACGTCAATGGCGTGACGGTCACCGACAACCCGAGACCGAAGAGCACGAGCCCTGGCAACATCTGCCACCAGAAGTTGAAATCGTCGTCGGTGGTGAGCATCAGCAGGTAGCCGCACCCGGCGAGGATCGGACCGCATGCCATGAACAGGCGTGGACCGTATCGCGCCGACAGAGCGCCCACGGGGCGCGCGATGAAGAACGACAGGACCGGGACGGGCAATGTCGCGAGTCCGGCAGCAAGCGCCGAGAAACCCGCGACCTCCTGCAGGAAGAGCGCGGTGATCAGCGAACCCATCGACAGGCCGGCGTACATGAAGGTCGTCGCGAGGTTGCCGACGCCGAAGTTGCGCACCCGGAACATCCGGAGCGGGATCATCGGATTGTCGGTGTGCAGTTCCCGCCAGCCGAGTCCCGCCAGACACAGCACGCCGACGATGAGCGACACCGCCACAGCGGGATTCGACAATCCCAGACGTTGCTCCTCGATCAGCGCATACACCGTCCCGGCGAGACCGGCGGCGGTCAGCACCGCACCGGGCACGTCGATCCTGGTTCGTGTCGGTGGCCGCGGCGCTTCGACGAGACGCATCGACAGCACCAAGGTGACGACCACGGGCAGAACGTTCACGGCAAAGATCCAACGCCAGTTCAGTGCGTCCACGAGGACGCCGCCGAGCAGCGGCCCGACCACGAATGCGGTGCCGGTCCACGCCGTCCAGGTGCCGATCGCCTTGGGCTGATCGTCGGGAGAGAACGCCGAATTGATCAGGGCCAGCGAACTGGGGACCAGCAATGCCGCGCCGGCGCCTTGGACGCCACGGCCGATGATCAGGATCAGGTCGGTGGGAGCGAGCGCACACACCACCGACGACACTCCGAAGATCACCAATCCGGCTCGCAGAACAGGTAACCGGCCGAACGCGTCCGAGATGGAGCCGGCGACCAGGATCAGCGCACCCAACGTCAGCAGGTACGCATCCACGACCCATTGCTGGGTGGTCAGACCGCCGCCGAGGTCGCCGGAGATCGCCGGGAGTGCCAGATTGACCACGGACCCGTCGAGAAACGCGACGAAGGACGCAAGAATCGCCACGGCCACAACAGGTCCCATGGAGGATCGAGCTGTCGGCACGCCGGCGTCGGTCACGTCAGTGGGTCTGTTCCGCGTCGGGGTCGGGGGTGACGTAGCCGCCTGCCAGTTCGTGGAGGGCGCGGAACACGCGACGCGACGATTCCGCCCACGGCATGAGGATGGGGAACACGTGGAACATCCCGCGTTCCTCCATCGCATGCACCCTCACTCCGGCGGCCTGCAGTTCCTGGGCGAACTCCCGGATTCCGTCCCGGAACATCTCGTCGGCACCCCAGCAGACGAAGGTCGGGGGAAACCACTCGGGATCGGGCGCCGCGTGCACCGCCGAGACACGTTCGTCGTTCGGCTGCACGCCATGCAGGTATGGCGTGACCGGGACGTTCCACGGGAGGATGTCGTATTGGGCGTTCTCGGTGATCGACGGATGGTCCAGATCGAGGTCGACCTCCGGTGAGAAAAGAGCCAGCGCCGCGGGCTTGGGCTTCGACTGGCTGTGCAGGTAGGACACCAGCGACGTTGCCAATCCGCCGCCTCCGGAGTCGCCTGCGATCGCGAGGTGCTTCGGGTCGACCCCACGATCGAGCAGGCCTTGGTAGACGTCGGCGGCGTCCAGCACACCTGCGGGGAAGGGGAATTCGGGCGCCATCCGGTAGTCGGCGATGAAGACCTCGTATCCCGTGATCCCGACGAGAGACGCAGCGAATGCGGCGTACATGATCGGCGACGTGCCGATGTAGCCACCGCCGTGCAAGTAGAGGATGGTGGCGCCGATCGTCTCCTTGTCGTCGGCATCGTCGACGAAGGCATCTGAGCTGGCCTTCGCGCGACACCAGATCCCCGGCACGCCTCCGATCGTGTCGTCGGTGATCTCCACCCCGTCGATGGCGCCGACGAACGGCGGGATCACGGCCAGGCAGATGTCGTCGAGGATCTTCTCCATCGAGCGGAACTCCTCGATCGGGAGTCCCATCGAATAGCCCATGAACGACCTCACGACCTGGCGCGTGACCGACTGGCCCACGTTGTCGAGCAGCCCGCCCGGTCCGTCCCACGGCCGCCGGAACGGCACCCGCGCCAGTCCGTTGAGCATGCTCTCGGCAAGTCCCATCACGGTCAGGGCGGTCACCGGTCCGGACGCCGTCTGCACCTCCGGACGATCAGCCATCACCATGACGCCCATGCTAGTGGCCGCACGTGGTCGGCTGCCGTGGACAACATGCCGCTTGCGCTTGATAGGCAAGTAGATACTTGCCTATAGTGACGGGCATGGTCGACGTGTTCCGAGCTCTCGACGACGAGACCAGGCGTCTCATCCTCGACGAACTCGCCGCGAGCGACGGCCAAACGCTGTTCGAGATCTGTGCACTGCTGACCACGCGACACGCTCGCGGGCTCACCCGGCAGGCGATCTCACAACATCTCGCGGTGCTGGAATCCGCGGGGTTGGTCGCCACCGAGCGGCGCGGAAGGGCCAAGTTCCACTACTTCACCCCGGAGCCACTCGCGCAGATCACGCGTCGGTGGCCCACCACAGAGAGGCATGATCGATGAGAATCAACCTGACCAGCGTGTTCGTCGACGACCAGCGAGCCGCCCTGGCCTTCTACACCGACGTGCTCGGCTTCACGAAGCATCACGACATCCCGCTGGGTGGCGGCGACTCGTGGCTCACGGTGGTGTCACCCGAATCCCCGGACGGACCCGAGCTGCTGCTGGAACCGTGCGGTCACCCCGCCGTCCAACCGTATCGGAACGCATTGGCGGAGGACGGAATCCCGCTCATCCAGTTCGCCGTCGACGATGTCGAGGCCGAACATGCGCGACTCACCGCCAAGGGAGTGGTGTTCACCCAGCCACCGACCGACATCGGGACCGCCGTCATCGCAGTCTTCGACGACACCTGCGGGAACCTGGTGCAACTGGTGGCGGAGAAACGCAGCGCGAACGACATGTGATCGCCACCCGACTCGCACCGGCCCGCGTAGCGACGATCCAGGTGGTGAGCCGTCGCCGTCCACAGCCCACCCCATCCGCTGACGGCGCGACCTGCAACGACTTCCCGATGCATCGGGTCGACCGCCCCGCAGCATCAGCGAGGGCGGTCGGACGTGGCACACTACCTCGGGTCCACCAGTCCCTGTGAAACCCGTGAGGCGGCGATGGAGAGTGCTGAGCAGCCGACACTGGCTGACGCGTGGGATGCCAATCGAGGGATCCAGAGGTCCGCAGGGGTCCGGCTCTTCGCGGCGAACAACTCGGCTCTCTACGTGACGTTGATGGAACGTCACCTGGATTTCGGCACGCGATTGTCGGAGACCGATCTGGCCGTGCGACTCGAACGCGACATGGCCACTCTCGGCGTCGCCGACCAACCGAGCGGCCTCGAGCTGGTCAAACTATGGGCCAGGCAGGGGTGGCTGCACCGGGTGACGGACACGAGTGTCCGGACGGCCCAAAACCTCTGTTTTCTGACCTCGGAGGCACGCTCTGTGGTCGATTACGTCCGGCGCCTGAGGCGCGAGGACAGCGTCGCCACCGGCGGCTCGATCAGCGGCGTCGCGGCCGGGTTGCATCGCGTTGCCGGCCAGGTGACCAACGATCCGCGTCAGATACGGGAGGAGATCGAGCATCAGATCTCCGAACTCGACGCCGAACTCGCCGACCTCGACGCGGGGCGACGGCCGGAGCCCGACCTACGTGTCGCCGAGGACGAGGCGCGGGCGATCGCCTATCAGATGGAACAGATCATCTCCGATATCGGGCAGTACGGCAGCATGCTGGATCGGATCACGACGGCGCTGCTGGACGACCCGCACGACTCGGACCTGGCATACCGGGATCGTCAGCGACAGATGTTCGACGACTACGAAGCCCTGCTCGAGTCCTCCCAGAGTGCGTCTTACCACGCCTTCACCCATATGATCCAGGATCCGCAGCAGCGAGCTCGGCTCGTCGCCGACATCGCCACGGTGACACGGCAACTCCCCGGCATCGACCGCGGCCTCCGATCGGTGATGGACGACTTCTTCGGCCTCGTCACCCAGCAGATGGCAGAGGTCGGACGGACGCGCCAGCGCTGTGCCCGACGCATCCGCAGATTCGTCGCCGCGGGAACACTCGAGCAGAGCCGGGGGATAGCGCGCCAACTCAACGACGCACTGGCCACGGCAAACGACCTGCTGAAGACCTCACTCGCGGATCGCCGCATCGGTTACGAGTTGCCCTTGGCGACACCATCGATCACGTCCGCAGGCCGCCTGACCTTCGAGATCCGCGACCCCGCCCCTCCCGCCGCGGCGCTGCCGGCGATCGGAAGCGCCGATCTCACGACGTTCGCGTCGCTGTCCGGTCAGGTCGACACGGTCGAACTCACGGAAGTCGTCAACGCAGCGGTCGACGCCGGTCCGATCGCCTTGTCGGATGTGATTGCACGCATCGACGAGCCCTACCTCGCCCACGTCATCGTGCTGTGGTCCTGGGCTCTGAAGCAGTCCGGCACCGGCAACCCCGAGTCGGCCTTCGTCCGATTCCGATCGCTCGAAGGCGAGGATCGCATCATCGAGGTCCCGGCGCTGATGTTCACCGAACCGATTCCGACCGCGGAGGTCGACGCACTATGACCAGCAACCTCGACGTCACGGACGGGCACAGTGGCGGGGGAGTACCCGACGAGTTCGCCGGCTACGACGATCTCCCGGCCGTGCAGCGCGGCGGTCGCGACGACAGCCCAGGGGCACCACGTTTCGACGGCGACGTCAGCGCTCTGCCCGATCGTGCATGCTGGGCCCTCCAGAATCTTCTGACCCGCCGCTTCGTCAGTGGCGATCGTCAGCCCCAACTGTGGGCTTGGGTTGCCGAATACCAGGACCAACTCAGGATCCGGCTATCGGAGCTTGACCTGCGCCTGCGCATCGTCGATGAACTCGAGGTCGCCTTCGTGGAGCAGGCCGGGTATGAGTCACGTTGGGGCAGAAGGATACTCAAACGCGAGGCGATCCACACCTACGATGCGATCCTGGCCCTGCACCTGGCCAAGTACCTACGCGCATCTCGCGACGAGCGAGTGCTGATCACGCGGGAAGAGATCCATGAGTTGTTCGCCGGTGTCACCAACACCATCGACCGCGATCTGGCACTGTTCGACAAACGTATCGAGCACGCCATCGACAAGATGGACGAGTTGGAGTTCTTGCGGAGACATCGGGATGACCCGGACACGTTCACGGTCAGCCCGGTCATCTCGGCGGTGATGACCGCATCGGTGATCACCGACCTGCAAAAGCAGTTCGAGCAGTTCATCGGATCCGGGGAGACCGGCGACGACGCGCCTGCCGCCGAAGCGATCGAGTCGGCCGGAGCTGGTGCCGACGACAACGACGATGACGACGAAGGAGATGATTGGTGAGCGGACCGGTCGACCAATATCACCTGTCCCGACTGCAACTGATCAACTGGGGAGTCTTCGACGGCTACCATTCGATCCCGTTCAGTACCTCCGGATCACTGATCACCGGATCGTCGGGGAGCGGCAAATCCTCACTGCTGGATGCGATATCGCTGGCCTTCCTCCCAGATCACCGGCGCAACTTCAATGCCTCCGGCGACGCGACCGCCGCGGGATCGTCGAGCGGCAAACGCACCGTCGGAAAGTACGTGCGCGGCGCCTGGGGTGAACGCCGGGACGGGACCAACGCCCATCGCGAGATCATGTATCTACGCGGGACCGGGCCTGCCTGGGCCGCCATCGCCGTCACATATACGTCGAGCTCCGGATCCTCGATCACCGGCCTTGTGCTGAAGTGGCTGGCGGCCGGCAAGATGACCGACGCACACAGTTCGTACTTCGTCCACGACGGCGACGTCGACATCGTCGACGTGTGCAACTCGTGGGCCGGCAACAACTACAACTCGGGCAAGTTCCGCGAAGAGGGCTGGCGAGGTGGGCCGGGCGAAGGCAAGTACCTGGCGACCCTGTACTCCCTGATCGGTATTCGCGGCTCCGACGCAGCCCAGCAGCTCCTCGGTAAGGCCAAATCGCTCAAGAGTGTCGGTGGCCTGGCCCAGTTCGTGCGGGATTTCATGCTGGACGAACCCACCAGCACCGCCGGGATCAAAGATGCGCTCGAGCAGATCGATCCGCTCGTCGAGGCGCGGGAACTCCTCGATGTGGCACGACGCAAGCGCACGATTCTGGGCAGCATCGAAACTCTCCAGGAGAGGTATGCGGCCGAGGCCGCCACGTTCACGGTCCTCGACACCATCGACACCGCCGCGGTGCGCGCCTACCTGAACAACCTGCGTCTGCGCACTGCCGAACCGGAGGTGGCCGACCTCGATGATCACATCGCTCGCCTCGACGCCGATCTCGCCGCACTGACCGGCCAGCACGACCAGCTCCGACAGGATCACAGTCACCTGTTGTCGCGGATCGCCACCTCGACAGGCGATCTCGCCCCGTTGCAGGAGCAGCTCGCGACCGCGCAGAAGGTCAGCAACGAGGCCTCCATGCGACGCACGACCTACGAGAACAAGATCTCGGGCCTCGGCGTCGGTATCCCCGACGATGCCGAGGAGTTCTGGTCACTGCGCGAGAGCCTCATGGAAGAGGCCACCCAGATCGACGGTCAGCTCGACGCGGGTAAGGCGCATTTCGCCGAGACCCTGGCCCGCGAAGTCGCGGCGCGCACCCAGCGTGACGCCGCGCAGGAGGAGTTGAGTCGTGTGGAGCAGGCAGGTTCGGCGCTCCCACGTGCCGAACACGAGATGCGCCGGGCCATCGCCAACTCCCTGCAAATCGACGAATCAGAGCTGCGCTATGTGGCCGAGATGGTGGAGTTGCATCCCGATGAGGAGCGGTGGCGGTCCGCGGTGGAGAAGGTACTCCGCAACGCGGGCCTACGACTTCTGGTTCCCGACAAGCATTTCCGGGCCGCACTGCGTTTTGTGAACAGCCACGACATGCGCGGCCGGATTCAGCTGCATCACGCCGAGAACCGTGCAGCACCCACCGCAGAACCCGGGACCTTGGGCGCGAAACTACGTGCAGTCGATCCGGATCACCCGTGCTCGGCGGAGGCGCTGTCCATCTTGACCCGGTTGGGGAATTACGTTTGCGTCGATTCGCCGGCCGACTTCGCCGATCACGCCAAGGCCGTGACCGACCAGGGGTTGCGAAAGGATTCGGCGAAACTCGCGATCAAAGACGATCGTCAAGCCCTGCGGCCGTCGCAACACATCTTCGTCGGCAACGTCGAATCGAAGATTGCCGCCCTGCGGGACGAATTCGATCACGAGCTTCGCGCCTATGACTCGGCGCGGGAAGCCAGCGCCGAACTCGACCACGACCGGACTACTCGACAGCAACGTCGCGACGACTGCCGCCGGGTGTGTGAACAGTTCACCCAGTGGAGCGAGATCGATACCGATTCCGCCGACGATCGAGTCGACCAGCTCACCGAGCAGTACGAACTGTTGATGGAGGAACACCCCGACATCGAGGCGCTCCAGCGCAAAGCCGAGGACATCTGGGAGCAGGTGCGATCGGCGATCTCGCAGGCCGCCCTGGTGCGGGACAAGATCGCCACGCACGACCGCCGCCGCACCCAGCTCCTCGACCTCGTCGATCGACTCAAACCCGAACATGTTTCCGCACAGGCGGAGAAGACCCTCGACGGATTCCGAGAGGAATCTCCGGCCGCGCTCGATGTGCTTGCACCCGAGGCCTTTCGGCAGGAATTGATGAAGTCGGTGGTGAAGGATCGCGATCGGATGCGGTCGGACGCCCGCCGTTCACGTGACGAACTCGGGCGCATCCTCGACAGCTACGACGAGGAGTTCCCCGACGCGATCCCGAACGACAGCGACGACTTCGACGAGCGCTTACACGACTATGTCGCGTTGAGCCGCCGGATCGATGAACGCGAACTCCCTGCCGCATACGAGCGCATGCGACGTCTGATCACCGAACAGGCGCCCGGGGCGATCCTCAACCTGCACATGACCGCCGACGCCGAGGAACGTCGCATCGTCGACCAGATCGAGCGGGTCAACACCGGTCTGGCCGCCGTGGCCTTCAATCGGGGCACGCGCCTTCGGCTCCACCCCGGACGGAAGAACCTTGCGGCCGTCGCGGACCTCACCGAGAAGGCACGACAGATCTCGCAGCGGACCACAGCTGTCAGCTTCGGCGACGACCAAGCCATCCTCGAGCAGTACGCCGACATCCTGCTGCTGCGAGAACGTCTGGGTGGTAACACGCCCGAGGATCGGCAGTGGACCCGCGACGCCCTCGACGTGCGTAACCGCTTCGACTTCTACTGCGAAGAACACGACGCTGTCACCGGGGAGACGATCCGCACCTACAGCAATGCCGGCGACAATTCCGGCGGCGAACAGGAGAAGCTGATGGCCTTCTGTCTTGCGGGCGCCCTCAGCTTCAACCTCGCGAGTCCACAGGGCGACGACAACCGACCCATCTTCGCTCAGCTCATGCTCGACGAGGCCTTCTCCAAATCGGATCCACAATTCGCGCAGCAGGCACTCTCGGCGTTCCGCAAGTTCGGTTTCCAGCTGATCATCGTCGCAACAGTGCAGAACACCAGCACCATTCAGCCCTATATCGACAACGTGATCATGGTGTCCAAGACCGAGGGGGCCGGCGCACGGCCGGTCGCCACCGCCATGTCGACGTCGATCCAGGCCTTCTCGGACCTGCGCAGGTCCACCGGGGGACAACTACCGGTGTGAGCGCCTACACGCGAGCGGCGACATATCGCGCGGCGTCGAAGGTCATGCCGTTCACCGTGTAGAGAACGTGCAGACCGTTGGGCTGTCCGACGGGGGCGCCGTTGCAGATGGTGTCGCCCGGGATGCAGTAGCGGACCGTCCGGGTCGCGAGCCGCGGATCGATCTTGATCGGGGGCGCCCCGACGTCACGGAGAAAACGATCCGACGGCGGGCCGAACATGACGATGGCCACGACCTTGCTCGCGGCCGCCGCGGGCAAGGGCGGCGGGATCTTGGACGTGTACTGCGCATATCGCGGCGGCAGCGAGATGCCTGCATTGGTTGCGTAGCCCGCCACCACGGCGCCCTGCGAATAGCCGCCGAGGACAATCTTGGTTCCCGGGCACCTCGAGGCCATGTACTTGACGCGTGCCTGCGCGTTGTTCACGCCGTTCACGACGGTCTGGGCGAACGCCAATCGGTTGTTGAAGTTGCTGCTCGCCGGATAATTCACCCCGTAAACGGCCACCGATTTGCCGGCCAGTTGGGTCCGGAGGGCCGCGTCGAAGGCAAGACCGGTCAACCCGACGGGCGGCGCGGGTTCGGCGGTGCCGCGCGCGAACACGACCTCCACGCCGGGGCACGCCTGCGCCTCCGCTCGCGGGGCCTGCGCCGTCAGGGTCGCGGCGCCGACCATGGCCACGCCGAGGAGAACCAGTAGCGAGCGTTTGATCATGCTCTTGGATGCTACGGCGTTCTGACCGGCACGTCTGCGTGTTCGCCGCACCCCGTGACCCGACTGCCAGGTGTCACGTCGCGCGCCGGCGCGGGATTCTGTCCGATTACCTCGAAATCTGATGTGGCGATTGGCAAGAGGTCGAGGTTCTCCCCGAGTTCGGGGATGGCCACGACACGATCCTCCAGGGCGCCCGATCCGATCAACTCGGCCCACCAGGAGATGTTCTTCGCCTGCTTCGCGCGTCGCGCTTGCCCCTTCCAGCGCGTAAGCGCCGGCCTCGCGAGGTACATCGGGGTGGCCGGGTCCTTCGCGACCTCGAGCAACCGCGATTGGCCCTTGTGCCGCTGTACCTGTGCACCATGCCGCCTGACACCCAAGCAGAGTCTGAGCACGTTGACGAATCGATAGGCCCACGTCAACGAGTTGTGGGGGGCATAGCAGACGTCCTCGACGGTCGGTCTCTCGGTCCGCGCGCCAGGAAGGCGGTCACGATCGAATCGGAGTCCCTGCCCCGCGGCCTCGGAGACCATCCACGCGAGCGTGAGATCCGACGGCGCCGACCGATCGAGACCGCCACCGATGTCCGAATGGACACCTTCGAACCAGACCTGCTGCAGATCGGTGGCGGGGTCGGCCTTCTTCTCCCACACGCACGGCTCGAACGTCAGGCGTCGCTCGTCGATGGCCAGCGCCTGGCGTGCGCAGTCGACCTGGTCACTGAGCTCGACATCGTGGAAGGCGTAATTGGATCGGGTCACCCCCGGGATTCCCAGGGCGCCGACGGTGTCGAAGACCCCGATGAACGTGATGCGGGGGCGCCCGTCCGGTGTTGCGAATCCATACGTGTACTTGTGAATGGCTCGCTGCTGGGCCTCCCGACTGGCGCCCTGAGCCCGGTACGCCTCCAGCGCATCATCCAGAAGGTTCGACGACGACGCGGGCGGGCACGCGAGGTTGTCGCCCGTGAGCAATCCGACCCTCGCGATCATGCCGACCAGACTGCGCGCGGTGTAAGCACCGCGGCTGAATCCGAAGACATAGATCTCATCACCCGGCTCGTAATTCAAGGCGAGGAACCGATAGGCGTCGATCAGGTTGATGTCCAGGCCGCGTCCCAGCGCGCCGCCCAGCAAGCGGTCATACCAGGTTCCGCCGGTACCGACGCCACTGCAGTAATGCACCAACTGGATCGTGTCGTCGTCTGGTCGGGTCGTGATGGCTCGCGCGATCTTCTCGATGTTGGAGATCCGCGGGTCCTTCGACGATTTCCACGTGCCGTCGCAGCACACCACCAGACGTTTCACCGGATATCTCCTCGTTCATTGCATCCCTTGTCGGACAAGATCACCATGACAACGCGGCTGAGTTCGGGCACGAGTAGCGCGCTACCCGAGTGCGGTGCGGTTGACTACTCAGATGCCGATACGCACTGTTCACGGCCACAGCGCGGGACCCTGTCGGTGGCGATCGTCGATGCGGTAGGCGCGCTCAGAGGGTTTCCTTCCATCGAGGCGGCACCCAGGCGTTGTGGACCGGGTTGTCGGCGTGAGCTGTCTGCAGATGGGCGACAAGCGCATCCAGCGACTCGTTGGGGTTGTCGCGCGCCCATACGATCGACATCGGATAGACGGGTGTCGGGTCGACGATGGGGATTCGTCGGAGGTCATAGTGTGCCGGCCAGAGATAGCGTGAACCTTCGCCGACGAAAGTGGAGAGATCTGGTGAGTCGGCGATCTCGGCGAGGAGCACTTCACCGCCGAAGTTCGGCCCGAGCACGTCGATCCGGAGTCCGAACGTGGTGGCGAGCTCGGAGTAGTACGCACCCCAGTCGGTCGTCGAGGGCAGGCCGGGCATCCAGACCCGATGCCGTTCCAGCTCGGCCAGTACGATGACGTCGTTGTCGGCCAATGGATGCCGGGGTCCGACGAGTAACTGGTGGGCATCGTCGATGACATGAGCCGAGCGGAGCGTTCGTGGCAATCGCTTCGTGTTCCACACGGTCCGGAACGTGGCGTCGACGGTTCCATTGGCGACGGCCGCGAAGGCCGCGTCGGTGTCGATGTCGGGAAGGGCGACCACGTCGAGCGTGATGTCGGGGTGCTGCCGATAGAAGGCGTGCACCCGAACGGCCGGTGCGATGCGTCGGTTGATGACGTCGACACGCAGGGGACGGCGCTGCGGTGTGACCGACGCCAGCGCACGGTCCTCGGCCCGCAGCAACTCACGAGCGTGGGGGAGCAGGGCTTGCCCGTCGACGCTGAGGCCGACGCCGCGGGCGTTACGCGTGAGCAGTTGTACTCCCAGGCCGCGTTCGAGGGCCGCCATGCGTTTCGACACCGCCTGCTGAGTGATGGAGAGACGGTCGGCGGCCGCCTGGAACTGTCCGGCATCGACGATCGCGACGAAGGTGCGTACCCCGTCAAGGTCCATGCGACCCACGGTAATGAACAACCAATGGTTGTGCCGCGCCGATCGCCCGGTTGTTTGTGTGTCCGTCTGCATCGGCGTTTCATCGGTCGTGATTCGGACCCGGTTGGCAAGCGGAAGGGGGTCGGCATGGGGATCCGGCGCGCTCTCGGGCGACAGTTCGAGTGCTTGTGGGCGGCCTATGCGGTCAGCACCTTCGGCACCTGGATCGGATTCGGCGCGCTGTCGGTTGTCGCGATCACTGTGTTGGACGCCGGCCCGGCGGAGGTTGCCGCGTTGTCCGCGGCGGGCCTCGCGGTGGGCGCGGTGGTCGCCGTGCCCGTGGGCCCGTGGGTGGAGTTCCGTCGCAAGCGGCCCGTGATGATCGCCGCGGACCTGATCCGGCTGTGCGCATTCGCATCGCTGCCGATCGCATACGCGTTCGGGGTGTTGACGATCGGCCAGCTGATCGCGGTCTCCGTGGTCGCGACGGCGTCGAGGATCGCGTCCGACGCGGCGAGCGGGCCCCTGGTCAAGACGCTCGTACATAGAGACGACCTGCTGACCGCGAACAGCCGATTCGAGTCGACGAGATGGTCGGCGACCGTCGTCGGTCCCACGTTGGGCGGTGCGCTGATAGGACTGTTCGGTCCGTTCGTGACGATCTGCGTCGACGCGATGAGCTATCTGCTCTCCGCACTGGGGGTCGCTGCCATGGGCTCGTCGGAGCCGCAGCGGAAAAGGGCGACCCCGGCACGGTTGACCGATCTCGCCGACGGCTGGCGCATCATCGTCGGTCAGCGCACCCTGCGACGGTTGTTCGCCAACACCGTGTTGGTCAACGGTCTCATCATGGCCGGGGAACCCGTCCTCGCCGTTCTGATGCTCGGCCAACTGAGCTTCCCGATGTGGCAATACGGTCTGGCGTTCTCATTGCCGTGCGTCGGCGGACTCATCGGATCGCGGCTGGCAGGCGCCGTCGTCCACCGGCTGGGCCAATCCAGGGCGTTGCTGGTCACCGGCGTGCTGCGCGCATGCTGGCCGATCGGTCTCGCGGTGGTGGGACCCGGCCTCGGCGGCCTGGCAGTCGTCATGGTCGTCGAGCTGGGTCTGATCGTCTGCTGCAGCGTGTTCAACCCGGTATACGTCACCTACCGACAACAACTCATCGAGACCGAGCAACTCTCTCGGGTGATCGCGGCGTGGTCGATCAGCACCAGCCTGTGCATCGCGGCGCTCACGGCCGCCGGCGGGCTGCTCGCGACGATCACCACTCCTCGCACAGCCTTGGTGGTGGCGGGAGTCGCCCTGCTCGCCACACCCGCCCTCCTGATCAGACGCTCCGCCGACGTCGCTGTGTCACCCGAGGCGCGGCCGGCCGAGGCCTCCGGAGTCCACTGACCGGAGTCACATCTCAGCTACGGCGGAACGCGAGGACCGGAATGGTGCGAACCCCGGCGGTCTTCTTCTCGTAGTCCGCGAATCCCGGGTAGCGCCGGGCCTGTTCTGCGTAGATACGATCGCGGTCTTCGCCGGTCACTTCGGTCACCGAGACCGCCTGCGTGTCGGTGCCGAGTTCGATCTGGGCCCGCCCGGCCGTGGTGGCGTTGTAGTACCAGGCCGGATTGCTCGGCGCGCCCGCCTTCGATGCGAAGACGTACATGGTGGCGTCATCCTTCTCATCGGGCAGGTACATCATCGGTGTGACGGTCTCCCGGCCGGATTTACGTCCGACGTGGTGGAGCAACAGCATCGGAGCTCCCTCGAAGTTGCCGCCGACCTTGCCTTCGTTCGCCCGGAACTCGTTGATTATCTGGGTGTTCCAGTCGTCGTATTCGCTCATGTGGCCGCTCGCTCACGTCGAAGGGATGGTGACGTCGAGCCTACGGGTGCGTGCCATGCACTGTCTTCGGTCCGCGACCGGCGTGCGAGATTCCGGTCGACGTCTCCGCGAGTAAAGAGTCGGGAACACAGGCCGCGCGGGCGGCATCCAATCCTGGTGGCGAGCATCATCTGACCGGCCGCGTCGAGTTCACCTGCCACGCAGGCGCTGTGAGCCCGCACGCCGGAGAGGCGTGCGGACTCACAGATGGTCATGCGAAGTGGTCGTCAGCCTCGTGCCGACTCCAGCGCCTCGTTGAAGGTCTTGCTCGGACGCATCACGGCAGCGGCCATCTCGGGGTCGGGTGCGTAATAGCCCCCGATGTCCACCGAGGCGCCCTGCACCTCGTTCAATTCCGCGACGATGGTGTCCTCGTTCTCGGCCAGCGTGTCGGCCAGCGGGCCGAAGCGCTTCCGGAGTTCCTCGTCGTCGGTCTGCGCGGCCAGCTCCTGCGCCCAGTACATCGCGAGGTAGTACTGGCTCCCACGATTGTCGAGTTCACCGGACGTACGCGACGGACCCTTGTCGTTCTCCAGCAGCTTGCCGGTCGCCGCGTCCAGTGTCTTCGCCAGGATCTCGGCGCGCTTGTCCCCGGTCTTCTTCCCGAGATCTTCCAGACTGACCGCCAGCGCCAGGAACTCACCGAGCGAATCCCAGCGCAGGTGGTTCTCCTCGAGGAGCTGCTTGACGTGCTTGGGTGCCGAACCACCGGCTCCGGTCTCGTACAGACCGCCACCGGCCATCAGTGGCACGATCGAGAGCATCTTGGCGCTGGTCCCCAGTTCGAGGATCGGGAACAGGTCGGTCAAGTAGTCGCGCAAGATGTTCCCGGTCGCGGCGATGGTGTCCATCCCGCGGATCACCCGTTCGAGCGTGTACCGCATCGCTCGGACCTGCGACATGATCTGGATGTCGAGACCGTCGGTGTCCTCGTCCTTCAGATAGGTGTTCACCTTGGCGATCAGCTCGTTCTCGTGCGGACGGTAAGGATCGAGCCAGAACAGCACCGGCATACCGGAATCCCGTGCACGCGTGACGGCAAGTTTGACCCAATCGCGGATCGGGGCATCCTTCACGATGCACAACCGCCAGATGTCCCCCTCCTCGACGTTCTGCGTCAGCAGGACTTCACCGGTCGCGATGTCGGTGATGTTTGCGACGCCCGTCTGGGGAACCTCGAACGTCTTGTCGTGGGACCCGTACTCCTCGGCCTTCTGTGCCATGAGGCCCACATTGGGCACGGTACCCATGGTCGTCGGATCGAACGCGCCGTTGGTCTTACAGAAGTTGATCATCTCCTGGTAGATGCGCGCGAAGGTCGACTCCGGATTGACGGCCTTGGTGTCCTTCATACGGCCGTCCGCGCCGTACATCTTGCCGCCCGCGCGGATCATCGCGGGCATCGAAGCGTCAACGATGACATCGCTGGGGGAGTGAAAGTTCGAGATGCCACGCGCCGAGTCGACCATCGCCAGCTCAGGACGGTGCTCGTGGCACTTGTGCAGGTCATCGATGATCTCTTCGCGCTGCGCACTCGGCAGCGACTCGATCTTGCTGTACAGATCCGACAAACCGTTGTTGACGTTGACGCCCAGTTCGTCGAACAGTTCACCGTGCTTGGCGAAGGCATCCTTGTAGAAAACCTTCACGGCGTGACCGAACACGATGGGATGCGAGACACGCATCATGGTCGCCTTGACGTGCAGGGAGAACATGACGCCGGTCTTGTAGGCGTCCTCGATCTGATCTTCGTAGAACTCGACCAGCGCCGTCTTGCTCATGAACATGCTGTCGATCACGTCGCCGTCGTCGAGTTTCACCTTCGGCTTGAGCACGAGTGTCTCGCCGCCCTCGGTGATCAGCTCCATCTTGACCTCGCGGTCGCCGTCGACGGTCATCGACTTCTCACCGTGGTAGAAGTCGCCTTCAGTCATATGCGCGACATGCGTCCGCGATGCCATCGACCACTCACCCATGCTGTGGGGATGCTTACGCGCGTACGCCTTGACGGCCTTGGGGGCGCGCCGGTCGGAATTGCCCTCACGCAGCACCGGATTCACGGCACTGCCCAAGCACTTGGTGTACCGATCCCGGATCCTTGCCTCGTCGTCGGTCTTCGGGTTCCCGGTGAAGTCGGGGATCGCGTACCCCTTCTCCTGGAGCTCCTTGATCGCGGCCAGCAACTGCGGAACCGAGGCGCTGATGTTCGGCAGCTTGATGATGTTGGTGGCCGGATCCTGAGTGAGGCGACCGAGCTCGCCCAGGTTGTCCGGTAGCCGCTGCTCCTCGGTGAGGTAGTCGGAGAACTCGGCGAGGATCCGGGCCGCCACCGAGATGTCACTGGTCTCGACGTTGATGTCGGCCGCATCGGCAAAAGCGCGGATGACCGGCAGAAAAGCCTGCGTCGCGAGCATCGGCGCCTCGTCGGTCAGTGTATAGATGATGGTCGGCTGCTCCGCGCTCATAATCCTGCCTTCGTCTTCAGTTTCGGTCACGCACCACATCGGTCTGCTTGCCTCAGCTTTACCAGTATCGCGCCGGATGAGGCTGGGTGCCCACCAATGCGAGCGATGGTGGGCATCGCTCGGTGATAGATCACCTACGGTCTTACAAGAACCGACAATCGCTTCGACAACCGGGGGAACAATGGCGAGTGATGACGAGGTGGACCGCCCGACTATCGCAGCGTTGCTCAACCGGGCGTCGCGGGAGTTCGGGGACGTCGACTACACCGTCTCACCCAGTGACCGCATGACCTATGCCGAGGCCGAGGAACGCTCTGCGCTGATTGCACGGTGGCTGCTCACCCGGCACGTCGGCAAAGGCTGCCGGGTCGGTCTGTTCTTCACCAGCGGCGTCGAATGGACCGTCTGGTGGCTGGCCGTCAGCCGGATCGGCGCGGTCGCCGTGCCGCTGAGCACCCTGTATCCGCCGGCCGAGCTGGCGCGGGTGCTGCGCCTCGCGGACGTACAGGTGCTGGTCGCGCCGACCGAGATCCTCGGCGTCGACATCCCCGACAAACTCAAGGCCGCACTGTCCGGTCTCGACGGTCAGCGCGCCGGTCGGATCCAGCTCACCGCCACTCCCTTCCTGCGCGACATCGTCCTCACCGGTCGATCCGATCGGTCGTGGGCGACCCACTGGCGGCCCGACGACACGTCGTTGGTCGAGCGGGCACTGCTCGACTCCGTCGAGAGCGAGGTCTCGCCCGCCGACGTCGCCCTGATGATCCACACATCGGGCTCCACCGCACTGCCCAAAGGGGTGGTGCACACCCACGGCACCGTGGTTCGGCAGACCTCACAGTGGGTCCAGATGCTGCAGGCGAGCAACGGCGGGGCTGCCATGCCGGTCGTGTTGTGCGCGATGCCGGTGTTCTGGATCGGCGGCATTCTTGCCGCCGCCGGAGCCCTGCACGCCCCGGCGACGGTGCTGACGATTCCTCGTCACGATCCCGGCCCCGCACTCGACCTCATCGAGCGAGAACAGGCCACCGGGTATGTCGGGTGGCCGGCGTTCCTCCAGCAGTTGCGGGGCGACCCGTCGTTCGACGATCGTGACCTGTCGCGCGCCCCGATCCTCCGCGAAGGCCCTGCCGACATCGCCATGATCAACTCACCGCGAGGGCATCCGATCCACCGCACCATGACCGAGACCGCAGGCGGTTGGGCGGCCACCGAGAAGCGGATCGTCGACGGCGACGGTGCTGCGGTCCCGGTGGGCGCGATCGGCGAGCTCTGGATCCGAGGCACCGGCGTGATGGCCGGTTACAACAAGCGGGAACGGTCGGAGGTCTTCGACCCAGACGGGTGGTTCCGCACCGGCGACCAGGTCTACGAACTCCCCGACGACCCGCGGCTCTTCTACGTGGGACGCGACACCGAGATGATCAAGGCGGCGGGTTCGAACGTGTCACCTCGTGAGGTCGAGGCCGTCATCGAGGAGTTCCCGGATGTGGCGCACTGCCTCGTCGTCGGAGTCGACCATCCGACCCGAGGCGAGGAGGTGGTTGCTCTCGTGGTGCCGGCCGGCGGCGCGGTCGATGCCGCCGACCTGGATCGTCGCACCCGCGACCAACTGTCCCGGTACAAGGTGCCGACCACCTGGTTCACCGCGCGTCTCGACGAGCTCCCGCTGTTCCCGACCGGCAAACCGGATCGGCGCGCCCTACGGGCGAAGATGACCGAGGGAACCCTCGGCCTGCGACTCTGAATCGCGAACCCCCATCTTCCCCCCAACCCCAAAAACCCAGCCGCGACGGTTTCCCTCATCCGCGACCCCGAAATGCCGTCGCGGATGACGGGAACCGTCGCGGCTGGGCGAGGTGGGTTGTGGGAGGGGAAGAGGGGAGGCCTACCGGAGTGCGTCGGCGATTCGCCGCCACTGCGCGCGTGGGACCGCCCGCTGGTCTGCCTGCAGCACCTGCAGGCAGACGTGGTCGGCGCCCGCGGCACGGTGTTGGTCGATCCGCGCGAGCACGGCCGACTCGTCTCCCCACGCGATGATCGCATCGAAGAGCCGATCGCTGACGGAGTCCAGATCGTCGTCGGAGAAGCCGAGGCGGCGTAAGTTGTTCGCGTAATTCGGCATTGCCAGATAGCCGCGCAGCCATGGGGTGCCGATCGAGCGAGCCTCGTCACGATCGGTGGTCAGGACCACGGTCTGTTCCGGTGCGAGCAGGGGACCGTCACCGAGAGACGTTCGGGCGATCGCGGTGTGCTCCGGCGTCACCAGGTACGGGTGCGCGCCACGGCTGCGCTCGGCCGACAGGGCGAGCATTTTGGGACCGAGGGCCGCCAGCACCCGACTGTCGGTCGGGACCGGATTCTCCGCGTCGTCGAGCCCGTCCAGGAAGGCCTTCGTGGTAGCCAACGGCTTTCGGTAGCGCCCGGCTTCCTGCGCGTCGATCAGGGGCGCGTGACTGATCCCGAGCCCGAGCAGGAACCGGGCGCCGTGCTCGGACGTCAGTCGCGCATGCGCCGCAGCCACCTCGTGCGGCTCGTGCATCCACATGTTGAGAATCCCGGTCGCGATGACGACGTTCGTGGTCGCGCCGAGCAGATTGGCGACCGAGTCGAGAACCGGACCACCCACATCGGGGATCCACAGGGCCGTGAAGCCCAGTTCGTCCAGTTCCGATGCAGCGTCCGCGGCTTCGCCCGGATCTCCGTAGCGCAATGGCGAACTCCAGATACCTACCCCGTTGAGATTCACGTACCCGACCCTACTGGTCGACGGAGCCCCATTCTGGACAGATTCTTCGATCACCGATCTGACAAAAGACTTGAAGATGAAGCCGACTTCAACTATATCTCATAGGACTCAGATCACAGTGTCCGGTTCCGCCGCATTGCGTCACACCCATCCGCCCCGGACGGTCGCGACGCGCTCATCAACGAAAGTGGTGTCCTTCGTGAGCTGTTCACGGATCGGTGCGCGACCGCACCATCGAGTCCCCGGCCAGGGGACGACTCGCGATCGGGTGTCGACGTGACCCCGCCCCGGGAGCCCGGGCAGGCCATGTCGCTCTTCGACGTCGCCGGGAAGTCTGTCGTCGTCACCGGCGGAACCCGCGGCATCGGGATGATGATCGCGCGGGGCTTCCTGCAGGCAGGAGCGCGCGTGATCATCTCGTCCCGCAAGGCAGAAGCCTGCGAGCAGGCGCTCACCGAATTGTCCGCCTCGGGCGATGTGGCGGCCCTGGCCGCCGATCTGTCGACCCCGGTCGGTGTCGAGGCGTTGTCCCGGTTCGTGGCAGACGAATTCGATCGCGTCGATGTCCTCGTCAACAATGCGGGCGCCACCTGGGGTGCGCCAGTCGACGAGTTCCCGCAGAACGGCTTCGAGAAGGTCCTCAATCTCAACATCACGTCTGTGTTCGAGATGACGCAGGCACTGCTGCCGCTGCTCCGTGCCGCCGCTTCCGACGGACCGGCACGGGTGATCAACATCGGATCCATCGACGGCATGGTCGTCTCCCACACCGACAACTTCTCCTACGGAGCGTCGAAGGCGGCCGTCCACATGCTCACCCGCAAGCTGGCGGCCACGCTGGCCCCGGAACAGATCACCGTCAACGCGATTGCGCCGGGACCGTTCCCGTCGAAGATGATGGCGTTCATGCTCGACGACCCGGACATGCGTTCCCAGGTCGAAGCCGGCGTGCCGCTCGGACGAGTCGGCACGCCCGACGACATCGCCGGTACGGCGATCTTCCTGTCCTCGCGGGCGGGGGCATACCTCACCGGAGTGGTCATACCGGTCGACGGAGGAATGAGCGGCACCCGATGACCCCCCTGACGCGCACCAGCTCGACCATCTCGACAACCACAGCCGGACAACAGGTTTCGCGGACCTGCCGGATATGACCGACCCAATTCGACCCTTGCAGACGGGAAATCGCGTGACACAGACCAATGCAGAACCAGACAAGGAACGAATCGCAGGCTCGCCGACAGGCGGTCTACACTCGCTCTGGGACCGCAAGCTCGATCACTATCCGCTCCCGGCGGCACGATACCGATACCTGGCCATCACGGTGCTGGCGACGGTCATCTTGTACTACCAGCTCTACATCCAGGGCGCCGTGGCGACAAAGATCATCGTGTCGTTCGGCATGACCTTCACCCAGTTCGTCGTCGTCTCGATCGTCGGGAACCTCCTGGGCGCCTTCGCATCTCTGGCGGCGGGCCTGGCGGATCGTTGGGGCCGCGCCAACCTGGTGGTCATCGGCCTGTTCATCACCGGCCTGCTGGTGCTGTTCGCGCTCCCACATGCGCCGAACACCTTGTGGTACATCATCTTCTTCGCTGTGCTGAGCATTGTCGAGGGCATGATCCTGGTGGCGACACCTGCGTTGATCCGGGACTTCTCGCCGCAGGTCGGACGTGCTCAAGCGATGGGATTCTGGACGATGGGCCCCGTGCTCGGCAGTCTCGTCGTGACCATGGTGTCGAGCAATACACTCGACAACCACCCGGATTGGCGGTTTCAGTTCTACGTCTGCGGGATCGCCGGTTTGATCGTCGCGGTGATCGCGCTGGTCGGCCTCCGCGAATTGTCGCCAGGGCTCCGTGACCAGTTGATGGTCAGCCTGAACGAACGGGCCCTGATCGAGGCGCGGGCCGGCGGTCTCGACACCGAGACCGCCCTGCGCGGGCATTGGCGCCAGATGATGCGGTTCGACATCGTCGGACCGGCGATCGCGATCAGCCTGTTCCTCATGTTCTATTACATCGCGGTCGGGTTCTTCGTCGTCTACTTCGCCACCACATTCGGCTACTCGGAGGCTCGTGCCAACGCCCTGGCGAACTGGTATTGGATCGCCAACGCGATCGCCCTCATCGTCGCCGGTGTGGTCTCCGACAAGATCCGGGTGCGCAAGCCGCTCATGGCCATCGGGACCGTGATCTCCGTGATCGGCACCGCGATCTTCGCGATGCTCAGCACCCATGCCGATACGAGCTATTACACCTTCGCACTGGTGCTCGTGGTCATCGCGGTGGGTGGCGGCATCGCCTACTGCGCATGGATGGCCAGTTTCACCGAGACCGTCGAGCGCCACAATCCGGCCGCCACTGCGACCGGTCTGGCGATCTGGGGATGGACTGTTCGCATAACGGTGACGCTGGCACTCATTGTGCTGACCTTTGTGGTGCCGGCCACCTCGACTCTGGTCGACCAGGGAACGCGGGTCTCCCACATCGTCGCCGAGTATCCGGAACAAGTCGCGACCGCGAGTGCCGTCGAGCCGGCGACCCTGAGCGCGCTGGCCGCGAATCCACGCGATGTGCGGGCAGGCGTGGCCGCCGTGGGGCAGTTGATGGGTGCGGGCCTCGCGGCGACCCCGCGGGAGGCAGCGGCTCGCCTGCAACAATTGAGCACCGACCCGATTCCGCCGGGGGATCAGGCGTACCTGGCCGAACATGCGGCCGATGTCCAACAAGCCCAGAAGGACAACCCGGGTCAGTGGAAGATCTGGTGGTGGATCTGCGTCGTCGCCCAGATCTTGTTCGTGCCGTTCATCTTTGTGCTGAGCGGGCGGTGGAATCCGCGCCGGGCCCGGGAGGACGCACTCGCCCACGAAGCGATGATCCAACGCGAACTCGCCGCGCTGCACCGCGGCTGACCGCGGCGACGAGGGGTCACCGGAGGGCGTCGAGCAGTGCGGTCCGGAACTCCGGGTTCCGGACCGCACCCAGGTGGTCACCGGGCACTCGGATCAGTGTGGCCGACAGCCTTTTCGCGAGGACCTCGGGCCGATTCGCGAGATCGTCGTCGACACCGGCGATCACCACGGCGATCTGGACCGAGATCTGTTCGAAGGCGATCGGCTCGGTGTTGACCGCCTCGGCCTGCGCCGCCAGCGCAAGCCGGTCGTTGTCCGATGCGTCGGCGAACAGCCGGAATCGGCGGGCGGCCGGGTCGGTCACGGTCGCCGGGTCGTCGGCACGCAGGGCGTCGGCGAGGGCACGCTGGTCGATCACCCTGGTGTCGACACCACCGAGGTCCACCACGCCCGCACCGACACCGCCCACGACGAGCCGCCGAATCCGATTGTCGTGCACCGCAGTCAGCAATGAGACGATCGCGCCCATCGAGTACCCGACCAGATCCACTTCGGTCAGGTCCAGCGAGTCGAACAACTCCACTAGGTCCCGCGCCATGCGGCTCTCGCCGTAACTGGCGGAATCATGCGGTTTATCCGATTCTCCGTGCCCACGCGCATCGACCACTATCACCTGACGGCCTTCGGCCACAAGAGCATCCACCAGTCCGGCCGCCATCCAGTTCTGTGCACCACTGGACGCGAATCCGTGCTGCAGGACGACCGGTGGTCGGCCGGAGGCATTCCCGCCAGAAGCGTCCCCGAACGTGCGGTAGGAGATGGCGACCTGGTCGCCGACGATGAATCGATGCGCTGCCGTGTTCACGCTTTGCACCCTAGCGAATGGTTGACGATGTGAACCATCGTCGACCGTCGGCAATCCATCCCGCCCGCGTAGGCGCGGATCATGATGCGTGCCGTCTTACTCGATGCACCGGGCCCGCCGGAATCTCTGACCATCCGCTCGGTTCCGCCTCCCACACCTGCGGTCGGCTGGGTTCTCATACGAATCAGGTCATTTGGCCTGAACCGATCAGAGTTGCATTTTCGGCGGGGGATGGGATCGTTCGGCAGTTTCTCGATGACGTTGCCGCCGGCCGTGCCACCGTCCCGATCGCTCATTTTTACAATTCGACGAGGTCGCCACGGCACACCGCGACATGGAAGACGGCACGCTGCTCGGCAAGGGCGTTGTGCTGACGGAATGACCGACACGTCGGGGCGCGGCCGACCCGACCACGGAGGGCTGCAGACCCGCCTCAGTCGGTGAGGGACACCCGCGTGATCTCGGAAAGCTCTCCACCTTCACGTGGCTGTTCGAAGACGACCCGCGCGGTACGCCCGTCGGTCATCAGGGTGGCGATGGTGTTGCCGAACAACGGACCCCCGACGTCGGACCAGTTGATGGGCAGCGGGGGAGATCCGAGGTGCCGGGCCCACGCGCGGGTCAGGCGAGCGGCTCGCGGCGACCACGCATGCTCCAGAACCGGCTTGACGTATCCGGGGACATGATTGTGCACAGGCGAGCACACCAGCTGGTGAACTGCGGTCGCCGTCGTACCGGGGTGGTCGGCCCGTGCCACATAGCTGTGATGTACGTCGCCGGAGAGAACGCAGACGGTGGCAGGAGCACGGCCGGACTGCGTGGCCACGCCGATGATCAGGTCGCTGAGCCTCCGGAACGACTCCATGAACGCCGGCCAATGCTCGAAATCGGTTGCCTGACGAATCTTTTCGGCAAGCCGTCCGCGGAGGCCGGTGCGGTTGGCCGCGATCTCGTTGATCGTCTGCAGGTCACCGAGCGCAGGGGGCAGCAGCCACGGCAGTGATGACCCCAGGATCAGGTGGTCGACTCGGTCGACACCGTCTGTCATCTGTTCCTCGAGCCAGGCGAACTCCCGATCACTCAACATCTTTCGGGAACCGCCCGACAGGATTCGACCGTTGCGCGAGTCGATCATGACGAGTCTGGCCGTTCCCAGATCCCATCGGTAACTGAACCGCAGACCCTTTTCTCCGTCGGCGTCGTCGTCGGCCCGGTCGGCGAGAGCGACCAGCAGCGGCCAGCAGTCACCGGTGGAGTCGACGACCTTTCGGTAATCGTCGTCGACGGCGAGTTCGGTGGGACTGAGATTGCCGAGATGCTGATACACCCAGTAGGAGGCGAGTCCCGCCCGAATCCGTTCCCGCCACCACGGCACGGAGCTCATCGAGGCACGCCACGCGGCGGAGGTGTTCCAGTCGTCGCGGATGTCGTGGTCGTCGAAGATCATCGCGATGGGCACTGTGGACATGAGCCATCGGATCTCCGGATCGCCCCACGTGTGCCGATAGAGCCCCTCGTACTCGGTGAAGCTCACAACCTCGTCGGGTGGACGTTTGGTACGAACCGAGCCGCTGCGGCGGCCGGCCAGGCGACGACGCGCCTCCGGGGTCAGCTCGTCGGCGTAGACCTGGTCGCCGAGCAGGATCACGACGTCGGGCAGCGCCGACACCGGTTGCCCGGTCAGTCGTGTGGCGTAGCAATCCAGTGCATCCGAACCGAGCTTTTCGTCCAGCGCGGCGTCGCCGGTCTTGGGGTAGCGACACGACCCGAAGACCACCCGAAGACTTTTGTCACGGTCGGCTCCGCGGGTCCGGATCACGCTCGGTGGGTAGCGGGACTTCTGGTGCGGCCACTCCTGCGTCCCGTTGACGTGAAGTCGGTACTCGGTGGTCGAGCCCGGCGTCAGACCGTCGACCACGACCAGCGCGTAGTGGCAGCCCCGAACCTCGAACGTCGACGCACGGCAGCCCAGTACCTCGACCTCGGCACGTTCGTCGGTCTGAACCCAGATCGTTGCGGTGGTCTCACCTACGTGACGCAAGATCGGACCGAGGACGAGAGCCATCGGTACAGCCTAGGTGGCGCCGGCGAGGCCGCCTCGTCGGCGCTCGACGGGTCACCGTGTGAAGAATGCGCACTTGTCACGTATCCGCGCAAGTCGCCACTTGCGCGGATACGTGGCAAGTGCGCGGGAGCGTTGCGGCGTGCGCACGTATGGCCTCGACGTGCAGGTCAGGCTGCATCTTCCACACCCCGACCGAAAACGTCACAGTGCCCGTACTCGCGCGTAGGGAATCGATTCGCCACAATCGTGCGAGGTGCGTCGCCGGCATCCAGCGCCGGCACGGAGCACACCGACCCCGTCCTCGGGCGTATCGGTCGAGACGGGCGCCGCGACCTCCGCGGCCGACACGTAGGAATCGAAGAGATTGGAGTCGGTGATGTTCACACGCATTGCCATCGTGAACCGCGGCGAGTCCGCCATGCGACTCATCCATGCCGTCCGCGGCCTGTCCGCGGAGACCGGCCGACCGATCGAGGTCGTCGCTCTTTACACCGATGCGGATCGCAACGCGACATTTGTGCGTGAAGCCGACATCGCCTACGACCTCGGGCCCGCTGCCGCGCGGCCCTATCTGAACCTCGAGGTCCTCGAGCGCGCACTCCTCGCGACCGGTGTCGACGCAGCCTGGGTCGGCTGGGGCTTCGTTGCGGAGGATCCGCTCTTCGCCGAACTGTGCGAGCGCATCGGCGTCACTTTCGTCGGGCCTTCGCCGGAGGCGATGCGCAAACTCGGCGACAAGATCGGCGCCAAGCTGATTGCCGAAGAGGTCGGCGTCCCGGTGGCGCCCTGGAGCCGTGGCGCCGTCGCGACCATCGACGACGCCGTGGCGGCGTCGGCCGAGATCGGGTACCCGCTGATGCTCAAGGCGACCGCGGGCGGCGGCGGCCGGGGTATTCGCGTCGTGACGAATGACGGCGATCTCCGCGAGGCCTACGAGCGCACCCGCGACGAGGCGGCCCGAGCCTTCGGCAGCGGCGTCGTGTTCCTCGAACGCCTCGTGACCGGTGCCCGCCACGTCGAGGTCCAGGTGATCGCCGATGGTCAGGGCACCGCCTGGGCGCTGGGCGTGCGTGATTGCTCGGTGCAGCGACGAAATCAGAAGGTCATCGAGGAGTCCGCGTCGCCGGTCCTCTCTGGCGCGCAGGTGGCCGAACTCAAGGTGTCCGCCGAACGACTCGCCGTCGCAGTCGGCTACCGGGGCGCGGCAACCGTCGAGTTCCTCTATCACCCCGGCGAGCAGCTGTTCGCGTTCCTGGAGGTCAACACTCGTCTGCAGGTCGAGCATCCGATCACCGAGGCCACCACCGGCTTCGACCTGGTCCGGGCGCAATTGCATGTGGCCTCCGGTGGCCGTCTCGAAGGCGAGCCACCGGCAGAACGCGGGCACGCCATCGAGGCCCGCCTCAATGCCGAGGATCCCGACCGCGACTTCGCGCCGTCTCCCGGCCGCATCGCGCGCCTCGAACTCCCCGCCGGGCCCGGCATCCGTGTCGACACCGGGGTCAGCGAGGGCGACACCATTCCCGCCGACTTCGACTCCATGATCGCCAAGATCATCGCCTACGGCCGCGACCGCGACGAGGCACTCGGACGTCTGCGCCGGGCGATGGTGCAGACGCGGGTGATCATCGAAGGCGGCGCGACCAACAAGAGCTTCGTCCTCGAATTGCTCAACCAGCCCGAGGTGATCGACGGCAGCGCCGACACCGGCTGGATCGATCGGGTGCGGGCCGAGGGGCGACTGGTCGCCCATCGTCACTCGGCGGTCGCGCTGGCCGCAGCGGCCATCGACGCCTACGAGGAAGGCGAGTCGGTGGAACGTCATCGGCTGCTGTCCACCGCGTCGGGTGGTCGGCCACAGGTGCAGCACGACAGCGGGCGTCCGCTCGATCTCAAGCTGCGGGGTGTCGGTTACCGGGTCCGCGTCGCGCGGATCGGCGCGCACCGTTTCCGTATCGGCATCGAAGCCGGCGAGCAGACCCGCACCGCCGACGTCGACCTCGAACGTTTTGACGAGCACACCGCTCAGATCGTCCTGAACGGCGTCCGCTACCGACTGGTGACCGACACCCACGGACCGATCCACCTCGTCGACGTCGACGGGGTCACTCATCGGGTCAGTCGCGACGAGGGCGGCGTGGTCCGCTCACCCGCCCCCGCGCTGGTCGTCGCCACTCCACTGGAGGTTGGCGCCGAGGTCGAGGCAGGCGCACCCGTACTGGTGCTGGAGAGCATGAAGATGGAGACGGTCCTGCGCGCGCCGGTCCGGAGCCGCTTGAAGGAAAGCCTGGTGTCGGTCGGCACGCAGGTGGAGACCGGTGTGCCGTTGCTGCGCCTGGAACCGCTCAGCGATGACGACGAGGCCGAGACGCCCGACGACGCGACCGCCGACGTCGACATCGAACTGCCCGACGAGCCCGTGGACGTGTCACCGCAGGAGCGCACCGGACGCAGCCTGGAGGATCTCCGCAGCCTGCTGCTGGGGTACGACGTGGACCCACACGATCGCACCCGACTGCTCGACGACTACCTCACCACCCGCCGCGTGGCGATCGAGAGCGGTCGTCGCCCGCTCGCCGACGAACTCGAACTGATCACCGTATTCGCCGACCTCGCCAAGCTGAGCCAGAATCGGCCGTCGGGGGAGGCCATCGGCGACGAGCGCGTGCACAGTTCACGCGAGAGCTTCCACACCTATCTGCAGAGCCTCGACGTCGAGCGCGACGGACTGCCGGAGGCGTTCCACGCGCAACTGGGCCGAGCGCTCGCACACTACGGGGTGACCGATCTCGATCGCACCCCAGAGCTCGAGGCCGCGGTCTTCCGGATCTTCCTGGCCTTGCAGAACCCCGGCGACTCGGCCACCGTGCTCACCACCCTGCTGCGCGAGTGGCTCGGGGAGCCGACCCCGCGCGATGAGCTGAGGGATTCCGTCGGCACGGCGCTCGATCGGCTGGTGGCCGCGACTCAGGTGCGGTTCCCCGTCATCGCCGACCTCGCGCGTGGACTCATCTACGCGTGGTACGGACAGGAGCTGCTGCGTCGCAATCGCGCACGGGTCTACGACAATGTCCGCGATCATCTGCGCTATCTCGACGACAACCCCGATGCCGCAGACCGCGCCAAGCGCATCTCGGAGATGGTCCGCAGCACCGAGCCCCTGGTGCGGCTCCTCGCGCAACAGGTGGTGCGCGGCAAGGCCGACAACACCGTGATGCTGGAGGTCCTGACCCGTCGCTACTACGGGAACAAGGGACTCGCCGATGTGCGGATCCAGCAGGCGGGCGGCGCCCGTTTCGTGGTCGCCGAGCGGGAGGGCGCGAAGCTGGCGTCGGCGGCGGTCAGCTTCGACAATCTGGGACCTGCTCTGGCCGGACTGGCCGAACTGGCTCGCGACACCCCGTCCATCGATGCCGACATCTACCTGAGTTGGGAACAACAACCCGAGGACTTCGACGCGATGGCGTCGACTCTGCACGAGGTCATCGCGGCGACCCCGATGCCCAGCCAGGTACACCGCATCACCACCACGGTTGCCGGCAGTGGTGATGCGCTGATGCATCACCACTTCACCTTCCGGCCGTCTGCGACCGGCATGGCAGAAGAACGTCTGATCCGTGGCCTGCATCCCCACATCGCGCAGCGCATGCAGATGGAGCGCCTGCACAAATTCGATCTCACCCGGCTGAGCTCGTCCGACGACGAGGAGGTCTACCTCTTCCGGTGCGTCGCCCGCGACAACCCGTCCGACGACCGCCTCATCGCGTTCGCACAGGTGCGCGACCTCACCGCGGTGCGCGAACACGACGGCCGACTGCTGGCTCTGCCGACCGCCGAGACGATCCTGGCGTCGTGTGTCGATTCGATCCGACGGGCGCAGCGCCCGTCCGGCCGGACCGCCGACACCAACCGCATCATCATGTACATCTGGCCGCCGATGGACGTCACCGCCGAGGAACTCGCAGCGATCGCCGGATACATCCGGGCCATCGCTGCCGGCGTCGGGCTCGAGGAGGTTCAGCTGATCGCGCGTCGACGCGACCACGACACCGGGATCTTGTCGAAGGTCGCCGTGCGATTCTCGATCAACGCCACGGGTAGCTTCGACGTCAGCGTCGGTGAGCCTTCCGACGAGCCGATCGAACCCGTCGACGGGTATCGCCAGAAGGTGCTGCGCGCGGCGAAGCGCAACACCGTCTACCCGTACGAGCTGGCCGGCCTACTGGGCGAGTTCTCCGAGTACGACCTGAATGCCGAGCAGGTACTGGAGCCGGTGGACCGTCCGAAGGGCGGCAACACCGCCGCCATGGTGGTCGGGGTGGTCACCACACCGACCGACAAGTACCCGCAGGGCGTCACCCGAGTGGTGCTGCTCGGCGATCCGACAAAATCGCTCGGTGCACTGTCGGAACCGGAGTGCAGCCGGGTGATCGGAGCGCTGGACCTCGCCGGACGGATGCAGGTGCCGCTCGAGTGGTTTGCGCTGTCGTCGGGTGCCCGGATCTCCATGGACTCGGGAACCGAGAACATGGACTGGGTGGCGCGCGCACTCAAGCGCGTCGTCGAGTTCACCCAGGCAGGCGGTGAGATCAACATCGTGGTGGCGGGTATCAACGTCGGCGCGCAGCCGTACTGGAATGCCGAGGCCACGATGCTGATGCACACCAAGGGCATCCTGGTGATGACCCCGCATTCCGCGATGGTGCTGACCGGCAAGCAGTCCCTCGACTTCTCCGGTGGTGTTTCGGCCGAGGACAACTTCGGCATCGGCGGATACGACCGCGTGATGGGCCCCAACGGGCAGGCGCAGTACTGGGTGCCGAACCTGGGTGCTGCCAAGGATCTGCTGATGAGCCACTACGACCACACCTACGTCGTGCCCGGTGAGCAGACGCCGCGGCGGTCACTGACAAGCGACCCGGCCGATCGGGACATCTCCGATTATCCGCACGTTCTGGCGGGTAGCGACTTCACCACGGTCGGCCACATCTTCTCGTCCGAGACAAATCCGGATCGCAAGAAGCCCTTCGACATCCGGACGGTGATGCGCGCGCTGGCCGACCAGGACCACGTGGTGCTGGAACGCTGGGCGGGCATGGCCGACGCCGAGACGGCCGTGGTCTGCGATGTCCACCTGGGCGGGATCCCGGTGTGCCTGCTCGGGATCGAATCGCGGGAGGTGCAACGCCGCGGCTACAAGCCGACCGACGGTCCGGACACCTACACCGCCGGCACACTGTTCCCGCAGTCGTCGAAGAAGGCCGCGCGGGCGATCAACGTTGCCAGCGGCAACCGTCCGCTCGTGGTGCTCGCCAACCTGTCCGGTTTCGACGGTTCGCCCGAGTCGTTGCGGAAACTGCAGCTGGAGTACGGCGCGGAGATCGGTCGCGCGATCGTGAACTTCCAAGGGCCCATTGTGTTCTGCGTGATCTCGCGGTATCACGGCGGCGCCTTTGTGGTGTTCTCCAAGGCACTGAACCCGAGTATGACCGTGCTGGCCATCGAAGGCTCGTACGCATCGGTGCTCGGCGGCGCCCCGGCCGCCGCGGTGGTGTTCGCCGGCGAGGTCGGCAAGCGCACCGCAGCCGACTCACGCATCCGCGAACTCGAGACGCGGGTGGCGGAGGCCTCCGGCACCGACCGATCGACGTTGAGCGCGGAGCTCGCGGAGATGCGCCAGTCCGTCCGAGCGGAGAAGATCGGCGAGGTGGCCGCGGAGTTCGACGCCGTCCACAGCATCCAGCGCGCCGTCGAGGTCGGCTCCGTCGATGCGGTGATCCGTGCCGCCGAGTTGCGGCCCCAGATCATCGGGGCGATCGAGGCGAGTACCGCTTGGTCGGGACAGGGTGCACAGGTAGGGGTTTCGTAACGCGACAGCCTGTCGACAGTGCCATGTCCCGGTAGAACGGGGCATGGCATCTGTTCGGCTGGCTATGTTGGGTTGCTGATCGGGAAAAGACGGGACATTCGGGTGCGCAGCTATCTGGCGCTCGACGATCGCGTCTCAACTGCCGGTCTTGCGCTCGTCGGGCGGTTCCCCGTCCTCCGTCCCGCCTTGACGCGGGCACCGCATCGAGGTAGCGACCGGTGGAACATCGTGGTGCGCAACCGCACTACCGGGCAACAAGCCACCGCCCACGGTGCCGGACAGTCGGCAACGACCGGAGAGCTGGCCGCGCGAGCCGCCGTCGCGGCTGCCACGTCGCCGTCGTCGGGGAGCGTGACCGTCGCCGACCTGGCGACACCTGACGATCTGCGTCCCACACCGGGCGTCTCGGAGATCGTTGTTGGATGACCACGGGAGGCATGAGGCTCGGCAACTGTGCTGCCTCAACTCAGGTCTCTACCAGATTCGACGACCGACCACGGCGAGCCGCGTCGCGTCCTACCGTGTAATCGAGGGCACCTCGCGAGGAACTCGAGGACCTCCGAACCGCTTCCGACCACCAGGAGATCGAACATGACCGTCACCACCGAGTCGACCAGTGACCTCGTGGCCGAGCCGATGCGCTCGCGCCGCAACCACTGGAACAACCAGGTGCGTCGGCATGCGTTCATGACGCCCGACCGCACCGCTGTGACATATCTCGGGAAGGCGACCACGTGGCGAGAGCTCGACGAACGGTCGCGTTCGTTCGCCGCCGCCCTGCATCGCCGCGGCGTGCGGTTCGGCGATCGTGTCCTGATGGCCTTGCTCAATCGCACCGAGTACATCGAAGCGGTGTTGGGCGCCAACCTGATCGGCGCCATCCCAGTCCCGGTGAACATCCGGATGAGCCCAGCCGAGGTGGCCTTCCTCGTCACCGACAGCGGCGCCAGGGTGATCGTCACCGAGAAGCTGCTCGCACCGGTGGCGGAGGCGGTCAGTACATCCACGGGCGCCATCGACACCACGATCGTCGTCGATGGCGGGGACAACGGCACCCAACTGGACTACGAAACGCTCATCGCCGAGGACCCGACCGATCTGCCCGAGATCGACGTCCCGGAGGACACCGTCGCCGTGATCATGTACACCTCGGGAACAACCGGAAAACCCAAGGGTGCCATGCTGACCCACACGAATCTCCAGGCGCAGGCGGTGACCACGATCAGTGCGGCGCAGGGGAGCACCGACGACGACGTCGCCTCGGTGGTACCGCCCATCTTCCACATCGCCGGCCTCGCCGCGTTCGCGCCGGTGTTCTATCGCGGCATCCGGTCGGTGATACATCCACTCGGCGCATTCGATCCCGAGACGATGCTCGACACACTCGAACGCGAGGGCACCACCTCGGTCTTCATGGTCCCGGCCCAATGGCAGGCCGTGTGCGCCGCGCAGCAGGCCCGTCCTCGCGATCTCAAGCTGCGGACGATCAGCTGGGGAGCCGCTCCGGCGTCGGACTCCGTGCTCAACGCGATGAACGAGAACTTCCCCGCCGCACTCAACATGACCGCGTTCGGCCAGACCGAGATGTCGCCTGTCACATGCATTCTCGAAGGCAAGGATGCGCTACGCAAGATCGGTTCGATCGGTAAGGTCGTGCCGGCGGTGACCGCTCGCGTCGTCGACCCGATGATGAACGACGTGAAACCCGGAGAGGTCGGCGAGATCGTCTACCGCGGGCCGAACATGATGAAGGGCTACTGGCAGAACCCGCAGGCCACCGCGGATGCGTTCCGCGGCGGATGGTTCCACTCCGGCGACCTGGTGCGCCAGGACGACGAGGGCTTCCTCTACGTGGTGGATCGCGCCAAGGACATGATCATCTCCGGCGGCGAGAACATCTACTGCGCCGAGGTCGAGAACGTGCTGTACGGCCATCCCAAGATCGCCGAGGCAGCCATCATCGGCCGCGCTGATGACCGATGGGGAGAAGTGCCGGTGGGGATCGTGGTCCTCGCCGACGGCGTCGACGATCTCACCCTCGCCGAACTCGAGCCCTACCTCAATGAGAATCTGGCGCGCTTCAAGCATCCGAAGGATCTGGTCGTCCTTGATGAACTGCCGCGGAACGCCGGCGGCAAGGTGGTGAAACCCCGGCTGCGCGAAGCATATGGGAGCAAGGACGCCGGGCTGGCCGACTGATCACACTGCGCGAGAGTCAGCGGCGGGCGTCGATCAGGTGCCGGGTCGAATGCGCGACGAATGGCCGGCCTGCACGCATGTCCGCGGCCATCTCGCACAACGTGTTCGCATACGTGCCGATCGAGAAGTCGGCCACCCACCACACGCACTTGCGGAGAATCCACACCACGGCGGGCGTTGCTCGGTTGCGCGGCCGTCCAGCCAATCGAAGCCCCACCCACTCACGTCGGCGGACGCGGCCTCCGCGACGAGCGACTCGAAGGACCGCATCCCCACACCGCGTCCGCTACTTCGAGTAGTCGTAGAACCCCTTGCCGGCCTTCTTGCCGAGATATCCGGCATCGACCATCCGCTGCAACAGCGGCGGGGGAGCGAGATGCGGTTCGCGGAACTCCTGATACAGCGATTCGGCGACGTCGAGGACCACGTCGAGACCGACGGTGTCGCTCAACGTGAGCGGCCCCATCGGGTGTGCGCAGCCGTTGATCATGCCGGCGTCGATGTCTTCCTTTGTCGCGTAACCGCTCTCGTACATACGAATCGCGCTGACGAGATACGGGATGAGCAAGGCGTTGACGACGAAGCCGCCGCGGTCACCGGCCTGGATGGTCCGCTTGCCCAGATGGTCGCGGGCATACGTGGTGACGGTGTCGATCGCCTCGGTCGAGCTGGCGAGACTCGCGATGATCTCGACCAGGGGCATCACCGGCACCGGATTGAAGAAATGCACGCCCACCACCCGGGACGGATCGGCGACATTCTTCGCCACCCGGATGATCGGGATGGACGAGGTGTTGGTCGCGAGAATCGCGTCGGCGGCCGTCACCTGATCGAGTTCGGCGAAGAAGCCGACCTTCAGGGACTCGATCTCGGGCAGGGCCTCGATCACCAGTTCCCGGTCACCGAAGTCGGCGATGGACGTGGTGGTCCGCAGTCGGGCGAGCGACTCCGTGGCCTGCTCCTCGGTGATCTTGCCCGCCTTCGCACCGCGTGCCAGCGACTTCTCGATCCGAGCGCGAGCGGCGTCGGCCGCGTCCTGGTCACGTTCGAGAACCAGAACCTCGTCGCCCGCGCGTGCGGCCACCTCGGCGATCCCGGCGCCCATCGTCCCGCCGCCCACTACTCCCAGGTGTGTCACGTGTAAAGCCTCCCGTGTCGAGATCGGATATCGGCCGTCGACGGCTCTGCGCCGTCGACGCACTCTGATGACAACCTAACGGGCTCGGCCCGGCACGTCTCGATCGGATCAGGCAACCGGCGGTCCTGACCGCGGAACTTTTCATCGCGTGGCCGCATCCAACCCAGTGTTCACACCGACCGGAAGCGACGCGAGGGGCCAGAAAATGACAGTCAGCAGCATGAATGACGAGCCGAGCACCGAGCTCGATCGCACAGACGACCCATGCGTGGTGCGCAGGCACCCGCTGGAACGGTTACGCAAGCTGGTGGTCGCGGCACTGACCATGACCGCGCTGCTGATGGGTCTGGGTCTGTCGACAGCAGCTCCGGCATCGGCGGGCCCGCCGGATTGCTCGTCGTTGCCGGCCCGGATAGCCGCCCACAATCAGGAGGTCGAGCAGCAGACCGCCTATGCGCGATCGGTGAATGCATCGGGCGGGGGCACGCCGGCGCAGGTCGCTCAGTACGAGGCGCAGAAGGCGCGCGACAACGCCGAACAGAGGGCCCTGGCCGAAGAGCAGGCTGGGTGTAGCCGACGGGCCGGTGGCCCGGCGCAGGAGAGGGGCCGTGAAGCGACTGTCCCGCGACCCGAATGGCCCGCGGCCGGTCACGCGAATCAGCTTCCCAAGTCGGGCAGTATGCCCTATGTTCCGCCGAAGAGTGCCCACAGCCGCCCCAAGTCGGTCCGGAACGGCGGATTCGTCGACAACAAGGGCCGCACGTGGACGTGGGACAAGTCTCGTCATGGTGGGGAACACTGGGACGTGGTGGATCGCAGCGGTCACCATGTGAACGTGTATCCCAACGGCCATGTCCGCGGTTAGGAGAGGCAGGAACAAGTGATGGAACTTCTGACAGGCGTGGATCCCGGCCTCCTTCCCGATTGGGCCGATCCGAGGCTGGTCGTACGGATCAGCGGGTACGGCGACGCCCTCTTCGCAATCGTGGGGAACCCCCACACCTTCCGCGGTCTCGTCGCAGTCAACGATCTCGCGGCCGGACAGAACATGTCGGTACGGCCATCACAGATCCTCGATGCCACCGAATATGCGGAAGGCTGGCTTCAGGGATACCTCAGCGGCAACGAACCCTCGCCGCCACCCAACGATGCGCTGGAAGAGTTGCGCTGGGATCGTGAACGGGCATTGTTCCACATGTATGAACGCGAAATGCCGCCATCATCTCAGGGCCGGTACGTCGTGGACGCCATCCGATCCTCCGACGGTATCCCCGAGATCGAGGCTTATCGGGCGGTCGCGACCATCTTCGCCGAACTGTCTGTCTCGCATGGACTATGGCGTCACAACAGTTGGCTCCCGGTGACCGCGGACCGCGCATCGCTACCCGCGGTCGGGATGATCACCGCCGACGAGGTCGCTGCCGCCTTCCGGTGTGTCAATCCCGCTTACGCGACCGACGGCACTATCGACACGTGGCAGAGCACGCTGCGCGTGATCAACGTTCACAGTGGCGCGGTCGCGGCGGGCCTGGTCGAAATCCTTATCGAGCTCGACACCAGCGGGTCGTCGGTCGACCGGCTTCACGTCGTGGTCAATGTGGAACGGCCAGACCGGATCGCGGCCGACGACCACACGACTTCCGAGAATCTGCTCGAAGACGTGTTGAGGGCGGTCATCGTCGGCGTCGACCCCGACGTAGCGTCTGTGGCCCACGGTGCCGCCCTCTACGAGGGGGAGCCGTTCTCGATTGATCCGCCTGACGAATCCGACGACCCCACACCGCCCATACTGCCAGGATTCCTGACCTACGTCGCCACGCGGCTGCAACCCGACCTGGATCCGATCGCCCCGCTGCCGTTCGATCGTCAACCGGTCGGTTCTGGAGTCCTCATCCGGCACCGAGGTGGCCTCACCATGACCGCCGAGACCGCGAACGAGCTTTCTCGGGCACTGAACTCGAGTACATCGGCACGGTGATGACGACACCGGGCGGACACGACTACTCGCAGACGACGACTCACAGACATAGCCTTCGAAGCGCATCGAGAGCACTCTCGGCGTCGGCGATCTCATCGGCCATACCGAATTCCCCGCGCAAATGTTCGAGCGTAGCCATCCACTCCGGGATCCGCTGCGCGACAATGGCACGGTCCGGAGATGCCGTGGAGACCGAACTCAGGGTGGTCGCGAACTGCATGACGTGATACGGCCAATGGGTGCTGGTATTCCATTGCGACACAGCGAGGTCAACCCCTCCAGGAGTGTCGAGGGTGGAGCCGGGGATGACATACCCCCCGTATGCCTGCGCGACCCGGCCGGACGGATGATCCTCGGCCGACCAGTCGGCGATCTCGGCGATCGGCATGGTCTTCACGCGCTGGCCGACGTTGTCGATCGGACGGTCGAGTACGCGGTAGGACAACCCCCGATCGGAGATGCAGAATCCACCGAGGACCCAGCCGACGTCGCGGCCGCTCCCCAAACGGCGGAAGGTCGTCTCGCGCCAGACCTCACCCTCCGGGGTGATCACCGTCGGAGGGTTTCCCCACGCCCACGCACCGTCGCGGTAACCCCATCCGATGTACGCGTTGCCGTTGCCGATGTCGGCGGGCCGAACGGCACGCAGGATCATTCCTGAGCCTGATTGGAACGCGGTGGAGATGACGTAGACCCATCCGTCGTCCGGATCGAAATCCCACGTCCACGACTGCGCCAGGCCGTCGTGCAGGTCTGCCGCGAAGGTGGCCTCGGGTCCCATGTGGCCCCACGTGACGCCGTTGTCCGACGATCGCCATATCTCGGTCCAGTGCACGGTGGGGAAACCTCGTACGACGATGGCGTGCAGGTAAAGGTCGTCTCCCACGCGAAGCAGATCGCTCGGGATCACCGTGGAGAAACCACCGCGATGCCACGGGGGAGAGTCGTGGATATAGGGCCAGAGCTGGCGTGCATAGGTCGGATCCGGTCCGCCGGCGCGCTCCCAGACCACCTGCCCCTCGGTGCTCCGGTTCCCGATCAACACCACCGGCGAACGCCAGTCCGCCGACCCCGCCCGCGCCTTGCGGTAGGTGTCGCCGAACACGGCGACGATGTCGCCGTTGGGAGCCTGCACCATCGCACCGAGATCGGCAGCGCCCACACCGAACTGGGTGGACAGGCCCGGACCGGTGAGGTCTCCGACCTTCATACTCCCAGCTGTTCGACGACCTCGTTTCCATCTCATCAGCGCTGCCTCGGTGTCTCCATACGGGTTCGGCTGCCATCTGGCCGCGAGCCTACGCCGCTCGCGGTATGTCGTTCCATGAATCGCACGAGGGTTGACATACAACCATATGGTTGTATGTTTGAAGGGTGACCGATGCGGACGAGGACAGGGCAGACGCCCTGTTCCACGCGCTCTCCGATCGCACACGACGGGACATCATGCGTCGTGTACTGACCGGCGAGCATTCGGTCTCGGTATTGGCGGCCGAGTACGACATGAGCTTTGCCGCCGTACAGAAGCATGTCGCCGTGCTCGAACGCGCCGGCCTGCTCACCAAACGTCGCCACGGCCGCGAGCAACTCGCGACCGGCGACGTCACCGCGGTGCGCGCGGTGGCGACCCTGCTCACCGAGCTCGAGGCGGTCTGGCGGGGCCGGATCGCGCGCATCGACGAACTCATCGCAACGGAATCATCACAGGAGGACTGATCAATGCCTGTCACCAATGTCACCCATGACATCGACTCCCGCACCCTCACCATCACCGCCGAGTTCGCCGCACCGGCGGCACGTATCTGGCAGTTGTACGCCGATCCGCGCCAGCTCGAAAAGATCTGGGGCCCACCGACGTATCCCGCGACGGTCGTCGAACACGACTTCACTCCCGGTGGTCGCGTCACGTACTACATGACGAGTCCCGAAGGGGAGAAGTTCGGCGGCTACTGGGTGCTCAAGACGATCGACGAACCGAACGGGTTCACCTTCGAGGACGGCTTCGCCGACGACGACTTCAGACCGATCGAGTCCATGCCGGTGTCGACGAACACCTATGCATTCGAAGAACGAGACGGTCAGACGGTCGCGACCTACGTCAGCGCTTACGAAACCGCCGAAGCGTTGGAGAAGGTGCTCGAGATGGGCATCGTCGAAGGGGCGTCCGGAGCCATCAATCAGATCGATACGTTGGTCGCCGGATAGAGACCCATGTGGTCGAGCACATCCGGCCGTCGGCCAACCACTTCAGAACGCCCCGATCGCGTGCCGATATCGGTCGGCGACCTCCGAAAGGCATTGCGCCAGTTCGTCAGATCGTTCGATGGTGAAGTCGCCGTCCAGCCGTGTGAGAGTGGCCGCGACGCCGACGACGGTCTGGCCACCCAGCACGGCACGGGACGTGTGGTCGTCGATCGGGGTCACCGTGCCCTCGGCAGAGGCGATTTTGTCCGTCAACTCGTCGGCGGGCGCATGCAAGGTCACTCATTTCGGCCCCATGGGCGGCCAACGCGATCGGAGCCGGCGCTCAGGTCGTGTAGTGGAGGCGACCGGCCAATCCGGCAACGCAACCCTCGACCCACAGATCCGATGACTTCGGCCCCCGCGATCAGTCTGTCCTGTACGGGCAACAACGATCAGGAGCACACAATGGCTGCAACCACGCGAATCATCAGCGTTTCCATCCCGGTCGGGGATCAGGACAAGGCGATCGACTTCTACACCCAGACACTGGGGTGCGAGTTGGTCAACGATATGGAGCTGTGGCCGGGTGCAAGACTTGTGGAGGTCCGTCCACCCGGTTCGACCGTTTCGCTGCTTCTCCTCCCACCGAACAGCGAGATCCCGGTGGCCGTCCGACTCGGTACGACCGATGCGGATGAGGCGCACGCTCGCCTGACGGCAGCGGGCGCCACCGTGCACAACGACGAGCCGCTTCGCTGGGAGGGTGTCCCGCCGATGTTCGCCTTTGCCGACGGTGACGGCAACACGCTCGTCTACCTCGAAGAGGGCGAGCCGACGGGCGCCTGAGATCCGCAATCATCATCGAACTCCGTGGCATGCTCCTCGCCGGACAAGGCGTCGACGGTCCGGAACCGTGTCAGTCGACCAGCAGCACGATCTTGCCTCGGCCGTGCCCTTTCTCGCCGAATCGGTGCGCCTCGGCGACCTCGGTCAACGGGAATGTCTGTACCGGCGGGAGATCGAAGCGCCCGGAGGCGATCAGGTCGGCGATCCCGGCGAGCGCGTGGTGGGCGCGTCCGGAGTCACCGCGGCTGAACCGCACGCCATGTTCCTGGGCTCCGGCGAAATCGGCGATGGTCACGACGTGGTCCGCACCACCGGTGAGCTCGACGAGCTCGGGCAGGACACCGCTCCCGGCCACGTCGAGCGCGAGGTCGACGCCGGTGGGTGAAATCGCACGAACCCGCTCGACGAGTCCGTCGCCGTAGGCGACCGGCTCGGCCCCTATCGACCGGAGGTACTCGTGACTGGCTGGACTCGCGGTGCCGATCACGCACGCGCCGCGGGCCGCGGCGAGTTGGACCGCAGCACTCCCAACGCTGCCGGAGGCCCCGCTGATGAGGACCGTGCTGCCGTCACCAGCGCCGAGTTGGTCGAGCGCGCGCGTGGCTGTCTCGACGGCAGCCGGTAGAGCCGCCGCACCGGCGAAATCCAGCGATGACGGGATGGGTGCATAGTGTGACAGCACAGCAAGTTCCGCTTGGCTCGCACCGTCATCGGAGAATCCATACACGCGATCGCCGTGGTTCGCGTTGTCGACGCCGACGCCGATCTCGTCGACAACGCCCGCCGCCTCGTAACCGATGGTCTGCGGCAGATCCGGATCCATCAGACCGCTGCGCTTCTTCCAATCACTCGCGCTCACACCGGCCGCACGCACCGCAATTCGAATCTGGCCCGGACCCGGATGGGGGTCCGGAAGATCTGCGATCTCCAGGACCTCGGGACCGCCGAACCTGCTGAAACGTGCTGCCTTCATCGCTCGCTCCGATCTGCCCCCGGCCGTCGCACCACCCGAGGCTCAACCGTACCGGCTCTCAAGGGGGTATCAGTCCGGACACAGCGGCGTCGACGGCGCCGAGATCGTCGTGGGCGATCGCACCGATGTAGCCATCCGGTCGGATGAGAAACACCGTGTCCGAGGTGATTCCGTAGGTCGTCGCGAAATCACCGGCGACGTCCGCGAGGACCACAGTCGAGGCGTCGCGTTCGACCTCGGCCGAATTGATCGCCACGGTGCGCAGTTGCGCACCGACACTCGGCCATCCGAGCTGGCCGAGATACTCGGCGGCGGTCGGCCCGTGGCCGACCAAGGTGAAGTGCGGGCCCGCATAGAGATCGAAGAGGCGCACCGGGCCGCCATCGTCGGCTCGCAACAGCCGGGAGTCGGGGGCGCGGTCGCCGACCCGCAGCGTGCGGGTGGACTCTGCGTGCGCCGGGGCCAGTGGCCCGCCCCGATACGTGATGTTCAACTGGCGCTCGTCGTCGCCCCGCTTGAGTGCTGACGGATCGAGCTTGTTGAGCTTTTCATAGTTCTTGGTGGACAGCCCGAGCACACGCGCGGCGATCGGTTGTCGTTCGGCCTCATAGGTATCGAGCAGACTTGCCGGTGCGCCGGCCAGTACCTGAGACAGTTTCCAACCGAGGTTGTAAGCATCTTGGGCGCCGGTGTTGAGGCCTTGGGCCCCGGCCGGGGTGTGGACGTGAGCGGCGTCGCCTGCGAGAAATATGCGCCGGTCACGATAGTGCTGTGCCAGCCGAATATTGGGACGAAACACCGATTTCCATGAGATCTCACCGAGCTGTATCCGTCCATTGCCGGTGCGGGTGCGGACGAGATCGGTGAGTGCGTCGTCGGCGAGATCGGCGGTGTCGTCGTCGCGGATGCGGATCATCCATTGGAATTGCCCGGAATTGGGCAATGGGCATGCGCCGGTGAATTTGCCTCCCAGCGCCGGCCAGATATGCCAGCGATCGCGCCTCAGCCCGTGTGTCACGGCGTCGAGGATGATCATCCGGTCCGCATCATCGGTGGTTCCCTCGAACGGGATCGACTGCGATTTCCGGACACTGCTACCGCCGCCGTCCGCACCCACCGCGAACCGCGCGCAGGTCTCTGTGGTGCCGTCGGCGCCGACGATGGTCGCCGTCACCGATTCATCGTTCTGGTGGATGCCGATGAGTTCGGAGCGATATTCGACGGTGGTACCGAGAGCGTCGAGTCGTGCATGAAGGGCGGCGACAGTGCTGTGCTGGGCAATGAGCCAGGTACTGGGGTAGGGCACGTCGGTGCTCGGGTCCTCGACCGCGACCATTCGCTTCGGAATGGTGAGTGGGCCGAGGTGGATTCCCATCGACGGGTAGGTACTGCCCGCGGCCTCGATCTCGTCGATGACACCGAGGTCGGCGAACACCTCGAGACTGCGCGGCTGAATCCCCTTGGCGCGCGAGCCTTCGAAGCCGGCGGGGGCTCGATCGATGATCCGGACTGTGTGGCCGCGGCGGACGAGATCGATCGCGAGCGTGGTGCCGGTCGGCCCTGCTCCGACGATCAGGACGTCGACGGGTTCGTTGGAGGTCATCAGGATTCAGTGCTCGGAGAGTGAGGTGAGGAATGTGGTGAAGACGTCGGCGACGTCGTCGGGCCGCTCGTAGGAAGCCATGTGTCCACAGTTGGGGATGACGTGGGTGCGCGCAGGTCCGAGTAGCGCCTCCACTTCGGGCAGTCGGCCGACCGGAGTGACAGCATCGTCGGCGCCCCAGACCGGCAGAGTGGGGATACCCGACGACTGCTGGCGACGGTACAGGTCGTGCCGATTGACGAGGGGGTAGTCGGCGACTGTCGAGAGGAGTACAGCGACCCGACCAGTTTGTCCATCAGCACACCGACGCTGGCGTACGGCAGCAGACCGACACCACGAGGCAACCGCTGTTCCATGCCGGCGGGACCGACCAAGCCCACCGAGTGCAGCGTCGGCGAGTGGTGACGGACGTACGACATCGCAATCAGCACCCCAGCGATGATCGATGATCCGACGACATGACGCGGCTGTACATCTTCTACCGATCACCGCGCTCGCGAGCCATCGCCAAGCCACCGTTTCGCCCGGAATCACAACCCCTTGTCGCCGAGCCACGTCAGCGCGGCGCTCGCAACCTCTTCCCATCCGTCGTCGATCGTGAGTGAGTGTCCGCGACCGTCGAACTCCTGATATTCGGTGACCGACGCGCCACCGGAATACATCGCGAACACCTCGCGAGTGACCTTTGCCGGGACAGTATGGTCGTCGGAGCCCGAGGTCAACAGCAGTGGTCCCCGAACGGCATCGTGGGTGTCGACGGCAGCGGGAGATCCACGATGGAAGTTTGCGGTGGCGTCCTCGAACAGCGGACGGCCCGGTCCCGGGATGGTCCATTTCTCGTGCAGCTCGTCCGATGCCTCCTCACTGAGGGTGTTCCCGAAGGCGTAGTGGAATTGCTTGGCCGTCAACGAGACAGCCTTCTTTCGGTTGCCCGGATTGGACAACACCGGGAATGCCGACTTCAACTGAGAGAAGGGGAGTGCCTTGACACCCTTGATGGGCGCCGGGTCGATCGCGACCGCCGCCGCGACCAGGTCGTTGGCGAGCAACTCCTGCGCGATCAGCCCTCCGAACGAGTGCCCGATCGCGATCGGCTTGACGTCGGGTGTGCCGATCAGGTCGGCATAGTGCTCACATATCTGCTGTATCCCAACGTCGTTCATTCCGTCGGGGTTGGCACGGGTCAGCTCAACCGTCTCACTGTCTCCTGGCCATCCGGGTGCCGTCGCGGCGTAGCCATGCTTGCCGAAGTAGTCGATCCAGGGGTTCCAGGCACTCGAGTGGATCCACAGGCCATGGATGAACAGAATCGAGTTGCTCTTGGTGACGCTGGCGCTCATGGGTCGGTCCGATCGTCGATGGGTTGGGCGAAGTGGTGAAGGGTCTTGTGAGCGGCGCGATCACAGCGTGGTGATCAAGCCGCCGTCGATCGTGAAGTCGGCGCCGGTCACGTTCGCCGACCTGTCGCTCGCCAGGTACACGACGAGGTCGGCTACTTCTTGCGGCGTGGTGAAGCGTCCCGTCACGGACTCTGCCGCCGCGTGCTGCGCAACGTCGTCGGCCGATCCGCCTGCGGCGCGTGCAATCGACTCGGCCACCCCGCCTTTCCCGAGCCAGAGCGCGGTCGAGACGGGGCCCGGGCTGATCGTGTTCACCCGAATATTCTGCGCGCCGTACTCTTTCGACAGAGATTTGCAGAGGTTTGTCACCGCAGCCTTGACAGCGCTGTAGTCGACCACGCCGGGATCCGGCAGGAATGCGTTGACCGAACCGATGGTGACCACCGATCCACCACCGCGCCTGATCATCTGGGGTATCGCGGCCCTGGTGGTTCGCACCGTTGCCATCACCCCGAGAGTCCAGGACGCCAGCCATTGTTCGTCTGTGACACTGATGAAACCATCGGGACGTGGTGTCACCGCGCCGGCATTGTTGACGAGGATGTCGACACCACCGACCTCTTCGGCGCGGTTGATCAGCGCGATCGGTCCCTCCGGCGTCGACAGATCCACCGCCACATGAGTGACGAGGCCGGTGTCCTCCAGGGTCGCCAATTCGGGTCCCCGGCTTCGTGAACCGGCGATGACATGAACCCCCTCTTCGGTCAACGCGGTTGTCACCGCCAGTCCGATGCCTTTGCTCGCACCGGTGACAACTGCGAGCCTTCCCGCAAGACCGAGGTCCATCCCATATCCACTCGTCGAAGGTGGTCGTACGGTAAGCCGCCCCGGTGTCGCAGCGACCAGGCATGGAGCGGTCGGCCGGGTGCCTGAACCCGTGATGGCGCGACTACGTACTTGGGGACTTTAGCGCTGTTCGGGCCGCGAGGAGAACCAACGAGAGAGATCACCCCCAACGGGCGGGGGGCAGCGGCATCTCGCACTCTCGCAGACGATTACGCAGCGGTCATCGGCCACATTGTTCATCGGCCACATTGCGAGGGTCGATTGCGCCCCATCCGTGTCGAACGCGGATGGGGCGCAATCTGCGTGAGATCGATCGGCTATTGCGGCGCCACCACGGTGCCGTTCACCGTGACTTCAACCTGATCGGTCGACTCGGTCCAGGTGATCTTGCCGTGTTCGAACGTCGACGTCTTGACGCCATCCGCATCGGTTTCGTCGCTGGTGGCGACGCCGAGCGGTCCTTGCGACCCGCCCTTGCCATCGGGCGCAGGCTTGCCCGTCTCATCGCGGGTAACGTTCCACGCATCACGGATCTTGCCCCACGTTATGTAGGCAGGTGTGCCGGCGTCGGCGTCCTTGGCGGTGATGACCCCGCCGTCGAACTGCTGGAACACCACACCGTTGTCCCCGGTGCCCGAGGCATCCGTACCGGTCTTCGGAGCGCCGAGATCGGCCTTCTGCTTCTCCGTGGCCGTCTGATATTTCGCCGCGATCGGGCCGGACAGCGTCACCTTGGTGCCGTCGGCAGCGGTCAGCTCGACGGATCCGTTCGCGCCGGAAGCCTCGCCGGACGCCTCCGCGGAGCCCGATGCACCTGACTCCGAACCCATCACCGCCGATGATGCCGCTGACGCTGTAGACGAATCACTGCTGCTGTCATCGCTACAACCTGCCACACCGAGCGTGGCGATCGAGGCAGCCGCGGCAATGGCGACGACCCGTCGAGTGGTCTGCTTCATGATGTCCCTTTCGGTTTCTCAGAGCACTTACCTGATGGGTCGACGCACGAAGCGCACCCGGGACGACCGTAACGAGAACAACGTCGGCAAATACAGTGTTTGCCAGAAAGAATTCTGGAGCTCCAGACAGGCGCGTGCCGCGCAGGATTGGTGTCGAGGAACGTCCGACACGCCCTCGTAGGCAGCGATCCGGCGAATGCCTCAGTCGCACAGACAGGTTCGAATGGACGTGCTACCCGCCGCCGGTGGGATGGAAATCGTAGGCGGACTCAGCATGCTGGCCGTCGTCGATTCCGTCGATCTCGTGCTCTCGGTCGGCCCGCAGTCCGATCGTGTACTTCAGGGCGAGCCCGATCACGCAGGTGACCGCGGCGGCGTACCCGAGTACCGCAACCACGGCAACGGCCTGCCGCCAGAGTTGATCGACACCGCCGCCGTAGAAGAGGCCATCGACGCCGGCGGGCGCCGAGTGCGAGGCGACGAGCCCGATCATCAACATGCCGACGACGCCGCTGACGAAATGCACCCCGACGACGTCAAGTGAGTCGTCATACCGCCAGCGGAACTTCAGTTCGATCGCGTACGAACTGATCGCACCAGCGACCACACCGACCGCCAGCGCGCCCAGGGGAGTCACCGCCGAGCACGAAGGTGTGATCGCGACGAGGCCCGCGATCACACCTGATGCCGCGCCGAAGGATGTCGGTCGGCCGTGGCGGACCTGCTCGACGACGAGCCACGCAACCATCGATGCGGCCCCGGCCCCCAGCGTGTTGACCGCGATCATCGCGGCCGAACCGTTGGCTTCCAGCGCCGAACCGGCATTGAAACCGAACCACCCGAACCACAGCAGGCCGGCACCGAGCATGACGAACGGGAGGTTGTGTGGGCGCATCGGGTCCTTGGGCCAGCCCCTTCGGCGGCCCAGCAGGAGTGCCAGGATCAGTGCAGACGCACCCGAGTTGATCTCGACCGCGGTACCCCCGGCGAAGTCGATCGCCTTGAGGTGGGAGACGATCCAGCCGCCGTTCTCCTCGGTCAGGCCGGGTGCACTGAACACCCAGTGGGCGACGGGGACATAGACGACCAATGACCAGACCGTGGTGAAAACCACCCATGAGATGAAACGCATACGGTCTGCGACGGCACCCGCGATCAGCGCGACGGTCACCATCGCGAAGCCGGCCTGGAAGGCGACGAAGAGGATCGCCGGGATCGTCCCGACAAGGGGGATACCGGCCTGGTGTGCGGGGTCGTGGCCGTAGGTGTGATGCAGGCCCGGGAACGAACCGAAGCTGCCGATCAGCCCGGCGTGATCGTCGCCGAACGCCAGTGAGTAACCCACCACGACCCAGATGATCCACACGATCGGGATCGCCGACAGACACATCATCATCATGTTCAGAACACTCTTGGACCTGACCATGCCGCCGTAGAACAAGGCGAGGGCAGGAGTCATGAGCAGCACGAGCGCGAACGCCGTGAGCATCCATGCCGTGTCGGCGCTGTCGGGGACACCGTACTTCGGGAACATGGCCGCCTTCCGTCGCGTGCGAGCGTCGAGAGTCTATCGGCTCGATGACGTTGCGCAGCAGAGGGTTAGATGATCGCGAACAGGACAATCAGGACATACCGGATGCGTGCGTGTCCTCGAGTCGGCCGGTCATACGCACGATCCGCAGTCACTCGAATGCCGTCACCGACACCGTCTGCCACAGTGAGTGGTCGCAGCCGGCCGGCACCTCGACCACATCTGGCCCCGCGTTGGCGGCCTCCACACAGAGGAACCCCCGCCAGTGCGATCCGACGTCGGCCATTCCCGACGCCACTTCCTCACCCGGATTCCACACCACGGCGGTTTGCCCGCCGCGGACCGACACCTCGATGGTCCGTTGCAGTCCCGGATCGACCAGACGGTAGTGGCCGCCGGCCCGCGGGTAGACCCGATCACTGCGTGGGTCATCGTTCTGTAGAACCCAATCGCCGTGCTGGATCTGGGATCGCAGGCCGTCGAACTTGTCCAGGTAGGTCGAGCCGTCGAGACCTTCGACGCGAACACGAGCCACATCGGAGACCTGGAAGTAGTTGTGGAACGCCTCGGTCATCGTGACGGTCTCGGCACCCGGGTTGTGGGTGTGCAGTCCCTGCTCCAGTGTGGTGCCGACACGAACCGTCATCCGCAGATTCAGATGTAGGTGATTCAGACCTTCGGGTGTCAGTTCCAGTTCGGTATCGCCGGATTCGGTCGTGCGTCCCGCGACCACCGACCAGCGCGCGGTGCGTGCGTAGCCGTGCGAGGGCACCTCATCGGTCTGTCCCTCGCGCGCGAAGTACGGCCAGCACACGGGTGTTCCACCGCGAATGGGGGTCGGCGGGGGAGCGACGAGTGGAGACACCCAGAGCACGTCGTCGACCATGCCTGCCGGCATGAATGACAGCACCTGACCGCCGAACACCGAGATGGCAGCCGTGGCACGCGGGGTCGACACGAGGATTGCATCGAATCCGTGGACCGAGCCGAACCGCACGCCGTCGAGACCATCTGGTGCCGTCACGAATCCCAGCATGGCACAGCATCGTCTGCCCGGCGCCCGTGTTCGCGCGGTATCGGCACGACTATTGCTCGTCGTCACCCTCATCGGCGTCGGATCGGTCGGCGTTGCCTTCGCCGTCGCGCCGATGTTCGGGCGAGCTACCGGAGGGAGGATTGTCGAAGGTCACGTCGATCTCCTGGAATCCCTTGCTGCGCTGGGCCTGCGCTTGCGCCGAGTAAGCTGCTTCGTCTCCGGGCATGAGGACGACGTTGTCGGTGAACGGGGTCAGGAGCGACCTCGGATAGAGGCCGTCGACCCGCACCGCGTTGAACTCGAGGCAGATGACCACCATCACCGCGGCGAGATAGAGGAATGCCAGGAGGCCGAGCACGACTGCGAAAACGCCATTGGTGGCGCTCGCATTGGCGATGACGCGCTGGACAAAGACACTCCCGAATGTCTGTAACACCTGCCACCCGACAGCTGCGGCCAACGCACCCGGGAGCACGTCCCGGATGCTCACCGGACGGGCTGTGCCGAACCGGAACCCGACGACGAACACAGCGGTGTAGAGGATCAGCGACCCGAGCATCGCGAGCACTCGACCGTCGCCCCCGAGGTCGATGGCGGCGGTCACGCCGTTGAGCACCGTCAAACCGATGACCGCCAGGCCCACCGTCGACAGCAGCAACGAGCCCTTGATCCGCACCCGGATCGGATTCGGTCGCTCGTTGCGGGGAACCGCCCATACGATGTTCATCGCGTTCTGAATCGCCACGGAGACGCCGAGGGCACCGTATATCGCGCTCACCACGCCGATGGTCACCGCGGTCGTACTGCCGCTCAGCTGACCCGATTCGCCCAACTGATCGCCCACGACCGGGATCTGAGAGAGTGCCGAGTCGACGATGCGCTCCTGGAGGTCCGGGTTGTCCTCGAGCAGGAAACCGAGCACCGACGTGAGTACCAGCAGCAGCGGAAACAGCGAGATGAATCCGTAGTAGGTGATGAGTGCGGCGAGATAGCCGCCCTGATCGTCGAAGAATTTGTAGGCGACGGCCAGCGGAAAACCGGACTTCGGGTACTTGCGCTGGAAATTGTCGATGCGGTCTGACAGCGACACCCGCGCCACCTTTCCGTCGAAACCAACGCGTTCACCGCCGCAGGCGCCGGCAATCGGGGGCCGTGGCGGCGCCGAGTCTACGGGGTTTGCGTCGCTGAACGCGCAGTACACGCCGGTGGTAGCGAGCCGACAACTCAACGGGGCAATGACGCCCAGCGATCACGTCACCCCGGTGACACGGGCGCGGTCCAGACGCCCACCAGCAAGTCGACGAGGCCGAGGGCGAGCTCGTCCCAGGTGGTTCGCGCTGTGGGGATTCCGGCGGCGCGTGCACGTTCGAAGTCCGCGCACATCCCGACGGTGAGGAAGAAAGCACACTCCGCGCGCTCGGCACGCAGCTGTGGCGGCAGAAACGGCAACGTCTCCACCAGTCCCTGATAAGTGAGTAGGTTGGTCGGAGACGACACCAGCGATTCGTCGAGCAGGATGCTGCGCAGCTCGGGGTCAGCAATGAGTTGGGCACAGAATCTGGCGAAATAGGACGTCGCCCCGAGCTCGTCGAACCCGCCGGTGAAGGGGAGCACCTGACATTCGATCCACTGGCGGATACCGGCGTGGCGATCCATTCGATCGACCATTGCCTCGCGCTCGACCTCGATGCGCAGGTTGAACCTCTCGACCAAGGCCCGAACCAGATCGAGTCGGCTGTCGAAGTAGTAGCCGACCACCGCCGGATTGCCCTGGCCGGCCGCGTCGGCTATCTGCCGGTTCGACACTGCGTATATTCCACGCTCGGCAAACAGCCGTTCTGCTGTGGCCAGGAGCAGTTCCGTCGTTGCCCGGGCCTTGCGACCGCGCGTCGTGGTTTGCCCCTCGGCGTCATTACCGCCGACCTCGACCGTGTCTGTCATCCATCTACGTTCCCATGCGAATCGTTCGGCGAGCCCCCAGAACCCCCAGAACCCCCAGAACACACCGTAGGCAGGCGCCGCCCGGGCCCCGACAGGTGGCACGGGCCGGATTCGGTGGGTGCGCCTGAGCCACGCGCGGACAGGCGCTGTCTACCGTTGTCACATGACCGAACCGCATGAGTGGTCCGCGGAGTTCACGGCCAGAGCCGCGCGCCGGACGGCAGAGCCCGAGCCCGACTGGACGCATGCATCCCGATTACACCCCGCGGTGGTGCGGAGCGTGCAGAAGTTTCAGGTCGGAGAAAGCGGCGACGGCGCCCACCTGATCGCCAACGCGGCGACCGTGAGCGATCGAGATTACGAAACCGCCATCCGACTGTTTGTCGCCGAGGAACAGAACCACGCACGAATGCTTGCCGGGATACTCGGGTCTGCCGGAGCTCCGACGAAACGGGCGCACTGGTCCGATACCGTGTTCGTCCACCTTCGCCGACTCCTGGGCTTGAGACTCGAACTGATGGTCCTGGCAATCGCGGAGATCGTCGCGCTGCGTTACTACCGTGCGCTTGCCGATGGTGGAGACGATGAGCTGCTGACAGACGTTTCCGAGCGGATCCTCGACGACGAGCGGCACCACGTCCCGTTCCAGTGCCGTCGGCTCAACGTGGCCTTCGACGGAATGCGGGCGCCGGCCAGGATTCTTGTCAAAAACGCATGGCGCACACTCGCACTGGGCGTCGTGGTGGTGGTGGCAGTCGACCACGGTTCCGCACTCCGCGCGTGCGGGGTCACCCGGCGAACCTTTGTTGTCGACACGATGCAGCTGTTCGACGCCGCCGCCGCGATGGTCTTCGACGGCGTCCCGATGAGGGCCTGGAGCTACGACGAGGGATCAGGTCGTCGTAGGTGACACGTCGGCGGCATGCGCCCTCGACAACACGGACCTCATGAATGTTGTTCAGCACCTGAGGCTTCCGTCCTTCGACTGGTCGCGCGGGTTGTGTGCGCGCTCGGTCGTCGGTTCCTCTGAGTAGCTGGGCGGAGTAAGGTCCGTAAGGAAGGCCGTCCTCGTCCGTCACCAGAATGGGACGGTTCCGTCGAGGAGGCAGCCATGTCCACCACCGATCCCGGGACAGCGACCTCGTTCGTCGACGTGACCGACTATGTGTCCGGCCCATACGCACCGGTCGCCGATGAGATCACTGCATTCGATCTTCCCGTCGACGGAGAGTTGCCTGCCGAGTTGAACGGACGGTACGTCCGCAACGGGCCGAACCCTACCGACATCAGATCCCTCGATCTTCGCGCGCATCATTGGTTTACCGGGGACGGCATGGTGCACGGAATCCGGCTACGCGACGGCAAGGCAGACTGGTATCGCAATCGTCTCGTCGGGTCGGCGAAGATCTCCGCTGCTCGCGGCCTTCCGGATATCTCTGGCCCCAATTGGAGCGGGAACCAGGTCGGGCCGAACACAAATGTTGCCGGGTTCGCCGGTACCACCTGGGCCGTGATGGAGGCCGGTAGCTGCCCGGTCGAGCTTGACTACGAGTTGCAGACCGTGGGCCGCAACGACTTCTACGGAACTCTTCCCGGCGCCTTCACCGCCCACCCGAAGCGGGATCCGAGCACCGGCGAGCTGCATGCGATGGTCTACGCGTGGGCGCAATGGATGGATCATGTCCAGTACGTCGTCGTGGGTGCCGATGGCAGAGTGCGTCATACGCTCGACATCCCGCTGCCGGGCATGACGATGCTCCACGACATGTCCCTGACCCCCAACTGGGCGATCGTCTACGACCAGCCCTGCACCGTTGACATCGATGTCGCCATGACCGGCCGGTTCCCCTTCCGGTGGAATCCCGACTACGGCAACCGGATCGGTTTGCTGCCGCGCATCGGTGATGGCGGTACGGGTGCCACCGCAGCAGACATCGTCTGGATCGACGTCCCGCTCGGCTATGTCTTCCACCCCATGAACGCGTTCGAACGCGTCGACGGCACCGTGGTGATCGACGTCTGCAACTACCAGAAGATGTTCGCAGCAGATGTTTTCGGCCCGTTCGGGGATGGACTCAGTCGGCTGGAGCGGTGGGAGATCAATCCACGGCAACGCTCCTGTTCGGTCACCGTGATCGATGAGACCCCCAACGAGTTCCCGGTGCACCGGGGATCTGTGGGGCTCCAGGAGAACCGGTACGGCTACTGCTCAGCGCCTTCACTCGATCGTTCGCAGGGCTGGCCCACCCTCAAGCATGACCTCCTGACCGGCGAACGGCGCGTATTCGACCACGGGCCGGGCAGAGCGGCAGGGGAGCCCGTCTTCGTGGGGCGGCCCGGCGGCGACGATTCCGAGGACGACGGCTGGCTCATCACGTTCGTCCACGACATCGAGGCGGCGACGGCGGAGTTCGTCGTCATGGATGCACAGGAGTTCGACCGCCGCGGGTATGTCGCACGAGTGGCGCTGCCACAACGCATTCCGTTCGGATTCCACGGCAATTGGATCAGCGACGAATCGGTTCCGCCGCCTGGGTGATACACCCGCGTTCGCCGTCCGTTGTCTCAGTCCGGGTCAGCGAAGTGGGCGCCTCGACGTTCCATACCGGCAGCGACCGCTTCGAGTTGGTTGACCGAACCCATCAGTCCGACCTGCAGCTCACTCTCCAGCATCAGTGCCGTTGCCCTGTCCGCCCCGTTCCATGTCTCGTCGTAGAGTCGTTTGGCCGAGCGGACGGCATGGGGCGACTTGCCGGCGATCTCGTGAGCCAGTTCGAGTGCCGCAGCCAGCGGGTCGCCGACGACGCGGGTGGCGAGCCCCAAGCCGTGGGCTTCGGTACCCGAGATGATGCGGCCGGTGAAGGTGAGCTCCTTGGCGACGTCGGCAGCTACCAGGCGGGGGAGTGTCTGCGTGATGCCCATGTCCGGCACCAGGCCCCATTTGACCTCCATGATCGACAGCCGCGCATCCGGCGTCACGTAACGGATGTCGGCACCCAGGGCGATCTGGAGGCCGCCACCGAAACAATTGCCGGTGATCGCGGCGATGACCGGCACCGGGATCCGTGCCCAATCAGTCGAGACTCGCTGCGCATGGTTGGCCAGATGACCGGGCTCGCGTGTCAGCAGCGATGCTGCTCCGCCGCCCTGGCCCAGCGCCGAGATATCCAATCCGGAGCAGAAGCTCTTGCCCGCACCGTGGAGGACCACTGCACGGACCCGACGATCAGTGGCCAGGGCCCCGGTCGTGTCCAAGATCGCATCGAACATCGCGGGATCCAGCGCGTTGTGCTTCTCGCCGCGATCCAAGGTCACCGTGGCGACGCCGTCATCGCCGACGTCGACGCGTACCCGGTGTTCGCCCATCGACAATTCTCCTCGTTGGTTCCGTCAAGCCGTGTGCAAATGTTGCGAAGCGTGCTCGGCCATTCTAAGGATCGCGGCTGCCGAACCGTCTGCAAATGCGCCGGCAGACCTGACAGGACCGGCCCACCCACTCGCCGTTCCGTCGGTCGGGCGTGGGTTCTGCCTGGTCATCACCCCCTTCCGTGACGACGTTCACGGTCTTACACGTGCCGCCGGACGGCACGACAGCGCGCGACAGCCTGGCGACAGCGTGCGGCAGGACCACGACAGAGCCGGTCCCTAGCGTTGGCCGCAATTCCGCTACCCCTCCGGGAAGGAGATCCCGATGACCACCACCACCACACGAACCGCGACGTCGACAACGTCGCGCACCTACACCTCGCTCGCTGCGGCGTGGATTCCGCTCGCCGCCCTGTGCCTGGCCTTCTTCGTCGAGATGGTCGACAACACATTGTTGTCGATTGCTTTGCCGACGATCGGGCGCGACCTGGGCGGTAGCACCACGGCGTTGCAGTGGGTGACCGGCGCATACTCATTGACCTTCGGCGGACTTCTACTGACCGCAGGGTCGATCGCCGACCGATTCGGACGTCGGCGGGTGCTATTGGCCGGGCTCGCCGCATTCGGAATTCTGAGCCTGCTCGTCGTGGCCGTGTCCACGACCGGCGAACTCATTGCGCTGCGCGCCGCGCTCGGTATCGCCGCCGCGGCGATGGCCCCGATCACGAACTCACTCGTGTTCCGTCTCTTCGACGACGAGAAGCTACGGATGCGTGCGATGACGGTGATGATCGTCGTGGGTATGGCCGGCTTCGTCCTCGGTCCGCTACTCGGTGGCACCGCGCTGGCACACGTGCGGTGGGAGTGGCTTCTGGTCGTGAATGCCCCGATCGCATTGATTGCCGCGATCGGCGTCCGATTGGGCGTGGCCGCCGACCGACCCGACGGCCTCACCAAGGATGCGCTCGACCTTCCCGGCGCACTCCTCAGCATCACCACGATCGGGCTCGCGTGCTGGTCGATGACCAGCGGTGTCGAGCACGGCTGGCTGTCCACGCTCACCATCGGCTCCATCGTCGGTGCCGTCATCGCCGGCGCGGCATTCGTCCGGCACGAGTTGCGGACCGCATCGCCGATGCTGGACGTGCGACTGTTCGCCAACGGCACGGTCCGCGGTGCCACCATCGCCCAGGCCGGGACCGCGATCGCGATGGCCGCCACCATGTTCGGACTCATCTTGCACTTCCAGTACGCCTACGGCTGGAGCCCCGTCAAAGCCGGCCTGGCAAACCTGCCGATCATCATCACGATGCTTCTCGCGTCACCGCTCTCGGAGTGGCTCGCCGCACGTTTCGGTCATCGCATCGCCTGCCTGATCGGTGCGCTCTGCCTGGCCGGCTCGATGGGCGGCCTCGCTTGGGGCGTCGAACACGGCTACGCCGCCATCGCCGTCTCGATGGTCGTGATGACCATCGGCCTGCGCACCGTGATGACCATCTGCGCCGTTGCGCTGGTCAACGCGATGCCGGCCAACCGCACGTCGATCGGCACCGCTCTCAACGACACCGCGCAGGAAGTCGGTACCAGCCTGGGCACCGCCATCGTCGGTACTCTCATCGCCGCACTGGTCACCACCCAGCTGCCCGCCGGCATCTGGAGCGGCGATCTCATCGAGTCCTTCTTCCACGGCGAACGGATCACCTACGCCGTATTGGCGATCGTCGTCGGGGTGATCACCGCGATTGGCGCTCTCACGCTGACCAATTCGCGTGCCACCGAAGAATGACGCTGTGACGAGAACGCGACATCGAGAGCCTCAGGACACGAGTTCAGCGCCTCGCCCGCAGGATTCGGCTCGCGCGCAATGCATGCGGCGGGTCGCTCTCGAACTCCGCTGACCCGTCGAGATAGCTGTCGATGAGCTCGGCCGCGGAATGGTCTTCGATGTCGGTGAAGCCACGAGCACGCAGGTGGCCCGCGATGTCTGCGGGAGTGAAGTAGCTGAACCACGGCTCGGCGGCCGCAGCCACGCGATTCGCACGGTCCTGTAACTGCGCTCGATCTCGTCGGTGTCGGCCGGCTGCAGGTAGTCGAAGATGACTTCGGTCGGCGGGGTCTGACCGGCGATGTAGTCGAGGGTGGCGTGCACGGTATCCGAGGTCAGATAGAACACGACGCCCAGCCACACGAACACGGCTGGGTCAGACCTGCTGAATCCGCCGGACTCCAATTCTGTTGACAACAGATCGGTTTCGAAGTCGACCGGAACGAAGGTCAGGGCCTGGGGAACATCGACTCGCGCCTCGACGAGGCGATCACGCTTCCATTTTTGCGTGGCGGGATGGTCGACCTCGAACATTCGCAGGCACGGGTAGGGGTTGCGGTACGCGAAGGTGTCCAGGCCTGCGCCCAGGATCACGACCTGCCGCACGCCCGCTGCGGCCGCGGCGCCCACCCGGTCTTCGGCAAATCGAGCACGCGCAGCAAAGAACAGGCGACGCGGTCGAAAGGTGGCGCCGCTCCCGGGACGATCCTCCGTGGGCTCGGCCAGACCGGTCAGCTCGTCGGCGGTCACTCCGACGAGGCGCGCCACGAGTGGATCGGTGAGGATTGTTGGCCGGTCGGCGATTTGGTGGTACGCGCGAGCGTACGCGGTCGCGAGCGCCGTTTGGCTGGGCTGCTCGTCATCCATGGTCACGAACCTACTCACGAACGTCGATTCCAGCGAACCACGGCACGTCGAGATGGACCCGCACGTGCAGCTCCTCGCGCCACTGTCGATCTCAGGTCGGCGTCGAGGAGATCTTCTCCAGGAACTCGACGGCGACCTGGTATTGCGGTTCACCACAATTGGGGCATTCGTTGCCACCACCGGGGATGTTGAGCCAGTATCCGGTGGCACCGGCGGTTTTCGCGGCGTTGTAGACCTCGATCATGTCGTCGGCGGTCACCTGCCGGCCGTTGGGGTTGGTGCTGACTCCTGCCAATACCGGTGCACCACTGGGGTTGGCAGCGTAGGCGGCCTGTACGGCTTCCTTGACGAACGAGGTCGCGTACTGGGTCGCCTCCGTGCGCTGCGCCTGGATCTCGAAGCCGTCGGCGATCGCAGCACCCGGGGTGACCAACCGGTCGATGAACGCCTGGTAGAGCGCATCCCCCGACAACCCGGGTTCGAGCACATTCATCAAGTTGATGGCGGGCGCGAAGATCACGCCCTTGCCGTAGCGATGGGCCACATCCTCGGCACGACGCAGCGCGCCGATCGGATCGCGCTGCTCCGGTTTCGGCGTCAACGACCACGCCTCCAGATCCAATAACAGCCAATGCATGGAATCCGGTACCTGTCCGGTGCTCAGTGCGGTCCCCAGGTCGGCCGCGCTGCGAAAGCTGAAGGTCGGGGTTCCGTTCGGCAGGTGACTGTTGGCGTGGACCTTCTGGACCAGCATCAGCGTCGAATGATTGTTCAGATTGTCGAGCTCCGACCTCGGCAGGCCGGCGTCGGCCAGGCCGGGTACCGACCCGGAGACCACGATCCAACGCGGGGAGGGCACCGACGGCGTCGACGGGGCGGCATCCGCACACGCCCAGACCGCGTTCGCCGCAAGGATCAGCACGAGCGCAGCCACCAGCAGACGCCACTTTCGTCGCACCTCATACTCCCAACGATATCCGGCGAATGTTCTGACCAGACGGTCATGACGCCCACATCGGTAGTGCCAGTGACCTTACCGGGCTCATCCGATCTGAGGTGTAGCGGCGACGGGCTGATCTGGTCGGGTTGTGGGTCGAGGTCCCCTGATGATGTGGGTTCCTACCGCGCCCAGGGCCGCGTACCGATGACCGCGGTGCGTTCCGGAACGGAGCCGATAAATCGTTGGTACAGTCTCTTGGCCCCAGAATGTATCGTTGATATATGGAGTCAGGTAAGGCGCGCCTGGTGGCGGCGGCGCAATCGCTGCTGGCTGAGCATCCGCATCGCGAGCCGAGCACGCGCGAACTGTATGAGGCGGCCGGGGTGGCCGCGCCCACGCTGTACCACCACTTCGGCGACAAAGACGGTCTGCTCCAGGTCGTCACGGAGGACGCCTTCACCGCGTACCTGGAGCGCAAGCGCGCCGTTCCTCGCTCCGGTGACCTGCTGGTCGACTTCGCGGCGGGCTGGGACATGCACATCGGTTTTGGCGTGGAACACCCGGTCTTGTACGCGCTCATGCACGACCGCGAGGAGGAGCGCAGTACACGGGCGGCGCAGATCGCTGAGGAGGAACTGCGCCGCGGGCTGGAGCGCCTCGCCGAAGCGGGACTGCTCCGGATGGACGTGGACGAGGCAACCGCGTTGACGATGGCGATGGCGATCGGGTGCGTCACCCAGCTCAATCACAGCGGCGGGTCGGCTACTGGGCCCCTGGCACGTTCGATGTGCAGGGCGTTGTTGTCCGAGCTCACCGGCCGCTCATCGGAACCCACCGACGCCGAGCAGGCCGCCCGGCTACTGCTCGCCAGACTCGGCTCCGCCGCCGTCCTGTTCACCCAGGCCGAGGAGGCCCTGCTGCGGCAGTGGTTGCGCGTCCTGACCGAAGGCTCGGCACCTGTGCGGAACATACGAGAGGACGGACCAGACGAATGACAGATTCCACCAATGAGGAGTTCACCGGCACCCATCCGCTGGGAGGTAAGGATCGCGTCCCGCGTCTTGGGTACGGTGCCCTGCAGTTGGCCGGGCCCGGAGTGATCGGCCTGCCAGATGACGTCACCGGTGCGATCGAGATTCTGCGCCAGGCCGTGGACAAGGGGGTACGGTTCTTCGACACCGCAAACGCCTACGGTCCTCGTACGGTCAATCAGCTCATCGGACGGGCATTGAGTCCGCTCGCCGACGAGATCGTGATCGGGAACAAGGTCGGAGCATTGCGCGGTCCCGCCGGCGAGTGGCTGACCGACAGCCGACCCGACACGGTGCGAACGCAGGTCGAAGACGCCCTGCTCGACATGCGTACCGAGTCCAGCTCCCTCACCTACCTCCGGCTGTGGGGCGACAGCCAGGCACCAGGAAACACACCGGCCGAGAACGTGCCGCTCGAGGAGTCGCTCGGCGCGCTCATCGAGCTGCGCGAGGAAGGCAGGATCCGCCACATCGGGCTGTCCGGTGCCTCTCCCGAGATGTTGGAGCGTGCCCAACAGATCACACCCATCGCTGCCGTCCAGAATCGCTTCAACCTGATCGACCGCAGCGGCATCGAGGTCCTGGCGGCCTGCGAACGCGACGGCATCGCGTTCGTGCCCTACTTCCCCCTCGCCACCGGCGCCCTCGGCGAGCCCGAGGCGCTCACGCGGCCGGCCCGCCGACTCGGCGTCCCAACGTCCACGGTCGCTCTGGCCTGGTTGCTTCGACGCTCGCCCGTGATCATCCCGATCCCCGGCACCAAGTCCTCCGAACATCTGGCCGACAACATCCACGCGACCGAGATCGCACCGCACCTCACCGATGACGAGATCCGGGTGCTGACCGCGGTCGAGGACGAGGACTCCGCGACACTGAACACGATGTCCACGCAAATGGTCGACGCCCTGACACGGCGCCGGAGCGCGCCGGTTTGAGCTGACAGCGAGAGCGTTCAGGAGCCTTTTCGCGTGAACACCCGCGATCAGTGACCTCGAATCGGCCCCGCGGCAGATGACTGTCTGAGGGGGCGTCTGGGATGGCTCGGCTGTGCTGTTCGGTGAACTAGGGGCACCGTCACCGTGTGTTTCGGCGATGGCTCCTGTGACTGCGCGAACATCATCGAGGCGACCAAGGGCCAGAGGTATTACTACGGCATCCGGCTCTACCGGCCCCGCGACGTCGACCAAGCTCGCGTCTTCATCGACGCGATACGCGCCAATCCCATTGTGGCAAAGGTCAGTTGAACACTTCGCGACAGCACGTGTGATCGACCTACGTGCTCACCGTGGGTGGTTCGTCGTCAGGGTCCGAGTCTCGTTGCTCTGCTGCGCGGCGTTGTTCGCGTGCAGCTTGGCGTTGCTGTTCGGCCCGATCTCGTAGTCGTTGCAGGAATTCACGATCGGCATCGGGGTCTTCGGGGATGTAGCGTCCGGGCCGGTCGTACTCGGGAAAGTCGCCGGCCGCACCGGGCCGGTCGCGGCGGGGAAGGTCGTCGGCAGTGGGCCTGCCGAAGGCCAGCCACAGCAACGCGCCGATCAGGGGCACGATCACAACCAGCAATGCCCATGCCGGTTTCGGCATACCGCGCACCATCACGCTGTCAGTGGTGAGGATGTCGACCATCGCGAGCACCAGAATGACCAGGTAGATCAGACCGAGATAGGGCATCTGCCTTCACCTCCCGGGCGCGAAGTCGTGACCGCGGTCCAACTGAACCGCGGGCCCCGACCTTTGTGCGCCTGCGTCGTCATTCGACGAACAGCCCCCGCAGCGCTGCCCACACCGTTCACGCACACCGTTCCTCCGCCGAGGCCTCCGCGCACGCACGCCGCTGGCCACCATCATCGTCTCCCCACCGAAATCGCCCGCGGGCGCCAGCGCGTTACCGCACGCTGCCTGGCACTATCAGATGTGGCGTCAATGACCTGGCCATCGGTGGACTGTGGCGTCTGAGTTCGCTTGCAGAGTCGGTGAATCGTCTGCGACGGATACGATCTGCGCCGGGGAGGCGCACAGCGGAGGCCATAGCGCGGCCGCGTATCAGCGCGTCGGTGCCCAAGTCGCGGGATACGCCCGATAGGTACCGAATGGCAGACGGGCGTCATAGACCATTTTGCCGGACGGCGTGAACTCGGAGATATGTGGCGCCATTCCCCAGCCGACGAGAGTGTTCCCGTTCGGAATCGGCTGAGCGTCTCCCATCGCGAAAGCCACCAGGTTGTCGGGGTGGGTCTGGTTGCGCACCAGGGTGGCCTGGTGGGTCGCGTGGTTGAGGTGGATCCACTGCACACTCGACAGGCCGTCGGTCTCGAAACCGCTCGAGTTGTTGTTGAACAGCCGAATGGTGTTCGGGCCTGCGAACTCGGCGTCGTGCTGGAAGGCGAACTGCACGCCGCGTCCCAGTGTGAAGGTCGAGTGCTTACCGCCGAGTCGCCACTTGATCGCGCCGCTCCGGACGTCGACGTCGTAGACCGTGGACGTGTCCCGCATCGAGATCACCAGGTCCCCGTCGGGATCGAGGGCGATCGAGTTGATGTGGTAGGGGTCGTAGGCGTCGCTACCAGGGGTCTTGCCGGTGACCGTCGAGTCCGTCAGCGGCACATGCTGGGCAGCGCTCCAACGCATCAGCACACGCTTGGTGGCCACGTCGACGACCGAGGCGACAGCGTCGTACATCTTGGCGGTCTTCGGGCCACCGATCGCGGTCAGATCGGCGTCGACCTCGTGGTAGGAGGTGACCAGCGCGCGGCCATCGGGGGTCAGCCGGAATTCGTGCACATCGGTGGGAGCGCCACCGGCATCGAGCTTTTCGATGACATGACCGTGCTCGTCGGCGATGTAGTCGGCACCCGAGCCATGTCCGCCGACCGTTTCGCCCTGCCACCAGGTCAGCACCCGTTTGCCATGGTAGGTCTGGGTGCGGAAATTGGAGACGTCCTGACCCGCAGGCGGGTCGTAGCGCCAGACCTCTCGCCCGGACTTGTCGACGACGATGTTGGCCGATTTGGCCGCCGGGATTCCCGAGGCCGCTTTGCCGACGCCGGGCACAAGCGCCGCTGCGCTGATGCCGCTGCTGTAGTAGATGTAGCCGGGCGTGGCGCCCGCGTTCACATCAACGGTGTACTTCGGCGCCCCGATGGGCAGAGTGGGCAGGGGTGCTGCCATCGCGGTTCCGGCAAGCGGGCCCGCGCTGATGCCGATCGACAGCGCCATAGCGGCGGTAGCGGTGCGACGGAGTCGTCGGGAGATCCGGGCCATGGTCGTTCCTCACTGGTTGTTCCGTGTGCGTCGCCATTCACGTGCGTGAGGTGGTCTGTACCAAGCCGGCACTGGGCGGTCGTACCATAAGAGTGATACCACGCGAATCTGAGAGCCCGACGCCGCGCTTATTGATCTCTGCTTCGGCGTCGTCGGGCGTGTACACCCTGTCGAGTGGATGGCGCCGTAAGCGACGAGGTCGACTTCGGTCGGGGAGAGGGCTTCTCCAACAATGCCATTCGCGCCGGATCTACTCGCCACACCTTGCCGGTCTTGTCGCAATTGGGAGGTTTGGGCAGTACGGGTTCCATGGAAATGGTTACGCCCGTTGGGCTGTCGACGTTCAGAATGCGTGTAGTCACGTCGGTGATCGTCAATCAGGCTTGGGTGAGTATCCGAGAATGGCGTAGACCGACGAGGAAACCCGTTCGGCCACTGCCGCATCGGACGACATGTCGAGCTTGCCGTCGAGGTGGAGGAAAGCCAGGCCGTGAACGAGTGCCCAGACCGCGGTAGCCATCGGCTCCGACGCCGCGTCGGCTAAGGCCTGCTCGACGATCGAACCCAGGTAATCGTGAACTGCCGCGACGGCAGTGACGCGGTCGGGGCTGGCGGTGCCACATCCTTCGGTGAACATCACCCGGAAGAGACCCGGTCGGCGCAGGGCGAAGTTCACGTACGCAATCGCAACCGCGGCCAGATCCGCAGATGTGATGGGTGCCGGGTTGGCCTTGTTCAAGTCCTGCGCGAGTTCGGTGTAGCCCACGGCTGCAACGGCTGACAACAAGGCGTTGCGGTCAGGGAAGTGGCGGTAGGGTGCCGCGGTGGACACTCCGGCACGACGTGCGGCAGCGCGCAGCGACAATGCCTGTGCACCATCCGTTTCGAGCAACTCGACAGCAGCCCGTATGAGTGCACTGGGCAGATCGCCATGGTGGTAACGGGTGTCGGATGTCATGGCGCAGTGGCCGCACTTGTCGATGGTTCTGCGGGAATCAGCAGGACCTTGCCCACCGAGGCGGGGGAGTCGAGCATTGCGTGGCCGCGTTCGGCGTCCGCGAGCGGCAGGGTTGCCGAGATGACCGAGCGGATCAGACCCTGTTCGACGAGCGGCAATTGACCTCGCCGGTAAACCCGCCCTGCATACCGATGATCACCAGTCGGCCGCACACGGCGAGCGCGTCAACGTTACTGGAGAGGTAGCTACCGCCCATGATGTCCAGGATCACTTCGGCCTGTCGGCGAGTTCGGTCGCAAAGTCCTGATCCCGGTAGTTGATGACGATGTCGGCACCCAGATCCCGGCAGCGTTGCCACTTCTCCTCGGAGCCAACAGTCACATCGACCTTCGCGCCGAGTGCCTTACCGACCTGGATGGCATGTGTACCGTTGCCCCTGCCGCCGCCATGCACGAGCAGTGTCTCGCCTGCTCGTAGGCCGGCGGACCAGACCGTGCTGGCGACCTCGGGCAAGGCGCCGCCTCGACCAGCGAGAGACCGGCCGGCACCGGGAGCAGTTGATCAGCCGGGACAACGACGTACGTGGCATAACCGCCGCCTGCGATCAACACGCAGACCGGTTGGCCCAGTGCGAGACCGTCGACTTCGTTGCCGAGCGTGACGATCGTGCCCGACACCTCCATGCCCATGATGTCGGTGATGCCGGGTGGCGGCGGATACAAGCCCCGCCGTTGCATCAGGGCGGCACAGTTGACACCCGCCGCCGCGACCTGGACGAGCACCTCGCCAGAAGCTGGGACGGGTGTGGGCACCTCGTCGAGGAGAAGGTTCTTGTCGTCGTCGACGACGATCGCGTTCATGGTGGCGGGAATGGCGGGTGCGTTCATGCGATCTCCTCGGCACTCACGTGTTGACACTGCTCGCATGACGGCAAAGCCGGGATGTGAGCAGTGTCAACACACAGATTCGCGACCGCTCTTCGTCGACTCGCACATCTGTGCGAACATGGTCAGCGTGAAGTCGCGCAAAACGACAGGACTGACTCCCGATGACCTGGAATCTCTGTCCGCAGGACTCGCCGCGGGAAAGCGGGTCACTGTTTACCTACGTGATCCGATGCCGTCGCTGAACCTCGACGCCGGGACGTCGGCACGCGTGATGACCATCGACGGCTCCACGCTGACGGTCAGCCCGAAGGGCGTCGACGATCAGTTGCCGTTCGAGGCGGACGAACTGCAGAAGACTCGTGTGGCAGCCACTCCCGTCACGCCCTCGCGTCGACCACCGCCGAAGGCGAATCCGTTACCTGTGGCCACCTCGAATGCATCCAGATCCATTGCGAAGCAGCCGAAGTCGGTGCCTGCAGAGACGGGGACTGCGGAACCGAAGCCCGTCCCGGCGAAGGCGCCGCGACGTACGAGAGCGCCGGCCGCAGCAGTTGGCGTCACCATCACGTCAGCCGGCGAGGGCACGTGGACGATATCGGTCTCACACGGCAGCAAGAGGCAAGGCAGGCCCACCGAGGTGGCCTCGGACAGGGTGGCCAGGGCGATGCGCGAACTCGGTGACGACACCGCGATCACAGCGGTGGACGGAGTGATCGAGTCGGCACGGGTCGCGGCCCAGAAACGGATCGACGAACTCAGCCACGAACTCGAAACCGCACGAGCAGCACTGGCTCATCTCGAGGGTCAGGGACGAGACAGCTGATCGCGATGTCGCGCGGCGGCATCGTTCGCGGCTACCGAAGCGACTGCCCGGAGTCGCATCCGCTCCGCATTCCGCCTGGCACTATTGGAATACGTCCATCCACCATGTAGGGGAAAGAATGAAGCGACTGTTGTCGGTACTCGGATCGGTCAGCGCGCTCGCCTGCGTGGTCGCAGCGCCCGCACATGCTGCCGGCCCACCAGACGCGGTCAAGATCGCGAATGGTGCGGTCGCCGTCGCGCGAGGCTCCACGATGCTTCACACCAACACCTTCGGTCGCTATGGGTGCGAAGATTTCGTGGACGCCGCGTATGGCCGGACCACCGCCAACGGGATACCACACGATGGTGCGATGGCCTTCTATCACCGCCTCGCTGCGCGCGGGGAGGGGCACAGCCGGCTCCCCGCTCCACTGGGGGCGCTGGTGTTCTCAAAAGGTGAGGACGGCGATCACGTGGACATCTCCATGGGCAACGGCCAGTACATGAGCGGCGGTGTACAGGGCTTCGGGCCTGGTTGGGGTGACGGCACCAACAACCAGATCCTGCCGTCAGCGAATCTGGGGAACTGGCACCTCGTGGGCTGGGCGTACGCACCATGGAGCGCGACAGGATTCTGATCCCGACCGGCCGCTCGGCTATACCGCGCTGGGTAGGAATCGCGCCCCGCGGGGTACTCCGCCCGCACCGAACTCAGCGCTCGGACTACAGCCGCAGCGCCCGCAGGGTCACCTCTGCCATCTGCCGCTCGCCGAGAGCGTTGGGATGAACGGGGACCGTCTGGACATCGGTGATCAGGGGCTCAATCCAGCGCACACCCTGCGGCTTACAGCTGTCGTGGCCGACCGATGCGGTAGCGGCGTCGACATACTTGATCCCGGTCAAGAACGCGGCCCGCCGGATGGCGTCGTTGAGGGTTGCCTGGATTCCGTGCATGTACGGAATGTCGCCGGGTGCGATGGGGAATCCGGCGCACTGCTGCACCTTGTTGGGCAGAATCCACGGATAGGCGACGACGGCCGTTCGGGCCAGGGGAGCCCGGGACCGGACCGCGGTGAAGGCACGGAACAGCTTGGGGAATGTCTGCCGACGGACCTCGGAGGCGATTGAATCTCCGTACATGGCGCGGCACGGCGATCCTTGGCCGGCCGTAGTAGCGGCTGCGGCAACACATTTGGCGACAGTCGAACCGAACACGTCGCCATCGTTGCCGCCGATCATGAAGGTGACCAGCCGTGTTCGGAGGCTCAGGGCATCGAGTTGCGGGCGGAGGCCGGGGTACTGCGACCCAAAGAAGTCGTTGGTCTTTGCGCCGCCGCAACTCACGTCGGTCAGTCGCGCGCCCGTCCGGCCGGCAACGAGATGCGCGTAGTTGATGCTCGACTGGGCGCACTGCGGGAGTGTGCCCGGTGCAGTGGGCACAACACCGGAGCCGGCTGAATAGCTGTCTCCGAGATTCACGTAGTCGAGCGTCGGCCCGGGCACTCGTGGCGCCGCGGACACCGAACCGGCCGGTACCGACAGAGCGATGGCGGCGGCTGTGAGAATCGAAGCCCCGAGAGTCAATGCAGATGCGCGCAAGTTCACGAATCGAGATATAACACAGATCACATTCACTGGAAGTGATTCTGAAATTCGGATTCCTGGCTCGTTTGGACGGATCAGGTGATTTTCGGAGAATTGCCGGTCTCCGGCGATGGAATTGGTGCTCAACGGAAGCTTGCGTCCTGCACACCCACCACAGGGCAGTGCTGCAACTTGTCGCGCCTAGATCGCCGACCTTCTGAGCCATCCGCCCAGTGACGCCGCGAGCACGACGGGCCGTCACTTCAAAGGGCGCTCGACGGTCCTTGCAAGAATACCGAGCGTCGCACGCAAAGCCGCCTCGGGGATTATGGGAAAGATATCCATCTCGCGGTAACGACCCTCGATCTGGCTCCAGTCATAGTAAGAAGTGACTTCGGTTCCGGCTTCGTTCGGCTGCAATCGGTAGCCATACAGGTGTTTGATCGGGGGTTGTATTTGACCCGAGATCGTCCACTCGATCACCGAGTCCTGTTCGTACGCGGTGATGATGACAGTGACGTCGTACTTGCCCATCGGCAGGTCGTTGAGTGACTCGCGGTCCATATGGACGACGAAGGTGTCGCCGACGGCGCGGACCTGCTCGCCGTCGGCCGACTGCAACATTCCCGAACTGTCGATCTCGACGTGCCCGTCAGGGCGGGTGAGGATGTCGAACACTGCAGAGGGTGGTGCGGCGATCTGGCGGGCGACCTCGAATCGTTCTATCGTCATCACGACGACCCTGCCAGACAAATGGTTCGGCTGGGCCCACATTCACGGACACCGGCCCTGCGACTGAATGGGCGGCGGATGATGACCCACAGTCTGCAAGTTGAGCGTCGAGCGCACTGTTCCGCGCGCATGTACTTCAACTCTCTGGGGCACTGCAGTACCTGTTGTTTGCGGTGGATCGTCACTCGGATTCGATGGCGGATCCCGCTGGAATGCGAGCACCTTCAGGAAGTGGCTTGGTGCTCAGCTCTCCGCCAAGTCGACTGATCAGAGTCGCTGACCTGAACCCGACGGATCCTTCGGCGCGACAACTCCCCTCGTGGCTTCGATCGGCGTCGAACTCGACGCCGTCTAGGGACAGTCGCACAACCCTGGTCAGTTCTGCAGGACTGCCGTGTCGAAAAGCAGGCATGCCGCCTCGGCTGGCGAGGAAAATCTGCGAACATTCGCTCGGGTTCGATCGGGCGCGTTGTCCGTCGACAGGGCGAAGTCGCGTGCCCGACCCGATTACGCGAGCGCGAAAACGCGGACGGCGTTGTCGTGCAAGTAGAGCCGGCGGGTGGCCTCGTCGAGGCCGAGTTCGTCGAGGCCGTCCAGGGCGGCCGAGTGGGTAATCATGGGGTAGTTGGTGCCGAACAGGACCTTGCGACTGCCTGATCGGGTCTTCATATAGGAGACCAGCTCAGTGGGAATTCGGCGGCTGGTGTAGGCGGAGGTGTCGATGTAGACGTTCTGGTGTTTGCGGGCCACCGCAATCATCTCCTCGGTCCAGGGGTAACCGATGTGCCCGGCAACGATGACCAATTCGGGGAAGTCCAGGGCGACCTGATCGATATACGGGATCGGGCGGCCGGTTTCCGACGGCCGCAGCGGCCCGGTGTGTCCGACCTGGGTGCAGAACGGGACACCGAGCTCGACACAGGCCGCATACAGCGGGTAGTAGCGCCGATCGGTGGGCTCCACTTCCCACAACCACGGCACCACGCGCAACCCTTTGAATCCGAGTTCGGTGACCGCTCGACGTAATTCGCGTACCGCGGGCATCGGTGTGGCCAGATCGACAGCGGCCAAGCCGGCGAACCGATCTGGGTGCGCAGCCACCCAGGAGGCGACCTCGTCGTTGGAGATCAGCGCACCCTCACGGGGCGCGTGCCAGGCGCTGAGTAACCCGAAATCCACGCCGGCCTGATCCATTGCGGCGAGGGTGAAGTCGATCGGCAGTTCGTCGGTGAGGGCTTGCTGACCGGTCCAGCGGCGCAGCGAATCGAACATGTCGTGTTGGGAGAAGCGCACGGTGGGGTGTTGCATCCAGACGTCAATTGTCATGGGGCTTCGATCCTTTCGTTGCACCTGGACAGCGTCGGCCAGGCGGCTTCGCCGAGGATTTCGGCGAAGCCGGCGGATATTTATCCAGGCGGTTTGCCGCCGCAACCGGCCGATCTCGCGTGTTGAAGTGGGACGAGCAAACTGGGAAAGTCTGGGTCCGCAGGCTCCGGCCCTGAAGTGCTATGCCTGATCGCGATCGCGATGACAGCGACGATGAGTCCGCCGGGCCGTCCTATCCGATTGAGCGCCGCCGGCAACCACTGACCACATCACCACCTGGACCGACTTCGCCCTGGGGCGCAATCACCTCAGGAGCGCATCCACTCGTTGGCAGCCGCGTACAGTGCGTCGACATTCTCGGGTCGGTCGATACCGAGCAGGTCCTGACTCACCTCGGTGCCGACAAGCGCTCGCGTATGCGCGAGGAAGCGGTACGAGTGTCGCAGACCCTTGAGCGCCTCCGGGTCGACGCTGAGGTCAGTCCCCGGCACGGCGGGTTCCAAAGTGTCGGACTCGTTGACCGCGTGCATCTCGCTGATGAGCCACACCCCGGCGCGCCGCTCAACACGATAGATCAAGCGCATGTACGACGTGAGTATGGCCTCAACCCCGTTCACCGGCATCCAGACGATGGTTGCGGATGGGTACTCGACAACGCCCCTTGATCCGTGGTAATTGACCGCGGGCGGTCCACACCGGTTGAGCAGCGGACCGAAGTCGATATAGGGGTCGTTGTCGCCTTGGTCGAAGGTCTGTGGGCTACCGTTCATCCAACTCGTCTCTATTGTTGCATCCTGCGTGTAACACGCGCGGTTTTCCTCGGCGAGACGCCGCACACGTGTCTGACGCTCCCGGATGACCAGCTCACTGATCTCACTGACAACATCCATGACTTTCCCTTCGGTCGCCGGAACTGTACGTGGAACACCATCTCTGAAACCAGCAGCAGCATTGGGGATCTCGGCGCCGTCGATCGTGTTTCTTCACGCGCCGTTGGCAGCGTCGTCCTCGTGGGCACTACCGGCAACAATATTGCACTCGATAACCCTTTTGGGGAGCTTCAGATCAAGACGTACTACCCGATGCCCAAAAGATCGATGGCGGCGAAGACCCCTTGTGCGCACCTTCCGTGCGGCGAGCCGTCCGGGGTGACTGGCGAGCCTTTGGTGCGAGTCGCCACTGTATGGGACACCCTGGCGGCCGCCCACAAGCTTGCTCAGTATTCACAGCTGAGGGGTTGGAACTGTTATCGTCGCGCACCAGACGCACCGAATGCTTACTGCCCCCGCACATCCTGGTCGATGTGTGGGGGCAGTAGGTGTGTCAGAGGGTGGGGGAGTTCAGGCGAGGACGTCGTGGTCGTGGCCGCTGTCGACGTCGTCGTGCGGTGCGGGCGGCTCGTGGTCGTAGCTGTCGTCGGGGCCGTCGCTGTAGGAGTCGAGCTGTCCGTCGCCGTCGGTGTCGGTGCCGACCAGATCGGTGTGACCGTCGAAATCGGTGTCGACGGCGTAGGTGTCGAGCTGTCCGTCGCCGTCGGTGTCGGTGCCTACCGCGTCGATGCTGCCGTCGGCGTTGGTGTCGACCGACAGGGTGTCGGGGCTGCCGTCACGGTCGGTGTCGCTCAGCACGGTGTCCGCGCGGCCGTCGGCGTTGGTGTCGAGGGTTTGGGCGACCAGGTGCCCGTCCTCGAGGGAGTCGACCTGGGTGATGTCGCCGCCGGCGTTGAGGTGCACGATCTGGTCGGCCTGGCCGTCCGCGTCGACGTCGGAGGCCACCAGCACCTCACCGTCAGAGCCCGGCGCGGCGACTGTGTCGACGGTGCCGTCGCCGTCGGTGTCGGCCGCCACGAGGGTCACGTTGCCCGCGTCGTCGTAATGCACCTCGACGTCATGGCCGGCGGAGTCGGTGGTGTGCTCCACGCTGCCGCCCTGATCGCCCCCGGATGCCGTAGGTGCCGGGGTGCTCGCATCGTCGCTGGGGGCCGCGGGAGCCGGTGCCGACGCCGCGGTCGGGGCGGCGGTGTCAGCGGCGGCCGGATGCTGGGCGGTCGGATCGTAGGGGGCATCGGGGCTGATGATCGGCTGATCCGGGGTGGCGGCGGTGTCGGGGGTGGGGTTGCCGGACATTGCGTGGGCCTTTCAACTCGGTGTGTGAGCGTGTCGGGAGTCTGATGCAGCCCGGTGTGCGGAATGTTCCCACCCGATCGGAGCCGCGCGCACAAATTCTGTCGTCCCCCGACGCACGTCTGCGGATATCTGCTGGGTTACACCACACCTTCGCCACCGGCACCGCCGCTGGTGGCGAGTGTCTTCTGGCCGTGAACAGGCCCGCAACGCCTGCGAGGACGCCGGTGAGCGGGGCGCCCGCCACGGCTTGTCGTCGTCAGTCTTAGAGAACTCGGTGTGTGTTTATGCTCCGTCCTCCAGCAGGTCCGATCGTCGGAGGCCCAGGTCCTGCACTACACTGCATTTGATTTTTGGGGTTGGCGTTGAGTCCGTGGCGCGCCGGGATGGCGCAGCGATCGATAGAGGGGAATCGAACAGAAATGAAGATTTGGCAGCCAGCGGTGCGCTGGATATGGGTTGCAGTCGCTGTCGCCGTCCTTGCGGCGTGTTCGACCGATACAGATTCGGGCGGCGATCAGTCCGCCGCCGCGTCAAGCCAGGCATCGGACCCGTCGATTGACGTGTCGGCACTGAACACGGGCAAATATCCGACCGAGCCGCGTGCGGCGTTCGGCAAGACCACCGACGACAACATCATCCAGTGGGAGGGACAACGGATGACGCAGTTCATGGTGGTGCCGTTCGAGGTCGACCCAGATATGACGGTCTCGCAGATGCCGGTCGAGGTCGTCGGCGGACCGAATAACATGTCTGCAGTCCTCAACGAGAAGGCCGCCCACGTTCCCGGCAACGATGCGATCATCAGTGGCTTCGTCACCTCCGCCACCACGTCGGAGAACAAGCGCAACGGGAATCCGCGGTCGCTGCAGAACATGGTCGTGCGGTACCTGACTCGCGCCGACGCCACGACCGCGGCCCAGCAGATGGCGCAGGCGACGGCCGCCAACAACGAGTCGTCCACCACCAACGCACCTGGCCTGGACGGCACCAAGGTCGTCAAGACCGACGCCAACGGCAACAAGCAGATCGCCGCATTCACCCCGCACGGCGTCTACGTGCTCTACCAGTGGTATGAGGTCACTCCCGCCCAGGAGAATCTCCTCGACCCCACAATCAATAAGGCCGTCAAACTGCAGGCCAAGCTCATCGATCAGTTCCCACGCTTGCTGACCACCGATGAAGCCAAAGAGAAGGGCATCACTCGCGAACCGTCCATCACCGACCAGAACCACGTCCTGATCTATGCGCTGCCCTACAGTGACGACGAGATGAAGAACGGCACAACTTCGCTTCCGTCGGGCCTCGTCCACGCTGTCTATGGTCCCCGCGGGCTCGCCCAGTTCTGGCCGAACCCTGAGTCCACCTTCAAGGTTCTTTCCGAGGTCGGCTCCACCGCCAATGCCGTGGAACGGTCCAACGTGTACCGGGCCGATGACAGTGCCGGGGCGAAGAGGATCGTCGACACCTTCACCGCCGACAACAAGTCGACGGGGTGGGCGGATGTCCCCGCCCCGCAGGCGTTGCCAATCGCCAAGTGTCAGACCATGAGTCAGGGCATTGAAGGCATCAACGACACGAATTACAATTGCTTTGTACAAAAGGGCCGCTACGTCGGCGAAGTCAGCGCCAAGCAAAAAGAGGACGCCTACCAGCAGATTTCGGCGCAGTACGTGATCCTCACCAAAGCTGACCAGGACGCTCACTAGCTATAATTCGATCTGCCAGAACGAGCCGGGACCACACTGGTAGGTGGTCCCGGCTTGCTTTGCGTTGCGACCCAGTTGCCGTGGGGATTTGAGGTTTCCCCGAGTAGTGGAGGGTGGTCACGCTGGCAGATTCCCGATAGTCGGTCCAGGTGATGTGTTCCCCACGGTTTGGCAGAGGACAGGGTGTGCTCGACAGGTTGACCGCCTCGAAGCTCGAGCGCAACCGCACGACGGTCTCGTCGAGCTTTGGTGGCTCCCAGGACCAGGCGAATCGAGTTCAGCGCGGCGAATCTCCTGAACAGTGTCGATTTTCCTTCCATCACTGGCAGCGACGCGCCGATGTTCCCAACCCGAGCACGGCGGTTCCGTAGCTGACGACGGCGACAGCCTCGAAGCTTACGTGTGGGTGTCTGCGACGTTGAGATCGCGATGGATTGCGCGACTGACTTCGACAACGCCGGGGGGTATGCGATGGACAGGTCACTCCTGTCGCCGAGTGGCGCGGTCAGTTCCAGCTTGCCTCCCCGGTGCGCCCGGAAGTCTTACTCGTTGGTGAGGTCTATTCCGGTCGAGCGGGGAACAGAGACTGTCATGTAGTGTCCTGATCCGACCGAAGGGGTGGTCGACGATGTGCCCGTCAGACTCCTGCGGGTGCGAGGATGATGTCGAAACACGCTCGCGCCCAGGCGCTGTCGCCGAGATCGCGACCGTCCGGTGTCGGTGTGCCGGGTGCCTGCCTCGCGAACTTTTTGATGAGGGTGTCTTTGACGCCGAAGACGCTGTCGCCGATCTCGATCTGCGGGTCGCCGTTGACGAAGATGTGGGTCACCAGGGTCCGCAGGCCGTCGGCGGCGACCATGAAGTGCAGGTGCGGGGCGCGCACCGGGGAACGACCGACGGCGTCGAGCATGCGGCCGACGGGGCCGTCGTGCGGGATGGGGTAGGGCACCGGCGTTAATGCCCAGAACCGGAGCATAGGCTGTTCCCGCTCGATCAGGACGGAACCCACTCCTAAATGTGAGTTAAAACTTACTTTTACCGCGCAGATCAAACAGTGATCGACCGCCCTGATCGTCCGTCGCTCATGCCGCGCCCCTTGGTGTCCGTGACTTCAAGAGCGTCGCTGGAATCGCACTGGGCTGTGGACTCTGACACCTCGCCGAGGCGTTCCTCGCCCGGGACGGCGCCAAGGAAGACAACAAGATCCACACTGGCGACGATTGCTACTGAGGAAGTTCTTCTGACTCACAATGCTCGTGGCAGGTGCAGCAGTCCCTACTGCGTCGATCGCCTACTCGTGGGCTATGCAGAGGTGGGTAGTCAGGGCCACACATGCCCACTCCTCCCAGGCGTCGGGGGACCAGCCCCGGTCGCGGACGAAGATCAGGTACAGCTCCGGACTGAGCAGCCCGTACAGCAGGTCGGCGGCACGGGCGGTATCGACGTCGGGGCGGGCGTCAGGCTTGGAGGTCAGCGCCTTCGCTACGGCGTGCTGGACGGTATAGCGCGGGTCGGGGCCGGCGGGCCATTGCGCGGCGATCTCCGGGTCCGTGGCGGCTGCGGCCGCGATCAACGGCATGATCGGGGCGACCCGGCCGAGGATGTCGCGTACACCCCGTACGTGGGTGCGCAGTTGCCCGGCCGCGGTGGGCTCGGCGCACGCGGCGCGGAACCAGCCGCGGTCCATCGTGGCGACCGGTTCGACGTCGCCCGCGATGGTCGTGTCGACGACGTCCTTGAACAGCGCACGCTTGTTTCGGAACACGAAGTACACGGTCTGGACGGCCACACCCGCGCGATCCGCCACCTCCTGAAGGCTTGTCGCACCGTACCCCTGCGCGACAAACAGCTCCCGCGCCGCCACAACGATCTTCTCGCGGGTACGCCGCGAGCGCTCGGCCCGCTTGTCGGGGCGCTTGACGTTCTGTCCGTCGGATCCCTTGACCGCATCCATGCCGGAAGTCTATATCTAGAGTCAGTCACTAGAGATTAACTCTAATTTCTTGGAGAGGCAGCGATGAGTGAGACTTGGACGGCTGTGGAGCTCGAGCAAGAGGGTTTTGTGCGCCGCGTGTTGGAGGACTTCTACCGGGACGGCAAGCCGCCGTGGGACAGCGGCATCACGCCGCCCGAGCTGGTGGCCCTGATAGAGGGACCCGATGCGCTGATGCCGGGCCAGGTCCTCGAACTCGGCTGCGGCACCGGGACCAACGCGGTGTACCTGGCCCGGCACGGCTGGCGAGTGGCGGCCGTCGACCTGGTCGACCGCGCGGTACAGCAGGCTCGGGAGAAGACCCACGCCGCAGGAGCCGACGTCACGGTGCTGTGCGGGGACGCCACCCGTCTCGACGAGGTGGGCGTGCCCGGTCCGTACGACCTGTTCTTCGACCTGAGCTGCTACTGCGGGATTCCACCGCACCGCCGCGACGCCTACGCAGCCGGCCTCACCAAGCGTGCCGCCCCCGGTGCGCGATTGCTGATGTTCGGGTACGGGCCCGGAGCGTTAGGCGACTCGTGGTCCGGCGTCACTGCCGACGAACTCAGCGCCAGGTTCGCTGGGTGGCAGCTGGACGACGTGACACCCGGCACGAACCCGGTCCCGACTTTCTGGTTCACGCTGCGCCGCGGCGCCGACTCTGCATGAGCTCAGTCGAGCCGGGCATCTTCGCGCTGCGGCTGTCGCGCGCGGCCGTTCTCATAAATGCAAATCTGTGAGAGTTCTGCGAGAGCTCCGGAAGTGATCACGTTTCCGCAGGTCCCTAGCTGACTGGCGAGCCTTCGGAGCGAGTCATTATTCAGATATCGGCGACATACTGGGCGTATATCGCCGCTGAGGCCACTGCGCGGCGCTCGATGGTGGCGGGGGAGTAACCCAACGTTGCCATGCATCCAGATCCATCTGGGACAGGTCGCTGATCGAGACCTCGCGGGCGGTGAGCCAGTTCAGGAATTCGATCGTGACGGTGACAGCGTGTTTGCTTCGAAGGAAAGTTCCCTGTGAGACCGACTCCATCGAGTGCATCTGCCGCAGGTGGTGCAGCGGATATACCGGGTGGCGACGTCACGATGCCTGGGCATTCGACAGGTTGATCCCACGCGACTTCAGCAACGGGATGAGTTCCCTTGTCCTCCAGAGGTTGTGATTATCTGGACGTGTGACGTGTCGAAGTAGGACGAGTCGCGCGAACGGCCTGATCGACGGGGCCTATCCCAGACCCCAATTGATCAACGCCCCGAGTAGGGCGATCACGCCGGCCGTTGCTCCAACCGCGAGCGAGTACGCTCGGCCAGCCCGGCGGGTGCGTACCGGGATCATGAACGCGATCCCGAGAGCGAGTAGCGCCGCCCACGCCAGCAACCACGGAACCCAGTACGTGGCGATAAGCGGCCTGTCCACCGGTGCATCCAGGGGTGCGGCGGTGGGTTCCGGTAATCCCAGCCAACTCCGCGCCAGATGGGCAAGCGGGACCACGGTGACTATTCCAACGACGAAGCCGACGATAACGGCGGTGACCACCTGGATCCTGGCTGCACGCGTTGCGGTGGAGGTGGACGTCATCGATTCAGCTTACGGTGAGTCCGGCTTACAGTATTGCTCAGCCAGAACGCCGGGATCTTCTGCCACGATGTGGTGATGGATGCGGTGGCCGATGTTTCGGTGGGGCAGTGGATCACTCAACGGCTCACGGGGCGATGGGGATCAGTGACAGGTGTCGTTCCAGCCGGTTTTGACGCCTACGTCCGGGTGCTACATCCGGCATCAGACGTCGAGGAGCGCGCGTGGCGGTGGCGTGATGTGGCCGCGGTGACCGGCAGATCTGTGCATCCGCTAGTGCAGTGGTGGCGGCTCGTCGACGCTGAGATTCCGCACGATCCTGTGAGCGAATTGTGGGGCGGCTATCCTCCGGAAGATGGTGCCTTGAGCGAGCCGGATCGAGGCACGCTCCTGGAGATCCTGGGAGCACATACGCAGACACCCGACGAGGTGATCTTCGGTGTGTGGGCCGGGTATGCCAGCCTGAATCCCAACGGCAGTAAACTGTTCACCCTCGGCAAGCACGGCTATTCGCACACCGAGCACGTGGAGCCCACGGCAATGGCGGCGCGCCTGGCCGCGGGGCCACGTCTGCGACATCCTGGTCGCGACTACGTCCTGATGCGGGGTGCGCTCACCGAGGCTGACATGATTCCGGCACTGCTCGACGACTACGGGCCAACTCTATGGGCCAACCTTGTCTGGCCGGACGATCGTGCGTGGTGTGTGGGCTCGGAGATCGACTTCGATTCCACGCTTGTCGCATGCAGCGACGAGACCGCCACCGCCATCGTCTCCAACGACCTTCTCGAAGCGTTCCTGGTACGTCCCGACGACTCACTACAATTCGACGCCGACGTCATCAACGGCAGGCGGTGAGATTCCGAGACGTAACCGGTCATTATCGGCGCAACGTCCCGGGACTGGGCCCTCCCAGTTCAGCGTTCGTGCGGTGACGGATCGCCAGGGCCCGCGAGCGTGAGGAGGACGGGGCCGAATATGGGACTGCCCCCGGGACTCCTCTGCCTCTCTACGCTGCCTTCCTAAGACCTGGAACCAGGTGTTGAATGCCGAGCCTGAAGATGCACATAAGAGGAAGCTGGTGAACGCAGCAGTACAGTGAGTCGGTGACGGGACTTCGACTTTCACACGTACTGTGCGTCACCGCTGTCGCGTGGATGTTTGCCTTGACCAGTTGTGACGTCGACGTCGTCCCGGCTGAGTCAGACCTGTCTGCGCGCCCCCTGGACGTGACCCAGGCCGACGATGCCTTGTCGGCGACCAGAATCGCTCTCCCCCCGCAGTATCGGTTTACTGCGGGATACTCCGTGCCACCCTCATTCTCGGGGAAGTCGGCCTACTTCCTCCGATACGATCAGGCGGAGAAAGTGGATCTGCGCGCGTTGGCCGAGATGAACTCCGATCGTGAGTTCGGTCCGGTCCTGCGGGCGACGTGCGGCAGTGAACTATCCAGATATTCGCTGGTGTCAGCGATGGGTCTGCACTGCGAGGGTGCAACGTCGCTGATGGTGATTCGCAACGACGGATTAGGCGCGGGCGACCGCCTTGCAGCCGGCCGCCAGGCCATAGCCGTACCTGTAGGCGATGATCCACATCAGATCTACATCTACTCGGAAGGGACGTAGTGGGTTGCGCGGATGATCCCGGATGTGGTCGGCCGTATTGCGTTTGGCCCGGCCGGGGTGTCGCTGTGGGGGCGCGCCTTCGGTGCGCGGTTTGAGCCGAGGATGGTGGCGCGACAGCTGGCGTGGACCAGGCCGGGCGATGACCGCCGTGGTCGCGGATATCGAGTACCAGCCGAGTGCGTACCAGTGATCGGTGCCGGACTGTCCTCTGGTCAGGATCGTCCAGTCCAGATCTCCGCCGCTGTTGACCGACATATAGCAGCGATAGGTCCCGAGAACCAGTGGTGGTTTCGGGACCTATCGCTGCTTGTGTGTTGTGTGTGTTGAGGGCGTCTAGCGTGCGGGGACGCTCTCGTGGTGCGGCATCCACCGGTTGCGTGTCCAGAAGGCGATGGCGCCGGCGAAGGGGACAGCCGACACAACCAGGGCCCAGGCGAGTCCTCGGCTTCGTCCCGTTGGTTCAGCGATGACCGACCAGAGCGCGATCGGCCACATCACTAGCCAGACCGCGACGAGGCCGAGGCCGAGACCGCTCAACACGAGTTCCGTTCCGAGACCAGCAAACTTGTTCTCGCACGCGTTGGTGCTGGTCGCGCAGTCGGCAAGGGATGTAGCACCGCTCATATCTGCCGACGGTACCCGACCGGAGTCGTCGCGGGCCCTCGTGTGGCCGGCTGATCACGCCTGGTACATCGCCTCTGATGCCTGCTGGCCCGGATCGGTGCAGGCGCGGACAAGATCGCTCGACTCCTCGCCCAGACGGATCTGCACATCCTCACTGCCGACCCCGATGCCGGCGCCTCCGCCCACTATGCGAGGGCGCCAATAGCGTCCGTCACTGACCTCGCTGCGCTGGAGCGCAGTCGAGGTCCACGGCCAGCGCATTCCATCGGATGTCGCACCCATTGTCGATGAGCCCCGCGTTCCGGTACATGACGGGCCCGAAGTAGCTGACACTGAACCAGCCGTGATGGCTTGTCGGGGTCAGAATTCTTTGCTGGACGAGATGTCCACGTCGGATGATGCGCAGAGTGCCCGCCGGCTGCGTGCGATAGTCGATCCAAAGATAGCGGTCCCAGACGAGGCACCCGCTCAAAGTCACCTCAGGGGGTGTCAGATGGTCTGTGTAAGTCCAGTGCTCATCAGTGAGAGGAAGATCTATGAGCATGGCGTTAGAGGACTGAGGTTCCCCCCGAACCGTAGAGGCATCGATAATGAGGAGCACGATGCCAGAGAGGCGCAAGAAGTACGACCGGGAGTTCCGTGATGGGGCGGTCCGGATCGTCGAAGAGACAGGTAAGCCGATCGCCGAGGTCGCGCGAGATATGGGGATCAACGAGGGCACGCTGGGCAACTGGGTCAACCGTGCGCGCGCCGAGCGTGAGGGCCGTGGGGAGATGACCCCTGACGATGCCGCCGAGCTCAAACGGTTGCGTGACGAGGTCGCGGAGCTACGCATGGAGCGTGATGTCCTCAAGCGATCAGTGGTCCTGTGGGTCAAGGAGGCGACGAAGTGAGCGTGGCACGCTTCGTCGCCGACCAGAGGACCAACTATCGGGTGCCACACGCGGTGACATGCCGCCTGCTCGAGGTCAGCCAGGCGTGGTTCTACAAATGGCATCAGCGAGCACAATTGCCCGGCGCAGCAACAGGTTTGCACACCACGCGTGATTACCGTCGTGACACCGTCGACCGGGCGGTGAAGGTGGCCTTCGACAAGTCCCGCGGCCTGCATGGGTCGCCGCGACTGCATGCGGATCTGCGTGCTGATGGGTGGACGGTATCGGAGAAAACGGTCGCTGATTCGATGAGCCGCCAAGGCCTCATAGCGCGGCGGGTCCGTCGCCGCAACGGGCTGACCCGCCAGGACAAGACCGCCCCGAAGTTCCCGGATCTGCTGTGTCGTGATTTCACTGCGCAATGCCCGGATCGGCGGTGGGTCGGTGACATGACCGAGATCCCGACCGCGGCGGGCAAACTGTATCTGGCCACCGTCGCGGGCAACAGGACTCTAAACCAAAACGGCCCCGATCACTGGGGACATGCCAATTTCGTCACTGTGACTAAATTATGTAATGGTTTGGCGGCACAGGGGACTAACCGGAAACGACACGTGGTGAAGTAGGACGAGTAGGCCCCTGGGGCCGGTGTGCTCAAAGGAGTCGACCACGATTCACGCCGACCACGGCCAGCAGGGTGCGCGAGAATCTCTCATCTGTTTATATAAACCGACGCTGATCTGCAGCTCGAGTCACGTCGCCGTGACGGGCGAGCAAGCATCCATGCTTCGTGGCCTGCAGTTTCGGTTGAGATACACACCGGGACGAGTCTCTCATCTGTTTCGACTCGTCTCACCTAAGTGCCGATAAGATACATTATGTAAAGTAATGCTTTACCTGAATCGTAACGGATAGGTTGACACATCCCCCGGTGACTGTCGGATGACAAGCTATCTGAGACTTTGACACCCTAGTTGAGACTCAGTGACATCGACCTGAGACAAGACAGCCGACCAAACATTTTGTCGCGCCGCAAACACGTCCTAGATGTAGATTGCAAGCGGTAGGACCTGGACCAGCGGTCCCGCGAGTTGGCTAGGAGGAAGCGGCCGTACGAAACTGTCGTCAAAGGCATTCAGCATCTCGGCGATTGCGTCATACATTCCTTCCACCCTTGCTGATGCACCCCGCCGAATCAGCGAAACAGACTCGCTTGGATCGGAGACCGCGGGCGGCGTTGGCCGCAGCCTCCGCGCCGCGGTACTCACGGCCGGCGACGGGGTCGGTGGTCGATGCGTTCGAGCCGCAGATCCGGGTGTTGCCCCAAGAGTATCCGACGATACCGGCGACGGACTCGCGATCCCAGAACACGTGACCTATCCACTCAGGAGCCTGTCGCACGTCTGATGTGTGGTGCCATCCGGCAGCCAAACCCACACTCGGGCCTGGGATCAATCGAACCGGGAGCTATCGACATGTCAGTTGCGCACTGTCGATCGTCGCCGGTGTCGGCGTGTGGATGCGACAGCCATGTGTGCCGGAAATGGTTACCGAACTTCCGGCGGCGGAGATCCTCAATTGGTTCTGGTGTCGCACGAAACGAACGATGCGGTTCGGGTGGGTGTCGAACCGATACCTGAAACCCCACAACTCTCCGCGAGCGGCAACGGTGTCGTTCACCCAGGTGCTCGGATTCTCCGGTACGGATGCGAAGAAGTTCCAGGCGATGGCGTCGCGCAATTCGCGCCGGAAGTTGGCGAAATCGTGGATACCCGCGTGCAATTGAGCTGCAACCGGTACTCCGGCCGCGCGCAACGCCCTGGTGTATGACTCGAATCCCGGGCGTATCAATCCGATTTCACCGGGGTAGTCGCTCACGATGTTGTTGTCGTTGGGTTCTCCGTCACTGGTCGGAGTGCCATCTCCGCTCGCGACGAACACGCGCGTGTTCGTCAGATTCGCAGCGAGTCGCACTGGATTGTGTCCATGCGCATAAAAGCCCTCGAAGGGTCCGTAGACCTGGGTCAGGTCGAATGGTTTGCGTGCGTTGACTTGAGAGACCAGGCCGGCCGCATTCGGCATACCAGGGACGAGTTCGAGGTCGGTGAGACCGGAGATCGTCGCGATCGAACCGAAGAAGCCGGGGAGGCGCCCGCCGAGGTAGGCAGCCCCTAGGCCACCCATCGAAACCCCTGCGAGCGCGTGCCACCGCCGCTCCTCGCGGATGGGATAACGCTTGAGGATCTCCGGAATGACCACGTCGAGGTAGTAACTCTCCCAGGACGGTTGACCCCTTCGGCCGCCATTCCACCAGTCGGTGTAGAAGCCGGTCGCTCCCTCCGGCATGACGATGATGCCGGGGAAACCGGCGGCGGTCGTCCTGATCCGGCCCAGTTCTGGGTCAGACCAGGTCCGGTAGTCGCTGCTGGCACCGGCCAGCAGGATCAGAAGCGGATACTTCTTGTCAGGCGTGTATCCGCTGGGCAGTAGAACTTTGGCTCGTGGAGGTCCCGGGTAAGGGGCTGCGTGTTCGGCATTGAGGACTGACCCCAGCCACACATCCGCTACCTGACCCGGTTGTCCCGGAATCGTGATCTCGACGAGGCGGTTCGACGGCGCGGCCATCGCAGTCGCTCCCCCATTGGCGATCACCGCCAGCAGGCTCGCGACCACGCATAACAGCGTGGCTCCAACACGTCGACGCCACGAGCGTGAATTGGGCGCCGCCACCCATCGATTCCCTACCACGATGCGTCTGTGTGCCATTTTCCTCAAGCCTTTTCGAATCCGTGGGCCATCATGGTGCCGAACAGGACGGCGGTTTGCTCGACGTCGAGCTCATTCGACTCGTCCAGAACAACCCGGACGGCCGCGTCGCAGGATGCCATGAACAGCTCGATCAGCGCCGGTAGCTTGCGATCGAGTTGCTCAGTGTGCCACCAACGCGCCATCGCGGGTGCGATCCACGCCGTTGCGGCATCGAATACAGTCTTGCGTCCGGCGGCCACTCGTCGACCGGCCGCGGACTCCGGGTGGGCGTCGAAGATGAGACGCCAAGCCGCCGGACGATTGTCGACCGCGGTCAACAGTGCTCGATATCCGTTGGCGAATACATCCACAGGATTGTCACCCCGTGCACCATGAAGGGCCGCAAGGGTTTCGTCCACGAGGACACCCTTCTCGCGATCCAGCAGGGCGTCGAGCAACTCTTCCCGACCAGGGAAGCACGCGTACACCACGGGACGCGTCGCACCCAGCCTCGCCGCCACCTCGGCGATGCTGACTGCGGGCAGGCCTTGTTCCAAGGCGATCTCGAGGGCGGCGTCGAGGACGAACGGGCGTCGACGCTCGGGGCCGAGGTGGGGAGCCCGTTGCCGCGGTGGGGTGGCTCGGTTTGCCATGTCGCGAAGTTCACTGACCTTTCCTGCGGAGTGGTACAGCCCTGTTACGAGATCGGGCGGTTGGTCGGAAGATTGATGAAGCTCGGTGAACGGGGATCGATGACGATGGTCTGCGGGCGCAGTTGCGATTCGAGGAGAAGTGCGGGGATCATCATTCCCTTCGGAAAGTTGGCGGCAAAGATGTCTACCCGCAGCCGATGGCCTGGCTGTAGGACGAGATCTGTTGGGTTCAAGGCGATGTCGAGGACTGTCGGATCACCGGGAACGATCGGTTGGCGGTCTGCGAGTGTCGTATACGGAACGGGTTTGGTGTAGTCACCACCCGCGGATCTCGTCGATCGCGCACCATCGATCGCACGCAAGGATGCGGTCAGCTGACCCGATGTCACGACGGTGGATTGCCCGTTCGGTGCGACATCATTCAGGGTGGCGGTGAAGTATCCGTCGGTGGTCTGCAGTCGGGTGTTCAGGTGCAGGCTCACCGGCCCCGAGATCAAAGTTGGCGCGGTCACCGGGCGTGACGTGAACGTTGCGGCGGCAACCTCGGACATCCGGGCGTCTTTGGCGCAACCGTCGATGAAGCCCGCCGCGCCGGCGGTGCCTTGAGCCGCATCGCGGGAACACACGGTGGACAATCCCGGTGATACGACCGCATGCGCGCGATGGCCGGGTTTCGTCGGCGAGAGCGATCCGTCGAATGAGACGATACCGACGGTCCTGCTCGGGGCGCCGGTCAGATACTGACGCCCATAGGTCATCCCCGGTCGCGGATAGCTCGAAGGACTCGTCCACGTACCGCCCTGCTGGTAGAGGGTGGCCGGGCTGAATCGGTCGATGCCGTTGTCAATACCCTTGAGCCACTTGTCGAACCATGCGCGCTGAAGGACATCCAGACGCGGAGGTGCGCCGGGGGAACCGAGGCCGGAGCCGATGGTCGAGTGGTACCAGTCGCCCATCAAGAGTTTCTTCTGTGCAGGTGGCAGTCCGATGGCCGCCACGATGTCGGGTTCGGAGTTGGTGAACAGATCATGCCACCCGCCGACCAGGAACGTGGGCACTCGGATCCGTTCCGGATGCCCGAGTATCCCCTGCCGGAAGGGACGATTCGGGTCGATGATGCGTTTGACGTCGGGTGGAATGTCCTTGACGCTCGCGGTGAAGAAGGCGCGCAGCAACGTATCGAAGAAGGTGATCGGACTCGACACGCGATCGGCAAGCCACCTCCAATCGAACTGTCCGGTCACGATCGACTGGAGATCGGGTAACCACTTGAGGGTGTTGACCGCGGCGACCCACATCGGAATGAAGCCGACAGCAATTCCGCCACCGGGTGCGATGACGTCCTGGAGAACATCACTGCCGGGCGCTGCTGCGAATACGGCCTTGATGGCCGAGTTCGGCTGCTCTGCACCTTGAAGTGCATTGATCGCTCCGTAGGAGAGGCCGGTGGCTCCTATCGTCCCCGTCGACCACCGTTGGCGTGCTGCCCATTGGCTGACCTCGGCCACATCTCGTTGCTCTCGCTCGCCGGCACCGGTCCACACTCCTTGTGAGAATCCCGTGCCACGGACGTCGATCACGACCTGCACATAACCCGATCTGACCAACTGACGATCCACTGCGACGGTGCGGGCCACACCGCCGGTGAGCACTCGAATCTGCTCACCGACCGCAGAAAGCGGCGTGCCGGAAAGGTTGAACAGGTCGAATCGGTTGATCACCTGGGTGATCGGGTCGTACAGACCAGGAATCGCCGTGGCCGATTCCATCAGCATATAGAGCAGCTTGGTATACGGCGTCATGTTGATCACGGTCGGCAGTCGCCGGGTGACGACACGTCCGGACGCATCCATCGGCCGATACACGTTGGCCTTCAATACGGTTCCGTCGCTCATCCGGATCGGCACATCCCAGTCGATGTGCACCCCCGGATACTGCTGTGGCCGGTCCGCGGTCGCGGTCCACTGGGCCGCGAGTGCCACATCGGTGGCCAGCGGTGCAGCCTGCGATGACGGGGCCAGCGCCGGTGGGATCATGATGAGACTGATCGCCACGAGGCCTATCCCTAGGAGGGCCGCGGCCCGCGACCGCCGCCCTACCCCAGCGTCGAGCCCATGCGTGGTGGCCACGGCATCATCGTAACTCGATTTCCTTCAGCCGCGAAGGAATTTCCTACAGTGGTGAAGGAATTGGGTTTGACCAGTTGCGCGGTATGTTTCACGTCGGCCTGGTCGTCGGGTTGTCGTTCGGACCAATCCTGTGCGTGTACGTTCCACGTCTTGCTTCTATCGTGCAGTGATCGGCCAAGCCAGAGGACCCACGTCACCGTGGTCGACTGGTTCGGCTGGTCTACTTCAACCCGGACGGCACGACCTTGCCGTTGACCGTCACAGTGACCTCACCGGTCTGAGTGTTCTCGGCGACTGTGCCGTGTTCGAAACTCACCTCTTGCAGGGCATCATCATTGGTCACGTCGCTGGTGGGAACTCCCAGAGGTCCGGGCGAGCCGTTCTTGCCGGCGAGCGACGGGGTGCCGTCAGGGGCACGCTCAGTGTTCCAAGCGTCCCGAATCTTGCCCGACGTGATGAGGTACGCCGGCGTCCCCGAATCGTCGTTCTTCGCGATGATCACACCGCCCTGGAACTGCTGAAACACGACCCCACTCTCACGGGTCCCCGCGTTGTGATCGCCGGTCAGCGGCGCGCCGAGAGCATCCTTCTGAGCGTCGGTCGCCGACGCGTACTTGACGGCGATCGGACCATCCAGGCTCACCTCAACGTCACGTTCCCCCGTGACTTTCACTGCGGCGGGTTCGGCCTCGGGCGTCGTCTCCACAGCGGTGTCGGTGGTCGCATCTTCGCTGGTTGCTGCCGCCGACTCCGAAACCGCAGGCGCGGTGGACGAGACTTGCGACGCAGCGTCGTCCGACGTAGTCCCGTTACCGCAGGCAGCGGCGATCAGCGCGACCGCAAACAGGCCGGCGACGAGTTCAATGCGGCGGGAAGCGATCTGCCTCATGTGTTCCTTTCGACTCTTTCGACACATCACCGGTTCCGCCGTACGCGATCCGGAACCGGACATGCTGTTCGACCCTATCGGTACGAGGGCGCGGAGGCGCACCATCGCGGGTTCAGCAAACGTGCCCCCGTGACACCCACTGCACCTGATCTCACTTGCGGTCCCGTGCTACTCGGCATCAATGCACACCCGCCTGGGTCCACTCCCTCACCGACAAGATCTGGACAGCGAACCGAGCAGTCCTCAACAGCAACCGGTGTTCGCACCCAGAACACTGCACAGCGCTTGTAGCGATTCGGGCCGAGCCTGGTAGTACACATTCATCCCGCGGCGTTCGGGTACGACCATCCCGGCCTTGCGCAGCTGACCCAGGTGGTGGCTGGTGGTGGCCTCGGTCAATCCGACCGCCGCTGCGAGGTCGCACGTGCAGATCCCCTCACCCGGTTCATCGGTGAGCAACATCGACAACAGTTTGATCCGTGCGGGATCACCCAAGGCCTTGAGCCGCAACGCAATCTCGAGTGCCGCCTCATCGTCGAGCGGCGCCGCCGACACGGGGGCGCAGCAGATCGGTGCGCTGATATCGATCGTCGGCAATGTCTTCGGCATCCATTTACCCTACCTGCGGAGTTGACATATGTCGAAAAGGTGGCAGTCTGGAGCTCGTCCGATGGTTCGATATATGTCTCACAGGTGAAGGCGGTTGGTCATGTCCCGTATGCAGCTTGCGCTCAACGTCGACGATCTCGACACGGCGGTCGAGTTCTACTCGAAACTGTTCAATGTGGCTCCGGCCAAACTGAAGCCGGGATATGCGAACTTCGCGGTGGCCGAGCCGCCGCTGAAGCTGGTGCTGCTGGAGAACCCCGGGCAGGGTGGCACCATCAACCACCTCGGGGTGGAAGTCGAGTCCAGCGACCAGGTGCACGCCGAGATCGCCCGACTCTCCGGCGCCGGCCTGTTCACCGAGGAGGAGATCAACTCCACCTGTTGCTTCGCCACCCAGGACAAAGTGTGGGTGACCGGCCCGGCGAACGAGAAGTGGGAGATCTACACCGTGCTCGCCGATTCCGAGACCTTCGGGACAAGCCCGACACTGTTGCAACAGAACGTAGCTGACGACGCAGACGGAGGTTCGGTGTGCTGCGGCGGAAGCACCGCCACCTCGGCCGACTCCCGCACGGCGTGCTGCTGAGCCGGCCACACCGCGTCCCCTTGCCAACTATTCCAGGCGGTCGGCGAGGGCACGGATTCGGTCGGTGATGTCGTCACGGACCAGCCGCATCCGCTCGATGCCGTCGATGCCACGATCCGAGGGTTCATCGGTGTTCCACACCTGCAGATCAACCCCGGCTGGTGCGGTGACGTCTGCGGTACCGACAACGATCACCAGATCCGCCGCCAGCATCAGGTCCTGGGTGAGTCGGCGAGGCTGATGATGGCCACCGTCGGCACCGACCTCGGCAAGCACTTGAGCTGACAGCTCATTGATCTGGGCACCGGTCTTGGCGCTGGTGCCGGCCGAGGATGCGGTGATGCGGTCGGTGAGCGTGGGCGTGAGGCGTTCGGCCATCACCGATTTGCCCCGGTTGCTCACGCACACGAACAACACCTTGGTGGGTTCAGGCATCGCGAACCGTGTCCCTCAACGGGTCAGCGGGTTGGGCGAATCGACGGCGTAGCGCCAGGGACACGTAGACCAGGGCGACGAGGACGGGCACCTCGATCAATGGACCGATGACCCCGGCCAGCGCTTGCCCAGAGGTGGCACCGTAGGTGGCGATCGCAACGGCGATCGCGAGTTCGAAGTTGTTGCCCGCCGCGGTAAAAGCCAACGTGGTGGTCCGCGCATAGCCCAACCCCATCAGCGCGCCCAGAGCGAATCCGCCGCCCCACATGACGGCGAAGTAGACGAGCAACGGCAATGCGATCCGCACGACATCCCACGGTTGTGAGGTGATCTGGTCACCCTGCAGCGCGAACAGGATCACGATGGTGAACAGCAACCCGTACAACGCCCACGGCCCGAGTCGCGGCAAGAATGTGGCTTCGTACCAGTCACGACTTTTCGCCCTCTCCCCCAGCCGACGGGTGAGATAGCCCGCAACGAGGGGGATGCCGAGGAAGATCAGCACCGACTTCGCGATCTGCCACGGCGAGGTATCGATCGTGGTTTGCTCGAGGCCGAGCCAGCCCGGCAGCACCGACAGATAGAACCAGCCCAGCACAGCGAACATGACGACCTGGAACACCGAGTTCAACGCGACCAACACCGCTGCCGCTTCCCGATCACCACAGGCCAGGTCGTTCCAGATGATCACCATTGCGATGCAGCGGGCCAAGCCGACGATGATCAGCCCGGTTCGATACTCCGGCAGATCCGGCAACAGCAGCCAGGCCAGGGTGAACATCAACGCCGGGCCGACAACCCAGTTCAACAGCAGCGACCCCACCAACAACCGGCGGTCACCGGTCACCGAGTCCAGCCGGTCATAGCGCACCTTCGCCAGCACCGGATACATCATGATCAACAGGCCCAACGCGATCGGCAACGAGATCCCATCGACCTCCACCGCCGCGAGCCCGTCACCCAGGCCGGGCACACCGCGACCCAACAGCAGACCGGCCGACATCGCCGCACCGATCCACACCGGCAGAAACCGGTCGAGAATCGAAAGTTTCCCTGCCACAGCGGTATCCGACGATGTGCTCATTCGGGCACCTCGCACGACCGCGAAACCCCCACCACCGACGCCAAACCGCCGAGCAGGTCGGCCAACCCGGCCAGAGCATCGGCGTTCACCCGGTAGTACACCCAGGTGGCGCGGCGTTCACTGGTCACCAGACCCGCCTGTCGCAGCACCTTCAGATGATGCGAGATCGTCGGCTGCGACAAATCGAACGGCCCCGAGATGTCACACACGCATGCCTCACCACCTGGATGCGCCGCCACCTCCGACAACAACCGCAAACGCACCGGATCAGCAAGCGCCTTCAACGCCGGCGCCAGTACTGTCGCATCTTCGGCACTCAACCCCAGGCCGACGTCGGGGACCAACAGGTTCTGCTTCGACATGCATCAATATTGACGTACGTCGAATCAAATGCACAAATGAACAGTCGGCTACACCGACCGACGAGCCGCGTAACGGCACGATCGCGAGCCAAGGCGCACCCACCACGTCCCACTCTCACCCGCCGATGGAAACCGTCATGCTGCGGTGTCAGTGAAGTAGTCGCCGGTCTCGAGGTCCTCGAGAAGTGTCGCGTGGATCGGGACCCAATCGAGCAATTCACGGGTTCGAGCGCTGGAGACCGGTGCGTCGACCCCATAGGCAACGCCGAGGAAAGGGTTGTCGAAGTGCTGTGGAGCGTCCTCGGGTGCCAGCGAGCACGTAGATACGCCGAGCATCGCGCCGACTTTCTCGGCGATGTGCTTGAATACCACGCCGTCCTCACCAGCGCCGTGCAAAACGCTTCCGGCCGGGGCGTTTTCGACTGCGAGACGGAACAACAGCGCGGCGTCCTGCCGATGAATCGCCGGCCACCGGTTCTGGCCTTCGCCGATGTAGGCGGACACCCCGGTTCTGCGAGCAGTCGCCACAAGCGTCGGGATGAAGCCGCGATCCCTGGGGCCGTGAACCGTCGGCGCCAGTCGGACGACACTCGACCGCACACCGCGCCCGGCAAATCCCAGACAAGCCTCTTCACCTGGAATGCGGTGCGCGCCCAGTGCCGAGCTGTCCGTCGGATCCAGCTCACTGCCGTCGCGGCCCGCCGGCATGACGAGGGTGCCCGAGGTACTCACAAATGGCTTGTTTGTTCCGACCAGCGCATCGCCGAGCGCGTCTGTGGCGGCGACATTACGTCGTGTGAGGTCATCGAGATCCGAGAAGTCACCCGCGATACCCATATGCACCACACCGTCTGCGCGAACTGCTCCTGCATGAAGTACGTCAGCATCGTCCAAAGACCCACTGAGTGGTTTCGCCCCAAGCGCTTCGAGGCGTGCGGCGCTGGCGGTAGAACGGGCCAGTCCAGTGACGGCGTGGCCCGCTGCAATCAGCTCGGCGACGATGGCGGGACCCGTTTGGCCAGAACCGCCGGTAACGAAGATATGCATGAGAACTCCCAATCGCGGTACTTCAACTGTCGTAGTGTCTGTCACTGACACTACCACTGTTCAGTCAGTGACTGACACAACGCGTATGATCAGTACATGCCTCGAAGCGGAGAAGCAGCCCGGCAACGACTTCAAGCGGCGGCCCTCGACCTCTACGGTGAGCACGGATTCGACTCGGTCACCGCGGCAGAGATCGCCGCCAGAGCTGGAGTCACCGAGCGCACGTATTTCCGGCATTTCGCCGACAAGCGCGAGGTGCTCTTCGACGGTGAAGAACCGCTCCGAGACGCCTTGTCCACTGCAGTACAACGCGCTCCACGTGATCTGCCACCACTACCCACACTCTTGAGTGCCCTGCTTGCGGCCGCAGTTCCAAGGCTTGAGGCGAACCGCGCCCTGACCGTGGCCAGGCATCAGGTCATCTCGGCATCCCCCGCGCTACGCGAGCGCGATCTGGCGAAGGGGGAATCCTTGACGTCCGCTCTCGCGGCGGCTCTCGAGCAACGGGGTGTCGGCGAACGCACGGCACGCCTGGCGGCCGAGGTCGGCATGGTTACTTGGGGCCAAGCAGTGAACGTCTGGCTGATCGAGCCGTTGATACCTCTAGAGACCCACCTCACGAATGAGTTCGATGCCCTCGCCGAACTGACCAGGCACATCAGCACCGAACGCGACAGCACTGAAGAACTCAGTACGCGTTCTTGATGACGAAGTACGATCCGCGAATTGTGCCCGCGAGCTTCGACTTCTGCCGTGCGAACTTGAAGGTCGAAGCGAGTTCCTCGGGGATCTCCATGCCGTCGGAGAGCTTGAACCCGACCGCCCGCTTCCCGCCGTCGTCGAGCGCATACATCACATTGATCGACAGACCGCTCTCGTAGAAGACGTAGGCCATCCGGATACCGTCGACCTCGAACTCAGTCGCCTCGAGAGGACGAGAGCCGATGACGAGGCCTCGCTCCTCCTTGAGGATCCGGTGTATCCAGTCCACAGTGGCAGTCGCCTCGTCCGCCGGCTCGACGGTGAAGACGTGGTCGTACTTGTTCTTGAAGTATCGCGCCTCGTTGGCCCGCAGGCCCGCCAGCGCCTCGGGCACCGGCGATGACTCGAGTCCGACGACTGAGACATCCTTGAAATCTACGGCGTATGCCATATTTGCTGCCTTCCTGTCCGGTGAGGTGCTGCTCAGCTTCAGTGAGTTGGGGTCGTTACTCCGCTTCAACTCAAAGCCTGCCAGTTCCGGCTCAAGGCCGCTGCGGGTCTGGGTGATCGAGATGTGGGGAGTGGCAACGCCTGCGCCTTCCTCGGTCATCGCCCCATCCGACAGCCGGCACCCACTCGCGTTCACGGACCAGCGGCCAGTACCGCCGCGAGGCCTTCTCGCAGATCCTTGACGAAGTACTCAGGGACTTCCAGCGACGGGAAATGTCCACCGTTCTCAGGCGAGTTCCATCGGACGATGCGTCGGTACCTCTCTTCGGCCCACGGACGCGGGCATTTCTCGATGTCGCGGGGATACATCGTGATTGCCGATGGGACGTCGACCCGAAGTTCGGGGTCGACCGAGTTGTGGCTTTCGTAGTAAATGCGCGCCGCCGATGCGCCGGTCCGCGTCAGCCAATACAGAGTGACGTCGTCGAGGACGCGGTCTCTGGAAATCGTCTCGAACGGACTGTCTTTCGTATCGGACCACTCAGCGAACTTGTCGAGGAGCCAGGCCAGCAGCCCGACCGGCGAATCGACGAGCGAGTAGCCGATCGTCTGCGGCCGGGTCGCCTGCTGCTTCGCATACGCCGCGCGGTGGCGCCAGAAATCGCGAGTGTCCTCGGTCCACTTGCGCTCGGCCGCCGTCAGCCCATCGGTTGTCAACCCGGGCGGCGCCTCGGCGAACAGTGTGTGGATACCGAGAACGTGCGTTGGGAACCTACCGCCGAGGACCGTGGTGATATTGCCTCCCCAATCGCCGCCGTGGGCCGTGAACTCGCGGTAGCCGAGCCTGTCCATCAGTTCTACCCACGCGGCCGCGATCTTTTCGGTCCCCCACCCGGTGGTGGTCGGTTTGTCGCTGTAGCCGAAGCCCGGCAGCGACGGGACCACGACGTGGAACGCCGGCGCGTCCACGTCTTCCGGATCCGCCAGTTCCTCAACTACATCGACGAACTCGGCAATACTGCCTGGCCAACCGTGCGTCAAGATCAGTGGAGTCGCGTCTGCGCGCGCAGATCGCCTGTGCAGGAAGTGGATTCCCAGACCATCGATCGTGGTGCGAAACTGCCCGATCCGGTTGAGCCGGTCTTCGAAGGACCGCCAGTCATACCCGGTGCGCCAGTAGTTCACGATCTCGACGAGGTCGGCGAGCGGAACGCCCTGTTCCCATCGACGTGGGTCGGGCGCGGCGCGGTAAACCGTCTCGGCCTCCGGTAGCCGGGCCGTGTCAAGACGCGCGCGCAGATCGTCGAGGTCAGCGGCGGTCGCGTGGGCTTCGAATGCCTGCACGTCGTTGGTCAGACGGGCCATGAAATCGGCACCTCCTCCGGATCATCGTGGAATCGGCCATGCGAGAGAGAACCAGCTACGACGGTTCCAGCATAGCGCACAACGACCGGTGGACACCAGCTAAGATGGTTCCATGCGAGCTGAGTTCCCTGACTTTCGCCTCGGTACCGAGCTGGCCACCAGTTTCACGGCAACGCTCACCGAGCGACAGGGCGATGCCCTGGAGCGCATTCCCACGCCCCAACGACTCGTCGACTGGCTGGCAGTCCACGGTCTCGCCGTCGAGTCCTGCAGCACGGCCCAGCTCGAACACGCCCGGGAACTGAGGGAATCCATTCACGGCGCCGCCACAGCGACCGCGACCCAAGCCACTCCCCCTGCGTCTGCCATCCGAATCATCAACGACTGCAGCGAACAAGGTCGGGCCGCGGCCATCCTGACGCCCGAGGGCAACCGTCAATGGCGGCTGAGCTCCGCTTCGTGCGTCGAAGATGCCCTCGGCGTGATCGCCGCCGACGCGATCAGCATCATCGCAGGCGAACGGGACGGAAGATTGGCATTGTGTGCATCGCCAACCTGCCGGGCAGCTTTCTTCGACACCAGTCAGAGCCGCACTCGCAGGTGGTGTGACATGAACACGTGCGGGAATCGTCAGAAGAAGGCACGCTTCAACGCCAACCAGCGCAAGAGCGCCAGGTCAGCGGAGTGATCGACTGCCGCCCGAGATCGCTCGACCAGAGTCAAGACATGGCCGAGCAAGCATCGATCACGGTGGTAACATCCGCCACCACGGGGACAGCCCGACAACACACCTTCGACGAGAGAAGCCGAATGTGGCCGCGGTCAACCGAATAGTACCCAACCTCGTCGTGTCCGACCTCCGTGAGGCAGTGACCGAACACCAAGCCGCACTGGACCTCACGGTCTTGATGGACCACGGTTGGATCGTGACTCTCGGCGATGACGACGGGCACCAACTCAGCCTCATGACCCGCGATGCAACCGGCCCGGTGAATCCATCGGTGTCGATCTTCGTCGACGATGTCGATGAAGCCCTCCGGCAGGTACAGGGTCGAGGCCTCGAGGTGGTATATCCACGTACGGACGAGCCCTGGGGCGTCACGAGATTCTTCTACCGAGACAGCAGCGGCAACGTGATCAACGTCGGAATGCACACACTCGTCCAGTAGCCCTCGGCAGAAACGCTTGAGAATCAGCCCTACCCGTGGCAGGCCGGTTGTGCGCAGGAGGAGTTACTCAAGTCCACCGCCGAACCATCTGGCCAGGCCAGTGTTCAACTCCGACTGCGTGTCCCCTACCCACGCCACATGCCCGTCCGGACGAAGCAGCACGGCCGGGAGGTCGAGTTCGGTGCTGGTGTCGACGACGTGGTCGACTCGATCATCCCATCCATCGACCGATAGCCCGCCCGTCTGATCGAGCAGCAGCCCACGGCCGGCGTGCATCAGATCGTAGAGGTCCCCGCGGCTCAAACCGATGTTCCGCAAACGCCGGCCCAGCAGATCGTCACCGGTACCGAAGTCGTACCGGACCGAGATCGCGGTGATCTTCTCAGTCAGGTACCGCGAGACATCGTCGAAATCCATCAGTTCAGAGATCAACCGCCGCACCGCTTGTGGCCCGGCCTCGGTGGAGACCAAGACTGCCTGTGCACGCGTGTTATCGAGTACGTCGGCGGCCACCGGCCGTCGTTCGGGTTCGTAGGTGTCGAGCAAATCGTGCGGCGCCCAGCCGTTGATGGCGGCGGCGAGCTTCCAACCGAGGTTGAACGCGTCCTGGACGCCGAGATTGAGACCCTGCCCTCCCATCGGCGGGTGGATGTGTGCTGTGTCGCCGGCGAGGAACACCCGGCCACGGCGGTAGTGCTCGGCCAACCGGGTGGCATCACCAAAGCGTGACAGCCATTGCGGCGAGTGGACGCCGAAGTCGGTGCCGGCGATCGCCCGCAGCTGTCGCTTGATGTCGTCGAGGGTCGTCGGGACCGCGCGATCCTCGACGACCTCGGCTGCCGGCACCACGAGACGATAACGGCCGTTTCCCGACGGGGAGGGTCCGATTCCGAACCGCTTCTGCGTTTCACGGATTTCGGCGACCCTGGCGGTCAGCTCCTCGTCCGGCATCGTGACGTCCACTTCGCCGATCAACGTGTCCGACCTCGACGGCTCGCCCGGGAATCCGACGCCGATCAGCTTGCGCACCGTACTGCGCCCGCCGTCGCACCCGATCAGAAAGCTCGCACGAACTGTTGTGCCATCGGATAATTCGGCGGTGACCCCATCCTCGTCCTGCTGGACCCCGACGACGCGCTTCCCGCGACGGATCTCCGCGCCGACTTCCGTGGCGTGCTCGGCAAGGATCTCGTCGATCTCGGGCTGCGGTATGCCCAGCACGTAACCATGGGCGGTATCCAGATCCGTGGGTGCCGGTTTGGCGATACCCGCGAAGAACCCACCAAGCGGATACTTACGTCCGCGCGCGAGAAATCTGTCCAGCAGACCGCGCTGCTCCATGATCTCGATCGTGCGCACGTGGATGCCGAGAGCACGGACCATCTGAGTGGGCTCGTCGTCCTCGTCGAGGACGACGACCTCGACGCCCTGCAGACGGAGCTCGCCGGCCAGCATCAACCCGGTAGGTCCGGCGCCGACGATGATGACGTCACTCATACAGATCCCTTCGCCGGGCAAGACGTGCGCTTGCTCGCAGCAGACGAGTCTGCACCATCACCGGGGCCTTGCCGCAAGCCCCGGACCACGCGATATGGTGAGAGTGGCGCAATCAACCAGCCTGCGCGGCGCAATGCGTCGCGGCGCGCGGCGAATTGTTCAGGATTCCCTGAATACAGATATCCCTGTACTATTGTCCGCATGGAATCGCACACCCTCGTCCATGGCGAGGCGCTGACCCGCTTCGGCTACGCATTGTCGGACGCGACCCGCACACAGGTCCTGCTGCGATTGCGGACCGGCCCCTCCTACCCCGCCGATCTGGCCGACTCCATCGGGGTGTCACGGCAGACCTTGTCGAATCACCTTGCATGCCTTCGTGGATGCGGATTGGTCGTCGCCGTGCCCGAAGGTCGGCGGTCTCGGTATGAATTGGCCCATCCGCGAATCCGTAACGCCCTCGACGACCTGATCGGACTTGTCCTGGCGGTCGATCCCGCGTGCTGCCCCGATACCCAGGCCGAAAGATGCTGCTGATGGACGTCGGCCTCGGTCTCCCCGAGCGGACCGTACCCGCCACCGAACGCAAGCGGATCCTCCAGCGGCGAATCCGCTGGCTCGTGGCAGCCACCATCACCTACAACGTCATCGAGGCCGCGATCGCATTGGCCGAAGGCGCACGGGTTTCCTCGACTGCGCTGATCGGATTCGGCCTCGACTCGGTCGTTGAGGTGTCGTCGGCGGCAGCGGTGGCGTGGCAGTTCTCCGGACGCGATCCAGAGGCCCGAGAGAAGACAGCCCTGCGGATCATCGCGCTCTCCTTCTTTGGCCTGGCGGTTTACGTCTCCACAGAATCCGTACGCGCACTGCTCGGCTGGGGTGCGGAGGCGTGCCAATCGACCATCGGAATCGGTTTGGCCGCGGCAAGTCTGGCAATCATGCCGATACTTTCGTGGTTGCAGCGGCGCGCCGGTCGTGAACTCGGTTCCAGGTCCTCGGTTGCCGATTCCAAGCAGACGCTCCTGTGCACCTACCTCTCGGCGGTCCTACTCGCCGGACTCGTCGTCAACACCCTCTGGGGCTGGTCGTGGGCCGACCCCATCGCCGCACTGGCCATCGCCGTCATCGCCATCCGCGAAGGGATCAGCGCGTGGCGCGGCCAACTCTGCTGCTCAATCAGACAGCCTGATGGCTATGTCGAACGCGACTGCCGCACCGGGGAATGACTGCACTTCCACGAATTCGTCCAAACCCCAAGGGATTTGTGGATCTGGCGACTCAACTCTCGAACACCGACCAGCAGATGTCGTTCCGCAGTCGCTGATCGTCGAGTACGAGCTCACGGATTGCATCCGGGAGTTGCGCACGCTGCCAACGGCATTCGAGGCGCCCCGCGGCCTCGTCCCGACCTTTCGGCGCTGCCGCACGCACTGCCTTGATCGCGTAGGCGGCCGCACCCAGGTCATGGGCGGCGACATGGGCGACCGCCCCAGCCTGCCCGGCGGCATACGCCGCGTGACGAGGTGCTCCACGCAAATCGCGCGCCGCTCCCATCGCGTGTCCACCCGCTGCGCGAGCATCCATCATCTTGACCTCGCCACGGACCCATGCGCGCGCGTGTTCGATGGCCTCGCGTGGACGCGGATCGTCGGGACGCGCCTGCTCGAAGAGGCTGAGGACGTGCTCGGCACATGCCGCTGCCCACAGCGCCAGGAGTCGATGATCGGCGTCGGTGAGAGTTCCCCCGCGGCGGAGGGTGATGAGGCGAGGATCGCGCTCCTTGGACAGGATCACGTTCCCACCGTCCCAGACCGTCGCCCCCGCGTGTCTGCTGCGATTCAAAGAAGTGCGCCCCAGCGGATCAGCTCCGCACCTCCTCGACGGTTCCCGACAGAAAGTCGACGAGCCCGTAGGGCGCGCTGTCGCCGAGGCAGAGGTCCAGGATCTCCCATGCGTCCACGGCGGTTGCCGCGCTGCGGTGGAACATCGCGGTCTCATACGCCGCGAGTGCCGCCTCGACATCGTTGGGATTCGCGGCGATCGCATTGCCGAGTTCCGAACCGTCGAACATCGCCAGGTTCGCGCCGTCACCGGACGGCGGCATCAGGTGCGCGGCATCCCCGAGCAGGGTCACCCCGGGAACGCGATCCCATCGATGGTCGTTCGGGAGCGCGTAGATCATGCGCGGCACCGGTGCGGTTTCACCGTCGGTGATCAGGGCCGTGAGTTCCGGTGCCCATCCTTCGAATTCGGCCGCAATAAGTGCAGTCGCACCCGGGTCGGTGAAGTCGATGCCGCCGACCCACTCGGCAGGACGATTCAACTGGACATACGTGTGCAGGACACCCCCCGACTCACGATGTGCAGTGATGCCGGTTCCGGGTGTGAGCGCATACATCGCGCCTTCCCCGACGGCGGCGGCCGATGCCGCATGGCGCTCGTCGGCGTCGTACAGGTACGTCTCGATGAAGGTCGTACCCACGTACTCGGGCGTCGCCGCCGACAGCAACCGGCGGACCTTCGACCATGCGCCGTCAGCGCCGACTAGGAGTTCCGTGACCACCGTCGTTGCGTCGTCGAAGGTCAGCTCGTGCCGCCCATCACCGAGTGCGCTGACGCCGGCCAGCTTCTTTCCCCACTGGACCGTCTCTGTGGGCAACGAGTCGAGCAAGATCTGACGAAGGTCTCCACGGAGTACCTCGGGACGCCCGGTTCCGTCGTCGGCGGGATGGTCGAGCAGGATCCCTCCCCTCTCATCGAGCATGCGGGTGGCGTCGCCCCCCACGTGGATGATCTCGCGGAACTCGTCGGTGAGTGCCGCCGCTTCGAGCGCGCGCTGTCCATCGTCTTCATGGATGTCGAGTTGACCGCCCTGCGTTCGCGCTGCGGCCGAAGGATCCGCCTCGTAGATCGTTGCGGGGATGCCGTGGACGTGCAGGACGCGGGCGAGGGTGAGGCCCCCCAGGCCCGCACCGATGATCGTGACTGGTGTCTTCATGGGAATTCTCCTTTCGAAGTACGTTGGAACGTCGTTCCATGTATCCATCTTGGAACATCGTTCCAACTATGTCAAGATGGACGCCATGGCCACCAAGACGCAGCGGAACGAACGACGCTCAGATGCTCTGTCTAAGGAGCGGATCGTCGAGGCCGCGATCGAGATCCTCGACACCGACGGCGAGAGTGCGTTGACGTTCCGCGCGCTCACAGCCCGCCTGGCCACCGGTAGTGGTGCGATCTACCACCACGTCGCGAACAAGAACGAACTGCTCGTCGCCGCCACCGACGACGTCATCGCCCGCGCGGTGACCGACATGGCCGAGGAGACGGAGCCACGAGAGGCAATCCGCGGTATCGCCTCAGGAGTGTTCGACGCGATCGATGCCCATCCATGGGTGGGAACCCAACTCGCCCGCGAGCCCTGGCAGTCTGCGATCATGCAGATCTTCGAGGGTATCGGTCAACAGCTGCAGGTTCTCGACGTTCCCGAACGGGCACAGTTCAATTCGGCGTCCGCGCTCGTCAGCTACATCCTCGGTCTCGCCGCACAGTACTCTGCGGGCGCGAGGCTCCTCGTGCGCGAGACCGATCGGTCGGCTTTTCTCGCCACCGTCACCGAGCGGTGGATGCAGGGCGATCCCGCGACGCATCCGTTCCTTCGGCAGGTGGCGACCCAGTTCCCCGAGCACGACGACCGCGAGCAATTCCTGGCCGGTATCGACCTATTCCTCGCCGGCGTGACGGCCGTCCGCTGACACGATCACTCAGGCGTCAGCCTCAGGGTGGCTCGGGCCGCAGAGTCCGACACCATCCTGTCGACAGTCGCGACGCCGTACCGGCCGTATTTCCGGCGATACGCCGCGTCGACGTCGGCGCGCAACTCAGACGAACCGACCCCGACGTCCTCGACGGTGACGTCGGCCTCGATCTCGCCGACGCGCACGCGAGCCCGGCGCGAGTCGAGAACGTGTCCGAAACATCCCGTCGTTCGCCGGTACCAGGTCCGGACAAACACCTGATCATCGACGCGCACAACCCAGATCGGCACCGAGCCGCGCAGATCTCCTTCTGCCCTTCGCACCGCGATCTCCAGTTCACCGGCGGAGTCGACGGCGCCCAGCTGTTCGGCTGACCATGTCGTGCTCATGAGGGCTCCCTGACCATTGGTCGCATTCCCAAATCAGGTTGCCTGCCTGCTCACCATCTCGGCGATCCAGACGGGCGCGAACGGTGACGTGCATCCTGGCGATGTCGGATAGTCTTTGAGCACTTCCAGTCGCTCCCCGATCTCGATTGCGCGACCGCGATATTCGGGGTCGGCGATGCCGATCTGGGCAAGACACACGTTCATGGTCCATTGGAGACGATCCGGCGCCCCTTTCATCTCGGCGTCGATGACGTCGAGCAGAGCACGGAGGTCGAGGGCTTGCGGCTCCTTCGCCACCCGCTGCGCGGTCAATGCCCAGCCGGCACTCGCCACCACCGGGTCCGGATCGGCCAGCCAGGCCCGTCGCAGTTCCTCACAGTGCGAGTTCTTCTTCACGACGTAGTTCACGAGCCAGTCGTGCACCTTGGGTGTGCGTGCGTCACGCACCATGGCGTCCAAATCGTCGCGGTCGAACGTCTTGGGACGGCAGATCAGGGTCGCCAGCAATCTCGCCTCGGTGTCCCCGGTCTCCCAGAGTCCATGAGCGAGTTCGTGCTGCGTCTTCAATCGCTTGGCGACCGCGCGCAACTTGGTGAGGTTCACGCCGTGATCGTCTCCGTGCCTCGAGTTCACTTCACGGACTTTCGGGTCCTCCAACTCGGCGAGCTCGGCCATCACGTCAGCTACCTGTGCCTCGACCATCGGCACACCTCCGTCCACCACTGTCACGTCTGTCCCCACCCGCGACGGTCCGCAACCGAGATAGGTCAACTCCGCGTGAGTGACGCCTATTCGGACAACGACCGCACATCACCGATGTCGTACTCGGCGACCGATGCCGACGATATCGCGGCGCTTTGATCCTCGCTCGGGCCCCCGCTACGGAACGCCTCGACGACCTCACGTGAGTCCCAGCGTTCGAAGATGTTGACGCGCCCGGAGTCGAGCAGATCGGGGTCGATGGCGAAGTCGAGACAGCCGGCCGTGCGACGCGCTTGTTCGACAACGCGGACGCAGCCCGCGAGGTAGGTCTCACGTAGGTCGGGATCGACTGTGATGTGCCCTGCGACGATGAGCATGGTTGCCTGCCGTTCCGGTGTGGGATTCTGCGAACCGATCACGGGTGTAGACCTCGCCGGCGTGCGCTTCTCATCGGAAGCGGTCGCTTCGGCGTAGGCATATACCGTGTCCGGGACGACGAAAATGCACAACACTGACTGGGGAATCTCATGAGACCTGTATGGCCACACCATCTTGTCACCGCGAGCGCAGGCGCTGTCGCGGCCAACGTGGTCCCACACCTCGCGCATGCACTCGCCGGTAGGCCATTCCCGACGCCGTTCTCCGATCCGCCCGGGGTTGGTGACTCGTCACCCGCCCAGAACATCGTCTGGGCATCGTTGAATGCCGGCGCGGCCGGTGCCATGGTCTACACACAACGATCCCGTCTGCGCAGCGCAGAGTTCTGGGGAGTCTTCGGCGTCAGCGCGACGGCAGCCGCGTTCGGTCTGCGATCCTATTTCGGACGGGTCCGTGCGTCGTCCTGACCACCGCGAGCGACTCGCGGCGCCGTCACTATCCGTGTGCGCGCAGGTGATCCGAGGTGTCGCCGACGAAGTCCAGGTATCCATAATCGCGTGAGCTGAAGATCCATCCTTCGTCGCATCGGGTCATGGTGTCGAGATGCCGGCCCGATGCGACGATCTCGATGCGACCGTCGCGCTCCTGAAGCACCGTGTAACAGGACCGGACATGCGCGTGATCTGGCCCGTCGAACTCGATGATCGGGTTCGTGACCAAGTGTCGGGTGCGCGGTGTGCCGTCTGGATGGACGATCACCATGGTCTCGAACATCGCGCGGACATGCGCGGCACCGCGTCCGGTGACCTCGCCGCGGAGTGCGATGTCCGCATCGGCGAACAACTCACCGACCGCGGCGAAGTCACCGCCGTCGAGGAGTTCGGCGTATCGATAGAGCAGCGTGCAGATCGCCTGATGGTCGGCGTGGTCGGTCATGACTGAACCGTAACCGGCAGTGTTCGCAGCCGCCGCACCATCAGGCTTCGCTCCCACTGCGGATCCGTGGTCTCGACGTCGAACGCGGTGGTGGAGTCGAGGAGGAACTCGATCGCGAGCTTGGCCTCGAGTCGAGCGAGTGGAGCACCAACGCACATGTGCAGACCTTTGCCGAATGCCATGTGCGGACGACGCTTTCCCGAGTCCAGGCAGACCTGTCCGGGATCGTCGACGGCTGCTGGATCCCGGTTGGCCGAACCCCACAGCAAATACAGGTGTGATCCCGCGGGTAGATCGATGTCACCGAGTGTGGTGTCCTCGACTACGTGACGATAGTGGCCACGGAATGGCGATTCCAGCCGCAACGCCTCCTCGATGAACAGCGGCACGTGGTCACGGTGAGACCGGAGTTCGCCCTCGATCTCGGGGTGCAGGCCGAGCATCCACACGGCGCTGCCGAGCAGGCTGACGGTCGATTCCGACCCTGCCGCGACGAGTTGGATCAGGATCATCACGGCACTGTCGTGGTCGAGTCGGTCCGCCGAGACGAGTCGCGCGAGGTCGCCCATCACGTTCTCGCCGGGGGCGACAAGCGAACGTTCGAAAGCCTCCGCCAGATATGCACTGAGCTCTTCCACGGCCTGGGTGGCATCGACCAGCTGACTCGCGGTGACCACTCCGTCGAGGAGGACGGTGCTCGAGAAGGCCCAGCGAACCAGGTCGTCGATGTCGTATGTCGGGAACCCGACCAGTTCCGCGACAACGGCCATCGGCAAGCGCTGGGCGATCGCGTGGACCCAGTCGATGTCAGAACCGTCGAGACCGTCGTCCCACAGTCGCCGGAGTTCCTGTGCGATGAACGGTTCGAGCCCGCGCACTCGCTTGGCGACCATCGACGGCATCACCATGGTGCGGTGTAGCCGATGCAGCGGTTCATCGGCGGTCGCCAACACGTGCAATGGCGAGCCCATCTCTGCGATCGGGTATTCCGATACCGTCCCGTCGTCGTTCCACACCATCGTCGCCGTGAGATTCGACGAGAAGTCCTCGGGACGTCCCACCGCCTCGGCCACCAGGTCCCATGAGCCGACCAGATAGAACGACGAATCCGCGAGCCGTGTCACCGCCCCCTGCCGGCGAAGCGATTCGAAGTAGGGATACGGGTTGTCGAGATCATGCATGTGACCAGCCTCGACGACGTCGGGTCCGCGACACAACCGGGTAGCCGCAAGTCGACACGGACGACACCACCACACCGGGCCCGGTCGTCTCATCCGAACGTTGCGACCTGCGAGGAGACTTGAGATACATCATCATTTTGTCTCACACTGAGATATGACGAACGACTGGTTGGTCGGCGGAAACCGCTCCGACTCTGCCCGTGACCGTCTGTATGCCGTCGCCACCGACCTCATCGCGCAGCGTGGGGTCGACGCGTTCGACATCAACGAACTCGCCGGGCGCGCTCACTGCTCACGCGCGACCGTCTACCGGCACGCAGGCGGCAAGGGCGAGATCGTCGAAGCCGTACTCGCCTCCACATCGGCCGACATCATCACCGAAGTACGTTCGGCGATCACCGACCTGTCCGGAGAGCACCGCGCGATCACCGCCATCACTGTCGCTCTCGAAGCGATCCGTGCGGACCGGGTCGCCCGCCAGTTTCTTCGGTCGCGCCATCTCGTCGGCGCGGCAGGCACCGTGATCGCCTCGGCGACCGTCACCGATCTGGCCGCCGAGCTGATCGGGATCGATCGGGACGACAACGCCGTCGCGGCATTCGCGGTGCGCACGATCCTGACGATTCTCATCTGGTCGCCCACCGACGCCGAACAGGAGGCCGACCTGATCCGCGCGATTGTCGCGGGGGTCTTTCGAGGCGATTCCTCGACCTGACACCCGTCGGCAGAGTATGCGCCGAACAAGAACCCTGATCGTGCGGCGCCGGTTCAGGACAGCTGCGCCAGATTCTGGATCGAGACGCGGCCATCCGATTCGATCACTCTTGCCACCAACCTCCCGAACGGACCGTTGAGCAGCCCACCCCGCAGCTCTGCCTGCAGGCCGGACCTCTACTGAGGGCTCGCGCCATCCCTCCATGACGAATCGCGCGCACCTCGTACGCCCTGCCGACCGTACGATGAAATGGTGATGTCCGCCGACTCGTCGACCACGGGGAAATCCGGGTTGCGGCTGCCGACGGTCGGCGTCGAAGAAGAGTTCATCCTGGTCGACCAGCTGACGGGGCACCCGGTCAGTCGAAACCGTGACGTCGCTGCGGCGGCGGCGCGGCGCGGCCTCGATCTGGACCTGGAGCTGACGTCCTGTCAGGTCGAGGTCGCCACGTCGGCATGTGCGACCGGCCAGGAGCTGCTCGCCGAGCTTCGGGAGCTACGTACCGTCGTCGCCGAGGCTGCCGACGAAGTCGGTGTTGCCGTGATCGCCGCCGGCGTTCCTCCCACAGTGCCCGACCACTTCCCCATCACCGACACCGACCGATACCGACACATCGGGCAGCGGTTCGGGATGCTGGCGCACGAGCAGGGTATCTCCGGATGTCACGTCCACGTCGGGGTTTCCGATCGGGACACCGCTGTGGCGGTCAGCAATCACCTGCGACACCGATTGCCGATCTTGCTTGCCCTGTCTGCCAATTCGCCGGTCTACCGCGACGCCGACACGGGGCATGCGAGTTGGCGCTCGGTGCTCTGGTCGCGCTGGCCGGCGTCAGGACCGCCTCCGCATCTACGCTCTCGCGAACACTTCGAGCAATTGGTGTCGATGTTCGTCGCCAGTGGCGCGATCCTCGACGACCACATGGTCTATTGGGACATCCGTCCGTCCGATCACCTGCCCACCGTCGAGATCCGGGTCGGCGACGTCCAGTCGCGGGCCGACGAAGCGGTCGTCGTCGCAACGCTCGTCCGCGCCCTGGTGATGACCGCTGTGCATGACATCGCGTCCGACCTCGCGCCGCCGATCGTCGATTCCGATGTTCTGGCCGCTGCGATGTGGAAGGCGGCCCACGATGGCATCGACGGAGATGGCATCGATGTCGTCACGCAACAACCGGTTTCGGCGATCGCGCAGATGGAGTCGCTCGTGACCGACATCCGCCCAGCACTCGACGCCCTCGGCGAGGCTGCATTGGTGGAGGCCGCTCTCGACCGTCTCCGCGCCGAGGGCAACGGCGCCACCAGGCGGCGAGACTGGTTCGCGCAGAAGGGCACCGGACGCGACATCGTCGAATCGGCCGCCCGCGAGTTCACCGGTTGAGCCGGCGGTACGGGACGCGGCAGCTCAGGTGCGCCGCAGGATAGGCCGCAGGTCGTCGAGCTTGTCAAACAGATGCCAGATGTATCCGGTCGTGCCGTTCTCCCGGAGCGGGTGGAGGTCGGCGAGTGCCGGATCATCTCGATAACTCTTGAACGCCTCGATCGAATCCCACTCGACCAGCACCATGACCTGCCGAGGAGCGACGTCACCGACCTCGGCACGCCGGAACGCGCCCAACGAGACGACTCGCCCACCGTGCGACTGCACCTCGGCCACCGACCGCCGCGAGTACGCGCGATAGTCCTCGTTGTCGGCCAGATCGAATAGGTTCAGTGCGTACACCGGACCATCGTCGTCAACCATCGGTCATCTCTCCTCTCGAGCGAACGGGCACGATCAGCGCAATGCTGCGCCGTAGACGCGACCGATACGGAGCACCATCAGGACACGACGATCCGCGACCATCACGTCTCGATACTCGGCCCAGTCAGGGTGTTCGCCTGCACCCTGCCGGTAGTAGTCCACGAGCGCATTCACCTCCGGACCGTCCGGATCGGTTCCCGGTCCGATGAGGGTCACGTCACCCTCGGCGGTCGCCCAGGTGTATCCGTCGGCACTGGTGTATTCGATCGACGCGCGCGGATCGCGCCGGAGGTTGGCCGTCTTGGCGCGTCCGTCGGTCATCGACACGTAGATGGTGTCGGTGTCGCGGTCGTAGACCGATGTCACCGGGGACATCTGCGGCAGACCATTCGACTTGATGGTGGCGAGGATGCCGAGCTTGCTGTCGGCGATCAGGGATCGTGGATCGAACTGTGCGTCGCTCATGCGCATGCCAACCCGACGGACCGGGTCACCATTCCAATTGGGTTTCTACCCTCCCGTGAGGGTAGAGTCACCGCTCGCGCCTGACGCCCACACGCCACCCTGGCCCGTGACCCCGTCACCTGCTCGTCGCGTCTGGGCCGAAGGAGTATTCGCATGTCCTCGACCGCCCCAGTGGTCTCCCCCGAACGCGAACAATCGGTACTCGCCGCGTTGCGTTCGCCCCGCCGGCTGCGCACCGAGGTTCTGGCCGGAGTCGTCGTCGCGCTCGCCCTGATCCCCGAGGCGATCTCGTTCTCGATCATCGCGGGGGTCGATCCCCGGGTCGGACTGTTCGCCTCGTTCACCATGGCGGTCACCATCGCCATCGTCGGCGGACGCCCCGCGATGATCTCCGCCGCCACCGGCGCGGTCGCGCTGGTGGTCGCGCCGCTGGTCAAGAGCCACGGCCTGGACTATCTGATCGCCGCCGTGATGCTCGCCGGCGTGTTCCAGATGATCCTGGGCGGCATCGGCCTCGCGAAACTGATGCGGTTCGTGCCGCGCAGCGTGATGACCGGCTTCGTCAATGCGCTGGCGATCCTCATCTTCACCGCACAGCTCCCGCACCTGATCGGCGTGCCGTGGCTGGTCTACCCGATGGTCGCGATCGGCATCCTGATCATCGTCGGGCTACCGAAACTGACCGCGGCCGTTCCCGCACCCCTCGTCGCGATCATTCTCCTGACCGCCGCCACCATCGTGTGCGGACTCTCCGTTCCCAATGTGGGTGACGAGGGCGAACTGCCAGACAGCCTCCCCTCGTTCCTGATCCCCGACGTCCCGTTCACGTGGCACACCCTCACCGTGATCGCTCCCTACGCCCTGACCATGGCACTGGTCGGGCTGCTGGAATCCTTGATGACGGCCAAGTTCGTGGACGATCTGACCGACACCCACTCCAACAAGTCCCGCGAGTCCGTCGGCCAAGGTGTCGCCAATATCGTCACCGGATTATTCGGCGGCATGGGCGGGTGCGCCATGATCGGTCAGACGATGATCAATGTCAGGGTGTCGGGTGCCCGCACTCGCATCTCCACCTTCCTCGCCGGGGTGTTCCTCCTGATCCTGGTGGTCGGCCTCGGCGATGTGGTGGCCCTGATCCCGATGGCCGCACTGGTCGCCGTGATGATCATGGTCTCGGTCGGCACCATGGACTGGCACAGCATCAATCCGAAGACGTTGCGGCGCATGCCCAAGAGCGAGACCACCGTCATGCTCGCGACGGTCGCCGTCACCGTCGCCACCCACAACCTCGCCTACGGCGTCATCGTCGGCGTCGTCACCGCGATGGTCCTCTTCGCCCGTCGCGTGGCCCATATGACCGATGTCGTCGAGGTCGCCCATCCCGACGACGACACCCGGATGTACGCGGTGCGCGGCGAACTGTTCTTTGCCTCCAGCAACGACCTCGTCTATCAGTTCGACTACGTCAACGACCCGCAACACGTGGTCATCGACATGAGTGAGTCCCATATCTGGGATGCCTCGACCGTCGCCGCACTCGATGCCATCACCACCAAATACGCGGCCAAGGGCAAGACCGTGACCATCGTCGGCCTCGACGACAGCAGCGCCGCCCGCCACGCACGCCTCAGCGGGCATCTCGGCGCCGACCACTGACTTCATTCCGGAAGGACGCGTCACGTGAGCACTCCCGCAGACAGCGATCACGGACATCTACAGATCGGCGAGGTCGCGACCGAAACCGAGCTGTCGATCAAGACCATTCGCCATTACGACGATGTCGGTCTTGTCGTCCCCTCGGCCCGATCGGCCGGCGGGTTCAGGCTCTACACCCGCAGCGACATCGACCGCCTGCTGGTGATCCGACGCATGAAGCCCCTCGGTTTCACCCTCGACGACATGCGGCAGCTGCTCGACGCCCAGGACGCGCTCGCCCGATCGGACGGTGCGACGGGCGCGACCGCCGCGGCCGCCACACTCGCCGAGTTCCACGAACGCGCCGAGCAGGCCTGTGCCAAACTGGCCCGCCAACTCGACTACGCACGCGAACTCACCGCACAACTCGCGGATCACGCCGACCGGCAATAGTGCGCCGACGGCACCGGCGATGGGAATGTGCCGCTGCCACCCGGCTTCCGACACGCGATCGGGTCATCTGAATCTCCGGGTCAGGCGACCGGCTGATGAGAGAATGAGCCCGTCCGATGCGTCGAGGGAGGTGAGGAGCCGTCACGATGAGCCCCGAAGACAGCAATCCCCAACCGCCGGAGGACTTCCGCGTCCCGGTAGGTCGGCTGATCGCCATGACTCCCGTCGGAATGGTGGTGGGCGCGGTCTGCGCCCTGCTGCTCTGGGGCATATCGGCGCTGGCCGAGTTGATCGAGCATCTGGTCTGGGATGATCTGACCGACGCACTCGGGATCTCTTCGGACACCTGGTGGTGGATCCTGGCTGTCCTCACCGCGACCGGCCTGCTCGTTGGGCTCGTCGTCCGGTATGTGCCGGGACACGCCGGGGACGATCCGGCCACCACGGAATTGGTGGCCGCGCCACTCGCGCCCAAGGTGGTTCCCGGGCTCGCGGTGGCCGCGATCCTCGGCCTGGCCGGTGGCATCAGCCTGGGACCCGAGAATCCGATCATGGCGATCAATGCGGCGCTGGTGGTGGCCATCGGCGCCCGATTCGTTCCCAAGGTGACCACACACGACTGGGTGGGGTTGTCGACGTCGGCCACCGTCGGTGCACTTTTCGGGACACCCGTCGCGGCCGCCCTCATGCTGTCCGAGGCGAACGAGGGCGACCAGCGCGTGCCCCTCTGGAACCGCCTCTACATACCGCTGGTCGCCGCGGCGACGGGCTCGTTCATCATCACTCACTTCACCGACCTCGACATGTCGCTCGGTCTGCCCGCCGACGACTTCGGCAGCGTGGCGGAGGTGTTTGTCGCGATCGGCGTCGCGATGGTTGCCGCTGCGATCGGGGTCGTCGCCTCACGTGTGTTCGACCCCTTGCACAAACTGCTTCACCGGATCGGAAATCCGGTCGTCCTGCTCACGGGAGCGGGCCTCTTGTTGGGACTGCTCGGTGCGGCCGGTGGCACCATCACGTTGTTCAAAGGCCTCGAGCAGATGAAGGAACTGCCCGATCGCATGGCGACGACGACCGCACTCGGGTTTCTCGCGTTGGCCGGCATCAAGCTGGTCGCGCTGCTCATCGCCAGCGCGGCGGGCTTCCGCGGTGGACGGATCTTCCCGGCCGTCTTCGTCGGCGCCGCATTCGGTTTCGCAATCCACGCCTTGTGGCCGGACCTTCCGGTGACGGTGACCGTGGCCGCTGCCACCGCCGGAATCGTGGTGGCCGCCACGCGCAACGGATGGATGAGCCTGTTCCTGGCGCTGGCCGTGGTTCCGCAGTTGGATCTGCTCATCCCGATGCTCTTCGCCACGCTCGCGGCATGGCTGGTCGTCGTGAACCGCGCCGAACTCCGTGCCACCCCGATCATGTCCCGGCCGATCGACGCATCAACCCCATCGACCTGACGACTACGACCGGCTCGACGACACGGTCGCTCGCCGCCCCTCGCCTGCTGCTCGGTCGACCCTGATCAGCGATCGGTCGAGCAGCGTGACGAGCACCAGCAACACCGCGGCGATCAACATGAACACGGCCAGTTCGTGGAGGCCGCCATCGGTCGCCTGCTCGCCGAACAAGGCACCGCTCGCACTCGATGCGAGCATCGCGCCGAGATACATGAACGTACGAAGGAGACCGGACGAGGCGCCCATTCGCTCCGGATCTGCCTGGTGATAGAGAGTGTTCTGGATCGCCAGATTGACCAATCCTTGTGGAACACCGACGATCACGGCGATCACGATCAGGAACCAGACCGCCGAGGTCTGGTGCACCAACAGCATCAGCACACAGGCCACCACCATGGCCGACGCACCGACGAGCAGCTTCCCACGGATCTGCGGTCGTCGGCCGGTCACCACCGCCACCACGATGCCGGTTGCGAAGGCGGGCATCAGGACGAGTCCGGCCTGCGAAGCCGACAACCCACGTCCGCCTTCGAGCCATTGCGTGAATCCGTAGAGGAACGCGTACGTCACCGTCGCCCCGAGGACCGAACGGAGGTAGGTGACGACCAACGGCACATTCCCACCGAGTACGCGCACGTCGATGAACGGGTCGCGGGCGCGCAGTTCACGAATCGCGAAGCCACCCGCGGCGACGAGAGCAACCGCGATCAGCCACACACGATCAATGCGGAAATCCATCAGCAGGACGAGGATCGAGATCATCATCCCGGAGAAGAGAACCACCCCGACCACATCGAACCTGGCGTCGGGGCCGGAACGCGCCGCCAAGGGAGTGCGACGCGGGAGGACCAGCAGTCCGAGGATCAGGCACGCCACCGACAATGGGATGTTGATGGCGAAAACCGCTCGCCATCCGCCGATTCCGATGAGGAGCCCACCGAGCGTCGGGCCCACCACGGCGATGGTCTGGGTGGTCACCGACAGCGCCGTCAATACGCCTGCCGGACTGGAGACGCCGGTTCTCCTCTCCTCGCTGCGGATCAGGTACATCGACGCCGGATAAGCCGCGCACGTGCCGAATCCCAGTACGACCCGAGCGGCGATGAGCATCCAGAGGCCGGGGGCGAACGTGCCCAACAGGCCCGCGATCCCGGTGAGCACCGCACCGATCAGATACAGCGGCCGGGGCCCGAAGATGTCGACCAGTCGACCGAACAGCGGCTGGCCGATGGACGTCGCGAGATACAACGCCGAAACCAGCCAGGCGGTCTCGGACGCCGGCGCACCGAAGGCCACCGCGATGGGCACCAGCGCGACCGCGATGATCGAGGAATTGATCGGATTGAGGATGGATCCGAGCATCATCGGCGCCAGAAGACGTCGATCGAACCGTTCGGAGCGGACGTTCGGGACGGTGGTGGGCGCGGTCATCGGCGGGACAGCTTCTCGAGGATCCCGGCGGCCCGGTGGAGATCCCCGAGCTCCGTTTCCGTGAGCGTCTCCTCGAGCGTGCGTGCGAGCCATTCATGCCGGGCATCGCGGTTCCCCGTCTCGGCGTCGCGGCCCGCATCGGTCAGGACCACGAGCTGGCGGCGACGATCGGTGGGATCCTGCGTCCGGCTGACGAGGCCGATGTCTTCGAGCGCCGAGATCGTCGCGGCCATCGATTGCGGTCGGACCCCTTCCAGCGCGGCGAGGGCGGACGCCGATGAGGCCTCCCCTTTACCGACCCTCGCCAGGACAGACGCCTGTGCTGCAGACAGTTCCTGGCCGTCGGAGACCTCGCGGAGGCGACGGATGAGGCGGCCGATCGCCACTCTGGTGTCGAGCGCGACCTGGAGTGCCGACGGGGCGGCCCGCGAGACCGCAGTGGGCGTGTTTTCGGACATAATCGACAGTCTAGACTGAGCAGTTTGAATTTAACAGTCCGGACTGTCTATTGTTTGCCGTATGACTCACTCACGATCGGTCCTGCTCGCGATGGATTTCCAGAACGGAATCGTCGATCGCCTCAGCTCACCCGGCGTTCTCGCACCCGCGGGCCGCGCCGTCGCGGCAGCGCGCACCGCCGACGTCCCCGTGTTCTTCGTCCGGGTGGCGTTCCGCACCGGATACCCGGAGATCGCGGAGACCAACCAGAGTTTCGCCGCCGCCAAGCAGCACGCCGGCGACACGATGATCGAGACCGGGCTCGGCACCCAGATCCACGAATCACTCGCACCGGGGGCCGGCGAACCGATCATCACCAAACGTCGGATCAGTGCATTCACCGGCAGCGACCTCGACGTCCTCCTCCGCGGCGCGGGCGCCGACACGCTGGTGCTGAGCGGCATCTCCACCAGTGGAGTCGTCCTGTCGACCCTGCGACAGGCCGCCGACCTCGACTACCGCATCATCGTTCTCGAGGACGCGTGCGCGGACACCAATGCCACCGTGCACCGCGTGCTGATGGACGAGGTGTTCCCGCGCCAGGCGACGGTGACCGATACCGACAGCTGGATCAGCTCGCTGTCGGCGTGATGCGCCTCGGGTGGATCAGTGCGTCGCGGTGCGACGGAGTTTGGTGTTGACGAACTCACCCATCCCCCATCGGCCCAGCTCGCGTCCATAGCCGGAGCGTTTCACGCCTCCGAATGGCAGGCCGGGCAACGTCGTACCGTGTTCGTTGATGTACGCCATCCCGACATCGAGGCGGTCTGCGACCTCTCCGGCCCTGGCGATGTCGGTACTCCAGACCGATCCGCTGAGACCGAAGGCGACGTCATTCGCCAGTGCCACGGCATCGTCGGCGGACTGCACCCGGTAGACCATGGCGACCGGACCGAAGATCTCCTCGGCATAGGCCTCCATCTTCGGCGTGACACCCGTGAGCACGGCGGGTCGCATGAACGCGCCGTCGCTGTCCACCGGTGTACCGCCGGTGTGCAGCGTCGCGCCCTGGTTCACCGCCGTCGTGACCTGCTCGACGACCGTGTCGCGCGCGGACACCGACGACAATGGTCCGACGTCGGTGTCCGGGTCGGTCGGATCCCCCACCACGGCCTGGTCGAACTCTCCCACCAGCCCATCGACGAAGTCGTCGAAGAGATCGTCCACGACGATGAAGCGTTTCGGGGAGTTACACGCCTGACCGGCATTTGAGAGACGGGCGCGCGCGGCGATCCGCGCCGTTCGAGCCATGTCGTCGGTGTCCAGCAGGACGAACGGATCCGAGCCGCCGAGTTCGAGGACGGACTTCTTCAGATTCTTGGCGGCCACCTCGGCCACCGACGCGCCGGCAGCCTCGCTGCCCGTGAGGGAGACCCCGCGAATGGCCGGATGCCTGAGGAGTTCGGCGACCTGATCGGCGCTCGCGTACGCGTTGATGTACACGTCCCGGGGCACCGATGCGTCATGCAACACATCGGCCATGAGCGCGGCCGAGGCAGCGCAGATGGATGCATGTTTGAGGATGATCGTGTTGCCCACCAACAGGTTCGGCGCGACGAACCGAGCCACCTGATAGTACGGGTAGTTCCACGGCATCACGCCGACGAGGGGGCCGATCGGCAAGGTCTGGACGAGCGATTCCGCCGCGCCCTGGGGATCGAGCGTCTCGGTCGCGAGCAGTTCGGGGCCGTGTTCGGCGTACCAGCGGTAGATGTCCGCCGCGAGCTGCACCTCCCCGGCCGCCTGCTTGGTCGGCTTGCCCATTTCCGTGGTGATGGCCTGCGCCAGTTCTGTCGAGCGTTTCTCGTACAGGTCGGCGGTTCTGGCGAGCGCTTCGGCACGTTCGGCCACCGATGCGTACCGCCAGGTCTCGAATCCGTTCGCGGATCGCTCGGCGATGTCGTTGATCTGGTCGTCCGGCAGGCCTGGGTATTCGTGCTCAGTCCTACCGGTCGTCGGGTTGGTCGTCACATAAGCACTCATGACCCGATGCTACGGGCTCCCTGCACGGCCATGGGGCGCCTTGTCGGTCTCATGCGAATCAGGGCGCTCGGACCCGCAACTGTCATCACGACGCCGCCGACGCATCTATCGTGACGGATATGGCCAATCGAACACCGGACTCTCCAGCCACCGACGTCGACATCAAGCCCAGGAGTCGAGACGTCACCGATGGTCTCGAGAAGACGGCAGCACGCGGCATGCTGCGCGCTGTCGGCATGGGCGACGACGACTGGGTGAAACCACAGATCGGCGTCGGCTCGTCGTGGAACGAGATAACCCCCTGCAACCTCTCGTTGGACCGCCTCGCGAAAGCCGTCAAGGAGGGTATCCACTCCGCAGGCGGATATCCCCTGGAGTTCGGCACCATCTCGGTGTCCGACGGCATCTCGATGGGGCACGAGGGCATGCATTTCTCGCTGGTCTCTCGTGAGGTGATCGCCGACAGCGTCGAGACCGTGATGAGCGCCGAACGCCTCGACGGCTCAGTGCTTCTCGCCGGTTGCGACAAGTCGCTCCCCGGAATGCTGATGGCGGCCGCCCGTCTCGACCTCGCCAATGTCTTCCTCTATGCCGGCTCCACCCTGCCGGGGTACGCGACCCTCTCGGACGGTTCGGAACGACAAGTGACGATCATCGATGCCTTCGAGGCGGTCGGAGCCTGCTCACGCGGATTGATGAGTCGTGAGGACGTCGACACCATCGAACGCGCGATCTGTCCCGGCGAAGGTGCGTGCGGCGGGATGTACACCGCCAACACGATGGCCAGCGCCGCGGAGGCGATCGGCATGTCGTTGCCGGGCAGTGCGGCGCCACCCGCACCTGACCGGAGGCGCGACCGGTATGCGCGCGAGAGCGGCGAGGCTGTGGTCGAACTCCTGCGGCGCGGCATCACCGCACGCGACATCATGACCCGGGAGGCATTCGAGAACGCGATCGCCGTCGTGATGGCCTTCGGTGGCTCCACCAACGCCGTCCTGCATCTCCTCGCGATCGCGAACGAGGCGGAGGTCGAGCTGTCGCTCGACGATTTCTCCCGGATCGGTTCGCGGGTACCGCATCTCGCCGACGTCAAGCCGTTCGGCAAGCACGTGATGACCGACGTCGACCGGATCGGCGGTGTCCCGGTCGTCATGAAGGCTCTGCTCGATGCCGGGCTGATGCACGGCGATTGCCTCACGGTCACCGGAAAGACGGTGGCCGAGAACCTGGCCGACATCGCACCACCCGATCCCGACGGTCTCGTCCTGAGAGCCACGACGAGACCGATCCACCCGACCGGGGGGATCACGATCCTGAAGGGCTCGCTCGCGCCTCAGGGTGCCGTCGTGAAGTCGGCCGGCTTTGATTCCGACGTCTTCGAAGGCGTTGCGCGAGTCTTCGACCGCGAGCGTGCCGCGATGGATGCCCTAGAAGACGGCACCATCATCGCCGGGGACGTCGTGGTGATCCGCTACGAGGGCCCCAAGGGCGGCCCCGGTATGCGCGAGATGCTGGCGATCACAGGTGCGATCAAGGGTGCCGGGCTGGGCAAGGACGTGCTCCTGATGACCGACGGCCGATTCTCCGGCGGGACCACCGGACTGTGTGTCGGGCACGTGGCTCCGGAGGCCGTCGACGGCGGCCCCATCGCACTCGTCGAGGACGGCGACCGGATACGCCTCGATGTCGGAACCGGAACTCTCGACCTGCTTGTCGACGAGCACGAACTCGACAAGCGCGCACAGGGATTCGCTCCCCTGCCACCGCGCTACACGCGTGGTGTCCTCGCGAAGTACGCGAAACTCGTCACTTCGGCGTCCGAGGGAGCGGTGTGCAGATAGGTCCTCTGGGAAAGGCGCCTCGATGAAACTGCTGGTCGCCAATCGCGGTGAGATCGCCGTCCGGATCCTGGCAACCGCGGCCTCCATGGGCATCCCGACGGTGGCCATCCACCCCGACGACGACGCCACGTGCGCCCACGTCAACCGCGCCGACGAGGCCGTCACACTGACGGGCGCCGGCGCCACCAGTTATCTCGACATCGGTGCGGTCGTCGACGCTGCCCGCACCACGGGCTGCACGCTGCTCCATCCCGGTTACGGATTTCTCGCGGAGAACCCCGCCCTGGCCCGCGCTTGCGCCGATGCCGGCATCGCGTTCGTCGGTCCGGCACCCGAACATCTGGAACGGTTCGGGAACAAGTCGTCTGCGCGTGACCATGCGGCCCGGTGCGGTGTACCGACGATCACGGCCACAGACTCCCCAGCCGATCTCACTGCGGCGCAATCGCTCTGGGACCAACTAGGTGACGGGGCATCGGTGATGGTGAAAGCGGTGGCGGGCGGCGGCGGACGCGGGATGCGTCACGTATCCCATCGAGATGACCTCGACTCGGCTCTCGAGCGCTGCTCGTCCGAGGCCCGCGCGGCATTCGGGGACTCGTCGGTCTACGTCGAGGAAGTGCTCGACGATGCCCGTCACGTCGAGGTGCAGGTGCTCGGCGACGGCGCAGATGTCGTCGTCCTCGGCGATCGCGATTGTTCGGTCCAGCGCCGGCGTCAGAAGCTCGTGGAGATCGCTCCGGCGCCCGCTCTCGATGCCGTTGTACGGGAGGAACTCCACAACGCCGCGCAGAAGCTCATGTCGGGGTATCGCGGACTCGCGACGGTCGAATTCCTCGTCGGCCGCGAGACATTCGCGTTTCTCGAGGTGAACCCTCGAATCCAGGTGGAACACACTGTGACCGAGGAGACCACCGGCCTCGATCTGGTCGAGCTGGCGCTGCGCGTCGCGAGCGGCGTGACCCTCGCCGACCTGGGCCTCACCTCGTGTCCGCCACCACGAGGTGTCGCCATCGAGGCACGGGTCAACACCGAGACCGTCGGCGCCGACGGCGAGGTGACCTCCGGCACGGGTCGGCTACACCGATATCAACCGCCCAGCGGACGCAACATCCGGGTCGACACCCACGGGTACGTGGGCTACGAGATCGGTCCTCGCTATGATTCGCTGCTCGCCAAGGTGATCGTGCGGGGCGTCGACACCAAATCCGCCGCCCGCGACTGCACCCGCGCCCTGGCCGCCTTCGACATCTCCGGCGTTCCCGTCAACACCTCTCTGCTGCAAGCCATCCTGGCGCGACCAGAACTCGGCGACGGTGGCATCGACACGACGTTCGTCGATCGCCACCTCGCCGAACTCGCCACCGCCACTGGCCTGTCGCTCCTGCCCACCGGCACAGCCGTCGCCGAGCTCGAGCCCGAGGTCGGTCAACCGCGCACGGCGACACAGCCTCCCGCGGGAGCGCATATGGTCCCGAGCCCGTTCCGCGGCGTTGTGGTGTCGCTTCCGGCCGCCGTGGGAGATGTGGTCACCACCAGAACCGAGATCGTCGTGCTCGAATCGATGAAGATGGAGCACGTCGTGCACAGCCCGGTCGTCGGGAAGGTCACCGCACTCAGCGTCCGCGTGGGTGACGCCGTGGAGATGGACGAACCGGTCGCGTTCGTGGTGACCGCCGACATCGATGACCGGGCCGACGACGCCGACGCCGAGATCGAACTCGACAGCATTCGGCCCGATCTCGCCGACGTGCTCGCACGGCACCACAAGACCCGCGACGAAGGCCGCCCCGAAGCGGTCGACAAACGTCACGCGAAGGACCGGATCACCGTCCGCGAAGGACTCGGAGCCCTCCTGGACGAGAACAGCTTCGTCGAGTACGGCGCGCTGACGATCGCGGCCCAGCGCCGCCGGCGCAGCGTCGACGAACTGATCGACCGAACCCCGGCCGACGGACTGATCACCGGAACGGGCCGGGTCGGCGGCATGCCCGTCGCCGTGATGTCCTACGACTACACCGTGCTCGCCGGAACACAGGGTCTGCACAACCATCAGAAGACCGATCGTCTGTTGGAGCTCGCACACCGCCGCGGTCTGCCACTCGTGCTGTTCGCCGAGGGCGGCGGCGGTCGGCCCGGCGACACGGACACCTCGGCGGTTGCCCAGCTCGACGTCACCACCTTCCGGCTGATGGCCCAGCTCAACGGCAGGGTTCCGACCGTCGCGGTTGTCGCAGGATATTGCTTCGCCGGGAACGCCGCGCTGGCCGGGAGTTGCGACATCATCGTCGCCACCGAGGGATCGAGTCTGGGTATGGGCGGACCGGCGATGATCGAAGGTGGCGGGCTCGGCCGGGTCGCGCCGGGCGAGGTCGGCCCGATGGATGTGCAGTGGGCCAACGGTGTGGTCGACCGCCTGGTCGCCGACGACGCCGCGGCTCTCGCCGACACCCGGCGGTACCTCTCCTACTTCCATTCGCCGACGGAATCCGGTGACCCTGACGCCGAAGACCAGCGACGGCTGCGCCACCTCGTTCCCGAGAACCGGCTGCGCGCGTATCCGATCCGGCCGGTCCTCGAGACGCTGTGTGACACCGACACTGTCTTCGAGCTCCGCGCCGGGTTCGGCCACGGCATCGTGACGGCACTCGCCCGTCTCGACGGCGTCGCGGTCGGCATCATCGCCAACAATTCACAGCATCTCGGGGGTGCGCTCGACGGCGACGCCGCCGACAAGGCAGTACGCTTCCTCGAACTCTGCGAGGCACACCGATTGCCGATCGTGTCCCTTTGCGACACACCGGGTTTCATGGTCGGTCCGGAGGCCGAGAAGACCGCGACGGTTCGGCGCTTCAGCGCTATGTTCCGGGCCGGCGCCCGACTGACCGTTCCTCTCATCATGGTGGTCCTCCGCAAGGCCTACGGCCTCGGGGCCATGGCGATGGCGGGCGGTGACCTCCATGCTCCGGTGGCGACGCTCTCGTGGCCGACCGGTGAGTTCGGCGGCATGGGCCTCGAAGGTGCCGTTCGTCTCGGCTACCGGGATCAACTGGAGGCCATCGACGATTCCGCCGAACGGCAGGCTCGCTATGAGGAACTCGTCGCGATGCACTACGAACACGGCAAGGCCCTCAATGTGGCAAGCGTGTTCGAGATAGATTCGGTGATCGACCCCGCGGAGACCCGGACGACGATCGCCCGCTGTCTGTCCGCCCACGGCCCGACCCGGGCAGACTGAGAATCCGGTCGTCTATCATCGCCGCATGCGCCTCGAGGACCTCATGACGACCGTGCCGACCACGACATCGGCGGCCCTGGAGTTGTTCGATTCCTCGGAACCGGTGGAGACCCACGCAATGCTCGGCACCTGGCGAGGTGCCGAACTGCCCACCGGCCACCCGATGGACGGCTTACTCGCCGCAAGCGGTTGGTGGGGAAAGCAATTCATCGACGCCGAGACGGTGCACCCATTGCTGTTCCCCGCGCGTGACGGATCGTCACTCTGGCCGATGAATCCGGTTCACGCCTTTCGCGGCGTTGGCCTGGCTCGTTTTCCGGTGGTGAAACGACTGTCGTTCGCGACTCCGATCGCCGTGCTGAGACCGATCGTCCGGGCCCGGAGTGCCAAGGCACGCCTGCGAACCACCGGGTATCGAGGGACCGAAACGGCCACGATGATGTACGACCAGCTACCGATCAACGATGTGTTCCGCCGGCTGTCCGACCGGTCGGTCCTCGGAGCGATGGACATGAAAGGCTCGGCGCAGCCGTATTTCTTCGTCCTGTGCCGTGACGACTCGCTGCCCGTTCGTTAGACGACCAGCAGGTCGACGCCCTTCGAACCGGGTCAGTCCAGACAGAACTCGTTTCCTTCGGGATCTGTCATCACGATGTGCCCGCCCTCGAGCGGCGGCGCGGGCTCATGGCGTGCCAGGCGACTCGCGCCGAGTCCGACCGTCCTCGTGCATTCCACTTCGAGGGCTGCCATCCGCTCGTCGCCGGTGAGCCCGGGAGCCGAGCGGACGTCGAGATGCAGGCGATTCTTTGCCGACTTGCCCTCGGGCACCCGTTGAAAGAACACCCGCGGGCCCACTCCGGCCGGATCGATCAGCGCCGAGGCGTCGTTTCTGTTCTCCGGGGGTATGCCCATCGCTTCGAGTGCGGCCTCCCAGCTGTCGAAACCTGGTGGCGGGTCCTGTATCCGATAGCCGAGAACCTCCGCCCAGAATCCGGCGAGTGCCGCCGGGTCGCCACAGTCGAAGGTCACCTGGAACTCGCGTGCCATCACTGTCTCCTCTCGATCGTGAGCTGCCGATACCGGTCACCCTGCCAGGTGATGCGGACAGGTTCGGTCCGTTACCTCGAATTGAACCCCTTTCGGTAGCGTTACCCGCATGAACATCCGTCGCGGCGCCCTCTTGTCGGTCACAGCTCTCGCATTGACGCTGACCGCCTGCAACTCGGGCACCGAGCCCACCACCGATTCCACCGACAGCGCGCCGACCAGCGCAGCCGCTGCCACGACGTGCCCCTCCGACGCCCCTCAGGGTTCGGTCGACCCCGAATGGACACTCCAGGGATCCACCGGCAGCGTCGAGGTGGTCGGGTCCACCGACACGGCCGCCCCGCGGATCGATGTCCAGACACCCTTCGCGGTCACCCAGACACAGGTCCACACCTTGACCGCCGGTGACGGCCCGGTTGTTCCCGACACGGCGTCGGTGTCCGTCTGCTACATGGGCGTCGACGGTCGAGACGGGAAGGTCTTCGACAACAGCTACGAACGCGGCACGCCCGCCGACTTCCCACTCGACGGAGTCGTGCCCGGTTTCAAGAAGGCGATCGCCGGCCAGAAGGTCGGTTCGACGGTGGCGGTTGCCATGGCGCCCGCCGACGGATACCCAGAAGGCATGCCGGATGCGGGGATCCAGAAGGGCGACACGTTGGTGTTCGCGATCAAGATCCTGTCCGCTCAGGGATGATGTCGAACGAGCGGAACCCTCGCGCCTCTCACCGCCCCTCGAGACCGGCGAGGAGCCGTCGAACGTGGTCGACCCGTGTCTGCAACTCGCTCAAAGCCTGTGCGGCACTCTGACCCTCATCGTCGGCGACCTTCAGCTGCCGCCGGGCGAAGCGTAATTCGGCGTCGCAGTGGGCGAGTTCCGCGCGCATTCGTTCGGCCTGTGCGGCCAGCTCATCCGCCCGCTGCGCCGCCTCGGCGCGCTGATCCGCCCGCTGCGCCACGTCCTCACGTGCACGATGTTCGTCCTCCTCCGCGGATCTCAGTGCCGCCGTGGCGGCCGCGATTCGCTCGTCGAGGTCGTCAGATGTCTCGGCCTCGGCGACCGGATCGTCATCGGGATGATCGTCGGTGTCCTGGTCGTGTTCGTCGGCCACCGGCTCCGGCACCGCGAACACCCCGGCCGGCCCGAAACCGCTGTACTCAGCCGCGGTGACGAGCCGCCCACGCTGCAGCGCCGCACCCACCTCGGGATCGGCGAGCGCGGCCCGCAGCGACTGTCCGACCTCGCGAATCGCGTTGTCGGATAGTGCCGCATCCATTTCCCGCGCTCGCTCGGCCACCGCCACAACCGTTTCGGCGATCAGCCGTTGGCGCCGGGTGGACAGGCCCCGCAGGCGTTCCGCCGCCGCACGCCGTTGGGCGGCCGCGAGTTCCGCGGCCAGATCAAGGATGGCGCCGACCCCGTCGGGGTCGTGTCTCGCCCACTGGTTCACCGCCCACGCAACCCGGGTGGGGCGCCGAAGGGCGGAGACCTCGGCAGCGAGGCTCGCGTGGCCCTCGCTCTTCGCCTCCTTCGACAGCACTTTCCGGCGCGGCACGAACTCGGCCGGCGGGAGGCCGTAGAGTTCGTCGATGATCTCGTCGAGGTTCATCAGTGACTCACGCTGTTGAGTAGAGCAGTCTGGCCATGTCAGGCCTCCTCACTGACCGCAGCGGTCGTCGCCATCTTCCCATCGTCGCCGGTCTGGAGACCCCGCGCCCAGGTTTCCCGTGGCCACCCCACTACCCTCGGGCGGTGCAGATCTCGACCTGGCTTGCGCTCCTGACGGCGTGCCTGCTCATCAGCTTCACACCCGGTGCCGGTGCGATCAACACGATGAGCAATTCACTCAACGTCGGGTTCCGCAGGGCGATCTGGGGCGTGCTGGGCCAACAGGCGGCACTCGTCATCCAACTTCTCGTGGTCGCAGCCGGACTCGGGGTGGTCGTCTCGCAATCACCAGCAACCTTCGCGGTGATCCGCTACGCCGGCGCCGCCTATCTCGTCTACCTCGGCTTTCGCCAGTTCCTCCGACGCCAGGACCCGGCATCCCAACCGGCCCTGACATCGGTTCAGGAATCGAGATGGTCGATGTTCCTGCGTGGCCTGTGGGTCAACTTGCTCAACCCCAAGGCGATCGTCTTCCTGCTGGCTTTCATCCCAGGGTTCGTGCACACAGATCAGTCGCTGGTTCGGCAGTATACGGTCATCGCAGCGACGATCGTCGTCGTCGACATCGTTGTGATGTGGCTGTTCTTCGCGCTGATCGCCCGCGGCTTCCGTAGGGTGACCACCGGCGAGCGCGGACAGCGGAACCTCAACCGCACATTCGGGTTGTTGTTCATCGGCGTCGGCGTGCTGCTCGCGACCGCCTGACCCCCGATCGGTGGGAGATCGACCGGTGCAAAGCCATCGGCGGGCCGACGATTGACACGATGCGGACCTCCGAGTACGCAGACGGAATGGGCATGGCGTCGAACTTTCGAGAAACCCGCTTCGACGACGTGACCGTGTTGGCGTCGAGTCACGGTGGCGCCTTCCCATACGGCAACACCGTGGTGGTGACCGGTTCGCAGGCGCGGTTGGTGATCGATCCCTCGCTCGACATCGACCACGATCCGGTGGGCGCCGATGCGGTGATGATCAGTCACGCCCACGAGGACCACATCGCCGGGCTGAAGCACTTCACCGGCGACAAGTATGCCCACCATGCGGACGTGGATGGTGTCCGCTCGCTGCAGGTGCTCCTCGACGGATACGGGCTGACATCCGAGGAACGTCACGCCGTCGACGCACAGATCGGAGATCAGTTCGCACTCCCCGACGGCTTCCCGGAAGCCATCGGCGTCGGCGACGGTCACGTGTTCGATCTCGGCGATGCGAGCGCCACCGTGATCCACCTGCCCGGCCACACCGCCGGGCACTGCGGGGTCCTGATCGAACCGGCGGGCTTTTTGTACGTTGCCGACATCGACCTCACCTCGTTCGGGCCGATGTACGGCGACGTCGGTAGCAGCGTCGAGGATTTCCTGATGTCGATCGAAAGCGTCCGCGCCATCGACGCCCGCTGGTACGGCACGTTCCATCAGAAGGGGGTCATCGACGGGTCGGCCGAGTTCCGACGCCGGCTCGACGCCTACGCAGCGGTGATCCATCGTCGAGAGGAACGACTCCTCGAATTCCTGGCTCGGCCGCGCACGATTCCCGACATCGTCGCCCACCGTCTGGTCTATCGACCACACGTCGAATTGCCGTTCGTCGACGCGGTCGAACGTCGCACCGCGCAACTCCATCTGGAACGTCTGGAAGCACACGATCAGATCATCTCGACCGACGGCGGTGGATTCGTCCGGAGGTGAACGCACGATGGGGCGGCGAGCCCGAACCCATCGCGATGGTTGGAATCGTTCTGATCAAAGCGACCCGACCTCCGCACGTCCCGTGGAAGTATCGGGTTCATGAGCGAGCACACATACCGAGTGATCGAAGTCGTCGGCTCCTCGCCGAACGGAATGGACGCGGCGATCGCCAACGCGATCGCCCGCGTCGCGGAGACCACCCGCAATCTCGAGTGGTTCGAGGTCGTCGGGACCCGTGGCCACCTCGTCGACGGAGCGATCGCCCACACCCAGGTCACGTTGAAGGTCGGTTTCCGCATCGAGGCGAACGACTCACTCGACTGACACACCGAGCGGCGAGCACTTTTCGCCGAAGACTTGACTCAGTCCAGAAAAGACGCCATATTTGTGTGCGTGCAGTCACACTCGGAGTACGCGAGCCAGTTGCGTGACGCCGATCTACGAGTCACCCGACCTCGGGTGGCCGTACTCGAAGCTGTGTGCGCGAGCCCCCATGCCGACACCGAGACCATTGTCGGCGCGGTTCGTGCCGGCCTGCCGGACGTCTCGCGTCAGGCGGTCTACGACATTCTTCGCGCCCTGACCGCTTCGGGCCTGGTGCGGCGCATTCAGCCGTCGGGTCACGTCGCTCGCTATGAGTCCAGGGTCGGCGACAATCACCACCACGTCGTATGCCGCTCCTGCGGGATCATCGCCGATGTCGACTGCGCCGTCGGGGAGGCACCATGCCTCGTCCCGTCGGACCACCAAGGTTTCGTCCTGGACGAGGCCGAGGTCATCTACTGGGGCCTGTGCGCAGAGTGCGCAGCCTCTCCCACTTCGGGATCACACCCGTGATCACAGCCCGAATCACCCACTCCCGAAAGGATTGTCGTGACTGAGGAAAATCCGGCCCACGCAACGGAGCACCCGCCGATAGCGGAGGCAAACACCGATGCGGACGACAAGGCCTGCCCGATGCGGATCAAGCCGCCTGCGGAGGGCGGCGGCAACCGCGATTGGTGGCCCAACCAGCTGAATCTCAAACTGCTGGCGCACAATCCGGATGTCGCCAATCCGGTGGGCTCCGACTTCGACTACGACTCCGCCCTGGCGGGTCTCGATGTCGACGCACTGAAGTCGGACCTCACCGACGTGATGACGAACTCTCAGTCCTGGTGGCCTGCCGACTTCGGGCACTACGGACCGCTCTTCATCCGGATGTCATGGCACGCCGCCGGCACCTACCGGGTCGAAGACGGCCGTGGCGGAGCGGGTTCCGGGATGCAGCGCTTCGCACCGCTGAACAGCTGGCCCGACAACGCGAGCCTCGACAAGGCGCGTCGTCTGCTGTGGCCGGTCAAGAAGAAGTACGGCAAGGCACTCTCCTGGGCCGACCTACTGGTCCTGGCCGGCAACGTCGCACTCGAATCGATGGGCTTCAAGACCGCAGGCTTCGCGTTCGGCCGCGTCGACGAATGGGAGCCGGAAGAGGTCTACTGGGGCCCCGAGGCCGAATGGCTCGGCGACAATCGCTACAGCGGAGAGCGCGATCTCACCAACCCGCTCGCAGCCGTCCAGATGGGCCTTATCTACGTGAATCCGGAAGGCCCGAACGGCAATCCGGACCCGATCGCGGCGGCCACCGACATCCGGGAGACGTTCGGCCGGATGGCGATGAACGATGTGGAGACCGCGGCACTCATCGTCGGCGGCCACACCTTCGGCAAGACCCACGGCAACGGCGACGCCGAACTCGTCGGGCCCGAGCCCGAAGCCTCCCCCATCGAGCAGCAGGGCTTGGGATGGGCCAACCCGCAAGGTACCGGTGTCGGCGCGGACGCGATCACCAGCGGCCTGGAGGTCATCTGGACCCACACGCCGACCAAGTGGGACAACAGCTTCCTGGAGATCCTGTACGGCAACGAGTGGGAGCTGACGAAGAGCCCCGCGGGCGCGAATCAGTGGCAGCCGAAGGGCGGCGGCTGGGCGAGTTCTGTGCCCGCGGCGCACGGATCCGGCAAGACGCATCCGTCGATGCTGACCACCGACCTGTCGATGCGGCTCGACCCGGTCTACGGCGAGATCACCCGTCGTTGGCTCGACCATCCGGAGGAACTCGCGGACGAGTTCGCCAAGGCCTGGTTCAAGCTGCTGCACCGTGACATGGGCCCGGCGGTCCGCTATCGCGGTCCGCTGGCGCCGTCCGAGACCTATCTGTGGCAGGACAATGTGCCCGCGCAGGAAGGGCCGGTCGTCTCCGATGCTGACGTCGATTCACTCAAGTCGCAGCTCCTGGAGTCGGGACTGACTGTCGCACAACTCGTTTCCACCGCATGGGCATCGGCATCGTCCTTCCGCGGCAGCGACAAGCGTGGCGGCGCCAACGGTGGCCGCATCCGTCTCCAGCCGCAGGTCGGCTGGGAGGTCAACGAACCCGACGAACTCGCCCAGGTCATCAGCAAGCTGGAGCAGATCCAGGAATCGTTCAACAGTGGTTCCGACGCGAAGGTGTCGTTCGCCGATCTCGTCGTGCTCGGCGGTGTCGCCGCAGTGGAGAAGGCCGCCAAGGACGCCGGTTTCGACGTCACTGTGCCCTTCACCGCAGGCCGCACGGACGCGACACAGGAATCGACCGATGTCGAGTCCTTCTCGTACCTGGAGCCCAAAGCGGACGGCTTCCGCAACTACGAGGGCAAGAGCAGCGAGTTGCCTGCCGAATACCGGCTTCTCGACAAGGCCAACCTGCTCACCCTGTCGGCCCCGGAGATGACCGTCCTCGTCGGCGGACTGCGGGTACTCGGCGCGAACCACAAGGATTCCGCGCTCGGCGTCCTGACCGACAAGCCGGGACAGTTGACGAACGATTTCTTCGTCAATCTGCTCGACATGGGCACCGAGTGGACGCCGTCACCGGCCGACGACGGCACCTACGTCGGCAAGGACCGCGACTCCGGCGCCCAGAAATGGACAAGCAGTCGGGCCGACCTCGTGTTCGGATCGAACTCGCAGCTCCGCGCACTCGCCGAGGTCTACGGCGAGGATGACGCGAAGGAGAAGTTCGTCAAGGACTTCGTCTCCGCGTGGGACAAGGTCATGAATCTCGACCGGTTCGACCTGGCCTGACAGTATGAAGGGCCCGTCCGGGCCAACGGGCAACGGCGCCTCTCCTGCTCATCTCGGGAGGGGCGCCGTTGCTTTCTGCGTGGAACGGGCACAGATCCGCCGATGGTCGCCCCATCGCCGGGTCGAATACGAAAGGCACTGTCCACAACGGGTTCTCGTAGACTCCGTCGATCGAGATGAATTCGGGCACGGCGATCATTGCCGGCCCTGGATACCGATTACTGTCGGCGATGTTGCACTGCCGACCCCACGGAGCCGGAGATATCATCGGTCTGCTCGCACGCACCGACCGAATGTGGTGACCCGAAGGTCTCCCGGTGCACGACATCCGACAACGACCGCCGCTCCCGCCAGCCGAATCGTTCGAGATCCGGCACGGTCTGCAACTTCGTGATCGGACCGACGCACAACCAGGCGATCACCTCGACCGCCGCGGGTACACCGACGAGCTCACGCAGAAACGGTTCCCGATAGAACGAGACCCAGCCGACGCCGAGTCCTTCCGCGGTCGCTGCGAGCCACAGATTCTCGATCGCCAGCCCTACGGAGAGCCGACCGGTCGAATCGATCGTGTGCCTGCCGAGGATGTGCCTGCCACCTCGGGCGGGGTCGTAGGTGACCACGATGCCGGTACCCGACTGCTCGATCCCCTCGACCACGATCGGCCCGAAGGTCGCCGCTCGATCGGCGGGCAGTGACCGCGCGAAATCGGCGCGGCAGTCGGCTACGTGCTCGGCGAACCGGGCCAGTATCTCGCGATCCTGAACGACGACGAAATCCCACGGCTGGGTGTTGCCGACACTCGGAGCGGCGTGCGCCGCCTCGAGAACCCGCGACAACCGAGCATCGTCGACCACATCGCCGCTGAATTCGTTCCGGACGTCGCGTCGCGCGCCGATCGCCTCGTAGACGTTCATCGAGCTTCCCCCATCATGCCGTTCACTTCCCCAAACAATCACGAACTCCGTCGGGCCGAGGACGACACACCGCGTGCCAGGATGAACCATGGGCACTCGATGGGAACAGACCGACGCACCGAAGGGCGATGCCTACGATGCCAGGTGGTCGCAGATGGCTGCGGCCGGGCAGGACATCCACGGCGAGGCCGACCTCGTGGGATCGCTGCTCGATCAGGTCGGCGGTGCACGTGTGCTCGATGCCGGATGCGGGACCGGCCGGGTCGCGATCGAGCTCCGTCGACGCGGCTTCGAGGTGGTGGGCGTCGACGCCGACACGACGATGCTCGACACCGCCCGACGCAACGACCCCGAGATCGAGTGGATACACGCTGATCTCGCCGATCTCGGATCACACCTCGTCGACCATCTCTTCGACGTCATCGCACTGCCCGGCAACGTGATGATCTTCGTTCATCCCGGCACCGAGAAGTCGGTGATCGCTCAGCTGGCGCGGCGTCTGCGGCCCGGTGGGCTGCTGGTCGCCGGGTTCGCGCTCCGACCGGATCGGATCTCGCTCGACGACTACGACCGGTATGCGTCGTCGGCAGGCCTCACGCCGGTCGATCGGTGGGCCACCTGGGAACGCGGGCCATTCGTCGGTGGTGACTACGCGGTGACGGTCCACGGACTCGAGAACTGAGATCGGGCTCCGATCGAGGTCCTCGCCGGATCCCATCACCCGGCATACGCTGGAGGTAATCGTTATGCTGGCGGTTTCCTCGGACGGCCAGGGCGAGCACCCGGTCGCCGGGGATGGACAGGAGCGACGATGACCGCAGATCTGAACGCGAACTCCGTGCCACCGACCAACCCCGGCGCCGTCGGTCACATTCGACTGACATCGCACAGCGGCGGCTCCGACGCCCTGCCCATCCGGTGGGGGGCGCGGACGGCCGCCGAACGCGGTCCTGTCGTCGGCACCACGTCGAGTCGCGCACATCGAAATGTCATCGGCACCCACAGTGGGTCCTACAGCGTCTATCGCGCGCTCGCCGTGGCGGCCGGAGCGCTCTCTCGCGAGCATCGTGCCGATCTCACCAACACTGCACCCACCGATGTGGTCGGCCCCTACCCACAGTGGTCGGAGCCCGGAGCGATCGTCAGCCTGGATCCATGGGGCGCGATGACTGCCGAGGCGTTCCGCACCGAGCTGGCCGCCGGCAACGACATCCGTCCCACCATCGCGATCACCAAAGCGCACGTGGTGCTCCCCGAGATCGCCGACGCCATCGCCAAAGGGCGACTGCACCCGGACGGGCGGTACCTCCTGCCCTCGGGCGCGGCGTCGGTCACCAAGGCTGCCATCGAACCGGTATGGCATCTACCCAGCGTGGCAGAGCGTTTCGGGTGCACAGAGGCCGAGCTGCGACGCGTTCTGTTCGAGGAGACCGGAGGCATGTATCCGGAACTGGTCACACGTTCCGACCTCGAGGTGTTCCTACCGCCGATCGGCGGGCAGACTGTCTACATCTTCGGCAGCGCAGGCGATCTCGCTGACCCCGAGGTCGAACTCACCGCCCGGGTCCACGACGAGTGCAACGGCTCCGACGTCTTCGGGTCCGACATCTGCACCTGCCGTCCCTACCTGACACACGCCATCGAGGAGTGCATCCGGGGCGCACAACGTGGAGGGGTCGGGCTGGTCTCCTACTCGCGCAAGGAGGGGCGTGCGCTCGGAGAGGTGACCAAGTTCCTCGTATACAACGCACGCAAACGCCAGGTCGGCGGCGACACCGCGGACCAGTACTTCGCGCGAACCGAATGTGTTGCCGGCGTGCAGGACATGCGATTCCAGGAGCTCATGCCAGACGTCCTGCACTGGCTCGGCATACGCAAGATCCACCGGCTCGTCTCGATGAGCAACATGAAGTACGACGCCATCACCGGATCCGGGATCGAGGTCGGTGAGCGGGTCAACATCCCCGACTACCTGGTCCCCGAGGACGCACAGGTGGAGATCGACGCCAAGATGGCGGCCGGCTACTTCACGCCGGGCCCGGTTCCGGATGCCGTCGAACTCGGCAAGGCCAAGGGACGAGGGCTGGACGGATGATCGCCGACACCGCGGGGAGTACCGCGCGGCAGGACACCGGCAACCCCTGTGACGGCGTCGCACTGCTCCGCACGACCGCATCCATCCGGGAACGCGCCACCGCTCTCGTCGAGCGCGCCAGGTGTGGTGACTCGAGGTGGTTCACCGTGCACGACGACGCGCGCACGGCCGCCGCAGACGAGGTCGCCTCGGTCACCCGACAGCGCTACCCGGATCTCGATATTCCATTCCACAGTCGGTGGCGGCATTTCGAGACCGGCGGCGTCGACCGCGTGGCGTCGATCGACGACCGACTTCCCACCGACCCGGCCGAGCGAGCCCGTTCATTGATCGACCTCGCGGTGATCAGCGTGCTCCTCGACGCCGGCGCGGGTCCCGACTGGACTTTCCACGAGAGTGCCACCGGACTCCGGATCGGGAGATCCGAAGGGCTCGCGGTCGCAAGCTGGTATGCGTTCGTGGCGGGCCTGTTCTCCAGCGACCCGCGACGACCCCTGCAGGTCGACGCGGGCGCACTGCAGCGGCTGTCGCCCGAGTCGCTCGGTGCGGCCTTCCAGGTGGGCGTGGCCAATCCACTGGTCGGTGTGGACGGACGCGTCGAGTTACTCTGTCGACTCGGCGCCGTCCTGGCGGAGCCGGAGGTGTTCGGTGACTCCGGCAGGCCGGGACACCTTCTCGACTTTGCCATCTCGTCGCCCCGATCATCGGTGGCCGCGACCGACATACTCGCCGCACTGCTCGGGTCTTTGTCCGGAATCTGGCTGTCCGACAACACCATCGACGGCCGCCCGCTCGGCGACTGCTGGCGCCACGACGCTGTGTCCGGACCTGGCGTGACCGCCGGGTGGATGCCGTTCCACAAGCTCTCGCAATGGCTGACCTTCTCACTCCTGGAGCCGCTGGCGTGGTCCGGCATCGACGTCACCGGCATCGACGACCTGACACCGCTCCCCGAGTACCGCAACGGCGGACTACTGCTCGACACCGGCGTCATCGAGCTGCGCGACCAGGACCTCGCACACCGGATCTGGTCACCCGGCGACGAACTCGTCGTGGAGTGGCGCGCACTCACCGTCGGCCTTATCGACGAGCTCGCACCCCTGGTCCGTGACGCCCTCGGGGTCGACCGGGCGAGGTTGCCGCTCGCATGTGTCCTCGAGGGAGGGACCTGGGCCGCCGGACGCGCGCTGGCCGGCCGGCTCCGCAACGGCCTGCCACCCCTGACCGTCGCAAGCGACGGCACCGTCTTCTAGCACGAAGGACACTGATGGACGACGTCGTTCTCATCGAACACCCACTGGTGCAGCACAAGTTGACCCTGATGCGCCGCAAGGACACCTCCACCAACGACTTCCGGCGCCTCCTGAACGAGATCTCCACGCTCATGGCATACGAGGTGCTGCACGACATGCCGATGCAGCCGATCACGATCGAGACGCCGTTGGAAACGATGACGGCGAATGTCATCGACGGCAAGAAGGTGGTGTTCGCATCGATCCTGCGCGCGGGCACCGGGATCGTCGACGGGATGCTGACCGTGGTGCCCGGCGCGCGCGTCGGCCATATCGGGCTCTACCGGGACCCGAAGACGCGGGTTGCCGTCGAGTACTACTTCAAGATGCCCGGCGAACTCACCGAACGTGACGTGGTGGTCGCCGATCCCATGCTGGCCACGGGACACTCGGCGGTCGCCGCGGTGGATCGGATCAAGGAGTACGCACCGCGATCGATCAAATTCGTGTGTCTGTTGACCTGTCCGGAGGGCATCGCCGCGCTGCACGCCGCTCATCCCGATGTCCCGGTCTTCACGGCCGCCGTCGACCGCGGACTCGACGACAACGGCTACATCGTGCCGGGCATCGGCGATGCCGGTGACCGGATCTTCGGTACGACGTGACGAATGCTTCAACGGGTGCCGACGGACGCGGCCACCGGGTCGACTGGAAAGCTCTTGTGGTGACTCAGGACGGCAGATGCCAGGCGACCGCCGCACCCACCGCGCCGATCGCATTGAGGGCCCAGTGCAGCGCGATCGGGGCCAACAGACTGTTCGCGCGATAGCGCAGCCAACCCAGCACCAACCCGGCCAGAGAGGTCGCCACGACAGCACCGAGAATACCGGCGATCTGACCGAGCGTGCCCGAGCCGAGAACTCCGCTGAGACCTGCGTTTCCCGACGTCAACCCGAGCGACGAACTGATGTGCCAGAACCCGAAAGCGATGGCACCGAGTCCCAGCGTCGCGCGCACCCCGAACAGGCGACCGAGCGATCCCTGGAGGACACCTCGGAACAACAACTCCTCGGGTAACACCGTTTGCAGCGGGATCACCACGAGCGCCGCCAGTGCCGCCTCCGAAGCGCTGTCGTAACGATCGGACAAGAAGAACTGCCGGGTGGCCGGGATCGCCACGGCCACCGTCACGACGGCGAACACGACCACCACTGCGGCCACCGCGTAGGGAACCCCGGCCCGCAGTTCCGAACGACTCAGACCCATCTCACGCCACTGGAGGCCGGCCACGCGGGTGCCGGTGACGAGCAGCACGGCCGCCACCGGCACCGCGAGCATTCCGGTCCATCGCCCGGTGAAATGCGCGACGACATTGGTGGCCACGAGGAATCCGACAACCGCGACCAGCATCCACACCGAACGTGTGTGGGACACCGTGACATCGGGATGCGGCGAGCCGTCTGACGAGCGTTCCGGTGTTGTCATCCGCTGCTCGACCGCCCGCCGTCCGACCATCGTCGACCACGGCACGCCGATACCGACATCTGCAGCAATCGGGCCATCGCGCATCCTCGTGTGGGTTCACTGTTCTGCCTGAAGGTACCCGGAATCGTCGGCGCCCCGGACAGCTCACCCGCGGGATGGGCGTCGCGGCACACATCGAGTCCGGTCACCTCCACCATCTGCTCACCTGTGGATCCCCCGCCGGATTCTGGCAGTCACATTCGTCCTGTTCATCGTCGACGAGCGGCCGGAGCCCCGAGCGGACCGGTGAGATAGCCCTGCACCACCGGGCCGATGAGTGCGGCGAGTTCGTCGGCTGTCGCATCCCGGATCGAGGGCACCTTGACGATGTATCGCATCAGCGCGAGGCCGAAGATCTGCGTGGCAACCAAGCCGTACCGAAGTTCGGGGTCGTCGTCGGCGACGATCCGGCTCAGCGCGGACCGCACCACACCGAGTTGCAATTCGCGCATCCCGTCGGCGATCTCATCGTGGGTGGTCGCCACCTTCATCAACGCGATCACGCGTGCACGCGCCTCCGGATGCCCCTCCCAGAAGCCGACGAGCCGTCGGACGAACTCGATCCCCGGCGTGTCCACGGCGTCGACGCCGGCGAACACGGCCTCCACGTCGATCTCGGGCCGTAACGCTTCGACCAGGAGCGCATCCTTCGTCCCGAAATAGTGGTGGATGAGGGCCGGGTCGACACCGGCCCGCTTTCCGATGGCACGCATCGTGGTTCGCTCGAAGCCGTTGGCCGAGAAGAGCTCACGTGCAGACACCACGATGGCCGCCCGATTGTCACCCGCCTCGTCGACGAGTCGCGGACGGCCACGACCGCGACCGCTCACCGGTCGGCCCCGCGGGCCAGAACCAGCATCCGCTCCTCGATCGTCGCACGTACCGGTTCCAGTCGGGCGTCGACGCCTGCCGAGGACAGCACATTCGAGAGCAGCCGCTCGTCCGGGTCCGGCACCCGGATCGCGCGCCCGGACAGGATCACCGGGATGCCGGCGTCGTTCAGGACCGCGAACGCGTGAGCCCAGTCGTCGGTCTGCACCGCGACTGCACGGGTACCTCCGATGATGTCGTCCTCACTTCCCTCCGCGACCAACTGTCCACCGGCCATGAGCAGCAGCCGATCACACTGCTGGGCCTCCTCCATGTAGTGGGTGGTCACCAGTACCCCGACACCGCTGTCCGCCTGTGCACGGATCGTGTCCCACAGCCCGGCCCGGGACAACGCGTCGACTCCCGAGGTCGGTTCGTCGAGCACCAGCACGGTCGGATCGTGGGCCAGCGCGACGATGAACGCCGTCTGTCGCTGGGCTCCGAGCGCGAGGTCGCCGACCAACGTGTCACCCACGTCCCCGAGTTGGTCCGGTACTGGCGGAACCGGCACCCCATAGGAGCCGGCGCTGAACGACAAGTTCTCCTGCACGGTGAGATCGCGGTACAGACCGAGGTTCTGGGGCACGTACCCGAGGCGTGCGCGGCGCGCACGGTCAGGCATGCCGCCGAGCAACTCGACCGACCCCTCCGAGGCCCCGAGCAAACCGAGAAGCATTCGGATCAGCGTGGTCTTCCCTGCTCCGTTCGCACCGAGAAGGCCCACCACCTCACCCGGTCCCACCGTCATCGACACGTCGTCCACCGCGGTGAAGTCACCGAATCTCCTTGTGACGGATCGCGCGCGCAGGACGTCGGCACTCATGAGGCGTGCCCCTCCTGACGACGCTTCAACGACAGCGCGATCACGATGTCCTCGAGATCGGGCGACACGGTCACGGTGTCGGCTCCCGCCGGTCGATCCGGCCAGTACTCGTGCCGCTCCCGACCCCGGCGCCATGACCACTCCGGCCGGACCGGGTCGGCGGTCCTGGTGATGGTGCCGGTGAACCCCGCCCGCACGTCGTCGTAGGAGCCGTGGACCAGGGCGCGCCCGTCGTCGAGGACCACGAGGTCGCCGGCGCGCTCCGCCTCATCGAGATACGTCGTCGACATCAGCACGGCAGCACCGTCCGCGGCCGCCTCGGACACCATGCGCCACAGATCGATCCGGCTCACCGGATCCACGCCCGTACTCGGTTCGTCCAGGAGCAACAGCTCTGGCCGGTGCAACATCGCCATCGCTGCGCCCAACTTGCGCCGCATACCGCCGGACAATGCGGACGCCAGACGGTCGGCCGCAACGCCCAGGCCCGATCGTTCGATCAGTTCCTCCCGCCGTCGTTTCAGCGTGTCGCCGCCGAGCCCGTAGATGCCACCGACGAAATCGAGGTTCTGCCGGACAGTGAGGGCTGCCCAGCTGCCCGGCCCCGCCGAGAGGAACCCCATCCCGTGCTTGTCGGGTGCGTGCACGGTTCCGGCATCCGGTGCGATCTCGCCCGCGAACACCCGCAGCAGCGTCGATTTCCCCGCACCGTCACCGCCGACGAGCGCCACCACCTGACCTGCCGGAACATCGACGGTCACACTATCGAGGGCCGTTCGGTCGCCGAATCGAACCGTGACGGAACGCGCTGAGGCGATCATGCCGCGCGGGCTCTCGAGGCATGCGACTTCGACGCATCAGGCGCGAGATCACGACGGAATCGCAGGGTTGCGCCCGTGAAGACGACGATCGCCATCACCGTCAACACCACGAGCGGCAACCACAACGATGTGATCGGGGCATCTCGCAGCATCACGCCCTGCGAGATCATCGTGAAGTAGGTCAGCGGGAGCAGGTACCCGATCCACCGAACGCCCGCGGCCATGGCGTCGAGTGGAAAGATCATCCCGGACAGCAGGATCTGCGGCAGCAGGAAGAAGAACGCCGTCTGGATCGCCTGCCCGGTGGTCTGCGAGATCGTTGAGATGAGCACCCCCAACCCGAGTACGACGAACAAGAAGATGGCCGCCCCGAGCGCGAACACGAACACGTTCCCGTTGAACGGCACACCGAACAACAGCATGCCCAGGACCGTCACCACGATCATGTCCAGCGCCGCGAGCAGGAAGTACGGCACGATCTTGCCGAGGATCACCTGACTTGGCCGGATGGGCATGACCGCCAGTTGTTCCAGGGTGCCGGCCTCGCGTTCCCGGACGAGGCCGATGCTGGTGACGATCGTGCCGATGAACGTCAGGATCAGGCCGATGATCGCGGGCACCATCACCCACGACGTCTTGAGGTCGGGATTGAACAACACCTGCGTGTCGACCCGCTCGCCCAACTTGTTGAGGATCGACACCGTTGACTGCGCCGCGAACAGATTCGACCCGTCCACCAGAGCCGTGACCTGCGTACCCGGATCCGACCCGGTGACCAGTGCGACGTCGACCTTGTTCTCCCGCAACAGATCCTGCGCCTGGTCACGTCCGTCATCGGGAGCGGTGACGGTGACGTCGAAATAGGAGGGCAGTGCCGACGCCACCTGTTGCGCGGACGGCCCGGTCACCGCGGTCGGCACCGACGAGACGTAGAAGTTCGCGGCGTATCCGAAGATCACCAACAGCAGCAGCGGCAACACGACAAGCATTGCCAGGGTGCGACGATCCCGTCGCAGTTCGCGGAATTCCTTGAGAATCATGGCGCGCATATCGAATGCTAGGCATGATCGACACCCGAGGTCAACAAGTGATGAATTAATTCTGACCCTCGTCGATCACGTGCCGGCGCCGTGACAGACAATGGTCGGATGTCCGAGCACGGCACCGTCACGCGCATGATGGAACGGCGCCAGGCGCCGATCTATGTCGGCGGGATGGGCATCGGAGCACTCGTCGGACTCGCCGCACCCGCTCTCTCGGCCGTGCTGGGCCACGGGATCAACCCGGCGATAGCCGCGCTGCTGTACGTGACGTTTCTTCAAGTGCCGGTCGCGAATGTGGGCGCCGCGCTCCGGGATACGCGGTTCATGGCGGTGCTGCTCGGGGTGAACTTCATCGTGGTCCCGGCGGTCGTTGCCGTGCTCTACCCACTGGTACCCGGGGATCCGGCCATCCGGGTCGGAGTCCTGCTCGTCCTGCTGTGCCCGTGCGTCGACTACGTGATCGTGTTCAGCGGGCTCGCCGGCGGGGACAATCTCCGGCTACTCGCCGCGACGCCGGTGTTGCTGATTCTCCAGATGGCGCTGCTACCACTGTTTCTCATGGCATTCATGGGCGGTGAGGTGACCGACCTGGTGGACGTGTCGCCGTTCGTCACGGCCTTCGTCGTGCTGATCGTCATCCCACTGGCGCTGGCCTGGGGCACCCAGGTGGCCGCGGCGCGATCGGCACCGGCACAACGGTTCCGGGACGGTCTCGGCATCACGATGGTGCCCCTGATGACCATCGTCCTCGCAGTCGTGGTTGCTTCCCAGATCCACACCCTCGACGGCCACGGACATGACGTGGCCGGCCTGATCCCCGTCTATGCGATGTTCTTGGTGGCGATGACCATCCTCGGACTGATGATCTCCCGGCTCGCACGGATGAACCTGCGGGGGCAACGGGCCATCGCATTCTCCGGGGCCACCCGCAACTCCCTCGTCGTGCTGCCACTGGCGCTGTCGCTGCCGCCGGGCTTCGAGGTCGCCGCCTCGGCGGTGGTCACCCAGACACTCGTCGAGGTCCTCGGAATGGTCGCACTCGTGGCGGTCATCCCGAGGACCACTCGTTGACGGACCGTCAGTTGTGCGGCACGTCTGCGGTCAGCCCACCGTCCATCACGAACTCGGCGCCGGTCGCATAGGACGACTCGTCGCTCGCCAGGAAGATGATGAAGGTCGACACCTCACTGGATTCGGCGGGCCGGCCCAACGGGGTCTTGATGATGTCATCCGGTAGCCCTTCGGTCATCGGCGTCCGGATCAGTCCCGGATGGATCGAGTTGACGCGGATGTTGTGCGGTGCCAGTTCGAGTGCGGCCGACTTCGCGAGTCCACGGACGCCCCACTTGGAGGCAACGTAACCGTGCGCCCACGGGCTGCCGCGCAGCCCCTCGACCGATGACACGTTGATGATGGACCCGCCACCCGCGGCGATCATCGGCTCGACCGCCACCTGCATGCCGAGGAAGGTTCCCGTCAGGTTGACGTCGATGATCTGCTTCCACTTGTCGAGACGGAACTTCTCCAGCGAACTCCCGTTCACGATGCCGGCGTTGTTCACGAGGACATTGAGCTTGCCGAAGTCGTCGACCGCCGTCGTGACCGCTGCCGCCCAGTCGTCCGGCGACGTCACATCCAGGTGTACGTACCGCGCAGCATCGCCGAGTTTGTCGGCGAGCGCCTTGCCCTCATCGTCGAGAATGTCGCCGATGACCACCTTGGCGCCCTCGTCGACGAGCATGCGCGCGTGCGACGCCCCCATTCCTCGTGAACCACCGCTGATCAGCGCGACCTTGTCATCTACACGTCCCATGGCGAGCCAGGTTACCTGGCCAAGCGTCAAATGAGAACAGGTTCTACCGACTCGTCGGCCGACGTGATCTACTGAGATGGACAGTAGTCCGGACAATTGTTCACCTGACCAGGACAAGGAGCATTCCATGCCGATCCGCGTGGCTCACGTAGGAACCGGAAATGTCGGCCGTCTGGCCCTTCGCCAGCTGATCGACGACCCTCGATTCGACCTCGTGGGGCTGGCCGTGTCGTCACCGGAGAAGGTCGGCAAAGATGCCGCCGAGCTGGCCGGGCTGGACCACGCGCCGACGGGCGTGGTCGCCACCGACGATCTGGACGCGATCATCGCCGCCGAACCCGACTGCGCGGTCTACTGCGCGATGGGCGACACACGTCCGGTCGAGTCACTCGACGACTGCGTGCGACTGCTGTCGGCAGGCATCGATGTGGTCGGGTCGGCGCCGGGGACCCTGCAATTCCCCTGGGGCGCGATGCCTTCCAAGGCCATCGCCAAGGTCGAGTCGGCTGCCGAGTCGAACAGATCGAGCATCTTCATCACCGGCGTCGACCCTGGATTCGCGAACGATCTGATCCCCCTGGCCTTCGCCGGGACGTGCCAGCACATCGAGCAGGTTCGGTGCATGGAGATCGCCGACTACGCGACCTACGACGGCGCGACGGTGATGTTCGACGTCATGGGGTTCGGCAAGCCGATGGACGAGACGCCGATGCTGTTCCTTCCCGGTGTGCTCGGATTGGCCTGGGGCACCACGATTCGCCAGCTCGCTGCCGGATTGGGCGTGGAGGTCGACGAGATCGTCGAGCGATACGAAGACCTCCCCGCCCCAGACGATTTCGATATCGCATCCGGACACATCGCCGCCGGGACGCGCGCCGCTGTCCGCTTCGAGATCATCGGGATGGTCGCGGGCAAGCCGTTCATCGTCATCGAGCACGTGACCCGTCTGCGTGACGATGTGGGTGACGACTGGGCGCGCCCGGCCCAGCCGGGCGGCTGCTATCGGGTCGAGATCGTCGGCGAGCCCTCGTATCGGGTCGACATCTGTCCGACCAGCCAGCACGGAGACCACAACCACGCGGCGATCGTCGCCGCGGCGGGGCGCATCGTCAACGCCATCCCCAACGTCCTCGACGGCCCACCGGGAATCCGCACCACACTCGACCTGCCGCTGGTGACCGCCGCGGGCACCGTCGCGTCCTGAACGATCTACCCGCCCGCGGCCGGATTCACCTCACCGGCTGAGGACCAATCCGGTCGCGGACAGGTAGCGGCGGTAGACGTCGGCGCCGAGACCCGAGTCGGTGGGCGTGCCATGGTGGTGCTCGGCCGCGAGATCCCAGGTGGGCAGTTGCCCGGTGAGCGCCCAGGCAGCCTGCCGCGCCGCGCCGCGTGCAACGTATTCGCCTGCCGCGGGCACCGTCACCGCACGGCCGAAGAGTCCAGGTGCCACCGCGAGCACCGCGGCCGAACGGACACCTCCGCCGACCATCACGATCCGGTCGATCCCGATCCCCTGCTCACCGATCAGGTCGAGGCAATAGGCGAGGGAACACAGGAGACCTTCCACGGAAGCACGCGCAACGTTGGCGGGAGTCCAGTTGTCGCCCGTGATCCCGACTATCGACCCCGTGGCGTCCGGGATGTTGGGTGAGCGCTCTCCGGACAGGTAAGGCACCATGACCAGGCCACCCGCGCCGGGTTCCGCGGTGAGCGCCAGCCGGCCGAACTCGTCGAGATCGACCCCGAGCATCCCCGCAGTAGACGCCAGCACGGGCGCCCCGTTGAGCGTGCACACCAGAGGTAGTTGTCTGCCGGTGGCGTCTGCGAAGCCGGCGACGAGCCCGGACCCGTCGCGCGGGGGCGTATCGGTGATGACACTCACCACACCTGAAGTCCCCAGGGACACAATGCAATCACCGAGTCCGGCGGCCAGTCCCAGCGCCGCGGAGGCGTTGTCCCCGGCGCCCACACCCAGCAGGCACCCACTGCTGGTGCGCCCCGCCGAAGCATCTGGCTCCAAGACGGTCGGCAGCACCGGCCGCCGACCACGGAAGGCCAATTCGAGGAGGTCCGGCTGATATGACCCGCCGGCCGCCGCGAAGTATCCCGTACCGGAGGCGTCGCTGCGATCGGTCGTCAGAGTGCCGATCCCGTCGGCGCCGCGCAGCCGCCAGGTCAGCCAGTCGTGCGGTAGGCAGACGGCGGCGGTCGTATCCGCGACGTCGGGCTCGTGATCGGCCACCCACCGCAGCTTGGCCGCGGTGATGGCAGCGACCGGGACCACACCGACCCGCGCAGCCCACTCGTCGGCGCCGAGCTCGTCGACCAGGGCGGCGGCGCACGCGGCCGACCGGGTGTCGTTCCACAGCAGCGCATCCCGGATCACCTGGCCGTTCCGGTCGAGACAGATCAGGCCGTGTTGTTGTCCGGAAACCGACACCGCGTCGACGTCGTCGAGCCCACCCGCTCCTCGGATCGCATCCTCGAGTGCGGTCCACCAGTGCTCGGGGTTCACCTCGGTACCCGCGGGATGTGCGGCCTTGCCCTCGCGGACGATCATTCCGGTGTCGGCGTCGCACACCACGACCTTGCACGATTGGGTCGACGAATCGACCCCCGCCACCAGGGTCATGCGAGCAACTCCTCCAGCGTCGCGCGTGCGCCGCGCGATCGCAGCGACGTCAGCGCTGCCAGATACGGTTTCGTGAATCGCTCGTCGGCGGCGAGGTCGCCGAACAGCGCCGCCTCGGCGACAAACGCCAGCGGCTCGGTGCGCGATCCGCGTGCGAGCGGCACGAGTCGGTCGGCCAGCGGATCGACCACCTCGATCGACTCCCCGTGCTCGTCGGTGCCCTCCGCATACCGGGTCCAACTGGCCACCACCGCTGCGGACAATGTGACGTCGCCGCCGGCGGCCAGGCGCTCACGAATGACCGGTACCAACCACTTGGGGATCCGGTCGGAGGAGTCCTGGCAGAGACGTGCGATCGTGTCCGCGATCGCCGGATTCGAGAATCGCGTGATCAGGGTCTCGGTGTAGTCGTCGAGGTCGACACCGGGAACCGCCCGCAGTGTCGGCCTGCCCTCCTCGGACATGTAGCGACGCAACAGAGTCGCGATCAACGGGTCCGAGGTCGCGTCGTGAACGTATCGATAGCCGAGGAGATACCCGAAGTAGCAGAGCGCCTGATGACTGGCGTTGAGCAGCCGGAGTTTCATCAGCTCGTAGGGCGTGACGTCGTCGACCACCTGCACCCCGACATCCTCCAAACGGGGCCGCCCCATCGAGAAGTCGTCCTCGAGCACCCACTGGGTGAACGGTTCGGCGACCACCGGCCAGCGGTCGTCGATCCCGGTACGGGACACCACCTCGGCACGCAGGTCCCGCGGAGTCGCCGGCGTGATGCGGTCAACCATGGAATTCGGGAAACGGGTGTGCTCGGCCATCCAGCCCGCGAGCTCTGGATCCTTGAGACGCGCGAAGGCGAGAAAAGTCGACTTCGCCACCTCGCCATTGCCCTGGATGTTGTCGCACGACATGACGGTGAACGACGGGATGCCGCGCGCACGCCGCCGCCGCAACGCCTCGGTCACCAACCCGAAAACCGTACGCGGAATGGCATTCTCGCCGAGTTCGGCGACGATCTCCGGATTCTCCGTGTCGAACTCGCCGGTCGACGGGGAGAAGTTGTAGCCACCTTCGGTCACCGTCAGCGAGACGATCTCGGTATCGGGCGAGGCGAGCCGCTCGATGACGCGGTCCGGATCGTCGGGTGCGAAGAGGTAGTCACCGAGCGATCCGATCACCGACGTCTCGACGTCGCCGTCCGGGTGTTTGAGCGTCAGGCTGTATAGGCCGTCCTGCGGGACCAGCGCGTCACGCATCGCCGCGTCGGCCGGCCGGACACCGACACCACAGATCCCCCAGGCGAGGGCATCCTCATCGCCAGTGGCGAGCAGACGGTCGAGGTACATGGCCTGATGCGCCCGATGAAATCCACCCACCCCGAAATGCACCACGCCCGTACGCAACCGTGTCCGGTCGTAATGCGGTGTGGGCGTCCCGACGACGGTCGGCAGCTGCGATTGACTCAACTCAACAGACCCGCTCACGTGACACGTCCCTTCATGGTGTCGGATGCCGGCCGGTTCGCCGACGACGATACGGACCGGGACATGCCCGGGTAGATGACCGCCTTGATACTGCCGGGAGTGCGGTCGGCGTCGAGGGCGGCTCGCGTGTCGTCGAGACCGAACCTGCCGGTGACCATCGCGTCGAGGTCCACACCTCCCGAGGTGATCAGCGAGATCGCGGTGGGCCAGGTGTTCGCATAGCGGAACACTCCGGTGAGGACGATCTCGCGATTCTGGATGACCGTGACAGGCAGCGTCATCGCATCCGCCCCCATCCCGACCAATACCGCCCGGCCGGCGGGTAACAGCGCCGAGATCCCCGCCACCACGGCGGCCTCGACACCGCTGGCGTCGATGAACGCGTCGACCGGCGACACGGGCGCGCCGGGCTCGATGATGTCGGTCGCCCCGAACAGGCCGGCCGCATCACGCCGGTCAGGGTCGGGCTCACTGATGACGATCCTGGTCACTCCCGCCGCGCGGCAGACCTGCGCACACATCAGACCGATCGGTCCGGCACCGGCGATCAGCACCGAATCACCCATCCCGACAGCTGCTTTACGGATGGCCGCGATCCCCACCGACAGCGGTTCACACAGAGCGGCGGCATCGTCGCTGACCGTGTCGGGCACATCGTGAGCAAAGGAAGCACCGATGGTGACGTATTCACAGAGTGCACCGTCGACGGGCGGGGTCGCGAAGAACCGCATGTGGGGACACAGGTTGTAGAGGCCACGCCGTGACTCGGAGCTCGTGGGGTCCGGCGTCTGCGGCTCGATCGAGACCCGCCGGCCGATCCGGGACCGCGCGACTCCGGGTCCCACCGCGACGATCTTCCCGGCCGCCTCGTGCCCCAGGATCAGCGGTGCCTCGACAACATGCGTCCCGATGCGTCCATGGCGCACGTAGTGGGCGTCGGACCCGCAGACCCCCACGGCACTGACCCGGATCAGCACTTCTGCAGGCCCGGGACTGGGGACGGGCCGCTCCTCGACGGTCATCTCGCCGCCCGGATACAGAACACTCGCGCGCATCGTGCTGATCACCAGATCACTGTCGGCATCGGTTGTTGCGTCCATCACACGAACGATGTTAGCGTACTGAGCATATTTCCGGCCAGTGAGCAGATGCTCACACGCGACCGTGAGGCATCTTGATGGCGACTCCCGCGAAGACCACCCCCGATGCAGGGCACGACCTGCGTCTTCTGGTGCGTGCGGCCACCATGTATCACCTCGAGGGCCTCACTCAGGCCGAGATCGCCACCCGGCTGGGCGTCTCTCGCCCGACCGCCGGTCGCCTCGTCGCCCGAGCGCGGGCGCAGGGTCTGGTCCAGGTCACGGTGACCGCTCCCGCACATCTCAGTGCATCGATCCACACCGATGTGGAACGCACTGTCGAGGAGGCGTTCGGACTCGACGAGGTCCTCGTCATCGATGAACGTGCCGACGGGACGACGTCGGGCAACGCGGCACTCGGTCGAGCCGGTGCCTCGGTGCTCGGCAGGCGCGTCCAGGCGACCGATGTCCTCGGCTTCACCTGGGGTCCCGAGCAGGTTGCGGTCGCCGACGCGATGCAAGCCAACTCGTCGTGCCGCCAGGTGGTTCAGATGGACGGATCGATGACCTCCGTCGAATACCACACCGGTGTGGACCATGCCCTGGCGCGCCTCTCCGATCGCCTGCACGCGCAGCCGATGCGACTCGTCGCACCGCTCTACGCCGACCCCGACACGGTCTCTGCACTGCAGCGGGATTCGATCCTCTCGCAGTCGTTGTCGGCGGCACGATCGGCGAATGTGATGCTCTTCGGGGTGGGTTCGGTCTCCACCTCCACGACCCTGTTCGAGGGCGCGTTCATCGACGCGATCGTGCTCGACGAACTCGAGGAACTCGGCGCGGTCGGCGAGATCGGTGGTCGGTTCTACGACGCGTACGGGGTGGCGGTGGCCTCGACACTCGTCGACCGGACTGTCTCGGTCCCCCTCGACTCCGTGCGCGCCTGCCCCACATCCATCCTCGTCTCCGGTGGCGAGCACCGACGCGACTCCATCCTCGGTGCACTCCGCGGTGGCTACGCGACGATTCTCGTCACCGACCTCTCGACCGCCGAATGGCTTGTCGCCCAGAAGAAAGGTGATCTCTGATGGCCGAAGATCCGATGCCTCCCCGGCGCATCGGCCGCGTCACGCGCCGTGCCCTGACATACGCGGTGTGTATCGCCGCAGCCCTCGCCATGGTGACGACGGCGTGCTCCGGGGCCGGCTCGCTGACCGACGGCGGCAGCGACGCGCTCACCATCGCCATGGTCTCGAATTCGCAGATGCAGGACGCCGTCAAGCTGTCCAGTCAGTTCGAGCAGCAGAATCCGGGCATCAAGCTCAAGTTCGTCACGCTGTCGGAGAACGAGGCACGCGCCAAGATCACGGCATCGGTGTCCACCGGGGGCGGCGAGTTCGACGTGGTGATGATCAGCAACTACGAGACACCGATGTGGGCGGAGAACGGGTGGCTGGTCAACCTCACCCCGTACATGGACGCCGATCCGTCGTACGCCGCGGACGACTTCGTCCCGACGCTCAAGACCGCACTCTCATACCAGGGTTCGATGTATTCCGCCCCGTTCTACGGGGAGTCCTCGTTCCTCATGTACAACAAGAAGATGTTCGCCGACGCGGGGGTGTCCCTGCCGGCGAAGCCCACCTGGCCACAGGTCGCCGACGCCGCGGCCAAGCTCACCAAGGGTGATGTCTCGGGGATCTGCCTGCGCGGCAAGCCCGGCTGGGGCGAGCTGCTGGCTCCGTTGAACACGGTCATCAACGCGTTCGGCGGCCGCTGGTACGACGAGAACTGGAACGCTCAGCTGACAAGCCCGGAAGTCGAAGCGGCAGTGAAGTTCTACGTCGACACCGTCCGGAAGTCGGGCGAGCCCGGCGCTGCGTCGTCGGGCTTCCAGGAGTGCGGCAATCTGCTGTCCCAGGGCCAGACGGCGATGTGGTACGACGCCACCTCGGCGGTCTCGGTGCTCGAGAGCCCGGACACGTCGACGATCGCCGGGAACGTGGGATACCTGCCTGCACCGTCGATGGCCAAGTCTGACAACGGATGGCTCTACACCTGGTCGCTGGGCATCCCGACCAGCAGCAAGAAGCGCGACGACGCATGGAAGTTCATCGACTGGATGACCAACCGCGCCTACATCCAGCACGTAGCCGACACCCTCGGCGCCAGTCACATCCCGCCCGGGAGCCGGATGTCGACCTACCAGCTCCCGGCCTACCAGGCCATCTCCAAGCCGTTCGCGGACGCGACATTGTCGGCGATGACCACGGCCGATCAGCTCAAGCCGACGCTGAAGCCGGTCCCGTACACCGGAATCCAGTTCCTTTCGATCCCGGAGTTCCAGGATCTCGGAACCCGTGTAAGCCAACAGATCTCGGCGGCGATCGCCGGACAGATCAGTGTCGACAAGGCACTCGAACAGAGTCAGAAGTATGCCGAGACGGTCGGCAAGACCTATCAGAAGGAGAGGTGAGACGTGGCCACCGCACTCGCCCAACCCGGGGCTGATCCACAACCACGGTCCGATCTGCCGACGAGATCACGGCGAGACCACATCTCGCGCGCCGAGGGATGGCGTCGACGGGGGCCGTTGCTGCCGGCACTGATCTTCATGCTCGTGGTGACGCAGATCCCCTTCCTCTTCACCCTCTTCTATTCGACGCAGTCCTGGAACCTGGTGCGTCCGGGCTCACGGAGTTTCGTCGGGCTCGACAACTACGTGGAGGTCTTCACCGACGCGCAGTTCTGGCGGGTCACCCTCAACACGATCCTGCTGATCGTGGGCACGGTGATCGCGTCGGTGATCCTGGGTCTGATCTTCGCGCTGCTCCTCGACCGTAAGTTCCTGGGCCGCGGGATCGTTCGGACGCTGCTGATCACCCCGTTCCTGGTCACGCCGGTCGCCGCGGCCTTGCTGTGGAAGACCAGTCTGCTCTCCCCCACCAACGGTCTGGTCAACTGGGCGTTGAGCCCGTTCGGTGTCCACACCGACTGGCTCAGCCAGTACCCGCTGATGAGCGTGATCGCCGAGTTGGTCTGGCAGTGGACACCGTTCATGATGCTGCTGATCCTCGCCGGCCTGCAATCGATGCCGAACGACATCAGCGAGGCGGCCAAGGTCGACGGCGCGACGAGCTTCCGGCTGTTCCGCGAGCTGACGCTCCCCCATCTGCGTCGGTTCATCGAGCTCGGCGCGGTGCTGGGTGCCATCTACCTGGTGAACACGTTCGATGCGGTGTACATGATGACCTCCGGCGGCCCCGGCGTCTCGAGCGCCAACCTGCCGTTCTACATCTATCAACGCGCCTTCCTCGGCTTCGACATCGGGCAGGCGGCCGCGATGGGCGTGGTCACCGTGATCGGCACGATCGTCGTCGCGTCGCTGGCGCTTCGCCTGATCTTCAAGAGCTTCACCGGGAACGAGGAGGCAGCCTGATGAGTACCGCAACCCCGTCTCGCGCGTCGTCGACGACCATCGACGGCGTGGAGATCGCCCGCAGGCGGAATCCACGCGGGCTCCTGCTCACGGTCTTCACCTGGATCCTGGCGCTGGGGTTCTTCTTCCCGGTGCTCTGGATGGTGTTGACGGCGTTCAAGAAAGAGAGCGACGCGGCCACCAACCCGCCGACCTTCATCTTCACCCCGACGCTCGAACAGTTCAGAGAGGTGTTCGACGCCGGCATCGGGACCCCATTGATGAACTCGTTGTTCGCGACCATCGTCTCGACGATCCTCGTTCTGGCGCTGGGTGTTCCGGCCGCCTTCGCGCTGTCACTGCGGCCGGTACGCAAAACCCAGGACGCGCTGTTCTTCTTCATCAGCACCAAGATGCTGCCCATCGTCGCGGCGATCATCCCGCTGTATGTGATCGTCGGACGCATCGGCATGCTCGACAACATCTGGACACTGATCATCCTGTACACCGCGATGAATCTGCCGATCGCCGTCTGGATGATGCGTTCGTTCTTCCTCGAGGTCCCCAGCGAACTGCTCGAAGCGGCCAGCATCGACGGTGCCGGCCTGTGGACATCGGTGCGCGAGGTGATCCTCCCGCTCATCTCACCCGGCATCGCGGCGACCGCATTGATCTGCGTGATCTTCTCGTGGAACGAATTCTTCTTCGCCGTCAACATGACCGCGGTGAACGCCCAGACGATGCCGGTGTTCCTCACCGGGTTCATGTCCGGGCAGGGCCTGTACTGGGCGCAACTGTCGGCCGCATCGGTCCTCGCCGCGCTCCCGGTGGTGATCTGCGGCTGGATCGCCCAGAACAAACTCGTCCGCGGCCTCTCGTTCGGCGCGATCAAGTAACCCCTACCCACTCCCCCCGAAACCAGGAGACCCACCATGGCTTCCATCAGCTACGACGACGCGTGCTGCGTCTACCCCGGCGCCGACAAACTCGCCGTCGACCGCCTCAACCTCGACATCGCCGACGGCGAGTTCGTCGTCCTCGTCGGCCCGTCGGGCTCCGGCAAATCGACCGCGCTTCGGATGCTCGCCGGACTCGAGGAGATCGACTCCGGCGCCATCCGCATCGGCGGACAGAACATGGTCGGCGTCGCACCCAAGGACCGCGACATCGCCATGGTCTTCCAGAACTACGCGCTCTACCCCAACAAAACCGTCGGGGAGAACATGGGATTCGCACTCAAGATGCGCGGCATCCCCACCGACGAACGCAAGAAGAAGGTCGCCGAAGCCGCGAAACTCCTCGACCTCACCGACTACCTGGACCGCAAACCGGCCAAACTGTCGGGCGGGCAACGCCAACGCGTCGCGATGGGCCGCGCCATCGTCCGTGAACCGCAGGTCTTCTGCATGGACGAGCCGCTGTCCAACCTCGACGCCAAACTCCGAGTACAGACCCGCACCCAGATCGCCGCGCTGCAACGACGTCTCGCCACCACCACCGTCTACGTCACCCACGACCAGGTCGAGGCCATGACCATGGGCGATCGGGTCGCCGTCCTGCGCGATGGTGCGCTACAGCAGTTCGCCACCCCGGCCGATCTCTACGACCGTCCGGTCAATGCCTTCGTCGCCGGTTTCATCGGTTCCCCCGCCATGAACCTGTTCACGGCACCGGTCACCGACGGCTCCGTCACGATCGCCGGCGCGACCGTCGACCTCGACAACGAGGCGCAGGGGTTGCTGCGCAAGTCCGGACTGGCGAAAGTCATCGTCGGAATCCGTCCCGAGCATCTGGCGATCGGCGGCGACCGCGGCATCAACGCGGACGTGGCACTCCTGGAGGAACTCGGGAGCGAGAGCTACCTCTATGCCAAGGTCGACGACCCGTCGATCGCCACTCTCGAGGGCGACCCCGTCACCCTCGTCGCGCGATCTCCCCACCGTGCACCGGCGAAGCTCGGCGATGCGGTGCGCCTGTACCAGTCCGATCACGCCGTGCACCTCTTCGACCCGGAAACGGGGAATCGCCTGAGCTGAGGTCGGTCACGCGCGTTGTCTGCGCTGATACTGTTACTGCTCCGACGACCTGCAGGAGCACATCCGGTGACACTCGAGCGCGAGACGACGACGGACGCGGACTCCGGACAGGACCAGCCTGCCGAACCCATCCCCGAACCCGCCCCCGCCCCCGCCCGGGGATGGTGGCACCGGCACCGCGAACGCTATGCGTTCACCGGCATGGTCGTGGCGGTCGTCTTCGTCTGGTTGTCGATGACGCCGTCGCTACTGCCGCGTGGCGCTCTGTTCCAAGGTCTCGTGAGTGGCGCGTCGGCGGCAGTGGGTTACTGCATCGGGGTGTTCTTCGCGTGGCTGGTGCGTTTCATGATCTCGCGCGACGAGCCGTGGCGGAGCGCGAGCCGTCGGTCGTGGCTGGTCCTCGCCGGCGTGGCGATCATCGGGACGGTGTTGATGCTCGTCTGGTTCTCCCAGTGGCAGTCCGACATCCGCGATCTGATGGGAGTCGGCCGGCTGACGTGGACGGCGTTCCCGGCGATCGCCGTGATCGCCGTGATCGTGTTCGTCTTGCTGATGTCACTCGGACAGGCCTTCGCCTTTGCCGTCCGCTGGTCGGTGCACCAGCTCAATCGCGTTGCTCCTCCTCGTATCTCGGCCGTGATCGGGGCAGGCCTGGTGGTCGTCCTGACGGTGTTCGTCCTCAACGGCGTGGTCGCGAAGTATTCGATGCAGTGGCTCAACGCGAGTTTCGCCGCTGCGAACGAAGAGACGAAGGCCGACAACTCCCCGCCGACCTCCGCGCTGCGCTCCGGCGGCCCGGGTTCCCTGGTCACCTGGGATTCATTGGGCCGCGAGGGTCGGGTTTTCATCTCCCGGGGACCGGATGTGGGCGCCCTGACCCAGTTCAACGGCTCCCCCGCAACCGAACCCATCCGGGTGTACGCGGGCCTCGAGTCCGGCGACAGCATCCGGGAGAACGCCGAATTGGCGGCCGACGAGCTGGTGCGCACCGGCGGCCTGCAACGCAAGATCGTCGCAGTCGGCTCGACGACCGGCAGCGGATGGGTGAACAAGGCCACCGTGGACTCGCTCGAGTACATGTACAACGGCGACACCGCGACCGTGAGCATGCAGTACTCGTATCTACCGAGCTGGCTTTCGTTCCTCGTCGACAAGGAACGGGCCCGACAGGCCGGTCGTGCGCTGTTCGAGGCGGTGTCCGAACGAGTCAGTGCCATCCCGGAGGCCGACCGACCCAAGCTGGTGGTGTTCGGTGAGAGTCTCGGCTCGTTTGCCGGTGAAGCCGCGTTCGGCAGCATCCCGGCGCTCGCGGCCCGCACGGACGGTGCGCTGTTCAGCGGTCCGACATTCAACAACACCCTGTGGAAGGACACCACCGCCGATCGCGATGCCGGGTCGCCGCAATGGCAACCGGTCTACGACAACGGTTCCCAGGTACGCTTCATCGCCGACCAGCAGGATCTGAGTCGTCCCGACGCGCCATGGAAACCGTCCCGGATCGTCTACCTGCAGCACGCCAGCGATCCGATCACCTGGTGGAATCCCGACCTGATACTCAACGAGCCGGACTGGCTCGCCGAGCCGCGGGGTCGCGACGTCCTGTCGTCGACGCGATGGGTACCGTTCGTGAGCTTCCTTCAGGTGTCGGCGGACATGGCCGTGGCGGTCAACGTCCCCGACGGGCACGGCCACGACTACATGTCGGCGATCCCCTACGCATGGGCGGCGATGCTGGAACCGCCGGGATGGACTGACGTCAAGACCGAGGCCTTGCTGCCGCGTCTGAACCGCGACTGACCGCAGCGCTTTCGACCGCCGATCCGGAGCGTCAGATCAGACCCGTGGCGTCGAACACCCAGCTCGTGTCCGCCTTCGCCAGATCGTCCATCCACGTCGCCGGGGCCGAATTGATCAAGGTGGCGGCGTCCCAGTAGTCCTTCCACAACGTCACCTTGCCGTCGACCACCCGGTGCACGGTGACGAACGGGAGAACGGCGACCTCACCGCTCGCCCATTCCCAGCGTTCGGAATGCTCGTAAATCACGTCGTCGCCGTCTGCAACCAGCACTCCGTCATGATTGGTGTACGCCGCCAGCGGCCCGAAACCGACCTTGATCCGCTTGACGATGTCGTCGGGTCCACGGGCCGCCAATGTCGGACCGTACGGCATGTCGACGTAGATGCACTCGTCGGCGAGGAAGGGCATGACCGCATCCCAATCCCGTTGCGCGAGAGCAGACCAGAGGCCGCGGACGATGGCTGCCGAGTCGCGCTCGGTGACGGCCTCAGCGGACATCGGCGAGCCCCGAACCGGTTGCGGGCACGGTCGGCATCGGCTGATCGGGCACCGCGGGCGCGCGCAGCCCGTGTCGGAGGAACTGTCCGGTCCTCGAAGCGCCGACGATGTCGGTCGGGACGCCGTGGTCGACGACCTTGCGACCGCTGACGAAAACGGCGACGACGGTGTCGTCGTTGCGGTTCACCATGCGCGAGAGCCCTCCGTAGGCCTCCACCGGCGCCTCTGCGTACTCGTCGAGTGACTCGTCGAGACGCTCTGGATCCACGATCATCAGATCCGCACGGTCGCCCGGACGCAGATGACCCGCGTCGATCCCATACCAATCGGCGAGTTCGCCGGTCATCCGGTGCACCGCGGCGGCGGTGTCGAGGAAGGATTCACCGGCCAGCTCCGCAGAGCGGACGTGCCTCAGCAGCCGCAGGCCGAAGTTGTAGAACGCCATGTTCCGTAGGTGGGCACCGGCATCGGAGAATCCGAGCTGAATGCCCGGTTCACGTGCCATCTGCTTCAGCACCTCGGGACGGTGATTGGAGATCGTCGTCCGCCACCGCAGGTCTGTGCCGTGTTCGAGAACGAGGTCCAAGAACGCGTCCACCGGGTGCAGACCGCCCCGGTCGAGTCCGACCTGCCCGAACGACTTCCCGATCACCGAATCGTCCGGACAGTCGACGATCTGGGCGTCGAAGAAGTCCCGATGCCATACGCGCACACCGTATTTGGATTCGTAGTCTTTTCGGAACCGCCGCCGGTACTCCTCGTCGCGCAGCAGTTCGTCGCGGGCCATCTCCTCCTTGAGGTGCAGCGCGGCCGCGCCCGAACCGAACTCCTCGAAGATCACCAGATCGATCCCGTCGGCGTAGACCTCGAACGGGACCGGCAGATGCTGCCAGCGGAAGTCACCGCCGAGCCGGTTGACCAGTGCGGCCAGCGGACCCATGATCTTGATCGCATACGGATTGGCCTTGATGTCGGCGGCCGACAGCAGGCTGGTCTTGAGATGCGGACGACCGATGCCGAGTGAGGTGAACGCCTGTGACCCGACATTCATCGGATTCGCTATGTCGGGTCCGGCCTGCAGGATGCGGCCGGACCTCCGCAACAGCGCCTTCAGCCTGCGGAGTTCGCGTGGCTTGGCATAGGTCGACGGCAACGTACGCGAACGGCAGGTCTCGCCATCGAGCTTGTCGAAAAGGAGCTGTTGTGAGGACATCCCGACGAACCCGACCTCGAGTGCGTCGGCGAGCCATCGTTCCATCTGCGCCTGCTCGGAGCCGGTCGGCCGCGTCGATTTCTGGGTTGCCCGGTCGAGTCCCATGACCGCCGAGCGCATATCCGAGTGGCCGATGAATGCCGCGACGTTCGGGCCGAGCGCCCGGGATTCGAGGGCGTCGATGTATTCCTTGGGGCCTGACCACGTCTTGTGCCGATCGACTGTGCCGATCACGTGCTCCCGGGGGATCGCCTCCACCCGACCGAACAGGTCGCCGGCATCCGTCCCGTCGACATGGATCGTCGACAACGAGCAAGATCCGAGCAACACCGTCGTGACCCCGTGCCGCAGCGATTCCGAGAGTGACGGTTCGGCAAGGACCTCCACGTCGTAGTGGGTGTGGATGTCCACCATGCCCGGCATCACCCACATCCCGTCGGCATCGATCACCTCGGGGCACCCGGCGGCTTCGATCGGATCCACGGAGACGACGGCCACGTGACCGTCCCGGATTCCGAGTGTGCGGATCGCCGCGGGCGCGCCGGTGCCGTCGAACCAGAGGCCATTGCGAATGATTGTGTCGTAGGTCACTCGACCATTAGAGACAGGGTCCGGAATCGATGTCAACGACCGAGTAGACAAATTCTCATTTCTGTACACACGACCAACTCCCTTCCTCGCACGATCGCCGGTGGCAGGCTGAGCAAGAACGGTCGGGCGCGACGACCGGCAGGCGACGGATACTGATCACATGACCGACACGGGCCGCGACCGGATCCGCGAGCTGCTCGATGCCGTACTCGCCGACGATCACCACACCCTCGACGACATGGCGACGGGCGCACACGCGTCTCCGTTCCACTTCAGTCGCCAGCTCGCGCGCCACACCGGTGAATCGCCCGTGGCCCTCCGCCGTCGCGTGATGCTCGAGCGTGCGGCATGGCATCTCCAGCGCGGCGAATCCGTCACCGACACCGCGTTCGCGTCGGGGTACGAGTCGGTCGAGGGCTTCGCACGTGCCTTCACCCGTGCCTTCGGCCACCCGCCGAGCCGTTCGGGATCACGTACCGAGCACGGCCATTGGCTGCCGTCGCCCAACGGCATTCATTTCCATTCCCCGACCGTCCTCTATGTCGACAGCGGTGGCGCGTCGGAGGAGTCCGCGGGCGATGTGGTGGCATTGATGGTGCGACACGACCTCGACGACATCGCTGCCTTGCTCGCCGCGGGAAAGGATATCGACGACGAGTCCTATGTGACCGTTCGGCTGCCGGGACACCGTGTGCTGCCGTGGGCCGGTCCCGACGAGACGATCGCCGACGTCCTCACCCACCTCGTCGTCGACAAGGCCCCGTGGATGGCCAGCATCGACGGCACCGACGAGTCCGATCTCGATGGTCCACACGGCGTGCAGGCACTGATCGAGATGCACGAGGAGATCGCACCGCGCTGGCTCGCGTTGACCCGCGACATCGAGAGACGTGGCGCGTGGCCCGACCGGATCGTCGACGCGATCTGCGATCCGCCGGAATCCTTTCTGCTGTCGCAGGTCTGGTCGCATGTGCTGACCTTCTCCGCGCATCGCCGTCAGCTGGTCCGGTGGATGCTCGCCGACGCCGGGATCGACGTGCACCGACTCGACCCCGACCCCATCATGTGGCATCGACATCAATCCGGAGGGTTCACATGAACACCACACCCAGATTCCGCTACTACACCGCGACCACCCTCGACGGCTATCTCGCCGACGAGAACGACTCCCTCGATTGGCTTCTCACACAGCCGATCGACGACGACGGCGCGATGAATTACGGAGCCTTCATCTCAGATGTCGGCTGCTTGGTGATGGGAGCGACCACCTACCGATGGCTACTCGATCACGAGGTGGTCGACGGGAAGCCCTGGCCCTACGACATGCCGTGCTTCGTGTTCACCCATCGCGAGCTCACCCCCGTCGCCGAATCGATCCGGATCGTCTCCGGCACACCGGAAGAACATCGTTCGACGCTCGTCGAGGCGGCGGCCGGAAAGGACATCTGGGTCGTCGGGGGTGGCGATCTGGCCGCACAGTTCGCCGATGCGGGGTTGCTCGACGAGGTCATGCTGTCCATCGCCCCGGTCACCCTCGGCGCCGGGCGCCCCCTGTTCCCGCGCCGGTTCGACCTGGAACTGCTCGAGGTGGAACGGAATCGAGCGTTCGTCTGCGCGCGCTATGGCGTTGTGGGACCGCGTAAGCCGCCGGAACAGTGACAGCGTCGCTGTGCGCGCGCGTGGGTTCAGTGGTCTCGATACGTCCCTCGCCTGGCGGCTCGGGACTACTCGACCAGCAATAGAGGAAAGCCGGGGACTACTCGACCAGCAGCAAGGGAAAGCTCGGGACTACTCGACCAGTAAAGACGCCGCTCGGGACTACTCCGCCAGCGGTAGGACTCGCGCTGTCACGCGTCGCCGACGCCCAACTGCTTGCTCGCGTCGAGACCGCGAGCCCATCGCGGCATGATGAAGATCCCCTCCGCCTCGGCACACAGACCGTCGGCGGTCGAGATCGTCCCGCTGGCAAATGATTTGTGCCCCTCGGTGCGGTCCAGCCGGCCCTCGACGCGGATCGGACCGAGAGCGGTCCCCTGCCGGTATCGGATCGTGAGCGTCCCGGTCATCCCGGGCGACCCGCCGTTCACAGCCGCATTTCCCAGGACCTGATCGAGGATGAGACCGATGACACCACCGTGCACCAGCCCGGGCGGACCCTCGTATTGCGGCCCGAGATCGAACTCGGCCCAGACGTGGTCGGTCTCGGCGTGCAACTCGACCGGAGGAGCAACGGGATTGCGGATGCCCTCGACCGCATTTCCCCAGTTCCGCAGCCGCCCATCGGAGTTGAAGCGCAAACCGAAGGACGAGCCGATCCGGCTGCGCTCCAGGATCTCTGTGGCCGCCTCGATGTGCCGTCGCGCTTCGGCCAGTTCGTTTGTGCCCACGTCGGTCACCACCGTGGCCGTGACGAGGCCACGCACGCTGTCGCCGATCTCCCTCGCCTGCTCGATCTGCCGCGTCAGTTCCTCGGCCGGGATCTCCTCGGTGATGTACCCGCTCATCGCTCACCTCACACTGTCGAAACGGCCCGAACGCCCACGCTATCCCACCGAAGAATCATGTGGCCGTTCCGGCGACGAACATCGCGAACAAACGAGAACACGTTCTCGTTCTTGTTAGGCTTGCGCAATGGCACGAATCGGCGGCTTCGCGGACGACGACATCGTCGGGTGGCTCGGGCTGTCACCGACGCTCGGGGGCGCCCTCGGCAACTACGCCGACGCCGTCTACACCAAGAGCCGCCTCGACCCCCGCACGCGCGAACTGGCCCGGATGGTGATCGCAGGTCACAACGAGTGTGCCGTCTGCCGCAACACGCGGGCGCAGGCCAGCGGCCTCGACGAGGAGTTCTACCTCCACGTCGACGACTGGGCCACCTGGCCCGGCTACGCCGACGGTGAACGCGTCGCCGCGGAGTTCGCCCATCGATTCGCCACCGATCACATCGGTTTGCGTGAGGACGACGAGTTCTGGGAGAGATGTCGAGCCGTCCTGTCCGACGAACTCGTCGTCGACCTGGCCCTGTCGTGCGCGTTGTGGCTGGGGCAGGGCCGCGCCCTTCGCGTCCTCGACGTGGGCCAGGCCTGCCGCTTGTCGATCTGAACCGCCCCGCCCACCGGGCGGTCCGCCCGGTAGCCTCACCACCATGAGCGATCAACAGTGGAATGCGTTCGAGGTCTCGATTTCCGACTTCGTCGCCGAGGTGACCCTCACCGGCCCGGGCAAGGGCAACGCGATGGGACCCGACTTCTGGCGCGAACTCCCCGAGATCTGTGCACAGCTCGACCGTGACGACGATGTGCGCGCGATCGTGTTGACCGGTTCCGGATCTCACTTCTCCTACGGGCTCGACCTGCCGGCGATGGCAGGCGACCTCGGGACCGTCCTGGCCGAAGGCGCGAAGGCGCGGCCACGTACCGAATTCCACGACATGGTGCGCCGCATGCAGGGCGCCGTCTCGGCGGTGGCCGACTGCCGCAAACCCGTCGTCGCGGCCGTATCCGGTTGGTGCATCGGTGGCGGCGTCGACCTGATCAGCGCCGCCGACATCCGTTTTGCCGCCGCCGACGCCAAGTTCAGCGTGCGCGAGGTCAAGGTGGCGATGGTCGCGGACGTCGGCAGCTTTGCCCGCCTGCCCCAGATCATCGGCGACGGCCACCTGCGTGAACTCGCGCTGACCGGCAAGGACATCGACGCCGATCGCGCTCTGCGGATCGGGCTGGTCAACGATATCCTGCCGGATCGTGACGGCATGCTGGCCGCGGCTCGGGCCACCGCCGTCGAGATCGCCGCGAACCCGCCGTTGGTGGTGCAGGGCGTGAAGTCGGTGCTCGATCACAGTCGGCGGGCGGCCGTCGACGACAGTCTGCGCTACGTCGCGGCGTGGAACTCCGCGTTCCTACCCAGCGATGACCTCACCGAAGCCATCAGTGCCGTGTTCGAGAAGCGTGCGCCGGAGTTCCGCGGGGCCTGATCGGAACCGTCGTCCGCTCGGGCCTCGACTCGCGCGGACCGTTCCCTGGTCCCTACTCAGACCAGGGCGATCGGCTCGAGCAGGAAGACCGGGATCTGACGTTCGGTCCGCGAGACATAGAGGTCGAAGTTCGGCCACACCTCGACCATCCTCGCCCACGCCTCACCGCGTTCGTCACCGTCGAGTTCCCGGAACGTGACGGTCTCGTACTCCCCGTGGTGGCCGACCTCGGCCGTGTCGGCGGCACGGAGATTGAAGACCCACTGCGGCATGCGCGGACCGCCGAAGTACGACCCGGCGATCAGCCAGCCCTTCTCCGTCGGTACCGCGAGAAGGCGGGTAGATCGCACGACACCACTGCGTCGTCCGGCAACCCGCAGCGTGATGTTGGGCAACCCACCGATGTCCAGCAGCCCGTACTTCTGGCCCGTGATCCGCTGTACCGCACTGTCGACGACGACGATCTGTGGCAGCAGTCGTGGCATCCAGCTGATCGAACCGATCTTGATCGCCAGTGGCGTGAGGGCGCCCATTCCCCAAGTGTGACATCCCATGGCCTCGCGTTCACCTCGGCGTGCGGGCCGGCCGTCGTATCCACAGGCCGAGAACCCCTGTGGATGGCCGAACTCACATCCGAGCCATCGGGGGAATGATCGCGACATGACACACGACAAGTCTCCGAGACCCGACGCCGGTACCGCCCACGACCCCATCCACTCGGCCGTGGATCTCCACCGACGATGGCGCCTGCTGATGGAGCCCCTCGGGTTCTCCGAGATCCTGCTCTGGTTCACCTTCGTCGACGCCGACCACCTACAGACCCCCGCGCTCAATCAACTACCGATTCCCGCGCGCCCCGATCCGTCCATCTCGGACCTCCTGATGTGCCGCCTCGGCGAGGCCGTCGCACAGCTCCCCGATCTGTCGGTCGCGCTGCTTCTGACGCGCCCCGGCAACGACGGTGTGACCGACGACGACATGGGCTGGGCCCGGATCCTGACCGCGGATGCCGCCCGTCACGGCCTGATCCTGCATCCGATCCACCGTGCGAACGATGTGGAGCTGATCGCGCTAACAGTTCCCACCGACGCGGCTGCCTGACGCCGGCCCACACCGTTGGAACCGGGTGGGTGGCCGGGTAGCTTGGCCCATGGGCGCCGGTGACAACGTGCCGGCGAGAAGCCACGGGAGATCGGACGGTCATGGCGCAACGCATCCTGCTCGACGGCGGTCAGACCGGGACGCGGGTGCGGATCGTCGGTCCGTCGTCGAGCAGCGACCACCGGACCCGACCCATCCGTACCGACCGCCCGGTGGTCCCGCAGATCGCCCGCGCGGCAAGCGAAGTCATCGCCGAAGCCGGCACCTCGGTCGACGAACTCGCGGCAGGCGTCTCGGGTCTCACCCCGGATGCGACCCGCCCGGAAGAGCTTCGGGAAGCGGTCCTTGATCTGGGTATCCGTTCGGTCGCGCTGACCCATGACTCGGTGTCGGCGTATCTCGCGGCCAATCGTCTCGCGTTCGGTGCCGTCACGGCGGTCGGCACCGGGGTCGTCACGCTGGGGGTGGGCACCGCGGGGACCGCGCGGGTGGACGGCTGGGGGCATCTGGTCGGCGACGCCGGCAGCGCCTATTGGATCGGGCGGGCGGGCCTCGAGGCCGCGCTGCGCTCGTTCGACGGCCGGGGTCCCGACACCGAACTCGAGTCGGCGGCGCTCGACCGGTTCGGACCCCTACCCGAGCTCTACATGGTGCTGCAGGGTGATCCCGGCCGCGTGAGCCGCACCGCCGGATTCGCGAGAGCGGTCGACGATGCGGCACGCGCGGGCGACCGGGTCGCGATCGAGATCAACGACCGGGCCGCCACCGAACTCGCCGCGTCGGTCGCGGCGGCACTGCGCCGCAGTGGACACCGGCCCGACGACGCCGCCCGGGTCAGCTGGATGGGCGAGGTGCTCACCCACAACGAGCGCATCCGGGAACGGTTCGTCGATGTGCTCGGCGCAGCAGCGCCCGGTGCCACCGTCGAGGCCCCCCACGGCGAGCCACTCGACGGCGTCGGACTGTTGCTCGATCTACCGTCGGAACACCCGCTGGCGGACCTGGTTCACCGCGCGTGACCGCGCCGCTCATGCCGGCCGATCCGAGCGCTCAGGAGTCGGAGCCGAGAGAATCGGTGAGCGTGCCGGCCAACAACTTGGCGAACTCGGCCGGATCGCCGAGCTCACCGCCCTCTGCGATCACCGCCATCCCGTAGATCAACTTCGCGGTCGCAGTGAGGGACGCGTGATCGTCGGAAGCCCGGAAGGCGTCGTTCAGACCGGCGATCAGCGGGTGGTCGGCGTTGATCTCGAGCGCACGCTTCGTCTTGGGCAACTCCTGTCCCGACGCCCGGTAGAGCTTCTCCAACTGCGGTGACATCGAGAACGTGTCGCCGACCAGGCACGCCGCCGACTCGGTGAGTCGCGACGACAGGCGCGCCTCGTTGACATCGTCGGTGAGGGTCTGCGCGAGCCAGTCCAGCAGGCCGGTGAACTCCTCGGTCCGCTTCTCCTTGTCCGCCTTGGCCTTTTCCGAGTCGGCGTCGTCGCCGGCCGACTCCGCGTCCACACCGTCGAGGTCGACTGCTCCCTTGGCGATCGAGGTGAACGATTTGCCCTCGAACTCCAGTCCGCTGCTCACCCACATCTCGTCCACCGGGTCGGTCAGCAGGAGAACCTCGACCTCCTTCGCACGGAAGGCCTCGATGTGGGGTGAGTTCTCGATCTGCTGACGGGTCTCGCCGGTCATGTAGTAGATGGTGTCCTGGCCGCTGCGCATCCGCGCGACATAGTCGGCCAGTGTGGTGAGTTCGTCGGCGGAGTCGGTCGACTCGAACGACGATGCCTTCAGCACGGCATCGCGATTGTCGATGTCGTTGACCAGACCTTCTTTCCAGACCCGGCCGAAGTTCTGCCAGAACGTCCGGTAGTCGTCCGGCCGCGAAGTGCGCATGTCTGCGACCGTCGAGATCACCCTCTTGGTGAGGCGACGCCGGATGGCCCGGATCTGGCGGTCCTGCTGCAGGATCTCGCGGGAGACGTTCAGCGACAGATCGGCCGCGTCGACGACACCCTTCACGAAACGCAGATACTCCGGGATGAGCTCTTCGCAGTCGTCCATGATGAAGACGCGCTTGACATAGAGCTGGACGCCCGAGTTGCGTTCACGCATGAACAGGTCGAACGGCGCCTGCGTCGGGATGAACAGCAGCGCTTGGTATTCGAAGGTGCCCTCTGCCTTGAGAGTGATGACCTCGAGCGGCTCGTCCCACGCGTGACTGACATGGCGGTAGAACTCGTGGTATTCGTCCTCGGTCACCTCGTCGGCGGACTTCGCCCACAACGCCTTCTGCGAGTTGATCGTCTCGCTGACGATCTCCGTTGTCGGCTCGGCCGCGGCGTCGTCGGTCTCCGTGTCGTCGGTCTCGGGTGCCGGGACGGCCTTCTCGACATCCATCCGGATCGGCCACGCGATGAAGTCCGAGTAGCGCTTCACCAGCGCACGCAGCTTGGTGGGGTCGGTGTAGTCGTACAGGTGATCGTCGGTGTCGACCGGCTTGAGTGCGAGCGTCACGGACGTCCCCTGGGGTGCGTCGGTCACCTCGTCGAGCGTGTATGTGCCGTCACCGGTCGATTCCCATCGCGTGCCGGTCTCGTCCCCGGCATGGCGGGTGACGAGGGTGACCCGGTCGGCGACCATGAAGGTCGAGTAGAAACCGATACCGAACTGTCCGATCAGCTCCTCGGACGCCGCCGCGTCCTTGACCTCCGCGAGTTTGCGCCGAAGCTCGGCAGTCCCGGATCGTGCGAGGGTGCCGATGAGGCCGATGACGTCGTCGCGGATCATGCCGATGCCGTTGTCGCGAACCGTCAGGGTGCGCGCATCCCGATCGGTGTCCAGTTGGATGTGCAGGTCTGAGGTGTCCACCTCGAGACTCTTGTCCTGGAGCGATTCCAGCCGCACCTTGTCCAGGGCATCGGATGCGTTGGAGATCAGCTCACGCAGGAAGCTGTCCTTGTTCGAGTAGACCGAATGGACCATGAGATCCAGCAACTGCCGGGTCTCGGCCTGGAACTCGCGAACCTCTGTTTGACCACTCACGATAACCTCCGCGTCAGAGTCATTGCCGGAGACGCATATTACCGATCCACCGATTGGCTACTCTGAAGTGGGTCGGCTTGTTCATCCGCCGTCCGCACACCGCCGAAAGTACCGCCACAGGAAGACAGGTGCATGTCTCCTCCTCGTCTGTTGTTCGTGCATGCGCACCCCGACGACGAATCGCTGTGGACCGGCGGCGCCATCGCCCGCCATATCGCCCGTGGCGGTGACGCCGACCTGGTCACGTGCACCTGGGCGGAGGGCACCGGGCGACATGCGGAACTGGTGGACGCGGTACGAGCACTCGGGCTGCCCCGGCCGCCGATCATGCTCGGCTATGCCGACGATCGCGTGCCGGAGTCGGCGCCGGAGGCGATGCGCTTCTGCTCCGCACCCCTCGACGACCCGGTCCGCATGCTGGTGGCTCACATCAGGCGGCTGCGCCCGGACGCGATCGTCACCTACGACGCCGTCGGCATCTACGGCCACCCCGACCACGTTCATGCTCATCGGCTGGCCACGGTGGCGGCCGATGCCGCCGCGTCCGGCGGGCTGTACCGATCGACCGGCGAGGCCTGGCAGGTCCGGTCGATGTACTTCATCACGATCGCCCAGTGGATGGTCGACGACGTGCAGCACGATCTGTTCGCGGACCTCCCGCCCGAATATCTACCGGGAACTCCCGAGGGCGATGTCGACCTGGTGCTCGACGTCGCGCAATGGCGCGACCGCAAGGCCGATGCGATCTTCTGCCACCGAACCGAACTCGATCGCAGCCGGACCATGAGGGCCCTGATGGGACTGCCGCCCGAACGGCGCAGTCGCCTGCTGGGGACCGAGTGCTTCCTCCGTCGTGATCTCGTACCCGGCGGCGTCGACCTCGGCTGATCGTTGCCGACCTCCGATCAGGTCCCCTCGGGCGGCTCCGCCACGCGGATCGGCGACCGAAGCCCGCTGGCGCGCTGGACACGACGCGCAACAGCGGCGGCCAGCACCTCCGGCGAGCCGACGATCCGCACCCGTCGCCGGGCGCGGGTGACGGCGGTGTAGAGCAACTCACGGGTGAGCAGTTCCGACCCCTCCGGCGGCAGGATCACGGTCACGCCGTCGAACTGACTGCCCTGGCTCCGGTGGATCGTCATCGCATACATCGGGATCGCGTCGGCGAGTTGGGTGGGGTGGAGTTCGAAGAGGTGTTCACCGCGCCGGAACACGACCTGCAGCCCGTCCCCCTCGGGATCGACGGTGTCCGATGCGCGGCCGGTGCGGACGACCACACCGCAGTCACCGTTGAACGTCCCGGTCTGCCGATCGTTTGCGGTGACGAGGAGCGGTTGACCGGCATGGCGCGACGTCGAGTCGACAAACAGCTGCGGTGGATGGTCCGGGAGTTCCGCCAGCCATTCGACGACGCGGCGCGACCATCCCTGAACGCCCCAGACGCCCTCCCGATGGGCGCAGAGAACGCGGTGACCGTCGAGCGCGTCGAGCGCCCCGGCGGCATCGCCCGCCTGCGCTGCCGCGCGAAGCGCGGTTCCCCAGGTCACGACGTCGGCACACACGTCGTCGAGGTCATCGGCGGCCACCAGCGTCACATCGGTCACCGATGGATCGCCGACCAGGTCGAGCACGGAATCGGCGTCCCCGCGGTTGATGGCCGCGGCCACCCGGGCGATGCCGCCACCGAAGCGATGTCCCCGGCGCAGCGTGACGACACCGCGTTCAACACGATCGCGGTCGGCGACGGTCGACATGACGTCGTCGAGCAGACCGGACGGGATCGGGGTGGGTGGCGTCGCATCCTCGCCGTCGACGAGATCGGCGAGGACCGCGCCCGCCTCGACCGATGCGAGTTGATGCGGGTCGCCGACCAGTATCACCCGGGCATCGGGTCGCACCGCGTCGAGGAGTTTGCTCATCGCCGTCATCGACAGCATCGACGTCTCGTCCACGACGACGACGTCGTGCGGAAGCTTGTTCCCTCTGCCGAATCGGGGTGCCGAACCCGGCCGCCAGCCCAGCAGCGAATGGACCGTGACTGCACGCACCGACCGCGGTGCGGCGTCGTCGGCCGACACCGCTGCCTGCAACTGCGCCGCCGCACGACCCGTCGGCGCACACAGTCCGATGCGGGCACCGCCCCCGGCGAGACGGTCGAGGACCGCCAGGATCCGGGCTACCGTGTACGTCTTGCCCGTTCCCGGTCCGCCCGCGACAACCAAAGTCCAACTGACCGCCGCCATCTGCGCGGCGATGCGCTGCAGATCCGCGTCTCCGGGGCCCGCCGGGCCGAACACGGCGTCGACCGCCGACGCCACCTCGGCGACGTCCACACCGGGCCGCGACGAGCGCCGCTCACCCAACACCGATCGGATCAGTTCTTCCTGACGAAAGTACTTGCGCAGGTAAAGCAACGGTCCGTCGTCGGAGCCGGCGAGAACCAGCGGCCGCAATGGCCCCGTTGCGCCTCCGCGGACCAGGACGCTGTCCGCCAGCGCCTGTTCCAGCTCGTCGGACGACGGCATCATCCCGGAGATCGCGGCGTCGTCGGCGACGAGCTCCGGGATCCGCGCGATGGCCAGGCAGGTCGACCCCTGACGCACCGCCCGCACGGCCAGCGCCGCCCCGATCTGCGCGGTCTCGCTCACCTGTCCCCCACTGAGCTGCACGAGGCGCCGGGTCACGTGGACGTCCGCCGCGTCTAGCAGCCCCAGTACGTTCAGGGAGCCCAGGGCGCCGTCGTGGGAGACGACCGCGCGGGGATCGAATTCCGCACGGACCGGCCACGAACCGTGCGCCTCCGATCCACCGGCGCCGCCCTGCCGCGTTGTGGTCATGGGGTCCCTTTCCCGAGCAGATCCGAGAGCTCCTCGACCAGCCCGGCGGGGACCTGCCATTCGAAGACACCGCAGCCGGGCGGGGTATCGGGACCGACCATCCCGCGGACGAAGTGGTATTGCACGGGACCGAGATGTTCCGTCGCCTCGTACCCGGGCAGCCGCCACCGCAGATATCGATGCAGCGCAACCGAATACAACAGGGCCTGAAGAGGATAATTGGCACTGATCATCTCAGCTGCCATCGACTCGCGGTCGAAGTCCTCGGCGGTCAGGTCGCCCGGTCGCAGTCGATTGGTCTTGTAGTCGACCACCACGAATCGGTTGTCGGGGGTACGCAGCACCGAGTCGATGCTCCCGGTGAGGAAACCGCGAATGCGTTGGGGTGGCAGCTCGCGCAGGCGTGCACCGAAGTCGACGAGCGGATCGTCGGCGGCGAGATGACGATCCATGAGATCGGCGATCGAACCCATCGTGACCGCTGCCGGGGGTGTCGCGTTCGGCGGTACGGCGGCGAGCGGGAATTCGAAGTCCAACTCGGCGAGTCGGCTTCCCGGGCGGACCTGCCACAGATCACCGAACCCCAACGGAGTGGTGAGCACGCCCACCAGCGCCGTCGTCAGGCGGTCGGCATCGACGTCCACCATCCGCCCTTCGATCGCGGTGGCGCAGAGCTCACGCACGTGCTCGGTGATTTCGGCGGAATCGGTGTCCACGTATTCGAGCACCTCGTGCACGAGGGTGCCGAACGCCGCGCCGAAGGGCATGCCGTTCATCAGCGACGGTGTGCCGTCGATCGGCGCCGTCGCGTCCGCGGCGTCATCCACCTCCTCGACGGGCTCGTCGACGATCAGACCGTCCGCCGCCTCGCTCCCGGATGCGAGCAGCGGCTGGTGGGCATGATGACCCGCCGCCGCGACGATCGCCGAATACGATGTGCGGCGCCAACTCTGGTCGATGACACGGTCGAACTGTGCGACGGACAATCCAACCCGCGCACGAGCGGGTGAGCGCTGTGCGGCGGAGTCGGCGCCGTCCCGCCCGGCGACCTCCACGCGGATCGGCCCGTCGGTGCTGCCGTAGCCGGTGAGCACACGACCACATGTGTCGTCGTCGGGGACGTCGAAACTCTCCGGCACGGCTGTTGTCCCCGGCTTCCGGCCGAACAGGAGTCGATGCAGAGCGGAGTTCTTGGTGTAGTACGCGGGTGCCCACCAGATCACCACCTGAGACTGGGCCCGGGTGAGCGCAACGTACAGAAGACGCAACTCTTCGCCGGCCGCCTCGCTCTCGTGTCGCCGCCACCGCGCCTGATATCCGGGCGCCTCCTTGCCGCCGACATCGAGGATGCGATCGCCGGAATCGTCATGGTAGGTGAAGGTCGCACGGTTCGAGTTGCGCGTGCCGTCCCACGCGAACGGCACGTACACGATCGGGAACTGCAATCCCTTGCTCCGGTGCACGGTCATGATCTGCACCGCCTGGGTGTCGCGGTCGAGCCGTCGGGTCTGGTCCTCGTGTCGTTGCCACCGGGTGGTGTCCGCGATGCGATCCGCGAGCCATTCGATCAGCGCGCTCAATCCGCAGTCGCTCTCCATCACCTCGGTGTTGCACAAGGAGGCCACCTGGACGAGGTCGGTCAGCGCACGTTCGCCGTCCGGGGTGGCGAGGACCCGTTCGGCAACCGCCATGCGACTCATCAGCCGTTGCGACATCGCGGCGAATCCCCCCTCGTCGAACACCCGGCCGAACGAGTGGAGGGTCTCGGCCAATGCTGCGATGCCGGAACCGTCGTCGGCGGCGAGGTCTGCGGGGGCGCGACCGATCAGCGGGCTCAGCGCGGCGAGCCGGACGAGATCTGCACGGGCGGGTTGTTCTACCGCCCGGATCACCGCGAGCCAGTGCCGCGCGGCCGCGGTGTGGAAGACACTGGTCCCCGACCCGATCACCGCCGCCACCCCATGACCCTGCAGGTGCCGCTGTAGAGGCTGGATCGTTTTGTTCAGGGTCACGAGCACCGCGACGTCGCCGGGCTCGACCGGGCGCACCACACCGCCGACCTCGATGGTCGTGCCCGACGCCAGCAGCCCCGCGATGTCCGCGGCGACGTCGACGATCACCCGGTCGCGCACCACGCCGACCGCCGCGAACCCGCTGCGACCGGTGACCGGAAATGCCTTGCGCGGAAACGCCCGCAGCCGGACCGGCGGTACTCCATCGATCCGACTGCCGGTGCGATCGGTACTCACCGGGCGCACCACGATCTCGTCGTGTCCGAGCTCGGCACCGCCGTACAGGCTGCCGAGGGCGTCGACCAGATCGCCGTCGGAGCGGCGGTTCACGTCGAGCGCGCGAAGAGTGCCGGCCGATCGGACCGCCTGCAGATAGCTCAGGATCTCGGCGCCGCGGAATCCGTAGATCGACTGCTTCGGATCGCCCACCAGCACCAGCGTCCGATGACCGTGGAAACAACGCCGGACGATTTCCCACTGCTGCGGGTCCGTGTCCTGGAACTCGTCGACCAGCACGGCGTCGAAGACCGCCCGAATCCGTTCACAGGCGGCCGGTCCCACCACCGGATCCGTGACGATCCGGAACAGGATCATCTGGAGATCGTCATAAGTACGTAGGCGCGACAACCGCTTACGGTCTTCGATGATCTGCCGGACCCGGGTCGCGAATCGCACGCGGCGGGCCGCGACGGTCGCGTCGTCACCGGTCATGGCATCGAGGTCATCGGCCGTCGGGGCGAGCGCGGCCGCCGGCTGGCGAACCGCGTCCCGTGCGATGGACGTCGCGTCGGCCAGCGAGATCTCCGGGCGGTCCGCCCCCGCATAGCCGCGGAGGTAGGTGTCGAGGGCCGCCTCGTCCACGAGATCGTCGACGTTCTCGACGATCTCGTGGACGAGGTCGCGTTCGCCGAGGAAACCGAGGGCGTCGAGCATGCGGTTGCAGAAGGTGTGGGTGGTCGCGATGGTGGAGGCGTCGAAGTCCGACAGCGCCCGGGCGAGACGCTCGCGACGCAGCGTCACCTCGTCGTCGGTGCCGCCACCCAGGTGACGGACAAGCGGGTCGTCATCGATACGACACCGATCCGGATCACCCAGTGCCGCTAGGAGTTCGGACACCCGATCGCGCATCCGCTCGCGCAGCTCCGCGGTTGCCGCCCGGCTGAAGGTGACGAGCAGCAACTTGTCGATCGGGACGCCCTCGGCGATGAACCGTGCACCCAGTCCGACGATCGCGTAGGTCTTCCCGGTCCCGGCGCTCGCCTCCAGAACCGTGGTACCGGTCGGCAGCGCCCCGGTCACGTCGAATGCTGTCGGTGCGTCGGTCATGTCATCGTCTCGTGGTCCATGAGGGGCTCCCACACCAGTCGGGCGAGTCCGGCGAACAACGGGTCGCCCACGTCACCCGGTAGCTCGAGACCGCAGAAACGGCGATCGTCGGGCATGGGCTCGTCGATCAGGGCATCGAAGCCGACGGCAGAGGTGACATCACCCGTGTATGCCAGCCGCAGGTAGCGGTCCCGTCCGGCGCCGAAGTCGCCCTCGAAGGCCTTGCGGGCGGCCGGCAGTGCCCGGTCGACGCGTCCGGTGCGACGGTGATGGTCGGCGAAGTCCGCGGCCGGATCCAGCGGTAGCGGCAACACGCGACGCAGTCCTGCGTCTCGCAGCGCGATCAAGTCGGCGAGGATGGCGAGCGGGTCGTCGGGGACGGCGAACAACGATCGGGCGACGCCACCCGAACGGCCGGTCCGGCGTGCCACCACCAGGGCCGCATGCATCTGGGTGGCGGACCCGTCGCCGTGGGCGACCGCCGCGAGGGCGAGGAGCCGTACCCAGGCGCCGAGCCGTTGCTTGGCCCGGAGTTTCGAATAGGTCGCGGTGACGGTGGTGCCGGCGAAGATGTCGCCGATGGTGCCGTGCAGGCGACGACCATCCGGCAGGGGCACCACCACGTCGGTTGTCTGCGACGAACCGGATCTCGCCGCCGATGCCGCCGCGAACACGTCCTCGACATCCGCGGAGATGACCTTGAGCTCTCGGGTCCCGAATGCAAACGGCGGCAACGTACCCCGCCGGAGCTCGGCGGCCTGGCAGCGGGCGAGATCGCTCCCGGCCAGCATCCGGGACAGGAACCGGTCTCCTATCCCCCATCGGTCCAGGGCCCCGAGCTCGACATCGAGCTGGTCGGAGTGCGGACGTTCCTCGTCGGGCACACGCGCGCCGAGTCGCTGACGGACAAAGCCTTCGACCGGGTTGGTCAGGAAGGACACCAATGCGTCGAGGGCGACGTCCTCGGGCTCCTCCGACGGCAGCGCGATACCCGAGATCAGCTGGGCGCTCACCGGCTCCGCGCCGAGGGCGCGCGCACCATCGAGGAGGGCTCGATCGTAGGAGAACGGCCCGTCCACACCGGTGATCGCACCCGGGACGAAATTGCGTTCGTCGAATCCGTGCAGTGTGTGCACGCGGGTGCAGGCGGGCCCGTCTCCGCGTGCGGAGCCAGAGGTGAGGGTGCGCACCGTGTCGATGAGCTCACTGACCACGACGGCGGGCGGAACCCGTTGTCCAGAAACGGGATCCGCACCGGTATAGAAGAGCAACAGGTTCTCCTGCGCAGCACAGATGGCGTCCAGGAACAGCTGCCGGTCCTCGTCGCGCGGATTCCGCTCGCCCACCAGGGGCGATCGGCCCAGGATGTTGTCCCCGTCGGTGCGTCGGGTCCGCGGGAACGCCTCGGCGTCGACACCGAGCAAGACGATCACCCGGTGCGGGACCGACCGCATCGGCACCATCGAGCAGACGGTGAGCTCGCCGGTACGGAAATTGGCGCGCGTGGGCGTGGCGGCCACCAGGCCGGTCATCAGATCGCGGACGTCACCGAGGCGCAGCGGCGTCGGCGCGGGCTCCCGACCGTCGCGCGGGTCGTCGAAGGCGGCCGTGATCGACCGGATCGCCTGCGCACGTTGCCATTCTTCGTCGAAGGCGGTCGCGACAAGGGTGTCGGCGATACCGATCAGGATCTCGGTCCACCGTCCCGGGTGGTGGATTCCGGTCAGATCGCCCAAGGTCGTCGACAACCGGGTGATGAACTCCGCGAAGCGACCGGAGAGATCGATCTCGGTGCTTTCCACCCCGGCGAGCGGAAGGGCGGTGTCGAGCCACTCGCCGTCGGCCTCCTCGGCGACCGCACCGAGCAGGATGCGGTCCAGTCCGGCCTCGAACGTCCCCTGCCCGAAGCCCGACAAACCGAATCGCGACCGTTGGGAGTCGTCGATCGCCCAGCGGACATTGCTGCCCACGAGCCACTCCCGGATGATCTCGAGATCGTCATCCGAGAGCGCGAACCGTTCCCGGACAGGTGGCCGGCCGAGCAGATCGAGCACGGCGCCCACCGAGACGCGCCCGGCGGCGAGCTCGACCACCGCAGCCACCACGTCGAGGACCGGGTTCGTGTGCCGCAGACCGCGGTCGGCGAGCCGCACCCGCAGCTCGAAGGCGGGGTGCCCCAGACCGGGCTGGCCGAAGGCACCGCGGATGATCGGCGCGAAGCGCTCCACGTCCGGGCACATGATCAGCACGTCGCGGGGCGCGAGCGTCGGATCGTCGGCGAAGAGGTGCAGCAGCCGATCCCGCAGGACTTCGACCTGACGTTCCGGTCCGTGACAGGAATGGATCTCCACCGAACTGTCGGCGGGCACGATCGCGGCGTCGAGTCGGTCGTCGCGGATACCGGCCTGGAGTGCCGTCAAGACCGTGTCCGCCCCGATGTCGGCGACCGGCGGATGGTGCAGAACACGACCGGCCACCGGCGCGACCCGGCGCTGCAATTCCTGGATGTCACGCGACAGGCTGGCGAGCAACGGGTGCGCGAGTACCGGCGGCCGGTGATCGGCACGTCGAAGGACCGTCGAGGGCGTGGCCGCGCCCTCGACCGCCGCCCACAGTGCGGGGCCCGGGTGCGGCACGAACAGGTGGACGTCGCGGTGGACGCCCAGCGCGTCGAGCACCATCAGGAGAGATTCGGTCACCCGGGTCGGTCCGAACACCGACACGCGTTCCGGGAGATCCGTTGCATCCGCGTGCTCGCGCAGCACCGCACAGACCTCTGTCAGCGATTCCGACGGATGGGGCTCGCCGACCTCTGCCCGCACCGCCCGCCAGAAATCGGGCTGCCAGGCGAGATCTGCCGGTATTTGCGCCCCCACCCCGTCGGTGTCGTCGCCCGCAGCCCAGGCGGCCGCCATCGCCGGACGCTGCCGCCCGTAGTCGTCGAACAGCTGCGCGATCTGCCGGGCCGTCGCGAACCGCCGTCCGCGCCGATGCTCGTCGGCCTCGGCACGGCCGTCGGCGCCGACATGCCGCGCGAGCACCGCGAGACGCGGATCGTCGATCATCTCGTCGAGCACCCGCAGAACCGGCCACGTCAGGGCTTCCGGACGCCATCGATCACCAGCAGTCGACCGCCCCCGCCTGCGGTCCCTCGCCTGCGCGATGCCGGCCCGGGCCAGCGCGTCGCCGACGGCCCGGTCGGTCAACATCGCCGGCGACGAGAAGTCGATGTTGGCCGCCACGCCGTCGCCGCGTCCCGAGGTCCCCAGTCTTGTGGCGAGGTGCTGCTGCAGCCACCGTTCCACCCCTTGCGCGGGCACCGACACGATCTCGGCGGCCATCGGGTCCGCCAGCGGAGTACCCAACAGATCGGCGAGCGCATCGGCGAGCGCGTCGGTGCGTTCGGCGCGGTGCAGGTGGAACATCGGGTCGCCCTCCAGCCTCCGGACGGGTCGCGGTCAGGAGCGGACGGGCAGCCCGGCTCCGACGACGAGTTGCGATTCGAGGATCGAGCGCACCGCGTCGGGGACCGGTGTGGGCCGCCCGGTCGCGGGGTCGACCGACACCATCGTGGTCTCCGCGACTGCGCAGGTCGTCCCGGCCGGATCGACCAGTGTCAGCGACAGCGTGAACGACGTCGTCCCGATGCGGCTCACACACGCGCGGACGGTCACGGGGTCGAGTGAGTACTCGAGGACCGCGGTGAACACGATGTCCTGCCGCGCAACGAGGAGCGAGAAATCCTTCGGCCGCTCCGGCAGCCAGGTTGCGAAGGACCGCACCCGGCTCTCCTCGAAGATCCGGGCGAACTGCACATTGTTGATGTGGTTGTTGATGTCCATGTCGCCGAAGCGCAGCTGGATGGGGACTTCGAGATATTCGTCGGCCACGATCGCAAACCCTAACGGGTGCCACCGACGCTGCGACCGATGGACAGACGTTTCGCCGGGCGAACACGCCCGTGCTCTGCGCCCATCGCGGCGCGGCGGGACCGTACACTCACCGATGGGCAAACGCAGGCGAGGGGGAGATCGTGATCCTGGAGACGGTTCGGCTACGGCTGCGTCCGGTCGCGATGCACGATGTCGATGCCCTGGTGGAGCTGGACAGCGACCCGGCAGTGATGCGCTACGTCAGCGGGGGTCTGCCCACACCGCGCGAGGTGGTCGAGGAGTGGGTTCTGCCCCGCGCCCAGGCCGAACACCGCGCCCACCGGACCGGGATCTGGACGGCGGTCGACCGGACCACGTCGGCCTTTCAGGGCTGGTTCGCACTCCGCACTCCGCGTCACAGCAATCAATCCGAGGTCGAACTGAGCTACCGTCTGCGTCGCGACGCCTGGGGTCGGGGGCTGGCGACCGAGGCCGCGCACGCACTGGTCACCATGTCGTTCCAGGAGATCGCCGCCGAGCGGGTCTTCGCCAGCACGATGGCGATGAACACCGCGTCGCGGCGCGTCATGGAGAAGGTGGGTATGCGCTTGTCCGCCATCCGGATGTCCGAGGACGGGGTGATGTTCCCGACGAGCGGCGGCGAGGTCGAGTACGAACTCCTGCGCAGTCATTGGGAAACGCTGACGATGCGCTGGTCAGAGCCCACCCACCGCTCGTGGTCGCCGACGGTGCCCGCGGGGTGGACGCACCGTCACGCCGGGGTCCGCGACCTGACGGCCTGACGACGTCGCCCGGTCGCGACGCGCCCCGGGGTCCTCGTCGCGACCCGGCACGGAAGATTGACTACCGTTGTAGGTGCGCGGCAGCAGCCGACCTCCCAGCGACAGGAGATGTTCTCTGATGAGCAGCCCCACTCCGACCTCGGCGCGACCCCACGTGGTCATCGTCGGCTCCGGCTTCGGCGGACTCTTCGCGGCCCAACGTCTGGCGAAGTCCGATGTCGACGTCACCCTGATCGCCCGGACCACGCATCACCTGTTCCAGCCGATGCTTTACCAGGTGGCGACCGGGATCGTGTCCGAAGGTGAGATCGCCCCGGCGACCCGCGTGATCCTGCGCAAGCAGAAGAACAGCAAGGTGTTGCTCGGCGATGTCTACGACATCAACCTCGAGGCGAAGACGGTGACCTCCCGGCTGCTGGAGCGGATCACGGTGACGCCGTTCGACAGCATCATCATCGCGGCCGGCGCCGACCAGTCCTACTTCGGCAACGATCATTTCGCCGAGTACGCGCCCGGCATGAAGACGATCGATCATGCCCTCGAATTGCGCGGTCGCATCCTGGGCGCGTTCGAGCAGGCCGAGCTGTCCGACGATCCCGAGGAACGGGCCCGCCTGCTCACGTTCGTCGTCGTCGGTGCAGGTCCTACCGGTGTGGAACTCGCCGGTCAGATCTCCGAAATGAGTGACAAGACCCTCAAGGGCACCTTCCGCAACATCGATCCCACCGAGGCACGGGTGATCCTCCTCGACGCGGCGCCGGCCGTGCTACCGCCGTTCGGCGAGAAGCTCGGCAAGAAGGCGGCCCGCCGACTGGAGGGGATGGGGGTCGAGATCCAGCTCAACGCGATGGTCGTCGACGTCGACTACGACGGTCTGGTCGTCAAGGACAAGGACGGCAGCACGCGTCGGATCGAATCCCAATGCAAGGTGTGGTCGGCCGGGGTGCAGGCGAGTCCGCTCGGCAAGCAGCTCGCCGAGCAGTCCCGGGTCGAACTCGACCGTGCGGGCCGGGTGAAGGTGCTGTCGGACCTCTCGATCCCCGGATATCCGTACGTATTCGTCGTCGGCGACATGATGGCCGTCGACGGTGTTCCCGGCGTCGCACAGGGCGCCATCCAGGGCGGACGATATGCGGCGGACGCCATCACGGCGGGACTGCGTGGGCAGACGCAGGAACAACGCAAGCCCTTCGGCTACTACGACAAGGGCTCGATGGCGACGGTGTCTCGCTTCAGCGCGGTGATGCAGGTGCCGATCCCGGGTACCAAGAAGATGTTCGAGACCGAGGGCTATTTCGCCTGGCTCGGCTGGCTCGCACTGCACCTCGTCTATCTGGTCGGTTTCCGCAACCGGCTGAACACCCTCATCAACTGGTTCTTCGCGTTCAGCACGCGGGGTCGGGCGCAGCTCGCGGTGACCGAACAACAGGTCTATGCGCGCACCGCGCTCGGCGCGTTGTCCGAGCTGGAGAAGAAGTCGATACCCGAGGTCGAGGCCGAGTCCGCAGATGTGGCCGCGGCCAAGGACTCCGAATCCACCACCGATCCCAAGGCCGAGGCCAGCTGACCACGATGCTCGGGTGGCCTGCTCAGAGGGCCACCGGGGCGAGGTCGAGCTCGTCGCACGACGTCCGCGCCCGGGTTGTGGTCGGTGCCAGCGCGGTGGTGAGTGTCGCACCGTTCACGCCGGGTGGTCGCGCGAGTTCGAGCCGCGCCGCATATGCGTCCGGGGACACGTCGGCCGGGCGCGTGTCCGGGTAGCGGAAGACGCTGCTCACAGCTCGATGACCGGTACCCCCGAGCGCCAGCCGATGTCGCAGGACCGGCCCGCCCCCGATGTCCACGCGCAGCGATCCCTCCCAGCGCGCTCGGGCGATGTGCTCGGGCAGCTCGGTGACACGACCGAGTTGCGCGTGCTCGGCGATGATCACCGTGGCGTCCGGGTGCGCGACGACACTGGTCGAAGTTCGGTGATGCGCGCCGCCGGCGACCACGATCGGCTCCGGATCCAGGTGCAGGCGGCCCCCGTCGGCGACCTGGATGAACCATTCCGAACTCGAATCGATACGTTCGGCCGACGGTAGCGCGATGGTCGCCGCGACCGTTCGCAGATGCAGTACCGCACCGGCCTCGACGGTCACGCGGACCGCGATCGTGTCCCCACCGAGCGGCGTGGCCGCGGTGCTGATCAGGTGCGCCGACTCGGGTCCGGTCCGACGCAGCGCAAGACCACCCGTCGCCGCCACCCGGGGTGAGCGACCGCATCGGGCCACGATCTCGATCTCCGTGTGCACCCCCGGGTCAGCCGGTCACGACGATCTCGGCGAGCTGCTCGCGAACCCACGCCAGGACGTCGGTCGCCGCCGGATCGTCGGTGAGCGAGATCATCGCGGTCGGCCGGCTCTCGCGAACCCGCTCGGCGTCGGTCCGCATCACCTCGAGGTCCGCGTGGACCTGATCGGCCAGATCGGTCTTGTTGATCACCAGCAGGTCGGAGAACGTGACGCCCGGGCCCCCCTTGCGCGGGACCTTGTCGCCGCCGGCGACGTCGATCACGAAGATCTGTACGTCGATCAGTCCGGTGGAGAACGTGGCCGTCAGGTTGTCGCCGCCCGACTCGACCAGGATCAGGTCCAACGGCGGGTTTGCTGCGACGAGATCGTCGATCGCGTCGAGGTTGGCGGTGATGTCGTCGCGGATCGCGGTGTGCGGGCATCCGCCGGTCTGCACTGCGGTGATCCGCTCGTCGGGGAGGACCGCGTTGCGCCGCAAGAAGTCGGCGTCCTCGGTCGTGTAGATGTCGTTCGTCAGGACGGCGACCGACAGCTCCTCCCGCAGTTGCCTGCACAACGCGGCGACGAGGGCGGTCTTTCCCGAGCCGACCGGACCGCCCACTCCGACGCGCAGTGCCTCGCCGGGTTCGCGATGACGACGCGGACGGGCGTGGTCGTGTCCGTGTGGTTCTCCGTCGATCAAATGCGGTGGCATGACTTCCTCTCGGTGGTGGTCGGTCTCGGTGTCCGGGGTCTGGTCCGGGACTGGTGATCGGTGCGGGCGTCGCGAAGTCCGGTTGGGGCCCTCACGACATGAACAGGGGCATGTCGCGCCGCTCGTGACGTTCGGCGAACACATCGAGCGTCGGGTCGGAGAGGTCGGCGAGTTCGACGGCCGCCGCGGCCGCGACCCGCTCGCATTCGGCGCCCAGATCAGCGATGACCACCGCCACGTCGGCCGGGTCGAGCGCCAGCAGTCGCTGTCCCGCGGTCGCCGAGCCGCTCATCGTCGTGTACGCGAGGATCAGCGCGGTGTGGAAGCCGGACAGGCGCGACACCCGGCCGATGGCGCCGCAGATCACCGGGAGATGGCTCTGCGGCGCATGGGCGCTCCAGTCCTCCTCCGGCCACATGCGACGTGCCAGCCGCAGCATTCCCCTGCCCTGCGCCAACGAGGCGCGGCGCGCAGCGGCCGACGGTGTCCGGGCGTCCGTTTCCCGTTCCGCCGCAGCCACATCGAGCGTGCCATCGGTCACCGCGGCAGCGATCGAGGCGGCCACCAGACCACTCGTCGTGACGCGCCGCCGGAGGAACCGCGCGAGGCTCTCCGCATCCACGACGACCCGATCGGCAACGGCCTGCTCGACCCCACCGGAATGCACGTGACCGCCGACCGGCAGCCGCGAATCGGCCAACGTCAGCATCATCGCCAGCTGGGAACGGGATCCGGATGACACGGGTATCAAATCGTCGTCGCCGTTCAGAACAGGAAGTATCGCTGTGCCATGGGCAATTCGGCTACCGGCCCGGAATCCCACACCTCGCCGTCGACGCGCACGGTGAACGTGTCCGGTTCCACCGAGATCTGCGGCATGGCCGAGTTGTTGGGCATGTCGGCCTTCCCGATGTGACGAGTGTCCCGGACCGCGACGAGCCTGCGATCGAGGCCGAGTGTCTCCTCGATCCCAGCGTCGAGCCCGCCCTGCGCGACGAAGCTGACCGAGGTGGCCGCCGCGGTTTTGGGAGCCGCCCCGAACATGGGTCGCGGCAACACCGGCTGGGGGGTCGGGATGCTCGCGTTGGCGTCACCCATGGCCGCCCAGGCGATCGCGCCGCCCTTGATCACGAGGTCGGGCCGCACACCGAAGAACGCCGGGTTCCAGAGCACGAGGTCGGCGAGCTTCCCGGTCTCCACCGATCCGAGCTCGTCGTCGAAGCCGTGGGCGATCGCCGGACAGATCGTGTACTTCGCGATGTATCTCCGTACCCGGTTGTTGTCCGCCGCACCGTCTCCCGGCAGCGATCCGCGTTTAGACTTGAGCACGTGCGCGGTCTGCCAGGTACGCAGCACCACCTCGCCGATCCGGCCCATCGCCTGGGAATCCGATCCGATCATCGAGATCGCCCCGAGGTCGTGCAGCAGGTCCTCGGCCGCGATCGTCGACGGCCGGATCCGGCTCTCGGCGAACGCGAGATCCTCGGGCACCGTCGGATTGAGGTGATGACAGACCATCAACATGTCGAGATGCTCGTCGAGGGTGTTGACGGTGTGCGGTCGGGTCGGATTGGTCGAACTCGGCAACACGTTCGGATACGCTGCGACCGTGATGATGTCGGGTGCGTGACCACCACCGGCGCCCTCGGTGTGGTACGCGTGGATGCTGCGTCCGGCGATCGCCCCGATCGTCTCTTCGACGAATCCGGCCTCGTTCAGCGTGTCCGAATGCAGCGCCACCTGCACGCCGGTCTCGTCGGCCACCCGCAGACAGGCGTCGATCGCGGCGGGGGTGCTCCCCCAGTCCTCGTGCAGCTTGAAACCGGAGGCACCCGCACGGATCTGCTCGTGCATGGCATCGGCACTGACGGTGTTGCCCTTGCCCAGCAGGGCGATGTTCATCGGCCAGTGGTCGGTGGCCGCGAGGATCGACTTCAGGTGCCACGCACCCGGTGTCACCGTGGTGGCCTTGCTTCCTTCGGCCGGGCCGGTACCGCCGCCGATCAGGGTCGTGATGCCGTTGCCCAGTGCCTCGTCCATGATCTGCGGACAGATGAAGTGGACATGGCAGTCGATCCCGCCCGCTGTCAGGATCTTCCCGTTGCCCGCGATGATCTCGGTGGACGGCCCGATCACGAGGTCCGGGTGGACCCCGTCCATCGTGTCGGGGTTGCCCGCCTTTCCCATCGCGGTGATCCGGCCATCGCGAATACCCAGGTCGGCCTTGATGATCCCCCAATGATCGACTATCACGACACCGGTGATCACGGTGTCCGGCGCGCCCTGCGCGCGGGTGGCCCGGCTCTGCCCCATCGATTCCCGGATCACCTTGCCGCCACCGAAGACGGCCTCGTCGCCTGCCCGTCCGGGCCCACCGGACCGGTCCTCGGTGACCTCGATGAACAGGTCGGTGTCCGCCAACCGGATCCGGTCGCCTGCGGTGGGCCCGAAGAGTTGTGCGTAACGGTTGCGGCCGAGCGTCGCCATCAGTCGTCCCCCTCGTGACGTTCGCCGGTATTCTCCTGCGGCCCCAACGATCCGGGTGCGTCCAGGGAGATGCCGTGGACCTCGCGGGTGCCGCCCAGTGGCACCAGCGCGACGGTCATCTCGATCCCCGGTTCGAACCGCACCGCGGTGCCGGCCGGGATGTCGAGCCGGCGCCCCCGGGCGGCGGCGCGGTCGAAGTCCAGCGCCGGGTTGGCCTGCGGAAAGTGCACGTGACTCCCGACCTGCACGGGCCGGTCGCCGGAGTTGACGACGGCCAGCGTCAGGACGTCGGCACCTTCGTTCAGCTCGATGGTGCCGTCCACGGTGATCACCTCGCCGGGCACAACGGATGACTGCGTGTGCGACATCGTGGTCCTCTCGCGCGGCTAATCGATGGGGTCGTGCACGGTGACCAACTTGGTCCCGTCGGGAAACGTGGCCTCGACCTGCACGTCATGGAGCATCTCCGGGATGCCGTCCATCACGTCCGCACGTCCGAGCACCTCCCGGCCCGACGACATCAGCTCGGCGACCGAGCGGCCATCGCGGGCACCCTCGAGGACATGGTCGGTGATGATCGCCACCACTTCGGGATGATTGAGCTTCAATCCACGGCCCTGCCGTCGACGTGCCAGCTCGGCGGCATACGAGATGAGCAACCGCTCCTGCTCATGTGGCGACAGACGCAACGGACCCTCTCCTGGCGAGACGAATACAGCCGGGACAGCGCACAGTTCGTGCGCCGGGCCGGGTAGCTGACATCCTGCCACGCCGCGGATCGCTCGGCGCGCCGAGCGACTATGGCCTCGTCACGACGGCAGCGCGCCACCACCGGCGCGCAGGGCGGCCAATCGTTGCGCCGTGCACGACGGAGCGATCTCGGTGACCTCGTCGGCGGTGAACGCCCCGGCCGCCGTGCCGCGCTGCAGGACCGACGCCAGCGACAGAGCCGTCGCGGGTTCGTCCACCACGTCGCCGGACCGACGGTCGAAATAGGACTCTAGGCGCCGGGCAGCAGTGGGCATCGCGGACCGGAAGAAGCCGATGACCGCCAGCCAGCGGGTGACGAGGTGCCCTGGGTGCATGTCCCACCCTTGATAGAACCCCCGTTCCACCGAACGCAGCACGAGGGCGTGGTGGCGCCGCAGCGCCGATTGGATCTGGTCGGGCGTGCCCACCGGGATCACCTGGGTCGAGCCGTCACTGATCCACACGCCGGTCTGTGCGGTGGCGGCCTGCATAACCGCCTTGGCATGGTCGGCTACCGGATGTGCCAGCGATTGCTGCGCCGACACGATCCCGCACGCCGCGCTGTAGTCGTAGGTCCCGTAGTGCAGTCCGGTGAGCCGGGGCATCCCCCGATGAATCGCTCCGGCCAAGGTCGCGCGACCGTCGGGTCCGAGCACCGCCTGGGGGATCTCGATCTGCAGCTCGAATCTCAGCATCCCCTCGGCGAGACCGTGGGCGCGCTCGAAGGCCTCGCACAGCACGTTGACCGCGTCGACCTGTCGAACGTCACGCAGCTTGGGGACCGTGAAGACGAATCCGTCCGGGACCCCGCCGGCACTGTCCAGGACGAGTTCCAACGTGCGCAGTCCGCGGCGACGTTCACGATCGCCGAGACCCTTCGCGCGGATGCCGGCACTGCGCGGGGCATGTGGTCTCATCTGCGTCCATCCGGCGAGGATCGCACCGGCACGTCGTGCATCCGCGTCCTCGACCGCGTCGTCGCGCCACCCGTAACCGTCCTCGAGGTCGATCCGAAGATCCTCGACGGGATTGTCCTGCAGACGTTTTCGTGCGAGGTCGGCGACCACCACGTCACCGGAGGCCAGCTCGATCACGACGTCGCGGGCGGCTTCGGCGATCTCGCCGGCCCGCTCACCCCACGACGCCGGGGTGTCGAAGTCGGTATCGGCAGCGCTCACATAGACGGTGTGCGCCGGTTGTCCCGTCGGACGGTCACCGGGATACCGCGCCGCCAGGTCGTCGTCGACCGGGCGCAGGATCTCCTCCAGACGGGCCCGTACCTCCGCCGGCAGTTCTCGGTCGGTCATGCGCCCGCCGGGATGACCGGGACCTCGACACCCTCCGGCAGTTCGATGTTCTGCAGCCGTACCTGCGAGGACGCGACGAGACGACCCTGGTCGTCGGTCATGGTGACCCGCCAGAGCTGTTGGCGACGTCCACGGTGGATCGGCGACGATTCGACGGTGATCGTCCCGGCGCTCACCGACTTGATGAAGTCGGTGTTGTTGTTCACACCCACCGCGGTGCCGCCGATACCGGTGACCTGCAGCCAGGTGAAGGCGCTGACGCTCGCGACGCTCTCGGCCACCGCGCAGTAGACGCCGCCGTGCACGATCCCGAACGGTTGGTGATGCTTGTCGCCGAGCTCCAGCACCGCGACGACACGGTCCCGCCCCACCTCCTGGAGACGAAGGCCCAGTGAGGTGTCGAAACCGCGGCCGAAGGTGTCCTTGATCAACTGTTCGTTCTCAACGCTCATACCCAAAGATTGGCACGAGATATCGGTGCGGGCGCGGGAAGGTCCCCTGATGCGAACCGCCGCAGGACTCGGTCGAACAGCTCACGAACGGCGGGCCCCGAGGAACCGATAGGCCCCACGCTGCGTTACAGCGTGGGGCCTACCGCGGCGTGGACCGGGGGTCTCTGCAGCCCTCAGGACTCTCGCCGGTCCGACGTGAGACTCAATGTAGGGTAGCCTTACCAATGTTGTCAAGTGGGTGCGCGAAACGGGTGTGACCAGGCATGGACACACGGGTGACGTCCCATGTGGGCGGACAGGAGAAGCGGAAGTAAAATGAGAAGAATGAACGGACTGGGCGACCTCGAGCGCGCCGTCATGGACACCCTGTGGGCGAGCCCGACCCCCCAGACCGTGCGGCAGGTGCACGAGACGCTGTCCCGGGACCGCTCGCTGGCCTACACCACGGTGATGACGGTGCTCCAGCGTCTGGCCAAGAAGAATCTCGTCACGCAGATCCGTGACGATCGGGCGCACAAGTACCAGCCCACGCATCCGCGGGAGGATCTGGTGGCGAGCCTCATGGTCGACGCGTTGTCGGAGGCCGAAGCGCCCGGATCACGGCATGCCGCTCTCGTCTCCTTCGTCGGCCGGGTCGGTGCCGACGAGGCCGCCGCCCTGCGACATGCACTCGATGAGCTCGAAGCCGTCCGGGGAACCGGGGAAACAGGATAGATTCGGCCCAGACGCCAGCAGCGACTCCACACAGCCCACGCAAGGACAGTTCCGATGACTGCGCTCTTCTTCGGCATCCTGACCCTGGTGCTCGTCGGCCCCGCGGCAGAAGCTCTGTCCCGCGCGTCCTGGCCGGTCAAGGCACCTCGGGCAGCGATGACACTGTGGCAGGCGATAGCTCTGGCCGGCGTGCTTTCCGCCTTCAGTTGCGGGCTGGCGATCGCCGCGAACCTGTTGACCCCGGGAGCCGACGGCGCCCCGACCACGAACCCCTTCGACGAGATCGACCGACTCGGCCTGCCGTTGTGGCTGACCCTCGTGGGGGTCTTCGCCCTGACGCTGATGGTCGGCGCACGACTCATGTACACGGTGATCCGCGTAGGTGTGCGCACTCGGGCCCGTCGCTACGCCCATCGCCAGTTGATCGACATCCTGGACCGGTGTGATCGCAGCGACGCCTCGCATCCGCTGTTCGCGAGCGACGTCCGAATGATCGATGTCGAGCAGCCCCTCGCCTACTGCCTGCCCGGTCTCCGGCAGCGCGTCGTGGTCAGCGAAGGTGTCGTCGCGCGACTCTCCCGCGCCGAACTGACCGCCGTTCTGACACATGAGCGTGCCCACCTACGCGCCCGCCACGACCTCGTCCTCGAAGCGTTCATCGCCGTGCACGAGGCCTTCCCCCGCGTCGTCCGCAGCAGTTCCGCACTCGGTGCGGTCGAACTGCTGGTCGAGGCGCTCGCCGACGACCAGGCCGTCCGCGCCACCGCGCCCACCACCCTCGGCCGTGCGCTCGTCGCCTGCGCAGATGCGGTGGCACCGCGCGGCGCGATGGCGGTAGGCGGGCCCACCACACTGGCGCGGATCCGCCGACTCCGTGACGAACGGCCGACCCGACTGCTCGCGCTGTCCGCCTACTCCGCGGCCGCGGCGATCCTGGTGGTCCCGACTCTGGCGGTGGCGATCCCGTGGCTCACCGAACTCAGCCGACTGATCTCGGCCACGTGAGTCACCCCACCCTCCCGCTCGTGGTGCGACCGTGGAGGCAATAGGCTTGAGGCCATGACAACTGCCGCGCAATCCAACCGGCCCGCCGGCTCCGATTCCACCGACTCGGCCATGGCCCAGATCGGTGTCACCGGTCTCGCCGTCATGGGTTCCAACATCGCCCGCAACTTCGCACACCACGGCCACACGGTCGCCCTGCACAACCGCAGCATCGCCAAGACCGACGCCCTGATCTCCGAACACGGCTCCGAGGGAACGTTCATCCGGACCGAGACGATGGAAGAGTTCGTCGCGGCGCTCGAGCGTCCGCGCCGGGTGCTGATCATGGTGAAGGCCGGTGACCCCACCGATGCCGTCATCGAGGAGCTCGCCGGCCTCATGGAAAAGGGCGACATCATCATCGACGGTGGCAACTCGCTCTACACCGACACCATCCGCCGCGAGGCGGCGATGTCCGAGCGCGGACTCAATTTCGTCGGCGCCGGGATCTCCGGTGGCGAGGAGGGCGCACTCAACGGCCCGTCGATCATGCCGGGTGGTCCGGTGGAGTCCTACAAGTCGGTGGGCCCGATGCTCGAGTCGATCTCCGCGCAGGTCGACGGCGAGCCGTGCTGCACCCACATCGGCCCGGACGGCAGCGGCCATTTCGTCAAGATGGTCCACAACGGCATCGAATACGCGGACATGCAGCTCATCGGTGAGGCCTACGACCTCATGCGCAAGGCACTCGACATGCCGGTCTCCGATATCGCCGACGTGTTCCGCGAATGGAACTCCGGCGACCTCGACAGCTACCTGGTCGAGATCACCGCGGAGGTGCTCTCACAGACCGACGCGGAGACCGGCAAGCCACTCGTCGACGTCATCGTCGATGCCGCCGGCCAGAAGGGCACCGGCCGCTGGACCGTCAAGTCGGCTCTCGACCTGGGCATCCCGACCACGGGTATCGCCGAGGCCGTGTTCGCCCGCGCGCTGTCGAGCGCCACCGACCAGCGCAAGCAGGCACAGGGGCTGGAATCGGGCACCCTGGCCGCGACGCCCACCGACACCGCGACCTTCATCGACGACATCAACAAGGCGCTCTATGCCTCCAAGGTCGTCGCGTACGCGCAAGGCTTCGACCAGATCGCCGCGGGCAGCGCCGAGTACGGCTGGAATGTCCATCCGGGTGACCTCGCCACCATCTGGCGCGGCGGTTGCATCATCCGCGCCAAGTTCCTCAACCGGATCCGCGACGCATACGCCGAGAATCCGGATCTGCCGAGCCTGCTGCTGGCCCCGTACTTCCGGAATGCGGTCGAGAACGCGGTGGACAGCTGGCGACGGGTCGTCTCGACGGCCACCCTGATGGGCATCCCGGTGCCCGCGTTCGCCTCCTCGCTGTCGTACTACGACGCGTTGCGCGCCGAGCGGCTGCCGGCCGCTCTGACACAGGGACTGCGCGACTTCTTCGGGGCGCACACCTACCAGCGCATCGACAAGCCGGGCACCTTCCACACACTGTGGAGCGGTGACCGGTCCGAAGTGACCGAATAGAATCGGCCGGGGGCGAGAGGAGTCCGCAACCAACCGTGCGATTTGTCGAGGGCCATCGGCCCACCCACGACCTGACCTACGACGACCTGTTCATCGTCCCGAATCGGTCCGATGTCGCTTCGCGATTCGACGTCGACATCTCGACCGTCGACGGCAGTGGCACGACGATCCCGATCGTGGTCGCCAACATGACCGCCGTCGCCGGGAAACGGATGGCCGAGACCGTGGCCCGACGCGGCGGACTGGTGGTGCTGCCCCAGGATCTCCCGATCCCGGTGGTCGCCGAGTCCATCGCCTACGTCAAGTCCCGGCACCTCGTCGCCGACACACCCGTCACGCTGACCGCCGACGACTCGGTGTCCGATGCCCTGGCCCTCATCCCCAAGCGCGCACACGGGGCGGCGGTCGTCATCGAGGACGGCCGTCCCATCGGCGTCGTCACCGAGAAGCGCTGTCGCGACGTCGATCGCTTCGCACGGGTGCGCGAGGTGCTCGATCCCGACATCGTCACGCTGCCGGTGGACACCGCATCCCGTGATGTCTTCGACCGGCTCGACGACCAGCACCTCGGTCTCGCCGTCCTCGTCGACGACGAGGGTCGGCTGGCCGGTGTGCTGTCGCGGGTCGGTGCGCTCCGGCACGGGGTGTACCAGCCGAATGTCGATGCGAACGGGCGCCTCCGGATCGCGGCGGCGGTCGGTATCAACGGCGACGTGGTCGGCAAGGCCAAGGCGCTGGCGGCGGCCGGTGCCGACCTGCTCGTGATCGACACCGCGCACGGACATCAGGAGAAGATGCTCACCGCCCTGGAGGCGGTGGCCACGGCGGATCCCGGAGTGCCGATCGCCGCGGGCAACGTCGTGTCGGCCCAAGGCGCCACGGATCTGATCGAGGCAGGCGCCTCGATCATCAAGGTCGGCGTCGGACCGGGCGCGATGTGCACCACCAGGATGATGACCGGCGTCGGTCGTCCCCAGTTCTCGGCAGTCGCCGAATGTGCCGAGATCGCCACCCGTCACGGTGCCCACGTCTGGGCCGACGGCGGGGTCCGCCACCCGCGTGACGTCGCGCTGGCACTGGCCGCCGGGGCGTCCAACGTGATGATCGGGTCATGGTTCGCCGGAACCTACGAGTCACCGGGCGATCTGCAGGAGGATGCCGTCGGGCCGTACAAAGTCAGTTTCGGGATGGCCTCCAAACGGGCCGTCGCGGCCCGATCGGCCAAGGACGGCGCCTACGACCGGGCGCGCAAGTCGCTGTTCGAGGAAGGCATCTCGAGCTCCCGGATCCGGCTCGATCCCGAGCGGCCCAGCGTCGAGGACCTGATCGACAACATCTGTTCGGGAGTGCGCAGCACCGCGACCTACACGGGTGCCCGGACGCTCGCCGAACTACACGAGAAGGTGGTGCTCGGGATCCAGTCCGCCGCCGGATTCGCCGAGGGGCGCCCGCTTCCCGGCGGGTGGTGAGGGGTGGAGACAGCCCTCCTCATCGCCGGTCTCGTCGGCTTCGTCGCGCTGACGCTCGGCACCGCGCTGTTCGTCGCCGCGGAGTTCTCGCTGACCGCGCTCGAACGATCTACCATCTCCGATGACGTCGCCACCAACGGCGACCGTCGATCCCGCCTGGTCCAGCGGGCGCACGCCACCTTGTCGTTCCAGCTGTCCGGTGCGCAGCTCGGCATCACCATCACCACGCTGATCACTGGTTACATCGCCGAGCCGGTGCTGGCGCGCATCTTCACGCCGGCACTCACCTCGGCGGGCGCGAGCGACTCGCTCGCGTCGGGAATCTCGCTGGCGCTCGCTCTGATCATCGCCACCTCGCTCTCGATGGTGCTGGGCGAACTGATCCCGAAGAACCTGGCCATCGCCAGGTCGCTGGCCGTCGCCCGCGCGACGTCGGGACCGATGACCGTTTTCTCCGCGACCTTCCGATGGGCGATCAACGGCCTGAATGGCTCGGCGAACTGGATCGTCCGCCGACTCGGCATCGAACCCGCCGAGGAGTTGCGGTCGGCCCGGTCGCCCCAGGAACTCGTGTCGCTCGTACGCAACTCGGCCCGCCAGGGGTCGATCGACGAGGACACCGCGGCGCTCGTCGACCGCTCCCTCAAGTTCGGTGAGCTCAGCGCCGAGGATCTGATGACCCCCCGGGTGACGGTCGACTGCCTCGACCGCGACGACAACATCCGCGACCTGGTGATGGCGTCGTCGCGCACGGGTCACTCCCGCTTTCCGGTCGTGATCGACGGTGATCTCGACGATCTCGTGGGTGTCGTGCACATCAAGCAGGCCTTCACCGTCGCGCCCGAACACGCCGCCGACACCACGGTCGCGTCCATCGCCCGACCGGTCCCCCGCGTCCCCACCAGCCTCGACGGCGACGCCCTGATGGAACGCATCCGCGCCGACGGCATGGAGCTGTGCGTGGTGATCGACGAGTACGGCGGTACCGCAGGCATCGTCACCACCGAGGATCTGATCGAGGAGATCCTCGGCGATGTGACCGACGAGCACGACCATGAGCGCGCCGACGTCGCCGTCGACGGCGACGGTTTTCTGTGCTCGGGACTGCTCCGCACCGACGAACTGACCGACGCCACCGGTTACCGCGCGCCGGAAGGGTCCTACGACACGCTCGGCGGCCTGGTGATGTTCTGCCTCGGACGGATACCCGAGGTCGGCGACGCGGTCGAGTTGCCGAGTCGATCTGCCGGCGGAGACGACGACGAGGACGACGACGAGGACGAGGCGCTGCCGGGCACCGAGATCACGTGGCGTGCGACCGTGACGCAGATGGACGGTCGCCGTATCGATGTCGTCTCGCTGCGACCCATCCGCGACGACATCCGGCCCGACAGCGCCCGACTCGACAGCGCCCGACTCGACAGCGCCCGACTCGACGACACCCCATCCGACCGCACCACCTCCCCCGACAACACCTCGCCCGACACCGCTTCCCGCGACGGCACCCCTCCCGACGACTCCCCGCTCAGCCGCGACGGAACGGATCGGGGCACGGAGTGAACGACTTCTGGGCCGTCCTCCTCACGGTCGTGCTGCTCGGCGGCAACGCGTTCTTCGTCGGTGCCGAGTTCTCGCTCATCTCCGCGCGCCGCGATCGCCTCGAAGCGCTCGAGGAAAGCGGCAAGAAGCGTGCCCGGACGGTGATCCGGGCCGGCGAACGCCTGTCGTTGATGCTGGCCGGTGCACAGCTGGGCATCACGATCTGCTCGATCCTGCTCGGTCGCGTCGGTGAGCCTGCGGTCGCACATCTGATCGAGAAGCCGCTGCATCTGGCCCACGTGCCGGAAACCCTGCTGCACCCGATCTCGTTCGCCGTCGCCTTGTCGCTCGTGGTGGTCCTGCACATCCTCATCGGTGAGATGGTGCCCAAGAACATCGCGCTGGCCGGCCCGGAGCGCTCCGCCATGCTCCTGGTGCCCGCGCATCTCGCGTTCATCCGCATGGCGCGCCCCCTGATCGCGTTCTACAACTGGCTGGCGAACTCGTCGCTGCGCCTGATGCGCGTGCAGCCCAAGGACGAGCTCGACTCGGCGGTCTCCACCGGGGAACTCGCACAGATGCTCGGTGAGTCGAAACAGGAAGGCCTCATCGACGCCGAAGAACACGAACGTCTGACCCGAGCGCTGCAGTCGGTGAGTCGCACCGTGAGCGAGGTGATGATCCCCCTCGACCAGATGCACAGTGTCGGCGTGGAGGTCGACGCCGAGACCGGCGGCACCGGCCCGACACTCGGGGCGGTCGAGCACGCGGTGGGCGACACCGGGTTCTCGCGCTTCCCGGTACGCGGTCCCGACGGGACGTTCACCGGCTATCTCCACCTCAAGGACGTGCTCGACGAGATCCTCGACGAGCGGATCGGTCCGGACACCATCATCGGCATCGACAAGATCCGTCCGCTGCCGGTGATCGCGTCGACCACACCCCTCGACGAGGCGACCGCGGCACTGCGACGCACCAGCGCCCACATCGGTGCGGTGGTCGACGACTCCGGACGGACGGTCGGCATCGTCGCCCTCGCCGACCTCGTCGAGGAGTTCGTCGGCAATGTCCGCGACGAGACCCATCGGGTGTGATCCGGTGACATCGACGGAGATACGCCGCTCGACCGGCCGCTGTCTGCAGTCGGCACAGTGGCGAGCCCTCCGCGACGATCACCGCGGACGGGTCGACGACCTGATCGGGCCGTATCTGCGGGCCCGCAAGAACGGCGCGAAGCATCCCGTCATCGACTTCCTCTTCACCTATTACTCGTCTCGTCCCGCGCACGTGACGAGATGGCATCCGGGATTCGGCGTGCTCCTCGAGGAGGCCGACGACTACCTGGTCCTTCGCGGGTATCAGCGCCTCGACGACACGGTGACCGTGGATCCTGGATTTCTCCGCAGCCGCGCAGGTGCCGTGGGTGCCACCGCCGCACTCCTGCGCGCGACCGCGTCCCGCCCCGCACGCCTCGGCTGCTTCGGCCTGCACGAATGGGCGATGGTCTACCGGACCACCGAGAAGCGCCACGACGCGCCGCTGCGTCTCGGACGGGCCGGGACCGATGCGGTCGTCGAGGAGATGCCGTTGCGCTGTACGCATTTCGATGCGTTCCGGTTCTTCACGCCGAAGGCACGGCCCCGAAACGAGGCCGAACTGACCCGGGACAGACAGATCCGCGACGAGCAGCCCGGATGTCTGCACACCACGATGGACCTCTATCGGGCGTGTTTCACGCTCGCGCCGCTGATCGACTCCGACCTCACCCTCGCGTGCTTCGGGTCCGCCTTGCGCGCACGGGAGCTCGACATGCGGGCGAGCCCCTACGACCTCACCGCGCTCGGTTACGATCCGGTGCCCGTCGAGACCGCGGCCGGCCGAGCGCAGTATGTGCGAGAACAGTCCACCATCGCCGAGGACGGCAGCGTGTTACGGGCGGCGCTGTCACAACGCCTCAGCGATCTACTCGCACTTTCGAACCGACTGTGAGCTGCGTCAACTGACCTTCTCGCCCGCCTCGGACCTGCCCGGATACCCGGTGTCGAGGCAGATTACCGACGAGTAGCATGGACGTGTCGATTCACCGCTGAGAAAGGCTGTCATGTCTGACCGGATCAACGTCAACGGGCTGCAGGTCGCTTCCGTCCTGTACGACTTCATCAACAACGAGGCGTTGGCCGGCACCGGTGTAGACCCCGACGCCTTCTGGACGGGTGCGGCCTCGGTGATCACCGACCTGGCGCCCCGCAACCGTGAACTGCTGTCCGTCCGCGACGATCTGCAGGCGAAGATCGACCAGTGGCACCGCGACCATCCCGCGACCGCCGGCGACCTGGACTTCGACGCGTACAAGGGCTTCCTCACCGAGATCGGCTACCTGGTCGATCCGCCTGCCGACTTCCAGATCGGCAGCGAGAACGTCGACCGCGAGATCGCCGAGACGGCGGGCCCGCAGCTGGTGGTCCCGATCCTCAACGCGCGCTTCGCACTCAACGCCTCCAACGCCCGGTGGGGCTCGCTCTACGACGCCCTGTACGGCACCGATGCCATCCCGGAGACCGACGGCGCCGAGAAGGGCTCGTCGTACAACAGGGTGCGCGGCGACAAGGTCATCGCGTACGCGAAGGACTTCCTGGACAACGCCGTCCCCCTCGAGCAGTGCAGCTACACGGATGTGACGAAGTTCGCCGTGGCGGACCAGGCCCTGCAAGTGACCCTGGCCGACGGCACCACCTCGACTCTCGCCGATCCGTCGGCGTTCGCCGGCTACCGGGGCGAGGCCGCCGCCCCGACGTCGATCCTGTTGCGCAACAACGGCCTCTACCTCGACATCGAGATCGACCCCTCGTCACCCATCGGCCAGACAGACCCGGCCGGGGTCAAGGACGTCGTCGTCGAGTCCGCGATCACCACCATCATGGACTTCGAGGACTCGGTTGCTGCGGTCGACGCCGACGACAAGGTGCTCGGCTACCGGAACTGGCTGGGACTCAACAAGGGTGACCTGGCCGAGGAGGTCGCCAAGGGCGGGAAGACCTTCACCCGCGTCCTCAACGGTAACCGCGAGTACATCGCACCCGACGGTTCCGATTTCGACCTGCACGGCCGCTCGTTGCTCTTCGTCCGCAACGTCGGGCACCTGATGACCAATAGCGCGATCCTCGACGCCGACGGCAACGAGGTCCCCGAAGGCATCCTCGACGGTTTGTTCACCTCGCTGATCGGCATCCACGGGATGAACGGCGCCGGGAGCAAAGCGAGCGGGCCGGGTGTCGCGGCCGAGGGCCTGCAGAACTCGCGGACCGGATCGATCTACATCGTCAAGCCGAAGATGCACGGACCCGATGAGGTCGCGTTCACCGTCGAACTGTTCGACCGTGTGGAGAAGGTTCTCGGCCTGCCGGAGAACACTCTCAAGGTCGGCATCATGGACGAGGAGCGCCGCACCACCGTGAACCTCAAGGCCTGCATCAAGGCCGCCGAGGATCGCGTGGTCTTCATCAACACCGGCTTCCTCGACCGCACCGGCGACGAGATCCACACCTCCATGGAAGCCGGCGCGATGATTCGCAAGGGCGACATGAAGCAGCAGAAGTGGATCAAGGCGTACGAGGACTTCAATGTCGATACCGGATTGCACGCCGGGCTGCAGCACAAGGCGCAGATCGGCAAGGGTATGTGGGCGATGCCGGATCTGATGCACGACATGCTCGAGCAGAAGATCGGTCACCCGAAGGCAGGCGCCACCACCGCATGGGTGCCCTCGCCCACCGCAGCGACCCTGCATGCGCTGCACTATCACCTCGTCGATGTCTTCGAGCGGCAGGACGAGATCGCCAAGCGCGATCCGGCGTCGGTCGACGACATCCTCACAATCCCGCTCGCGCCGAAGACCGACTGGTCGGCCGAGGAGAAGAAGGAAGAACTCGACAACAACTGCCAGTCCATCCTCGGCTACGTGGTCCGCTGGATCGATCAGGGCGTCGGCTGCTCCAAGGTGCCCGACATCCACGACATCGCGCTGATGGAGGACCGTGCCACCCTGCGGATCTCCAGCCAGCTGCTGGCCAACTGGCTGCATCACGGCATCGTGAGCGAATCCGACATCGTGGCCTCGCTCGAGCGGATGGCACCGGTGGTCGACCGACAGAACGCCGGCGACACCACATATCGCCCGATGGCACCCGATTTCGACTCCAACATCGCCTTCCAGGCGGCCAAGGAGCTCATCCTCGAAGGTGCGAAGCAACCGAGCGGCTACACCGAGCCGATCCTGCATCGCAAGCGGCGCGAGTTCAAGGCCGCCAACGCCTGACGGGCAGGCTGCCGAGCGTTCGCACGGCACCCGCCATGGTGCGGGCACCGCGATCTCCGCTATCGTCGTCCGATGTCACCCCGGTCAGACGGGACCGGGGTGGACGTCGGCCCGACGAGCGGAAGGCAGGGGGGCTTGGCACACCATCGAAGTACTGACGGTCGCACGGGGGTACGCGGTCGCGGTGTCAGTCGTGGCCTCGTCGGTTCCCTGCTGTCCATCATCCTGGTCGCCGCTCTGGTCCTGCTCTGGGCGCAACTCGGTGATCGGATAGATCGCCAAGGCGATCAGGCGGCGGCGAACTGCGTCGAGGGTACGACCAAGGTCCCGGTGATTGCGGATCCCGACATCGCCGGTCCACTCAAGACCCTCGCGCAGGACTACGCCAAGACCCGACCGGTGGTGCGCGATCACTGCGTGACCATCGAGGTCCGACCGGCCGATGCCAAGGTCACCCTCGACGGGCTGGCAGGCACGTGGGACCCCGCCTCGCTCGGCGCCTATCCGGCTGCCTGGGTTCCGCAATCGTCGATCTGGACCGCGGACCTGTCCGCCGCCAAGCCCGATGCGATCGACGGCAAACCCACGTCGTTGGTGTCGTCGCCCGTCGTGCTCGCCACCGCGCCACAGCTGGCCAAGGCCTTCGATGACAACCTCGACTGGCAGCAACTGCCCACCCTGCAGAAACGCAGCAGCAGTCTCGGCGACTACGGACTGGGCAGCTGGGGGTCGATTCGCCTCGCGATGCCCACCGGCGCGCAATCCGACGCCACCGCGCTATCGGCCCAGGCAGTCGCGATGCAGGTGACCCGGACCACCGGTGCGCTCACCGAGCAGGACGCGAGCTCGCCGCGCGTGGCATCGAGTGTCGACGCGATGTTGACGGGAGCCCCGCAGTCGCCGGACGGCTCGGCCGCCGGCGCGGCCCGCTCGATCGCCGACGCCGATGACCCGGCGACCTCTCCGATCCACGCGGTACCGATCACCGAGCAGTCGCTGTTCCAGCTCACCCGCTCGGACACCTCGGCGCGGCTCTCCGAAGTGGTGCCAGGCGGACCGACCCCGATCGCCGACTACCCGATCGTCCGGATGGCGGGTTCACAGGTCGCACCCGAGCAGACCGATGCGGTGTCCGAGTTCTTCGAGTTCGTCAGCAAGCCGGACCAGCTCGGCAAACTCACCGCACTCGGATTCCGCGGCGACGCCGCCATGCCGGAGCCGAACGCGACAGTGACGTTCCCGATCACCGACAATCCGATGCCGAACCCCGAGGACGCGGCGACGGTGACCATCAATCGCCTCGTCTACGGGCCCGACAGCGGTCCCACGACCGGCGGGAACTGACCCGCAGGTCACCCCCCGGGGTGTCCTTCAGCTGCTGAACGCCTCGATCGGCGGGCAGCTGCACACCAGGTTCCGGTCGCCGAAGGCGTTGTCGATCCGGCGCACCGCCGGCCACACCTTGGCCCGTCCGCCGGCCGACGGGAGGCCGAGCGGATAGACCGCGAGTTCCCGCGAGTAGGCATGATCCCACTCCCCGACCAGCGCTTCGGCGGTGTGCGGGGCTCCCCGCAACGGGTTGTCGTCGACGGACCATTCACCCGAGCCCACCCGGTCGATCTCGGCGCGAATGGCGATCATCGCCTCACAGAAGGCGTCGAGTTCATCGAGGTTCTCACTCTCGGTCGGCTCGACCATCAGCGTCCCGGCGACCGGGAAGCTCATCGTCGGGGCGTGGAAACCGTAGTCGGCCAGTCGTTTTGCCACGTCGTCGACAGTCACGCCGGTCGCCTTGGTCAGCGGCCGCAGATCCAGGATGCACTCGTGCGCGACGAATCCCTCACCGTCGGTTCGCGCTGCTTCGCTGCCGCGGCCCGTGTAGAGCACGGGGTAGTACTCGCGCAGCCGGCGGGCGATGTAGTTGGCCGACGCGATCGCGGTCAGCGTCGCGCGGCGCAGTCCGTCCGCGCCCATCATCGCGATGTAGGCGTAGGTGATCGGCAGGATCGACGCCGAACCGTACGGCGCGGCCGAGATCGTGCCCTCCGACGACAGTTCGTCGGCGAGCGGGTGACCCGGCAGGAAGGGCGCGAGATGCGCGCGGACGGCGACCGGCCCGACCCCCGGCCCGCCCCCACCGTGCGGGATGCAGAACGTCTTGTGCAGGTTCAGGTGGCTGACGTCACCGCCGAACCGGCCGGGACGGGCTACGCCGACAAGCGCATTGAGGTTGGCGCCGTCGACGTAGACCTGGCCGCCTGCGTCATGCACGGCCGCGCAGATCTCCTCGATGTCGTGCTCGAAGACACCATGAGTGGACGGATACGTGATCATGATGGCTGCCAGCGCATCGCGATGATTCTCGATCTTGACACGCAGATCGTCGACGTCGACGTCACCGTTCTCACGGCACCCGACAACCACCACGCGCATCCCCGCCATCACCGCCGATGCGGCGTTGGTGCCGTGTGCGCTCGACGGGATCAGGCAAACGTCGCGGTCCTCGTCGCCGCGGCCGCGGTGGTACCGCCGGATCGCCAGCAGGCCCGCGTATTCGCCCTGTGAGCCGGCGTTGGGCTGCAGGCTGATCCGGTCGTAGCCGGTGATCGTGACCAGCCAGTCCTCCAGCGTCGAGATGAGTTCACGGATCCCGGTGGTGTCGGACACGGGCGCGAACGGGTGTAGGCGTGCGAACCCGGGCCAGGTGACCGGTTCCATCTCTGCGGTCGCGTTGAGCTTCATCGTGCACGAGCCGAGCGGGATCATGCTCCGATCGAGTGCGATGTCCTTGTCGGACAGCGCACGCAGGTACCTCAGCATCGACGTCTCGGTGCGGTACCGGTTGAAAGCCGGGTGCGTGAGGAAGTCGCTCTGCCGCGTCTCGACGGGCTGCGCGAACGTATGACGCCGTACCCCTTCGGCGCTGAACGCACGCAACACGGCGGTCAGATCGGCGTCGGTGGTGGTCTCGTCGCAGGCGATGCCGACCGAGTCGGCGTCGATCCGCCGCAGGTTGATGTTGCCGTCGCGTTTGGCGTTCGCGACGATCGCGTCGGCCTGACCGGGTGCGCGCACCACGATCGTGTCGAAGAACGAGGAGTGCGCAATCGAGAAGCCGGCAACCGTCAGGCTGTCGGCCAGGAACACCGCGGCGTCGTGCACCCGCCGGGCGATCGCGCGCAGACCGTCGGCGCCGTGATACGAGGCGTACATGGCGGCCATGACGGCGAGCAGCACCTGGGCGGTGCAGATGTTGCTGGTGGCCTTCTCCCGGCGGATGTGCTGCTCACGCGTCTGCAGTGAGAGTCGGTAGGCGAGGTTGCCGTCGGCGTCCTTGGAGACGCCGACGAGCCGGCCCGGCAACTGTCGCGCATGGGCGGAGTGGACCGCCAGGTAGCCGGCGTGCGGACCTCCGAATCCCATGGGCACACCGAACCGTTGAGTCGTGCCGAAGCACACGTCGGCGCCCTGCTCACCCGGAGGCGTGATCAGGGTGAGCGCCAGCAGATCCGCCCCGACCGAGACCAATCCGCCGCGATCGTGCGCGGCCGCGATGATCGGCGCGAGGTCGAGGACACGACCGGATGCGCCCGGAACCTGGAGCACGACACCGAAGAAGTCACCGTCGGGCAAGCCGCATCCGGGCAGCGACGGATGCAACGACGCCTCGACCAACTCGATACCGAGCGGCTCGGCCCGCGTGTCGAGCAGGGCGCGTGTCTGGGGGAACAGATCGGCGTCGACCACCAGGCGCGCCGAGCGGGACTTGCCGGCGCGACGCATCAGGGTCATCGCCTCGGCGGCGGCGGTCGCCTCGTCGAGCATCGACGCGTTGGCGACCTCCATCGCGGTGAGGTCGGCGACCATGGTCTGAAAATTCAGCAGGGCCTCGAGACGTCCCTGGCTGATCTCCGGCTGGTAAGGCGTGTAGGCGGTGTACCAGGCCGGGTTCTCCAGCACGTTCCGCAGGATGACCGGCGGGGTGAAGGTGTCGTGGTAGCCGAGCCCGATCATCGACCGCGCGACGACGTTGCGGGACGCGAGCTCGGCGAGGCGGTCGTGCACGTCGTGTTCACCGATGGCCGGTGGCAATGCGTCTAGACCGTTCGCACCCGGGTCGTCGGCGATCACGGACGGGACCACCCGCTCGGCGAGTTCGTCGAGCGAGGACACCCCGATCTCGGCGAGGATGCGGTCGGTCTCGGCGGGATCGGGACCGACATGGCGGTCGATGAAGATCACCGGATCGGATGCGGAAGTGGCGGGCATGACAGGTCAACCTCTCGGCGGTCTGCGGCCCTCCCCCTCTGTCATATCCGGGATCCGCAGCACGGATGCCAGACGCCTGAGAGATTCGGCCGTTCCGGGACACCGGAGCGGCCTTTCACCGTGGGCGGGCCCGGGTCTCCCCGGGTCACTTTCCAGAGACGCCGTCTACACCACGGTCCTGGGTGCCTGAGAGTTTGACGAGGAGGTGTTGCTCCTTCGGCGGCCACCCCAACCCGATCGGTGGCGCTCTCCCGTGACGTAGCGACGCCCACCCAGTATACGGGTGGGCGACTGCTCTGCAGTTCAACCCCGCAGTGGGGCGGCCGGGACCGGCCGACGGTCAGCCGGTGCGGCGGGTCCGGTTCTTACGCCGCGCCGCGAGTTCGTCCTCCGGGGCGGTCTCGGTCACACCGCCATCGGCGCGTTCACCTGGGAAATCGGCGATGGTGCCGGACAATTCGCGCATCGCCCCGCTGACCGCGATCCCGAAGACACCCTGACCGCCCTGCAGCAGATCCACGACCTCCTCGGCAGAGGTGCACTCGTAGACGGTCGTGCCGTCGGAGAAGAGGGTGATCCGGGCGAGATCCTCGACGCCGCGCTTCCGGAGATGATCGACGGCGACGCGGATGTTCTGCAGTGAGATCCCGGTGTCGAGGAGACGCTTGACGATCTTCAGGACCAGGATGTCCTTGAACGAGTACAGTCGCTGGCTACCCGAACCGGCAGCGCCCCGAATCGACGGCACCACGAGCGAGGTGCGGGCCCAGTAGTCGAGCTGCCGATACGTGATACCGGCGATCTGGCACGCACTCGGCACCCGGTAGCCGACCAACTCGTCCGGCACTGTGTCGTTCGGGAAGAGGCCCGGAGCGATGTCTTCCAGGCTGCCCTGGGTCGCAGTTGGGGTACGGGCGCTCTCCGCGGCACCGTCTGGTGCCGCATCCGTCGGTGACGTCACTCCGTCGTCGAACGGCTTATCGCCCACTGCAGACTCCCTCGCAACGTCTGGACCGACTCGACAGGCACCGAACCTCGAAGAGCGGCCTCGAGGACTGCTTCAACAGTACGCGCCTGAAGGACGATCATCCTCCGTCCCCGCCGAAAACGGGCGACGTGTGAACGGTAGGTCGGGCGGGAGTCGCAAATCAACGCGACGCGCGGTGCAACCTCAACCTCAACTTGAGATCGAGCAAACGGTGACCGCGCAGTGTCCGTTCCGTGATCAAACGGGGCTCAGGTTCCGCCGCTCGCCTTGAAGTCATCCGGTGAGACGTTGTCGAGAAATTCCTTGAACTTCTCCACCTCGTCCTCTTTCGCATCGCCCGGTTCGCCGTCCGAGCCGTCCTCGTCCGGGATCAGCAACCCGGCCTCGGTCAGCACGTCCTCGTCGGCGACGATCGGCACTCCGGCCCGCATCGCCACGGCGATGGAATCCGACGGACGCGCCGACACCCTCAGGTCGTCCGCGAAGACCATCTCCGCGTAGAAGGTGCCCTCCTGCATGTCGACGATGCGAACCTCTTTGAGGGTTCGGCCGAATTCGCTGATCAGGTTGACGATCAGATCGTGTGTGAGCGGCCTCGGCGGTTCGATGCCCTTCTGCTGCAAGGCGATCGACGCCGCTTCACTCTGCCCGATCCAGATCGGCAGGTAGCGTTCGCCCTCGACCTCGCGCAGCAGCAGTACCGGCTGGCTCTGTGGCGGCTCGACCCGAATGCCCACGACTCGCATTTCGCCCATCTAGCACCCGCTTCCTCGTGATCGCCAGGACACTACTCGACGGCCCCGTTCGCCACGTCCCGGCGCCGTATGTCGATGTCAACGACGCTACACCGCGTCGCGCCGCCGCGACGGCAGTCGCGGACCGATCAGTCCAGCACGCCCCGCACCGCGGCCTTGACCAACTGGGTGTGCAGAGTCACCGACAACGCCGCGATCTCGCGGGCCAACTCCTCGGCCCGATCCCGGGCACCCGTGCCCTTGCCCTTGGCGATCGGATTCGCGATCTGCGCAACCAATCCGGCCTCACGATCGGCGGAGACCTTGAAGGCTCGCAGGTGACGGGTCTCCACGCCGTAATTCGCCAACGCGGCGGCGGCCTCCACCAGACGAACCGCATCCTCGTCGAAGAATCCCGCCGGCCCAGGTGTCAACAGCCCGTTGCGCAGCAACTCCGTCACGAACGCCGAGTCGACCCCGGTTCGTTCGATCAGCGTCTCCCGCGAGACCCGGCCGCCGCGCGAACCGAAATCGGTCGCCGGGGCGACCGCATTGCGGGCGGCGGACAACAACCGGGTACCCCCGGCACCTGCGCCTCCCTCACCACGATCGATCGCCTCGAGTTGCTCCTTGATCACCTTGAGCGGCAGATAGCGGTCACGCTGGGCGGTCAGGACAAACCGGAGCCGCTCACAGTCGTTCGTGCTGAACCGGCGATAGCCCGACGGCGCGCGTTCGGGCGTGATCAAGCCCTCGGACTCCAGGAATCGGATCTTCGAGATCGTCACGTCCGGGAAATCCTCACGCAGCAGCGCCAGGACAGAGCCGATCGACATCGACCCTTCTCCGTGCTGACCCGCCGACGACGCGGTCACGAGGTCAGGCGCCCGCTTGGCCGTCGCGCGGGCCGCTGAGGAAGACCAGGCGGAACTTGCCGATCTGCACCTCGTCCCCATTGCTCAGCTGCGCGGTGTCGACGGGTTCCCGGTTCACGTAGGTGCCGTTCAGGCTGCCCACGTCCACCACCTGGAATTCGTTGTCGCCCAGGCGGAATTCCGCGTGGCGGCGACTGACGGTCACGTCATCGAGGAAGATGTCGCTGTCCGGATGCCGACCCGCCGACGTGGTCGCCTGGTCGAGCAGGAATCGCGAGCCCGCGTTGGGACCACGCTTGACGACAAGCAGCGCCGTGCCGGGCGAGAGCCTCTCCACCCCGGTGTCGGCAGGTTCACTCGAGGCGGTCGCTCCGGAATCGAGTTCGGAGATGAACTCCTCCCGGAAAACCGAGGTGGTTTCCACCGGTGCCTCAAGATCCTTGTCGTTTTCGCTCACCACTTCTCCTTCGTCTGTCTCGGTGCCCGTAGGCGTCGTCGCGCCCACACCTACCGGCCCCGAACGGCCGCGCGAATCGCGCCACCGGGCTTTCGATGTCGATGCATCTTTCTTCTGCCTTCGAACGTCCGGCTCGCCGCGTTCATCGGCACTCGAACCGGTTCTGCTGCAGTAAACCGTACCGTGTTGCGGCCGCCACACGGGCGGTCGAGTCGACCAGGACACCGCCGATCATAGTCGCAGCGCCCCGATCCACCGGGCGCTTACGATCCGTGTTGTCGGCTTGTCGTGTTCGATCGGCCTCATCGGAGAATGCCTTTCGCAGTTCACGGCACCTCGCGTCCCGCGACGGTCAGCTCTCGGTGACGGCGCGGTAGCCGTCGGCGTCCAGGGTCTCCGCCAGTGCCGTGTCGAGGGCCGCCTCGTCGACGAGCGTGATCTCGACGAGCCAGCCCGACCCGTACGGATCGGAGTTCACCAGTTCGGGGGTGGTCTCCAACTCGGCATTCACGGCGGACACCGTTCCGTCGAGCGGTCCGTAGATGTCCGACACGCTCTTGGTGGACTCCACCTCGGCGAACGACTCGCCCTTCTCGACGGCGTCGTCGGCGCCGGGCAGCTGGACGAACACCACGTCGCCGAGCGCATCCTGCGCGAAGTCGGTGATCCCGACCCGCACCGTCGTGGGCCCGGTCCGCTCCACCCATTCGTGCTCGGCCGTGTAGCGCAGGGCAGGCGGCACATTGGTCTCGCTCACTGTCGCACCTTTCTTGTCGGAGGCGGCAAAAACATCGAACTACTTCAAACGGAGGACATTAGGGCATCGGCGGCCACTGCGTGGGCCGGGTGAGCGGATGTGCATCCGCTCACCCGGTGCGGGGCATCCGGCGGACGACCAGCACCGTCTGATAGGCGTACAGCAGAAACGACCACAGATAGAGGCCGACGCCCCAGATCATGAACGCCCAACCGATGGGATAGCAGATCGTCCCGATGACCGAATCCAACTGCCCGGCGAGCAGCCAGGGGAACGCACTCATCAGAGCGAAGGTGGCCGCCTTCCCGATGTAGAGGACCGGCAGCGCGAGCAGCCCTCGCGACCTCAGCAACGGCGCCGTCGCGAACAGCGCGACGTCCCGGGCGATGACGACCCCGATCAGCCACCACGGCAGGAACTCGCGCAGGCCGAACGCGATCGGGATGATCACGATGTAGAGCCGGTCGGCGGCCGGATCGAGCAGCGCCCCGATCCGCGACGACTGGTTGAGCCACCGGGCGAGCTTGCCGTCGGCCCAATCGGAGAACCCCGAGAACATCAGGACGGCGAATGCCCATCCGTCGGCCTTCTCGAACAGCAACAACCACACGAACACCGGGATCAGCGCCAACCTCAGCACGCTCAAGGCGTTCGGGACGGTCACCACCCGGTCCGACCCGTCGGACAGTTCCTCCGGCGGGTCCACCGGGTCGCGCTCCTCCGGCACCTCCGAGCGCTCGCCGGAGATCACCGGAAGATGCCGATGATGCCCTGGAGGGCTTTCGCTCCGCCCGACGAGAACAGGTTGTCGTGGACCATGTATGTCCAGGTCGTGGTCGAGCGATGCAGATCCGCGGTCCCGAGATCGACGCCCTCGTTGGTGATCGTCGCCTCCCGGAACGTCTTGCGGGCGTTCTCGACCGCCTCGCCGGGCAGCGTCGAGAACGCGTCGAGGATCAGCTTGTGGAACTCGTCGAGGGGGCTCTCCTTGCCCAATGAGCGGAGATGGATACTCGCCCGCACGTCGGACACGAACGCGAGATGATCGGCCCACGCCCGGTCCAGGTGGAAGAGCATGATCTCACGCGCCACCAGGACGAGGACCTCCTTGTCAACCGGGTCGGTGACCGGAGCCGGTGTCGTGGCGTCCTCGGTCTCCGTGGCAGTGGAACCATCGGCCGCGCCGGCTTCGGTGGTTTCGGTGGTTTCGGTGGTTTCGGTGTCTTCGGAGCCCGCCGGGTCGGCTTTCGTATCCTCTGCGTCGTCCGTTGCCCCCGCCGCGGTCCCGGTCAGCTCCGCGTAACGCGCGGGTTCTTCCGCGGCCAGCTCGTCGAGGGCCACTTCGCCGGTCAGGAGCGCCATCCGTCGCTTGACGACGATGTCGCGCTGCTGGTTCACCAACGTGTTGTAGCGCCACGTGTTGGCATGCAGTTCCAGCATCACGCCCTCGGCGATACGCTGCGCCTGCTCGATCAGATCGATGCCCTTGGCCCCCATCGAGCCGTCCTCGGCCTGCGACACCGGATCTCGCTTGAAGGCGAGATTCTTGGTGACCACCGGATCCTCGAGGCTGGAGAAGAACACCGAACGACCCGGATCGCCCTGGCGGCCCGCGCGGCCACGCAGCTGGTTGTCGAGACGTTCGGTTTCGTGTCGTCCGGTGCCGACCACGCAGAGACCGCCCAACGCCACGACGTCGTCTCTCGCCGACTCGTCGTCGGCCGACCCGCCGAGGCGGATGTCGGTACCGCGCCCGGCCATCTGGGTCGAGACCGTCACCGCGTCCCGGGCCCCGGCCTCGGCGATGATCTTCGCCTCCTCGGCGTCGTTCTTGGCGTTCAGCACCACCGACGAGACACCGGCCTTGTCGAGGAAGTACGCGAGCTCCTCGGATTCCGCGACGTCGTGGGTGCCGATGAGAATCGGCTGCCCGGTCTCATGGACCTCTTTGACGTACGCGACGATCGCCTCGACCTTGTTGGCCTTGATGTCGTAGACACGGTCGGCCTCGTCGATGCGGACGTTCGGGGTGTTCGGTGGGATCTGCGACACCAACAGGTCGTAGAACTGACGGAACTGTTCACCCGCGGCGAGCGCCGTACCGGTCATGCCGCAGACCCTGGGATACCTGCCGATGAGCGCCTGCACAGTCATCGTGTCGATCACCTCACCCGAATCCGTCTGGCTGAGGCCTTCCTTGATCTCGACTGCGGCCTGGACACCGTCCGGCCACCGCTGCAACTGTGCCACGCGCCCACGCGAAGCGTTGATCAGATGCACGCCGCCGTCCCGGACGATGTAGTGGATGTCGCGCTCGAGCAGGTACTGCGCATGCATGGCCACATTGACGTGGACGAGCGTGCTGCCGACATGATCCTCGTCGTACAGGTTGATGCCGCCGAGTTCTTCCTCGACGAACTCCGCACCGTCGTCGGTGAGGGTGACGTTGCGTCCCTCGGTGTCGATCTCGTAATGCTTGTTCTTCATCCGGGCCACCACGTCGTGGATCGCCTGATCGGGTACCTCGGCCTCGGTGGAACCGGCGAGCACCAGGGGCACCAATGCCTCGTCGACGAGCACCGAGTCGGCCTCGTCGATGATCGCCACATCGGGAGTCGGCGACACCAGATCGTCCTCGGAAAGCGCCAACTGATCGCGGAGCACGTCGAATCCGATCTCGTTGACCGAACCGTAGGTGACGTCGGCGGCATACGCGGCCTTGCGCTCGTCCCGGCTCGAGTTCTCCGACACTGGCTTCGCGACGATGCCGAAGGCGGTGAACAGCGGGCCCATCCACTCCGCGTCGCGGGTGGCGAGATAGTCGTTGACCGAGATCACGTGGACGCGGTGCCCCTGCAGGACGTGCCCGATCGCGCCGATCGCACCCGCGAGGGTCTTGCCCTCACCGGTGGCCATCTCGACGATGTCGCCCTCGAGCAGACGAAGCGCACCCTGCAACTGGACGTCGAACGGTCGCATGCCGAGCGTCCGGTCCGCGGCTTCGCGGGCGAGCGCCAGGAAGCGCGCGCGATCGTCACCATTCGTTCCGATGTCGAGCTTCTCCGCCTCGCCGGCGAACGCGTCGTCGTCGAGTCCGTCCGCCCACGCGCTGTGTGCGTCCGCATCCTTGATCAACGAGACGGACTTCGACTGATTACGTGACGACTGGGAGCCCAGGAGTCGCCACATGCTGTTCGTCAGCTTTCCCACCGAAACACTTCTCCTGACTCGCGCCTGTCGGGCATGCATGTGTACTGGTCGTGGCACCAATTCTCGCAGCACCGACGTCGGACTCCGGTCGTGCCGAAACGACCACGGTGCCCCGAGGTCGCCGTCCACGGTACGCGTCGCCGATCGTGCCACTGTGTCGAACCACCGTGCCGAACCACCTGCGTTGCGCGACGACGGCGCCGCGACCATCGGCACATCCCCCGAGTCGTGTTCCGCCCGTTCCGTCACTCGGCTACGTTTGGATCAAGGACCCCGTCCCAGGAGAAGTGGCCATGAATCAGATCGATCATCCCACCCCACGACGCGAGCCGGACCCCGGAGTCCGTGGTTCGGCGCAACCTCGCCCGATCCGTCCCCGCCGGTCCGTGATGCTGCTGCTCACCACCGTGCTGCTGACGTCGATGCTCTCCATATTCGGGATCGGCTCCGCGGCAGCCGCCCCCGCACCTGCACCGATGCCCCGCCCGCTTCCCGAATCCCTGCCCGGCATGCTCGTCGGCAAGTCGTACTCATCAGTCGCGGTCCTCGGCGGCGTCATACCGGGTGGTGGCCCGATGACCGTCCATTTCCAACGACCGGATCGGATAGCGCTGAGCGCCGGCTGCAACCGACACCTGGGAACCGCGAACATATCGAGTGAGCACGTGCGGATTCACACCCTCGTCTCGACGCGGATGGCCTGCCCGGGACCACGCGCGGGTGCCGATCAGTGGCTCGCCAGCTTCACATCGGTGCCGCTGACCTGGCGAGCGTTCGGCCCGGTGCTCGTCCTCTCGAGCCCGCGGCAGACGGTGGCCCTCGTCGAGCAGTCCGCGCTGCCCCGTTGAGCCCGTCCTCAGGCTGATCCCTCCCTCCACGCCCCCTACATGCCGCCGACACGCGAAGGTGCTCATGCCATCGACCCCTCCCGCCGTGGTGACCGTCACCGGCGCCGCGGGAAACATCGGTTACGCCGCGCTGTTCCGGATCGCCGCGGGCGCCATGCTCGGCCACCATCAACCGGTCCGGCTCCGATTGCTCGAACTACCACAGTCGTTGCCTGTCGCGGTCGGTACCGCGATGGAACTCGACGACGGCGCCTTCGAGCTGCTGAACTCGGTGGACATCTTCGACGATGCGCGGGCCGCCTTCGACGGCGCCGACCACGCGCTGCTGATCGGTGCCCGCCCTCGCGGCAAGGGTATGGAACGGGCCGACCTGCTGGCGGCCAACGCCGCGATCTTCGCCGAGCAGGGTGCAGTGCTGAACGACGTTGCCGCCGATGATCTCCGGGTCATCGTCGTGGGTAACCCGGCCAACACCAACGCCGCGATCGCCTCCGCGCACGCGCCCGACATTCCCTCCGAGAGGTTCACCGCCCTCACCCGCCTCGACCACAACCGTGCCATCGCCCAGCTGTCCCATCACACAACCTGCCCGGTTCGCGAGATCGGCCGGGTCTCGGTGTGGGGCAATCACTCGGCATCGCAATATCCCGACATCTTCCATGCTCGCGTCGGTGATCGCAGTGGTGCCGAGATCGCGGCCGACCGCACCTGGCTCGTCGACGATTTCATCCCGACCGTGGCGAGACGCGGAACGGCGATCATCGACACCAGGGGCGCCTCGTCGGCGGCGTCCGCCGCCAACGCCGCCATCGACCACGTGCACGACTGGGTGTTCGGTACCCCCGACGGCGACTGGACGTCGGCGGCGCTCCCCTCACCCGGCGTTTACGGCGTACCACCGGGACTCGTCTGTTCGTTTCCCGTCAGGTCGGTCGACGGGCGCTGGGAGATCGTCGAAGGTCTCGACATCAATGACTTCTCCAGGGCCCGGATCGACGCCTCGGTGGCCGAGCTCGCCGACGAGATCGCCGCAGTCGGAGATCTGTTACCCGCCTGAACGGATTCGCATACGCCCGGAGGCGCACCCTACCCACGGGTCGGTTGGTCTGCGGCACAACGCCGCCGAACCACGGTTAAGCTCCATCCATGGCGAAGAAGGCGAAAGAACACGAACGACCCGCGAAGATCCCCAACAAGGTCTACGAAGCCGAACTCTTCCGCCTGCAGACCGAGCTGGTCACGCTCCAGGAATGGGTTCGGAGCACCGGCGCCCGCGTCGTGGTGATCTTCGAGGGTCGCGACGCCGCGGGCAAGGGCGGCACCATCAAACGGATCACCGAGTACCTCAGCCCTCGGGTCAGCCGTGTGGCCGCATTGCCTGCGCCCACCGATCGCGAACGCGGGCAGTGGTACTACCAGCGCTATGTCGCGCAACTGCCCGCGCCTGGAGAGATCGTGCTCTTCGACCGTTCGTGGTACAACCGGGCCGGCGTGGAGAAGGTGATGGGGTTCTGCACCCCGGCCGAGCACACCCGATTCCTCCGCCAGACACCGATCTTCGAACAGATGCTGATCGACGACGGGATCCTGTTGCGCAAGTACTGGTTCTCGGTCTCCGACGATGAGCAGCTCAAGCGATTCCGCTCGCGTCTGAACGACCCTGTCCGCCAATGGAAACTCAGTCCGATGGACCTCGAGGCGGTCTACCGCTGGGAGGATTACTCGCGGGCCAAGGACGAGATGATGGTGCACACCGACACCGCGCTGAGCCCGTGGTACGTCGTCGAGTCCGACGTCAAGAAGCACGCTCGCCTCAACATGATCTCGCACCTGCTGTCCACCATCGACTACGAGGACGTTCCCCTGCACAAGGTCGAGCTCCCCAAGAAGCCCATCGACTCCGGCAACTATCGCCGCCCGTCGCGGTCGCTGTCCAAATACGTCCCGGACCACGTCGCCGCGCTGCTGGGCGGCGATCACTGACGTACGCCGGCCGCACGGACGAGGTCGGTGAGTAACATCCCCTGGGTGCAGATGCCCGGTCTTCCCTCGGCCCTCCGCGCTCGCTTCCGAAGCGAAGCACGCGACGAGGACGGCGACGACGAGATCATCTATCTCATCGCGCCGTCCGGACACCCGAATTACGGCGACGAGCTGATCGCACTCGCATGGTTGCGGTATCTGGCCCGGACGCGCCCGCACGCCCTGGTCGTCCTCGACTGCCACAGTCCGGGGCAGACCTCGCTGCTGCTCCGAGGCGTCCATCCCGGAGTGGTCTTCGTGGACACCCTGTGGCAGTTGGCGGCATACGCCGCCGACACCACGCGCACCGAGGGACCTGACCCCACCACACCGTGGACATGGGTGGCCCAGGCCGCCACGACATTCGGGCCGGCCCCTCGCCTCGCCGAAGGGGTCGACGTGTTCCGCCGGGCGTCGTCGGTCCACCTCCTGGGCGGGGGCTACGTCAATCAGGTCTGGCCGCACCATGTCTCGCTGGTCGCCGCCATCGCAGAACTCACCAGGGTCACGGGCGTCCCCGCGTACGCCACGGGGCAGGGGCTCATACCCCTGCTCGACGAGCCGGCGTGGTCGGTGCTGACCGATGCAGCACACGTGTTCACGGTGTTCGACGTCCGCGACGAGGCGTCGGCGCAGGCAATGTCAAGGATCGGGGCCCGGCGCCACACTGGCGACGACGCCTGGCTCGCCGTCGGCGAGGGCGGTGGCATCGACGTGGTCTCCGAAGCCGAGGACACGACCCGCCCACCCCGGCGTCCGGACGGTGTGACGCTGTGTCTGCAATCCGATCTCACCGACGAGTTCGTGGCGTTCGGGTCCACCGGTATCGACGCCCTGACCCGATTCATCCGTGCCACCCTCGACGCCTGGCAGGTCCCGGCCGAGGCCATCACCGTGGTCGAGGGCATTCCCGGTGGCGATCTGGAGGTCCCGACGAGACTCGGCGACCGACTCGACGGCGCCACCACGGTGCCGTTCATCGACGTGTGGCGCAAGGGTCTGACGGTCGGGCGGGGCGATACGTGGATCAGCACCAGATTCCACCCCCATCTGGTTGCGGCCGCCGCAGGCGATCCGGGCGTCGCGGTGGTCACGCGCCCCGATTACTACGCGACCAAACATGAATCGCTGGTGGCAGTGGGTTCGCGTTGGACCATCGTCAACCAGGCGGAGACGATCCCCGACCGTCCGGCCGCCGGCGGGTTCCCCGAGGACGCCCGAGACCGGGCAGTTGCATTGAAAAAAGCTCTGGCACAGAGGATCTATCCGAGTCGTGGTCGCCGGTCGGGAGATGTTCGTCCCCGTCGGTAGTATGGTCCGACAATGTGGATCGGTTTTGCGGAGTTCGATTACCTCCTCGGTGATGTGCACTCGCTGAAGCACAAGCGGTCCATCGTGCGCCCGATCGTCGCCGAGATCCGCAGGCGGTTCTCGGTCTCGACAGCGGAGGTGGGACATCTCGACGCCCACCGTCGCGCGGTGATCGGCGTGGCGGTGGTGGCGCCGGACCGCACACATGTGATGGACGTCCTCGATGAGGTCGAACGCTGCGCCGCGGGCCGACCCGAGGTGGAGTTGTTGTCGGTCCGCCGGCGCGTCATCGCATCCACCGATGTCTGAGTACCGCCGTCAGTTGAGCACGCCGGCTTCCCGGGCGGCACGCGCGTAGGCCTTCGCCAGCGATTCGACGGTCTCGTGGGCGTTCAACCCGCTGGGGTTGGGCACCACCCACACGGCCGCACCATCCCACGTCTCCGCCTGGCGCCCGGCGACCGCACGACGCAGACCGAATGCCGACCGATACGCGGTGATCCCCGCGACCGCCACGACGGGCGGCGCCACTCTGCGCACGGTGGCGCGCAGGCGCAGTCCGCCGGCTCGCAGTTCGTCGATGGACAACTCCGCGGCCGTCGCGGTCGCCCGATCCACCACGTTGGTGATCCCGATACCTCTGCTGCACAGCAGGTCCCGGTCGTCATCGGACATACCGGCCGACGCATCGATCAGCCGATCGACGATGCCCGCGCGGTAGAGCGCCGGATAGAACCGGTTACCCGGCCGGGCGAAGTGTGCCCCCACCGCCGCCGTCCACAGTCCCGGGTTGATGCCGACGAACAGCATCCGACATTCCTCGCCGATCAGATCGGGAACCATCACCCCACGACAGGCGAGCAACTCCTCCCGGGTGAAACCCATGTGGACCGTTGCCTCTCAAATCAGGATTCGGGCGCGGCACGTGCACCGGACACGCAGAACTGGTTGCCGTCCGGGTCGGCGAGGGTCACCCACTCGAGGCCGGGCATCGCGTGATCGGCGATCTTCGTTGCGCCGGAGGCGACCAATCGATCCACCTCGGCTCGGAGGTCGTCGGTGGACATGTCGAGGTGGAGCCGATTCTTGCCCGGCGTGGGGTCATCGACCTTCTGGAACCCCAGCAGCGGCTTGCCGACGCCCATGGAGACCACGACGAAGTAGCCCTCGTTCTCGGCGTGGATCGAACCGCCGATCTGCTCGGACCACCAGTTCGCCAGCGGAACCGGATCGGTCGTGTCGACGGTGATCATTTCCAGGGAGACGGCCACGTCACCAGGCTAGCCCGCACCCTCTCGATCCGGGGCGGCATGCCGTGATCCGGTTTACACTCTCGCTGATGGCCCGGCTCACGTATTCGGTACTGGGCGGCCTCGGCGCGCAGATCGATTCCGAGACCGTCGAACTCGGCACGCGCAAGCAGCGGGCGGTGCTGGCGCAGCTGGTTCTCGCCGACGGCGACCCGGTCAGCACGGATCGTCTCATCGACGGCATCTGGGGCTCGGCGGCTCCGGACCGTGCGGAAGTCTCTGTGCAGGCGTACATCTCCGGGTTGCGCAAGGCTCTCGAGCCGAACCGGAAACCGCGTACCCCGTCGATGGTGCTGGTGACCCGCGGCCCGGGATACGCCCTGGTTGCCGAGACCGATGACGTCGACATCCGACAACTCGTCGGCCGGATCGCCCGAGCACACGCCCTCCATCGCGGGGCCGAATCCGCGGCGGCGGCGGAAGTCCTGCGGACGGCGCTCGCCCAGTACCGTCCGCTGCTGCCGGAGTTCGAGGGATTCCCCTTTCGCGATGACGCGGCCGTCCATCTCGACCGCACGATCGGCGAGGCACAGAAATTCTCCTACGACGTCCGGCTCTCGCTCGGTGAGAATCGGTCACTCGTCACCGAACTCGAGCAGGCGGTCCTGCGCTCACCCCTCGATGAGGGTTTGTGGGTGCTGCTGGCCACTGCGCACTACCGGCTCGGCCGTCAATCCGAGGCCCTGGCGGCGCTCGCCGATGCACGCCGCATCCTCGCCGATGAGGTCGGTGTGGACCCCGGCCCCCGACTGCGAGCTCTCGAACGCGACATCCTCGATCACGCCCCGTCACTGGACCCACCCATCACGCTGCCCACGTCCGCCGCCCCGCCGGCCCCGGAGCAGAGTGCCGCTCCGGCCCAGCAGCGCGACACTCCCCTTCCCGAACCCCTGATCGGACGGATCGACGAACTGGCGGTACTCCATCGTGCGGTCCTCGGGTCACTGCACGGGCCGGGCGGAATCGTCGTGGTGGAAGGCGAGCCGGGCGCGGGCAAGACCGCGCTGCTCGACGCCGCCGCCCGGCGGGCGGCCGCGGCCGCCGACCTCACCGTGCTCTGGGGACGTTGCATCGAGGACGGCGCGGCACCGTCGATGTGGCCCTGGGTCCAGGTCCTCGGTGCCGTACTACCCGAACTCGACGACGGGCAGCGCGCGGAACTGCTCGACAGTGACCTCGGCCGAATGGTCACCCAGGGTGCGACCGTGATACCCCCACCACGCGAGATGCCTGACGCAACAGCCAGGTTCCGCTTCTACGATGAGGCCGCCGACCTGCTCGAGGGGGTCGCGCGATCACACCTGTTGATCATCGTCCTCGACGACCTCCAGTGGGCTGACAGCGCATCGCTCGAGCTCTTCGGCCACATGGCTGCCCGGCGTGCGCCCGGTGTGACCTTCTTCGCGTCGGTGCGTTCCGTACCCCGGCGCGCCGCGGTCACCAACGCCCTCGCCACGCTCGCCCGGCTCCCTGAACACCGCAGGATCGAGGTCGGACCGCACTCCACCGACGACATCTCGGAGATGGTGCGCCGAGAGACCCGGGAATGGCCGGCGGCGGGCACGGTGGTCTCGATCGCGACACGGAGCGGTGGCAACGCCTTCTTCGTTCGGGAGCTCTCGCGTATCCTCGCCGATCGCGGGACCATCGGCGACGGTGCCGTCCCTGCCGGGGTTCGAGATGTCGTCCGAGAGCGTCTGCGGACGTTGCCCGCGTCCACCACCGACCTCCTGGAAGTGGCCGCCGTGATCGGTCGGCGAGTGGACATCGCGCTTCTCGCCGCAGCCGCCGACCGGACCGTGGACGTGACGCTGGAGGCGCTCGACCCAGCGGTCGTCGCCGGTGTGGTCGACGTCGACCCGGCCGATCCGTTCGTCGTGATCTTCGACCATGACCTGATCCGCGAGACGATCGCCGATGACATCCCGACCACCCGGGCATACCGGCTCCATCTGTCGGTCGCCGACCAACTCGACACCGGTGGTCAGGCGGCCCGTCTCGCCGGCCATCTGTGGGCGGCCGGGCCACTCGCCGATCGTGTCCGAACTGCTCGAGCCCTGCTCGTTTCCGCTCGAATTGCACTGCGCAGCTTCAGTTTCGACACTGCCGAGCAGCAGCTTTCCGACGCTGCGGAACTCGCCCGGGTGGCCGGTGAGCACGATCTGGAACTCGACGCCATCACCACCCTGCTCGCCACCGACGTCGCCCGCAACGGCTACTTCGCCGCGGATGCCGAACTGCTCGCCCGGGCACGGGAGCTCGGTGAGGCGGCTGGAAACGCCGCGCTCCTCACCCATCTCGACTACGCGCGCTTCGCCGCCCACGCGCAGCTCGCCGACACCCGTAAGGCGCGCCGAGTCGCCGACGACCTGCACACCCGGGCCAGGAGGTCCGATGATCAGATCGTCCGGCACCTCGGTATGCAGGCCGCGGGCATCGATCTCTTCGACCGCGGGAACATCGGTGAATCGTTTCGGATACTCGAGGCATACGCACCGATCGACACACATGTCGACGGTCTGCAGAGCGACCAGATGATGATCGCCCGCGGCTTCCGCGCACTCTCCACGACGCTGCACATCGACGCGCGCACCGGACGCCTCGTGTTCGAGGAGATCGACACCGTTCCCGACGAACCGACGACTTATCTCGGGACCGCGATCTTCGCGGTGACGGCCGCTGCTCTCGCCGGTGACGTCGACTGGGCGCGCGACGCCGGTGAGCGACTGCTCTCCGCGCCGACCCACAGCGCGCTTGAGTACCTGCGGCACGGTGGCGAGCGACTGTATTGGTGGTCGCGCGCCCTCGGCGACGATCCCGGCGACGCGCTCGATCGCATCGAACGGCTGGCGCCGACTGCGCGCGGGCAGCGTACGGGACTCGGGCTCTGGTTCGCCCTGCACGCGGAGGCACTGGTCGCGGCAGGCCGGCTGGACGGTGTCCCGGTTCTGCTCGAACAGGCCGAGAACTTCGCCCGGACCACGGGGCAGCGCTATCCGGACGCGCATCGGCTTCTGGTATGCGCCGAGTATCAGCACGCCGCCGATCACCCGGCCACCACGGTCCAGGACATGCTCCGTGAGGCACGCCGAGTCGCCACGACTCAGGAGGCGACCGCCCTGATCACCCGGATCGACGCCTTCGCCACCGACCACGGCTACACCTCGACCCGTCGCTGAACCGACACCGACACAGCGCTGACCAGCCATGGCGGCCGCTCCGCCGGATCCAAGCCGGTTCCAAGTGACCTTCAAGCGCCGGGGACGAGAGTTCTTCACATCCGGTACGCCGGACCCCGACCGCGCCGGCGACGCCGGCAGACAGTGAGGAACCATCCATGACGATCCAGACCACCTCCCCGCACCCGACCGACGATTCCGGCCTGACCGTTCGCGCCCGCACCTCGGTGCTCGCCGACCTGGCCGACCGCATCTCCGGCGCCGTGCACGGCCCCGATGATCCCGGCTACGATGCGGCCCGCAGCGGGTTCAACCTCCTGTCGGATCACCGACCCGCGGTGATCGCCGTGCCGGCCAACCGCTTCGACGTCGCCGAAGCGGTGCGCTTCGCTGCCGCGGAGGGACTGCGGGTCGCGATCCAGGCGACGGGTCACGGCCCCGGACCGTCGGCCGATGGTGCACTGCTGATCAACACCTCGGAGATGACCGATGTGAGCATTGATCCCATCGCGCGGACCGCCACGGCCGGTGCCGGGGCGAAATGGGCCCCCGTGCTCGAGCAGGCACAGTGTCACGGCCTCGCCCCGCTTCTCGGGTCGACCACCGACGTCGGGGTGGTCGGCTACACCCTCGGAGGCGGATTCGGCTGGCTCGGACGCAAATACGGTTTGGCCTCGGATGCCGTGCGATCGTTCGACCTGGTGACCCCCGACGGCAATCCCCTGCGGGTCAGCGCCACCAGTCATCCCGACATCTTCTGGGCACTCAAGGGAGGTGGCGCCGGCAGTATCGGCGTGGTCACCGATGTGGTGATCGACCTGTTCCCGGTCACGACGGTCTACGCCGGCAATCTTTTCTACCCCGCCGAGGATGCCTCGGAGATCATGCGGAGATTCTCCGCGTGGGCACCCGATCAGTCCGAGGATCTGACCTCGGCGGTGACCCTGATGAACTTCCCGCCGCTCGACATCGTGCCGGAACCCTTCCGCGGCAAGAGTTTCACAATGATCCGCGGTTGCTGGGCAGGCGACCTGGAGATCGGTAGGGCGGTGATCGACGAATGGCGGAACTGGAAGACACCCGAGGTGGACATGTGGGGCGAGATGCCGTTCGCTGCTGCAGACGCGATCAGCATGGACCCGACCGATCCGGTACCCGCGATGGTGACGACCGAGTGGATGGACGAACTGACCGGCGAGGCCGTCGACATCATCGCGTCCCGGGTGCTCCCGAGTCCCGGGGCGATGCCGCTGATCCTGTTCGCCGAGATCCGCCACGCCGGTGGCGCCGTGTCACGTGGGGCCGCGTCCTCGCCGAACGACCGAGGACGGGACGGCACCTTCCTGCTGGAGGTCGCCTCGATCGTGCCCGACCCGCAGCTCGCACTGGCCGTCGAATCCGCGTTACGCCTGACCCGGGACTCGCTGTCTCCGTTCGTGACCGGTGCGGCCTACCTGAATTTCCTGGAGGGCGACGAGAAGTCGGAGCGTTCGGCGAGCGCGTTCAGCGACGCGAATCGGCGCCGGCTGGCCGCGATCAAGGCAGCGCTCGACCCGGAGAATCGGTTCTGCCACGGTGTCACCCTCGTCTGACGGCGTGCACTGTGGCTTGATGGAGTCATGACCTCGGCAACCCCTCGGATCCCGGTGATCATCGTCGATGCGGCCAACGTGGTCGGATCGGTCCCCGACGGCTGGTGGCGGGACCGGCGCGGAGCGACCGAACGGCTCCGGGACCGGCTGTCGGGGCTCGGGGCCGCCGGGATGACCGACGTCGACGGCCCGGTCGAGGTGGTGATGATCGTGGAAGGGCACGCGCGACAGGTGGCGTCGTCGGCCACGGTGACCACGATCTCGGCGGCCGGCTCCGGCGACGACCGCATCGTCGAATTCGTCGCCGATCATCCGGATCGGCGACGGATCGTGGTGACCGCCGATCGTGAGCTCCGCCGGCGGGTGCAAGCTCTCGGCGCCGAAATACTGGGCCCATCTGCGCTGTCGACGGAGGGGACCCGCTAAGTCGCGGATCTCGGGTCGCGCACCGGGGAGGTGCCCGGGCCCTTCGTGGCGAGGCGTCGCTTCAGCCGGTCGAGACCGGAGACGCGGACCCGTCCGGTGACGCGGATCTTGCCCGTCACCCTGAATGTGCCCACCTGCCATCACCTCGATCCGGCATCGTCGAGCCGACACCTATCACTGACCACCCAGGATAGTCACGTCAGGTGACCGGCGCCCCCGAATTGCTCGGGTAGCATCGGGACCGAGGGGGCCGTGACGGGGGTGAGGGAGAGGACGACCTATCGTCGTCGAGCTCCCTGCCGAAAGGACACACCATGGCGACAACCTTGGCGGACAACATCATCGAGTCGCTGAAGAACTCCGGGGTCAGCCGCGTATACGGCATTCCGGGCGATTCGCTCAACGGGTTCACCGACGCCCTGCGCCGTGACGGCACCATTTCCTGGCAGCACGCGCGTCACGAGGAGGGCGCGGCGTTCGCGGCAGCCGCGGATGCGGCCCTGACCGGCGATCTGGCGGTCTGTGCGGGCAGTTGCGGGCCGGGCAATCTACATCTCATCAACGGGTTGTTCGACGCGCACCGCAGTCGGGTGCCGGTATTGGCCATCGCGGCACACATCCCGGCACCCGAAATCGGCAGCACATATTTCCAGGAGACCCATCCGGAGCGGCTGTTCGTCGAGTGCAGCGCATTCTGCGAGATGGTCAGCACTCCCGAGCAATTGCCGCGCCTGCTCGACATCGCGATGCGCACGGCCGTCGAGACCAGCGATGTCGCCGTGCTGGTGATCCCCGGCGAGATCTTCTTGACAAAAGGCACGAATCGCCGTGCGGGAGCACCGATCCGCCGAGTCGACCGCGTCGTCGCCCCCACCGACGACGGGTTGGCCGCTGCCGCAGACATTCTCAACAAGGCGCAAGCCGTGACCATCCTCGCCGGAGCGGGTGTCGCCGGTGCGCACGACGAGGTGGTCGAGCTGGCGGGGGCGTTGCAGGCGCCGGTCGTCCACGCACTGCGCGGTAAGGAGTTCATCGAGTACGACAATCCGTACGACGTCGGGATGACCGGACTGCTGGGCTTCTCCTCCGGCTATCGGGCCATCGAGAAATGTGACGCCCTGCTGATGTTGGGGACCGATTTCCCCTACCAGCAGTTCTATCCGTCCAAGGCCACCATCATCCAGGTCGACATCCGGGGCGAGCAGATCGGTCGACGCACCCCGGTCGACCTCGGACTTGTGGGCAGCGTCGCCGACACCGTCCCACGGCTGGCGCCCTTGATCGACCGTAACCGTAGTTCCGAGCACCTCCGATCGGCGCGCCGGCACTACGTGAAGGCTCGCGAGAGCCTCGACGAACTCGCCGACAACGACCGCAACCGGCAGCCGATCCATCCGCAGTACTTGGCCCGGCTGATCAGTGACCTGGCGAGCGACGACGCGGTCTTCATCCCCGACGTCGGGTCACCGGTGGTGTGGGTCGCGCGATACCTGAGGATGAACGGGCGACGCCGGCTCATCGGCTCGTTCTCGCACGGCAGCATGGCCAATGCGGTGTCGCAGGCGGTCGGCGCGCAGTCGGCGTACCCGGGTCGACAGATCATCGCGCTGGCCGGCGACGGCGGGCTCACGATGTTGCTCGGTGAGCTGCTCACGATCACGCAGAACAAGCTGCCCGTGAAGATCGTGGTGTTCAACAACTCGTCACTGAACTTTGTCGAGGTGGAGATGAAGGCCGCCGGTTTCGTGAACTACGGGACACAGCTTGACAATCCGGACTTCGCCGAACTCGCCTCCGCGGTGGGCATCTTCGGGCGCCGGGTCGAACAGCCGGATGATCTGAGCGGTGCCGTCCGAGCATTCCTCGAGCACGACGGGCCGGCTCTGCTGGACGTCGTGACCGCCCGGCAGGAACTCTCGATCCCGCCGACGGTGACCGCCGCGCAGGCCAAGGGGTTCACCCTCTATGCTTTGCGCACCGTGATGTCCGGTCGCGGCGATGAACTCGTCGACCTGGCGGAGACCAACCTGTTCCGGCGACTGTTCGACTGAGGACCGCCGATCGCGGAGATCAGCGGTACGTCTGGACGAGCGGACATTTGAACGGGTCACGCTCACCGAGACCGGCCTGGTTCAGATAGCGGATCACGATCGCGTAGGAACCCACGAGTGACGTCTCCGTGTAGGTCACCCCGTGGCGCGCGCAGTGGGCGCGGACCAGCGGCTGCACCTTGGCCAGATTCGGCCGCGGCATACTCGGGAACAGATGGTGCTCGATCTGGTAGTTGAGTCCGCCCATCATGAAATCGGTGAATCGGCCACCCCGGATGTTGCGCGACATCAGGACCTGGCGGCGCAGGAAATCCACCCGCATATCCTTGGGCACCAACGGCATCCCCTTGTGGTTGGGTGCGAAGGAGCCGCCGAGCAGCAGGCCGAACAGGGCCAGATGGACGACGATGAACGCGGCGGCGATCGGCAACGGCATCAGCACCAGCGGCAAGACCATCCCGAACAACAGCCGGCCCACGATCAAGGCGAGTTCCAGCGCGCGATGTGCCACGGGCGCCCGGCCGATCAGCCCTTGAATACTGGAGATGTGCAGCGCGACACCCTCCAGTGTCACCAGCGGGAAGAAGAGCCATCCCTGGTGCCGGGTAAACCAGCCGGAGATGCCGGTGCGGTTCTCCGCGTCCGCCGGCACGAACGCGATCGCCCCGGATGCGATGTCGGGATCGACGCCGATCTGATTGGGCGCCTTGTGATGTCGATTGTGCTTGCCCCGCCACCAGTGCAGCGACAACCCGGCGAACGCACCTGCGACGATCCGGGCGGTCCACTCGTTGGCCGCCGCCGATGCGAACATCTGGCGATGCGCTCCGTCGTGACCGAGGAAGCCGAACTGCGTGCTGATCACGGCCAGCGCCGCTGCGAGCGCGAGCTGCCACCACGAATCCCCGATCATGACAACGCCCGCCCAGACCGCGACGAATGCGGCGATCGTGGCGGCGATCCGGATCACGTAATAGGTGCGCCGACGTTCGAGGAGTCCGGTGTCACGAACCTCGGCCACCAGGTCCGAGTACGAACTGACAAACCGGTTGCGGGCAAGGGTGGAACCGTTCGAGTCCGACACGATGCGCCTCGTTGCTTTCTGCTCGGAGCCTTGGCGCCACGGAGGGTCGGTCCGTGAAGGGGCGCGCTACGAGAGTCACGACCAGCTAAAAGCAATGCATCACGTCGGCACTCACAAGTGTGCCAGACGACCAGACCCCACGTCGCCCGGCGATGTCGGCAACTCGTCACGAGCGCGTGATGCGACGATGGCGCCATGAGCATTTCCGTCGCGGTCGATGTCGATGCCTATCTTCGGCGCATCGGGTATTCCGGTGACCGGACTGCCTCACTTCCGACGTTGTCGGGTCTGGTGGCAGCACACATTCGTCGAATCCCGTTCGAGAACCTCGATCCGCTGACCGGGACCGCAGTCGATCGGCTCGACGCCGAGAGCCTTCAGGACAAGCTCGTCCGCCGGCGCCGAGGCGGGTTCTGTCATGAGCACAACGGCCTGCTCCGGCACGTTCTCGACGCACTCGGCTATCGGGTCGATCCGCTGGCGGGGCGTGTCGTATGGATAAAGGAGCCGGGTCCGCTGCCCGCCGAGACGCATCAACTCCTCGTCGTCGAGACCCCCGACGACCCGCAGCGGTACCTCGTGGACGTCGGCTTCGGGGGCCAGACACCCACCGCTCCTTTGCGGTTCACGTTGGATGAACGTCAGGACACCGATCTCGAGCCGTTCCGGATCAGCGCCGGACCCGACGACCGGTTCCGCACGATGGAATCGATGGTCGGCGGCCACTGGCGGCCGCTGTACTTGTTCGATCCGCGCCCACGGCCCGAGATCGACAGCGTGGTCGGCAGCTGGTTCGCGTCCACCCACCCGGGCTCGCACTTCCGCACCGGGTTGACCGCGTGCATGATCGTCGACGACGCGCGATGGAATCTTCGCGGTCGCAACCTCGCGATCCACCGTCCCGACGGCTCGGGTGAGAAGCGCGCGCTCGCGACCACCCACGACGTGCTCGACCTGCTAGTCGACACCTTTGGCATCGATATCACCGGGATCGCGGGCCTCGAGGCCCGCGTCGCAGCGGTACTCGACACGTGACGAGCATCATCCCGCCTCACTCTGCCCGGGAGAACTCCGACGCTCGCACGACCTGTTCCCGGGTGATCGTGACCCCCGTGTAGCGCTCGAACTGTCGCGCGGCCTGGAGAGCGATCACCTCCGCTCCAGTGATGACTCGCTTGCCCTCTCCGCGGGCCGTGCGGATCAGAGGGGTGTCTGCCGGGAAGGCGACGACGTCGAACACCACGTCGGCGGCCGCGATCTGCTCGCGGCCGAACGACAGGGCTTCCCCGTCCGCTCCGTGCATTCCCAGCGGTGTCACATTCACCAGCACAGTGGTTCCCGACGAGGGTTCGTCCGCCGTGTGGACATAGCCGTACTTCTCGGCCAGCGCCGCGCCGGCGCGCCCATTGCGAGCGATCACCGTGACATCGTCGAATCCGGCTCCTCGAAACGCCGCCACCACGGCCTTGGCCATGCCACCGGACCCGCGGACGGCCACCGTCGCGCCCGGGTCGAGGCCGTGTTCGGCGATGAGCGTCGCGACCGCTTCGTAGTCGGTGTTCGAGGCGGTGAGCGTGCCGTCGTCGTTGACGATGGTGTTGACCGATTCGATCGCCGACGCGGATTCCTCCAGCACATCGACCAGCGGGATGACGGCCTCCTTGAAGGGCATCGACACCGAGCAGCCGCGAATGCCGAGAGCACGGACACCCCGCAAGGCCCCCTCGATGTCGTCCGTGGTGAACGCCTTGTAGATGTAGTTGAGCCCGAGTTCGTCGTAGAGGTGGTTGTGAAATCGCGTGCCAATGTTCGACGGGCGGCCGGCGAGTGAGATGCACACCGTCATGTCCTTGTTCAGGATGGGCATGAATCACACACTAATCCGGCGTTACGCTCTCGCCCATGAGCGAGATGCAGAGCCGGCACATGTCCGTCGTCATACCGGCGCCGGCAGCGGAGGTCTACGCGTTCGCGGCCGATCCGGCGAATCTCCCCACGTGGGCGGCGGGCCTGGCCGCAGGCGTCCGTCGCGAGGGCGATGCGCTGGTCGCCGCATCGCCGATGGGCGAGGTCATTGTGCGGTTCGCCCCGCCGAATCAGTACGGGATCCTCGATCACGACGTGACCCTCCCCGATGGCACGGTGGTCGCCAACCCGTTGCGGGTCACCGGTCATCCGGACGGCTCCGAGGTGGTCTTCACCGTCCGGCAGCGCGACCTGACCGAGGACGAGTTCACGGCCGACTGCATGGCCGTCGAGCGAGATCTCGTCGCCCTCCGCGCAGCCGTGACCGGTCTCGTCTGATCCCGACCGCCGCTGCGAGGCGATATCCGATCGTGACCGGCTCGTGGCGTGATCCTGAGTCACATGCGTCACAATTACCTCATCAGTCACATTGGTGACATCCATCGCTCCTGGAGGTAGACGTGCGGCGACGCCTCACGCAGAGTGTTCGGATTGTGCTCGTCGGTGCCCTGGCCGCCTCGGCATCGATACTGGCGATGACCCATGGCGCCGGCGCCGCCGACGCGGCTCCTTGCGGCAACGGTGGGTTCGGGTCGAGTCTTCTCGGCAACGGTTCGCTGGGCTCGAGTGGTTCCCTCGGGTCCAGCGGTTCCCTCGGGTCGAGCGGGTCGTCGGGCAGTTCGAATATTCCGAACATCGGCCCACAAGGCCCCCTGATCCCGTTCATCGGATCCAGCAGCCGCACGATCGGCTGGGTGACCGGACCGCTCAGCAGTAACCGCACGTTCAGTCGTTTCGGGATCAGCGGCACCGACCTCGGTATCAGCTGGGACAACGGACGTGGACAGACACTGATGGCGTTCGGCGACACGTTCGGGAACTGCAATGTCTCCGGTCAGCAGTGGCGCCACAACGTGCTCCTTCGCACCGACGACAATCAGCTCACCGACGGGATCCGCGTCCCGAACGGGGTGGCCGGGGATGCGTCCTCGGGGTCGGTCATCGCGCCCGGGCAGCCGAACTTCGCGCAGCAGCTCATCCCGGCGCTCGGGATCAGCAATGTCGAGGTGACCACCATCCCGACCGCCGCGATCGCACTGCCGCATGCCGGTGGGTTCCGCCAGTACATCAACTACATGTCGGTCCGCTCCTGGGGAACCGCCGGAAACTGGGTCACCAACTTCTCCGCGGTCGCCTACTCGGATGACAACGGACAGACCTGGACGACCGATCAGAGCACGATCCTGGTCAATGCGCCGGTCTCGCTCGCGCTGCCCGGAAATCTCGCCCCGGTCGAGTACAACAACGGCAAGTTCCAGCAGGGCGCGTACGTCCGCGGCCGGCCGGATTCGGTCGACGAGAACGGGTACGTCTACCAGTTCGGCACGCCCAACGGCAGATTCGGCGCCGCCTTCCTCGCCAGGTTCAAACCCGAGGACATCCTCGCCGTCGATCGATACCAGTACTGGGCCGGCGCGACCCGCAAGTGGGTCGACGACATCGCCCAGATCCCCGACGACGGATCGGCGATCGTCGTACCCGCCCCCGTGACGGAATTGTCGGTGGCCTGGAGCCCGTACCTGAAGAAGTACGTGATGCTCGACGGCCAGAACGACATCCGGCTCCGTACCGCCGACCATCCCGAGGGCCCGTGGAGCGCACCGCGCACTCTCGTCCCCACGGGCGCCGTGGTGCTGTACGGCCCGATGATGCTGCCCGACTCCCCTGCGCTACAGGGTAATTCCCCAGACCTGTACTTCAACGCATCGCGCTGGAGCGACTACAACGTGATGCTCCTGAAGACAAACCTCAGTCGAGTGCCCGGCGTGCGTCCCTGAAGCAGGTGTTCGGCTAGCGACCGAATCCGGCTTCGCGCAGCGCCTGGGCCATCGACCCGCTCGGCCGCTCACGCTGTCCTCGACCGGAGTTGTCGCGACGGCCGTTCTTCTGTGCCCGGTTCCCGCGCGGACCGCCGGGCTGTCCTGCGCGGTCGGGCTTCCGATCACCTCCGCCCGACTTTGCCTGCTGAGCACGTCCGCTCCCGCGGGCCTCGTCGTCGAGCCGCAGACTCAGACCGATACGTTGGCGATCCACGTCGACCTCGATGACCTTGACCCGCACCACCTGTCCGGAGCGGACCACCTCGTGCGGATCCGACACGAACCGATCCGACATCGCGGAGACATGAACCAGACCATCCTGATGGACACCGACGTCGACAAAGGCGCCGAACGCCGCGACGTTGGTGACCACACCTTCCAGCACCATCCCCGGTTCGAGGTGTGCGACCTTCTCCACGCCCGCGGCGAACGTCGCGGTGGCAAACGCGGGACGCGGATCACGCCCCGGCTTCTCGAGTTCGGCGAGGATGTCCGTCACGGTCGGGAGACCGAAGCGCTCGTCGGCGAAATCGGCCGGCCGTAGACCGCGTAGTGCGCGTTCGTCACCGATGAGTTCGGCAATCGCCAGGCCGGACCGATCCAGGATGCGCCGGACCACCGGGTACGACTCGGGGTGCACCCCCGACGAGTCCAGCGGATCGTCGCCGCCCCGGATCCGTAGGAAGCCCGCACATTGTTCGAATGCCTTCGGGCCCAAGCGCGATACGTCGAGCAATCCGGCTCGGCTGCGGAACGGCCCGATGCTGTCGCGGTGGGCGACGATCGCCGTGGCCAGTGTCGGGGTGACACCCGACACGCGGGACAGCAGGGGCACCGAGGCCGTGTTCAGGTCGACACCCACGGCGTTCACGGCGTCTTCCACGACGGCGTCGAGACTGCGGGCAAGGGTGCCCGGGGTGACGTCGTGCTGATACTGACCGACACCGATCGACTTGGGGTCGATCTTCACCAACTCCGCGAGCGGGTCCTGCAGGCGACGCGCGATGGACACCGCGCCGCGCAGCGACACGTCGAGCTGAGGCAGCTCGTGCGACGCGTACTCCGACGCGGAGTACACCGACGCACCGGCCTCGCTGACGATCGCCTTGGCCGGCGCCTGCGCGCCCGCCTTCCGGATGTCGTCTATCAGTTCGGTTGCCAGCGCATCGGTTTCACGCGAGGCCGTGCCGTTGCCGATCGCCACCAGCTCCACCCCGTGCCGCGCGACGAGTGCGGCGAGGGTGGCCTTGGACTGATCCCACTGCTTCTGCGGCTGATGGGGATAGATGGCACAGGTGTCGAGAACCTTCCCGGTACCGTCGACCACCGCCACCTTGACCCCGGTACGGAAGCCCGGATCCAAGCCGAGCGTCGGCCGGGTACCCGCGGGCGCGGCCAGCAGAAGATCCTTCAGATTGGTGGCGAACACCGTCACGGCGTCGGCCTCGGCACGCTGGCGCAGCCGGACCCTCGCCTCGATGGACGCGGACACCATCAGCTTGGTGCGCCACGCCCACCGCGCGGTACCCACCAGCCACGGCGTCGCCGGTCCCGGATTCGACCCGTCGATACCCAGGGTCGCCGCGACCATAGCCTGGTAGCCGTCGTCCTCACCGCCGTCGAGGGTCAGCGTCAGCGCATCCTCCTTCTCGCCACGGAGTACCGCGAGCACCCGGTGCGACGGCATCGACTCCAGCGGCTCGGCGAAATCGAAGTAGTCCCGGAACTTCTGGGCCGCGGGCGAGGTCGAGGCGGCCTCGGACCGCGCGGCGGTGCGCATGGAGCCGTCGGCCCAGAACCGCTCACGGATCGCACCCACCAGCTCGGCGTCTTCGGATGCGCGCTCGACCAGGATCTGTCGGGCGCCGTCGAGCGCAGCGGTCGCGTCGGCGACCCCCTCGCCCACGAACTCCGCCGCCGCCTCGTCGGGGACGTTGGACGGATCCGCCAGCAGCCGATCGGCGAGGGGCTCGAGGCCCGCTTCGCGCGCGATCTGTGCTTTTGTCCGTCGTTTCGGCTTGTACGGGAGGTAGATGTCCTCAACCCGAGCCTTGGTCTCGGCGGCCAACAGCGCGGATCGGAGTTCGTCGGTGAGCTTGCCCTGCTCGTCGATGGACGCGAGAACGGCGTCGCGTCGCTCGTCGAGTTCGCGCAGGTACCGCAGGCGCTCGTCGAGCGTCCGCAGCTGGGCGTCGTCGAGACTCCCGGTGACCTCCTTGCGATAGCGGGCGATGAACGGGACGGTCGAGCCGTCGTCGAGCAGCCGCACCGCGGCGGCGACCTGCCCCTCCCCGACCGACAATTCCTCGGCGAGGCGTGTGTTCACGGACTTCACAGCTGAGCTCGAATTCACTCGCAGGACCCTACCGAAGTCTTCGGACAACAATCCGCAGGCTCCACGGGGTGTGAGCCGAGTCGACCCCAGATGGGACAAACCGCCCGCGGACAGGTGCCGCGGGGCGATAATCGGTCTGCCGCTTCGATCCCCGGAGGTCAGGACAGATGGACGACGCCGACGTTCTCATCGCAGGCGCGGGACCGATCGGCCTGACGGCCGCGATCGAGTTGCGCAGACGTGGGGTACGGGTTCGCATCGTCGACCCACTGCTGGAACCACCGCAGTACGCGAAGGCCGTGGGGGTGCAGGCCCGCACGCTCGAGGTGTTCGAGGGCATGGGCGTTCTCCGGGAGATCCTCGACGCCGGCGTCGAGATGCGCGGACAGATCGTCTTCGTCAACGGCACCGAGGTGATGCGGGTCGACCTCACGCTGCCTGCCGACGTGCCGTTCCGGTTCCACTCGATCCCGCAGTACGAGACCGAGCGAGTCCTCCGAGCGCGGCTGACCGCACTCGACACGCGGATCGAACGCGGGCTCCGCCTCACCGGCTTCGAGCAGGACCCCGACGGGGTCACGGCGACGCTGACCGGGCCCGGCGGCGACGAGACCACGCGGGCCTCCTACCTCATCGGAGCCGACGGGGCGCACAGCATCGTGCGCAAGACCCTCGGTCTCACCTTCGATGGGGCGGCGTTCGACGAGCAGTACATGCTGGGAGACGTGGTGGTGGACTGGTCGCAGCCGCGCGGGTACAGCGTCCGGTCCATGCACCAGACCGATGGCGTCACCGACGATCTGCTCGTCTGTATCCCCCTCCCGGGCCGCGGACGGTATCGCCTGTCGATGCTGGTCCCCGATGAATTGTCGACCGGCCCCTCGTCGTCGGCAGACGGTGTGGCGCACGGGTTCGAGGGCACTCGTACACCGGAGTTGTCGCACATCCAGGCCGTCGTCGACCGCCTCTCGCCCGAACCGGCGACGGTATCCGACCTCCGATGGTCCTCGGTCTTCCGGATCAGCCACCGGATCGTCGATGCCTACTCCCGGGGAAGGGCGTTCGTCGCCGGCGATGCCGCGCACATCCACCCGCCCACCGGTGCCCAGGGGATGAACACCGGAATCCAGGACGCCCACAACCTCGCCTGGAAGCTCGCACTGGCGATCGATGGTGTCGCGGCCGACGGGCTCCTGGACAGCTATGACGCAGAACGCCGGCCGATCGGCGAGGAAGTGGTGGGCCGGACGGTCCGCAGCGCGCGTGATGGCATCGGCACCGATTCTTCGGATCCCGGCTACGTCATGCGTCGTGAGGCGCAGTTGCTCCTGAGCTATGCGGACAGCCCGATCGTCGCGGTCGCGGTGGCCGATGCCACCGGGCCGCAACCCGGCGAACGCGCGCCGGATGCGGCCGGGCTCGCGCGCGAGGTGGTCAACTTCCCGATCCGCCTCTACTCGCTCCTCGGCCGACTGGACCACACCGCGATCCTCTACGCGGGAGACACCGCCGGTCCCGCCGACGTAGCGGTGTTCGAGACATTGGCCGCCGACGCCACCGGCGCGACCCGCGGGCACCTCGATGTGTACCTGGTGGCTTCCCCCGAGGCCCAGGTGGCCAGTACGGAACTGCCTCTCATCCGGGACGTCGACGGGCGGTTCGCCGCGGCCTACCGGCCCGACGGCGACACCGTGTTCATCGTCCGCCCCGACGGATACCTCGGCTATCGCGGTCCGGTGAGTGACTGTACGTCGATGACCAAACACCTCGGTCGCACGTTCGGCTGATCGACCGTCGGGTCAGCTGACGGCGATGGCCCCGCCGGTCGGCCGAGACGACGTCGACGAACCTCCGCCGATGTCACGCCCGATCCACACGCCCGGGGTGAGCTGTCGGTACTCGTGGATGCTGATCGGGACACCCGCGAAATCCCGGGAGAAGTCCGCGGTCCAGACCGGTTTGCGGTCCAGCCGTGAAAGACCCGAGGTGAGCGGGCCGCCGGCGTCGCGTCCCCAGATGTAGTTCTTGTACACCCACGGCTTGCCACCGGGTCCGGTCGTGAAGGTCAGGGAGTCACCGAGCGTGCTCTGCGCAGTGGTCATGGTGCGGGCGACGCCATACGGCAGGAGCCGTCCGCCGGCCTGGAAAGCGGGCAGGAGCGCGATCGCCTTCCGCCCGGTCGGCACATCGCCGACCTTCGCCGAGGCGAACAGATCGAGGATCTGCCGACTCGTGCACCGATGTTGCAGTGCATCGACTGTTGCCTGGGGATCGTCTTTCTCGACGACACATCGCCCGTCCGGTGCGGTCCGGTTGGGTGTCAATGGATTCGATGGAGCGGCGGAGGCGGGGGCGGCGGAGGCGGGGGCGAAAGCGGAGCCGAGCAGGGCGGCGAGCACGCTCGCGGCCACGACTCCCCGAAGTCGGGTCATGATCACCCCTGCAGTGAACCCGGCTCCCGATCCGATCGCAAACCTGCTCCGAGTCGACGGTCCCCGACCGACACTCTTCACCACGAGGCTCGGCGACGGCCAGAAATCCCACATCCACCGTGTGTTCTTGCGACACTGGGACGGTCAACCTGCCGACGACGCGAGGACTGCCGATGACGAATGGACCTGCGGCGACCACCGGGCCCGGCGAGGCTCCTGCCGGCGAGCTCGATCAACGCAAGATCTGGTCGATCTTCGGCGGACTGATGCTGGCGATGTTGTTGGCAGCACTCGATCAGACGATCGTGGCGACAGCGCTCCCGACGATCGTCAACGATCTCGGTGGCGCCGAACATCTGACCTGGGTCGTCACCGCATACATGTTGGCGACCACGGCCACCACGCCGCTCTGGGGAAAGCTCGGCGACCTCTACGGCCGCAAGTATCTTTTCATCGGCTGCGTGGTGATCTTCCTCGTCGGCTCGGCGCTCTGTGGCACCGCGATGTCGATGGGCGAACTGATCGGTTACCGAGCACTCCAGGGTGTCGGGGCCGGCGGCCTGATGGTGTTGGCGCAGGCGATCATCGGCGACGTCGTCCCACCGCGTGAACGCGGCCGTTATCAGGGTTTCTTCGGCGCGGTCTTCGGCGTCGCCAGCGTCGCCGGACCACTGCTCGGCGGCTTCTTCGTCGACAACCTCAGCTGGCGCTGGGTGTTCTACATCAACCTGCCCATCGGCATCGTCGCCTTGATCGCGGTGATCTTGGTACTGCCGTCCACGGTGGCCAACGCCAAACCCAAGATCGACTACCTCGGGATCTTCCTGCTGGCGCTGATCGCGACGTGCATCGTGCTCGCCACGAGCTTCGGTTCACTGTGGGGCTGGGGATCCCCCAAGATCATCGGTCTGGTCATCCTCGCGATCCTCGCGATCATCGCCTTCGTCGTCGTCGAGAAGCGCGCGCCCGAACCTGTTCTGCCCGTTCGGCTGCTCACGAACCGTGTCTTCGCCATCGCGTCCTCGATCGGCTTCGTCGTCGGGTTCGCCATGTTCGGTGCGATCACCTTCCTCCCGCTGTTCCTGCAGACGGTGCAGGGCGCGTCGGCCACCTCGTCCGGCCTTCGGATGGTCCCGATGATGATCGGTCTCTTGCTGACCTCGATCGCCAGCGGTCAACTCATCAGCCGCAACGGCAGATACAAGATCTATCCGATCATCGGCACCGCCGTCTTCACCGTCGGGCTGTATCTGCTGTCGACGATGGACGAGTCCACCTCGGACGTGATGACCAGCGTCTATCTGTTCGTCCTTGGTGTCGGTCTCGGTCTGGTCATGCAGGTTCTGGTACTCGCGGTGCAGAACGCGGTGGAATACCGGGATCTGGGGACCGGTACCAGCGGCGCCACCTTCTTCCGCACCATCGGCGCGTCGGTCGGTGTGGCGGTCTTCGGCGCCGTCTTCAACAGTCAATTGGACTCGCACCTGACCAGTGGCCCACCGCCGGGCGCGAGAGGCCCCTGTTCGGCCGAGGTCCTCGAGGCGTCGTCGCTGAGCCTGCCGTCGTGCCCGCCGGACGTCCAGTCCTGGTTCCTCGGCGGATTCACCGATGCGTTCCAGGTCGTGTTCCTGGTCGCGATCCCGGTCGGCATCATCGCCTTCGCACTGGCATGGCTGCTCCCCGAAGTCGAGTTGCGCAAGGTCACCCGCACGCCCGATCCCGGCGAGTCGTTCGGGATACCCACCGAACGGACATCGCTGGAAGAACTGCGATTGCAGGTCTGGCGCACCCTCGCCCGCGAGGATCGCCTGCACATCTGGGAACTCGTGGTGGAAACCGCCGACAGTTCGCTGTCCCGCGGCGAGGCCTGGATGGTAAGTCGGGTCGCCGAGGAGACGTCCCGCGACATGTACGCGATGGCCTCGGTGTCGGAGACACCGTTCTCGAGCGTCGAGGAGACGGCTCGCTCACTGGCACGCCGTGGCATGGTCACCATCGACCACGATCTGGTCAGCATCACCCCGGAAGGCTCCGCCGAGGCCGATCGACTACTCGAAGCACAGCGCGAGCAGCTGAGGACATTCGTCGCCGACTATCCGGGCAGCAATGACGCCGACGTCGATCAGATGCTCGACGAGATCGCCCGCCGACTGCACGGAGAGGTTCCGGACAGGGGGCTGGTCGCCCACCGCGACTGACCGCGGGACCAGTGCTCGAATGCGAACGGCGCGGTCGTGGTAGCCGACGGATACCGGGCTCGATGCGGGACTCCCGTCGATCGGCCGAACGAATGTCGAACGCGTGTCAGACAACTCGGCTTCGATCATCAGCCCGCCCGGCGTCACGATCCGGGTGATGCTGTCGACCTTCGCGCCCTCCGGTCCCACTCCGTCGACCTTGCCGGCGACCATGCCGGCCGCGGCAACCACCGTCGCCGGCATCGCGACCAACGGCGTCGTGAGGTCGCGTCGGTCACCGGGGACCCGGCTACCCTTCTCGCCATCGACGGGCGGTCAGGTGGGACAGATCCAGGTGCAGCGCCTGATGCGCATCGAGTAGGTGCCGCAGCCCGGTGTCCAGCGGCCAGGGATAGGTGAGTTCGTGACCGAACCGGTCGTCGACCGCCGCCACCGACCTCTGCTCCAGCGACGCCGCATCGACGCGCCCGACGATGGACTCGAAGAGCTCGATCGGCGTGGCGAGGTAGTACCGGTGCGTCTGCACCCCCGGAGCGCTCATGCCCGCGGCGTACACCAGTCCGTGTGAGGTGATCACGAGGCGATCCGACGCGATCGCGACCTCGCCGACGATCTCGGTCCGCCCCCACTCCATCGCGGCGTTGCGGGCCTCCTCCACTCGTCGCCGGGTGTCGTCGGTCAGCAACCGCTCGACGTCCTGATGATCCATGCTCGCGGCAGACTTGTACTCCGGGCCGAAGTGTCGTCGCAAGATCTCATCGACGAAATCCGACAACGGATCGCTCGCCGCATGCCCCTCGGTCGCCTGCTCCTCGCTCATGGACGCACCTCCGTCCGAATCACGCGCTCACCGTTCGACGCGCCTCCGACCCTACCGCGCGCTGGACTCACCGCACCGAAATCTCATATCACCCATGTCTCAAATCACCGTCGTCGCATAACTCGAAACACATATATTTCACTTATCCTGCACTGGTCATGGTGGTCGAACACAGAACTCTCACAATCACGTCGTGGCGCAACGCCGTTTTGCGACATTATGAGATACGGTATTCGCCATGCAGCCGTCCACCGCGAGCAGATACGTGGGCATGACTCTCGGCTACGCCCGCGCGGGCGCCGGAAGCCAGACGCTCGAAGACCAGATCGACGCCCTGACCGCCGACGGGATCGAACCCGGCCGGATCTACAGCGACGGGTTCGTCTCGGTCTCCACGCAACCACGCCCCGGATTGACTGCCCTGCTGGATTACGCACGTCCCGGCGACACCGCCGTAGTCGTCGGACTCGATCGACTCGGCCGCACCACCCCGGAGGTCCTGGCGACCGCTCGCGACCTCGCCACTCGGCAGATCGGACTGCGGTCACTACGCGAGGGCATCGACTCCGACGACCCCACCGGTGCAATGATCGTCGGGGTTCTCGCTTCCCTGGCCGAACTCGAGGAAGAACTCGGACAGGCACGGCGAAAGGCGACCGCCGGGAGCGGGCCGAACAGCGTGTCGTCCGTCGGCCGGCCGCGGGCACTCGACGACGATCAGGTCGCCGTCGCCCAACAGATGCGCGCCGATGGCCAGCGCGTGCCGACAATCGCCTCCGCCCTGGGAGTCAGCCGCGCGACACTTTACCGCTCGCTAGCCGAAAGGCGCTCGGTCCGTTGACAACCACCACGCCAGGACCACATGGGCTGGACATCGTGACGCCCGGTGGCGTCGTCACCCGGCTGCCCACGTCGTTCCCGATCGTCGACCCCGAACTCGACGGCCACCTCGACCCGGACCTGTTTCAGCAAGGATTCGACGACGCCAACGCCCGACTCTGCGCCTTCCCGCGGGCGTGGGCACGACATCTCGCGGACTCGACGATGGCGACTCCCCCGGAACCCGAGGACGAGGAACCGAGCTACACCCGCGGCTACCGCGCTGCCCTGTATGGCTATCTCCGTCACTCGAGCGACTGAGCACTCCGACCCGACTCCCGGCCGGCGACGACGCACTGCCTCTGGCAACGAAAAAGTCCCGAAAACCCATTGGGTTCCCGGGACCATTCGGTCGGGCTGACAGGATTTGAACCTGCGACCACTTGACCCCCAGTCAAGTGCGCTACCAAACTGCGCCACAGCCCGTTGCCCCGCAAGCGGGGCGTTGATGAGCGTAGCCGACGAGCCTCGGTTCGATCCAATCGCCTGGTCAGGCACCGGGCCCGGCGGCCGAGTGCTCAGTTCGCAGGCGAACGCTTCTTGTACCAGATCCAACCGCCGGTCACGAGGAGCGCACCGACGATGGACCCGATGATGCCGCTGGCGCGGAAATTGATCCCGTCACCCGAGAGCAGGCTGATCAACAGCCCACCGACGAAGGAGCCGACAAGGCCGGCGACGATCGCCAGACCCCAGTCGATACTCCACATGTTCTTGCCGCCGATGATCAGCTGTGCAAGAGCGCCGATGACCATTCCGAACACGATGATTCCCAAGATGAGCACGAGTGGAAGTATCGCACGACCGATCTCAGGGGACGGACACACGGTCGCCCGCGCGTCCCGGATTCGCTGCGATCGACGTCAGCGCTTGCGGCGCTGCTCCCGCTTGTCGCGGACGCGCACATTCACTCGCACCGGCGACCCGTCGAAGTTGAACTCCTCACGCAGCCGGCGTTCGATGAATCGGCGGTATCCGGCCTCCAGGAAGCCCGTCGTGAACAGGACGAACGTCGGCGGTCTGGTGGCGGCCTGCGTGGCGAACATGACGCGCGGCTGGCGACCACCACGCAGCGGTGGCGGCGTGGCGGCAATGACCTCTTTGAGCCAGTTGTTGAGACGGCCGGTGCCGACGCGTTTGTCCCACGACTCCAGCGCACCCTCGATTGCGGGCACCAGCTTCTGCACCGACCGACCGGTACTCGCCGAGATGTTGACCCGACGCGCCCAGGGCACCCGCGCGAGATCACGGTCGATCTCCTTGTCGAGCTGATAACGACGATCCTCGTCGACCAGGTCCCACTTGTTGAAGGCGATCACCAGTGCGCGGCCGCTCTCGATGATCATGGACAACACGCGGAGATCCTGTTCGGTGACCGGCTCGGACGAGTCGATGAGCAGGATCGCGACCTCGGCGGCATCGAGCGCGGCGCGCGTACGCAGCGACGCGTAATACTCGTGCCCGCTCGCCGTCCGCACCTTGCGGCGCAGACCGGCCGTGTCGACGAACTGCCATGTGGTGCCATCGATCTCGATGAGCTCGTCGACCGGGTCCACGGTGGTACCGGCAACATTGTCGACCACCGACCGATGCGTACCGGCCAGCTTGTTCAGCAGGGAGCTCTTCCCGACGTTGGGTTTGCCCACCAGCGCGACGCGACGCGGGCCGCCGAGTGACGGCGCCTCACGAGGCGTCTCCGGGAGCACGTCGAGAATCACGTCGAGCAGGTCGCCGGCACCGCGGCCATGCGCGGCCGAGACCGGATACGGCTCACCGAGTCCCAGCGACCACAGGGTGGCCGTCTCGGCCTCCGCACGCTCACTGTCGACCTTGTTGGCGGCCAGGATGACCGGCGTCTTGGAGCGACGCAGCACCCGGGCGACGGCCTCGTCGGTGGTGGTGGACCCGACTGTCGCATCGACCACCAGGACGATGGCGTCGGCAGTGCGCATGGCTTGTTCGGCCTGCGCGGCCACGGCCTGCTGCAAGCCCTTCGCGTCCGGTTCCCATCCGCCGGTGTCGACGACGCTGAACCGGCGACCAGACCAGCTCGCAGAGTACGAGACACGGTCGCGGGTGACGCCGGGGATGTCCTCGACCACGGCTTCGCGGCGCCCGAGAATTCGGTTGACGAGCGTCGACTTCCCGACGTTCGGCCGGCCCACGATGGCGAGCACCGGCATCGGGGTGCCGTCGATGGGCTCTCCATCGACGTCGAAATCGGCCAACTGCCAATCGGCTTCGTCCGACCACGTACCGTCACCCGGCAGGGCGAGTTCGTCCCCGCCGGTGATGTTCTGCTCGCTCACGACTGCACTCCGATCCGGTCGCGGACCAGGGCGCCGAGGGTCTCGACGACCTGGTCGCGGGTCAGGTCACTGGTGTCGACGATCACCGCGTCGTGGGCGGGTCGCAGTGGCGACACCGCCCGCGTCGAGTCGAGATGGTCACGTCGATTGACGCCGGCCAGCACGTCGCCGAGGCCGCTCGGGCGCCCCGCCGCGACGTTCTGCTGATGCCGACGCGCCGCCCGCGCCTCGGGTGTCGCGGTGAGGAACACCTTGAGGTCGGCGTCCGGGAACACCACGGTCCCGATATCGCGACCCTCCACCACGACAAACGAGCCCTGCGCCGCACGACGCTGGACCGCAACGAGTTTGGTGCGCACCGACGGCACCGCCGAGACCGCCGAGACCGCATCGGTCACCGCATCGGTCCGGATCTCGGCGGAGACGTCGACGCCGTCGAGGCGGGTCGTCGAGCCGCCCGCGAGCACGTCCAGACCGATGTCGGCCTTGGTCACCACTGCGCCGATCGCGTCTGTGTCGTCGAGCGCGACACCGGCGTTCAGCACGGCGAGGGTCGCCGCCCGGTACATGGCTCCGGTGTCCAGGAAGCGGGCCCCGACGCGGTCGGCGAGAATCCGCGACACCGTCGACTTTCCGGTGCCGGCGGGACCGTCGATGGCGATGACATGCGTGCCGACGGCATCGTCGTGGCTCACAGCCCCACCGCCTTGTACAACGCGCCGATCTCGTTGTTACCCAGTACGCGCAGGCTTCCGGGACGCTGCTCACCGAGGGAGACCGCGCCGATGTTGGTGCGCACCAGGCTGGTCACCGGGAAGCCGACCTCTTCCATCATGCGCCGGACGATCCGGTTGCGGCCTTCGTGCAACGTGATGCGCACCAGCGACTGGCCCTCGTGAACCCCGACCACGGTGAACCCGTCGACGGCCACCGGCCCGTCCTCGAGTTCGATCCCGTCCTTGAGGGTGCGACCGACCGAGCGCGGCACCTCACCGCGGAGTTCGGCCATGTAGGTCTTCGGCACCTCGAACGAGGGATGCATCAGCCGGTGGGCGAGCTCACCGTCGTTGGTCAGCAGCAGCAATCCCTCGGTGTCGGCGTCGAGCCTGCCCACGTGGAAGAGTCGCTGCCCGGCCATCACACGCTCGGCGACGATGTCGCCGATGCACGGCCGGCCCTGGTCATCGGCCATCGTGGACTGCCAGCCCTTGGGTTTGTTGAGGGCGAGATACTGCCGGGTCTCGTCGATGACGACCCGCGCACCGTCTACTCGGATCACCGCGGTGTCGGGGTTGATGCGCATGCCCTGCTCGGTGACGATCTGCCCGTCGACGTCGACGCGACCGGCGGCGATGAGCTCCTCGGCACCACGACGCGATGCCACACCGGCCGAGGCGAGCACCTTCTGCAACCGCACGCCGTCCTCGACGTAGGTGGCGCCGGTTGCACCCGGACCCTGGGCCGGGGTCTGGTGACGAGCCGGTTTCGCGTTGTTCAGACGCACCTTGCCCGACGTCACGTTCGGCTTCGATGAGCCTTTGCGATGAGTCTTCTTGGACGACCGGCCATCGCTCACGGCACTTGCGCCACCGTGACCTTTGTTGCCCGTCTTGGGTGTGTTCTTGCCTGTCTTCTGGGCGCGCGACGTCTTCTTGCGCGGGCCCGGTGTGCCGTCTCGGCTAGCGGATGCCATGTCATCAGTCCTGGTCGTCGGGTTCCGGGACGGACGTCGATGAGTCCTGTGCGTCCGTTCCGGGTGAATCGTTCTCTGTCGAGTCTGACCGGTGACCACCGAGTTTGGCGAATCGCGGGTCTGCCGAGATCTCCTCGTCGAGGTCGTCGATCACGTCGACGTCGGGCAACAACGGCGCCAGATCGGGCAATTCGGTCAGGGATGCGAGGCCGAGGCGCTCGAGGAACATCTCCGTGGTGGCGTAGGTGATGGCCGAGGTCTGGGGCTCGGTGCCGACCTCGTTGATCAGGCCGCGGGCCACCAGGGTGCGGATCACGCCGTCGACGTTGACGCCGCGGATGGCACTGACGCGTGCACGGGTGACCGGTTGACGGTAGGCGATCACCGCCAGCGTCTCCAGCGCCGCCCGGGTCAGCTTCGACCGGGCACCGTCGAGCAACAGGCGCTCGACGTAGGGGGCGAACTCCGCCCGCGTGTAGAACCGCCAGCCGTCGCCGGCGTACCGAAGGTCGATACCGCTGCCGGACTCGGTGAGTTCCGCCGCCATCCGCGTCAGCATCGTGCGCACCCGCAGCCGATCCTGATCGACCGCGGTGGCCAGTTCGTCCGTGGTCGCCGGCGTGTCGACCACCAGCAGGACCGCCTCGAGCGCCGACCGCAACCGGCCGTCGTCGAGGACGATCTCCTCCTCCACCTCGAGGGCGGTCTGCTCGGCGTCGAGAGTCGTCGGCCCAGCCGTCGGCCCTGGGAGTCCCGTGGGTTCTGCCGCGAGATCCGGCTCGTCGGTCATCCGTAGTCCTCCGCCCTGTCGATGTTGACATCGTCCACGTCTCGGTCTCCCGTCCAGTTCACCCGCAACTCCCCCAATGCCTCGGGCTGTTCGAAGGTGACGGCCTGCTCGCGGAAGAGCTCCAGCAGTCCGAGGAACCGGCCGATGACCTCGAGGCCGGTCTCACATTCGGCGACGAGTTCACCGAAGCTCAGCCAGTCACCGGGTCGCATGGCAAGCATCGCGGCGAGGCGACGGGCCTGCTCGGGGACCGAGACCTCCGAAGCATGCAGGTGGTCCAGGCCGACGGTCGGTGTCGGGCGCGGAGTCATCGCCGTCGCTGCAACCTGGGCGAATCCTCGGGCATCGACTCCGAGGGTCACCTCGGGCAGAAGATCCTCGAATTGCTGTTCCAGCGAGACAGCTCGCGGATAGCGCTGCAGTGCAGCCGCTTCCAACTCCCCGAACAACGCGGCCACCTGTTTGTAGGCTCGGTACTGGAGCAGCCGCGCGAACAACAGGTCCCTCGCCTCGAGCAGCGCCAGATCCTCGGGGTCGTCGACGTCCCCCGACGGCAGCAGCCGCGCGGCCTTCAGGTCGAGCAGCGTCGCCGCGACGACGAGGAATTCGGTGGTCTGCTCCAGGCCCATCTCGGGCCCGAGGTCACGTGTGTACGCGATGAAGTCATCGGTCACCTCGTGCAGCGCGACCTCGGTCACATCGAGGCGATGCTGGCTGATGAGGTTCAGTAGCAGGTCGAACGGACCCTCGAAGTTCCGCAGCCGGACCTGGAAACCCGTCGGCTTCTCGTCGGTCGCCGCCGGCGTGTCCGGCACCGATTGGGCCGTGTCACCACCGGCGACCACCGACTGGGCCAGTCCGCTGTCTGCCAGTGACCTGGCTCCCAGTGCCCTGTCGGCCAGTGCGTTGTCGGCCAATGCGTTGTCGGACACCGGGTCGCCGTCGGTCATGCTTGACGGGAGTCGCGCGCGATCACCTCGCGCGCCAGAGCCCGGTAGGCCTTGGCCCCCGCCGACTTCGGTGCCCACGACGTGATCGGTTCGCCCGCGACACTCGTCTCGGGGAAGCGCACCGTCCGGCTGATCACGGTGTCGTAGACGGCGTCGCCGAACACCTCGACCACGCGGGACATGACCTCCCGCGAATGCAATGTGCGTGCGTCGAACATGGTGACCAGGATCCCGCCCAGATTCAGACGCGGGTTGAGACGGTCACGGACCTTGTCGATGGTGTCTGTGAGCAGAGCCAGCCCGCGCAGACTGAAGTATTCGCATTCCATCGGGATGACGACGGTGTCCGAGCAGGCGAGCGCGTTCACGGTGAGCAAACCCAGTGACGGCTGGCAGTCGATCAACACGAAGTCGTAGCGATCGAGCACCGGGTGGAGCGCGCGGGCCAGCGATTGCTCGCGGCCGACCTCGGTGACCAGCTGGATCTCGGCGGCCGACAGGTCGATGTTGCTGGGTAGCAGATCGAGGCCGTCGACCCTGGTGCGCATCAACACGTCGTCGGTGGCTGCCTGCGGCGGCACCAGCAGGTTGTAGACGGTCTGGTCGAGATCGTGATGTGGAACGCCCAGACCCGCCGACAACGCACCCTGTGGATCCAGATCCACGAGCAGCACTCGCCTGCCGTATTCGGCCAGCGCCGCACCGAGGTTGATCGTCGACGTGGTCTTGCCCACGCCACCCTTCTGGTTGCACACGGCCACCACGGTGGCCGGGCCGTGCCGGTCCAGCGGGACCGGTTCGGGGATGTCGCGATAGGGCCTGCCGGTCGGACCTATCTCGGTTTCGTGCTCGGTCTCCTCGTCGGCGTCGTGCGACGGCGCGACAGAGATCCGGTACTGGTCTTCGGCAGCGGACCGCGGGGCCCCCGGGGTGCTCACGTGTCCGCCGCTCCCATCTCTCGTCTCGACCTCGAACAGGACCCAGCCTAGTGGGTCACCTGGCCGATTCGGCGGAGCATCGCCGACAACCGACCCGGGACCGTTTCCGTGAGTGCTCACCGCGCCCGTGGATGGGCCGTGGCGTAGACCTCGCGCATGGTGTTCACCGTCACCAGGGTGTAGACCTGCGTGGTGGTCACCGATGCGTGGCCGAGTAGTTCCTGCACGACGCGAACGTCGGCACCGCCGTCGAGCAGATGTGTGGCAAAGCTGTGCCGCAAGGTGTGCGGCGACACCGACTTGTCGAGGCCGGCCCGCGCAGCGGCATCCGCCAACACCTGCCACGCACTCTGCCGGGACAGTCGGCCACCGCGCGCGTTGAGGAACAGCGCCGGGTTCGCCCGGCTCGCGAGGGCCGGTCGACCGCGCACGAGGTATGCCTCCAATGCGTCGATCGCCGGTCCCCCGACCGGGACGACGCGTTCCTTCCCGCCCTTGCCGCACAGTCGAACCGCGCGCGTGGTCGCGTCGATGTCGTCCACGTCGAGGGCGATCGCCTCGGAGATCCGCGCGCCGCAGCTGTAAAGCAGTTCGAGCAGGCCGCGGTCCCGCAGTGCCCGGGGATGATCTGCTGCCCCCGCCGATTCGAGAATGGCGAGAACCTCGTCGACCGGCAACGATTTCGGGAGACGACGGGCCGGACGCGGCGGGCGGACGGCGTGGGCGACGTCGGCCGCGACGACGCCTTCGGCCGCCGCGAACTTGTGGAAGCCCCGAACGGCGACGAGTGTCCGCGCGATCGAGCTGTCGGCCAGTGGCGCCGACCCGGTGTCGGGGTCACCACGGCGAAGCTGCACGAGGAACTCCCGGACGTCGTTCTCGGTCACCTCGGCGAGTGCACCGATCCCCCGTGATTGCAGGTAGTGCGCATATCGTCCGAGGTCCCGCCGGTACGAGCTGACGGTGTTCACGGCGGCGCCGCGCTCGACGGTGAGGTGATCGAGGTAACGGGTCACGTGCTCCGCCGCGCTGTCGGCCGATACCGCGGGACCCGTCATCGCCGGTCCCGGCGCTCGCGCAGCGCCGCTGGTTCGTCGGTCCAGGGTGCGGTCACCGCCCGCAGCGGCATCCCCCGCGCATCGGCCGCCGCCAGCGCGAGGATGCCGGACACACTCGTCGCGTTGACGATCTCGCCGGAGAGGGTTCGAGCGACCGCGTCCTCGAGCGCCACCCACTCGACGGACATGTCGGCCTCCTCGTCGTGCCGTTCGGCGGCATCGAGGCCGCGGAGGTCTTCCGCGAGGTACAGCCGAAGGGCCTCGTCGGTGAAGCCCGGCGACAGGTCGAGATCGACCAGCACCTGCCAGCGCTCGGCGGCGAGATCGACCTCCTCGGCGAGCTCACGCTTCGCTGCCGCGAGCGGGGTCTCTCCGGGATCTCCATCGAGCAGGCCGGCCGGCAACTCGAGTAACCGCCGGCCGATCGGATGCCGATACTGCCGGACCATCGCGATCCGCCCCCGCTCGTCACGGGCGACCACCGCGACAGCGCCGAAATGTTCGACGACCTCACGTTCGGCGACGCGCCCGCCGGGCATCTCGACCTCGTCGACCCGCAAGGTGAGGATCGCACCGTCGTACACGGTGCGGGTCCCCTGGACGGTGAATGCGTGCTGCGTGCCGGCTGCCTCGTCACCTGCCCGCACGTCGGGATCGGGCCCGCTCAAGCGCCGCGTTCCTCGGCGCCGTCCGCATCCTCGACCGCTGCTGTGACGGGACGCTCGTAGTCCCCGATGTCCACCGGGAGGCGTTCGGCCGCCTTGTATTTCAGCGCCGCATCGATGAACGAGCGGAACAGCGGGTGTGGTCGGGTCGGTCGGCTCTTCAGTTCCGGATGCGCCTGGGTGGCGACCAGGAACGGATGCACCGACGTCGGGTACTCCACGAACTCCACGAGATGACCGTCGGGCGAGGTGCCCGAGAACACCAGCCCGGAGGCAGCGATCTTGTCCCGGTACCCGTTGTTGACCTCGAAGCGGTGTCGGTGTCGCTCGGAGACATGGGTCGTCCCGTACGCCTCTGCGACCACGCTGTCCGGTTCGAGAGTGGCGGGGTACGCACCGAGCCGCATGGTTCCGCCCAGATCGGCCTCGCCGGCCACCGCGTCGGCCTGGTCGGCCATCGTCGAGATGACGGGGTAGGGCGTGTCCGGATCGAACTCGGTCGAACTCGCATCGTCGAGACCGGCGGCGCGAGCCGCCTCGATCACCACGCACTGCAATCCGAGGCAGAGGCCCAGCAACGGGATCCCGCGTTTACGGGCATAGCCGATCGCGCCGACCTTGCCCTCGATACCGCGGATCCCGAAACCACCGGGAATGAGCACCGCATGCACGTCGCCGAGCGCGGCTTGGGCGCCCTCGAGGGTGGCACAGTCGTCGGACGGGACCCATTTGATCTCGGTACGCGCCCGCCACGCGAAGCCACCGGCGCGGATCGCCTCGGTGACCGACAGATATGCGTCGGGGAGGTCGACGTACTTCCCGACCAGCGCGACGGTCACCGTCTCCCGCGGATCGTGGACTCGCTTGAGGAGCTCACCCCATTCGGTCCAGTCCACATCTCGGAACGGCAGGCCCAGCTTGCGCACCACGTAGGCATCGAGCTGCTCGCGGTGCAGAACCTTCGGGATGTCGTAGATCGATGGCGCGTCCGGCGTGGAGATGACCCCCTCGAGCTCGACGTCACACATGAGGGCGATCTTCTTCTTGAGGCCTTCGGGAACCTCACGATCGCATCGGAGGATGAGCGCGTCGGGCTGGATACCGACATTGCGCAGCGCGGCCACCGAGTGCTGAGTCGGCTTGGTCTTGAGTTCGCCGGAGGGGGCGAGATACGGAACCAGCGAGACGTGCAGGAAGAACACGTTGTCGCGGCCGACGTCGTGGCGGATCTGTCGTGCCGCTTCGATGAACGGCTGCGACTCGATGTCGCCGACGGTGCCGCCGATCTCGGTGATCACCACATCGGGTGCCTCACCGTCTTCGCCAGGCTCGCGCATCGCGAGGACTCGGGACTTGAGTTCGTCGGTGATGTGCGGGATCACCTGGACCGTCTCACCCAGATACTCGCCGCGGCGTTCCTTGGCGATCACCGTCGAATAGACCTGCCCGGTGGTCACATTGGCGGACTGCGAGAGGTTGCGGTCCAGGAAGCGCTCGTAATGCCCGACATCGAGGTCGGTTTCGGCGCCGTCCTCGGTGACGAACACCTCACCGTGCTGGAAGGGGTTCATGGTGCCGGGGTCGACATTGAGATAGGGATCGAGCTTCTGCATCGTGACGCGGAGGCCACGAGAGGTCAGAAGTTGTCCCAGGCTCGATGCTGTCAATCCCTTTCCAAGGGACGACGCAACACCGCCCGTCACAAAGATGTGTTTGGTGTCATGCACGTGGCGAAGTGGTCGCAATGCGTCTCCCGTCGGCCGATCCAGGCCAGAAAAACCCTGATTACCTACGGGACTCCAGGGTAACACCTCTGTGCCGCTTCGACGGACGCCACACCGTGGACGGCGCCCGGGTCGCGTCAGGCGGCCGGGCCCGACTCGGCACCGACGGTGATCGCCTTGGCGCCGGGCCCCGTGCCGTAGGCACCCGTACGACCGTCTGCCTCGTCCGCCAAGGCCAGCACGGCCGTGATCCGGCCGGTCTGCTGGTCGACGTTGTCGACCGTGGACACCGCGTTGCCGAGGCCGGGGTCCGAACGCACCACGGCGATCGGCGACCCGCCCGTCGCCGAACCGGTGCGGCCCACCAGAGCGCCGCCCTGACCGCGGGCCGACATCGAGCCGGCGAGTCGCGCCGTCAACTGGCCCTGCGCGCCGGCGTCGGCGCCCAGCGGGTCGCCCGTCACGACCACGACGAGGTCGGCCGGCGAGACCGCACCGTCGGCGTAGTCGATGAATCCGCCTTCCCGCAGGGCCTGCAATCCCAGCCGGGTGTCGCCGGCCGACGCTGCCGACTGACCGTCCCGGTGGAGGGTCAGCGCACCGATCAGGTCACCGACCCGACCGCCAGAATCCGTGAGCTCGGTGCGCAGCGTTGCGCCCGGCGGGATCGTCTGGTCGACGATAGTGCGTACCTGTTCCGCGTTCTGGTCGCGTACCAGCGAGTCGGTCAGGGCGATCTGCCCGGCGAAGCGGCCACCCGCCGACGCGATGGACTCCTTGACGGCGTCCACATCCGCGTCCGCTGCGCTCGGAGCGCTGACGACCAGCACCGACTGCCCCTTCAAGGTGCCGGCGATCAGACGCGCTCCGACCGCGGCGTCAAAACTGTTGGCCGCGTTGACCTGCTCGTTGAGCTGGTCACGCTGCTTCTCGAGATCGCCGATCCGGTCCCGCGACGTCCCGGTGACCGAGTTGACCCGATCCCCGATGAAGCCGGATCCGAGGAACAGACCGACCGCGAGCGCGAGGAAGACCGCGACGAGCGAGATCGCGTGCTGCCTGAGAGAGATCATCGATCACCTGTTCCAGACGTCTCGCGCCCACTCGACGGCATGGTGATACTGCGCGACGGCCCAATCACTCACCTCGGGCCCCATGTTCGACAGCATGATCGCGGCGATGACCGCGATCAGCGCGGCCAGGACCACACAGGCGATCGCAGCACCCGAGACCCGACTCCGATACAGCGTGGCGACCGCCTTGGCATCCACCAGCTTCGGGCCCACCTTGAGACGGGTCAGGAAGGTCGACGGATTGCTCTCGCGCCGTGAGCGATCGAAGAAGTCATCGAGTGTCCCGCCGTAACCGACCGTCACGATGAGGTCCGCGCCGTGGTAATCGGCGAGCAACAGGGCGAGGTCGGCCGCGGCTCCCGCCGCCGGGAACGTCGTCGCCCCGATCCCCAGATCCTGAATCCGGGCCAAGCCCTGGGCGTGGCCGTCGGTGTCGGCCGGAAGTACCAGCTGTGCACCGCATTTGAGGGTCGCCGCCTTCATGTCGTCGGGATCGCCGACGATCACCGCAGGCTTGTACCCGGCTTTCAGCAAGGTGTCCGCGCCGGCCCCGACGCCGATGAGGACCGGCGAGTACTCCTTGATGAAGGGCTTCAGCGCCCGCAGGTCCGTGCCCCGATCCGCCCCGTCGGCGACGATCACCACGTGCCGCGCCGCGAGATCTGCGTCGATGTCGGGCACCCCGACTCCGTCGATCAGCAGCGGCGACTCGCTTCGGATGAACTCGATCGTGTTGCCCGAGAATGCTTCCAGGTGATCGACCAGCCCTGTCTTCGCCTCGATCATCAGGTCCGCGATGTCACGTTCCTCGAGTTGCTGCCCCAACGCGAGACGTCGTTCCCCGACGTACAGACGATCGTTGTCGATGCGGAGCTTGGCCCCGTCCTTGACCCGCTTGAAGACCTCGTCACCCACGTCGTCGAGCAGGACGATGCCCGATGCGACGAGCACCTCCGGACCGAGATTCGGATACCGGCCGGAGATCGACCGGGACGAATTGACCACTGCGACGACGTTGGCCTGTACCAGGGCGTCGGCGGTCATCCGGTCCAGGTCCACCTCGTCGAGAATGGCGATGTCGCCGGGGCCGATCCGATCGAGCAATCGGCGAGTGTTCTTGTCGATCCTGGCTATTCCGGAGACACCAGGGAGTTCATCGGCCGTACGGGCAAGCAGGGCAGGCATCTTCATGACGCCCATGATCACCATGCGGCCGCGACAGCACGGGGAGGCGCGCCGTAACAACTGCAACTTTTGTCACATGAGTAACACGCAAAAGGGGAGACCTAAGCGTCGTCGCGGGCCTGCTTCTCGCCTTCTGCGGTGGCCAGGAGTTCCTCCGCGTGCGCTCGCCCGGTGTCCGAGTCACCGAGTCCCGCAAGCATCCGCGCGAGTTCGGCAACGCGTTCGTCACGGTCGAGCGTGCGCACGGTGCTCGTGTGCTGTCGACGACCACGTCCGCCACCCGAGTTCTTTCCGATCACCAGGTGGTTGTCGGCGAACGCCGCCACCTGGGGCAGGTGCGTCACGACGATCACCTGATGAGCACGGGCCAGGCCGGCCAGCCGGCGTCCGATCTCGACGGCGGCACGTCCGCCCACGCCGGCATCGACCTCATCGAAGACCATGATCGATCCGCTGGTCGGTTCGGCGAGGACCACCTCGAGCGCGAGCATCACCCGCGACAGTTCACCGCCCGATGCCGACCGGGCGATGGGCAGCGGTGTGGCACCTTTGTGCGCCAGCAGCGCGAACTCGACCCGGTCGGCGCCGGCGCTGCCCGCGTGCGCCCGGTGCCCGTCGAGCTCGATCGCCAGCCGATCGTCGTCGGCGGCAGGCTCGACGGCGACGTCGACCGCGAGCGAGGTGTCCCCCATCGCCAGTCCGCCGAGTTCCGCGGACACCTTCGACGCCATCGATTTCGCCGCCGTCTTCCGACGGCGATGAAGGGTGGCGGCGGTGTCCTGCACCTTCTCCCGCGCTGCTGCGGCGGCGTTTTCGAGCTCGGTGATGGATTGTTGAGGGTCGTCGATCTCGATCAGCCGACTCTCGGCTGAGGTCCGCCACGCGATCACCCCGTCGATGTCGGGGGCGTACTTCCGTACCAGCGCCTTCAACTCCGCCTGGCGGGTGAGCAGTTTGTCCAGTTCGTCGGCGTCGGCCGGGAGACCTGCCAGGAAGGAGGTCAGCTCCTCCCCCACGTCGGTGATCACGGTCAGTGCCTCGGACACCCGCGGCAGCAGATCGCGCAGCGAGTCGTCGGCGGCCGTCTCGAGGATGGTCCGCACCTGCCCGAGTCCCTCGACGACCGATCCGGCGTCACCCGCGACGATCTCGCGCGACTCGGCGCCTGCGGCGCGGATCGTCTCCAGATCGGAGAGCCGACGGATCGTCGCAGCCAACTCGACGTCCTCGCCGGGCCGGGGGTCGACGGCCGCGATCTCGTCCACGCCGAAGCGCAGGCGATCGACCTCCTGCGCCAGCTCACGATGATTGGTCCGGCGGGCGTCGAGTTCGTCGAGCACCTCGATCCAGGAGTCGCGCGCACCGCGGTAGGCGTCGGCCGGCCCGGCGACAGATGACCCGGCGAAGGTGTCGAGCGCGGCCCGCTGGTGTTCGGGCTTCAGCAGCCGGAGTTGATCGTTCTGACCATGGATGGCCAGCAGCTGGTTGGTGAGTCGGCCCATCACGCCGACGGGCACCGAGCGGCCCCCGAGATGTGCCCGGGACCGCCCGTCGGCGTTCACCGATCGCACGGCGATCACCGTGCCGTCCTCGTCGACGTCGGCGCCGGACGCCTCCAGGATCTCTTCGACGACCGGGTCACCGAGGTGCCCGGACGGCGACGAGCCTCCGTCGGTGAGACGGAATCGTCCTTCGACCGTCGCCTTGGTGTCGCCCGAGCGGACCCGGGTGGCATCCGCACGAGCACCCGAGAGCAGGTGCAGGCTCGTGACGATCATGGTCTTGCCCGCGCCGGTCTCACCGGTCAGCACAGTGAACCCGGGATGGAATTGAGCAGAGGCCTGCTCGATGACCCCCAGGCCTTCGATCGACAGTTCTTCCAGCACGTCTAGGTCTGCCTCCCCCGCCAGCCCGTCACCGGTAGATCGAATTTCGTCACCAATCTGTCGGTGAAGGGATCCGAGTCGATACGTACCCACAGCACCGATCGGTCGCTGCGGACCACTTCCACACGCGCCCCGGCCGGGACGTCGATGCGCCTTCGCCCGTCACACAGTGCCACAGCCGACCGGCCGCCCTTGTCGATCTCCACCGCGATACGTGACCGCGGGCTGGTGACCAGGGGACGCGCGAACAGCGCATGTGCGTTGCTGGGCACCACGAGCATGGCCTCCAGGTCCGGCCACATGACCGGCCCGCCTGCGGAGAACGCGTAGGCGGTCGACCCCGTCGGCGTGGATACCAGGACGCCGTCGGCACCGAATGCCGAGACCGGCCGGCCGTCGACCTCGGTGACGAGCTCGAGAACACCGTTGTTGGTCTTGTTCAGGATCGCGACCTCGTTCAGAGCCCAGCTGTGCACCGATGGGCGATCCGGCTGCGCCGGATCGATCACCGTGACGTCAAGGGTCATCCGCGGCTCGACGCGATAGTCGCGATCGATCAACTGCTGCATGACCTCGTCGATGCGATTGGCCTCCGCCTCGGCCAGGAATCCGATGCGGCCCAGGTTGATGCCCAGGACCGGTACCTGCGCAGGATAGGCGAGTTCGGCGGCACGCAGGAAGGTTCCGTCGCCACCGAGGACGATCACCACCTCGCATCCCTCCGCGGACGCCGGTACCGCCGACGTGACCTCGACCGCGGCGCCGATGCGACGCAGATGCTCGGGGTCGACCGGATGACTCTCGGGCGGGCTGTGCTCGGGGGCCACCTCGACGACATCGATCTGTGGTTCGCGGGCCTTGGTGTCGTGATCGACCACCCGCAGCCTCACCCCGGCGGGGGCGCAATGGCGCGCGATGGCGTCCATCGTCTGCGTGACGACTTCCCGCCCGGTATGGGCGACCACCAAGAATTCTCGATGACCCGCCCGATCGGCGGCCGCGTCGATGGCCACAATGGTCCCTTCGTGTGTCAGCGAGGCCCGTTCTCGACGGCCCGGGTGATCATCTCGATCAGCGCCGGATCGTCGGACGTCCCCGGGACGGGAGCGGAGCCTTCGGCCGCGCCACCCGTCGCGTCCGTTCGGTCTTCGAGCCTATCCGGCCACGCCGGCGCCGCGCCGGGCCGGGCGTTCACGACATCGTCGTCGACGGCATCGGTCTCGGGGGGCCGCGCATCGCCGACCTTGCGCAACCACAAGAAGTATTCGACGTTTCCCGATGGCCCGGGCAGCGGGCTGGCCACCACGCCGCGCGTCTCGAGATCGAACTGACGCGCTCGGCGCGCCACCGCCAGCACTGCATCGATCCGCTGGCCCGGATCTCGCACCACCCCGCCGGAACCGACACGGTCTTTGCCCACCTCGAACTGGGGTTTGACCATGGGCACGAGGTCGCCACCGGTCCTGGTGCACGCCGACAGGGCGCCCAGGACCAACGCCAACGAGATGAAGGACAGATCCGCGACCACCAGATCGACTGGTCCGCCGATCTCTTCGGGGGTGAGACGCCGTACATTCGTTCGGTCGTGCACAGCGACCCGCGGGTCGTTCTGGAGCCGCCAGACCAGCTGACCGTAACCGACATCCACCGCGACCACAGCGGCCACCTCGCGCCGCAACAGTACGTCTGTGAACCCGCCGGTCGACGCCCCCGCGTCCAGACAGCGGCGACCACCGACCATCAGTCCCTGCGGCTCGAACTCCTCGAGCGCACCGAGCAGCTTGTGCGCGCCGCGCGACGCCCAGTCGTCGGAAACCCTCTCCAGCACGACGATCGGGGTGTCGCGACCAACATTGGTAGCCGGTTTTGCCGCGACCACGCCGTTGATCTTGACCAGCCCGTCGGCGACCAACGACCGGGCATGCTCACGCGACCGGGCCAGGCCCCGACGGACGAGTTCGGCATCGAGGCGCGCTCGTGGGGCCACCCGTCAGCAGCCCGTCATCGAGGATCGACATCTTCGAGTGCCGTGGTCAACGCATCGTGCGCACGTTCGAGGAGTTCGGTCTGCCGGGCCAGGGCACCGAGATCGAAGGCGTCGCCTGCGGCCTGCCGTATCGAATCAACCTCGACGAGCAGCTGCGCGACCGTATCCGTGACCGTCCCGGGATCGACGGGCACGGGCGGTTCGCCTTCGGCGCCCTCCGACGCCGTCTGACCCCCGGCCGAGCGAGGCATCAGATGTGGTCCTGGTCGTGGGGGGCCGGGGACCGGTCCGGTCGACGACGAGCCGACCGGCGGGGGGCCGGTCGTCTGCTCGTCGCGTGCTGGTTGGCCCGGTTCGGTCATGGTGTGACCAACGCTAGCGCACTCGACCGACGCCGACGGACTCCAGGACCTCACGGACTTCGGTGTCGGAACCGGACACCGACAGGTCGGCCGGATCAAGCGCACCTTCGTCGATGGCGAACCACACTGCCGAAGCGAGAGCCGGGAGCAGACTTTCCGTTTTGGCAGACCCGTCGCGGCGCACCGTGGCCGCCGGACCGTCGAGTTCGACGTGCCAGCCGTCGTGGGCGCCGGCCCGCACGGCGTCCGCGTCGTGGTAGAGACCCGTGAGATCCGAGATCACATAGGTGGGCCGCTGTTCGGGAGGCGCCACCAGCAGATCCGTCACCGAGCTCACCCCGGTCAGGACCAACACACTGTCGACACCCACCGAGTGCGCCCCTTCGATGTCAGTGTCGAGCCGATCGCCGACGACGAGTGGTCGCGAGGCACGACTGCGCGAGATGGCATCAGCCATCAACGGCGCCGCCGGTTTCCCTGCCACGAGTGGCTGCTGACCGGTGGCGTGGGCGACCGCGGCCACCATCGAGCCGTTCCCGACCAGCTTTCCGCGCTCGGACGGCAAGGTCGCGTCGGTGTTGCAGGCAATCCACAGCGCCCCCGCGTTGATGGCCAGTGCCGCCTCCGACAGCTGAGCCCAGCCGGTATCGGGTGAATGCCCCTGGATGACCGCAGCCGGCCGGTCGTCGGCGCTCCGCGTCACGCCGATACCCACCTCGCGAACCTCCTGGGCGAGGCCATCGGTCCCGATCACCAGCGCACGTGAACCCGGTTCGAGGTGTTCTGAGAGCAGCCGCGCAGCCGACTGGGCGCTGGTGACCACCTGTTCCTCGGTGGCTTCGAAACCGAGTTCCACGAGGTGCGCCACCACCTCCGATGGACGGCGACTCGCATTGTTGGTGACGAAATACCGCGCGGTCCCGACGGTCTCGAGAGTCTCGCGGGCACCCGGCAGGGCCCGATGCCCGGCGAACACGGTGCCGTCGAGATCGAGCAGCAGTGCGTCGTAGCGAGAAGCGAGCGATACGGGGTCGGACGTGACAGGCGCCGTCGTGTCGCCTCCACGTGTGCCAGCGGTCGGAGCCTGATGTGTCTGCTCCGAGGCGACAGCTGCCACCGCGACGCCGTCCACGGTGTCGTCGCGAGCCACGGTGTCCTCGCGAGCCACGGTGTCCCCCGGCGTTGGTACGTCGACCGCCGTCTCGTCGATGCCGCCGGTGTCGAAGGCGCCGGTGTCGAAGGCGGCAGCCCGTGCAGCCCGTGAGGTCGTGACGTCGGAGGTCCCCGCGTCGGTGATGTCGTTCATGACCGCGGCACCAACCGCCTCGTCGACCAAAACCTCGCCGGGCAGGGCCGCATCGTCGACCGGAATCGAGTCCTCATCCGGCTCGTCCGAGCTCAGCTCCACGAGTCGCAGCTCGGCATCGGTGACGTCATCGACATCCGCCGATGCGGCGTTCATGAACCAGGTGATCGACTCGTCGGTTCGGCCGGTAGCGTGCAAAGCGGATGCGTACGCGTAGTACAGGCGGGCCGGTCCGGTACCCGAGCGGCCCGGGGACAGGTCCTCGGACTGCAAGGTGACCACAGCCTTGCCGGGTTCACCCAGATCGATTCGGGCGCCGGATTCGACGATCCGCATCTCCGTGGCCTCTTCTCCCGTGAGCGCTCGCCCGTCCTCGCTGCGGGCGATCTCCACCGCACGAGCAGGCCGTCCGAGACCACGCTCGGCGTCCGCGATCAGCGGGAGCAGAGCAGTGTTACCCGTGATCCGGCGAGCGGCACGCAGTTCCGACAGGGCTTCCTGCCACTCACCCGCGTTGTACGCGGCGATGCCCATGGTCTCCCGAACCAGACCCACCCGACCTGCCCGGCGCCGTGCTGCACGGGCATGTTCGAGCGCAAGCGAAGGATCCTCGTCGAGCAGCCGAGTCACCATCACAAGATGACGGGCCACATTCTCGGCATTCGCCTTGTCGAGGGTCAACAGATCCCGACGGACGTCAGTGTCCAGATCGGACGCGGCAACGTCGACCGGCAGCGCCGGTTCGTCGGGCCGGCCTGCGGATCCGGTGCCCCTCGTGGGCCGATTGGGTCGCCCTGGACCCGCATCGCGTCGACGGGGACGGTCACGATCACTCATAGCAGCCAATCTATGCCTCGAAGCCAGAAGTACGGAATCGAATGGTCTCCCCGGACGGACGTCGGACCCGAGACAGAATATCGACGTCGTGCAGAAGACATGGCAACGGCCCCGTATCCGATTCTTTCGAATGAATACGAGGCCGTTGCTCGAGTTGTGTTCGGCGGTGTCCTACTCTCCCACACTGGTTAGGGTGCAGTACCATTGGCGCTGGAGGGCTTAGCTTCC